>NZ_JPPQ01000069.1:558276-571749 GCF_000743655.1 Sphingobium sp. ba1
TTCGGCCGAAAAAAGGGCCTTTCGCACGTTGTCATGGCTAGCCAGCCGGTCGCAACCGGTGAGCATCGCGCCAGCGCCCAGCAGCGCCATGCGGCGGGTCAGGATCATGGTCGTTCCTCCGGCACCCGGTATCGCCCGGTAATCATCGACCGCACTTCGTTGATCGGTCCGGCCAAGATCACCATCAGGATGTGAACGATGAAAAATGCGGCCAGCGCAAAGGCGGCGATGAAATGCAGCGAACGCGCCGATTGTCGCCCATCGAACATGTCGACCAGCCAGGGCCAAGCCGCATTCATGCCAGGTGCCATGGTCAGCCCGGTCAGAATGACGAGCGGCAACAGGATGAAGATCACGCCGACATAGCTGGCCTTCTGCAGGACATTGTAGCGCAACGCCGCTTGCCCGGTTGGGAAGCGCAGCCGGGCATGGTCCTTGATATCCTGCCAGATGTGACGCGGGCGCAGATCATCGCGGCGGAATGCGAGGTCGCGGGTTACATGCCGGTTGGCGAGGCTCCAGAGCATGTAGAACAGCAGCGCGAAGGCAAAGATCGGCGCAGCGGTCAGATGCCAGTGGCGCGACATCGCGAGATTATAGAGGCCAGGCAAGGTGATCCAACCGGGAAAGCGCTCCAGTTCCAACCAGGCATGGTCGAAATTCGCCCCATACTGCCCCCAATAGAGGCGGGGATGGGCGTTGAAGATGCCAAGGCCGCTGGTGAACAGGACATAGAGCAGCGCGGCGTTCAGCCAATGCCACAACCGGGTCGAAAGCCGATGGCGCTTGACGGTGATGCCGTCGGTGGGAGTGGGGCTATCCATTGGCGCAACCTTACGCCTTTTTCGGGGAAAATCCACGAAGCCTGTATGACAGTCGGCACCCAGCCCGATGGCTGTCAATGTCACACTTTTGCAACATAAATCAAGAATCATGACCACTTACAATCCAGCCCCTTTGCAAATCAACAGGGCGCACCTAGATGGCAATCACGCGATGCCGATGCGGATCGCGTTCATGATCGCTAAAAATAAAAGCAATCATGGATAGGATAAACATGGCGCATATGGCGCCATGAAATCTTCGCGTCGAACCAAATAGCCTGACGATAAACTATGTCAGGCAATATAATAATATCGAGGAATTTATGAAGACTGTGATTTTCGCAGCTATTGCTGCTGCCGTTGTTGCAACCCCTGCCGTCGCTCAGGACGCTGCACCCTTCACCGGGCCGCGCGCTGGCGTCACCATGGGCTATGACAAGATCGGCGGCGAAGAAGGCTTCGCTTATGGCGTGACCGCTGGTTACGACCTGGCGCTGACCCCTCGCGTCACCGGCGGCATCGAAGTCAGCCTGGGCGACACCACGGTCGACGATTTCGGCCTGGACGTCAGCCGCGATCTCGCTGCGTCGCTGCGCCTTGGCTTCGTCGCCACGCCGCGCGTCCTGGCGTTCGGCAAGGTCGGCTATGCCACCACCCGCTTCGAAGTCGATGGTGACGGCGCTGGCCTGGAAGGCGTCCGCTTCGGTGGTGGTCTGGAATTCGCGGCGACCCCGTCGACCTATATCTCGGCCGAATATCAGCGCACCGAATATGAGCAGAATATCGGTGGCCGTGACGCCGCGATGGTCGGCGTCGGCTTCCGCTTCTGATCCTTGCGGATCCGTTGAAATGACGAAGGGCGGTCCTGCAAAGGGCCGCCCTTTTTCTATGCTGGGAGCGGCTGTATGTCGGGTTCGATCCAGGCGCGCCGTGCCGCAGGGGCCATCAGCGTCTCGCGCGACCAGTAATTGAACAGCCAGTCCTTGTTCCCAAGCGGCGACGCTATCAGGGCGCAAAGGCGGTTGCGGGTGTCGCGTCCGCCGGCAATACGGCCAGCAAAGCGCGGGTCATATGCAGCGACGCCTGGGTGATCGTTTCATGATAGCCGCCCGTGTCGCTGTTCACCCCGCCGACGCTCTGATTATAGCGCCGGATCATCGCGGGCATGTCGCGTTCCGGATCGATGTCGGCGCGCGTCAGGATCAGCCAGAGCGCGGTCGCGAAATGCGCGCCATGGGTCCATGCGGCCTTGGGCAGAGTGCAATCGCAAAAGCCCGTCGCCAGCCGTTCGATCTCGTCATCCGTCATCATCAGTCCCCCAAAGAAAAACCCCGCCGGATCAGGGCGGGGCTATCGTTTCGTGCCTTACTGGGCGCACGTAACCGGCGCGCGTCATCCCAGCGCCGCTTGCTTCTCCGCTGCCAGCCGGTCGAGTTCGGCCCGGCTCTTCTTCTCGCTCGCCGACTTCAACTGGCCGCAGGCCGCCATGATATCGCGCCCGCGCGGGGTGCGGACCGGCGCGGAAATGCCGCCTTCGAACACGATGGAACTGAACGCGCGGATACGATCAGGCGTCGAGCATTCATAATCGCTGCCCGGCCAAGGATTGAACGGGATCAGGTTGACCTTCGCGGGCAGCTTATATTTGCGCAGCAACCGCACCAGTTCGCGGGCATCCTCGTCGCTGTCATTCTTGTCGCGGATCATCACATATTCAAATGTGATGCGCCGGGCATTGCTTGCCTTGGGATAGTCGGCACAGGCCTGGAGCAGCTCCTCAATCCCATATTTCTTGTTGAGCGGCACCAGTTCGTCGCGCACTTCCTTGGTTACGGCATGGAGCGAGACGGCGAGGTTCACGCCAATCTCTTCGCTCGCGCGCGCCATCATCGGGATGACGCCGCTGGTCGAAAGCGTGATGCGGCGGCGCGAAAGCGCGAGGCCATCGCCGTCCATCACGACCTTGAGCGCATCGCGCACATGCTCGAAATTATAGAGCGGCTCACCCATGCCCATCATCACGATATTGGTCAGCATCCGCCCATCAGGCGAATATTGCGGCGCGTCCTCGTCTTCGTCGTCCAGCACCGCGACGTTGCTGCCCATATTGCCCTTGGGCCATTCGCCCAGCGCATCCCGCGCCAGCATGACTTGGCCGACAATCTCGCCCGGCGTAAGATTGCGCACCAGACGCATCGTGCCGGTATGGCAGAAACGGCAGTTCAGCGTGCAGCCGACCTGGCTCGACACACACAGCGTTCCCCGATCCGCATCGGGGATGAACACCATCTCATAATCCTGCCCGTCATCCGAGCGGAGCAGCCATTTGCGGGTGCCATCGTTGGAAACTTGCGCCTCCACCACCTCCGGTCGGCCGACGACGAAGCGCTCGGCCATCCAGCCGCGCATCGGCTTGGCAAGGTCCGTCATAGCCTCGAAATCGGTCTCGCCACGATGATAGAGCCAGTGGAACAGCTGCTTGGCGCGCAGCTTGGCCGCTTTCCCGTCCAGCCCTGCCTCCTCCAGCACGGCCTTGATCTGCGGGCGCGACAGGCCGAGCAGGTCGGTGCGGCCATCCGCGCGGGGCGTGACGGCGCGGGGCACGGGCACAGGATCGATGAGGCCGGGAATCGGCATGACAAGGTTGGCGGCTGATTGCATAGCCGCGCCCATAGTCGATTTTCACAAAATGTGAAAGCGCGCGCCTACCGCACCCGTGCGCAGCCCAGCGCCGCTGCATCGATCGCCGTCGCCGCGCCGCGCAGGGCGTAGCTGTCGGCAAAGGCGCGGCCCAGCGCGTCGATGCTTTGCACGCTCATGCTGCTGGCTGATCGCATGGCTGCGATGATCGCCGCATCGCCGCGCGCGTCCGCGGCCCAGGCGTCAACCTTGCCTGCGACCAGGGAGAATCGGCGCTCGCCCACGCTCAGCGTCACCGGCGCCTTGTCCGACCGGGCGCGGCTGAGGCGCAGGTGAATCTGCCCGCGCACCCGCTGGCGTGGCCAGGTGCCGACGGAGGCAAAGCCTTTGCCGCGCCTTCCACCGCGCATCACCGATTGGGCGATGGCATAGCAACGCGGCGTCGCCGGGTCACGAAAGGCGCCCCAACCGTCGAATATTCCAAGAGAATCGCGTGCCGAGGCTGGCGCGATCGCAAGCAGCAGGGCCGTCAGGAGTAAAAAGGCAGCGCGCATCCGAACGGCAAAGCCCAACCTGTCCCCATTTGCAACCCTGGTGCAGCGTGAAAGGGTGAGCGAGTGCTTGCCCACGCCGCAACAGCGGTTATGAAGAACCATCCATCATTGTCGCCGGGATTCGACCGAATCCTGGCTATCGGCTTAAAAAGAAACGGACAGATCAGGGACATGAAGGCCACCATCGAACGCGCAACGCTCCTCAAGAGCCTGAGCCACGTCCAGTCGGTGGTCGAGCGCCGGAACACTATTCCCATCCTGTCCAACGTGTTGATCGAAGCATCGGCCGATGGCGCGATCAAGCTGATGGCGACCGATCTCGACCTCCAGATCGTCGACAGTATTGCAGCCCAAGTCGAGCAGCCCGGCGCGACGACCATTTCGGCGCACACGCTGTTCGACATCGCGCGCAAACTGCCCGAAGGCAGCCAGGTCTCGCTCCAGGCGGCCGAGGGCAAGATGCTGATCCAGGCCGGGCGCGCGCGCTTCAACCTGTCCACCCTGCCGCGCGACGACTTTCCGGTCATTGCCGAGGGCGAACTGCCGACCAGCTTCGAACTGCCGGCCGAAACATTGAAGCAGATCATCGACAAGACGCGCTTTGCGATCTCGACCGAAGAGACGCGCTATTATCTGAACGGCATCTATTTCCACGTCGCCGACGACGGCCAGCCGGTTTTGCGCGCCGCCGCGACCGACGGCCATCGCCTGGCCCGCATCACCGTGCCTCGCCCCGATGGCGCGGACGGCATGCCCGGCATCATCATTCCCCGCAAATGCATCGCTGAACTGCGCAAGCTGCTCGACGAGGTCGATGGCTCGATCCAGATTGCGCTGTCGGCGAGCAAGATCCGTTTCGGGCTGGGCAGCGCGATCCTGACCAGCAAGCTGATCGACGGTACTTTCCCCGATTATAGCCGCGTCATCCCGACCGCGAACGACAAATTGCTCAAGATCGACCCGCGTGGCTTCGAAGAAGGTGTCGATCGCGTCGCGACCATCGCGACCGAAAAGACCCGCGCGGTCAAGATGAGCCTCGACCGCGACAAGATCACCCTGTCGGTGACCAGCCCGGAAAACGGCACGGCGGCCGAAGAAGTACCCGGCGCCTTCCAGGGCGAGGGCTTCGATATCGGGTTCAACGCGCGCTATCTGCTCGACATATTGGGGCAGATCGACAGCGATCTGGTCGAGCTGCATCTGGCCGATGCCGCCGCACCGACCTTGATTCGCGAGAATGATGCCAGTCCCGCCCTGTATGTCCTTATGCCGATGCGTGTCTGAGTAGCGGGCGCTACTGCCTGACCCGATGATGTAATCTTATGATTACAGGAGTTCGGGTAGTAAGCCTCTGTCAACGACTTGGCGCTATTGTCGGGCGCATGAATCCATTGCGCGCTTCCTTGTCCGATCCGTCTTCGCGGCCGATGACCTTGATGGTCGCACTGGGCCTGACGGAAAGCGGAACCGAGGTTTCCGCATCCTGGATTTCGGGAGCGTTCGCGCCGATCGCGCGCTTATGGCCGTTGATCCTGCTGGCGAAGATCTGCATCGTCAGCCTCCTGCATATCCCCTTTTATCACGCAGGGGACGGGGAGCAGGCCGTAGTCCTGGCTATCATGCTGTTGGTCGACGGCGTCTTGATGATCGTCCCGCGCCAGGCGTCGTTTCAAGCGGTCAAGCCCCATGTCCAGAATCGGCTGATGTTGCCGATGGTGTTTTTGTCGGGGCTCTGCTTCAGCCTCTGGCTAGGGCAGGCACCCGCAGCGGCGTCGGCACCTGCTTTTCTTTTGGCAGTCCCCGAATTGGCCGTCGCTCTATTGGCTGTCTGTATTTTCGGCGACAGGCGTCTGTTGGGGATCGGCTATTTTCTCGGCCTGTTGCTGGTGGCCGTGACGGAACATGCCGGTGTCACGCACATCGGCATGCTGTTGTGTTGCGTGATCGTGATGGCTGTTGCGACGGTGCGGCAAGCCACGGTCGATCGGGACTGCGCCATCGAACGGCATAGGCAGGACCTGCGCGCGCAGCGTTCCGATCGACTATTGTTGGAGCATGAGCGCACCGGGCGGGGCTGGTTCTGGGAAACCGACCGGCACGGATGCCTGACCTACATATCCGATACGCTGGCGCAAACGCTTGATGCGCGCGAAGGCGCGCTGATCGGCCGCCCGATGACGGAAATCATCCGGCCGGGCGACAGGCAGCAAGGCGACGGGGAGCGCACACTGGGCTTTCATCTGTCGGCGCGGACTGGCTTTTCCGACCTCTCGGTCTGCGCGGCGATGGCGAAGGAAGAGCGATGGTGGTCGATCTCCGGCCAGCCGGTGTTCAACGAATATGGGCAATTTCATGGCTTTCGCGGCAGCGGCACGGATCTGACGGAAATGCGCCGCAGTCAGGCCGAAGTGACGCGCCTTGCCCAGTTCGATTCCCTCACCGGCCTTGCCAATCGTATCCAGATGCTCAGTTCCTTGGAGCAGGCGGTCACGGAGCGGCCGGGCCGACCAGGCGATTGCGCGTTGATGATGCTGGACCTTGATCGGTTCAAGCTGGTCAATGACACGCTGGGCCACCCTGCAGGAGACGCGCTGCTGCGCCAGGTCAGCCAGCGACTTAAACGCACCGTCGGCGACAAGGGGTTGGTCGGGCGTCAGGGTGGCGACGAGTTCAAGATATTGCTGCCTGGACATCATGACCGGGATGCATTGGCCCTTCTGGCCCAGACCATCATCAACGCGGTGGCCCAGCCCTATTCGATCGAAGGCAATGCCGTCGTCATCGGCGTATCCATCGGCATATCCTGTGCGCCCCAGGATGGCGTTACGGCTGATGCGCTTATTCGCAACGCCGACCTTGCGCTCTATGCGGCGAAGGGTGACGGCCGAGGCAGGCATCGCTTCTATTCGTCGGAAATGCATGCCGACGCCGAAGATCGCCGTCGCCTGGAACAAGATCTTCGCCATGCGCTGGCCAGCGATGGCCTGCATCTGGCCTATCAACCTGTCGTGTCATTGCGGACTGATCAGATCACCGGATATGAGGCGCTGTTGCGCTGGACGCATCCCGTGCGGGGGCCGATTTCGCCCGCCTTGTTCATTCCCATCGCCGAAGACAGCGGGATGATCAGTCAGATCGGCGAATGGGTCATCCACACCGCCTGTCGAGACGCAGCGCAATGGGACGACGGCATTCGCGTTGCAGTCAACGTTTCGCCGACGCAATTTGCCAATATCGGCTTTCCGTCCACGGTCATGAATGCGCTCGCCGCGTCGCAACTGGCTCCCGAACGCCTCGAACTTGAAATCACCGAAAACGTCTTCTTGAACGACGATGATGGCACCGACGCCATGTTCGCACGATTGAAGGCATTGGGCGTGCGATTGGCGCTGGATGATTTCGGGACGGGCTATTCCTCGCTCGGCTATTTGAAGAAGGCGCCGTTCGACAAGATCAAGATCGACCAGAGTTTCGTGCGGGGCGCGGCCATCAAGGGCAGCCGCAATAGCGCCATCATCAAGGCGATCGTCAGCCTGGCGGAGGCGCTGGGGATGGATACGACCGCTGAAGGCGCGGAAACGCAAGACGAACTGGCGCTGATCCGGCAATTGGGGTGCAGCCATGTTCAAGGCTATATTTATGGCCGCCCCATGCCCTTCGTCGATGTCATGGCAAGCCACGACACGCATGGCGCCAACGTGGCGATGGATGGCTTTAAATCCAGTCGGCCCAGTCGCAAGACCATGTTGCGAACCGTGGCCATTCACCACCAAGGCCATGTCTACACGGGTCGAGTCCGCAACATCTCGGCCACTGGCGCGCTGATCGAAGGGCTATGGAATGTGCCATCCGGCACTTTGTTCGCCATCGAGTTGGCAGAAGGCCAATCGGTCAATGCGACCGCCAAATGGTCGAAGGGCGACCGAATGGGCGTAGAATTTGCTGGTATGATTGATCTGAGTGCCTTGCGTAATGCGCCCAAAACGCTCGCGTCCTGATCTGCTTATTGTGTAACTAAAAGACTGGTTCAGCAACAAAATATCACCATTTTTCGCAGGAACACCGGGGTTCGGCAGAGATTATGCTCCACGGATACACCCGATGGAGAATAAGATATGCGCAAAGGTGATGATGACGGTCGGACGAACTCTGGACAAAGGTCCGGCAGAGGCAATCGCGCCATATTGGGATTGGTGATCGTCTTGGGCGTCGCCACTTTGAGCGCTTATTATATTTCGGGAAAAGACACGCCAGTGCAGCCCGCCAGCGGTGCCGCCAACGCCATGGCACTCGCCAGTTCCAAACCATCCGCGCGTTGAACGCGTGACGCGCAAAAAAGAGGGGAAGAAGCCATCGGGCTCTTCCCCCTTTTTTTCTACGCTGCGTTCAGGCCGCAATCGCGACTGGCTCCACATCCATCTCCACCAGGCCGCGCGCCACGGCCTTGATCAGGGTGACGAAGCGCGTGGCTTCGCGCACGATCATCGCCTTGTTGAAGCAGGCGGCGGCGCCCCGGTCCATCGCTTCAGCGACGATCGGTGCGCCTTCGCGCATCAGGCTGGACAGCATGATGACCGGGCATGGGTCCATGTCCATGATCTCGTCCAATATCGCCATGCCGTCCTTGCCGGGCATGGCGATGTCGAGGGTCACGACATCGGGCTTTTCCAGCCGGATCATGTCGATCGCTTCCTCGCCATTGCGGGCGATCCCGACCACCTGAACCCGGCGGTCGCGCTCCAGCAACGTCTCGATCATCGCCCTGATGGTGAGCGAATCGTCGACAACCACAATCCTGATCGGCTTCATCCCGTCGTCTCCCGAACCTTTGATAGCTGTCATAACGGCAGGACAACGACGGGCTTTAGGCGTGGCTAACAGGAATTTAACTACGCGGCCTGTTCCCGCCGCCAAAATTGGGAGAAAATAGCTTGCGGATGCTGATCGACACGGTGCGGCCCAGCGGGTCGAGATAGCCGGGCTGATACCGCAGCGGGGTCATGCCCGTGGCATCGGTGACCTCGCGGCGCTGGTTGAAGATATTGTCGATGCCGATCGACACCCGTGCCCCGCGCAGGAACGGCATATCCTTCACCAGCATCGGCATTTGCCCCAGATTAGCGAAGATACGCAGGTTTGCGGTAGCGAGGCTGCCGAAGTTCAGCCGTGATCCTCCACCAAGCGCGCCATCGACATGGGTGCCGCTTTCCCAATCGATGCCCAGCCGTGCCCCGATACCGTTATTGGTATATCCGATCCGCGCGTCGATCTCATGCCGGGGTTGACCGCCAGCCGATCCAGTGGCGTCGCCGTTCAGCAGGTCGAGTTGCGGCACGCCGCGCGCAATGTCGATACTCTCTGTCAGATGCCAGGTGTGATAAAGGCTGAAGCTTATCCGTCCGCCGCCCTGGCCACCGCCGCGTCCGCCGCCAAAGCCGCCGCCGCGTGGGCCGGACGGGCGCCCGCCTTCTTGTCCCGCGCCCCTTTCGCTGCGCGGCCGGTCGGCGCCCTCCTGCCCTGGCGCGCGCTGCGGCCGATTGCCGAACAAGGCCGCCAATTCCGGTGGCCGGTCTTCGGGCTTGCCGCCCGACGCGCGCCACGTTTCCACCAGCTTCTGGACATGCGATTTGAGCGGGATCGACAGGTCAAAGCCCCAGCGCAATTGTTCACTCTGCGACCGCAGGAAGTTGAGCGGTCGGGCGTCGATCTGAAGCAGGCTGCCGTCCGCATCGCGCAGGAAACGTTGCGGGAAGGCGGCTTCCAGCGCCGGTGTCGGCGTAGGAAAGGCTGCGACCGGGTTGCTGGTCCGGCTGTTGAGATAGGTGGCGGTCAGCGTCAGATTGGGCTTTTCGAACGGCTTGACCCTGGCCGACAGGCGGAACTGGTCGCGCACGCTTGCGCGCAGCGCCGCGCTGCCGCCTGATAATTGGGTGACGAACACACTCTGCCCGGTCGCATAGTCGAAGACCGAGACATTGGGCGTGGCGATCAGCGGGTCCGTGATTTGCGCGCCCGTTGGCGCGGCCCGATCCTGATTAGCGGATGCCAATATCTGCACCGCCTTCACCGGTTCCCAGCGCAGGCCATAGCCCAATGTCGAAAGCGTCCCGAAATCCGAATAATGCTGCGCGGCAGCATTCAGGTTGACGCTGATGTCGCCGACGGCGCCCAGCACATCCCTCGATCGGCTGGTGATCGGCAGGTCCAGGCTCAACTGGCCGCTACCGATCTCGCGGCTATAGCGGGTTTCGCTCTCGACGCCCGACCGGGTCGACCGGCTGTCAAAGCCATTGGCGGATGCACCGATCCTGATCGAGCTGGTCACGTCGCCAGCGGGCAGGTCGAACAAAGTACCGCTCAGCAAAAGATCGCCCTGCACCGCCTGGCTTTTCGCCCGCGCCCGGTCGGACAGGCGCGTGGCGATCAGGTCGGGCGCGAAACTGCCATAGGGATTGACGCTGGCATCACCCGCATCGAGCGCGGCCTGGATCGCACCGCTATCCACCCCACGGTCGGTGCGGGTGCGGGTGATCGACAGGTCACCATTGCCGGTGAAGGACCATTGCCAACTGCGCCCCAACTGACCGTTCAGCGTCAGCCCGATATGCCCCGTGGTGCCGCGTATCTGCTGCTCCAGTGCGCCTGCCTGTGCCAGATAGCGATAGAGCGTCGTATCGCCTGCGAAGGGAGAGAAGGGGTTGCCGCCCGGCAGCGTCAGCGCGTTGGCCGACAGACCCTGCAACGAATCATTATCCGACAGTTCCAGTCGTCCATTGAGCGTGGCGGTCACGCCGCCCAGCGCGCGGGCCAAGGTCGCGTTGACCGAGAAATTCTCCGTCTCCGGGCTCAGGCTGCGATAGCGCGTTAGGTCGCTGACGCCGGTGATGTTCGCGCCTGCGACGAAATCATTGAGGCTGGGGGCACCGGACGCTGCGCTAGTGGGGACGCTCGCCACGGTCACGCTCTGCCCCGCAAGGGCCGAAAGCGCCGGGTCGATCGGATCGCCCATAGTCGGCGCGGTGATATTGCCGCTAAGCGAATAGGGGCGGCCGGGCGCAGTCGGAAGGATGCCGCGCTCATTTTCCAGCAGCGCGGCAGCGCGGCTATATTTGAGATTAAGGGTGAAGCGATTGTCGCCCTGAATGCGCAGCATCCCGGCTTCGACCTGGCCATTCTCCCGCCCGCCCTGCGTCGTCACGCCCGCGCGCGCTTCGGCGGTTTCGGCGCGGAACCGCTCGCGCAGCACGACATTGACGACCTTCTGCGTCGGCGCATAGCCATAGGAGAGCGCGACCTGTTCGGGCATGATTTCGACCCGCGCTACCGCTTCGGAGGGAATGTCCTGAATTTCCGAGAAGCTCGATATCCGCTTGCCATTGAGCAGAATCACCGGCGAACCATTGGTCTGCGGCGACAATTCGCTGATCATTTCGGAAATGGACGTAACGCCCAGCGCGCGGACATCGGCAGCCGATAGGGTCTGTTCCGGTTCGATATTGCCGATCACCGATCCGCGCGGGGCTTGGCCGGTAACGATTATCTCTTCGCCCTCTATATCCTCCATCTGGGCGGGTGGCGCGCCGACGGGCACCTCCTGCGCCATCAGCGCGGCGGGCGCTGTCCCCAGCAGGAACGGAACAAGCACTATGGACGTGGAAAACCGCACGAAAACCCCCCAAAATCAGACCGGATGCTGATGAACGATTAGCCGCCACTTGTCGCAGAACTCTGGCAACCGACAGACGAATTTGTCGCAACATGTAATGGCGCGGCTGAACCGGGGCTGGCCGAGGTGGAACATGGCGAAGCCAGGCCGGGGCTGCTAGAAGCAACGCCATGCGCGCACTCTATCCCCCGATCACCCCCTTCGCCTCCGGTCATCTCGACGTCGGCGACGGCCACCTTGTCTATTGGGAACGGGTAGGCACCCCCGGCGCGAAGTCGGCCGTCTTCCTGCATGGCGGGCCGGGTGGCGGCATTGCGCCCGACCATCGCCGCCTGTTTGATCCGGCGCGCTATGATGTGTTGTTGTTCGACCAGCGGGGATGCGGCCGATCGACACCGCATGCGGACCTCAACGCCAACACCACCTGGCATCTGGTGGCCGATATCGAGCGGCTGCGCGCGATGATGGGCATCGACCAATGGCTGGTGTTCGGTGGTAGCTGGGGATCGACGCTGGCGCTCGCCTATGCGCAGACGCATGGGGAGCGCGTGTCGGAACTCATCCTGCGCGGTATCTTCACGATCCGGCGCAGCGAGATCGACTGGTATTATCAGCATGGTGCAAGCCGCATCTATCCCGACAAATGGGAACGCTTCGTGGCCCCCATCCCGGTGGAGGAGCGTGGCGACCTGCTCCACGCCTATCATCATCGCCTGACCGGACCGGATCGCGCCGCGCAGATCGCCGCCGCCCGCGCGTGGAGCGTGTGGGAGGGCGAGACGATCCGCCTGTTGCCCGACCCCGCGCTCTCAGCGGCGCATGACGCGGACGATTTCGCGCTAGCCTTTGCCCGCATCGAAAATCATTATTTCGTCCATGGCGGCTGGATGGAGGAGGGCCAGTTGCTGCGCGATGCAGGCAAGCTGGCGGGCATCCCCGGCGTCATCGTGCAGGGGCGCTACGACATGGCCTGCCCGGCCGAAACCGCTTGGGCATTGCACCGGGCCTGGCCGCAGGCGCGCTTCGACATGATCGAAGGCGCGGGTCATGCGTACAACGAGCCAGACATACTCGACGCGCTGATCCGCGCGACCGATGGCTTTGCAGACTGAACGACATGGGGGAGAGTGGCATGCGGACGATGATCATGATGGTGGCCGGTTTGGGCCTTGCCGCTTGCGGCGGGAATGACGCGCCGACGGCCGCCGCGAACAATCAGGTCGCGCCGGACACAGGTGCCGCGGCGCAAGTCGCGCAGTTGGACGACGCCCAGCGCAATGGCGTGCTGGAGCGCGCGATTCGGGCTTCGGGCGCGACCTGCCCAGTGGTGAGCGAGTCGGTTCGAACCGAAGTGCGCAAGGGCGTGATGGGCTGGAAAGCGCAATGCGACAATGACACCGCCCATCTGATCGAAATCACCAGCGACGGCACTGGGCGAGTAACCAGCCGCCGGGATTGAGTGGCGTCAGGCACCGCGCCCGCTGGACGCCCTCGCCTCCTTATTCGTGCGGGCGTAGCGATCGGTTGAGGCTTTCGAGCACTTCGGCGATGGGTTCGGTGACCGTCACGCTGCGGCCTTCGCCGAAGCGGATGCGGGTGCCGTCGTTGACCGATGAGACGAAGGTGACCTGAGTGGCGTTGACGGCAGTTTCGGTGCGGTCCGTCCCCACGAACATGACGAGCATGGCTTCCTCTCCTTTTTTATGGAAGCACAGCCTATCGCGATTTTCGCGGCGCGCCAGAGACTTTATGCAGTGGCGCGATAAGGCGGGTCAAGCGGCGCGGATTT
>NZ_JPPQ01000069.1:571759-579740 GCF_000743655.1 Sphingobium sp. ba1
CGGGCAGGTGGCGCGCACCTATATCGTAGCGGAGGCGGAGGATGGCCTCGTCATCGTCGATCAGCATGCCGCGCATGAACGGCTGACGCTGGAACGGATGCGCCGGGCGATGGAGGGGCAGGGGGTTGCCAGCCAAGCGCTGTTGCTGCCCGAAGTGGTCGAACTGGAAGAGCCCGCCTGCGACCGTCTGGAAGCCCGCGCGCCGGAACTGCGCGATTTCGGGCTGGAATTGGAACGCTTTGGGCCATCGGCCATGCTGGTCCGTGCGGTTCCTGCGATGCTCGGCCAGTCAGACGTGCAGGGGCTGGTGACGGACCTCGCCGACGACCTTGCCGCCTATGACAGCGCCTTGTCGCTGAAGGAACGGCTCGACCTCGTCGCCGCGAGCATGGCCTGCCACGGATCAGTCCGCGCAGGCCGTGTGCTGAGCGTCGCGGAAATGAACGCGCTGCTCAGAGAAATGGAAGTGACTCCGCGATCTGGCCAGTGCAACCATGGAAGACCGACATGGGTAAAGCTGGGCCATGGGGATATTGAGAAGCTTTTTGGGCGGAAATGATCTGGACCCGCCTGTCCCTTATCGAGCCTTAATCACGCCGGCCTTGTCCTCCACATCGCAATCGGGATCATTATGAGCACGGGTTGATCATCCTGGTTGAGGATCGTCACCTTATTGCGCACGATCCCCATTTCCGGGCGACTTTTCGATGCCTTTTTGTCGATCACTTCGCTCGTCCCGCGCAGCGTGTCGCCGGGGCGCAGCGGGCGGAGCCAGCGTAGCTCATCGACGCCGATCGCGCCCAGGCTTGCGGCCTGTCGCCCAGGATTCCTCTGCATCTCGGTGACGAACATCTTCATGAACAGGGCGGTGGTGTGCCATCCGCTGGCCGATAAAGTGCCGAAATGGGTCGTCGCCGCGGCCTCGTCGGACAGGTGGAAGGGCTGGGCGTCGAACTCCGCGGCGAAGGCGATCGTTTCCTCGCGGCTGACCGTCAGCGGCCCGAAGGCGAAGCTGTCGCCGACCTCTATGTCCTCGAAATAGAGAATGTCATCCATCGCCATGCCTATCCTTTTGCAATGGATGCCGTTCTAACACGCCTTACGTTTACGTCAATGTCAGCTGATTTGCAGCGAGGGTTGCCCGCGCGGGACGGTCATCGTCGCCCGCGTGCTGATCGCGCCGCCCGGCATCGACACCTGATCCATCACGCGCGCCTGCGTCGTCCAGGCGTCGGGCGTGACTTCGCAGACCAGATAGCCGCGCTGGTCGTTGATGAATTTCAGCTCGGCGTTGTTCTTCAACATTACATCGCTGCCGGTGCGCAGATTCGACCCGTCGCCGCCCGACGAGATGGAGGTGGACACGAATTCGACCGCCACGGCCTTGTCGCCATTGTCGAGCAGTCCCGCGAAATTCTGATGCTCGTCGCCGGTCAGTACCACGACATTGTCGAGCCCGCGCATCTTGGCCAGCAACCGATTCCGCTGCGCCGTATAGGCGGCCCAAGTGTCGATATTGTAGATTTTCTGGGTCTCGTCGGCATAGCGGCGGCGGTCGAGCGACATCATCATCACCTGCTGCGCCACGCAATTCCATTGGGTCTGGCCGCGCTTCAGATTCTGGACCAGCCAGCTTTCCTCTTCCGGGGAAATGACCTGAGTCTTGCTGTCGTCGATGCCGGGGCAATAGGGTTTGAATCCGTCGTCGCAGGGCTGTTTCGACCGGAAAGAGCGGGTGTCGAGAAAATCGATCGAGAGCAGATCGCCATAGCGCGCTTCGCGATACATATTGGTGATGATCCCGTTGCGCGGCAGCATGGCAGCACGCACGGGCATATATTCATACCAGGCCTGCAATCCCGCCTGACGGCGCAGGCGGAAAATCTCCGGCGGTACAGCTTTCCAATTTTCATCCTGCACCCAATTATTCTCCACCTCATGATCGTCAAAGGTGGGGAACCATGTATGTTTGGCGCGCGCGGCCTGCAGGTCGTAATCGCTCAGATATTGGGCGTAGCGCAGCCGATAGTCCGCGACGTCGAGACAATCCTGGCCGATATGGTTGCGCACATGGGGTACCGGCAGCCCATCCTTGTCATAGTCCGGTCTGCGCTGCTTATATTCATAGATGAAGTCGCCATAATGATAGACGAAGGCAAGATCATCCTCGCGCGCGAGATGGCGGAAAGCGGTAAAATACCCGTCCTCATAATTCTGACACCCGGCGACACCGAATTTCAGCGCCCTGGGACTGGCCGAGGCCGGCGGCAAGGTGCGTGCCCGCCCGCGCGGCGACTGGTCGCCTGCCAGCGCGAAACGATACCAATAGGGCCGGTCGGGCTGCAATCCCGCGACTTCGACATGGACGCTATGGCCAAGTTCAGGCCGTGCGGTCGCCTCCCCCGACGCCACGATCGTCTTGAAACGATCGTCGCTGGCGACTTCCCATTTTACCGGCAGCGGCACCGTCGGCATACCGCCATGCGGCTCGAATGGTTTGGGTGCCAGCTTGGTCCAGATGACAAAGCCGTCCGCCGCCGGATCGCCCGACGTCACCCCCAGCGAAAAGGGATAGCCCGCATACCAGCTTTGCGCCCTCACGATAGCAGGCGCGCCGATCAAGGGCGCGGCGGTGGCAACGGTGAGCAATTGACGGCGGGTGAACATGGCGGCGACCTTCAAGGATGCGATGATTTTATGGCTGTCTCTTAGCGCTTCGCCCTAGCCGCGCAATATGACACATAGATGCAATCTGGTCAGACGATCCACGCCCGCAGGGCGGCCCAACGCTCCGCCTTTTGCGCGCGCGACAGGCTGGCATAGGCACCGCTGGAGGAGGGAAGGTCGATCAGCGTCAGGCCCGGCCGGTCGCCCAACTGCCGCCGCCCCTGCATCGCGGCGGTCTTGCCATTGAAGCCGATCGCTTCGAGCATTGGTAGCCGCGCGACGAACGCCCCCAGATCGCGGACTTCCGCCCCCCGAATGGCCCCGTCAAGGCTCCCCTCACGCTGCGCGCTTTCGATCACATCCCATAGGCCGACGCCCCGTGCTCGTAACCGCTTGAGCCGCATGGCATAGGGTTGGCCGCGCAAATCCTCGCCCAGCACATCGCCCATCAGCGTCCAGAAGGCGTTGCCGCGATGCGCATAATATTCCCCCTGCCGGATCGACGCATCGCCGGGCAAGCTGCCGAGGATCAACAGCCTTGTGTCCGCATCGACGCTGGGCGGGAAGGCGGCCTTGCGCTGCGCAGGCGATGGGCCGGGGCGCAGCGTCACGGGGTCAGACGTTGAAGCGGAACAGCATGATGTCGCCATCCTGCGTCACATATTCCTTGCCTTCCGACCGCCACTTGCCCGCTTCCTTGGCTCCGGCTTCGCCGTTGAACTGGACATAATCGTCAAAGGCCATGGTTTCGGCGCGGATGAAGCCTTTTTCGAAATCGGTATGGATCGCGCCCGCCGCCTGCGGCGCCTTCGCCCCGCGCGCTACGGTCCAGGCGCGTGCTTCCTTGGGGCCAACGGTGAAGAAGGTGATGAGGCCGAGCAGTTCATACCCCGCCCGGATGATCCGCGCGAGACCGGCTTCAGCAAGGCCCAGCGCGTCGAGATATTCCGCCCGTTCCTCGACCGGCATGGTGACGAGTTCGGCCTCGATCGCAGCGGAGACGATCACGGCCTTGGCATTTTCCGCCGCCGCCTTCTCGAACACGCGCGCCGAATGGGCATTGCCGCTCGACGCGCTGTCCTCCTCGACATTGCAGACATAAAGGACGGGCTTGGCGGTGAGCAGTTGTGCCTGCGCGAACAGCCGTGCTTCTTCCTCGTCGCGCGGCACCGTCAATCGTGCGGGCTTGCCGTCTCGCAGCAGGTCTAGCGCCTGACCCAGAACGGCGGCGGCCGCCTTGGCCTCCTTGTCGCCCTGCGCGCCCTTTTTCAACAGGTTGGGAACGCGCTTTTCCAGGCTTTCGAGGTCGGCCAACATCAATTCCGTCTCGACTGTCTCCGCGTCGGCGATCGGATCGACTTTGTTTTCGACATGGGTGATGTCGTCATCCTCGAAGCAGCGCAGCACATGGACGATCGCGTCGGTCTCGCGGATATTGGCCAGGAACTGGTTGCCCAACCCTTCACCCTTGGACGCGCCGCGTACCAGCCCTGCAATGTCCACGAACGCCAGTTGCGTCTCGATGATCTTGGCCGACCCGCCGATCTTTGCAATCGTCTCCAGCCGGGGATCGGGCACGGCCACGCGCCCCTCGTTCGGTTCGATCGTGCAGAAGGGATAGTTCGCCGCCTGCGCCGCCTGCGTCTCGGTCAACGCGTTGAACAGGGTGGACTTGCCCACATTGGGAAGACCGACGATACCACAACGAAAACCCATTTGACTGCCTTTGAAGATCGGAAGGATTGGCGCGCGCGATAGCGCCTTGTGCGCCCCTTGGCCAGTGGCGCGCAAAGGGGTAGGACAAAAGGGCCAATTGCAATGCGCTTCGCACGCGCCACATGGAGCGTCATGACAGACATGCAAAGCCAGGCCCATTGGGTTGACGAGACCGGCCGCCAGTGGCCCAAGCGCTCGGCGCATGAGACGGGTGTGCTCGGTCGATGTCCCCGCTGCGGCGAAGGGCATATCTTCAACGGCTTCCTGACCATGCGCGATCATTGCGAAGTCTGTGGCCTTAATTACAGCTTCGCCGACCCTGCCGATGGCCCGGCCGTGTTCGTGCAATTATTCGCCTGCGTGCCCGGCGTCATTTTCATCATCATGCTCGAAATCATGGCGCGGCCGGGCGTTTGGGTCCATCTGGCCGTTGGCGTGCCGGTGCTGATCCTGACCACCATTTTGCCCATGCGCCCGATCAAGGGCTGGCTGGTCGCCGCGCAGTTCACGATGAAGGCGCAGGAAGCAGGCACGGCGGGCCTGTGGGCGAAACTGCATGACGGCCAAGGGACCAAGCCTTAACCCTATCGCTTACCCAATCCAGTAAGGCACGATCTGCCGATTATCCGGGTCGACATGGATCGGCCGATCGGCGGGCGGAAAGGCCCGCTGGTCGCAGCTTTGGCGAGAACAGAGGCGACAGGTGATGCCGATCGGCGTCGCTGCGCCTTCGACGTCCAGTTGCAGCCCGTCGGCATAGACGAAGTTCGCCGCATGCGCCGTCTCGCACCCCAGCACCACGGCAAAGCGGCGCGGCGTCCGACTATAGCTACCCGATGGCTTGACCAGCCCCTTGGCCATCGAGACATAGCGCACGCCGTCGGGCGTTTCGCCCAGTTGCACGTTGATCCGGTCGGGGATCGCCACCGCCTCATGCACGTTCCATAAAGGGCAAGCCCCGCCGAACCGCGCGAACTGCAACCGGGTTGCGCTGTGCCGCTTAGTGATATTGCCCGCCATGTCGACGCGGCAGAAGAAGAAGGGAATGCCGCGCAGCCCTGGTCGCTGAAGCGTCGAAAGCCGGTGGCAGGCCTGCTCGAAACTGACGCCAAAGGTGCGGGCGAGCCGATCTATGTCGTGGCGCATCGTGCGGGCGGCTTCGCGAAAGGCGGCATAGGGCATCAGCAGCGCGCCTGCCGCGTAATTGCCAAGGCCGATTGCCAAAAGCCGATCCGCGCCAGTGACCGGCAGCCCCGCCTTGCTTACTACATCGGCGATTACCGCCTGGCCCTCCAGCATCATGAGCTGGTGCGCCAGCATGAACTTCCGGCTCTCGGTCGGCAGCGCCGCATTGACGAATAGCCGCTTGGTACTGCTGGTATAGGATCGCAGCGCGCTGTCGGGCGTGTCGGCGATCAGCGTTTCGATGCCATGACGCCGTGCCAGCGCTTCGACCAGCATACCTTCGTCCAGCATCTGCCCTGCGGTAAAGCTGGCAGCCATATCCTCGGCCAGGCAATCGATACTGTGAACATAATTGCCTGCTTCATGAAACCAGTCGCGCGCTGCCTCCCATGGCAGCCGCGCCTGCACCGTGCTGTCGTTGGCGATCGCTTCCTCGATCATGTTGATGCGCTCGTTCGCCCGCAGATGCGCGTTATACAGGTCGAGATAGCGCGCCGCGAATTCTGGGAATTGCAGATGCAATTTCTCGATCCGCTCCGGTTCCAGCGCGACACCAGGTAATTCGGGATGGCTGAGCGCGAAAGTGAAGGCGCCCAGCATCTGCTCATCCTCGCGTGCGTCGAAGCTGGCCCAGTCGGTCGGAAAGGCATTGGCGAGTGCGGCCTTGACCTTGGCGGTGAGGGGACGGTCGTCATTCTCCATCTGGGAGAGGTAGGACACGGATATACTCAACGCCTGCGCCATCGTCGCCTGGTCCATGCGATGGTCGAGGCGCAACTGGCGCAGCCTTGGTCCTGCAAATATACGATTGCCGCGTGCCATGTCTGCGTTCCCTCCTCAGTAGCTCCCAACCGCCGTTCGTTTCGAGCGAAGTCGAGAAACCTGCACGCCCGTTTCTCGACTTCGCTCGAAACGAACGGATGGTGGGGTGTTCGACACTAATTTGCGAAGTCGTGATTTGCAAATTAGCAAATTTACATTTGCGAAAAGTCGCAAAGCTTGGGACAGAGCCGTTATAACACGTCCGCGCAATGACCGGAGAGATATGCCTATGTCGAAGCTCGCCATTATCGAACAGCTTGAAGCCAAGCGCGAAGGTGCGCGCATGGGCGGCGGCCAACGCCGCATTGATGCCCAGCATGGTAAGGGCAAGCTGACCGCGCGCGAGCGGATCGAGGTGTTGCTGGACGAGGACAGCTTTGAAGAGCTGGACATGTATGTCGAGCATAATTGCGTCGATTTCGGCATGGACGAAGCGCATATCCCCGGCGACGGCGTGGTCACCGGATCGGGTACGATCAACGGGCGGCTGGTGTTCGTCTTTAGCCAGGACTTCACCGTCTATGGCGGCGCGGTGTCCGAACGGCACGCGATGAAAATCTGCAAGATCATGGACATGGCGCTGAAGGTCGGCGCGCCGGTGATCGGGCTGAACGACAGCGGCGGGGCGCGGATTCAGGAGGGCGTTGCATCGCTCGCGGGCTATGCCGAGATTTTCCAGCGCAATGTGCTGGCGTCGGGCGTGGTGCCGCAGATCAGCGTCATCATGGGGCCATGCGCGGGCGGCGCGGTTTATTCGCCGGCCATGACCGACTTCATCTTCATGGTGAAGGATAGCAGTTTCATGTTCGTGACTGGGCCGGACGTGGTCAAGACGGTGACGAACGAGGTGGTGACGCAGGAGGAACTGGGCGGCGCGGTGACGCACACGACCAAGTCGGGCGTCGCGGACGTGGCGTTTGAGAATGATATCGAAGCGCTGCTGGCGGTGCGCGATTTCGTCGATTTCCTGCCTGCGTCGAACAAGGAGCCGGTGCCGGAGCGTCCGAGCGCGGACCCATGGGACCGGATCGAGCCGAGCCTCGACACGCTGATCCCCGCCAACGCGAACCAGCCCTATGACATGCACGAACTGATCAAGAAGATCGTGGACGAGGGCGATTTCTTCGAGGTGCAGCCAGCGCATGCAGGCAATATCATCTGCGGCTTTGGTCGGGTCGAAGGCCGGACGATCGGCATCGTCGCCAACCAGCCGTTCGTGCTGGCGGGCGTGCTGGATATCAATTCATCCAAGAAGGCAGGGCGCTTCGTGCGCTTCTGCGATGCGTTCGAAATTCCGATCGTGACGTTGGTGGACGTGCCGGGCTTCCTGCCGGGAACCGCGCAAGAGCATAACGGCATCATCAAACATGGCGCGAAACTGCTGTTCGCCTATGCTGAAGCGACCGTGCCCAAGATCACCATCATCACCCGCAAGGCCTATGGCGGCGCCTATGACGTGATGGCGTCCAAGCATCTGCGTGGCGATCTGAACTACGCCTGGCCGACGGCCGAAATCGCGGTGATGGGGGCCAAGGGCGCGGTGGAGATCATCTTCCGGGGTAAGACGGCAGACGAGATTGCCGAGCGGACG
>NZ_JPPQ01000069.1:579750-586606 GCF_000743655.1 Sphingobium sp. ba1
ACCGCCGGTTTCACCTTCGCCAACCCCAATGCCAAAGGCAGCTGCGGCTGCGGTGAGAGCTTCACGGTTTAATCTCTACAGCCGTTCGTTTCGAGCGAAGTCGAGAAACATGGGTGCGGCATTTCTCGACCTTGGCCGGTTCTGAACGCCTGCCTTGGCAGGCAGTCGAAGGGCTCGAAACGAACGGAGATATGGTTTTTGCCTCATATGCTGATCTTCGGGCTGGGCTATACCGCGTCTCGCCTTGCCACCCGGCTGCGAACCGAAGGTTGGCATGTCACCGGCACCCGCCGCAGTGCCGCGGCCGACACGCTCGCCTTCGATGACGAACCCGCCATCCGCGCCGCCATCGCCAGCGCCACGCATATCCTCTCCTCGGTCCCGCCCGAAGGCGACGCCGATCCCGTCCTCGCTCGCTACGGCCCCGCCATCGCCGCCGCGCCCGCCTGCTGGATCGGCTATCTCTCCTCGACCGGGGTCTATGGCGACACCGGCGGCGCATGGGTGGACGAAGCCAGCCCTATCGGCGCAGGCCGCCGCACCGCCCGCGCCGATGCTGATGGCGATTGGGGCACGCTCCGGCCCGATATGCGCCGCTTTCGTCTGCCGGGCATCTATGGGCCGGGCCGATCGGCGCTGGACCGGGTGCGGGAGGGGCGCGCGCATCGCATCGACCTGCCGGACCAGGTGTTCAGCCGCGTCCATGTCGATGACATTGTTGCGGGCATTCTCGCCTCCTTCGACGGCCCGCCCGGCATCTATAATCTGTCGGATGATCTGCCCTGCGCCCAAAATCGGGTGATCGAGGCTGCCTGCGATATGCTGGCCCTGCCCCATCCGCCGCTGCTGACGATGGATCAGGCGCAGTTATCGCCCATGGCGCGCGGCTTCTATGCCGAAAACCGCCGCGTCGCCAATGGTCGCGCCAAGCGGTTGCTCGGATGGCAACTGCGCTATCCCACTTATGCACAGGGGCTGGCGGCATGTCTGAAGGCGGAAATCGGTTCGCCGCAAGCGCGGATTATGCTTACCCCTTCTTAACCATATCGACGCGAAGAGGGCCTTGCCGCAACAGAGCAGGACGCCCCCCATGGACAGTATCGAAACCACCTTCACCGCGCTCAGCCGCCGCATGACCCGCCTGTCCCCGCCCGCACCGATCGCAGGCGTCCAGCCGTCGCTGTCCAGCCTGATCGACCGGGTCAACGCCGCCAAGCAGCACTATCAGCCAGGCCTGCGCCGCTAAGCCTTTTTCGCACGCAACGCGATCACCATGCCGACGACCGCCAACAGCGCGCCCGACGCCGCAAGCCCCGTCCAGCGATAACCCTCGACCAGCGTCGAAATCAGCATCGCGATGACCGGGATCAGCACCGCCGTATAGGCCGCCCGCCCGGCGCCCAATCGCTGGATCAGGCGGAAATAGAGCGGGAAGGTGACCACCGATCCCGCCAGCGCAAGCCAGCCTATCCCCAACAGATAGGTGAGGCGCGGTTCGATCACCGGTGGTCCGGTCGTGACCCAGGCGAACAGCGCGTTGATCCCCGCCCCGATCAGCATCGCCCAAGCCAGCATCGCCACCATCGGCAGCCGCCGTGCGATATCCATGCCCTGCATCACATTGGCGGCCGAAGCGCTGAACAGCCCGATGACCGAGAAGCCGACGCCCAAAAGAACCTTGTCCGGATCGACGCTGGCCGCCCGATATTCATGCACCAACATCATCGCAATGCCGGTCATGGCCACCGCCGACCCGGCGATGAAGGCGCGGCTGACCGGTTGCCGAAAAACGATCCACGCCAGAATAGAATTGGGGATCAGCAGCATCGCGTAGAAAACCGCGACCACCCCGGACGTCAGATGTTCTTCGGCGCGATAAACAAAATTGAAATTCAGCACGAACTGCGCCGTCCCCAGCAAGGCCGCGAACATCATCCCAGCCCCACCAATCCGCAGCGACACGCCGCGCATCCGGGCAAAGGCCATCATCGCGACCCCGGCCAGCGCGAAGCGATAGCAGACCGACCAGCTGGCAGGCACACTGCCCAACTGATCGCGAATGACGATCCAGGTCGAACTCCAGATCAGCGTGACGAGGATGAAGGGCAGGACGATGCTGCCCCGATCGTCGTCAGCCATGGTCGAGCCTGTGCAGCGCATCCGCCAACGGCGCAACACTGTCCGCATCCTGCGACCAGTTGGTGACGATCCGCGCCGCGCCCGCGCCCCAGTCGTAGAAATCGAACCCCTGCGCCCGCAGGCTGGCAGCCTCCGGGGCGGAAAGCCGCAGGAACAATTCGTTCGCCTCGACCGGATGCAGCAACCGTCCCGCCGCCGCCCCGGCCAGCGCCTGCGCGGCCGCATTGGCGGCGCTGGCATTGGCCAGCCACAGCCCATCCTCGATCATCGCCAATATCTGCGCGGCAAGATAACGGCCCTTGGAGAATAAATGGCCCGACCGCTTGCGCCAGCGCATCGCTTCTGCGGCACGGCGCTCCCGCTCCGGCCCGAAGAAGAGCAGTGCTTCCCCTACCATCCCGCCATTTTTGACGCAGCCGAAACTCAGCGCATCGACGCCAGCGCGCCAGGTGACATCGGCAGGCGCGCAGCCCAGGAAAGCTACCGCATTGGCGAACCGCGCCCCATCCATGTGAAAGCCCAGCCCATGCGCGCGCGCAATGGTACTAAGCGCCGCGACCTCGTCGGGCGTGTAGACGCGGCCATATTCTGTGGCATTGGTGATGCTGATCGCGCGCGCGGGCACCTGATGCACATCTGGACGAACCGCCGCCAGCCGCTCCGCCACAACGTCAGGCGTCAATTTCGCGCCCTCGCCCGGCAGCGGCATCAGGCTCGCGCCATGGGTGAAGAAGCCCGGCGCACCACATTCATCCACGACGATATGCGCCTCGTCATGGCAGAGGATGCCGCCATAAGGGGGGCACAGGCAGGCCAGCGCGATGCTGTTCGCCGCCGTGCCGGTCGCGACCCACAGCGCGCTGACCGGCACTTCGAACAGATCGCTAAAGGCCGCGTCAAGCCGCGCGCTCCACTGGTCACCATCATAGCCATGATCCTCCCGGTCAGCGGCGGCGATCGCAGCCATGACGGGCGGGCAAAGCGGGGTGGCGTTGTCGGAGAAAAAATGCATGGGCCAGCGTTAGCGAGGCTATAGCCCAGCGCCAAGAGGCCAGCTTGGCGCAAGCGGCCCGATGGGTCAGCATAGGTGACGTTGTTTCCCGCCCCGCTTTGTGACATAGGCAGCCCGTCCAACCCAAGGAGACAGATTATGGACGGCCAGCATAGTTCGCGTTTCACCGTTACCCGCAGCAGCAAGACTGTGGCGGCGAACGAGCGCGCCACCCTGCTGGAGGATCCCGGTTTCGGCCGCCTCTTCACCGACCATATGGTGACGATCCGCTATACCGAGGGCGAGGGCTGGCACAGCCACAGCGTCGGTCCGCGCGAACCGTTCCAGATCGACCCGGCCTGCGCCGTGCTGCATTATGCCCAGGAAATCTTCGAAGGCATGAAGGCCTACCGCCTCGCCGACGGCAGCATCGCCATGTTCCGGCCGGAGGAAAATGCCCGCCGCTTCGCGCAATCGGCCGAGCGGCTGGCGATGCCCGAAATCCCCGAAGACCTGTTCCTCGAAGCCGTCGCGGAGCTGGTGAAGATCGACGCGGACTGGATTCCGAGCGGCGAAGGCAGCCTCTATCTGCGCCCCTTCCTGTTCGCGAGCGAGGCCTTCCTCGGCGTGCGCCCGTCGAAGGAATATATTTTCTGCGTCATCGCGTCGCCAGCCGGGGCCTATTTCAAGGGCGGCAAGAAAGCCGTGACCCTGTGGGTGTCCGAACATTATACCCGCGCCGCGCGCGGCGGCACGGGTGCGGCCAAATGCGGCGGCAACTATGCCGCCAGCCTGGTCGCGCAGAAGGAAGCGACCGAGCAGGGCTGCGATCAGGTCGTCTTCCTCGATGCCGCCGAAAATAAGTGGGTCGAGGAACTGGGCGGCATGAACGTCTTTTTCGTGATGGAGGATGGCTCGATCGTCACCCCGCCGCTGACCGGCACGATCCTGCCCGGCATCACCCGCAACAGCATCATCACCCTCGCCCGCGCCAAGGGCCATGCGGTGCGGGAAGAGCCCTACAGCTTTGCTCAGTGGCGCGCCGATGCCGCCAGCGGCGCGCTGCGCGAGGCCTTTGCCTGTGGCACGGCAGCGGTGGTCACCGCGATTGGCACGGTCAGGAGCAAGGATGGCGACTTCACCATCGGCAATGGCGACGGCGGCCTCGTCACCGAAAGCCTGCGCGGCGAACTGACCGGCATTCAACGCGGGACCGTCGCTGATCCGGCCGGTTGGGTGCATATCGTCTGAGAAGATCCGGCTGGCCCCTGCCCTTTTGGGCGAGCGGGCCAGCCATCGCTTTTCAAGTTGGTCCCGACCGCCTAGACAGGGGCCATGGAACGCTTCGACGTCGTGATATTGGGTGGCGGCCTTGTCGGCCTGACCCTTGGCATAGCTCTTTCCGGCCATGGCGTGCGCACCGCCATCGTCGATCCCGCCGACCCGGTGGATACCACCGCCAGCGGTTTCGACGGCCGCGTCTCGGCCATCTCCTCGACCAGTTGCGCCATGCTCTCGGCGATCGGGGTCATGCCCTTCCTCGATGGCAAGGGCTGCCCGATCGACCGCATCTGGGTGAGCGATGGGTTGGAACCCGGCGCGCTCGATTTCGTGCCGGACGCCGACGATGACGGCGTGATGGGGACGATGTTCCCCAATCGCGACCTGCGCGTCGCTTTGGAACAAGCCGCCCAACGGGCCACAAACCTCACTCGCTACCAGCCCGACCGCGCGACCCATGTCGATCGCAACGAGGATGGCGTCGTACTGACGCTGGCCAGCGGCGCGACGATCCGCGGCGCGCTGCTGGTCGCGGCGGAGGGGCGCAACAGCCCGACTCGCGAGGCGGCGGGCATCCGCACCACCCGTTGGCAATATAGCCACACCGCCATGGTCAGCGCGATCGACCATGACGTGCCGCACGGCAACACCGCTTATGAGATTTTCTATGTCGGCGGCCCCTTCGCGCTGCTGCCGATGCTGCCGGGCACCCGCTCCGCAATCGTGTGGACCGTGCCGAGCGAACAGGCGCCCGCCATGCTCAAACTGTCCGAACGCGCCTGGCTTGCCGAAGCACAGAAGCGCATCGGCGGTTTCCTGGGCGAAATCCGCATGGCTGGCCCCCGCTCCTCCTATTCGCTGGGCTTCCATCATGCCGCCCGCATCACCGACACGCGGCTGGCGCTGGTCGGCGACAGCGCCCATGCGATCCACCCGATAGCGGGCCAGGGGCTGAACCTTGGCCTGCGAGACGTCGCCGCTTTGGTCGAAGTGTTGGTCGACGGCATGCGCCTTGGCCTTGATCCAGGCGATGCGCAATTGCTCGCGCGCTATCAGCGCTGGCGCGGGCTGGACGCAATCATGACCAGCGTCGCGATGGACGGCCTGGTGCGCCTGTTCGACATTCCCGGTCGGTTGCCCAAATTGGCACGGCGCGCGGGCCTTGCAGCGGTGCAGCGCACATCGTTGCTCAAGGGGCGCTTCATGGCAGAAGCGCGCGGCCAGTCCGGGGCGCTGCCCCGGCTGCTGACCGGCGAACTGGTCTGACTGGCGCTCAGCCCCGGCCGCGATAGCCGGGGACATCCTGCGCGGGCAGCCACAGCCCCGCAGGCGGTTCGCCCGATTGCCAGAACACATCGATCGGAATGCCGCCGCGCGGATACCAATAGCCGCCGATTCGTAGCCAGATCGGGTTCATCTCGGCGAACAGCCGCTCGCCAATCCCCACCGTACAATCCTCATGGAAGGCCGCATGGTTGCGGAACGCCCCCAGGAATAGTTTGAGCGACTTGGATTCGACGATCATCGCGGCGGGCGCATAGTCGATCACCAGATGGGCGAAATCGGGCTGGCCGGTTACCGGGCAGAGCGAGGTGAATTCGGGCGCGGTAAAACGCACCAGATAGGGTTTGCCCGGTCGCGGATTGGGCACATAATCGAGGATGGCGGCTTCCGGCGTGGCGGGAAGCGCGCTGGTCTGGCCCAGATGGAGCGGAGTTTGGCTAAGGTCGGTCATGCGCGCCCCTTACGCGATTGCCCGCCCGCTGTCATCGGTCCAACGGGGCAGGCGACGTTGTTCACTTGCCATTCAGCGCGGCTTGTGCCTTGGCCACCATATGGGGTCTGTTCGTTCACTTATGCTCGCCGCGCCGCTTCTGCTGGCCGCGCCCGTCCATGCCCAGCAGGCCGACGAGCCTGCGCCGGGCGGTTTCAGCCTGCCGCCGTCGCGGACAGCGCCGCCGGTCGATACCCGTCGACAGGGGCCGGAACTGGATGTCTTTCGCGCGCCCGACACCCCGGTCGCACAGCCCCCCATCGTCGCGCCGACCGTGACGCCGCCGCCCGTTGCCGTGCCGGTCCCCACTCCAGCACAGCCAGCCACGCGACAGCCCACCCGGCCGACCGAAACCCGCCCTGCGCCAACACCCGCCCCCCGCGCCGAGCCGGAACCGGAACCGGCCAATGACAGCGCGCCGACGCCAGAAGCGCCCCTGGGCCAGCCTGTGGTCAATGAGACCGCCCCGGCCGTCACCGTCACACCGCCCCCAGCGGCAACGCCCGCGCCAACGGCCAGCGCCGATACGACGCCCTGGGGCTGGATCATCGCTGGTCTGCTTGCCCTCGCAGCCATCGCCGTCGCCCTGTTGTTGCGTCGCCGTCGCTCGCCCGTCGAAGCCGAGACGGTCGAAGCGGCACCTGCCGAACAGCCCATCGCTGCCCCTCCGC
>NZ_JPPQ01000069.1:586616-589920 GCF_000743655.1 Sphingobium sp. ba1
TTCGAACCCTCGACCCCAACCTTGGCAATCTGATTTCTAAGCTACGCTACAATTTCCGATAATACGATTTTCTACGATATTTCAACTAGATATTGATTTCTGCTTACTACGCCATATCCTGGAATTCGCCACCAAACGGCGTATTTTGGAGACAATATGGAGACAAAGCTTACCGCCAGAAGCTTTGTCTCCAAATGGAGGCGGAAATGCCAACTGCCAAGCTGAACAAGCGTTCGATCGATGCGCTGAAGCCCCCAGAGGAAAAGCAGGTCGTCCTATGGGACAGTGAGATTCGAGGTTTCGGCGTTCGCGTCCTTCCTTCAGGCCTCAAGACGTTCATCATCCAGTACCGGAATGCCGAGGGCATCAAACGCCGTGTCAATATCGGTCGCTTTGGCGTGATCACTGCCGAGCAAGCGCGCGATCTTGCAAAGATCAAGCTCGGCACGGTTGCTGCCGGGGAAGACCCGGCGGATGACGCTCGTCGCGCCAGGAACGAGATGAACGTTGCCGAACTGTGCGACTGGTATCTGACAGAAGCTCATGCAGGCAGGATCCTCGGTCGACGAAACAGGCCGATCAAAGAGTCTTCACTTGCGATGGATGAAAGCCGAATCCGAACCCATATCAAACCGCTGCTCGGAAAACGGATCGCCCGTCATCTGACGATTGCCGATGTCGAAGCGATGCAAAACGATGTGGCGACCGGACAGACGAAAAAGCCTCGGACGGACGGCCGGGGAGGCAAGGCGACCGGAGGCCCCGGTGTCGCAGCGCGCTGCCTGGCGACCCTTCAGGCCATCTTAGGCCATGCGAAGCATAAAGGCTTGCTCGCCGAGCATCCCACTAAGGGTGCCAAGAAGCTCGCTGGCAATAAAAAGACAAGACGCCTCAGCGTTGCCGAGATCGAAGCGCTGGGCAAGGCGATTGCCTATGCCGAGCAGCAGGGCGTTAGCCAGACCGGTATTGCCGTCATTAGGCTATTGCTGCTGACCGGCTATAGGCGCGAGGAGGGGCAAGCCATGCAGCGGTCATGGGTTTATCCAATGGGAGGATTCGTTGCTTTTCCCGATACCAAGACCGATGGGCAGATCCGAGCGATCGGACCGGAAGCGATCAAGCTCATCGTGGCGCAGCCGCAGATCGCGGGCAATCCTTACGTGTTCACTGCGACCACGGGTGATGGCCCCTTCACGGCAGTCAGCGCCTGCCTGCAACGGGTGTGCGGCTTCGCCGGAATTTCCGACGTTACGCCCCACGTTCTTCGCCATACCTTCGCCAGCATCGCGGCTGAACTAGGTTTCTCAGAACTAACGATCCGCGCGATGCTAGGGCACGCTTCGCAGAATGTGACGCAAGATTACATCCATGTCGATGAAGCCCTCAAGCTTGCCGTGCGGCGGACATCCGACGAGATCGCCAAGCTGCTCGCTCAGGGGGCTGCCAAGCTGGACCGTCTTCGCCTCGTCGCCTGAGCGACAGAGACAGATAGACAGATGGTAACATATACGTTACTGGAAAGGCTGTGAGTTGATCGTACAGGAGTATATCCGCGAGGACGGCTCCAGCCCATTTCGCACTTGGTTCGATGCTCTCGATACCCAAGCCGGGGCCAAGGTGGCGACGGCGATTGTCAGGCTGGAGCTTGGCAATCTGTCGAACGTCAAATGGATCGGCGGCGGGCTTGGAGAATATCGGATCGATTGGGGACCAGGCTATCGGCTTTACCTTGGACAGGATGGAGATGAATTGATCATCCTGTTTGTAGGGGGAACGAAGAAGCGACAGCAGGCCGATATCAACCGCGCCAGCGTGCTGTTGACGGAGTATAAGGGCCGTAAGGCGGCTGCGAAGAGAACCAAGGGATAGAAGGATGGTACTGACGCGGGATTTCAAGGAGACGGTGAAGGAGCGCGCGGCGCGCGATCCTGCCTTTGCCAAAGCCATGCTCGACGAGGCGGCAACAGCATTCCTGAACGGTGAGCCCCATGTTGCGCGCCTGATCCTTCGTGACCTGGTGAATGCGTCGGTTGGGTTTGAAGCTCTGGCGGCACAGACAAACCGGCCGAGCAAGAGCCTGCACCGAATGCTATCCGAGAAGGGCAACCCCAGCATGGACAATCTCGCAGCCATCTTCGGAGCGGTGCGCGAACGCCTCGGCGTTTCGATAGTGGCACATGCAGTAGAACTTGCCTGACTGATTGCGTGACCGACATCCTTCGAGATGATGGCGGCGGACAGGCCGTAGTCGGTGTCGTTCGCGATCGCGATCGCTTCCGCGTCGGTCGCAAAGGTTGTGATGGCCGCGACTGGCCCGAAAATCTCTTCCACATAAGCCGGCATGGCTGCGCTGACGTCGGTAAGAACGGTGGGTTTGATGAAAAGCCCATCAGCCGCGCCTCCGGTTAGTAGAATAGCGCCCGCAGCGACGCTGGCCTCGATCGTCTTGACGGCATGATCGTGCTGAGGAGCGTTGATCATCGGGCCTATCGCGACTTCGGCGAGGTTGGGATCCCCCATGGGTGTGGATCGTCGTGCAAACGGGGGTCTGACTCAAATTCCGTGCAATTCGGATCATGCGGGTGCCATGACCCTGGCCTTGAGCGGGTCGATTTTGGCGCGCCCATACATCTGTCGGCCGGATGTAGCTAACCTGATCTAAATCAAGATGTAATTTGAAGTCCGCTTTGCTTTTAGCTTCTGCCGTTGAGCTTTATCCCTTTTGAAAAAATGGACCAGGAGACTTCGCCTCTAGCCGAGGGTGCCAGAAAGGCCTGTATTGACCCCCGGCCAGCGCCCGCCGTGGCAATTGCGGCGTAAGCTGGATTTTACTCAGGCGCCAGAAGGCCCCTCAACGGCAGACCTGGACGAATTCTCGCCCAAGACCGAGTCGTCACCCTGCAGGAAGGCTGGGTTTCCAATTAGGAAGTTCATTCGTGCGACCGCGATGGGCTTCTCGCGATCGCCCTGCCACGCCGCCACTTCAACGTTCGCAATCCTGTTGCCAAGCCGCACGACCTCACCTTGTGCGATCGTCGTCACCAGCTTCCCTCCACGCCTAAAGTCCACAGTGACATTAATGGGTTTAACGCGAACTGCTCCCGGCTCGCCCACAGCCTCGTACAGGGCAACAAAGGCGGCTAATTCCAGCAACCCCGATATCGCGCCGCCGTGCAAGAAACCGGGACGCCCCGTGACATCCGGGCCAGCGGCCATCGCGACGCGAAAGCGGACACCGTCGCTTTCGAGAGTTGCTTTCAGTCGTTCAGCATATGGCGGGAGCCTCACAACGTCGCCCCTCCGA
>NZ_JPPQ01000069.1:589930-627606 GCF_000743655.1 Sphingobium sp. ba1
TCCTTGACCGGAAGGTGGAAAGGTTCCCGGATCAGCATCGTCTGGCGAACTTGGTGTGGAAATAGATGTCACCCTGCGCGGGTGTAGCTCAGTTGGTTAGAGTGCCGGCCTGTCACGCCGGAGGTCGCGGGTTCGAGCCCCGTCACTCGCGCCACTTACCTGCTGGATGCAGGAAGTGGCGCAGACCGCGCAGAGAATCGGGCCGACGCACAAGGCACCGACCCTTTTCTCTAAATCTACAGATTATCGCCCACAATGTCAGGGGCCAGCGGGGATTGAGCGAGCCAGCGATAGGTGACGCCTGCAACCAGCGCGCCGATCATCGGTGCCAGCCAGAACAGCCATAATTGCTGCACCGCCAGCCCGCCGACCAGTAGCGCCGGACCCGTGCTGCGCGCCGGATTGACCGATGTGTTGGTCACTGGAATGCTGATCAGGTGGATGAGGGTCAGCGCCAGCCCGATCGCGATCGGCGCAAATCCCGCAGGCGCACGGCTGTCGGTCGATCCCAGGATGACCATAAGGAAGCCGAAGGTCAGCAGGATTTCGATCAGCAACCCGGCCGACAGCGCATAGCCACCGGGCGATTGGGCATCATAGCCATTCACCGCCAAGCCGGTGCCGGTCAGGGCATAACCCGGCTGGCCGCTCGCAATATAGAGCAGCACCGCCGCAGCGATCACCGCGCCGACCAGTTGCGCGACGATATAGGGCGCGATGTCGCGCACGGGAAGGCGCCCGCCCGCCCACAGCCCGACCGTCACTGCCGGATTGAGATGACAGCCCGAAATATGACCGACCGAATAGGCCATGGTCAGGACGGTCAGGCCAAAGGCCAGGCTAACGCCCAGCAGGCCGATCCCGACGTCGGGAAAGCCCGCAGCCAGCACGGCGCTGCCGCATCCGCCGAAGACGAGCCAGAATGTGCCGAATGTTTCGGCGAAGAGCCGTTTGCTCAAGGGAACCATCGCATCCTCCTGTCAGCATGTGCATCCGCCACCGGCCTGCAACCGCGCCTTGGCGGGGTGGCACCGCCCGGCAACGTCAGGAAAGGGTTCGACAGGGGCGTGGGCGTGCAACGCTCGGCGCGCGCTTGCAGGGCTGATGGCCGGCACATGGACATGGCTCGCCTCCCGTCGTCGGCAGCCGTTCGCAGCCCCGCTTTCAGGGCCGTCCGTTACGGTTACTCAACGGTTAGGGGATAACGGCAAATAAACGTCCTGTCACCGCTTATCCGCGACGCCAGCGGCCGGTTTCCATCCAGGCGAGCAGGCGCCGCAGTGGCAAGACCCAGATCCATATGATACCGAGCGCCAGATAGATGGGCACCTGCACCCACATCGGCAGCAGGCCGATCTGGCCCGACAGGCTGCCCACCATCACCGCCCACAGCGTGATCAGGCCGACGATCGCCAGCATCCCCACGGGCTTGCGCCAACTGGGCTGGTGATAATGGCGCGGGTCGATGCTCATGCGTCCGGTCCTTCGATCAGTTCCGCTTCGGTCAGGATGATGTCGAGCGGCAAGTCCCATGGGTCGGCGGGCACATCGTCCAGTTCCTGCGCCGACCAGGCAAGGCCGATGCGCAGCGCGTCGGGATAGCGGGCGAAGGCGCGATCATAATAGCCGCCGCCCTGGCCCAGCCGGTTGAGCGCGCGGTCGAACCCCACCAGCGGCGCGATGATCGCGTCGGGCGTCACGGGACCATCGCCCGGTTCTGGATGGCTGGTGCGGAAGGGGCCGGGGATGAGCGGGGCATCCGGCGTCCAGGGCAGGAAATCCATCGATCCCAGCCGGTCCAGCACGCGCGGCAGCGCCACCCGCTTGCCCATGGCAATCACCGGGGCCGCAAGGCGCTGCGCCGGGGCTTCATCGTCCAGCCCCATATAGAGGGCGACGGTGCGGGCATCGGCCAGACGCCGGGCGAGCGGGGAAGGCAGCACCTTGAACGCCAGTCGATGGGCGAGCGGATCAAGCGTGGCGACGAAGGCGCGCCGCTGATCGCGGGCGAGGGCGCGCAGGTCGGCTTTGTCGGCGCTGTCGCTATTCACTCAAATGTCTGCCTGGTCATTGCGGTGTTCCCCTGCGTCAAACAATCCTCCCCCTGTGGGGGAGGTGGATGGCCGTAGGCCAGCCGGAGGGGTGTCACCCCCTCGATAGGGTGACACCCCTCCGTCAGGGCTTCGCCCTGCCACCTCCCCTTCCAGGGGAGGATGGGCGTGTATCGAATAGGTCAGGGGCATCATCACCAAATCATTAAGCGCATTTGGCAGGGGTGACGGGACCACCTTGGCCGTGTGCTGGAAGATCCTCTGACGCCTCAACGTCAGGTGGGGACCATGTAGATCGGGCCGGAACCCGCCCAGGGACAGCCCCCTAGGATGTGCTTATCGCCTCAGGGATGTTCGCTAAAGCTCGTACCAGGCAGTACCCGTCATCCCCAATCTAGGCGTGCGGAGCGGGCGCGGCAAGTCTCTCGCGCAGCTTTTCTATCCGTGCCGCCAGCGCCTCGACCGCGTGCGCCGCATCGTCATCCTGCGTTTCCAGCGCCAGTCTCTCCTGCCGCCCGGCGACCTCGCGACGCAGGTCGGTCACCTCGTCGGCCAGGAAGAGCGCGGCGAACAGCAAATTGCGCACTTCGGTCATGCCCGGCATGCCCTGCTGCGCGGCGCGGGCCTTGCCATCGATCATCGCCGCGAGCTGCGCCAGATGCGCTTCCTCGCCATCGCGGCAGCGTATGTCATAGTGCCGTCCGGCAATGTGCAGCGTGGTTTCAGCCATGGGCCTTGGCCTTCAGGTCATCGATCAACTGATCGAGCGAACGCAGGGCTTCGCGGGCGGCGGGCAGGTCTATTTGCAGAGCGTCCGGCGGCGCAGGGGGCGGGATGGCCGCGACGAAATGGGTCACATCCTGTTCCAGCCGACCGATCGCCCGCTCCAGCGTGCCGATCGCCAGCATCATGCGCTCGCTTGCCATGGCCCAAGCATAGCCCGATTCGCGCGCCTACAAAAGCGGTCTTTGGGCCTAAGCGACGGGCATTGCGCCCCGCTATGGTTGACGCATGGGGCTTGACGCGACAAAGGAAGCGCGATCTCGACTCGTTCGCCCGCCCGCAAACGATCCGCCCTATTCGTTCAGGAAAGACGCCCGCCCATAATGACCGTCACTGATAAGTCGCTCGCCAACGCCATTCGCGCGCTTTCCATGGACGCGGTGCAGGCCGCCAATAGCGGTCATCCGGGGATGCCGATGGGTATGGCCGATGTCGCGACGGTGTTGTTCAGCGATTATCTGAAGTTCGACCCCACCCAGCCCAAATGGGCCGACCGCGACCGTTTCGTCCTGTCCGCCGGCCATGGCTCGATGCTGATCTACAGTCTGCTGCACCTGACCGGCTATGCGCGGCCGACGATCGAAGACATCGCCAATTTCCGCCAGTTGCATAGCCCCTGCGCCGGGCATCCTGAGAATTTCGAGCTGGCGGGCGTGGAAGCGACCACCGGTCCCCTGGGTTCGGGCCTTGCCACCGCCGTCGGCATGGCGATTGCTGAACGCCATCTGAACGCGCAGTTCGGCGACGATCTGGTCGATCACCGGACCTGGGTGATTGCGGGCGACGGCTGCCTGATGGAAGGCATCAACCATGAGGCGATCGGCCTCGCCGGCCACCTCAACCTTGGCCGCCTGATCGTGTTGTGGGATGATAATAAGATCACGATCGACGGCGCGGTCGATCTGTCGAGCAGCGAAGATGTGCGCGCGCGCTATGCCGCCACTGGCTGGCATGTCGTGTCGTGCGATGGTCATGACGTTGCCGATGTGCGCCGCGCGCTGGCCGAAGCGATTGCCGATCCGCGTCCCTCGCTCGTCGCCTGTGCGACCAAGATCGGCTATGGTTCGCCCAACAAGGCGGGCACGTCGGGCGTGCATGGCTCCGCGCTGGGCACGGACGAAGTCGCGGCCGCGCGCGAATTTTTGGGCTGGACCGCCGAGCCGTTCGTGATCCCCGAAGACATTGCCGCGGCCTGGAAGGCGATCGGCGCCAAGGGCGGCGAGGTGCGCACCGCATGGGAAGCCCGCCTCGCAAGTGACGAGAAGGGCGGCGAATTTGCGCGTCGCATGGGTGGCGACCTGCCTGCCGATTTTTCGCTTGAGGCTTATATCGATAGCCTGATCGCCGCGCCGCAGAAGGTCGCGACCCGCAAGGCCAGCGAACTGGCGCTGGGCGCGATCAACGACCTGTTGCCCGAAACGCTCGGCGGTTCGGCCGACCTGACCGGCTCGAACAATACCAAGACCAAGTCGACCGGCCCGCTGACCAGGGATGATTATGCGGGTCGCTATGTCTATTATGGCATCCGCGAATTCGGCATGGCCTGCGCGATGAACGGCATGGCGCTGCATGGCGGCGTGATCCCTTATGGCGGCACCTTCCTGGTCTTTTCCGACTATATGCGCGGTGGCATCCGCCTCGCCGCGTTGCAGCAGCAGCGCGTCATTCATGTGCTGACCCATGACAGCATCGGCCTTGGCGAAGATGGTCCGACCCATCAGCCGATCGAGCATGTCATGTCGCTGCGCATGATCCCCAACCTGGACGTCTATCGCCCGGCCGACATCGTCGAGACGGCGGAATGCTGGGAACTGGCGCTCAAGGACGCGACCGGCCCATCGGTGCTGGCGCTGACCCGCCAGAACCTGCCGCAGTTGCGCACCGAAAAGAGCGAGAATCTGTGCGCCAAGGGTGCCTATCGCCTGCGCGCCGCGACCGGCGATCGCCGCGTGGTCATCATGGCCACGGGGTCGGAAGTCGAGATCGCGGTCGACACCGCCAAGCTGCTGGAAGAGCAGGGCATCGGCGCCGACGTCGTGTCGATGCCGAGCTGGGCGCATTTCGAGGCGCAGCCGCAATCCTACAAGGATGAGGTGCTGCCCTATGATGTGCTGCGCGTGTCGATCGAGGCGGGGACGACCTTCGGCTGGGAACGGCATACCGGTATTGGTGGGCTGCGCTTTGGCATCGACAGCTTCGGCGCGTCCGCGCCGGCCGAAGCGCTGTACGACCATTTCGGCCTGACCGCCGTGAAGATCGCGCCGCAGATCGTGGCCGCGCTCGACAATTAATCGACAATCAACACCTTAAGGGAGGCTAGTGCAGTGGCAACGAAGGTAGCAATTAACGGTTTCGGACGTATCGGCCGCCTGGTGGCGCGCGCCATCCTCTCGCGCACCGACCATGACCTGGAACTGGTCAGCATCAACGATTTGGGCGATGCCAAGGCGAACGCGCTGCTGTTCAAGCGCGACTCAGTCCATGGCAATTGGAAGGGCGACGTCAGCGTCGATGGCGACTTCCTGGTCATCGACGGCAAGCGCATTGCCGTGACCGCCGAACGCGATCCTGCCAATCTGCCCCACGCGGCGCAGGGCGTCGAAATCGCGCTCGAATGCACCGGCATTTTCGCCGACAAGGGCAAGGCCAGCGCGCACCTGACTGCTGGTGCCAAGCGCGTCATCATCTCCGCGCCCGCGACCGGCGTCGACAAGACGATCGTGTTCGGCGTCAACCATGATGCGCTGACCGCCGACGACATCGTCATCTCGAACGCCAGCTGCACCACCAACTGTCTGGCCCCGCTCGCCAAGGTGCTGCACGATGCGATCGGCATCGAGCGCGGTTTCATGACGACGATCCACAGCTATACCAACGACCAGAACACGCTGGACCAGATCCACAAGGATATGCGCCGCGCCCGCGCCGCCGCCCTGTCGATGATCCCGACCACCACGGGCGCTGCCCGTGCCGTGGGTGAGGTTATGCCCGAACTCAAGGGCAAGCTGGACGGCTCGTCGGTTCGCGTGCCGACCCCGAATGTGTCGGTGGTTGATTTGAAGTTCGACGCCAAGCGCGCCACGAGCGTCGAGGAAGTCAACGCGCTGCTCAAGGCCGCTTCGGAAGCAGGGCCGCTCAAGGGCGTGTTGGGCTATTCCGACGAACCGCTGGTCTCGATCGACTATAATGGCGATCCGCGCAGCTCGACCGTCGACAGCCTGGAAACCGCCGTCATCGACGGCACGCTGGTCCGTGTGCTCAGCTGGTACGACAATGAATGGGGCTTCTCCAACCGCATGATCGACACCAGCGGCGTGGTGGCGAAGTTCCTGTAAGATACTGAGGGGGCAGGGTGACTTGCCCCCTTTTCGTCATCCCGGCGAACGCCGGGATCCCGCTTTTCTTCTCTTCGGCGATACAGGAAGAGTGATCCCAGCTTTCGCTGGGATGACGGATGCATCAGGAAGCCAACATGACCAAGCCGTTCAAGACACTCGACGATATGGGCGACATCAGCGGCAAGGCCGTGCTGGTGCGCGAAGACCTCAACGTGCCGATGCACGAAGGGTCGGTCAGCGACGACACGCGCCTGCGTTCGGCGATGCCGACCGTGCTGGAACTGGCCGATCGCGGCGTGAAGGTGCTGATCCTCGCCCATTTCGGTCGCCCCAAGGGCCAGAAGAACCCCGAATTTTCGCTGTCGAAGATCACCCGGCCCTTGAGCCAGGTTCTGGGCCGCGAAGTGCAGTTCATTCCCGATTGCGCTGGTCAGGCAGCGATCGATGGCATTGCGGTGATGCGCCCCGGCGACATTGCGATCCTGGAGAATACCCGTTTCCATGCGGGTGAAGAACAGAATGACCCCGCGCTGGCCGATGCGATGGCGGCGATCGCCGACATGTATGTCAACGACGCCTTCTCCGCCGCGCACCGCGCCCATGCCTCGACCGAGGGCATCGCCCACAAGCTGCCCGCCTTTGCCGGACGCGCGATGGAGCGCGAGCTGGATGCGTTACAGGCGGCGCTCGGCACGCCGGTCAAGCCGGTTGCAGCGGTCGTTGGCGGGGCCAAGGTCTCGACCAAGCTCGATGTGCTGAACCATCTCGTCACCAAGGTCGATCATCTGATCATCGGTGGCGGCATGGCCAATACCTTCCTGCACGCGCGCGGAGTCGATGTCGGCAAGTCGCTGTGCGAAAAGGATCTGGCCGACACGGCGGAGGCCATTTTCGACAAGGCGGAAGCGGCCGGTTGCACCATCCATCTGCCCTATGATGTGGTGGTGGCCAAGGAATTCGCCGCCAACCCGCCATCGGTGCGGACGTGCAACGTGCATGAAGTTGCGGCGGACGAGATGATCCTCGACGTCGGCCCGGCCGCTGTCGAGGCGCTCGCCGATGTGCTGAAAAATTGCCGGACATTGGTATGGAACGGCCCGCTCGGCGCGTTCGAGATCGCGCCGTTCGACACCGCCACGGTCGCGCTGGCACGGACGGCGGCGGCACTGACCAAGGAAGGCCAGTTGACGTCGGTCGCCGGTGGCGGCGATACCGTTGCCGCGCTCAACCATGCGGGCGCAGCGGCTGACTTCACGTTCGTTTCGACGGCGGGCGGCGCGTTCCTGGAATGGATGGAAGGCAAGGACTTGCCCGGCGTCAAGGCGCTGATGGCCTGACGACAGGCTGATAGCCAGCGCCCGCCCATGGAGAGGGGCGGGGCGCTGGCGCAGGATTGACCAGGTGCCGCCGAGGGGGCGGGGCCTCTATCATGAAGAAGGTATGTGCAGATGCTGGATCAGACCATGAAGCAGAAGATCGCCGACGGGGAGGGCTTCATCGCCGCGCTCGACCAGAGCGGTGGATCGACGCCCAAGGCGCTCAAGGGCTATGGCATCGAAGAGGGTGCCTGGGCCAATGACGAGGAAATGTTCGGCCTGATCCACGCGATGCGCAGCCGCATCATCACCTCGCCCGTATTCACCGGCGACAAGGTGCTGGGCGCGATCCTGTTCGAGCGCACCATGGACGGGACCGTCGATGGCAAGCCGACCCCGCAGGCGTTGATCGACAAGGGCGTCGTGCCCTTCATCAAGATCGACAAGGGGCTGGAAGACGAAGCCAATGGCGTCCAGTTGATGAAGCCGAACCCCGATCTCGATGTGCTGCTGCACCGCGCCAAGGCGCTGGGCGTATTCGGCACCAAGGAGCGTTCGGTCGTCAACCTCGCCAACCGCGAAGGCATCGCCGCCGTCGTCAAGCAGCAGTTCGAAACCGGGCAGCAGGTGTTGGCCGCCGGGCTGATGCCGATCATCGAGCCCGAAGTGAGCATCAAGTCGCCCGAACGCGCCGAAGCCGACGCGATCCTGCTCGACGAACTGGTCAAGGCGCTCGACGCGCTGCCGGAAGACCAGCAGGTGATGCTGAAATTGTCGCTGCCGACCAAGGCTGGCCTGTTCGATCCGCTGGTCGATCATCCCCGCGTGCTGCGCGTCGTCGCGCTGTCGGGTGGCTTTGCCCGTCCCGAAGCCTGCGTCGAACTGGCCAAGAATCGTGGCATCATCGCCAGCTTCAGCCGCGCGCTGCTCAACGACCTGCGCCACCAGATGAGCGATGATGAGTTCAACGCGGCGCTCGGCGAAGCGATCGACGAAATCCACGGCGCATCGGTCGCCAAGACGCCGGTTACGGCCTGAACCGGATCGGCCGGGCGGGCTTTGCGCCTGCCCGGCACCCCTTCCCCGGATCGGCGGGATCGGTTAGGGCATCGGCCATGACCGATTTTACCGATGAAGAACTGGCGCTCGATCCGCATTTTGCCGATCAGTTCCAGACGGGCTTTCGCCCCGCTTGCCAACTTTACCTGATCTCGCCCCCCGCGATCGACGCGGATTTTGCGCCGCGCCTGGCGCAAGCGTTGGAAGGCGGCAAGGTTGCGGCATTTCAGTTGCGGCTCAAGGGGCTGGACGATCACGCCATCGCCGCGCTCGCGCCGCCGCTGCAGGCGATCTGCGCCGAGCATGAAGTTGCCTTCATCGTCAACGACAGCATTGGCCTCGCCAAGCGGTTAGGCGCGGATGGCGTGCATCTGGGGCAGGAGGATGGCGACCCGCGCGATGCACGCAAGCAGCTTGGTCCGAATGTCCAGATCGGTGTGACCTGTCATGACAGCCGTCACCTGGCGATGGAAGCGGGCGAGGCGGGGGCCGACTATGTCGCCTTTGGCGCATTTTTTCCGACCACGACTAAGGAAACGCAGCATCGTGCCGAACCCTCGATCCTGGGCTGGTGGACGACTTTGTTCGAACTGCCCTGCGTCGCGATCGGCGGCGTGACGGCGGAGAATGCCGGGCCGCTGGTGATGGCGGGCGCGGATTTCCTGGCGGTCAGCAGCGCGGTATGGGATCATCCCGAAGGCCCGAAGGCGGGCGTCGCCGCGTTCGCCGAGGTGCTGGCGAGCAAGCCCCCGCCGCCGCGTTGAGCCGCGTCGGTCCAAATCCACGCCCAACGCAGCTTTCCGCGCCATCATGCGTTTCTCGCCCATAGTCCGGGAGAGAATTGCCTTGAACCACCACCGCCTGTTGCCTCGCCATATGCTTTTGCTCTCCGCGCTGTTGTGCAGTGCGTGCAATGTGTCCGTCACCGACGCCAATGACAGCGCGCCAGCGGCCAACACTACCGCGCCGGTCAACGGCACGGCCGCAGCACCGGCTGCTGCTAACGAAGCCTATGATTTTCAGGTCGTAAGGGAGCAGAATGCCTGGCAGGCCGACCGCATATTCCAGGCGCAGGTTCAGCTCGACCGCTGGGGCTTCTCGCCCGGCGTACTGGATGGCAAGGATGGCATGTCGTTCAAGGCCGCCCTTCGTGGGTTTCAGGAAGCGAACAAACTGGCGGTGACGGGCGACTATGACCAGAAGACTGCGATCGCGCTGTTGGAAGGCGAAGCGCGGCCGACCACCTGGCTGGTGCGCATTCCTGCCGACTTTGCGCGTGGTCCTTTTTTCGACATGCCCAAGGGGATGAACGAAAAGGCGGGGCTTCCGGCGCTCACCTACCGTAATTTGCTCGAAAAGCTCGCCGAGCGTTTCCACACCACGCCGGAGTTCCTCGTGTCAATCAATGCGCCGGGCACGAAGGTCGGGGCCGGGACCACCATCCGCGTGCCCGCGATCGAGAATCAGCCGGTTGCGCAGATCGAGGGTGACGAACGCGGCTGGGGCGCGACGCTCGCCAGCCTTGGCGTCGCGAAGGACCAGCCGCAGGCCGACCATGTCGTCGTCGACAAGTCCGAAGGGCTGCTCAAAGTATATGCCGCCGACAATCGCCTGATCGCGCAATTCCCCGCCACCATGGGGTCGCAATATGACCCGCTGCCGCTGGGCGAATGGACGATCAAGGGCGTCAGCCGCAACCCCGACTATCATTATAACCCTGCGCTCTTCTGGGACGCTGGGGCAAAGGATGAGAAGGCGGTGTTGAAACCCGGCCCCAACGGCCCGGTCGGCGTCGTGTGGATCGACCTGTCCAAGGATCATTATGGCATCCACGGCACGCCCGAACCCCAGACGATCGGCCGCAGCGAAAGCCATGGCTGTGTCCGGCTGACCAACTGGGATGCGGCGCGGCTGGCGCAGATGGTCAAGCCGGGGACCAAAGCGAAGTTCCAGGCGTAAGGCCATGCCGACGACCTTTCCATGGCGTCGGTGGCTTTGGGGCGCGGGGGCGGTCGTGCTGTGCGTCGCCTTCGCGCACTATTGCGTGCAGATCGTCCCAGCCGATGCGCCGCTGCCCGCTGATAAAGCTCCTGCTGCCAAGTCGGCATCGGGCGCGCTGCTGATCCCGGTCGAAGGCGTGCCCGCGTCGGCGTTGACCGACACCTTCACCCAGGCCCGCGCTTTGGGCGAAAGATCGCATGACGCTATCGACATTATGGCGGCGCGGGGCAGGGCGGTGCTGGCTGTTGCCGATGGCCGGATCGATAAAATCCATTGGAGCGAAGAGGGCGGGCGCACCGTCTATCAGCGCGCGCCCGATGGACGCACACTCTATTATTACGCGCATCTCGATCGCTACGCGCCGGGGCTGCGCGAAGGACAGATGGTGCGGCGTGGCCAGCGGATCGCGACCGTGGGCAGCACCGGCAATGCCGACCCAGGCGCGCCGCACCTGCATTTCGCCATCCACCGAGCCAGCCCGAACACGCCTTGGCACGGCGGCAACCCTATCAATCCCTATCCGTTGCTGGCCAAGCCCTGATCCGCTCTGATCGCCCTCTTGCCCTTCGCGCCGTCCCGCTGTAAACGGCCGCCCAGCCTCCCGCGAGGCCGGCTCTTTCACTCTTGGACATATAGGCAGGCTCTTCCCATGAAGATCAGCGGCGTGGACATTCGTCCCGGCAACAATATCGAATATGAGGGCGGCCTGTGGCGCGCTGTCAAGATTCAGCACACCCAGCCCGGCAAGGGCGGCGCCTATATGCAGGTGGAGTTGAAGAACCTCATCGACGGCCGCAAGAACAACGTCCGCTTCCGCTCCGCCGAAAGCGTCGAGCGTATCCGGCTCGATACCAAGGATTTCCAATATCTCTATGCCGAAGGCGACATGCTCGTCTTCATGGACAATGAGACCTATGAGCAGATCAACCTGCCCAAGGAACTACTCGGCGACGCCGCCGACTTCCTGCAGGATGGCATGGAAGTGACGCTGGAAATGTATGAGGAACGGCCGATTTCGGTGCAGTTGCCCGACACCATCGAAGCGACGGTTGTGGAAGCCGACGCCGTGGTCAAGGGCCAGACCGCCTCGGCCAGCTACAAGCCCGCGATCCTCGACAATGGCGTCCGCGTCATGGTCCCCCCGCATATCGTCAGCGGCACCCGCATCGTCGTCGATGTGTACGCCCGCGAATATGTAAAGCGCGCGGACTGATGACCGACAAGCGGTTCCAGGCTCAGATGAAGGAGGTTATCAATCGAAACCTCCTTGTTTCTGAGCTGATCCGCCTTGGATACAACGCTTATCTTCCAGTCTATGATCGTGGTGTCGATCTTATTGCGTATCGAAATGATGGCGCATCTATCGTTCCCATTCAGTTGAAGGGAAGATGGATGATCGACAAGAAATACATTGCCCAAAATGTATGGATGGCATTTCCGGAAGATGGTGACTGGTATCTAGCGCCGCATGATGACATGGTCCGCATCGGTGAGGAAATGGGCTATTGTGCCACACCCTCTTGGAATGATGGCGGTGCCTACAGTTGTCCGAGTTTTAGCAAAAAATTGAGTTTGGCGATGGCGTCATGGCGCTTGTGTTCGGCTCATTCAGTAGCAATCGAGAGTTAGTAATGGCATCCCATTCAGGCCTTCTCACCGTCATGGAACGCGCCGCGCGCAAGGCGGGCGGCAAGCTGCGTCGCGACTTCGGCGAGGTCGAGCATCTTCAGGTGTCCCGCAAGGGACCGGCCGACTTCGTGTCGAAGGCGGACGAGCAAGCGGAAAAAACGCTGGTCGAGGAATTGCAGCGCGCCCGGCCCGACTGGGGCTTCCTGCTCGAAGAAGGCGGCGTGATCGAGGGCGACCCGACCAAGCCGCGCTGGATCATCGACCCGCTCGATGGCACCACCAATTTCCTGCACGGCATCCCGCATTTCGCCATCTCGATCGCGGTCGAGGAGCCGCTTTATGGCGGCAAGCGCGAGATTACGACCGGTTTGATCTATCAGCCCTTCACCGACGAGAGCTATTGGGCAGAAAAGAATCGCGGCGCGTGGCGCCATGACCAGCGGCTACGCGTCTCGGCGCGTCGTGACTTGGCCGACTGCGTCATAGCCACCGGCATTCCCTTCATGGGCCATGGCGACATGGGGCAGTGGGTGCGTATCTTCGGCGCGGTCGCGCCGTCGATTGCGGGCATCCGCCGTTTCGGGGCCGCCTCGCTCGATCTCGCCCATGTGGCGTCGGGCCGCTATGACGGCTTCTGGGAAAGCGGCCTGCAACCCTGGGACGTGGCAGCCGGCATGCTGCTGGTGCGCGAAGCGGGCGGTTTCGTCAGCGATTTTCGCGGTGGCGAGCAGATGATCGAGCGCCGCGAAGTGATTGCGGGTAATGACGCCATCCACAGCAAATTGCACAAGCTGGTGGCAAACGCCCTGCGCTAAGGTGCAGCTAGGCCAAGGGCTTCAAGCACTTGGCCTTTTTGCGATTCATTCTCACAGCCTTGGCCCCTTGCTTCGCATATGCAGCAGGCCTAAAGCGCCCCGACAACCTTTTCGCCCAGGGGATACCATTGGTCGATCTTGCCCAATATCTGCCGATCCTGCTCTTTTTGGGGATCGCTTTGCTGCTGTCCGGCACGTTCGTTTTCCTGCCGATGCTGGTCGGTCGCCTGACCGGCGCGCATAAGCCGGACCCGGCCAAGCTCAGCGAATATGAATGCGGCTTTCCCGCTTTCGAAGAGCCGCGCAGCCAATATGACGTGCGCTTCTATCTGGTGGCGATCCTCTTCATCATCTTCGATCTTGAAGCGGCATTCCTGTTTCCTTGGGCGGTGAGCCTCGACCAGATCGGCTGGGCCGGATGGGCGACGATGATGATTTTCATAGCGGAACTGGTGCTCGGTCTCGTCTATGCGTGGAAGAAGGGAGCGCTCGATTGGGAGTAGAACTCTATAACCCGGCGCCCGGCACCTTGCCGCCCGTCGGGACTCAGCCCGATCAGGATTTCTTCAACTCGCTCAACAGCGAAGTGAATGACAAGGGCTTCCTCGTCACCTCGACGGAGGATCTGTTCACTTGGGCGCGTACCGGTTCGCTGTGGTGGATGACGTTCGGTCTCGCTTGCTGCGCGGTCGAGATGATCCACGTCAACATGCCGCGTTACGACATGGAGCGTTTCGGCGCTGCGCCGCGCGCCTCGCCGCGGCAGAGCGACGTGATGATCGTCGCGGGAACGCTGTGCAACAAGATGGCTCCTGCGTTGCGCAAAGTTTACGATCAGATGTCTGAACCGAAATATGTCATTTCCATGGGCAGCTGTGCCAATGGTGGGGGCTATTATCATTACAGCTATTCTGTAGTGCGCGGGTGCGACCGGATCGTGCCGGTCGACATCTATGTACCGGGTTGCCCGCCGACTGCCGAAGCGCTGCTCTATGGCGTGATGCAGTTGCAGCGGAAGATCCGCCGGATCGGGACGATTGAACGGTAATGACAGGCATGACGTCTCTTTTCCACCGTTCGTTTCGAGCGAAGTCGAGAAACCTGTTCCTGGCACAGTGCGAGCGTATCTCGACTGCGCTCGATACGAACGGAGGTCTGTAATGGGCCATTCCGCACCCCGGATCGCGAGCATCGATGGGATCGCGCAGGAAATCGAGGCCCTGCTGGGTTCGATGCTGATCGAAACCGTCGATCATGCCGATGAACTGACCTTCACCGTGTTGCGCGACGCGCTGCCGCAGGCGCTGACGCTATTGCGGGATCAGGCGCAGTATCAGCAGCTGATGGAGATTGCGGGCGTTGATTATACCGACCGTCCCGAACGGTTCGAGGTCGTCTATCACTTGCTATCCGTGACCCGGAACCATCGCGTACGCGTGAAGGTGTCGACGGACGAGGATATGCCGGTGCCGACCGTCACGCACCTCTGGCCGGTCGCCGGCTGGTTGGAGCGCGAAGTGTTCGACATGTATGGCGTCGTGTTCGACGGCAATAACGACCTGCGCCGCATTCTGACCGATTACGGGTTCAAGGGGCATCCGCAGCGCAAGGACTTCCCGCTGACCGGCTATGTCGAATTGCGCTATTCCGAGGAAGATAAGCGCGTCGTCTATGAGCCAGTGAAGCTGGCGCAGGATTTCCGCAGCTTCGACTTCATGTCGCCGTGGGAAGGCGCGGAATATATATTGCCCGGCGACGAAAAGGCGCCACAGGCCCCCGGCGCGCCGACGCCCGCACCCGCTGCCCCGCCGCCGCCTGCTGCGCCCAAGGGCGATCCGGCAGCGTCGACGCCCAAGACGACCGAAAAGGCATCCGACACCGGCGCTGGCGCAGCGGCGAACAAGGCGGCGGAAACCAAGTCCGCCGACGCGCCGACCAAGGCGGCTTCGGCCACCGATGAAGGCGAAGGCGTCGCCAAGCCGGAGGATAAGGCATGAGCGCCGCTACCACCGTCGTCATCCCAGCGAAGGCTGGGATCTCCCTTTTCTTGAGCGCTGCGCCAAAGGCCAGTGAGACCCCAGCGTTCGCTGGGGTGACGGGGATGTATCATGGCTGATTATCTCGACGAACTGGAGCATCGCACCGATGCGTCGGACCCGACTTACGGCGATACCGAAATCCAGAACTACACGATCAATTTCGGGCCGCAGCATCCCGCGGCGCACGGCGTTCTCCGCCTCGTCATGGAACTGGAAGGCGAGATCGTCGAACGCTGCGACCCCCATGTGGGCCTGCTGCATCGCGGCACCGAAAAGCTGATCGAATATAAGACCTATCTCCAGGCGCTGCCCTATTTCGACCGGCTCGATTATTGCTCGCCCCTCGGCATGGAGCATAGCTATGTGCTGGCGATCGAGAAGCTGCTGAACCTGGAAGTGCCTCTGCGCGCGCAATATCTGCGCGTGTTCTTCGCGGAGCTGACCCGCATATGCAATCATATGCTGAACCTCGGCTCGCACGTCATGGACGTCGGCGCGATGACGCCGAACCTGTGGATGTTCGAAATCCGCGAGGACTGCCTTAACTTCTTCGAGCGCGCGTCGGGTGCGCGGATGCACAGCGCCTATTTCCGTCCCGGCGGCGTGCATCAGGATGTGCCGCTCAAGCTGCTGACCGACATTGCCGACTGGCTCGACACCCGCCTGCCGCGCCTGTTCGAGGATGCGATCAGCCTTGTCGCCGACAACCGCATCTTCAAGCAGCGCAATGTCGACATCGCCGTGGTCAGCAAGGAAGACGCGCTGAAATGGGGCTTTTCTGGTCCCATGATCCGCGGCTCCGGCATCCCCTGGGACATCCGCAAGTCGCAGCCTTATGACGTCTATGATCGCGTCGATTTCGACGTGCCCGTCGGCACCAATTTCGACTGCTATGACCGGTTCATGGTCCGCGTCGAAGAGGTCCGCCAGTCCGCGCGCATCATGAAACAGTGCCTCAATGACATGCCCGAAGGCCCGATCGCCAGTTTCGACCGCAAGGTCTCGCCGCCCAAGCGTGGCGAGATGAAGCGGTCGATGGAAGCGCTGATCCATCACTTCAAGCTGTATACCGAGGGCTTCCACGTTCCGGCGGGCGAAGTCTATGTCGCGACCGAAAGCCCCAAGGGCGAATTCGGCGTCTATCTGGTCGCGGACGGCAGCAACAAACCCTATCGCTGCAAGATCCGCCCGACCGCTTTCTCGCACCTGCAGGCGATGGACTTCATGATGAAGGGCCACATGCTCGCCGACACCACCGCCGTGCTGGGCGCGATGGACATCGTGTTCGGGGAGTGTGACCGGTGACGCGAGTTTGGACTCCTTTGGAAGCCAATCGTGCAGTCTTGGTCGCAATATTGGTTGTTTTGATTGCAGCAACGAATTTGTCTAATGGCCTTACACAGATCCGTGTGATGGCTAGTGGACTTGCTTTCTTAGTTGCAGTCTTCCTGGCGATTAAGATCGTTGAGGCCAAGCGTAGCGGAATAGAGAAGAATGGCTGACGCACCCCATATCCCCGATGAAGCCGAAATCCGCGCGCGCTGGGGCAATTTCGCGTGGACGGCGGAAAATGCCGAACAGGTAAAGACCATCATCGCGCGCTATCCAGCCGGTCGCCAGCAATCGGCGGTCATGCCGCTGCTCGATCTCGCTCAGCGGCAGGTCGGCGCGGAGACGCAGGCACAAGGCTGGCTGCCCGTGCCGGTGATGGAATATATCGGCGATCAGCTCGATATGCCCTATATGCGCGTCTACGAAGTCGCGACCTTCTACACCATGTACAATCTCGCGCCCGTGGGCCGCTACCATGTGCAGGTGTGCGGCACGACGCCCTGCATGTTGCGCGGCTCCGACGATGTGTTTGCGGCCTGCAAGAATAAGGGTCTGGTCAAGGGCGCGACCACCCCGGACGGCTTGTTCACCCTGACCGAAGTCGAGTGCCTGGGCGCCTGCGCCAATGCGCCGATGGTTCAGATCAACGACGATAATTTCGAAGACCTGACCTATGACAGCATGAGCGCGGTGCTGGAAACGCTGGCCGCTGGCGGGCAACCAAAGATTGGGCCGCAGATCGAGCGCCAGACGAGTTGCCCGGAGGGTGGCCCGACGGCGTTGAAGGACATGGTCGCTGAAAATCATGATTATCGGGGGGAGTGGGCGTGATCCGTTTGGCTGTCCCCCAATGTCCGTTCGCTTCGAGCGTAGTCGAGAAGCGGCTAGCGCTGCGCGGGCGTGTCTCGACTTCGCTCGACACGAACGGATGTGGTGTATCGGGGGCCGCCGCATGAGCGCTCTCGTCGCCATCATTCTGGGCCTCATCGTCTTCGTGATCGCGCTCAAGATCATCGGCGCGGTGTTGGGGCTGGTCATCGGGCTGGGCCTCGCCGTTGTCGCATATTTCGTGGCTGAAAAACTGATCGGAAAGGGCCGCTGATGGCCGACGACACCGCAATTGCTGCGCCGCCTCCTCCGCCGCCGTTCGTCGGCCCGCTGGAGGACAAGGACCGCATCTTCACCAACGTCCATGGTTTCCAGGATTGGGCCATCGACGCGGCGATGAAACGCGGCGATTGGGACAATACCAAGGATTTGCTGAGCCTGGGCCAGGACGCGATCATCGACATCATCAAGGCGTCGAACCTGCGCGGCCGTGGCGGCGCGGGCTTCCCGACCGGCATGAAGTGGAGCTTCATGCCCAAGGAAAGCAAGGATGGTCGTCCAAGCTTCCTGGTCATCAACGCCGACGAATCCGAGCCGGGGTCGTGCAAGGACCGCGAAATCGTCCGCCATGATCCGCACAAGCTGATCGAAGGCGCGCTGATCGCCGGTTTCGCGATGCGCGCGCGCGCCGCCTATATCTATATCCGTGGTGAGTTCATCTACGAAGCCAAGGTGCTGTTTGCGGCGGTCGAGCAGGCCTATGCCAAGGGTTTCCTTGGCAAGAATGCCTGCGGCTCCGGCTATGATTTCGACGTCTTCGTCCATCGCGGCGCGGGCGCCTATATCTGCGGCGAGGAAACCGCGCAGATCGAAAGCCTGGAAGGCAAGAAGGGCCAGCCCCGTTTGAAGCCGCCTTTCCCGGCGGGCGCAGGCCTCTATGGCTGCCCCACGACGGTCAACAATGTCGAAAGCATCGCGGTTACGCCGACGATCCTGCGGCGCGGCGCGGCCTGGTTCAACCGCTTCGGGCGCGAGGGCAATCGCGGCACCAAGCTGTTCCAGATCAGCGGCCATGTGAACAAGCCCTGCGTAGTCGAGGAATCGATGTCGATCCCGTTCCGCGAACTGATCGACCGCCATTGCGGCGGCATCCGGGGTGGGTGGGACAATCTGCTGGCGGTTATTCCAGGCGGCTCCTCGGTCCCCTTGGTTCCCGCGCGCGAAATTATGGACGCGCCGATGGACTTTGACGGGTTGAAGGCGCTCGGCTCCGGCCTGGGCACTGCCGCCGTCATCGTCATGGACAAGTCGACCGACATCGTCCGCGCCATTTCGCGGCTGTCCTATTTCTACAAGCATGAAAGCTGCGGCCAATGCACCCCCTGCCGCGAAGGCACGGGCTGGATGTGGCGCGTGATGGAACGGCTGCGCACCGGCGAGGCCGAACTGTCCGAAATCGACATGTTGCATCAGGTCACCAAACAGGTCGAAGGCCACACCATCTGCGCGCTCGGCGACGCAGCGGCCTGGCCGATCCAGGGCCTGATCAAGCATTTCCGGCCGGAAATCGAGCGCCGGATCAATGAGCGCGGCATGCCTGTGATGGAGGCGGCGGAGTGAGCGATGACCGCACAGACCTGATGCTGGAAATCCTGAAATCCATTCAGGGTGACATTTCCGCGATCAAGCGTGAACAGGCGTCGCAGGGCATTCGCCTTCACGCGATGGAGGATCACCAGCGCGGAATAATGACATCAATATACGGTATGCAATCCGATATTGCGGATCTGAAAATTCGGGTCGATCTGATCGAGAAGCGCCTTGGCCTTCAGGATACGGAACACTGATATGCCTAAAGTCAAAGTAGACGGCGTAGAACTGGAAGTCCCGGCGGGCGCGACTGTCCTCCAGGCGTGCGAGCTGGCGGGGAAGGAAATTCCGCGCTTCTGCTATCATGAGCGGCTGTCCATTGCGGGCAATTGCCGCATGTGCCTAGTTGAAGTGAAGCCCGGCCCGCCCAAGCCGCAGGCGTCGTGCGCGCTGCCCGCTGCCGAAGGGCAGGACATCCGCACCGATAGCGAAATGGTCAAGAAGGCGCGCGAGGGGGTGATGGAGTTTCTCCTCATCAACCATCCGCTTGATTGCCCGATCTGCGATCAGGGCGGCGAATGCGATCTGCAGGATCAATCGGTCGCTTATGGTCGCGGCGCGTCGCGCTATGACGAAAACAAGCGCGCGGTGACCGAGAAGAATATGGGGCCGATCGTCAAGACGGTCATGACCCGCTGCATCCAATGCACCCGTTGCGTGCGCTTTGCCGAGGAAGTTGCGGGTGTGCCGGAAATCGGCGCCATCTATCGCGGCGAAAATATGCAGATCACCACCTATCTGGAACATGCCGCCAAGAGCGAGCTGTCCGGCAATGTGGTCGATCTCTGCCCGGTCGGTGCGCTGACCAGCAAGCCCTATGCGTTCGAAGCGCGGCCGTGGGAATTGAAGAAGACTCACGCCATCGACGTGATGGATGCGGTCGGCACCAACATCCGCCTCGACAGCCGGGGCCGTCAGGTGTTGCGCGCGGTGCCGCGCATCAATGATGACGTGAACGAGGAATGGGCGTCGGACAAGACCCGGCACAATGTCGACGGTCTGGTCCGCAAGCGGCTCGACAAGCCCTATGTCCGCAAGGACGGCAAGCTGGTGCCCGCGACCTGGAACGAAGCGTTCGCCGCGATCGCAGCGGTTCAGCATGGTGGCAGCGTTGCGGCGATCGCGGGCGATTTGCTCGATTGCGAAACCATGTTCGCGGGTAAGGCACTGGTCGAAAAGCTCGGCGGCACGATGCTCGAAGGGCGTCAGACGGGCCTGGCCTATGACGTGTCGAGCCTGTCGTCGGTGGTGTTCAATACGCCGCTCGCTGATCTGGAAGATGCGGACGTCATCCTGCTGGTCGGCACCAATTTGCGCTGGGAAGCGCCGCTGGTGAACACGCGTATCCGCAAGGCGATCAAGAAGGGTGCGAAGGTCTTTGCCGTCGGTCCTGAATTTGATCTGACCTATAAGGTGCAGTGGCTGGGCAATGATGCATCGCTGCTCGGCAAGCTGCCCGAAGCGGTGGTCGAAGCATTCGGCAAGGCTGCGCGGCCCGCGATGATCGTCGGCGGTGGCGTGCTGGCCAGGGACGGCGCGCATGGCGACACGCTGGCGTTGGTCGAGACGCTGGGCCTCATCAAGGATGGCTGGAACGGCTATAATGTCCTGCATTTCGCGGCGGCGCGTATGGGCGGGCTGATGCTCGGCTTCGCAACCGCTGGCGGCATCAAGGCGATCGCGGCGGCCAAGCCGAAGCTGCTCTTCGCGCTGGGTGCCGACGAAGTCGATTATGCCGCCTTCTCGGACAGCTTCAAAGTCTATGTCGGCCATCATGGCGACAAGGGCGCGCATGCCGCGGACGTGATCCTGCCGGGGGCGAGCTATGCCGAAAAGGCGGGCACCTATGTCAATCTGGAAGGTCGCGTGCAGCGGGGCGAAAAGGCCGTGTTCGCGCCGGGCGACGCCCGCGAGGATTGGTCTATCCTGCGCGCCTTGTCCGACGTGATGGGCGTCAAGCTACCCTTCGACAGCTTCGATGCGTTGCGGGCGGAAATGGCCAAGGCCGTGCCGGCGCTGGGTGTCGAGGGTCTTGCCGATTATGGCTGGTCCATGCCATCGCTGCCGACTGGCGCGACCGGCGAATTCGGATCGCCGATCAAGGATTTCTACCTCACCAACGTCATCTGCCGCGCCAGCCCGACGATGCAGCAATGCTCGGCCGAGCTGGTCCACGGCGTCGAATTTGCGGAGGCGGCGGAATGATGTTGGAAATCATCACTCCGTTCGCCCTGAGCCTGTTGAAGGGCTCCACCGAGCGTAGCGAGGTGCCTTCACTTCGTTCAGGCGAGGGCTTCGACAAGCTCAGCCCGAACGGTTTTGAGGTTCAGGAATAATGACCGCTTTCTTCCAAAATCTGGGTATGCCGTTCGAGGGTGCCTGGCTGCTGTCGACCATCATTGGCATCCTCGTCATCGCCCTGCCGCTGATGCTGGCGGTCGCGATGATCATCTATGCCGATCGCAAGATCTGGGCGGCGATGGCGCTGCGCCGTGGTCCCAACGTCGTCGGCCCGTTCGGCCTGCTGCAATCCTTTGCGGATGGCCTCAAGGTCTTCCTGCAGGAAACCATCATCCCGTCGGCGTCGAACAAAGCCTTGTTCCTGATCGCGCCGATCATCACCTTCACCGTCGCGCTGATGGCCTGGGCGGTGGTGCCGTTCGATGTCGGCGTCGTGCTCGCGGACATCAATGTCGGCCTGCTCTACATTTTGGCGATCAGTTCGCTCGGCGTGTACGGGATCATCCTGGCGGGTTGGGCCTCCAACTCCAAATATCCCTTCTATTCCGCGATCCGCGCCAGCGCGCAGATGATCAGCTATGAAGTCTCGATCGGCTTCATCATCATCACCGTGGTCTTGTGGGCGGGCAGCTTCAATCTGAGCGCCATCGTCGAGAGCCAGAAGGGCTATTATGGCTTCATCAACGGCAATGGCTTCAACCCGCTGCTCTTCCCGATGGCGGTCATGTTCCTGATCTCCGCGCTGGCCGAAACCGCGCGCGCACCCTTCGATCTGACCGAAGCGGAAAGCGAGCTGGTCGCGGGCTATCAGACCGAATATTCGTCCATGTCGTTCGCGCTCTACTGGCTTGGCGAATATGCCAACGTCATCCTGATGTGCGCGCTCAACGCCATTCTCTTCTGGGGTGGCTATCTGCCCCCGTTCGACTGGGCGCCGCTTTATTATGTGCCCGGCATCATCTGGCTGTTCGCCAAGATCCTGTTCTTCTTCTTCGTCTTCTCCTGGGTGAAGGCGACGGTGCCCCGCTACCGTTATGACCAGCTAATGCGGCTGGGCTGGAAAATCTTCCTGCCCACCTCGCTCTTCTTCGTCATCCTGGTATCGGGCTTCCTCATGCTGACGCGCTATGGAGGCGCACAATGAGCCTCGGATATTACGTCAAGAGCTTCACCCTCTGGGAGTTTGTGAAGGCGCACGCCCTGACCTTGAAATATTTTTTCAAGCCCAAGGCGACGATCAACTACCCCTATGAGAAGAACCCGATTTCGCCGCGGTTCCGGGGCGAGCATGCGCTTCGTCGCTACCCCAATGGGGAAGAGCGGTGCATCGCGTGCAAGCTGTGCGAAGCGGTATGCCCAGCGCAGGCGATCACCATCGAGGCGCAACCGCGCGAGGATGGCAGCCGCCGCACCACGCGCTACGACATCGACATGACCAAGTGCATCTATTGCGGTTTCTGCCAGGAAGCCTGCCCGGTGGACGCGGTCGTCGAAGGCCCGAATTTCGAGTTCGCGACCGAAACCCGCGAGGAGCTGATCTACGACAAGGCCAAGCTTCTTGAAAATGGTGACAAGTGGGAACGGGCCATCGCCGCGAACCTTGCCGCCGACGCACCCTATCGTTAAGCCGCGCGGCCTAAGGGGATATTGATCCAGTGATTCACGTGCTTGCCTTTTACCTGTTCGCCATTTTGGTGGTGTGCAGCGGCGCGCTCACCATCCTGTCGCGCAATCCGGTCCATTCGGTGCTGTGGCTGATCCTGGCGTTTTTCAACGCGGCGGGTCTGATGATCCTGATCGGCGCTGAATTCATCGCGATGCTGCTCGTCATCGTTTATGTCGGCGCGGTCGCGGTGCTGTTCCTGTTCGTGGTCATGATGCTCGATATCGACTTTGCCGAATTGCGCGCCGGGTTTGTCAGTTATCTGCCCTTCGGCCTGCTGATCGCGCTGGTACTGCTGGCGGAGATCGTGCTGGGCATTGGCTTGTGGAGCGCGGGTCCGATCGAGCTGGCGCAGCGCGCCGCGCCGACCGACCCTGACATGTCGAACATCAAGGCGGTGGGGACGTTGCTTTACACGCGCTACATCTTCCTGTTCGAAGCGGCGGGCCTGGTCCTGCTGGTCGCCATGATCGGCGCGATCGTCCTGACCCATCGTGCCCGTGGCGGCGTGAAGGGCCAGAATATCGCCAAGCAGAACCGTCGCCGTCCGCAGGACGCAGTCCGCAATATCAATCAGCCCACAGGGCAGGGGGTGGAGCTGTGATCGGCCTTCAACATTATCTGGTGGTCAGCGCCATCCTGTTCGTGATGGGGGTGCTGGGCATCTTCATCAACCGTAAGAATATCATCATCATCCTGATGGCGATCGAGCTGATCCTGCTGAGCGTGAACATCAACCTCGTCGCCTTCAGCGTCTTCCTGGGCGACATGGTGGGGCAGGTGTTCAGCATGTTCGTGCTGACCGTCGCGGCGGGTGAGGCGGCCATCGGCCTTGCCATCCTTGTCATTTACTTCCGTGGTCGCGGCACCATCGCCGTCGACGATGTCAACCGGATGAAGGGCTGAGCCTTACAGACATGATCCAGCTTATCGTCCTTCTTCCGCTGCTCGCAGCCATCATCGCCGGTCTTGGCAACAAGACGCTCGGCAAGCTGCCGGCCAAGATCATCACCACCGGCGCGCTGTTCATCTCGTGCGCGCTGAGCTGGCCCATCTTCCTGTCGTTCGTCGCAGGCGACGGGCAGGCTTATGTCGCGCCGCTCTTCACCTGGATCCAGTCGGGCAGCTTCGACGCCCAATGGGCGCTGCGGGTCGACACGATGACCGCGGTCATGCTGGTGGTTATCACCAGCGTATCGAGCCTCGTCCACCTCTATAGCTGGGGCTATATGGATGAAGAGCCGGATCAGCCGCGCTTCTTCGCCTATCTCTCGCTCTTCACCTTCGCGATGCTGATGCTCGTGACCGCGAACAATCTGCTGCAGATGTTCTTCGGTTGGGAAGGCGTGGGCCTCGCTTCCTATCTCCTCATCGGTTTCTGGTTCCGCAAGCCCAGCGCCAATGCCGCCGCGATCAAGGCATTCGTCGTCAACCGCGTCGGCGACCTTGGTTTCATGATGGGTATCTTCGGCACCTATCTGGTGTTCAACACCATCTCGATCCCCGAAATTCTGGAAATGGCCCCGTCGATGGCGGGCTCGACCATTGGTTTCCTCGGCGCGCGCTTCGACACGATGACGGTGCTGTGCTTGCTGCTTTTCATCGGCGCGATGGGCAAGTCGGCGCAGCTTGGCCTCCACACCTGGTTGCCGGACGCGATGGAGGGGCCGACGCCTGTGTCGGCGCTGATCCACGCCGCGACCATGGTGACCGCGGGCGTGTTCATGGTGTGCCGCCTGTCGCCGATGTTCGAAACCTCGGAAACGGCGCTGACCGTCGTCACCTATGTCGGCGCGGCGACCTGCCTGTTCGCGGCGACCGTCGGCACGGTGCAGACCGACATCAAGCGCGTCATCGCCTATTCGACCTGTTCGCAGCTCGGCTATATGTTCTTTGCCGCAGGCGTCGGTGCCTATGGCGCGGCGATGTTCCACCTCTTTACCCACGCCTTCTTCAAGGCGCTGCTGTTCCTGGGCGCAGGCTCGGTCATCCATGCGATGCATCACGAGCAGGACATGCGCTATTATGGCGGTCTGCGTAAAAGCATCCCCATCACCTTCTGGACGATGACGCTGGGCACGCTCGCCATCACCGGCGTCGGCCTGCCGCTCGTCGGCATCGGTTTTGCGGGCTTCTATTCGAAGGACGGCATCCTCGAAGCGGCCTATGCCGCTGGCGGGGCTGGCACCGGGGCGTTCCTGGTCGGCGTGTTCGCGGCCTTGCTCACCAGCTTCTACAGCTGGCGTCTGGTGTTCCTGACCTTCTTCGGCAAGCCGCGCTGGGCCGCATCCGAGCATATCCAGCATGCGCTGCATGACGCGCATGGCCACGGCCATGACGATCATGACACGCACGGCCATGAGTCCGAAGAGGCCAATGCGCCTGCGCAGGAGCATGCCGGTCACGATCCGCATGGCCATGAAACCGCGCCCGCCCATATGGCGACGGGCACGGGCGGCTATCATCCGCATGAAAGCCCCTGGGTCATGCTGGTGCCGTTGATCGTGCTGAGCATCGGCGCGGTGTTCGCCGGCCTCGTTTTCCACGACCAGTTCATCGGATCGGAAGGCGGCATCGCTTTCTGGCAAGGGTCGCTGGCGTTCGACAGCCATCTGATGCATGCCGCGCATGAAGTGCCGAAATGGGTCAAATTCTCGCCCTTCACGGTGATGCTGACCGGTCTTGCCATCGCATGGCTTGCCTATATCAAGAACACCGACTGGCCGCAGCGCTTCGTGGCTCAGTTCGGCGTCCTCTACACCTTCCTGCTCAACAAATGGTATTTCGACGAGCTGTACAATCTGCTCTTCGTGAAGCCTGCCTTCGCCATCGGCCGCTTCTTCTGGAAGTTCGGTGACGTCGGTTTCATCGACCGCTTCGGACCAAACGGTCTGGCTGCCTTGGTCGTGCAGGGCAATAAAGTGACCCGTCGGCTCCAGTCCGGCTATCTTTACACCTACGCGCTGGTGATGCTGATTGGCCTCGCCGCTGCCGCAACCTGGGCGATGACACGATAATGGACGGCTTCCCCATCCTTTCGCTGATGATGGCAGTGCCGATGGCGGGGGCCATCGCCTGTCTGTTCGTGGGCGCGAACAACGCGCGCTGGATCGCGCTGATCGCGACCCTCATTGATTTCGTGCTGGGCATGGCTCTGTGGGCGAATTTCGACCAGTCGGGCAGCGGCGCGCAGTGGCAGTTTCAGGAATATGCGCCGATCTTCGGCAAATTCGCCTGGGCGCTCGGCATCGATGGCATCGCGCTGATGCTGATCGCGCTCACCGTCTTCCTGATGCCGATCTGTATCGGTGCCAGCTGGCGCGCGATCGAAAAGCGCGTCGGCGAATATATGGCGGCCTTCCTGTTCATGGAGGTGCTGATGATCGGCGTCTTCGCGGCGCAGGATCTCTACCTCTTCTACATCATGTTCGAAGCCGGCCTCATCCCGATGTATCTCATCATCGGCATCTGGGGCGGTGCGGATCGCATCTACGCCAGCTATAAATTCTTCCTCTACACGTTGCTCGGCTCGGTCCTGATGCTGATCGCGATGATGTGGATGGTGCATGAAGCAGGGACGACCGAAATCCCGGCGCTTATGGCCTATAATTTCGATCCTGCTGTCCAGACTTGGCTGTTCCTTGCCTTCTTCGCGAGCTTCGCGGTCAAGATGCCGATGTGGCCGGTCCACACCTGGCTGCCCGACGCGCACGTTCAGGCACCGACGGCAGGCTCCGTCATCCTGGCGGGCGTGCTGCTGAAGATGGGTGGCTATGGCTTCATCCGCTTCTCGCTGCCGATGTTCCCCGAAGCCTCGGCGCAGCTTGCGCCTTTGGTCTGGGGCCTGTCGATGGTGGCGGTGGTCTACACCAGCCTCGTCGCGCTGGTGCAGTCGGACATGAAGAAGCTGATCGCTTATTCCTCGGTCGCGCATATGGCGATCGTGACCGTCGGCCTGTTCGCCTTCAACCAGGCGGGCATCGAAGGCGCGATGATGGTGATGCTGGGCCATGGTCTGGTCGCGGGCGCGCTGTTCCTGTGCGTCGGCGTCATCTATGACCGACTGCATACCCGTGAGATCGCGCGCTATGGTGGCCTGTCGATCAACATGCCGCGCTATGCGCTGCTGTTCCTCTTATTCACCATGGCGTCGGTCGGCCTGCCCGGCACGTCCAACTTCGTCGGCGAATTTCTGGCGCTGATGGGCATTTATCAGGCATCGACCTGGGTTGCGCTGGTCTGCACCACGGGCATCATCCTTGGCGCGGCCTATATGCTCTACCTCTACCGCCGCATCTGCTATGGCGAGCAGGTCAATGCCGACGCGGCCGCCATGCCCGACCTGTCGGCGCGCGAATTGTGGCTGCTGGCTCCGATTGCTGCCGTCGTCTTGTGGATGGGCATCTATCCCGAAAGCTTCCTCGCTCCGATGCGTCCTGACATCGTTGCGCTCGAAGCCCGCCTCGCGCCCGCCGCACCGGCAGGCGATGCTCAGATCAAGCTGGGCGCGCCCAAGCCTGCTGGCGAAGCCCATCATGGAGACGCCTCTGCGCCCTCACATTCAGCGTCGGGGGAGGCGCACTGATGATTGACTCCACTTCCCTCCTGGCGGTCATGCCGGAACTCGTGCTGACCGTTGGTGGCCTGATCCTGTTGATGATCGCCGCTTTCGGCGGAGACGGCACTGCGCGCCTGGTCAACAGCCTGTCGGTGGTGACGCTGATCGGGGCTGGCTTTGCGCTGCTTTGTTCGCTGGCTCACGGCCCCGATGCGTTTGACGGATTGTACCGCGCGGACGCCTTCTCGGTTTACGCCAAGGCGTTGATCTATGGCGCGGCCGCCTCCGCTATTCTGCTGGCACCGCGTTTCTTCTCGACCGATGGCATGTTGCGTCCCGAATATCCGATCCTGATCGTCTTTGCCGCCGTCGGCATGGGCATGATGGTGTCGGCGGGCGACATGTTGACGCTCTATATCGGCCTCGAAATGAACAGCCTGGCCTCCTATGTCCTTGCCAGCTTCATGCGGCAGGATGGGCGCTCGTCCGAAGCGGGCCTCAAATATTTCGTGCTGGGTTCGCTTGCGAGCGGCATCCTGCTCTATGGCATCTCGCTGCTCTATGGCTTCACCGGCAGCACCACGTTCGACGGCATCGCCGTTGCGCTGGATGGCGGTGTCAGCAAGGGAGCATTGTTCGGCTTGGTGTTCGTGCTCGCGGGCCTCGCCTTCAAGATCAGCGCCGTGCCGTTCCATATGTGGACGCCCGACGTCTATGAAGGCGCGCCGACCCCGGTCACGACCTTCTTCGCCAGCGCGCCCAAGGTTGCGGCCATCGCCCTGACCGTGCGCGTCGCGATCGAGGCGCTCGGCCCGGCCGGTCTGGATTGGCAGCAGATCGTGATCTTCGTGGCGCTGGCCTCGATCATCTTCGGTGCCGTTGCCGCCATCGGTCAGAGCAATATCAAGCGTCTGATGGCCTATTCGTCGATCAACAATGTCGGCTTCGCGCTGATCGGCCTGGCTTGCGGCACCCCCGCCGGTGTCGCCGCGACGATGAGCTATATGGCGATCTACGTCATCATGACGATCGGTGCCTTCGCCTGCATCCTCCAGATGCGGGATGCCGACGGCAAGCCGGTCGAGACGATCGCCAACCTCGCGGGCCTGTCGCAATCGCGCAAAGGTCTGGCTGCGGCCTTCGCCATCTTCATGTTCTCGATGGCCGGTATTCCGCCGCTCTTCGGTTTCTGGGCCAAGTTCCTGGTGTTCGATGCCGCCGTTGCGGCGGGCCTGACGGCGCTGGCTGCCGTCGGTATCGCGGCTTCGGTGATCGGCGCTTTCTATTATCTCAAGATCATCAAGACGATCTATTTCGACGAGCCTACCGCTGCCTATGAGGCAAAGGGTGGCGCGGTTGAAAATATCATCCTGACCGCTTGCGCCGCCGTCATCGTGCTGGGCTATCTGCTCAACCCCATGCTGGATCAGGCGAGCGCTGCCGCGGCGGCGTCCTTGTTCTGACCGATATACGCCTCGTTGAAGATACCGTATCGACCAATGCCGACATGCTGGCATTGGTCGATAGCGGTTTAAGCGAGGGTAGCTGGCTGCGCGCCCGCCGCCAGAGCGGGGGCAGGGGGCGGATGGGCCGCACATGGGATAGCCCAGTCGGTAACCTCTATTGTTCCACACTGGTCCGGTTGCAGCCAGGCGACCCGCTACCCCATACGCTCGCACTGGTCGCGGCGAACGCCGTTCATGCCCTTGTTGCGCCGCTATGTGCCGGTCAAGCGCGGATCAAATGGCCCAATGACATATTGGTCGACGGCGCGAAGATCGCGGGCATTTTGCTGGAACGCACCGGTGACGCCATCATTGTCGGCATCGGCCTCAACGTCACTGATCATCCCAGCAACCTCGACCGACCCGTCACCAGCCTGAGCGCCCAAGGGGCAGCCGATGCCGAAGCCGGGACGCTGCTCGACCGACTGGCCCAGATTTTCGCCCATTGGCTCGCCATCTGGCGCGCGCAGGGCCTCGAGCCGGTGCGTACCCACTGGCTGCTCAACGCCCACCCCACCGGTACGCCGATGCGTGTGCAACAACCCGACGGCAGCACGGTGGAAGGCGCGTTCGATACGCTCGATCGCCAGGGCATGCTTATCCTGCGCTTGGCGAACGGGCAGAGCCGTGCCATTCACGCCGGTGACATCTTTCTCATCTGACCCAAGGACCGGCCATGCTCCTCGCGATCGACGCGGGCAATACCAATGTGGTTTTCGCGCTGCTCGACGGGCGGGACATCCGCGCGCGCTGGCGCATCGCGACCGACGCGCGCCGCACGGCCGACGAATATGCCGTCTGGCTCAACCAGTTGCTGATGCTCGAAGGCTATAAGATCGCCGACGTCAACACCGTTATCATCGCAACCGTCGTGCCCCGCGCGCTCCATAACCTGCAGGTCTTGGCCGAAAAATATTTCCGCACCACCGCGCTGATCGCGGGGCAATCCCCGCTCGACTGGGGTATCGAACTCGACGTGGCGGAGCCGGGATCGGTGGGTGCCGACCGGGTTGTAAACGCCATCGCCGCGCACCATCTTTATAGCGGCGACTTGATCGTCATCGATTTCGGCACCGCGACCACGTTCGACGTGATCGACTATAGTGGAGCCTATAAGGGCGGCATCATCGCGCCGGGTATCAATCTCTCGCTCGATGCGCTAGTAGCAGCCGCCGCGAAGCTGCCCAGGATCGCGATCGCCCCACCGGAAAATCGTTCGGTGATCGGGCGGACGACCGAGGCGCAGATGCATATTGGCGTATTTTGGGGCTATGTAGCCATGATGGAGGGGCTGGTCGCCCGCATGAGGGCCGAAATTGGCCGCCCGACCAGGGTTATTTCGACGGGGGGCTTAGCGGTCCTCTTCAACGACAACAGCGATATTTTCGATGCGATCGCGCCGGATCTGACGATTCAGGGCCTCGCGCTGATGCACGAACGGAGTTTACAAGCATAATGACACCCAAGGATGAGCTGCTCTTCCTGGCCCTCGGTGGGTCGGGCGAGATCGGCATGAACGTCAATCTTTACGGCTGCCAGGGCAAATGGGTCATGGTCGACCTCGGCATGACCTTCGGCGACCCCACCTATCCCGGCATCGAACTGATCCTGCCTGATCTCACCTTCATCGAGGAACGGCGCAAGGATCTGCTCGGCATCGTGCTGACGCACGGGCATGAGGATCATATCGGCGCGATCCCCTATCTCGCCGCGGACTTGGGCGTGCCGCTCTATGCGACGCCCTTCACCGCAGGCCTCATCCGCCTGAAGTTGGAGGAAGAAGGCCTCACCAAGGAGGTCAAACTCCATGTGATCCAGAATGAAGGCAGCTTCAATCTGGGGCCATTCGGCTTCCGCTATGTGCCGCTCGCCCACTCGATCCCGGAGGGCAATGCCCTGCTGATCGACACGCCGCACGGCAAGATTTTCCACACCGGCGACTGGAAGCTCGACGAGCGCCCGTTGCTCGGCGAACCGGCGACCCCCAAGGAACTGACTGCCATCGGCGACGAAGGCATCCTCGCCATGGTCTGCGACAGCACCAATGTCTTTAATGACAAGGCCAGCGGTTCCGAAGGCGATGTGCGCGAAGGGTTGATGGAAACGATCGCCGGGGCCAAGGGCCGCGTCCTCGTCACCACCTTCGCCTCCAACGCCGCCCGCGTGCAGACGCTGGGCGAAGTCGCGACCGCGACGGGCCGCAAGGTGTGCGTCGCCGGACGCTCGCTCGACCGTATCATCGGCATGGCCAAGGCCAGCGGCTATCTCAAGGATTTCCCGCCCACCGTCGATTGGGACGATGCGATGGCACTGCCCCGCAACGAGGTGATGATCATCGCGACCGGCGGGCAGGGCGAAGCGCGCGCCGCGCTTGCCCGCGTGGCGTTCGACAGCCATCCGATCAAGCTGGCGGAGGGCGACCTGGTCGTCTTCTCTTCCAAGCAGATACCCGGCAATGAAATCGCCATCGGCCGCATCCAAAATGCACTCGCCATGTCCGGCGTGCTGATGGTCACCGATCGTCAGGCCGAAGTCCATGTGTCGGGCCATCCCGGTCGCCCGGAACTTGAAGCCATGTATCGCTGGATACGGCCCGAAATCCTGCTCCCCGTCCATGGCGAACGCCGCCATATGGCGGAGCAGGCCCGGTTGGCGCTGGCCAGCGGCATCCGCCACGCGCCGGTCCAGTCCAATGGCGACCTGCTGCGCCTCGCCCCCGGCGCGCCGGAGATTATCGGCAAGCAGGACACCGGACGCTTGGTGCTGGATGGCGACGTCATCCTGCCGGCCGATGGCGCGACCATCAACGAACGGCGCAAACTCGGCCTGCATGGCCAGATCAGCGTCGCTGTGGCGATCGACCGCAAGGGCAAGATGATCGGCAAGCCGACGCTGCGCACGCAGGGCGTGCCGGTCGAGGAAGACAAGGCCGCCTTCCTTGCCGAAGCATCGAATGATGCCGCCGCGGTGATCCCCAAGGGGTCGCTGGAGGACGACGCCGTGCGCGAGCGGGTTCGCCTCGCCGTGCGCCGGACGGCGACACGCTGGACCGGCAAGAAGCCGATAGTGGACGTACTGCTCATTCGCGCCTAAATAGGCGGGCATGAATCTCTACGCCATCTTCGCCATCTATTTTCTGATGTGGGTCGTCTGCGCCTTCGTCATGCTTCCCTTCGGCATCCGCACGCCCGACGAAACGGGCGAGGTGATGCTGAAGGGGCAGGCGGACAGCGCCCCCAGCAACTTCCGCCCCGGCCGCGTCGCCCTACGCGCGACGATCCTGGCGTCGATCCTGTTCGGCCTTTATTATGCCAATTATGTGCAGGGTTGGGTCACGGCGGACATGCTGCCCAAATATAGCGGCACGCGCTGAGCCAAGGCCATTCCCCGGCGCAGGCCGGGGAACGTCATCCCGCCTTATTGCCGCAGCCGCTCGATCGCCTGCGCAAGCGCGACATAGAGCTTGCCCATGTCGGACGACAGCACCGCAACGCCCAGCGCATTGCCGTCGCGCGCCGACAGAATGATCCGCAGCATCGATTCGAAATCGTGGATGTAGCGGTTCACATGATCGCGGAACTCGGCATCATCGTCATAATGCAGCGCGATTTCCCGCGACTCGCCCGCATCCAGCAGCTTGACCGCGCGCCGCGTGAATACGCCCCGATCGCCCTTTAGATAGGCCGACCAGGCCGTATCGGTCACGTCGTTGGACAATATCTTGGCGACGTCGATCGCGGTGCTGTTGAGCGATTCGATCAAGGCGGCGGAGCGACGCGCGAAATGGTCGCGGTCGCGATCCTCCGATGCTTGTTCGGCCTGCGCGATGCGCTGCTCTATCGTCGCGCTGGTGTCGGCGATGGTCAGCAACTGACGGGTCAGCCGTTCCGATGCCTGATGCGCGGCCTTGATCGCTTCTTCGGCCACCTTGGCGACCTGTTCGATCTGTTCGGCGACCCTGTCGCCCAACGCCCGCTGCATTGCCGCTTCGCTGGCATCGCCCAATTGCTGGGCGGCGTCGGGAATGGCGCGCGACAATGCCTGCCGCGCGCGCTCGGCGGCCTGATCGGCGGTGTCCTTGACCCGCAACAAGGCGGTGACGAGCAGTGGTCCGGCCCCTTCGGTGATCCGCGTCGCATCCTGATGCGCGCCGTCCAGCGCAACGCGCAGCCGATCGACCAATTGCCGATTGGCCTCCAATCCGCTCTGCGTGCTTTCCAGCCATTCGGTCAGGCGGCTGCCTTGTCCGCGCAGCAGCGACTCGGCCTCTTCGGCGCGGCCGGCCAACGCCTGCGAAATTGCCTCCAGTCGTTCCAGTTCGGGTGTCGCGCTGCCCAGCAGGGCACGGCTCTGTTCCATCCGCGCATCGAACCGATCCAGTGCGGCCGGATAGGTTTCATCCAGTTCTCGCACGCTCGAATCCAGCGCCACGAGCAAGGTTTCGGCGCTACCGATCAGCTTGTCCGCCGTCAGGCCACCGGCCGTCAGCGCACTGTCGATCCGCTGTGTCTCGGCGGTGAGGCGCGTCAAGGCATCGTTCATCCGCGCGCTGCGCGCCAGGGTGGTTTCCTCCAGCGTTGCAAACCGGTTTTCGGTCCCGGCGATGCTGTCGTTCAACCCGGCATGCAGGCTGGTCATCAGCGCCTTCTGCCCTTCCACCATATCATTGATCTGGTGCAGGCGGCTTTCGACATCGCCGATCGAGTCGGTCAGGCCGACGACCGTATCGCTGCCGATCGCATCCAGGCTTTCGCGCGACCGGGCGATCAGCGCGTCGAGCGCCGCCGCCTGGGCCGACAGGCGCGAATCGGTGAAGGTCAGCGCTTCTTCCGCCCGGTCGAGCGCGCCACCCATCCGTTGGCGCAGTTCCTGCTCGATCACGTCCATGTCGCGGGCCAAGACGCCCATTACATGGTCGCTGGCGCTGCCGATCCCGGCCTGCGCCGCCGCGACCAGCGCCGTCAGCGTCTCGGCGCGGCGCGACAAGCCATCGTCGCTCGCGGCCATCGTCTCGCGCACCTGCGTCATCGCCTGGTCGAGCCGTTCGCGCAAATCCGCCTGGGCACGGTCGAGATCGGCAACCAGCGCCACGCGCACGCTCTCGCTCGTCGTGGCAACACCCGCCTGGGCGGCCTCGACCAGCGCGGTCAGCGCCGCCGACTGTGCATCCACATCCTGGCGCGTGCGATCCATCGCCTGCCGCGCGGTTTGCGCGGTCGCATCGATCCGTCCGGCGGCGATCTCCGCCATGCCGGTGACTTCCTCGCTCGCCGACCGGGTCGCTTCCTGCAACTGGGTCAGCTGACTCGAAAGGCTCTTGGTCGCCGATAGGGTGCGCGCCCGCGCATCGTCGGACAATTCGGCCAGCGCATGCAGACGCGCTTCGAGCGTATCGATCCGGTCGCCCAGGGCATGGCCATTGTCCATGATCTGCGCCGCCATCCGGCCGGTGCGATCTTCCAGTTCGGGGATCGTGCCGATCAGCGCATCCATCTGCGCCATCAGGGCGGCACCGGCGCGCTCGGCGGCTTCGGCCCGCTCCGCGCTGGCATGGGCACGGCTCGCGATCAGTTCGGCCGACGCCTCCATATTGCTGCTGGCAGCCGCGCCATAGCTGTCGAGCAATTCGGCCTGATCCTGCATCGTCTGGCGCGCAGCTTCCAGCTGCGTTGCGATCCGGCCCAGCCGCAATTCCAGCAGATCCGCTTCGGTCCGCAAGGCGCGCGCTGTATCGAGATAACGGCGCGACTCGGACCGGCTGTTGCGCACCAGCAGCAGATACGTGAGCGCCAGCAAGGTCAGCGGCACCAGCAGCGTCGCGATGGCATTGGCAAAGGCCGATGGCCCGGCGCGCAAATCGCCCGACGCGATCATCGCCCAACCGGCAAAGCCGATCCACGCGACCGCCACGAGCGTCAACGCGATGCGAACCCGCTTGACCCAGGCGTCGCCTGAACCGGCGGCCGGATCATCCTCTTCAATGTCCATAACGGCTTGTTTCAAAAGCAGGATGTCGTCCGCTTGCGCGGCCGTCTCCGATGGTTCGTCGCGCCAGAACTCGACGATTGTGCTGCCCCCTGTCATATCCTCATCCTAGCATCTTTTTTGCGTGCGGGAATGCCCCGTTACCAAAACTTAACCCGCGTTCGATAGCGTTGGTCGCCATGTCCTATGATCCTGGTGCCCTTGACGCTGCTTTGGCAGCCGCCGTTGGCGACGACCGTGCGTTGATCGCCGATTTGCGGGTCGCCTTCATGGAAAGCGCGGCGCGTCAGGTCGATCTGCTCGGCCGGGCCCGCTGCGATGCCAATTGGGCGCTGGCGGCGTGGCGATTGAAGGGGTTGGCGGCCAGTTTCGGCCTCACATCGTTGATGGCACTGGCGGACGAAGCGGCGCAGGCGGCGCCCGGCGATCCGCGCGCGCTGCGCCGGTTGCGCCATGCCCTGGCGGGCCTTGAACAGGACATTCCGCACAGCTGATACGGCTTTGCTTGCGTCAAACCCTTTGCCTTGCGAAAAGGTCGTCCCAACAGCCAACGGGTCGACAAGCATAAAAGAATGAGTTTTTCCGCGATTCTCAGCGCCAGCCGCACGACGGCCGATACGCCAGCCGGTCTGCGCGCCAGCCTGCATTTCGCGGGCCAGACGCTGATCGAATATCAGGCGCGGCAGGCGGCGCGCGCCGGTGCCGACCGAATCATGATCCTCGTCAGCGTCATCACTCCTGCCGTATCGCAGGCCGTCGATCGCTTGAGCGCCGACGGCATTGCCGTGGCGTTAGTGCGCGACATGGTATCGATGGTGCGCGATGTGCCGCGCGATGCCGATGTGCTGTTGGTCGCCGATGGCGCGATCGTGGCGCAGGCGCATGTCGATGCTTTGGGTGCCAGTGAAGGTAACACGTTGCTCGTCGCCGACGATACCCGCGCCAGCGCCCCGTTCGAACGCATCGATGCGGGCCAGCGCTGGGCGGGGGTGGCCCGGATCAGCCCCGCTTTGATGTTCGACACGCTCGACATGATCGGCGACTGGGACTTGTCGCTGACGCTGGTGCGGGCCGCGGTGCAAAAGGGCGCCCGCCGCATCACCGCGCCGCAGGACGACCTGCTCGAAGGTCGCGTCGCCATCGTCGATAGCCAGCAACAGGCCGATCTGGTGGCGCAGGCGGTCACCGCCGCCGGTGTCGCGCGCACGCCGACGCGCGGCGGCATCGAACATTATGTCCTCGCGCCGCTCGCCCGAATGGCCAGCGCCCCGCTGATGCGGATGCAGGTGCCCGCTTTTCAGGTCCGGGTCAGCGCCATCGCGCTCGCCGCCGTCGCGCTCGTGCCGATCGAACTGCTCTGGCCATTGACCGGCTTCTGCATGCTATTGATCGCCTTGCTGCTCGCCGAACTCGCCGATCGGCTCGACGCCATGGCGTTGCGGCCGCCGCCTGCGGGCGTGCTCGCTTTCGCCACGCCCGTCCTGGCGCTGATCGGCATCGTCCTTGCTGGCCGCAGTCCGCTCGCGGTCGATCTTGCGCTGCTGCTGGCGATCATCCTGGTCGCCGACCGGCAGGGCCGCAGCGGCGAGGCGCGGCCGTGGATGATCTTCACCCCCGCTAGCGCGCTGCTGCTGATGGTCGCGACCGGCCTGTTCGGCGTGCTGGCGCAGGGATTGCGCGTCGCCATGCTGCTCGCCATCGCCTCGATCGGCGCGATCATTTTACGACGACGTGCATAAAGATTTCCTGCGGACGGTTTAGTGCATTTTAAGGACGTGCGATTATGCTGCACCGCATGAGCGTCTTTTCGTCCCTTGCCGGTTCGACAATGACGGATAGCTGGCCGATGACGCGAGTCATGGCGGGCATGTCCGCCGTGCCGGTTGGTCATGCCATCGACCTGGCCTTTTTCTTTCCGACGGACGAACGCCCGCGCCACGACGCGCTGATAGCAGAGACGCGGCGGCATTTGGGCGGCTGCCTGACCGCGATCGAAATGGCGCTGCGCGTGTCGCTCGATCATGCCCCGGCCATCGCCACCGCGCTGTCGCCTTGGCCCGACCCCGTCTGCTGGCGCATGCTCTGCGATCAGCCCGCCATGCTCAGCCCGGCCTTGCTCGCCCACATGCAGATGCGCGCGGGCGTTACGCTGATGCTGCGCCAGTTCGGCCAGCCCGGTGCCGACCACATGACCGAGGAAAAGGGCGAACCGCTGTTGCGCGCCGACGATCCCCTGATCGGCAATGCCGTCTCGGCGCTCACTTTGGCCGAGGGCCGCTGGATCGCGCGCGGGGGAGAGGATCAGCCGATGCGGCCGGATCTGCCCGCCGAACATCATGCCGAACTGGTCTGGACCGCCGCCGCCTGCCTCGCATCGATCGCGCGGCGCGGGGCGGGGGAGGCGGGCGATGCACTGCTCGTTGCGTTCGAGCGATCCGGCTGGGCCTTGCTCGCCGACCATGATGAAAGCGTCAGCCCGATTGCCGAAGCCGAACGGCTGGTGCGCGGCATGGGCGCGGCGGCCGATGCGCCCGACCTGCTCGGCGCAGCGCTCGACCAGCGGCGCTTCCTGCTGTTCGCCGCGCTTGCCGCGCGTCGGCTGCGGATGCGCGCGATGCAGGTCATCGACATATTGGTGATGGGTCCGGTGGCGCAGATCGCGACTTTGTGCCGGGCGCTGGGCGGGGCGGATGCCGATTATCGCCACCTGCTGCTGTCGCTCCGCCCGATTCGCCCCGCTCTGTCGGACCTCGCCATCGTCGAGGCATCCGCTCACTATCGCGATCTGCCCGAAATGGCGGCCGATGCGGCGGTCAGCGCCCTGCGCACGCCCGCGCCCTTCCGCGCCAAGCTCGACCATCTGCTGCAAGTCACCGCCCGTTG
>NZ_JPPQ01000069.1:627616-643485 GCF_000743655.1 Sphingobium sp. ba1
GCCATAGCGGGCGTGCCATTCCGTCATCAGGTTGCGGTCCCACGCGCCGAACTTCGTTGAATCGGACGCGCATGCCGTGCCCGCATCTCCCCATACTGCGGCATTGCGGATTGCCAGTGTCGCGTTTGCTACCCGCGCGCACGCCTCCCTCAGCGCTGGCGCGTGGATGAAACGGCGATGGACATGCAGCAATTCCTCGTAACTGACATCGGGTGTTGCGCCAGCGACCCGCTTGAGCCCGGCGTTCGTGCCCAAGCCATAGAGACACAGCAAAAGACGCTGAGCCAAGGCTGCTTTCGACAGGGTAACCCGCGAGGCCGACGTTTCGAAAGCATCCATCAATCCCGTGTCCAGAGCAGCCTCTTTCAACACGTCCAGCAGTCCGGTCATCGGCCAGCGCTGACCGATCTCGCTTTTGATCGAAGCGAGACCCTTCGGTTCGGGCAAGGGCTTGAACGGTGTAATCGATATCCGGTTGTCGCCGCGCCACAGGAGCCGGACCTTGTCGTTTTGTGGAATATTGGCATTGAGGAGCAACAGTTCCCGTTCAAGCTCCTCCCGGATCGAGGCGCAAAACGCCTGCGCATCTGGCGTCAGGCTGAGGCCGGAATAGTACGCATCTCGCCTGATCTCGAAGTCCTTGGGAAGATCGTCATCGGGATTGCGATAGCGATCCGCCCCGACCACCCAGATTTCTTTGGAGCGGATGCGGTCGCGCAGTTGCGTCAGGACGCAAAGCTCATAGCTGATCCGGTTTACCCGCCCATCGTCATCAATGACGGAACTGCGCCATCGCGCTGGAATCACCTCATCGATCGGAACATCCTGCAATGGCACGAAGCGGCATCCGCCATCCACCTTGCTCCTGATCCAGTCGAGGGCCGCCAGGACCGGCCGCCACACCGCGTTGTTCGACCGGAACTCAAGTACGGAAAGCAGGCTTGGCAGCATGCGCCGGTAATGATTGGCCCAGGAACCACGCATCACCTTGTAGATGCGCCGGTCCAGAGCGCCCTTCGCATGGCTCTCCTTGACGATCGCCGCCAGCTTGGCCTTACCGGCGATCGGGAAAATGACATCGCAGATGCGCCCCGACGGTTCATTGATCGAGGCGCTGGCGATCTCGACCAGCAGGCGCTCCTTTCCATAGACCCGCTCGATGTCTTTCGCGATATCGCCCACCACCTTGCGTTTCGAGCGCGTTCCGATCTTGTGAACGGTTTCGATCAGCAGGTCGATCATCGCGTCAGTGAGTTGCGCCTCCCGCGACATTAGATAAATCGCATAAAGGCCGAGCTGTCGCGCCGGCGCATGCCGGCGCATCTCCGAGGCCTTTTCACCGGCAACGCGGCGAACAATCTGATCGACCCATGGCTTGCCCGTAGCCGTCAGGAGATCATGGGGAAGATCAAGTCTCTGGATAAAGGCGAGTTTCTCGGTCACGTCGAGAATGTTGTCGAGCGTTGCCTGTCCGGCGTCACCCTTCATCCTGTTGAATCCGGTCGAGCTGTCCGGATCGGCAAGCGAGGCTTCCAATAACGCCACCGCATCTGACGAAAGCCGATCACTGGCTCCGATCAGCCAGGTGTCCAGATAATCTTGCCGTTGTGAGCGAACGACACGTTCAAGCTCCTTGCGCGACGGCCCATAAATACGCCGGTCCCGGCACCACAGGAAAACATGCTCAAGCATGGCATTGATCGACTGGCCGCCCGGGCACAGCTCGCCAGCAATCCATTCCGTCAATTGCGCGCGATCCACCCGCTTCATGCGGTGATATCCAAGATGGATCAGGATCTCCGCACAATGCCGTCGTGCTGTCCGACTGGAAAAGTCATAACCGGCTATCTCGCCAGCCTCGACACCGAGTTGCTCGGCCAGATACGAGAGGCCATCGGTAGGGATTGAGCCGGGATCGATCGCGAAAAACCCCAGGGAAGCGAAGAATTTCAGCTGCGCGGCGAGGCCAAGGCGCGTCAGGGCCGGCTTCGAATTTACAAAATCAATATCGGCAAAGCTCAGGCTCCATCGTCCGATCAAATCCCCGCCCGGAATACTCCGATCCATCAACCCACTCCCTATGATGGAGCGAACTGTCCTCTTCTATGATTTCCATCGTCAATACCGAATGCCACGTTCCCAAAACGTTCTCCGACTTGGCCAAAATCGCAGCTTGGGGCCGACTGGGCCCAGTAGGTTGGGAGCATATTGCTTTCTCGGGCGATTTCCTCTGGGATCGAGCAGCCGCTTCCGCTGGCCGCAAGGCCCTCAATCTGCCGCCGGATAGCCGCGCCGCCTAAGCGTTCGCTGATTGTTCGCCCTTAGCGTTGTTTAGCGTACCATCCACGCTATGCCCTCTCATACTTACGTCCGCAACGGTACGACATCACTGTTCGCGGCGCTCGATATCGCCACCGGCGCGGTGATCGGCAAGTGCTACAAACGACACCGGGCAACCGAGTTTCTCGACTTCCTCAAGCGGATCGATGCCGAGATGCCCAAGGGACCGGACGTGCACATTGTGATGGACAACTATGCCACTCACAAGACGCCGAAGATCAAGGCCTGGCTGGCGCGTCGTTCGCATTGGCATGTCCACTTCACACCGACATCGGCCTCCTGGATCAATCAGGTCGAGCGCTGGTTTGCCGAATTGACGCGCAAGCAGCTGCAGCGCGGCGTCCACCGATCGACGGCGGAACTTGAAGCCGACATCACGGCATTCATTGCGGCTCACAATGAAAATCCCAAGCCGTACAAATGGGTGAAGTCAGCCGACGAGATCCTCGCCTCGGTCAAACGATACTGCCAAAAAACAATGAACCGAACTTCGGATTCAGGTGACTAGGCCATGCCGACGTGTCGGCGCTTGCTGCACACGTTATGGCAATGGAAGACTAAGCAAGGCCGAGTTGGTTCCAAGTTCTGTACCGTCCGGCAATCTCAGTCGCCTCTCTACACGAGGATGTGCATGTTCGCGTGCCTTGTTATCGGTGACAGCATTGGCGTCGGACTGTCGGGAGCGATCAATAACCGATACGCCAGTGGGTGCGATTCGGTGGTCGAGGCAGGCGCTACCATCGACCAGATACTGGCGTGGCGTAAACCCGCCAGGCTATATGGCACCACCGTCCTCGCCGTCGGATCCAACGATCAGCCGAGCCGACAGCTAACGCTCAAACTGACCAGACTACGCCAAAATATCGCGACAAAACGAGTGATCTGGATGCTGCCCTACTCCCGGGAGCGAGCCTATCTCATAAACTCGATTGCTGTGACGTTCGGCGACGACACGTTGGACATCGCGCGTTTCCGCACGAGCGACCGTGTCCACCCGATCAGCTACGATGAGATCGCGGCTGTTCTCCTGCCGAGGGGCCAACCACGGGGGAGCAGGAAATCCACTGTTGAGTGGTCTCAACGCAGTCGACGATAAAGCATCGACCTAAAACGCTGCATTTCATTCGAGTAAGCTGAGCTTAGTCCTCCATTGCTCCAGATGTTGGAGCGCAGGTCTCAAACCATGCGCCAATGGCCCCAAGCCATAGAGTTGATAGGATTCAGGCGGTGGCGACATCATTCGCGAGACCAGAGATACGCCTTCCAATTCCCGTAGGCGGACCGTGAGCACATTAGCGCTGATTTTCGGTATGGCTCGACGAATGGATGTAAATCGCAGCTCGTCTTTGCTCAGGGCTACCAGGATGTGCAACACCCATCGGGCACTCAATGTATGGAATATCGCGTCGGCCGCCGCAGGGTCTATCGCTTGAAAAAGCTGTCTTTCTGACTCGATGCACATCCAGTTACTTTCTCACCCTAAAAGGCGCACGGCCGGACTGAGTCAGCTACGCCGTTCGCGGTTCCGTCGGGCCCGGCTTGGCGGTGCTTGGAGGGTCGCCGACCCGCTCATGGACAATTGCGGAGGGCGTGCGCGAACGGCGGCGGCGAGCGGCCGAACTTGTGACCACCACTGCCTTGGTACGTCTTCGTCCCAGTGAAGAGCAGATGAGGGAAGGCGCTTTTTGACATCACGATTTGCCGATGCGCGAAGGTCCGATGAGGGACGACTCTGGGGTACCACGACGGATTTCATGTCACGCGATCCGCCAAATCAAGTGAAGCTACTCCCGACAAATCAAAGTACCGCAGTGCAACGCGCCTGATGCGTGCGTCACCGTTCGAATATAATACGCGGCGAAGCGTCCAACCCCTCAGCCTCGGCGCGGCGGAGCTTGCTCTTCGGGCCTCATCGCCTTACCTGCCGCCTCCCCCCGAGCGGGGTTGGAGTCGGAGAAACGAGCCGACCGACCACGTAGCCGCGGAACAAAGGCGGGTACGCGGTCCATATACGCACGATATGCCTGGCCAAATTCCGCGAGCGCCGCCTTCTCCTCATGCCGGGCAAGGCGAATATACATCACCACCAACACCGGAAACATGGCGAGCGTCAGTAACGTCGGCCATTGCAGCAGAAATCCGAGCATCACGAGGATGAACCCGATATATTGCGGATGGCGAACCTTGGCATAGATTCCCGTCGTTGCGGGCTTGTGAACGCGCTGGGCTGCGTGAAGCGGCGCCCATCCGGCCGAGATCAGCCAGAAGCCCGCGCCGATCAGCACGAAGCTGGCAAGATGGAACGGGCCAAAATGTGGGTTGACCCTCCAGCCGAACATCATCTCGAGCAGATGGCATCGTGGCTCCACCAGTCGAGGCCGGGGAAATGCGACTGGAGCCAACCCGAGAGCAAGAAGATGGTGAGCGGGAAGCCATACATTTCGGCGAAGAGTGCAACGATGAATGCGCTGAATGCGCCGAAGCTGCGCCAGTCGCGCCCGGTGGCGGGTTTGAAGAAGCTGTACGCGAATAGGATGAACACGGAGGCGTTGACCAGCGCCAGCCCCCAAAGACCATAGCCATAATCGGTATGCGTCATCGCGGCCCCCCTTCCACGCGCTCGTTCGAATTCGCAGGCAGTCCGGTCGGGACAGCACCCGGCATCTGGTCATGGCCATGCTGATGGCCGCCATGACCGTGATGCATGAACAGGTGCATGAGCGGACAGGCGAGCAGGATCAGATAGGGCAACACACCCAGGAAATGTGCGGTGTGCTCGGTGATGAGGAAAAAGCCCGCGACTAGCAGGAAGCCGATCAAAACGATCTTTCCACGCTTGCGCATGCGATGGTCATGCCCGTCCACATGCCGCTCTTCTCTCGCCAATGTCTTGCGAGCATAGATCCGAGTCCCGGGAGCAAGGTATAAGTAGAGACCGAAGTCCGTCATTCGCCCAAGAAGGCGATGCCGGCTGGTTCACAAACCTCACCATCCCTATCGGCGTTACGCAGTGGTCATGACGCGGCCGTCATTCTGCGGCTTTTGCGTATAGGCGTGCGCTGGTCGTCCACCAATGCTGCGCTAAGGACAATAAGCGTGAGAGGCAGGCCAGAGTTCATGCACAAGAAAAGGAAAAAGCATCATTCCCGCGGCCATGTCGGGGTGAACCTGCTCGAACGGGAAGCAAGGATCGACCTCGCCACGCGACCTGCCGACGGCCTTGGCGTCGCGTTCCTCGGCGCATCGGAAACGGTGACAGGGTCGCGCTATCTGGTGGACGACGGCGATACGCAGGTCGTGGTCGATTCCGGCCTGTTCCAGGGTCCGAGGGATTTGCGCCGCCTCAATTGGGCGCCGATCGCGCCCGAGGTTGCCGATGTCGGCCTGTTGCTGCTGACGCACGCGCATCTTGATCATTCCGGCGCGCTGCCACGCATGGCGCGCCTTGACTGGGACGGGACCGTCCTCAGCACCCGGGCGACCGAAGCTTTGTGCGAGCTTCTGCTCCCCGACAGCGGGCACCTCCAGGAAAAGGATGCGGAGTTCGCCAATCGCCACGGCTTTTCCAGGCACCAGCCCGCGCTGCCGCTCTACACGCAGGCTGACGCCCGCCTTGCGCTGCAGCTGTTCCGCACGGTCGAGTTCGGGGCGTGGCACCCGATCGCGGACGGCATCAGGGCGCGCTATCATCGCGCCGGCCACATCCTCGGCGCCGCCTCGATCGAGATCGATTGGAAGGGCCGCACGATCCTCTTCTCAGGTGATGTCGGGCGCTATGGCGACGCAGTCATGAAGGATCCCGAGCCACCTGCCCGTGCCGATTATGTCCTCGTGGAATCCACCTATGGCGATCGCCGCCACGAACAGGTCGATCCGACCAAGACCCTGGGGGACCATGTCGAACGGTGCGTCAAGCGTGGCGGGACCGTGGTGATCCCCGCCTTCGCCGTGGGCCGCGTCCAGTCCCTGCTCTACCATTTTTCCCGGCTGCGCGCCGAAGGCCGTCTGCGCGACGTCCCGATCTTCCTCGACAGCCCGCTGGCGATCAACGCGAGCGGGCTGATGTGCGATTTCATGGACGAGCATCGCCTGACACGCGCCGAGTGTGAAGCGGCGTGCGGGGTCGCGCACTATGTGCGCGAAGTGGAAGAATCCAAAGAACTCACCGCCAACCCCGCCCCTAAGGTCATCATCTCGGCCAGTGGAATGGCGACGGGCGGCCGCGTGCTCCACCATCTCAAGCGCTTCGCGCCGGATGGGAAGAACCTCATCCTCTTCTCGGGCTTCCAGGCGGCGGGCACCCGCGGCGCCGCCATGATCGGAGGCGCCCGGACGATCAAGATCCACGGTGAGTATATCCCGGTCGAAGCCGAGGTCGCCAACCTGACGATGCTCTCGGCCCATGCCGACAGTGACGAGCTGATGCGCTGGCTCGGGTCTCTGCACGAGGCCCCACGCCATGTCTATGTCACCCATGGCGAGCCGACCGGCGCCCAGGTTCTGGCAAAGCGCGTCTCGGAGGAGCTGGGCTGGGCATGCAGCGTACCGGCGCTGGGTAGCTGGGGCATGCTCGCATGAAGCCCGGGATTATCGAGGACGCCGAAGCAGAGCCTGTCGCGACGACGCTGCGGGCACACCGCATCGGCCTGTCGGCCGCCGGAAGCGATCAGATCGCGGTCATGCGCCACGACTGTCTGGTCTGCCGCTCGGAAGGTCTCGCGTCGCGCGCGCAAGTTGCGCTGCGCGCCGGCGGGCGGGAAATCGTCGTCTCGCTGCTGCATAGTTCCGCGGAGGCTCCAGCGCCAGGCGAGATCGGCCTGTCCGAATCCGCTTGGCAGCGGCTCGGCGTCAGTGACGGCGATCCGGTCGAGATCGCGCACGCCCAGCCTCTCGCCTCGCTCAGCGACGTGCGTCGGCGCGTCTATGGCAATCGGCTTTCCGATGGGGCTTTTTCAGCGATCATCACCGACATCGCCGAGCGACGCTATAGCGATGTCCATCTCTCGGCGTTCGTCACGGCCTGCTCAGCGGTCCCGCTCGATACGGACGAAACGATCAGCCTGACCAGGGCGATGGTCGATGTCGGCGAGCGATTGCAGTGGCCCGGAGAGGTCATCGTCGACAAGCATAGCGTCGGTGGATTGCCGGGCAATCGCACCACGCCGATCATCGTCTCGATCATGGCCGCCGAGGGCCTCATCATGCCGAAGACATCGTCGCGGGCGATCACCTCGCCGGCCGGCACGGCGGACACGATGGAGGTGCTGGCCCCTGTCGACCTCGACGTTTCCGCAATCCGCAAAGTGGTCGAGCGCGAAGGCGGCTGCATCGCCTGGGGCGGCGCCGTTAATCTCAGTCCGGCCGACGATGTGATCATCGGCGTGGAACGGGTGCTCGATATCGATGCCGTCGGGCAGATGGTCGCCTCGGTGCTGTCCAAGAAAATCGCGGCCGGTGCGACCCATCTGGTCATCGACATCCCGGTTGGGCCGACGGCGAAGGTACGCGGCGCCGATGCCGCCGACACGCTCGAGCGCGCGCTGAGCTCGGTCGCCCAAGCCTTCGGGCTTCGCACGCGCGTGATGCGCGGCCCCGGCGCGGAGCCGATCGGACGGGGCATCGGCCCGGCGCTCGAGGCGCAGGACATCCTTGGCGTGCTCCAGGGTCAGGTGGGCGTCGAAGATCTCGCACACCGGGCCTGCGAGCTGGCGGGAGGACTCCTCGAGCTCACCGAGGCGGCATCCGCCGGCAAAGGCTATGCGCGGGCGCTCGAGTGCCTCGAAAGCGGCCGGGCCTGGGCCAAGTTCCAACGTATCTGCGAAGCGCAGGGCGGCATGCGAGCTCCTCCGGTCGCTCGGTTTCAGCAGGACATGATCGCTCCCCATCGCGGCCGCCTGATGAGTATCGACAACCGCAAGCTTGCGACGGTCGCGAAGCTCGCCGGCGCGCCGATGGCCAAGGCCGCCGGCGTCGCGCTGCAGTGTCGGCTGAACCAGATGGTGGATGCCGGGGCTCCCTTGTGCACCATCCATGCCGAGAGTCCGGGCGAGCTCGACTATGCGGCGGCCTATGCGGTGAGCGACGGGCCGATCTTCGGGATTGAAGCGCTATGAACCGGCCCGTGCTGTTCGCGCTGCCAGGCAGCGAGGCCTTGGCACAGCCGCTATTCGCCGCGCTCGATGCAGAAGTCGGCACGATCGAGCATCGTCAGTTTCCTGACGGGGAAACCTATCTCAGGGTCGTAAACGACGTCAGCGACCGCGAGGTCATCCTGCTGTCCAGTCTCGATCATCCGGACGCCAAGCTGTTGCCGCTCCTGTTCGCAGCCGACACGGCGCGCGAGCTGGGCGCACGCCGGATCGGGCTCGTCGCCCCCTATCTCGCTTACATGCGTCAGGACATACGCTTCCATCCCGGCGAGGCGGTGACGTCGCGAACCTTTGCCGCGATCCTGTCCCGCCATCTCGACTGGCTGGTGACGGTCGATCCGCATCTCCATCGCTATCATGCGCTGTCGGAAATCTACCGCATCCCGACCCAGATTGTTCATGCCGCGCCGCTTCTGGCCTCGTGGATCAAGCGCAATGTCGCTCGTCCGCTGATCATCGGTCCGGACCTGGAAAGCGAACAGTGGGTCTCGCAGGTGGCGGCCGATGCGGATGCTCCGTTTCTCGTGTGCGAGAAAATCCGGTCTGGCGACCGTGACGTCACCATCTCGATTCCGAATGCCCCAGCTTTTCTCGATCGCCAGCCAGTGCTGGTCGACGATATCGCCTCGTCCGGCCGGACCCTCGCCGAGGCGGCGCGCCAGCTGGTCGGCATGGGGTTCGCGCGACCGCATTGCGTGGTCGTGCATCCGCTTTTTGCCGGCGATGCGGCGCACGTTCTGGGTGAGCTTGTCGAGAGGATCGTCAGCACGAACGCTGTTGCACATACCTCGAATAAAATCGACGTGATGCCGGCGATTGCGGAGGCCGTTCGCCACGGAATTTAATCGGTGTACTGCGCGTTAGTTCTTTAGTGCTCAATGCACGAAGAAAACGAGCGCCCGGCAAGCGCTGGGCGCATCCTCATCCATTGACCCTAAGTAAGTCCGAACCAATCTTCTGGGAACTCCCTTTTCGGAGAGAGTCGCGGCAGGAAAGGAGGATATGTCATGTCGCACACACGCTCGTTCCTTGATCCCTTCATCGTTGCTCGGCACCCACAGCTTGAGCCCGAAGTGAAGCGCGCCATCCTCGCCTCCTGGGCGTCCGATCGCTCGGCCGTCGAGGGCCAACCGGCCCTCCGTCGCCCACCAGGCGCCAGCAGCCCGGTGCCGGTCGACGATGTGATGGCAGCGCTGCGCTGGCTCGATCGCGCTGAGCGCGGCGCGGGCGACCGGCATATATCGCCCGGTTCAGAGACCCGGCAATGAGCCGCAGCGCGTTGCGGCGCTGGCGTGAACGGGGCAGCCGGACCGTCACGGTCTTGCTGCCCTTTGCCGACATCATGGAGATTGCGCTCGCGCTGCTGTCGCTCTCTCCGGATGAACTGGCGCGGCTCGATTGGAGCTTCGCCGATCGCAAGCGCCTGCTCGATCATCTCCTGCAGTCGGGCAAGCAGGCGCAGTCAGTGGACCGGGACAAGCTCGACCAGACATTGCTACGCCTCGCGCTTCCCGCGCGCGACGTGCGACGCCTGAAACGCTTTGCGCAGCGCGAACTTCCAAAAACGGCTACGAACGCGGCCGTGATCGAACGGCTGAGCACCGTGATCGAGGCTGCCGAGCCGGAGAGGCTCTAGCGCGGCTGTTCTATGACGCCACGCCCGCCGCATGCTCCCGGAGCGCCCGCGCGCGTGCGTCATAGGCGCGCGCGAGCTGCGCGTGAACGATGATCGCCTCTGGCATCGCCGCAGTCTCGGCCGCCGCCCACTCCTGAGCCGCGCGCCTCATGTAATAGTCCAGATCGTCGTCGACACTTCTCAAACCCGTCAACCTCCTAGAAGGCCCGGCTACGCGCCGAGCCGGAATACCAGTCCTGTCGAACGGCAATAGCGCTCGGCCGCATCACGATCGTGAAATCGCAGCTCGACATGGGCAAGAGGATCGCGCCCGCCGCTCCATCCCGTCAACGGTTCGACAAAGGGGAGACAGCGCGGCTCGAAGCGGACGCCGCCACTGGCCGCGCCGGTCCCGCCCGCGGGAAGCCGGTTCTCCTGCCGGCTCCAGGGGATCAAATCACGGAGCGCCATGACGGTTATCTCCTTGTCTGGCTAGAGTTGGAGCATGACCCGCCGGCCACCGCCCCCACGGGGACGGCGCCGGCGAGCCGATTATGATCGCGATCAGGCCGCCTGGGCGTCCTTGGGTGCCTCGATGCGGTCATTAGCGGCGTTCGCACCGCCGCTGATCTCGATCTTGCGCGGTTTCATCGCTTCGGGAACGACCCGCTTGAGCTGGATGCTCAGCAAGCCATACTCGAATGTCGCCTCGCCGGCCTCGATGAAGTCGGCAAGCTGGAATCGCCGCTCGAACGAACAGGTCGCGATGCCGCGATGCAGATAGTCGGCCTCGTCCTCATCCTCGGCGCGTTGGCCGGCGACGGTGAGCTGATTCTGCTGGGCAACGACCTCGATTTCGTTCGGTCGGAAGCCGGCGACGGCCAGCGTTATGCGATAGCTGTCCTCGCCGTCCCTCACGATGTCGAACGGTGGAAAGCCATCATCCTCGCGCTGACCCGCTTCGAGCATGTTGAACAAGCGGTCGAAGCCAACGGTGGAACGCCGATACGGCGCAAAGTCAAACGTGCTTCTCATTTCCAAATCCTCCTAGGGAAGCGATCTGGGCATGAGATGCGCCGGGAAGAGCCGGCGCCCTCCATGTCCACCGGACCCGAACACGGCGCCCGGCAACTTTAATTAGTAAAGCGCCACGCGGTTTCAAGAAGGACTGTCGATAGGCATGGATGGCGCATCCCCTAGCGCACGAGATGCGCCCCTACCAAGTCGGGCTGACAGCGCCCGTGAACGGGATTTCAATGTCGGTTTCTCAACCGGGCAGTGCCCCAACCAACCGCAAGGCGAGACGCGCGACGATGACGATCACGGACCATATCGCACGACAACGCGCCCTGCCCGTCAACTGGGCCGCCCCGAAGCAGTCGCTGCGATCACGATCGAATGGGCGCTTGGCAGCGCCGACGACACCGAAACCGTGATGAGGGCCACTCTCGACACATTGACGCCGGCAGCGCGCGAGACATTCGTGCTGAATAAAGTCAGCGGCCAAAGCTACGCCGAGATTGCGCGCAGCGTGGGCAGGTTTCCAGTGGGTTGTCCGCCGCAGGATGCTGGCGGCGATCCGGCGCATCGCGCAAGGCCCGCACAGCTTCGAAATATGGCTACGCATGCGTTGCCAGTAAAAGGCCGTGCCCGGCCACATTTCGCCTAGCTATCGGCTTCCACAGCCAGAATTTCGGGCTGCATCAGCAAAAGATGCGCGCTGATCTTCAATCCCGTGGCGATGCGCTCGATATTGTCGATCGAAACATTGCGCTCGCCGCGCTCAATCCCGCCGAAATAGGTGCGATCCATCTCGATATCATAGGCGAAGACCTGTTGGCTGACACCAAGGGCTTTCCGGTATCGGCGGATATTCGCTGCAACGGTAGCACGTAAACATCCAGGATCGGCGCGTTTCACCCTTCATGAATCGCCTGCAAGATGGTTATAAGGCGACGGGTTTTAAGTATCATTTTTCGGACCGCTGCTAAGTTGAAAGATTCGCCGAGTTTGGAAAACGCGCATGAACAGCCATTTGCCTGTCGGCCGATTGGCCGGGTATCTTGAAGCTCTTTCGCGAGAGAAAATCTGGCTCGCGATCGTCGCCGCCACCGGGGCCCTCGCAGCGCTCGACCACGCCGTGCCCACCGTCGGGTTCGCGCGCCTCTATATGCCGATCATCTGTGGATCCGCATGGGGCCTTGGCGCGCGCGAGGGCTATTCCGTCGCAGTGTTTGCAGCGATCCTGGCCGTCATGCCTGGCCTGCAGGTAGGGCCTCCGACAGGCCCGAGCATTTTTGGCCCTATCGCCGAAGGCCAGAGCTTCGCACAGGACATCCACGCCCGCCTGAGGACTGTTCTGGCAGGCCCGCCTTATCCGGTGACGTGCAGCATGGGGGCGGTGCTGATCCCTTCCGATGCCCCGCGCAACGCTGACGAATTGATGCACCTTGCCGGTCAGGCAACGTATCGCGCCAGGCAGACGGGTAAGAATGCCGTCGAGATCGCCAGGGCCGGCGATCCGCCAGCGCTCAGGCCGGTGTTGGCCACGGCCTGCCTCCGCAAGGGCAGGACATGAAAGATCTGGCTTCGCTTCGCCGGCGTGCCATCGCCCTCATGCGCGAAGCTATCGCGATGCTCGACGAGGCGAGAGAGCATCGCGCGGCGAACCATTTGCAGGCGGCGATCGATGCCGCTGAAAGGGTTTCCCCGATGAAGCCGGGTGACACGCTGCCGGACGACAGCATCGACACGCCAGAATCCACGTCGCAGCTTGCCGCCGATCCTGCGTTGGTACGCGCGATCGGCGGCGCGCTGGCGATGTTCGCCACGCTGATGGCGCGCCAGGGCGGCGCTCCGGTCGATGAAGTTGCCCGCCTCCTTGGTATCTACGCGGCCGCGACCAACGAGAGATCGGACGATGAGGGGCTGCTTATCGCGTGTTGGAGCGCTATCCTCCGCGACGTCGCGGAGGCACAGCGCGGGGAGACTTAGGACGCCAAGGGGGGTGTAGAGGAACCAGTCTGATGGAGAAACCGCAAGGTCCGGCGCTGGACTATAGTGTTGCTCTGGTTGTCGAGGATGAACCGCTCGTGCGCGTCTTCGCGACCAAAATTCTCAGGATGCGGGATACCGCGTGTTCGAGGCGTGCGACGCACAAGACGCGCTCACAATTCTTGAAGAGCGCCAAGACATTCGGATCGTCATGACCGATATTGAAATGCCCGGCGACATGGATGGCCTGGCGCTCGCCAGCACGATCCGGGAGCGCTGGCCCGAAACGGTCGTTCTCGTAAATTCAGGCCGCGTCCGACCTGAACCGGAAGCATTACCCGACCGTGCGGGCTTTATCGCCAAGCCCTATCGCGCCGCCGAGTTGCTACACCAGCTTGACGTGCTGATGGAGGAGCATGGCGTTCCGATTCTTTCGGATGGCGATATTCTTGAGGCATGGCACGCAGCCGAGCTAGCGCATGCGCAGGCGGATGCACTCGACAAGCCCGTCACGCTGGCGCACGCCATCGCGGCCGAACAAGCAGCGATCCAGCGCTTTGGCGTCGGATCTCATGCGGCCGCCTATGACGCGCGGTATCCCGATGCGCCGGAGCCGCGCCGATAGGTCAATTGGTCTCCCGGCGACAAACAGGTTGCCGCCGGGAGTGGTCAGCCGCACACGCTGGAGGGCCGCAGCGCGTCATAAGCGCAAACCTATCGCTATGCACCTTCCGAGAGAATGAAACTCGTCGGATTACGCATTGGGTGCGATAGACTGCCGTTTAAAAGAAGGGGGGTCGATGGGGTGCGGCGCCTATGTTCACTGTCGCACACGTCCGGCACGACGGTCTCGGGAAACGTCAAAGGGTGCGTCCGGTACGTCCTTGGGATAGCGAATGACTGGCCGCTCACAATTTTCTCGCATGTGTACTGTTTCCAATTTTTGTCCGGACCTGAGGATTGGTCAGCGACGTCAGATTCTCGGCCTAGAACGGCTCCTATGTCCCCAGCAGGTGCCCGAGCTTTGCGGCTCTGAAGTCGAGCCCGACAGACGCACTTTTGGGCCTCACGCCCCTTTTTGCAGGTAGCGCGTTCAGCCCCGTTGAGGGCGTGTACGTTTTCGGCCGCCGCGTTTTGGGGCGCCCCCCTTCCAGGAGACCAGACGGAGGTGCCCGAACTCCAGTGGTAAGAGCCGCCGTATCGGGGCGATGTCGAGCACCTGCGCCGTTGGAACTGCTGCGGCAATATTTCGGCCTTGACCTTGGACCATGGTCCTGCCCGTAAGAGGCCTCCCCAATAGCGGTGCCTTTGCGGCGCGGCACTCCAGATCGATCCGAGGAGTATGGGGAACAAGCGCGTCGTTCACATCGTCGATGACGAAGAGACAATCCGAAAGGCACTGCGATTCACGTTGCGTACCGCCGGCTTCGCCGTCGAGGCCTACGCTTCGGGGCCGGAGTTTCTGTCGGCCGCGGGTGACGCTAAGAAAGGCTGCGTGATCCTCGACATGCACATGCCGGACATGGACGGCCTTCAGGTCCAGGTGGAGCTGACGCGACGCGGGATTGATATGCCTGTCGTCATGCTCACCGGCAATGGCGATCCCACGCTCGCCGTGCAGGCAATGCAGGCGGGCGCTGCCGACTTTCTCGCCAAACCGGTCGAAAAGGCCGCATTGCTTGGCGCGATCGACCGCGCCTTCAGCTCGCTGGAGAATATAACCGGGCGTGCCGCAGAACAGGCCGACGCGCTGTCGAAAGCCGCGAGACTGACGCAGCGCGAACGGGCCGTTCTTAGAGGGATTGCGCGAGGCTATCCCAATAGCTTTATCGCAGATGAACTCGGTACCACGCCGCGCACGGTCGAGCTGGATCGAGCCAGCCTGATGGTCAAACTGGGAGCCCAAAGTTTGCCCGACTTGCTACGGATCGCGTTTGCTGTGGACCTGAACGGATCGCCTGAGGACGATCGCCATTAGGCTTCACCATCCTGCGACATCGGACGTTATGCGGATCGGCCCGTGGCGAGTTCGGCAATGATCGGACAATCCGGCCGCGCGTCGCCGTGGCAGCGTTCGGCGAGATCGACCAGCGTGTCGCGCAGCGCCGTCAGCGCTGCCGCCTTGCGCTCGAATTCCTCGGCACGGGCCAGCGCAAGCCGCTTCACCTCGCCACTCGCGCGACCCGTATCCGCCCAAAGGCCGAGCAAAGTGCGGATCTCCTCGATCGGAAACCCCAGATCGCGCGCATTGGCGATGAACCGCAGGCGATGAAGATCGCGCTCGTCATAGTCGCGATAGCCCGCACCCCGGCGCGGCGGCGCCGGGATGAGGCCTATCTTCTCATAATGGCGGATCATCCGCTCCGAGACGCCGCTCCGCCGAGACGTCTCGCCGATGTTCACAGCGCCTTCCGGTTGAGTCGCAGCGCGTTGGTGACCACGCTGACCGAGGAGAGCGCCATGGCGGCGGCCGCGATGATCGGCGAGAGCAGGATGCCGAACAGCGGATAGAGCGCGCCCGCCGCCACCGGCACGCCCGCGACATTGTAGATGAAGGCGAAGACGAGGTTCTGGCGGATGTTCGACATGGTCGCCTGGCTGAGCTTACGCGCCCGGACGATGCCGGTGAGGTCGCCCTTGAGCAGGGTCACGCCCGCGCTCTCGATGGCGACGTCGGTGCCCGAGCCCATGGCGATGCCGACATCGGCGGCGGCCAGCGCGGGGGCGTCGTTGACACCGTCGCCGGCCATGGCGACCACCCGCCCCTCGCG
>NZ_JPPQ01000069.1:643495-648496 GCF_000743655.1 Sphingobium sp. ba1
CGGTATCGAGAAGAGCAAGGCCTTGATAGAGGCGAGCATTGTCATGTCAGGCATCCCCCGTCCGCTGCATGCGGCGATAGCGCGGCAAGGCCGCCAGCTTGTTTTCGCGCCATTCTTCAAGGTTCGCGCGGGCGCGGTCCTTGAGGCGGGTGGCGATTTCCTTTTCGCGGTTGGCGGCGAGCGTCACGCCTTCCTTGCTCTCCACCTTGCGCCGCGCGTCGTAGAGCGCGCCGTCGAGCTGGCGCCCTGCCTGTTCCAGCCGGGTGGCGAGTTCCTGCATCGCCGCGAAGGATGCACCGGTGGCGGCCCCTTGCGTTTCGAACAGTTCGTAGCGGACCTTGTTGAGCCGCTCGATATTGCGGGCCAGGCCATCGGCCTCGTCGCGCGCGCGCGCAGTTTCGGCGACGGCCATGGCATGTTGGACATGGCGCACGCGCAGCACGCGATGGCGGCGGGATACCAGCCCCTTCATGCGCCGAACCCGGCGATCAGCGCGGCGGCGCTGGTGTCGAGATCGATGCGGCTCTTCTGGTCCTGCCGGATGAAGTCGAGAATTTCCTGACGGCGCTGCACCGCTTCGTCGATCACCGGATCATTGCCGGGGCGATAGGCGCCCATCAGGATGAGATCGCGATTCTCCTCATAGGCGGCCCAGAGGCGGCGATAATTGGCGGCGGCCATGCGATGATCGTCGGGCACCACGTCGGCCATGACGCGCGACAGCGATTTGCCGACGTCGATGGCCGGGAAGATGGATTGTTCGGACAGGTGCCGCGACAGGACGAAATGGCCGTCGACGATGGCGCGGGCAGCGTCCACGATCGGATCGTCCGTATCATCGCCATCGGCCAATACGGTATAGAGTGCGGTGATCGAGCCGCCGGTGCGGGCGTCCACCCCGGCCCGTTCGACCAGGCGGGGAATGAGCGCGAGAGCCGAGGGCGGATAGCCCTTCATCGCGGGGGGTTCGCCAAGGGCCAGGCCGATTTCGCGCTGGGCATGGGCGCAGCGGGTGAGGCTATCGATCAGCAGCAGCACCTTCTTGCCACGGGCGCGGAAATATTCGGCGATGGCGGTGGCGCGCGCGGCAGCGCGCAGGCGCAGCACCGGGGGATGATCGGCGGGCACCGCGACGACGATGCTCTTGTGCATCGTGTGTTTGAGCTTGGTTTCGAGGAAGTCGCTGACTTCGCGGCCGCGCTCGCCGATCAGACCGACGACGACGATGTCGGCTTCGGCCCCGGCGATCATCTGGCCCATCAGCACCGACTTGCCGACGCCCGAACCGGCAATGATGGCGATACGCTGGCCGCGCCCGGCGGTGAGCAGCGCGTTGACGGCGCGGACGCCCAGATCGAACGGTTCGGTGACGCGGCCACGATCAAGGACATTGCCCTTGACGCCGTTCAGGGGCCAGACGCCGCCTGCGATGATCGGGCCTTTCCGGTCGAGCGGCTGCCCCATGGCATCGACGACGCGGCCGATCAGCCCCTCGCCCACCTGCACCATATTGGCCTGGCTATCGGGTTCGACCCGCGCGCCATTTTCGAGCGGCGCGTCGCTGTCGAGCGGCACCAGCAGGGTGCGACCGCCGCGAAAGCCCGCGACTTCGGCGCGCGCGATCGTGCCGTCGCTGGCGATCACCCGCGCGCCCGCGCCGATCGGGCGGCGAAAGCCGGTGACTTCGAGCATGCCCGCATCATGGCTGACCAGACGACCGACATGGCGCGGCGCGCGGTTCTGGACCTGCAGATGGTCGAACAGCGTTTCGGCCTGGGCCAGCGCGGCGCGGATCAAGGCCTGCCCTCCATATCGTCGAGCAGTGCGCGCAGGCGCGACAGGCGCACGTCGGGGCCATCCTCGACCCAGCCTTCGGCGGTTTCCAAGCGGACGCAGCCGCGCTGCATCGCCTTGTCGGGCACCAGCTTCACGCCGATCTGTTCGCCTTCCAGCATGATAATGTCGTCGGGGTGGAGGTGGAGCGCGCCCTTTTCGTCATTATCCTCGATGAAGGCGGCGACCGTGTCGCAGCGCTGCACGAGGCGTTCGATGTCGATCTCGACCTCGCCCACAATCTGTTCGACCAGACGGACGACCGTAGCGGAGAGCATGGTGGAGAGCATGCCGCTGGGCGCAGGGGCCAGCGACGCCAGCGATTCCGCCAGTCGTTCGCGGATGTCCGCGTCTGCGCCATGGGCTTCCGCCGTGATGCGGCAGCCTTCGTCGAAGCCAAGCGTGAAGGCTTCCATCCGCGCTTCTTCGACCAGGTCGACCACGGGTTCGGCGTCCGCCATGGCGGCGCGGATCGTCGCGGTCTGCGCGCCGGGATGGGCGGTGTAGAGGCTGCGGAAACCGCTGCTCTCGCTTTGTACGAAACCGGCGACCGCGACTGGCGCGAAATCGCGCGCTGCTTCAGCGCCCCAAATCCTAGACAAAGTCATTCCCCTTGCCACCGAGCATGATGGTGCCTGCATCCGCCATGCGGCGGGCGGTGGCGATGATCAGTTTCTGTGCTTCCAGCACTTCGGCGAGGCGGATGGGGCCGCGCTCCTCGATCTCGTCGGCGATCGCCTGTGCCGCGCGAGCGGACATGCTGCCGAAAATCTTGCCCTTGAGCATGTCGTTCACGCCCTTGAGCGCGACGACCAGGACGGTGTTGTCGATGGTCCGCATCAGCGCGCCCAGATTCTTGTCGTCCATGTCCACCAGATTATCGAAGACGAACATCTCCTCCTCGATGGTCTGGGCGATCATCTTGTCGCGCTTGGCGACGGCCTTCATGATCCGCTGCTCATTATCCTTGCGGACATTGTTCATGATCGCGGCCGCTTCGACCGTGCCGCCGCGCTGCGAGGCGGCACCCTGCTTGCCGACCGGACCGCGCATCAGCAATTGCTCCAGATCTTCGAGCGCCTCGTTCGAGACCGGCCCCAGGGTGGCGATGCGATAGACGATCTCCTCCTGATATTCGGACGGCAGCAATTGCAGCACGTCGGCGGCGACGGGTGCCTCCAGATGGGCCAGCACGATCGCCATGATCTGCGGATGCTCCGCCTCGATCAACACGGCGATTTCCTTGGCATCCATCCATTTGAGCATTTCAAGCTGGGTGGAGCGGGTCGGCGGCGTAATGCGCGCCAGGATGGTTTCAGCCCGTTCCTCGCCCAGCGCCTTGGTCATCGCGCCGCGAATATGGCGGGTCGCGCCATAGCCGATGGTGGTGCGCTTCTTGGCCTTGGCGACGAAATGGTCGAGCGCTTCGTTGACCTCTTCGGGATCGACATCGGCGACGTCATACATGGCGTAGCCGAGCTGGCGCACTTCCTCCGGCTCCAGCCGGGAAAGGATTTGCGCGGCTTCATCCTCATTGAACAGCATAAGCAGGACGGCAGCGGCGGCGCTGCCCTTGAGCGCTTCGGGACGACCGGGAACGATCTCAGGCATTTTCCTTCTTCCCCTCCTTCAGGAGGTCGCGGACGACCAGGGCGGCGCGGTCGGGGTCCTGCTTCACGAAGTTGCGAATGAGGTCGGCGCGCTGGGCATAGTCATAGGTGGAGGAGATCATGTCGAGCGTGACCGGCCGTTCGGGATCGGGCGCTTCGACCACCTGCTTGGTGAGTTCGGACGAGATTTCCCGGCCGATGCGCTGGCCTTCCTGCGTGGTCTGCTCCGCTGCGGCGGCCTGGGCGGCGGCGCGGCGCTTGAGCAGCGGGCGACCGATGCCGAAGACGAGCAGCAGCGCGACAAGCAGGGCGGTGCCGTTGCGCACCAGCGGGTTCATCCAGTCCGATTCATACCAGGGGATGACGGTTTCAGGCGTCTTGAGAAAGCTGCGCGAGGAGAGTGCGACCACGTCGCCGCGCGCCTGGTCGAAACCGACAGCGCCCTTCACCAGCGCTTCCAAGGCTGCGATTTCCTGCGCCGTGCGCGGCTTGCCGTCCGCGCCGGTGTCGAGCGCCACGGCGACCGACAGGCGCTTGACGGTGCCGATCGCATCCTTGGTCACGGACACTTCGCGGCCGAGTTCAAAGCTGCGGTTGAAGGTTTCTTCGGTCTTCATCAGCGGATTGGGCGGGGTGCCGGGGGTCTGCGCGGCGGTTTCGCCCTGCTGCACGGCCTGGCCATTGGGGTTGGTCTGGGTGACGGTCGGGTTGACCGGTGCCTGGTTGGTGAGCGCACCGGGGATGCCCGACGCCTCCCCGCCTGTGCCCTGACCCCGCGGGTCGGATGCCCAGGTGCCCTGTTCGACGCGCAGCCGCGCTTCGTCCTGGGGGAAGGTTTCGCGGGTCGCCTGCCGCTCGGCGAAATTAAGTTCGGCATGGACTTCGGCGGAGAAATTGCCCTGGCCAAGGATCGGCGTGAGCAGCGCGATCACCGACTGGCGATAGCGATCCTCGATCCGGCCCTGGATCGAGAGCTGGCGATCATCGGCGGCGTCGCCGTCATTATTGCTGAGCAGGCGGCCATTCTGATCGACCAGCGAAATCTGGTCGGGCGACAGGTCGGGAATGGAGGAAGCGACGAGATGCACGATCGCGCTGACCTGTGCGTCGGTGAGCGTGCGGCCCTGCGCCAGTCGCAGCATCACGGAAGCGGACGGCTTGGCCCGGTCGCGCAGGAAGACGCTGGGCGGTTCGACGGCGAGGTGGACCTTGGCGCTTTCGACGCTGTCGATCGCCTCGATCGTGCGGGCGAGGTCCATTTCGCGGGCGGAGCGCAGCTTTTCGCCCTCGACCGCGCGCGAGGCGCCCATTGGCAGGCTGTCGATCATGCTGTTGCCGTCAGGCGCGCTCTTGGGCAGGCCCTGGGCGGCGAGCATCATCTTCGCCTTGAAATAATCATCCTCCCCCACGGTCATGCTGCCGGACTTGTCGAAGTCGAAGGGGATGCCGGCCTGCTCCAGCACTTGCGCGACGGCCGATTTGTCGGCGTCGGGCAAGGCGCGGAACAGGTCGCGCTGGGGCGGTTCGCGCAGCGCCAGCCAGGCAAGGCCCGCCAGTG
>NZ_JPPQ01000069.1:648506-677884 GCF_000743655.1 Sphingobium sp. ba1
GCGCCGGGGAACGACGCGCATGAGTCAGCCTTATTGCGCGATGCTATTAGAGAGCGTTTTAGGGTTTCTGGCCGGGATAGAGCAGGCGCATGGCGCTGGGGGCGCCGCATTGCTTGATCGCTACTTCGACATAGCGGGCGCGTTCGGCCTTGAGCGAGGCGGAGGAGAGGGCGAATTTGCGTTCTCGTTCCACCTCTTGCGCCGTGAACGGCTTGGCACCGGTCGGCACGCTGGGACCGCCGAGGCCAAACACCATGAAATTGACGAGGTCGGCCAATTGCTGGTTATCGCTGATCCGGCTGTGCGCGATGTTGGGCAGGCGGATGAGATAGGCGCGCGATTGCGGTGTGCAGAGGAACCAGCCGACCCGGCCGCGCAGTTCGGGCAGTTGCGCCGGGGCCGCGCTCCCCTGAATGCCATGGCAGCCGCCGCAATGTTCGGCATAGTCGGAGCGCGCAAGTTCCGGGTCGCTGATCGCGTCGGGCAATGGCCCCATCGGCGGAAGCGCGGCGCGGCCGATGCCGACCACGCCGAGCAGGAGCAGCGATCCCGTCAAAAGCCTGCGCAAATCCGCTGATCCTAGCTGGCCGCGCCCACCATCACCGCCGTCGAACAATGATATTCCATGCTGCTGGTGCCAAAGCACCAGATGACGTCATTGTTGAGCTGGGGCATGTAGAGCTGGGTTTCGCGGTCGGTATTGTCGCATCCGCACTGGCCGCAGGCGGGTTTGCCGCAACAGTCGCGATAGGCGATCAGATAGGCCTTGCCATCGTCCGGGTTGATGCAGGTGCCGACCCAGGACACGGGCGACGGCTCGGCGCCGGGCGGGCAGCTATGCAGGCCACCGCCGCAGCAGGTGCAGAGCGCGCCATCGATGGCGCAATAGCGCCAATAGTCGCACTTTGTATCGTCCTTGGTCTGGGCATTGCGGGCAAAGCCGGTCTTGGCTTCGGGCGAGCGATCGGGCTTGGCCGCCTCCGCGCGGCTGACCGGTAGCAGCGGGAAGGCCGGTGCGGCCACCAGCGCTGCGCCCAGGCGCGACAGCATGGAGCGGCGCGAACTGCCTCCAGCGAGCCGTCGCAGCAGTTTTTCGCCCATGGCGTCGGCGTTGAACCTCTTCATGTCACTGCCCCCCTTTGGCCGTTCAGGCCGCCTGTGCCTTCAACGATCCGATATAGTCCTGCACGGTCTTGACCCCCATTTCATGGGCGACGACCAGGCTTTCGAGATGCTCGCGGCTGTTGACCAGCCCCTTAGACAAGATGGTGCCCTCGGCATCGAGCAGCACCGCAAAGGGCAGCTTGGCCACGCCGAACGTCTGGCCGACGTCGGGACCGTTGACGAACATATAGGATTCCAGCCCATGCTGCGCGATCATGGCGCGCTGCGCGGCGACATCGTCATCGCCGACGAAGGTCAGCGCGACGCGCTCGTCGCGGGCAAAGGATTTGGCCATGGGAATGATGGCCTTGCAAAGCGGGCATTGGGCCGACACGAACATCAGCAGCCGCAACGGCACGCCATGGGCATGACCGCCGACCGTGACTGGCGCGCCGTCGATCGACCGGGCATCGATCTTGATCGTGGCGTCGCCGACTGCCGAGCCGCCGCTGGTCGTCAGTGCGCCCGCTGGCGCGACGCGAATGTGCAGTACGCCCACCTGCCGCGCGAGCGCGAGCAGCGCGACGCCAAGCCCCAGGATCACGACCCAGGAGAGGATTTGCGAGATGATGAGCGATGTCAGCATGGATGCTTATCTCCGGTAGGCGGCGGGCGACGCGATCAAAGCCGCTATGGCAGTATAGAGCGGATAGGCGAGCGCAATGGCGAGGCCACCCGCAATGGCGGTGCCCATGTCGATGGCGGATAGGGGCGGCACGGGCCACAGGCGCGGCGCAAGCAGCAGCGCCAGGATCATATTGCGCCCGACCAGCGGCCAGCCGATCGGATGGCGCAGTTGCGAGCGGCCACATCCGCAATCGATATGGCTGCGACCCCGCGCGATGTTGATCGCCATGGCCAGCGCGAACATAAGCAGCAGCCCGATCGCCAGAACGACCGGCAGCGGCGCAAGCCACGCCACCAACGCGCCACCAATCAGCAGTTCCGCCACCGGCAGCAGCAGCGCGGCAGGCGCGACCAAAGCCGGGGGCAGCAGCCGATAATTGGCGATCACGCCGGGCAGCAGCGCGCGGTGCCGCAGCTTTTCAGCGCCCGACAGCAGCAGGATCAGGCCAATGCCGATCGATGCCGCAAGGCCGATGATCGCGAAGCCCAGTGCCATGGTCAGGATGGGTCCGCGACCGTGATGGTGCTGCCACCGGCCCGCTCGATCTTATGCTTTTCTTCCCCGGTGGCGAGGTCGATGACGATGGCGCTGGCCTCCTCGCCATTCATGAATAGCAGCGGCTTGTCGGTCTGCGACACTTCGATATTGTTCATCGGTTCCTTGAGCGCGCGGCGCTTGACGACCTTCTGCGTGGCGAGATCGACCTCCCACACTTCGGTCCCGGATGCCTTGTGCGTCCAATATTCGCCCATATGCATCAGCACGAACAAATGGCCCGACGGTCGATGCAGCGCCATCGGCTGCCGCCCGCCCGGATACCAGTTCAATTCCAGCGGCTTGGTTTCGCCGGGGCGAATGCCGGCCGCCGCCTGAATTGAAAAGGGCGCGGCAATGGTCGGGGTCGCGCCCAGCTTCGCCTGAAAGATCTGGCCGGTATACGTGAGGAACGTCGTTTCCTGCTTGCGCTTGTCATAGGTGAAATTGTCGAAGATCGGATCGTCGGTGGCCGAGAAGAAAGGCGCGCTGTGCGTGATATCCGCCTTGGCCCCCTTGATCGCCACGGTGGCCAGCGACCCGTCCGAACAGAGCGCCGAAAAGCCGACGCCGGGATTGGGCATCAGGCTGGCACAACCCGGCAGTTCGATTGCGGTCACGAATTTGCGCTTCGCCAGGTCAACGACATTGACGCCGGAGGCAGGGCTGAAATCATAGATATAGGCGGTCTTGCCATCGTCGCTGATGATGAAATTATTCTTGCGCGAACCGATCAGGATGCGGCCGGGCAGGGGGATTTCGGTGACGAGGTTGAGCGTCTGGCTGTCATAGACCGACACCATGTCCTGCCGCGTGCCGCGATCGCCCTTCGACCAGATGGTTTCGGAGACATAATAATATTTGCCTGCGGGATCGATGGCGAAGTCGGCGAGGCGGCGGGTTTCGACCATGCCCTTCATCTTGCCGGTTTCGCCGTCGAAAATGCTGGTGCCCGCCATGTCCCATCCGCCATCGACGAAGAACCAGGTCGGCTTGGGCGGCGGGATGGTCATCACGTCGGATGTTTCCGCTTCCGGCACGGCGTCGGTCTCGGCGGCGGGAGCGGCCCATGCGGCGGTCGCGAACAGCGTCCAGCCTAGCGCGGCGGCAGCGAATATTGCCTTGGTGGCGGTCCTCGACATCTGGCCTGATCCCCCTTGATGCGGCGGGCGGGCCTGCGGACTCACGCTGTCCACGCCCCCCAGCGCTGGCATGAAGTCTGGACAGATGTCCGGGATCGGTCAAGCGCTTAACGGGGGCGTTCGCGAATTTATTTCTGCACCGCAACAAAGCGCGCGCAATACCAAAATCACGCCGTTTCGCTGATCAACCCGGCAATATCGCGCGCGGTCACCGTCTTGGCCAGGTGGATGAATGACGTAGCGGCAAGCGCGGTAAATGCCGGCATCTTATGTGCCCAGGGCTTGCCATGGCCCAGGAACGGCGTCGATCCTTCCATCGACGCGCTGATGAACAGGGCCACGCTATGCACGTCGTCGGGGGACAAGGCGGGATTGAGCTGCGCGACATATTCGCCGATCGCATCATGGACGCGCTGGTAAAAGGCGCGGACGCGATCCGCGACGAAGTCGCTATGATTGGCGAGCGCCCATAATTCCGTGAATAAATGGGTAGTGCGCTTGGTCTGGATGTCGTCGAGACATAGGAGGATGATCCGTCTCAGCCGCTCTTCGGCGGTCAGCCCCGGCTTGCGCACCGTCTGATCCAGCACGCTGCCATAAGACTCGACCAGCTCATCGAGCATCACCTGAATCAGCATTTCCTTGCGCGGAAAATGATAGCTGACATTGCCGACCTTCATGTCGCACCGCGCGGCGATGCGGCGCAGGGTGAAGGCGTCGGCCCCTTCATCGATCAGCACGTCGAGCGCGGCCTTGAGGATCTGATCGACGGTTTCGGTGCCCCTGACATAGATGCCGGGCCGTGGGGGAGCGAGTATCATATCTGGTTCTGCCTTGCCCCGTCCTAGCATCGCTGGGGAAAAGTCGCCACCCTTTGGCACCATTTCGGCGCAGACGCCGGGCAAGATTTTCGCAAAAACAAGGGCATATTGCATATTGGACGGAACTGTGAAGGCTGGCGTCGGTTCGCAAAGATCAGATGATGGATAGGACCGACGGATTACCCCATTTATGAATGATAGCGCTGCCAGCACGGATCGCGGCCAGGACATGCATTTCCTGTCGGGGGGCGGGGTCATGGGCGAATTGGTCCGGTCAAAGGACTGGTCGGCAACGCCGCTTGGCGCGCCGCAAAGTTGGCCTCAGCCGCTCAAGACATTGGTGGCGCTCATGCTGTCGGCCGATCAACCGATGTTCATCGGCTGGGGGCCTGACCATATCTTCCTCTATAATGACCGCTACGCCCCGATGCTGGCGGACCGCCATCCGGCAGCACTCGGCCGCACCTTCTTCGACGTCTGGCCCGAAATCCGGGCGGACATCGCCCCGCTCTTCGCCAAGGTGTCTGCGGGCGAGCCTGTGCATATGGACGATATCGAACTCATGCTCGATCGGCCGGGTCGGCCGCGCGAAGCGCATTTCGCTTTCTCCTACACGCCGGTTCGCGACGCGGCGGGGACGGTCGATGGCCTCTTCTGCGCCTGTGTCGAAACCACCGAGCAGATATTGGCGGAGCGCACGCGCCGCGAAGCCGAAGCGTCGGAGCGCAACCGGCTGTGGATATTGTCCGAAGACATGCTTGCCCGCGCGGACTTTGCCGGGCGCATGGGGGCCGTCAATCCCGCCTGGACCCGCGTATTGGGCTGGTCGGAGGCGCATCTGCTGGCGACACCCTATGTCGACTTCATGCATCCCGATGATGCGGCGGTGACGCTCGCCGCCATCGAAGATATGAGCCGCACGGGCCTTCCCACCCGTTTTCAAAACCGCATTGCGACGGCAGACGGCAGCTGGACGCCGATCGGCTGGACCGTGTCGCCCGAACCGGACGGGATGAATTTCATCGCGATTGGCCGTGACCTGAGCGAAGACAAGGCGCGCGAAGAAGAATTGCTGCAAACCCAGGAAGCGTTGCGCCAGTCGCAGAAGCTCGAATCGATGGGCCAGTTGACCGGCGGCGTCGCCCATGACTTCAACAATCTGCTCACCCCCATCATCGGCTCGCTCGACCTGCTGATGCGTCGGGGGCTGGGGAGCGAACGCGAACGCCGCCTGATCGACGGCGCGCTCCAATCGGCCGAACGCGCCAAGACGCTGGTGCAACGGTTGCTCGCCTTCGCCCGCCGACAGCCGCTCCAGCCCAAGGCGGTCGCGCTTGATGACCTCGTCACAGGCATGGCGAGCCTGGTGAGCAGCACGATCGGCCCGAAAATCGACCTGCGGGTCAATATCGCCGACGATTTGCCCCCGGCGCGGGCCGATGCCAACCAGTTGGAAATGGCGATCCTTAATTTAAGCGTCAACGCCCGTGACGCCATGCCTGGGGGCGGCGAACTGACCATCTCGGCAAGTCGCGCCAGCGTGCGGGGGCGTCATCCCGCGGGCCTGCGCGTCGGCCATTATGTGCGCCTCTCGGTCGCCGACACGGGCATCGGCATGGACGAAGCAACGCGCGCGCGGGCCATCGAGCCTTTCTTCTCGACCAAGGGCATAGGGAAGGGCACGGGCCTTGGCCTGTCGATGGCGCACGGCCTGGCCGCGCAATTGGGTGGCGGGCTGACCATCATCAGCGCGCCGGGTGAGGGCACCACGGTCGAACTCTGGCTCCCCGTCAGCCCTGACGCGATCGGCAGCGACGACCAGATTCGCGTGCTGCCGCGCATATCCGTCGCGCGCGGCACGGCCTTGCTGGTCGATGATGAGGAACTGGTGCGGATGAGCACCGCCGACATGCTCAACGACCTTGGCTATGACGTGGTCGAGGCGAAATCGGCCGAGGAGGCCCTGCACCTGATCGAAGCGGGTGTCGCGCCGACCATATTGGTCACCGACCATCTGATGCCGGGGATGAACGGTGAGGAACTAGCGCGCAGCCTGCGGACCCGGATGCCCGACCTGCCTGTGCTGATCGTATCCGGCTATGCCGAGGCGGAGGGGATAGCGCCCGATCTGCCGCGGCTGACCAAGCCCTTTCGCAATGCCGAACTGGCCGACCGGCTCGAAACCATCCACCCGACCGAAGCCTGACCGCCAAGCGGCATCCGATGGATTATTCCCCTGCTGCCCGCCCATTGTGATAGGGGCTGGACGCACGGCATGATCGGGGAATGACATTGGTTCAAGAAATGCCGAAGGCGCATGAGTGGCAGCCCGCACAGTTGCGGCGCGCGATCTTCGCCGCCGGGGTCGCACTCTGGGCCTGGAATGTCGATACCGACGCCTTCACCATGGACGAGCTGGGCTTCAAATTATGGGGTCTGCCGCAGGGTGAGCAGGTCACGTTCGAAAAACTATCCACCCGCATTCACCCCGCCGACCGGGACCGGGTGCGCTCGGCTTTCATGGCGACGCGCGCCATCCTTGGCCCCTATGAAACGGATTTCCGCATCTTGATCGGCGACGAAGTGCGGTGGATCGCCGCGCGTGGCCAAGGCGAGGATGACGGTATCGTCGGGCGGACCATGTATGGCATCTTCCTGGATGTGACCGGCCGCAAGCAGGCCGAAGAGGGGCATGAACTGCTCGCTGGCGAAATGAGCCACCGCGTCAAGAATCTGCTCGCTATAGCATCGGGCCTGACCGCCATTTCCTCGCGCTCCGCCCTCAGCAAGGAGGATATGGCGGGGGAATTGACCGAGCGTCTATCGGCTTTGGGCCGGGCGCATGATCTGGTCCGCCCGCTGCCCAATGGGCAGGGTAATGCGGCATTGCTGGGCGATCTTCTGTCGGTATTGCTGGCCCCCTATGACGATCTGGGCGCGTTCAAGGGCCGCATCAGGGTCGCTGTCGAGCGGATGGGCGTGGGCGAACATGCGGCGACCGGGCTGGCCCTCGTCATTCATGAACTGGCCACCAACTCGATGAAATATGGCGCCTTGTCGCATGAGGCCGGCACGCTTGACGTCTCCAGCATGGCGGAGGAGGATGATGTGATCCTCACCTGGCTGGAACATGGCGGACCCAAGGTGCAGGAGCCGGACGGCGCAGGTGGCTTTGGCAGCAAGCTGGTGCAGCGCAGCGTGCGCGGTCAGCTCGGCGGGACCATCGATTATGATTGGGCCGAAACCGGCCTGATCGTGACCCTGCGCATCAATCGGGCGCGGTTGGCCGTGTGAAGCGCGCGCCGATTATCCGCTCATAGTCCCAAAGCGTCGGTATCGGCGCTGGCTGCGGCGAGGTCCGCATGGGCGATCAATTGGCGATAGGCCGCATCCAGCTTGCGCAAGGCCGCATCGGCGGCCGCTTCCTCACGAATGTTGACCAGGAAGAAGTCGCTTGCCCCCATTTCGAACCGGCGGCGCTCTGCCTGGGCCATGTCTTGCGCGCGCGCCTGTTCGTCGCCTGCCAGCACCAGCAGCCGCTCGGTGGCATCCACCGCGACGCCGATCGTGTCGATTTCCGCGATGATCTGCTCGCGCAGCCCCTGGCCACGCAGCATCGCCGCCTCGATCTCCGCCTGGGTCTGCATGATCCGGCCCTGCGCCGCGCGGCGCTGGAGTGGCAGGGTGAAGGTCAGCCCGACGCGGGTGTCCGTGCCTTCGCGCGATCGTCCGCCCTCGCCGATCGGTCCGATGTCGCGCGACGCTTCGGCGTTGAAGTCGAGGCGGGGCAAAAGCGCATTACGGTCGAGCGCCAACCGGTCGCGCGCGACCTGCATCCGCACGTCGATGGTGCGCAGGTCCGGCCGCATCGATAGCGCCGATTTGGGATCGACCGGCAAGGGCAGGGGATTGGGCAGATCCGATGGCAGTTGCGCAGGCGACGGGATCACCGGCCGTCCATCCGCGTCACGCCAATAGAGCGACAACGTATTGGCGGCACTGGCCAGCGCCTGCTCCGCCTGCACCACCAATGTCTGACGCCGCAGGATATTCTGCTGATTTTCGGTCAGGATGATGCGCGGGCGCAGCCCCAGCGTGACCTGGCGCTCCAGCCCCGTCTGGCGATCCTGCGCCAGCGCCAGCAGGTTGCGCACGATCTCCAGCCGTTCGCCCGCGACGACCCATTGATTATAGGCGTCGAGCGCCCGCCGCTGCACGCCGATCGCGACGAACAGCCGGTCGGCATCGGCGAGCGCGATATCGGCTTCGGCCTGCGTCCGGTTGAAGCGACGATCATCGATCGCCCGGTCGCGCAGCAGCGCCAGCACCACGCCCGCCTTTATCTCGCCGAACTGGTTGGTGTAGCTTTTATCCTCATAGATGGGGAAGCGCCCGTCGGAAACGCGATAGCCGCCATAGACATTGCCGCCCCATTGTTCGAGCGGCCGCGTCACCTTCGTTTCGGCATAGCGGCTGTCATAATAGCCGGTCAGGCGGCTGTCTGCGGCGGCGGAAAAGACCGTGTCGAACGCCCCTTCGGCCGACAGCCGCTTGCCCTGCGCGCCGCGCACCCGCGCCAGCGCCTCAAGCACCTGGGGCGCATGTTGGCGCGATGACGCCAGCACATCGGCCAATTGCAGCGGGCCGGATAGGGACGGCGCAGCCGCCCGCGTCGGCAAGGGCGCAATATCCTGCGCGATCGCGGGCGCAACCGTCGCCATCAGCGCAGCGATCAAGATCAGGCGCTTACTTGGCATTGCTGTTGGCATTGGCATCGGTCGCATTCGTCGCCGAAGCGTCGGGCACATTGCCGGGACGCTGGAATTGCAGCGGGAAGTCGTTGAGTTGCCGCCACAGTTCGAACCCGACGCTGACGGTATCCATCAACACCCAGCCGCGCACCTTGGCGCCCAGCCGGACATAGGGTTCCTGCGGCCAGGCTGGCCGGTCCGCTGCGGGTTCGACGATCACGCGGAACAGGCCGTTCGCCGATGCCGATACGTCGATCGCGCGCACCTTGCCATCGAACATGCCCTGCGCGACGGACGGCCAGCCGCTGAACTGGATGGCGGGCCAGCCTTCGAACTCCAAGCGGACACGGCGGCCGATCTCGATCAGCGGCACATCGCGGCCATCGACATAAAGCTCGACCACGCGCTGCGACTGTTCGGGCGCGAAGGTCGCGACGATGTCGCCCGCGCTGACCATGGTGGCATTGTCGCCGCCCTGGATGCGCAGCACGCGCCCAGCGCGTGGCGCACGGATCATCTGGACCGACTGGCGGTTGAGGCTGACGTCCACGCGCGTCCGCTCGGCCCGCGCCTGCGCGACCTTGGCGGCATAATCGCTGACCTTGATCTGGGCGAGTTCATAGTCGCGGCGCGGTGCCAAGCCTTCGCGATACAGCGTTTCCATGCGCGACACGTCGAGTTGCGCCACCCGCATGGCCTGCTGCGCTGCCATGATTTCGACATCGGCCTGCGCCCGTTCGGCGCGCAGGCGGTCGAGCAGATTGGGATCATTGTCGCTGATCCGTGCGATCGGATCGCCACGCTTTACCAAGCTGCCGTCGGTGACATACCATTGTTCGATCCGGCCGGGGACGAGCGCGGTGATATTTTGCACCCGGTCGCGCGGGTCGAGCGCGATGACGGCGCCGGTCCCAGGCGCGGTCTGCACCCACGGCACGAAGATCATGAACAGGATGCAGCCGACGATCGTCGCCACCAGCATCCAAGCCAGCGCGCGGGTGACGCGCGGCACACGGATGCTCGCCAGCGTCTTGAAATGCGACAGATGATTAGCGCGAAACGGCATCGCCAGCCTCCTTGCCAGCGCCAGCGCCAGCGCGCAGGGCGTCGAAACTCTCCCGGTCGGCAACTAGTCGCTGCTTCTTGCGACCCAGCCACAGCCAGCCATCCAGGGTGATGTCGTGCGGGCGGCTAGAAAAATAGAGGATGGTCACGGGCTTGCCCTTTAGCATGTCGAAGGCGGCCTGCAGATGATGGACCGGCACCATGTCGTAGAGTGCCGACAGGACGAGGATGCGCGGCTGGGCGAGCAGGGCGCTCGCCAGCTTCAACTGCATGATCTCGACCAGCGCCAACGGCCAGCCGGTGGAGGACAGGCGCGTGTCCATGCCATCGGGCAGGGCGGCGACCCGCTCGTCCAGGCCCACGGCGCGCAACACGTCCATGATGCCGACGGAGTCATTCTCGGCCCGCGCGAGCGAGAGATAGTCGCGTATCGAACTTTCCACGATAGTCGGTCGGTTGAGGACGATCACGTCGCTGCGAAGCTGATACATGTCGAGCGAGGTGATGTCCGCGCCGCCCAGCGTGATGATGCCGCTGGTCGGCCGGATATGCCGTTTGAGCAGCGTGGAGAGCAGGCGGTCCATGTCCGGGTCCGCCGCGCCGATCAGTCGGCTGCCGCCCGGAATGACGATGTCGATCTCCGCTTCGTCGCGACCGATCGGCGCGCGCACGGAATGGAGGACGAGCGCGCCATGGGCGGGCCGTGCGGCGTCGGGCTTGGGTTCGGGCACTTGCTCCTGCGGAATGGCGAGGATCAGCGAGAGTTCCTCGACGCCTGCGACCAGATCGTAGAAACTATCAAGATACGGCCCCAATTGTGCGGCCCCATAGAAGATGCTCGACAGGATCAGTTCGGCCGCGACCAGCTGGCCGATCGACAATTGCCCCTGAATGACCAGCCAGCCGCCCAGCGCCAGCAACCCGGCACTCGCCACCGCATAGAGGATCAGCAGCGCAAGGCTTTGCGGGAAGGCATAGCGGAAATGCGCCTTATGCTCCTTCACATAGGCGGCGGTGGCCTCTTCTGACCGGTCCATGGCGAAGTGGAGATGGCGGCTCGATTTATAATAGCCGTTCGATCCGCCGACGCTTTCCAGCCAATGGGCCGCTTCATATTTGCGATAGCTCAGCGCCACCGACGTCCGCATCGCCCCGCGATACCAGAGGCGCCAGATCAGCCAGACGGCGAAGATGAAGCCGACATTGAACGCCAGGAAGAAGGGGTGGTAAAATGCCGTGACGACGAAACCGACGCTCGCTTGCAGGATGATCGAGAAGCCTCCGATCAGCAGCGACGGGATCGCCTTCTGTACCGTCATCAATTCGAAGAAGCGGTTGAACAGGTCGCCGCGTCGTTCGTCCTGGAAAAAGGGATTTTGCGCGTAGACGGCGCGTAGCGTGATGTCCGCGACCAGCCGGGCGAAAAAGCGCCGTCGGAACATCTCCATCAAATGCATACGGAACGCGCCGAGCAGCGCCGATATCAGCAACAATCCGAGAAGGATCGCTGCCAGCGTAAACAATGGCGCTGGCAGCGCCGTATTCGCCACCGAATTGATCAGCATCTGCACCGAGATCGGCGTGGCTAGCGACAACAGGCCAATGCCGACACCGTAAACCAGTGTCAGTCTGATGAAAGCCTTGTCAGGACCGATGATCGGCCCCGCCCAGGCAAAGAAGTCGCGCAATCGCACATCGACCGGAGCCGCCATATTCGAATGTCCCACCGCGTAACAACATGATCCAAAACACAGCCGACACCACAAGGGCGCGCTGCATCATCAAGAGCATAATAAAGCCATCCATGGCGATACCCTGGATGGCGCTGCTCAGCTCCTAATGACGTTTCTTGTCTATAATTCTGCCCTAGCGCAGCGAACCCGATGTGGCCGGGTCACGGGCCGCGCCAGTGGCTTGCGGTCCAAGTAGCGATGCACCGTCATCGGATCAAATCGCTAATTGCGAAAATTACGATGAAATAATAGTATCGACACATCGGTTTACTGTTCAGCAACAGTGTTGATCCACGTCGGGCGCACATAACGGCACCGCCACGCTATCGATCACAGTGTATGATCATCCTGTTCGCTGATTTCGGGCGTGCAGAAGGACGTACGGGATAACAGGGCGATCCTATGTCTCTATCCCGATAAGATCGCCATTTAATACATTAAAAACAAACAGTTATATCAGTTTTCCAACATCTGGATCGGAGCGATAGGTCAAGTAGGAGAGAGGCAAAAAAGCCTTACCACTGTACGCATCGCTGTACGCAATAGGGACGCTTTACCCAACCCTCTGCCACCCCCCACCAAGAGCGCGGAACAGATCGACCTGGGCGAAGGCGACCGCGCGATCGGCCGAAGCGAGGTCGGCTTCGGCGGCCGCGAGCGTGCGTTGGGCGTCGAGGACGGTCAGGAAATCGATCTGCCCTTCCCGCTGCCGGGCGAGGCTGATGCGCGCGGCACGATCGGCGGCGTTGCGCGCGGCCTGCAACGTGTCCCGGCGTTCCATCGCATGGGCGTAGATGGACAGCGCCGTTTCGGTTTCCTCCAGCGCGCGCAGCACCGTACCGTCGAAGGTCGCCAGCGTCGCCGCGCTGTCCGCGCGCGCCGCGCCGATGCGGGCGCGGATCGCTTCCTGATTGGGGAAGGCCCAGTTGATGAGCGGCCCCAACACCCAGCGCAGCGGACCGCCGCCCAATATGTCGCCCCCGCCGATGGCGGTCGTGCCGATGGTGCCACCCAGCGAAATGCGCGGATAGAGGTCCGCCGTCGCTACCCCGATCCGTGCCGTGTCGGCGGCGAGGCGGCGTTCGGCGGCGCGGACATCGGGCCGCCGGGCCAGCAGCGCGCGACCATCGCCCACGGGAATGGGCTGGGCCAGGGTCGGCGTGGTGACGCTGGCGCGGATATCGGCGGGCAAGTCTTGCGGCGTCCGCCCCGTCAGCGTCGCGAGTCGGAACAGGGCGGCATCCCGGTCCGCGGCAAGGCTTGGCACCAGCGCCTTTTGCTGGTCGCGCAGGGCTGTCACCCGGATCACGTCGAGCCGATCCGAGCGGCCCGCGTCGAAGCGCGCGCCGGTGATGCGGATCGATCGATCGAGCAGGTCGACCGTGCGCTGCGCCACGGCCAGCCGCTCGGCCGAAGATGTGGCGTTGACATAGGCGCGCACCGTATCGGCGACGACCGCCACGCGGACGGCGTCGGCATCCGCCTCGGCCGCGCCCAGGTCGCCGCGCGCCGCCTCGATGGAGCGCTTCACCCGGCCGAACAGATCGACCTCATAGCCGACGCTGAACCCCGCATCGACGGTGCGATTCTCCCGATCCATGCCGGGGAAGCTCTGCGCCGCCGCCGTGCGGCCATAGGTGACAGTGCCGTCGAGGCCGGTCGAGGGAAGCCGATCCGAGCGTGCGCCGCGCAGGGTGGAGCGCGCCCGCTCCAGCCGGGCCACCGCGACGCGGATATCGGTATTGGCGCGCTGCGCATCGCCGACCAGCCGGTCGAGCAGCGGGTCTTCATAGAGCCGCCACCAATCGCCCTGCGCCTCCGCCGCGCTGACGGCGGGGGTTGCCGTGCCGATGAAGGGCGCGGCGGCAGTGGCGGGCGTGGCTGGCGACCGATAGTCGGGACCAGCGGCGCAGGCGGTGAGGGCCGTGGCTGCCAACAGGGCAGCGAACAGGGATTTGGTCATGACGTGGGTTCCTATTCGGCCGGTTGCAGCGCGGGAGCCTGGCCGCTCCGCCCGCGACGGGCGAAGCGGTCGCCAAGCGCGCGGCAGACGACATAGAAAGTGGGGGTGAAGAGCAGACCGAAGGCCGTGACCCCGGCCATGCCGAAGAAGACCGCCGTACCCAAGGCCTGACGAAGCTCGGCACCAGCCCCCTGCGCGATCACCAAAGGCACAGCGCCAAGGATAAAGGCGAAGCTGGTCATCAGGATCGGCCGCAGCCGGGTGCGTGCGGCCTGCACCGCCGCCTCCACGGGTGAGAGGCCCTGCTGTTCCTCGGCCTGCTTGGCGAACTCGACCACCAGAATGGCGTTCTTGCCCGCCAGCGCGATCAGCACGACCAGGCCGATTTGGGTCAGGATATTATTGTCCATCCCCCGCAGGTTGACGCCCAGCATCGCGGCCAACAGGCACATCGGCACGATCAGGATGATCGCCAGCGGCAGTGTCAGGCTTTCATATTGCGCGGCCAGCACCAGGAAGACGAAGAAGACCGCCATCCCGAATACCAGGCCCGCCGTATTGCCCGCCGTCGCCTGCTGATAGGCGATGCCGGTCCATTCCTGCGCATAGCCAGCAGGCAGCGCCGTTTCACCCAGCTTTTCGATCGTGCTGAGCGACTGGCCGGACGAATAGCCCGGTGCCGTATCGCCATCGACCTCCACCGCGGGCAGCAGATTATAGCGGACGACGCGATAGGGACCGGTCTTGTCCTGGAAGGTCGACAGGGAACCGAGCGGCACCATCGCGCCCGAATTGGACCGGGTCTTGAGGTTGGCGATGTCCGCCGTCGATCCGCGAAATGCCTGATCCGCCTGTGCCGTGACGCGATAGGTACGGCCCAGCAGGTTGAAATCGTTGACGAAGGCGGAACCCAGATAGACCTGCATCGCTTCGAACACCCGTTCGGGCGGCACACCAAGCAGGTCGGCCTTGCGCCGGTCCACATCGGCGAAGATGCGCGGGGTGGCGACGTCGAACAGGGTATAGACTTGGGCGAGGCCGGGCGTGGTATTGGCCTTGCCGATATAGTCGGTGGCGACCTTATTCAGCGCGTCGTAGCCGCGCCCCTCGCGATCCTCGATCATCGTGCGATAGCCACCGGCCGACCCGATGCCCTGGATGACGGGCGGCGGCACGAGAATGATGCGCGCCTTGTCATAGTCGCCGATCGCCTTGCCGGCCTGCTCCATGATCCCGGCATAGGTGGCGCCTACTTCCTTGCGTTCGGCAAAACTGGTGAAGGGGAAGTAGATCGCCGCCGAATTGGGCGCGGCGGTCTGCGAAGGACCATGGAAGCCAGCGAACATCACCGCGCCGCGCAGGCCCTTGATCGGCAGGATCTTCTCCGCGACCTCGCGCGTCACCTTGTCGGTGCGTTCGAGCGACGCGCCGGGGGGAAGCTGGACCACGGCCAGGAAATAGCCTTGATCCTGCGCGGGGATGAAGCCGCCGGGGGTGACCCAGAATAGCGCGATGGTCGCCGCGATCAGGCCCACATAGGTCAGCAGCATCTTCTTGGGCCGGGCGACCAGGAAGCGGGTGAGGCTGGCATAGCGGTCGCTCATCCGTTCAAAGCCGCGATTGAAGGCATCGGCGCCCTTTTGCAGCCACCGCTTCCAGCGCGGGGTGTCCGCTGCTGGCGCATCATGCCCGTGCTTGGGCTTCAACAGCAAGGCGGCGGCGGCGGGCGAGAGGGTGAGCGAGAGCAGCAGCGAGATCACCGTCGCCGTCGAGATGGTGACGGCGAATTGCTGATAGAAAGCGCCCGAAATGCCGGTGATGAAGAGGGTCGGCACGAACACCGCGCACAGCACCAGAACGATCGCGACCAGCGCGCCCGCCACTTCGTCCATCGAGAAGCGCGCGGCCTCCAACGGCGACATGCCTTCCTCGATATTGCGTTCGACATTTTCGACCACGACGATGGCGTCATCGACGACGATGCCGATCGCCAGCACGAGGCCGAAGAGCGAGAGATTGTTAAGCGAATAGCCGACCGCCGCCAGCATCGTCGCCGTACCGATCAGCGAGACCGGAATGGCGATGATCGGGATGACCGCCGCGCGCCAATTTTGAAGGAAGATGAGGATGACGAGGACGACCAGGATCACCGCCTCGAACAGCGTGTCATAGACCGCGTCGATCGACTGGCTGATGAATTCGGTCGGATTGTAGATGACGCTATATTCCAGTCCTTTCGGGAAGCGCTGGGACAGGCTGTCCATTTCCGCCTTCACCTTCTCCGCCGCGTCGAGCGCGTTGGAGCCGGGGCGCTGCATGACCGCGATGACGACCGTGGGCTTGCCGGACAGATAGGTGTTAATGCCATAATCCTGCGCGCCCAGTTCGACCCGCGCGACGTCGGCGACGCGAACCTGATGGCCATCGGCGTCCGTGCGGATGACGATATTGGCAAATTGCTGCGGTTCGTTCAGGCGGCCCTGCATCTCGACGCCAAGCTGGAAGGCTTCGCCGCTATCATAGGGCGGCTGGCCGATTGCCCCCGCCGACACCTGCACATTTTGCGCGCGCAGGGCGGCGACGATCTCGCCCGCCGTCAGGTTGAGCGCGGCGGCGCGACCAGGGTCGATCCACACGCGCATCGCATAGTCACGCGCGCCGAACAGTTGCACATCGCCCACACCGTCGAGCCGCGCGAGGCGATCGCGCACCTGCGTCAGGGCATAGTTGGAGAGGTAGTTGCGGTCGAGCGAGCCGTCGGGCGACTGGAGATTGACGACCATCAGAAAGTCGGGCGATGTCTTGCGCGTGACGACCCCCAGGCGCTGCACCTCTTCGGGCAGGCGCGGGACGGCGACCGCGACTCGGTTCTGCACCAGTACCTGTGCGGCATCCAGGTCGGTGCCGATCTTGAAGGTAACGGTGATCGTGACTTTGCCATCGCCGGTCGACTGGCTGCTGACATAGAGCATGTCGTCGACGCCGTTGATTTCCTGTTCGATCGGCGCGGCGATGGTCTGGGCCACCGTTTCGGCCGATGCGCCCGGATATTGCGCGCTGACCGTCACGGTCGGCGGGACGATGTCGGGATATTGGGCGACGGGCAGCCCGATGAAGGCCAGCGCGCCGACGACCGTGATGATCACGGCGATCACGGCCGCAAAGATCGGCCGGTCGATGAAGAAGCGGGAGAAACGCATGGGCGTTATCCTTGGGAAATGGGTTTAGCGCGCAAAGGTCGCCTGGGCGGCGGCGGGTGCGGCGGCCGGATCGACGGGCGTCACCGGCGTCGGCTGCGGCTTGATGGGTGCGGCGCGTACCGCAACCTTGGTGCCGGGCATCGCCGCCTGGACATTGCCGACGATGACGCGGTCCTGCGGCGTCAGGCCGGACCGGATGATCCGCAGGCCATCCACGACCGGGCCGAGTTCGACCGGCTTGGCGGAAACGCTGTCATCCTTGCCCACGACCAGCACCGTCTTGCGCGCCTGATCGGACTGGATCGCGGCGTCCGGCACCAGCAAGGCGCGGGTCGTGCCACCGCTGGCAAGCCGCATATTGCCGAACAGGCCGGGCGCGAGGAACATGCCCGGATTGGCAAAGGTCGCGCGCACCCGGATCGTGCCCGAACGCGGGTCGAGGCCATTGTCGGTGAAGTCCAGCTTGCCCTTCCACTTATAGTCGGTTTCGTCCTGCAAACGGACCTCGACGGCGGTTGCACCATCGCCATCCGCCCGGTCGCGCTGCGCCTTGAGGAACAAAGCTTCGGACGCATCGAAGGTGAAGTAGATGGGATCGAGCGCATTGATCGTCGTCAGCAATGTCGCGCTGGCGCCGTCGCCACCGGCCACCAGATTGCCGATGTCGATGCGCCGGTCGGACACGCGGCCGCCGATCGGGGCGCGGACCTGGGTAAATTCCATATCGAGCGAGCGCTGGCGCGCGCGCGCCTCGGCAGCGGCCAGCGCAGCCTGTGCGGATTGCAGCCGGGCGCGCAGGGCGTCGACTTCGCTCGCGGAAATGGCTTCGTCGCCGGTCAGCCGCTGGACGCGGGCATAATCGGAACGGGCAAGCGCCAAGGTGCTGCGGGCGGCGGCGACATTGGCCTGCGCTTCGGCCAGCGCGGCGCGGAACGGGCGTTGGTCGATCGTGAAGAGCAGCTGGCCCTTGCGCACGATATCCCCGTCGCGGAAGTGAAGCGCGGTGACCGCGCCCGATACGCGCGGCCGTATTTCGACCGTCTGGCTGGGGGCGAATCGACCGACATATTCGTCCCACTGGGTCACTTCGCGCGCGAGCGGCGTGGAGATGCCGACGGTGGCGATCGGCGTGGCCGCGGCCTGGGCATTGGGTTGGTCGAGCCATTTCCAGGCGGCACCGGCGACGAGGACCAGCGCGATCGCGGCCATCGCGCCGCCGCGCCGGGACAGGCGGCGCTTCTTGGACAGCGAAACTTCATTGGCCGTGTCGGCATGGATGGGGGCGAGCATGTTCATGGGCGAACCTTTCGTCCACGGGCGCTGCGGCCCGCGCTGATGGTGGCGAGCAGCAGTTCGAGCTGGTCGGCGGTGAAACCGGCCTCTTGCGCGTCGGCAAGGGCGGAAGGGGTGACGGCATAGCCGCGATGCCAGGCCTCGACCGACAGGCGGCGCAGCGCCTCCAGCCGTTCGCTGGCCAGCACGGGGCTTGGGCGTGGGCCCAAGATGAGCGCGCTCCATTTGTCCCAGCTGCCGGGCCTGCGCAGGGTGGAGAGCCGATCGGATCGGGCCAGCGCCACCACCTGCCATTCCAGCGGATCAAGCGTGGCAGCTTCAGCCATGTCCGCCATCGGCAGGCATGCGGATAGGGGCGCTCCAGCCATGGGCTGGGCGAAATCTATAAAAGCCATGTGTTAAGTCCTCCCTGGACGGCACCAGTGATGAAAAGAGCGCAGCCGATCGCGCCGACCGGATACACGCAGAGCGTCCGGCAGATGAGCGATGGCCGAAACCCACGCGCAGGTGCGCGGAGCTATCGAACGAGAATATCGGTGGGGGGATGCGACGCCCTGTTGGGCTACCGCAAGCGATCGGTCAGGGACCGCCTCTGATGATGGGGCAGCGCATAATTACCTCCCTGAAGCCTGTCGGCTCAGTGGTTAATTCCATACTTATCGGTATATAATGAGATGCTGCGCTGCGTCAATCGGAATAACATACCGATCGGTAATTATTTATCGCAGGTGAATGGGGTGCCCGTTCGGCGACCTATCCCCTATCGCCCCGGCCACATGGCAAGGGTGGTTTGCACCAGTCTTTCCAGCGTTTCGCGCGATGCGCCGCCCGATGCCTGGACCGCCATGCCCTGCATCACCGTCGAGAGATAACAGGACATCGCCTCCGGCTCGATGCCGTCGGGCAGGTCGCCCTCTTCCTTCGCCTGCACGAACCGCGCGAGCAAGGCGGCGTTCGACGAGGCGCGGCGCTTCAACACTTCGTCGCGGATGCAGTCTGCCTCGGTCACGCCAGCCACGGTGCTGATGACGCCTAAACAACCCTGCGGCTCGCTGTCGCTACATTGCATGGCAAGCGAACCGCGCAACAACCGCTCGGCCACGCCGCGCGCCGTGGGGGCTTCCAACGCCGTCTTCACATAGCAGAGCTTCTCGGTCTCATAGAGGTCGAGCGCTTGCCGAAACAGGGCTTCCTTGTTGCCGAAACAGGCATAGAGGCTGGGTCGGGTGATCCCCATCGCCTCGGTCAGGTCCGAAATCGACGCGCCTTCATAACCACGCCGCCAGAAAACCTGCAGCGCAGCAGCCAAGGCCTGTGCCGGATCAAATTCACGCGGCCGACCGCGAGACGTGGTTGCAACCTGTTCCATACCGATCGGTATATAGTATGACGATGGCCAAAGGTCTAGGGCAGGAGAACATGGCCCATTGGGCCACGACTATCTGGTTAAGCCTATGCTAGCGGACCTGGAGCGGGCTGCACGGTTGCTGACTTGTTATTCTTGGCCATCCGCCATCAATCCCGATAGTAGCTGCGGGCCCTATACCAAGCAGGAACGTCGGTGCTATAAAAGCTGCTGGCGCGCTTCAGTGGCAGCAACTTCTCCGTTGCGATTGCCCCCAATCACCCAGCGACGGTGTGAACTTCGCCGCTTACAGCGTCGCTTCGATCTCGCGCGCCGCCAGGTCGGGATTTTCCGCCAGGCTGATCGGACGCCCCACCACCAATATCGACGCACCCCGATCAAGCGCCTGACGCGGGGTCACGGCGCGTTTCTGGTCGCCCATCGCGCCGCCAGCAGGCCGCACGCCCGGCACCACGAAAAAGCCGTCATGCCAGGCCTTCTTGGCCATCGCCACTTCCTCGCCCGAACAGACGATGCCGTCCAGCCCGGCGCTCTGCGCCAGGTCGGCGAGCCGCCGCACCTGATCCTCGGCCTTCCCGCCCACACCGATGTCGAGCAGGTCGCCATCGTCCAGGCTGGTCAACACGGTCACCGCCACCACCTTCGTATTCACCCCAGCCGCCGCCTTGGCATCCTCCAGCATGGCGCGGCCACCGGCCGCATGGACGGTCAGGATCGCAGGTTCCAGCAGGTGCAGCGCCTGCACCGCCTTGGCCACAGTATTCGGAATATCGTGCAGCTTGAGGTCGAGGAAGATCGGCAGGTCGAACTTCATCATTTCATGCACGCCATGATGGCCATGGGCGCAGAAAAATTCGAGGCCCAGTTTCAGCCCGCCGACATGATGGCGCACCTGCCCGGCCAGATGCTGCGCCTTGGCGAGATCGGGCGTGTCGATGGCGACATAGATGGGGCTGCTCATGCTGGTCCTGCGGGCGAAAGAGGGGAGGGTGGGGGTGTGGCCGGGTCCGTCGCGTCGGCCATCGGCGGCGTCGAGGACATAGGCGAGTGGGCGACCGGCGTAGAAGCGACCGGCGCTGCCGAAGCCGGTGGTGCGGGCGGCGTAGTGACCGCAGCCAGCGCGCGCTCCGTGCTATCCAGCCGCCGCTTCAAGCGCCAGCGGGTGGCCCGCGCCATGATCCAGAAGGGCAGAGCCCCCAGCAGGAACGCGCCGATCAACAGGACCGGCAGCTTGGTTTCCATCACCAGGTCGCCCCACAGGCGCACGGTCACGGGGACATAATTCGCCATGCAGAAGAAGGCCAGGGCGACGGCGATGACGACCCAGAAGGCGGTCCGCAAAAATTGCATCGGCTTTACCTCATGCTGCTGTTGCGATGCAGCTTAGGCGATCCCGGCGGATTTCGGAAGCACCTGATCGCTTTTGCCGATTTCGATCCGCATCGACAGGCTGTGCGTCGCACCGGGGGCGACTATCGCCATGCCGTCGGCCCGGTTCAGCGCGTCGGGCATATGGCTGACCGGCTCCAGGCAAAAGGCATCGGAGCCGGGCGGGCGATAGACATGCAGCCAGTCCGCCCCGCTCGCCGTCAGCGTCAGGCGCAGCCCGTCGCCGCGCGCCACGGTCGCCATCCCGTCCCAGCCGCCATAGACATTGTCGATCAGGCTCTCGCCCTGCACCGGTGCCAGCGCCGACCAGTCGCCAAGCCCATCGGCAGGCACCGACCGCTCCGGCAGCATGTCGGGGGTGGACAGCCACAGGCTTTGCGCCGCAAACTGCAAGCGCGTGTCGGCATCGGCGCGGAAATAGGGATGGAAACCAAGGCCAACGGGCGCATCGTCCTCGGCATCGTTGGTCAGCGCCAGCGTCAGGACGATCGCATCCGCGCTGAGCGCAATATGCTGCCGCGCGGTAAACGCCCATGGCCAGCGCGCATCCGGGCGATGTACCAACGTCAACTGCGCTGCATCATCGCGCTGGTCCGTCACTGCCCAGCCGCTTTGCCAGCCATGGCCGTGGAGGCTGTGCGGGTGATCGCCGAAATTGAGCGGCAAGTGATAATCCTGCCCGCCAAAATGAAAGCGCCCATCGGCAATGCGATTGGCATAGGGCACCAGCGGAAAGCTCGCCATGGCGAGCGGATCGACGCTCCCCTCCGGCGCGCGCCGCAGCAGGTCGACGCCATCAAGCGCCAGCCAGCGCAGCGCCCCACCGACAGCGGGCGAGAGCGCTGCCTCCAGCCCTCCCGCCCGCAACAGGATCGTCTCGTTACTCAGCCGACCATATCCTCTAGCTCGCGACCCTTGGTCTCATACACCATCTTGCGCACGAAGAAGAAGGAGATCGCCGCGAACAGCGCATAGCCCATATAGGTCCACACCAGCCCCGGCGAGACGGCCAGCGAGGGGAAGCTGACCGAAATCGCCGCATTGGCGATCCACTGGGCAAAGCCAGCGACGGCCAAGCCCGATCCGCGAATCTGGTTCGGGAACATCTCGCCCAGCATCACCCACATGATCGGACCCCAGCTGAGGTTGAAGAAGATCACATAGAGGTTGGCGGAAATAAGCGCCATCAACCCGTTATAGCCGGGCAGGGACACCGCGCCGTCCGCGCCGGTCACGGCTGTCGAGAAGGCATAGGCCACGACCGACAGCGTTACCGCCATACCGGCCGATCCGATCAGCAGCAACGGCTTGCGGCCGATCTTGTCCACCAGCGCGATCGCGCCAAGGCACGCGCCGATCGACAGCACGCCCGACAGGATGTTGATCTGCAGCGCATTGTCTTCGGAAAAGCCGACCGCTTCCCACAGCGTCGCGCCATAATAGAAGACGACGTTGATGCCGACCAACTGCTGGAACACCGCCAGGCCAATGCCGGTCCACACGATCGGACGGATCTTGCCGCTGGTCTTTTCGATGAGGTCGGACAATTTGGGCCGATGATGGTCGGCGGCGAGGCTCGCGCGGATTTCCGCGACCTTGCGCGCCGCTTCGAGCGGACCGAACAAGCGGGTCAGCACCACTTCGGCGTCCGCATCCCGGCCGCGCGCGACCAAATAGCGGGGGCTTTCAGGGATGAAGAGCAAAGCGACGAGATAGATGGCGGCAGGAATCGCCTGCAACCAGAACATCCAGCGCCACGCCGGAAAATCGAGCCACAAGGGCGCGGTCGATCCGCCCGCATAGCGCGCCAGCACGAAATTGGCGATGAACGCGCCGGTCAGGCCGGAAATGATCATCACCTGCTGAATGCTGGACAGCCGCCCGCGCACCGCCGCTGGCGTGACTTCGGAAATATAGACCGGCGAAATCACGCTCGCCGCGCCGACGCCAAGCCCGCCGATGATGCGCGCGAAGATGAAGAGGGCCGAGGAACTCGCCGCACCCGCCAGCAGGGCGCTGACCAGGAACAGGACGGCCGCCAGCATCATGACGCCGCGCCGCCCGATCAGGTCGGCCATGCGCCCGGCCATGAACGCGCCGACCGACGACCCGACCAGGATCGCGCCGACATTGATGCCGATGCCCAGCTTGCCGAGGTCAAAGGCGCTTTCCAGCCCTTTTTGCGTGCCGTTGATGACACCCGAATCATAGCCGAACATGAACCCGCCGATCGTCGCCACCGCGACGATCGCTGCGATGAAGGCCATGTTGACCTTCTCGGCGCTCCCCTCATTCATCCGTCATTCTCCCAAATCTTATATCGTTGCGACGTGGCCCGGCAATCCTGCGACGCCGGGGTCGAAGGCGAACAGATCACCCGCAAGGGGCTGCTCTGTCAACGCTGTCATGTCCAGTCCCTTGCGCGCGGTCGTCGCATAGGCAACCGCCAGGTCGTCCCCGCCGAACGCGATCTTGGTGATGTTGGCGACGGGAAAGCGGATTTCGCGCATCAGCGCGCCCGCCGGATCATAGCGCCGCACCGCCCAGCCGCCGAACAATCCGGTCCACAGGCAGCCTTCGGCATCGATCGTCGGCCCATCGGGATAGCCAGCGCCATCCTCGATCGTCGTGAACAGACTGGTCTCGCCGATCGCCCCGTCGTCGGTCAGCGCGGTGCGCCAGATATGGCGGCCCAGCGTGTCGGTATGATAGAGCGTCCGCCCATCAGGCGAGAGGGCAGGGCCGTTGGTGATCGATACCGGCGGCAGGCCGACATTGGCGCACAGGCCTCGATGCAGCCGGTAAATGTGACCGCTATCTTCTGCCTCTCTATCGTCCATCGACCCGAACCATAGCGCGCCGTCCGGCGCGACCGTCGCGTCGTTCAACCGGTTGCCCGGCACCTGCGCTTCGGGCGCGTGCAGCAACCGGAAGCTGGCACTGGCCGGGTCGAACCGGTGGATGCCCGACTGCAGCCCGACCGCGAACAGGCCGTCGTCGGTCGGCACGATCCATCCGACTTGCCCCGGCGCGGTCCAACTGCGCGCCACATTGAGCGCCGGATCATAGCGATGGATGCAATGGCCCTTGATATCCACGAACCACAGCGCCGCGTCGCGCGCGACCCAGATCGGGCCTTCGCCCAATATCGCGCCGACGCTCAAAACACTCTGGGGCGTCGCGCTGCTCATGTCAGCGCCAACCGGCATCGATGAAATAATCATGGCCGGTGCAATAGCGGGCATCGTCCGACGCCAGGAACATCGCCAGCGCGGCGACATCGACCGGCATGATCCGCCCGTCCAGACATTGCGCGGCGACGATTTCGGCTTCGCCTTCGGGCGTATACCATTTCATCTGGCGCGGCGTTTTGACGTTGCCCGGAATGATGGTGTTGACGCGGATATTGTCCCGGCCAAGGTCGCGGGCCAGGCTGCGGGTCAGCCCCTCGATCGCTGCCTTGGCGGTCTGGTACAGCACCAGTTCGGGCAGAGCGAGGTGCCAGCTGATCGACCCGAAATTCAGGATCACACCACCGCCCGCGCGCTTCATCGCCGGAACGGCTGCCTGTGCGGCGAAGAAGAGATGGCGCAAATTCACCGCCATCCGCTCGTCCCAATAAGTTGGCGTGACCTCCTCGATCGTGTGGCGATCATCATTGGCGGCATTGTTGATCAAGATGTCGATGCCGCCCAGCTCCGCTTCGACCTGCGCCATCATCGCCTGCACGGCGTCGATGTCGCACAGGTCGATCGCGTGGAAAATCGGCGTTAAGGCCGCATCGCTGAGGCGCGCTACCAGCGCTTCGCTTTCGGCCACCGCAATGTCACAAAAGGCGACATGCGCGCCCTGCGCGACAAAGCCTTCGACCAGTCCCTCGCCAATCCCGCTGCCGCCGCCGCTGATGAACACCCGTTTGCCCGCCAGGCTGGGGTAGGATGCGCGTTTCATGCGTCGGCTTTCTCTTTGGCGGCGTTCAGCAGGCCGCGTTCGGCCAGGTTCATCATCAGCGCGGTCAGGCCATAGGTCCATGGCGCCGCGTCCTTCGACGTCACGACTTCGTTCACCAGCTTGCCGAGGCGCGGGGTGGAGATGGCGACGATGTCGCCGACCTTGTGGGTAAAGCCGCGACCCGGTTCGTCCCGGTCCTGCACCGGCGCGAACAAAGTGCCCAGGAACAGCGCGAACCCGTCGGGATATTGATGCTCCGACATGGTCTGGCGCATCAGGTCCAGCGGATCGCGGCTAATCTGGTTCATGCTGCTGCTGCCTTCCAGGCGATAGCCTTCCGGCCCGTCGATGGTCAGCGCGACTTCGGCATTGCGCACATCGTCGATGGTGAAGTCCTCGTCGAACAGGCGAATGAGCGGCCCCAGCGCGCAGGACGCATTATTATCCTTCGCCTTGCCGAGCAGCAGCGCCGATCGCCCTTCGAAATCGCGCAGATTGACGTCATTGCCCAGCGTCGCGCCGATAGCGCTCCCGCCGGAATTGCCGATCAGCACGATTTCGGGTTCGGGATTGTTCCAGGTGGAATCGGACCGGATGCCGATTTGCGCGCCCGCACCCACAGTCGCCAGCACCGGTGCCTTGGTAAAGACCTCCGCATCCGGGCCGATCGCGACCTCCAGATATTGCGACCACAGATCGTCCTCGATCAGCGCGGTCTTGAGCGCGGCGGCTTCAGGCGATCCCGGCACCACGGCGCGGATCGACCCGCCGACCCGCTCTTCCAGGCGGCCGCGAATGGCGGCAGCGGCACCAGCATCGCCGCGCGCCCGTTCCTCGATCACCCGCTCGATCGCCGACAGGGCAAAGGTCACGCCCGCCGCCTTGACGCATTGCAGGTCGACGGGGCTGAGCAGGGGCAGGGTCAGCGTATCGAGCGGCCCCAGGGCTTCGCCGCTCTGGGCGTCCACCGGAAACATCTCGACCAGTTGCGCCGCGGTCGGCGCAACCCGGCTCATGTCATAGGCGATGCCTTGATCGACCATGATCGGGCTGGGGCCAGCGGCCGTCAACACGCGACCGAGAAAGCGGCCCGTGCGCCAATCGGCGGGCAGGGCGTCGAGCAAGACATGGTCCCCCGGCATCATCAACTCCTAAACAACTACTCTTGATTGATAGCGCTACCAACATAAATCCGGGGATGAAGTCAAGAGGGGGCATCGCGATTCTTCGGCTAACCCCGTCACGCTGGCGTGCGCCGTTACAGCGCGCAGCGAAAAATCATCGGGGCTTGGCGGGAAACGCATCTGCCATCTTCCCCTGCGTGCCGGACTTTGCCATATCTGTCCGACTATGGATAACGCAGACAAGAGCGCGCCCCAGAATGGCGCCGACATTTCCCCGGCGGCGGCACAGCCGGACGAGGAACCCACGACATTGGATATGGTGGCCGCCGTCCGCCGCTCGATGAGCAAGTCGGCCTGGACCGGGGCTGCGGTCGGCATCGGCTCGGCTTCGATCGTCGCGGCATTGCTCTACACGCGAAAGCGGCCCTGAGCGGCCCAAAAAAAGGCGGCATGGCCTTCGCTCCATGCCGCCGTCGGTGCGACCCGACTAGATGATGTCCCGTCCCTCGTGACAGTTCGGGGATTATAGCGCCTGTTAGGCCGCACCACCACTTAGGTAGGTGACGAGTTCGGGCTTGCTGATCGTCGCATTCTTATCCGTGTCCGCAGTCACAAAGGCACCATTGGCCCAGGCCGTGACTTCGGCTTCCGGCAGTGTCTGCCCAGTCGCCTTGGTCTCCTGCGCCTTCAACGCCACCATCCAGCGCGAAAACTCGGCTTGGCTCAACTCGCCATCGCTATCGGCGTCATAGGCCGGAAACTCCGTATCCACGATGGTCGCGACCGCATTGCCGGGGTTGGCGGGCGTCGCGGCCTGCGGTGTGGTTGCACCGGGCGTCCCGGCCTGCGGCGTCGCCGCGTCCGGTTGCACCGGCGCTGCGGGTGCCGCCTGTTGCGTGGCAGTATCCGGCGTCATCGTCTGTTGCGCCATGGCGGGCGCGGCAACGGCCAAAGCCGTGGTAAACAAAAGCGTGCGGATCATGACAATCTCCTATTTTACGACCCATAAGCTGCAGCCTGTGTTTGACTTCCATGCTGCATGAATAGTGCAATAAGAAGAGTTGAAACCGCCCGATTGTTCCTGAATATGCGTTCATCTTGACCCATTCGTCTTGCAAATGCCGTCAATTCATCTTGTTTGTCTGTGCAACCTTCTCGTGCGCGCCTGCCGTCCACACATGGCCGCCCGATTTGCCCCGCGCTGCCGACGCTGCTAGGCGGCGCGGCATCTTATCTCCTCCAGTTGCAGGATTCGCTCATGGTCCCTCGCTATTCCCGCCCCGCAATGACCGCCCTCTGGGAGCCGGAAGCCCGCTTCAAGATCTGGTTCGAGATCGAGGCGCATGCGACGGAGAAGCTGGGCGAACTGGGCGTCGTGCCGCCCTCGGCTGCCAAGGCGCTGTGGGACTGGTGGGCCACCAACCCCGTGATCGACGTCGCCGCGATCGACGCGATCGAAGCGGTCACCAAGCATGACGTCATCGCCTTCCTCACCTGGGTCGCCGAACAAGTGGGCGATGAAGCCCGCTTCATGCATCAGGGCATGACGTCGAGCGACGTCCTCGACACTTGCCTCGCGGTCCAGCTCGCCCGCGCGTCGGACCTGCTGATCGAGGATCTCGACCAGCTGCTCGCCGTCATCAAGCGTCGCGCCTTCGAACATAAGCTGACCCCGACCATCGGCCGCAGCCACGGCATCCATGCCGAACCGGTCACCTTCGGCCTCAAAATGGCCGAAGCTTATGCCGAATTTTCCCGCTGCAAAGCGCGCCTGATCGCCGCCCGCGCGGAAGTCGCCACCTGCGCCATTTCGGGCGCGGTCGGCACCTTCGCCAATATCGATCCCGCCGTCGAAGAACATGTCGCGGACAAGCTCGGCCTCGCGATCGAACCCGTCTCGACCCAGGTCATCCCGCGCGACCGCCACGCCATGTTCTTCGCGACGCTCGGCGTCATTGCCAGCTCGATCGAACGGCTCGCCGTCGAAGTCCGCCATCTGCAGCGGACCGAAGTGTTGGAGGCGGAGGAATATTTCTCGCCGGGGCAAAAGGGTTCGTCGGCCATGCCGCACAAACGCAACCCGGTGCTGACCGAAAACCTCACCGGCCTTGCCCGCGTAGTGCGCGCCGCCGTCGTGCCCGCGCTCGAAAATGTCGCCCTCTGGCACGAACGCGACATCAGCCATTCGTCGGTCGAGCGCTTCTTCGGCCCCGATGCGACCATCACGCTCGACTTCGCGCTGGGTCGCCTGACCGGGGTGATCGACAAGCTACTCGTCTATCCTGAGCGGATGATGAAGAATCTCGACAAGATGGGCGGCCTCGTCCACTCGCAGCGGGTGCTGCTCGCGCTCACGCAAGCCGGTGTCAGCCGCGAAGACAGCTATCGCTATGTCCAGCGCAACGCGATGAAAGTGTGGGAATCGGACGGCCAGCTCTCACTGCTGGAATTGCTCAAAGCCGACACCGACGTCACCGCCGCGCTGCCACCCGAACAGATCGAGGAAAAATTCAACCTCGATTATCACTTCAAGCAAGTCGACACGATCTTCCACCGCGTCTTCGGCGAGGCGTAAATCTATAAACTCTGTTCCCCGGCCTCCGCCGGGGAACAGGAAATTCAGGCCGTTATCGCACGCCCAACCTGGGCCGCATCCGGGGTGCTGCATCCGACTGCCGCCGCACCAGCTTATGCGCCAGCACCAGATGCTCGGACGCCATCTCGGCTCCGCGCCGTCCTTTCAGCAACCGCACCAACACCTCGACCGCCGCGCGCGACATGGCGCTGATCGGCTGGCGGATGGTGGTCAGTTCGGGCCAGATGGTGGTGGCAAGCGACGTGTCATCGAACCCGCACACCGTCAGGTCGCCCGGCACGTCCAGCCCGCTGCGATGCGCGATCGCCACGGTGGCCGCCGCCATATCGTCATTGCTGGCAAAGATGGCGGTGGGTGGATCGAGCAGCGACAATATCTGTTCGGCCGCGTCCAGCCCGGAGCGATAGGTGAAATAGCCCTGCGCGATCAGTTCATCCAACACCGGCAGGTTCGCTTCGCTCAGCGCCGCGAGATAGCCCTCGAACCGCTTGCCGCTGGCGGTCTGGTTGGGGTTGCCCTTGACGAAGCCAATGCGCGAATGGCCGAGCGTGATCAGGTGGCGCGTCATTTCATAGGCGGCCTGAAAATCGTCGATGCTGACCGCGGCCAGGTCGCCGGGTGCCCGGCCGGTCGCAACCGCCACGGCGGGAATATCGGC
>NZ_JPPQ01000069.1:677894-702651 GCF_000743655.1 Sphingobium sp. ba1
CTAATATCAATTAAACGATTTTATCGGATGAAAAATAAAATAATGCAGAAATGCATAATTCGTAAACAGATATATTTTTAACAAACCCGTCGAGTGCGATGTGAATTATCATCTACGGCACTGCTAAAAAGCCTTGTGGGAATAGGGCTGCCGCATCTGGCGCAGCAATCCATTTCTGTTACCAGTGCAAACCCCTATACAGCACTAATGAATCCTATTACGGTGGATGACCTGTCACACGGCGCAATCAATGATGACTACGATCCTGGAGAATCTGCTAGATATTTGAGTATCTGCTAGATATTTTGAAGGCGTGATTACCTTCACTAGCGACAGCCTAGTGCGACAGATCTACCGTCAGGGTCACCGTACTATATGTTTTCCTGCAAATTCTTCGCTTTCGATTATTTGCGCAATCATCTCAATACGGGATGTCCCGATATTCAATTGATGCGCGATTGCATCCTCACTCTCAGGCTCGCGACCGAGAAAAATTTTGTAGATCCAAATCACATCTTCACGGCTCATGGCCATATCACTGCCCTCATATTTATAACTATATTTGCCTTTTTGGCGGTAGATTTTATACCCGCAGAAATCTAATTTGAGGCATGGCCATCAGAGCTATCGACGTCGCCTGAATTTGCCTCTTTTATAATATTGATTGTCATTTCTATATATTTTTGGCGCATGACTTCGGCCTTATCTCTGGAGTCGATCAACTCGCTTTGCAGACGCTCATTCTCCTGCTGCATCATAGCAAGGCGCATTTCACTTTCATCCAAAGCAGCGATCAGGCGGGCACGTTCATTCTCTCGTTCCGCCAAGGCTGCACTGGTCTCGATTGACAAGGTCGCGAGCACTTCACGCAAATCACGCAATCTACCATTTTCATTCAAAGCGGCCGCCAATTTATCCTGAAACGCCGCCGCCGATGCCTTGTAACGATCCCGTTCAAACCGCATGTCCTCGGCGTTCAGCCGCATCTTGCGCTGATCTACCTGGAGGTTGCAAATTGCTTCGCCAAGCTTAAGCAACTCGAACGCTTCCCGACTGCGTGTGTCTACTCCCACCTGTTTGACTTTCGAGATAGTCGGGCTTTTATCTGACGTATCGCTGCGCACGGTCACGCCTTTACGTTCGCCTTCATCCATAATTTCATTGTTCCCATCGTTCAATCGACCTGTGCCGTTAGTCATCTGTCTTACAATCCCAGCTCTTGCAAACGACGCTCTTGGGCGCGGATCACCGCTTCAGTTCCATGGTTGGCAATGATTTTGGCTCGTGCGCGTTCCAACATCTCATCATTGTCGTTCGCGTCATCTACGGCCTTCCTCATCTGCCAGGCAGCGTGGGAGATGTCCGGGTCTGCCCATACCTGGCCTGCCGCGAACGGATAATCGCCGGCCTTTAGTTCTTTGAGCTTATATTCGACCGGATAGCCGGTGTCGGTTGTCACTAGGTCGGTCGTGGCCGAGTAGTCCGTCGCGATGACGGGCGTGCCAAGTGCCATAGCTTCGGCAATAAGCAGCCCCAACCCTTCGCTGCGGTGCAGGGACACAACGCAATCGGCAGCCTGCACCAATCCGAGCATCTCGGCGCGGGTTAGTTCCGCTTCCAGGATATGCACGTCTAGGCTATTGTCTATTGCATCGCGGATACGCTTCAATTCGTCCGGTACATGATGCGAGTTCACGCATTTTATGACCAGAGAAACATGGTCGCTATAATAAGTTCCTTTGAAGGCTGCACTGAAAGCAGCGATGACAGCTTCAGGATTTTTCCGACTTCTGAATGAAAGGAAGTCGAAGGAGAAAAGGAAAATGAAGCGTTCCTCCGGCAACCTCAAGGATTTACGATCAAAGATTTGGTCAGTCGTAAAATCAAGCGAGACAGGCATGTGGATCACCGGCTTATTTGTCTTCATGACAAGGCCCGATTGGATGAATCGGGAAGGAGCCCATATCTCGTCGACATGATCGAAAGAGCTAATCCAGGCATCGGGAAAGTCGGCAAGTTCCCAAAATGGCATTGCAACGCGATATGCGTCGTTCCCTAAGCGGTCGTTATAGCTGCTCTGCACCAACGGCAGTTGATCGGCATTGATATTAAATAGGTGCAAACGACCGCCCGGCTTATCGCTCAAGAAGGCCTCCACCTCCATGTTAGTGCGCGAAGAGGCGACATTCAGATCAATGTCCATGCCATCAACCCGACGACCGGAACCGGCAAGAGATTTAAGGGTCAGTCTTCCAACCTCACCCACCCCGGTGTTGGCCGTGAGGTAACCAACAACGGATATGTCAGTGTTTGAAGAGTGGACCGCGGGAGGACGATTCTTCTGCTTCCATCTGCGTGCATTGCTGACCCGCTCTACGATTGCGTGCGTAAGGCGAGGATCAATGCCCGATTGGTGGCTATGCCGAACGAACCATTGAGAAAGGCCAGTTACGCCCGGCGCCGTGGTGAGATCGTACGTGGCTCGCAGATAGTCTGATGTCTGCCAAAGGGCGTGCATGAGATTAGTACATACTAGCCCGTCGGGAGCCTCCGCTGTACCTAGAGAGGGCTGCTCCAAATAGCTTTGGAAATTTTCAAATGGATTTCCGTCCCATGTAAGATGCTGATTTCGAAAATAGTGGCGCACGAATGTCGGTATCTTCGCTCCACTTTTGAAGCAATCGTAGACATAATTCGCCTTTGGAGTTGAATATAATCCGTTTGTTTTCAGGTCGTTCTTATAGTCATGCAACAGACTTATTAACGCATCGCCATTATTTTCAGAAAACATCGTCGTATGCTTGGAAAGCTGTTGAGAATTCCGAGGATCATATCCACTAAAGTGGAAAAATATAAGTGCCTCTCCATCCATCAGCCAATCTTCGTCACCATCTTCTTCGAGATATCTTTGGAAGAGGTTCCAATAGGCAGCATTAAGCGTCGTATTACGCAAAATAGCGACATCAGGAAGGAAGCCAGGAACCAAATCCATGAACTTCTGGTCCACGAAGATGCCGTCATTTTGGGCATTGATGCACTGGTATCGCAGACGGCGCGCCCACCAGCGCAGTACCTCTTCGACGCCTTCGCTGCGGCGAAACGCGGCGAAGCCCAAATTGTAGATCCCGGCGCGCATAATGGTAATGTCATCAGGCGGCGTTGTTGTCTCGGCAGGTTCCGTCAGATGAGGCGTGAACACCGCCCGCGCTCCGGCATCGAGAGCGTCGAAAACAGGCGTGATTTCGCGATATACTTTGATATCTGGATCGAAATAGACAACCCGATCATAGTTCTGCTCAAACAGATGCAGAAACATATACGGCTTGGCCGCCGTGTTCATCTCCATAATATCGTACCGAAAAGCAAAACCGGGAAAATCCGGTATTCCTAACTCGGATGCTTCCAAAATCTGGCACTTCTCAGGGTAGAAGTCTTTTGCCCCTACCTTGGCATCGGCGAGGCAGAGAAAGTGATCAGCGTCAGGATGTGCCGCGACTGATGAATTTATCAGCGTGCGAGTATATGGCATGTAATTATTTGAGCTGATCGTGAAAATCGCTGTTCGATTATTATTTTCAACAGGCATTGTACCGCGCAACATCCCTATTCCTTAAATTGAGCGCTCGGTCGATCGCCTCGTGCTCCGCCGGGGGTAACGAAGCTCCTCGCGCAAAGCAACGGCGGAGCGCGCCTCGATCTAGATAGCGAGCGGAACCGGCCACCGCTGCGGCCTTAACGGCACCTTCTCGCTCATTATGCCCACTTCTCAATATATTGCTATTCATTCAGGTCAAGGCTCGTTGATAAGAGCCAGAAGATCAAGATGCCTTGAGGCGTTTGTGGTGTGGTCGGGCGGTTCGGGGATCTTCGGCCAGGAATGCGTGGCTTGATGCCCTTTGACGCAAAGCATCATTGAACTCGTCGGCGTCATGGCCCCTGTCGGCAAGCAGCCATTGCGTCTGCAGATATCGATGCCGCGCTCGAAGATCAGGTCTTCTACGCACCGCAGGCTAAGCGGGTAGCGGACATACATCAGCACCTCCAGCCGGATCACTTTCTGTGACGAGTGGAAATCACCTCACTCCATCTGCAGCCTCCAGCTTCGCTTTGCTCAAGCTCCACCGATATGGCAGTGATGAGCGTAATATTCGCTACCAACTAGCCGGTCTGCTTGGTGGGGGCAGATCAGATGAGCGTTTCTTCTCGGCCACTGCGCCTTGTGGATCAGGCAGAAAATCTCTCCATGAGGTCATGTCTGATCCTGACCGGCCACCTCGCCTTGACACACATGCGCCCTTTCACATACTAACGATCGTTATCAAAAAAGAGTCGGCGATGACCGAAGGAACGAGGCGAGATGGATCCCAGGGGCAAGCTTGCGGTCATTACTGGAGGGGCGTCTGGATTAGGCGCGGCGCTGGCTGCGAAACTCCAGGCGGAGGGCGCGCGGACGGTCGTGATGGACGTTCACCCACCGGCCGATGCCGGTTCGCAATTTCTGGCCTGTGATATTACGGACGCGCAGGCTGTCGAAAAAGCGCTGGACGGCCTGGACGGCGCGATCGGCATTCTGGCTAATTGCGCCGGGATCGGCGGCCTCGGTCTGATTGCGACGCCGGATGCACCGGGCAATGCCGCCGATTTCCGTAGGGTGCTGGACGTCAACCTGATGGGGGCCATGCATGTGACGCGCGTGGTGGCGCACCGCATGATCGGCAACGCGCCTGACAGCGCGGACGGCGAGCGGGGCGTCATAGTGAACGCCTGCTCGATCGCGTCGTTCGAGGGGCAGGAGGCCATGGGCAGCTATACCGCGTCCAAGGCAGCGTTGGCGGCGCTCACGCTTGTCTGGTCGCGCGATCTTTCCCGGTACGCCATTCGGTGCGTCGGCGTTGCGCCCGGCTTTTTCGATACGCCGATGACGGCCCATTTGCCGCCCGATCTGGTGGAGGAACTGGTCGATGGTGCTGAATTCCCCAAGCGCGCCGGGCGCGCCGAAGAGTTTGCAGACGCGGCGCTGTTCCTGATCCGCAATCCTTACATCAATGCCGAGGTGCTGCGTCTCGATGGCGGGGCGCGGCCACCGGCGCGCACCCGCTGGACGGCTCCGGCCTGATTTGACCTGAAAGGCAGTTCCGACATGCAACCGCTCGACCCCGCCATAGCCGCCGCCGCACGCCAAGCCTTCGCTGCGATCGTCGGCGTGGACCATGTGTTTTTCAACGAGGAGGATCAGCTCTCCTATCAGGACAAGTTCGCGGTAGATGATGCCCTGCATCATCCCGCCGGTGCTGTCGCGCCAGCGACCGTCGAGGAAATCCAGGCGATCCTGAAGGTGGCAAGGGAGCGCAAATTGCCGCTCTGGCCGATCAGTCGCGGCAAAAATTTGGGCTATGGCGGCAGCGCGCCCTTGCTGGCGGGATCGGTCATTCTCGATCTCTCGCGCATGCGGAAGATCGACTATGACGAGGCCAATGGCACCGTTTTGCTGGAGCCGGGGGTCAGCTTCTACGATCTGTATGATTTCCTGAAATCGAAAGGCATGAAGCACTGGCTGTCGGTGCCGGGCAATAGCTGGGGGTCGGTGCTGGGCAATGCGCTGGATCGCGGCGTTGGCTACACGCCTTATGGCGAGCATACGACCAAGATTTGCGGCATCGAGGCGGTGATGGCCGATGGGATGGTTGTGCGCACCGGCATGGGCGCGCTCGATGGCGCGCCGACATGGCAGCTCTACAAATTCGGCTTTGGCCCATCATGGGACCAGATGTTCGTGCAGTCGAACTTCGGCATCGTGACCAAGATGGGCCTGTGGCTGATGCCCGCGCCGGAATCGCTGATGGGCATGGATATCGAATTTGAGCGGCCAGAGGATTTGGGTCCGCTGGTCGATGCACTAGCGCCCTTGCGGCGTGAAGGCCTGCTCCAGCAATCGCCGACCATCGGCAACTGGCTGCGCGCGGCGGCAACCCTTACGACGCGTGGCGAGTGGACGGACAAGCCCGGTGCCCTGTCTGACGAGGTCATCGCGGCGATCCGCAAGAAGTTCAATGTCGGCTGGTGGGGCGTGAGCCTGCGCCTTTATGGCCGCGAGGATATGAACAAGGCGGCCTATGCGGTGCTGGAGCTGGAGATGGGCAAGCTCAAGCCGATGAGCCTGCGCCCCACGACCTGGAAAGCCGGAGAGCCGATCGAGGCGACCGGCTGGACCGGCACGCCGCTGACCTTTCCGATGCAGAATGCCAATTGGCATGGCGGGCGCGGCGGCCATATCGGCTTTTCGCCGATCCTGCCCCAATCAGGCAAGGCGGCACTGGCGCAGTTTCAGCGCACCTATGCCTGTTACAAGGAGTTTGGCATGGATTATCAGGCGAGCTTCGCCTTTGGCGAGCGCCACCTCATCAATGTGAACGCGGTGCTGCTGGACAAGGATGATCCGGCGATGATGAAGCGGGTCGATCCTTTCCTCAAGCGGCTGATCGCGGATGCCAAGGCGCAAGGCTATGGCGAGTATCGCACCCATCTCGATTATATGGATGCCGTCGCGGACACCTATGACTTCAATGGGGGCGCGCTCGCCAAGCTCAATCGCACGGTGAAGGATGCGCTCGATCCACAGGGCATCATCGCGCCGGGCAAGAGCGGCATCTGGCCCACGTCGATGATGGGAGCGAAGGCATGACCGGCATGGGCGTGGGCGCAATGCGGCGGGCAGGGATACTGATGCTGCTGGGGTTCAGCGCGTGCAGCAGCGGCGCGGACAACAAGGCTGTCGCGACCGAGCAGAGCAAGGGGCCACCACCCATGCCGGCGCCAGAGACGATATCATCCCGGCCCAACGCCGGGCCGGGTGAGCGGCTATATCTGGACAAATGCGCCATGTGTCATGGCCCCGCAGGCATGGGCACTGGCCTGCTGGCGCGGCGGACGGAGCAGCCACTGCTTGAAAAGCGCACGGACCTGACGTCCGAGTTCGTCATGCAAGCGGCGCGTATGGGCATCGGCAATATGCCCGCAATCTCGCGCGGTGAGGCGAGCGATGCGGAACTCAAGCAGATCGCCGATTATCTGTCGGCCGAAAAGGAGAGCGGGCAATGATGCCGGTGTCGAGGCGCGGCCTGGTTGCGGGTGCCGCCATTGCTGCGGCCGCCGCTGCGACGCTGCGTTCGCCCGTGCTGGCCCATGAAGGGCAGCCGGTGCTGCTCTATGATACGAGTCTCGCTGCAAGCGCGCGCTTTGCCGACCATGCCCGCAGGCTGGGCGGGTCGGCTCAGCCGATGGACGGTGACCGCGTGCGCCAGGTGCAGGCCTTGGTTCAAACCCGGCCAGCCGCCTTCTTCGGCGTATCCCGTCAGGCCGATGCGGTGATGGTGAGCGAGGTTGCACAGGAGGCGGGCTATCGCCGGATTTCGCTGATCCAGCATCGCGTCGCAGGCGATATGGTGCCGATCTGCGTGCCCGAAGCGACATCGCTTGCAACCTTGGCGCGGCTGGCTGGCGGGCGCTGGCCGGAGGCGTTTGCGGAATTGGCCATCGGTGGGATCGAGCGATGCGAGCCGCTATCCTATGCCAGTGCCGCCGAGCCGGCCTTCAGCTGGGTGCTGACGCTGCGATGAGCGCGGGGCAGTTCAGCTTCATCAAGCTGTACGTCGCCGATCTCGAGGAAGTCCTGCTGCGGCAGGAGGGCCATGGCTTCATGCTGGGCCTGCTGAACTGGAAGACCGGTGGAAATGGGGATGAGCGGCCAGCGGCGGGCGTCATCGGCTTCGTCACGCAGGATGCCGATGCTGCTGTCGCGCGGGCGATCAAGGCCGGGGCGAGGATCAAGCGCGCGCCCTTCGACATTCCAGGCACGCGCGTCGCGTTGATCGATGACCCGGAGGGGCATGAGATCGAATTGGTGCAGTTTCTCTAGCCCTGCCGCCTGACGGTCCCCGGCCAACAAAGAGAGCGCCCCGGCCAATGTGGACGGGGCGCTCTTCATTCGCCGAGCGGCGTGTCAGAATTTGCGCTTCACGCTGAAGATGATTTCGCGCGGACGACCGGGCTGTCCATAGGCATTGCCTGATTGGGCGAAGCGGTCATATTTGTTCACGAAGTAGAATTCGTCGGTGAGGTTGGTAGCGGCCAGCGCCGCTTCCCATGCATCGTCGGGCGTGCGGTAGGTCAGGCGCGCATTGAGCAGCCCGCGCGATTCCACGCGGCCGAATTCGAAGTTCGGGATATTGTTGGGGATCGTTGTTTCGAACTTCGATTGCCAGGTATAGTCGAGGCGCGGCGTGAGCGAGCCATGCTTGCCCAGCTCAACCTCATATTGCACGCCGGCCGCATATTTCCACTTCGAGACGAATGGTGCCTCCGTGGTTCCAGGGATGATGCCGCTGCCCAACGCCGCGCTTGTGAAGCGGAAATCGGTGTAGCTGACGGAGCCGTCGATCGAGAGGCCAGGCACGGGCCGCGCGTCGAATTCCAGTTCCAGACCGTCGATCTTGGCGTCGCCGATGTTCCGGGTGGCCGAACAGAAGGGGAAGCCGGGCGGGCTGATGTCGGGGCAGCTCGACGTGAGTCCCTGATAATTTTTGTAGCTATTGTGATAATAGGCGCCATTCAGACGCAGTTTCCGATCAAGCCACATGCTCTTGAAGCCGGCTTCATAGCTGGTCGAGGTTTCCTGTTCGAACGGAACCAGCTGTTGCGCGAGATAGGGACGCGGATTGACGCCGCCGCCCTTGAAACCCGTCGCGACCTGCGCATAGAAGCGCACGTCCGGCGCGACCTCATAATCCACAGCGACGCGATAGTCCCAGCGTTTGCCGGCAAATTCACCGACAAGACCATCCAGCGAGGCGACGCGGGGATCGGTCGGCAGGCCGGGGATGGGGCTCATGCGGCGGAATGTGTAGCTTTTGTCTTCGTCGGTATAGCGAATGCCGCCCGTGATGTTGAGCTTATCCGTGGCATGAAGGACGCCGTGCAGAAAGGCGGATTTGGACGTCTGTTCGAACGGGTCGTCATAGAAGAAATCGAGCCCCGCGACGCCGACCTGGATGCGTCCGCTCTGGTTGCTGTCGCCCTTATAATAATAAACGCCCGTCGTGACTTCGAGCATATCGCCGAATTCGGCGGACAGGCGGAGTTCCTGCGTGAACTGTTCGTGCAGGAAGCCGCTCGCATTGTTCGAAATATCTTCGGGCGAATTGTCCGCATCCCAGGAGCTGGCACCCTTGGCGTAACGATAGGCCGTGATCGACTTTAACGAAAACATGTCGGACAAAGTAATATCGAGCGTGTTGGAAACGCCCCAACTGCGCAGATTGCTCTGACCCTTGTTGGTATATTGATTGGCTGTGCCGGGAAGACCGGTGTAATTGGCATAGCTTGTGTAGCTGTTTGGCGCGGTGAGATAATTGCGCCCATTGACGGGGGGAAGGAAGAGCGCCTTGCCCGGCGATGCTTCCGAACTGTCCTGCGTGAAATCGGCAATCAGGTTATTCTCGATCCTGTCGGATGCGATCCAGCGCAAGGCGCCGCGCACGGCATAGATATTCTGGCCGCCCTCCGTGCCGATCACGCAATCATCGGCAGGCGAGGCGAAGGTGCCGCCGGGGGCCGCAACCCCGGTAACGCAGCCATAGTCCAACCGTTTGAAGAAGCCGTCGACATGACGGGCAAGGCCGGAGATGCGCGCATAGAGCTTGTCTTGCGCCAGGGTGATGTTCGTTGCGCCGCGCAGGCCCACGCGGTTGAAGGAGCCGTACAAGGCTTCGACATAGGCGTCGGAATCATCATCGGGACGGCGGGAGAAGAGTTTGATCGACCCGCCGATGGAGTTTTTGCCAGACAGCGTGCCTTGTGGCCCCCGCAAAATCTCGATGCGGTCCAGATCCACCAGATCGAACGCCGCACCCGAACTGATGCCGTAATAGACGTCATCGATATAGATGCCGACGCCAGGTTCATTCGGGAACTGGAAATCGGTGGCGCCGATACCCCGGATGTTGACGGCTGCGGTCTGCGCGCCGCCGCCCTGACCGCCAGCGGAGAAGGTGACGCTCGGCGCGCGCTGCGCGACGGACTCGACGCTGGTCTGGCTGCGTGCTTCCATGAGCGATGCGTCCACGGCCGTAATGGCAAGCGGCGCTTCCTGCACGCTTTGATTGCGGAACTGTGCGGTGACGATGATATCGCTGATACCCTGATCATCGCGCGCGGATGCGGCCGCATTTGTTTCCTGAGCCAGGACAGGCGTGGCGATCGACCAGGCCATCGCACCAAAGGCAACGCCGAACCGGACCGAGAGCAGCTGATTTTTAGACATATTTCCTCCCCAATGCCTCAAGGGAGTGCCTGCATTGCCGACTACCATCATGCCGCGGATCAGGGCTTATTGCCACCGTCATCGCTGCACGCGGGTAAGGTCGGACACCCTATGGCAGACCTCTCCTTCACTCGACTCTAGCCCGCGGAACCGCTTGCTGGTCATGCAATAACCATAACGAACGTTATCAATATGAGCAAGAGCAAGAATGATAATAATATCGTTCGTTATTATTGGTTGTATCGATTCTGTATGCGCGGTTCGCACTTCGAGACTGACGATCGTGATGGATGCGAGGCTCGGAATGCCCCAGGGGGCAAAAGCTAACGCCCGATCTTATTGTCGTTGGGGTCGAGTTTCAGCATGTCCGCGCTCTTCATCGCGGGATCCCAATGTTCGACGATCCTGCCATTTTCGATGCGGAACAGATCGAACCAGCTGGTGTGATAGCTGTTGCCGTCACCGTCTTTCTCGGTGCGCACGAAGGTGAAGTTCACCATGTCCCGCTCGGCGATGATCGACACCAGCGGCAGTTCGATGTGCGGCAAAATCTCGCGCTGTGGGCGTGATCCGCGAATGAAGGCCTGCAAGGTTTCGACGCCGCTCACCACATTGGGATTATGCTGGATGTAGTGCGGGCCGATGAAATCCGGTGCGCGGTCGGCATGGCCCGCTTGCAGCACGGTGCGATACATATCGTAGCATAGCCGCTTGTTGGCGGCGAGAACGGGATCGTCGCTGTGCAGCAATTGCGCGTGATCGGCCGCGATGACGGGCGCGGTCTGGCCGTCAGGCGCGTCGATGGCCGGCTTCAAACTCGTGATGCGTTCGCTCATGTCATGCTCCCCTGTTATATTGCGATCACCAGGGCTTTGGCCATTTGCGGGTGTCGTCCCAATGTTCGACGATCATGCCATCTTCCAGCCGGAACATATCGAAGGCATGGCCTGTATAGGTCGCGCCCGGCACGTTTGGATCGTCCTGCTCCTGCTCCCAGATCAGCACCACATGATCGCCCTGTGCCACAGTGCGGACCAGTTCCTTGTGGCGGGGCGGATTGAAGTCGGCTGGCGTATCCTTGATGATGTCGACCAGCCGCAACAGATGCTCCCGGCCCGAAGGCATGTTGACATTATGCTGGATATAGCCGGGCGCGATGTAGCGCAGAACCGCCTCGCGGCTCCCTTCGCGGATCACCTTTTGCCACATGTCGATGACGATGCGGCTGTTGCGTTCTTCGAGCGTTTCCTCGGCGGCGGTCATGGCGATCTCCCGTCAGGTGAGCGCGTAGTAGCGCAACACATTGCCCTCGGCGCGGCGCTCGCCGACGCCCACGAATACATGTTTGGTCAGCCAATCATGCTTGCCGACCGAACATTCGAAACTGGGGTTGCCGCGCAGATAATAGTCCTGTTGCTCGACTGGCTCGCCCTCGCGAAAGGCCCAGTCGCGCAATTTCTCCATCGTGTCGGGCTTGCGGCCCCACAGGAAGCCACGATTGTTGAGGAGGATCAGCGTGCCATCCTCCTCCTCCAACATGTAGCGCGCATCGAACACCGCCACATCGTCGGGCCGGAAATAGGCATAGTCGCCGCCGGACCCCGGCACGGCCTTGCCGCGCAACCGTGGCCCCTCAAAGGTGCCGCTTTCCACATAGACCGCGCTGCGCGTGCCGCCCCAAGGGCTGTTCGCGATGGTCTGGACGCGCGGGAATTGCAGCCGCACTTCCATCGCAAATTCCAGCTTGGGATTGTCGATCGTCGAAAAAATATTGTCCATTGCGCTATATCCCTCAACCCAGTTCCAGTGTGCCGCCATCGACGAACAGATTGGCGGCAGTGATGAAGCTTGCATCATCCGATGCGAAGAACAGCACGGCACGGGCAACCTCTCCGGGCCTGCCCATGCGGCGCATCGGTATCGCATCGATCATCTGTTCGCGCAGCCTGTCCACCGCGTCTCCGGTGAGGCCAGGGTTGCGATAGAGCAGGGGCGTTTCGATGGGGCCGGGGCTTATCAGATTGACGCGGATGCCCTCGCGCACCAGTTCGCCGGCGATCACCTTGAGCGCCGCCGCAAGGCCACCCTTGGCAGCGGCATAAGTGGTGTTGCCGGGCACGAAGGCATAGCCGCCGATCGACCCTGTAACCACGATAGATCCGCCAGCGCCCATCAGCGGCAGTGCCTTCTGGATCGTGAAGATGCAGCCGCGCAGATTGATGGCGTGAACCGCGTCCCAATCCTGCGGCGTAATGTCGCGCACGGGCGCGAAACCGCCAACGCCCGCATTGGCGAAAAGGATATCGAGCCGCCCATGTCGCGCCTTGATGGCGGCGATCACCGGGTCCAGACTCGCCAGATCCGCGACATCGGCCGGGTAGCCCGTCGCGCCTGCGATGCTGGCGACGGCACTGTCGATCGTCGCCTGATCGCGCCCGGTGAGGTGGACGATGCCGCCCTCCGCCGCGAAGGCCTGAGCGCTCGCCAGCCCTATGCCGCTATTGCCGCCGACGACCAGTATGACCTTGTCGGTAAAGCGCATGGGTCTTCTCCTGTTTGGGGTCAGAATGGCGAGTGGGGGTTGGGGCTGTCCGCAGGCACATCCTGCATCACGTCCCAATGTTCGACGATCTTGTCGCCCTCGATGCGGAAGATATCCATGACGGCGAAACCGGCGTCGCCCGGCCACCGACAGACATGATAATGGACGATCACATGATCGCCATCGGCAAAGCGCCGCTTGATGTCGTGGGTGGCGTTGGGGCTTTCGGCCCGCACCTTGCGCAGAAAGGCTTTGAGCGGTTCGATTCCGGTATCGACTAGCTGATTGTGCTGGATGTAATCGGCCGCGATGTAGCGATCGGCAGCGTCGGCATCGAAGGGGATCAGCACATGATCGAACATGTCCTGGACCAGCTTCAGGTTGCGCTCTTCCTGCAGCGTTCTGCTCATTGCACCATCCTCTCACGGCTCGTCTGTGCGGCCTCTTGCTTAAACGGTAACGATCGTTATTAAATCGCGCAAGATCAAAATGGGGTGAGGAGAGGGTGATGGAACGCGCAGAGTATGAGCGGTATGTGCAGGCATTCAATGATCGGGACTATGACAAAGTCCTGGATTTTTATGCGCCAGGCGCCCGGATCGGCTTCTTCGGCATCGATCTGAGCGACAGGGATGCTTTCAAGCGTTTCTACAGCTTCCTGCACAGCTATGTGAAGGAGAGCGTTGTCATAGAAAGGTTCGCCAGCAGCGACGAACTTGTCGCGCTGGAAGGGATCATCCGCGTCGAAGGCTTGCGCGACCTGACTGCCGATGTGCTAAAAGCGCAAGGGTTGGAGCAGTTCATGCCCATCGCCAAAGGCGAGGTTCAGAACATGCGGCAATATATTCACTATCATCTTGCGGATGGAAAATTCACCAGCGTCGGTTGTACGATGGCATGATGGCGGGTGGTTGACTCATGAACACCCAGATGTGTTAGGCGAGACATATGTCGAAGAATATTGGACGCAAAGCATCCGACGCCATGGATAAACCACCGACGCCGCAAGCGCGCGAAAGCGCTTCGGCCGACGCGCTGCATGGCGTGCTGAAGCTTGCCAACAAGTTGATGGCCCCCTTTTCGACCTATCTGGAACATCGGCACAAGATCAGCCTCAACGAGTTTCGCCTGCTGATGCTGATTGGCCGCTTCCCCCATTCTGCGAGCCATGAACTGGTCGAGTTGACGGGCGTGAACCCCATGAGCGTTTCGCGTGCGGTAGCGGCGTTGCAGAAGCATGGCCGCATCATGGTGGACAGGGACGAGACGAACCGACGCCGCAAGACGTTGAGCCTGACGGCGGAGGGCGAGCGGCTGTACAAGGCCATGCGGCCGCAAACCGATTCCGTTGCCGACTATCTTGTGTCGGCTCTGAAACCGGCGGAAATCGCGAACTTCAACGCGATGCTCGGCAAGCTGATCGACACGCTGGAAGCGCGTGACGAAAATGGGGTTTCGCTGTTCCTGGAGCGGACCAGGCCGCCTGAGGAATAGACGTGTTCATTCTTGGCAGGGGCGCAGCACGGCCATTGCCGCCAGCACCAGCAGGAAGCCCCCCGCCAATATGCTGATAAGCGGGAGAATGGTGAAGGAGGGGAAGAGCGAGACCGCGCCACTCCCGGCTGCCGTAACCCCAAGCTGGAGCGTGCCGAGCAGGCCTGCGGCGGCACCGGCGCCTTGATCGGATGCATCGAGCGCGGAAATAGCGGCAGGCGTCAGCATCAGGCCTGATGCGGCGAAGATCAGCATCGAATAGCTTTGCACCATAGCGAGCGGTACGTCCCCGCTCGTAAGTGCCGCGAGCGCGATGGCCCCCGTCGCCATGGTTGCGATCAGCACGACGATCGTGACCAGCCGCCGCACGCCGAGCCGCCGCATGAGGCCGGGCGCAAACTGTGTCGCGATGATCGAGACGATAGCGTTCAGTGCCAGCAGCAGGCTGTATTGATGCGGTGTCAGCCCATAGCCCTGCGAGAAGAGGAAGGGCGCGGCAGTCACGAAGGCGAAGGGAATCGTCGTCGCCATGCCCGCGACGAAAGCCCAGGCGACGAAGGCACGCTTTGCCAACAGGTAAGCGCAGGCTTGCACGATCGATCGGGAAGCGACGCGGCGGGCGGGCGGCAATGTCTCAGGCAGGAACAGCGCCACGCAGAGCAGCGCGACCGATCCGGCGCTCGCCAGAATGACGAACAGTCCCTGCCAGGAAGTCGCCCGGAGCAGGTAGCTGCCAGCAAGCGGCGCAAGCACGGGCGATATGCCGATGATGAGGAAGGTGAAGGCCATCAGCCGCGCGGCGTGGTGGCCACTATGCTGATCGCGGATCATCGCCCGCACGCTGGAGGTGCCTGCGCAGGCACCCATGCCTTGCAGAAAGCGCAGCGCGATCAACTGGTCGATGTCGTTTGCCAGAGCGCAGCCCAGGGAGGCCGCCGCGAAGAGGGCAAGGCCACAGATCAAAGGCCTGCGCCGACCGAAGCGATCACCGAGCCAGCCGAGCGGGATTTGGGCGATGGCCAGCCCCAGAAAGAAGGCGGAGAGGGAGCGCTGCACCGCGCCGCTATCGGCGGCCATCGCCTGCGCCATGTCGGGCATGGCGGGCAGATAGAGATCGATCGCGAACGGGCCGAGCGCGGAGAGCAATCCAAATGCCAGTCCCATGAGCAAGGAGGGTCCGGCTGCGGCGCTCGATGCGCCGCCGCTCCTGATGATCGTCATCCTATATTCCCCGCCGTCTTATGTTGTTTGTCGTCGCTCGCTCAGCGCTTGATGATGAGCGAGTCGGGGCGCTTGCGCGGCACCCATTGCCCACGACCGGGGAAATTCTTGAGGACTTCGCCATCCCACAGGCGCACGGTGCGCTGCTGGAAGCGCCACTGGCCGTCGGTGCCCCGCACAGCCAGATCATCATACCAGCCTGCAAAGCGCAGCAGATAAGGCGGCTCGCCGTTGCACTCTGTCACGAAGGCGAAGCTGCGCATTTTGCAGCTGCCGTCCTCCTGCGGCCTATATTGCACCTGCGTCACATGATGCTGGCGACCGGGAAAGCCAGCGGCGTTGCGATAATGTTCGGCGATGCCGCGAATGCCATCATGGCCTTCCCACACATCGGGCTCGTCGAACACTTCCTCGCTCATGCGCGCGTCCGGCGTGAAGCAGGCGACCAGCCCCTCCACATCGCCCGTATCGAGCGCCCAGCTATAGGCGGCGATCAGATCCTGCAGGGCGATACGGTCCTCGATTGCTAGCGATGGCAATTTTCTTTCCTCTCCACTTCAGCACATGTTGACGCAATACTAACAATCGTTACTATCAAATGCAACGACATTGCAAAAGTCAGTGAGGGGATGGCCATGGGCAAGATCATCGTAACCGGAGCGTCCGGCTCCTTTGGCGGCGCTGCGGCAGAGCTATTACTGGCGGCCTGTGCGCCGGAAGACCTCATATTGCTCTCCCGCACACCGGCCAAGCTCGCGCATTTTGCGCAGCGTGGTGCAGATGTGCGCCATGCGGATTTCGATGATCCTGCGACGCTTGCCGCCGCGATGCGGGGCGGCGAGCGGATGCTGCTCATCAGCACGGCGCGCGTGGGATCGCGCGTTGGCCAACATCGCAATGCGGTAGAGGCAGCCGTCGCGCAGGGCGTGCGGCATATCGTCTACACCTCGCTCATTTCGGCGGACCAGCCGGACAATCCGGCGATCGTGAAGAATGATCATCGCGCGACGGAAGAGATTATCGAGGCATCGGGCGCGCAATGGACGCATCTGCGCGATAGCCAATATGCCGAGGCGGTGGCGACGGCGATGGCCATCCCCGCGTTGCTGGCCGGGCACAAGCCGGACAATTGCGGCGACGGCAAGGTCGGCTTCGTCAGCCGGGATGATTGCGTGGCAACGGCTGCGGGCGTGCTGACGCAGGATGGGCATGGCAATTGCGCCTATGACATCACCGGGCCGGACCTGATCTCGATCCCCGAAGCGATGGCGATGGTGACCGAACTCTCCGGCAAGCCCATCACCGTCGAGCAAGTCGATGACGAAGCGATGTTTGCCTATTTCGATTCGCTCGGCGTGCCGCGCCATGCCTCCGACATCATGCCGCAGGGGCCGATCCCCTGGTCGAGCGATGATATGGTGACATTCGGCCAGTCGATCCGCGAGGGCTATTTCGGCCGACTGAGCGACACGGTCGAGCGCATCACGGGTCGCAAGCCCAAATCCCTGCGCGAGGTGATGATCGCGCATCAGGCAGCATGGCCCGTCTGATGCTTGCGGTCGTCAAGTCGCTGCGTGGCTTGTCCGCGCTAGTGGGGGTTGCGCTGGTGTCGGCCTGTGCGGGCGGTGCCTCGTCGGAATATGGCGCGGGCGATGACTGGGCCTTCCCCGGCGGCGATGTGCATGACAGCCATTTTTCGCGCCTGACCGACATCAAGCCCGGCAATGTCGCCAAGCTCGGCCTGGCCTGGAGCTATGACCTTGGCACCAATCGCGTGCAGGAGGCGACGCCCGTCGTGATCGATGGGGTGATGTATACCAGCGGCAATCTGGGCCGGGTCTATGCGCTGGATGCTGCCACCGGCAAACCGCTCTGGACCTTCGAGCCAGAGGTGGACATGCAGGTCAATCGCGCCGCTTGCTGCGATCAGGCCAATCGCGGCGTCGCCGTCTCAGGCGGCAAGGTTTTCGTCGGGTCGCTTGATGGCAAGCTGTATGCGCTGGACGCCAAGACCGGCAAGACGCTCTGGTCGGTCGATACCATTGTCGATCATGACCGTGGCTACACCATCACCGGCGCGCCCGATGTGGCGGGCGATGTGGTGGTGATCGGCAATGCCGGGGCGGAATATGATGTGCGTGGCTATGTGACGGCCTATCGCGTGAGCGATGGCAAGCAGGTCTGGCGCTTCTTCACCGTACCGCGCGACCCCAAAAGCGGGCCGCAGGAAAATCCTGAACTCGAAGACGCGCTCAAGACTTGGGATCCGAAGAGCCGCTGGGACATTGGCGGCGGCGGCACGGTATGGGATGCGATCAATTATGATCCCCAATTCGACACCGTCTATATCGGTGTGGGCAATGGCGGCCCCTATGCGATCAGCCGTCGCTCGCCCGCAGGCGGCACCAATCTTTACCTGTCATCCATCGTCGCGCTGGACCGCAAGACGGGCCGGGTAAAATGGCATTATCAGGAAACGCCCGGCGATAGCTGGGACTATACCGCGACCCAGCCGATGGTGCTGACGGACATGGAGATTGACGGCAAGGTCCGCCCGGTCATCCTGCATGCGCCCAAAAATGGCTATCTGTTCGTGCTGGACCGGGAGACTGGCAAGCCGCTGCGGATCAATGCGTTGGTGCGCACCAATTGGGCGAAGGGCTTTGACCTCAAGACCGGCAAGCCCAACCTGACCCCGGACGAGTCCGAATATTGGAAGGGGCCGAAGATCATCTTCCCGGCGTCGGCAGGCGCGCGCAATTGGTATCCGCCTGCTTATGATCCGGCGCGAAAGCTCTATTTCGCGGCCGTGCTGGATATGGGCAATCTGATGTTCACGGTTCCGCCGGACAAAGCGAACGACCCCCGACGCCCGCGTGCGCTGAATGTCGGCACCAGCCTGATCTTCACGCCGCAATTGCAGGATGTGTTGCCAACGCTGCCGCCGCCACTGCGCGCGCAGGTCGAGGCGCTGCCTGCCTGGAAATGGGTGAAGGAAAAGCCCTTCTCGTCCGAGCTGCGCGCGATCGATCCGCTGACGGGCAAGTCCCGCTGGGCGGTGCAGATGGAGGGATGGCAGGATCGCTCCGGCGTCTTGTCGACAGCCTCCGGCCTGATCTTTCATGGCACGATTGGCGGCAAGTTGATGGTGCGCGATGCCGACAGCGGCAAGCTGTTGAAGGAAATCCAGACCGGCAGCTCGATCATGGCGGCGCCGATGACCTATCGGGTGAAAGGCGTGCAATATGTCGCGGTGGCGACCGGCTTTGGCGGCGGTGGCTGGTCCTATGTGCCGAATTATTCTGCCGCTTATCGCAATGGCAATGCCAATCGCATTCTGGTCTTCCGCATCGATGGCGGCCCGGTGCCGCAACCTGAGCCGCTGCCACCCACGGAGGTTGCTTCGCAGCCGCCTGCGCAGGCGGCGGGCGTCACGCCTGCGGTGCTGGCACGGGGGCAGGGGCTGTTCTTCGAGAATTGCGCGATCTGCCACTCCAACCAACTGCGCGCCAATGTGCCGGACCTGCGCCGGATGCAGCCGGGGGTGCATGATGCCTTCCAGCAGATCGTGCGGGAAGGGCTGCTGCTGCCCAATGGCATGCCACGGTGGGACGATATTCTCACCGCTCAGGACACAGCGGCCATCCATGCCTGGCTGATTGCCGAGCAGGGCAAGACGCGCGCGGCCGAGTTGAAACTCAAGGCGGCAGGCAAACCGCTCGACGCGCCCAGTGCGGCGATCATGTCCAGCTTTTAAGGGAATGAAGGCCGTATGATGCAAGAACCGGACATCATCGTCGTGGGCGGCGGATCGGGCGGTGCTGCGATGGCCGGGCGGCTTGCCGATGGCGGCCTGACGGTGACGCTGGTCGAGGCCGGGCGCACCGATCGACATTATCGCTCGCGCATTCCTGCGCTGACCAGCGCGGTGGTGCAGAACCCGGAGTTCGACTGGTGCTATCAGGTGGAGCCTGATCCGACCCTGGGCGGCCGCGCCGACATCTGGCCCGCGGGCAAGCTGCTTGGTGGCGGCAGCGCGCTCAACGGGATGATGTTCATTCGCGGCCATCGCTGGGATTATGACGAATGGGCGCGGGAGGGGGCGCTGGGCTGGGATTATGCCTCCGTCCTCCCCTATTTCCGCCGGTTGGAAGATAATGAGCGTGGCGCAGATGCCTGGCGCGGCACTGGCGGGCCGATTGCGGTGTCGGAAGGGCGGGCGCGCTATCCCATTACCGATGCGTGGATCGCGGCGGCGCAGCAGGCCGGTATCGCGCGCTCGTCCGACCTGAACGGCGAGCAGGCCGAGGGCGTCGATTATGTGCAGGTGTCGCAGCGCGGCGGTACGCGTTGCTCGGCTGCGCGTGGCTATCTGCATGAGCGCAAGGGCGGCAATGCACCGCACATCCTGCTGGAGGCGCAAGTGCTGCGCATCATCGTGGAACATGGCCGGGCGACCGGCATCGTCTATCTGCAGGATGGGCAGGAGAAGCGCCTGATCGCGCGCCATGGCGTGGTGCTGAGCGCGGGCGCGATGAACACGCCGCGCCTGCTGATGCTCTCCGGCATCGGCCCCGCCGATCATCTGCGCGCGATGGGCATCGATGTGGTTTGCGACCGGGTAGGGGTGGGGAGCAATCTGCAGGATCATGTCGGCACGCATATCGTGAATGATGTCGATGCGGTCACGCTCAACAGTGATGCAAAGGGACTGCGCGGGGCATGGCAGGTGATGAAGTTCGCGCTGGCCCGCAAGGGCGCGCTGACCACGGCGATCGGCCATGCGCAGGCGTTCGTGAAGAGCCGGGCGGATTTGCCCGCGCCCAATCTCCAGATTTCCTTTGCGGCCTTCGCATTTGATTTTGACGAACAGGGCCGGCTGATGCTGCGCCCGAACCCGTCAATCTCGACGCTGGTCGGCCTGATGCGGCCCAGGAACCGGGGGCGGATCACGCTGCGCTCTGCTGATCCGCTGGCGCCGCCGGTCATCGCGCACCAGCAGTTGAGCAGCAAGGATGATATCGATCAGATCGTCGAGGGCATCGCTATTGCGCGGGATATTTTGCGGCAGCCCGCTGTGGCGCCCTTCATCAAGGGCGAGTTGCGGCCAGGCGCGGCGATGACCGACCCGGCGCAGTTGCGCGATTATGTGCGGATGGCTTCGATCCCGCTCTATCATCCCGTCGGCACGGCAAAGATGGGGCGCCGCGACGATCCGATGGCGGTGGTCGATAGCGACCTCAAGCTGATCGGCGTGGAGGGGCTTTGGGTTGCCGACGCGTCGATCATGCCGACGCTACCGCAGGGCAACACCAATGCGACCGCGATCATGATTGGCGACAAGGGTTCGGATCATGTGATCCGCACGCTGCGCAAGAACGAACATATAGGAGGATGACAGTGGCGAACTTCCCAAAAACCATCCACTTCACGGGATTGAATACACCGGTCGGCATCGAATGGTCGGCGCGCAATCTCGATGTGATCGGGGACATTCCCGCCGAGGTGGATGGCGCGTTTTTCCGCGCGGTGCCCGATCCTGCCGTGCCGCCCATGTATGCGGATGATATCGTGTTGTCGGGCGATGGCATGGTTGCCCGCTTCGCCATAAGCGGCGGCAAGGTCGATTATGCGATCCGCTATGTCGAGACCGAGCGTTACAAGCTGGAGCGCGAGGCGCGGCGCGCGCTGTTTGGCCAATATCGCAATCCGTTCACGGATGATCCCGCCGCCCAGGACAAGGACCGCACCGTCGCCAATACCACGCCGGTCTGGCACGCGGGGCGGCTGTTCATGACCAAGGAAGATGGGCTTGGTTATGAGATTAATCCGCATACGCTGGAGACGATCGGCCGCTGGGATTATTATGGCGCGCTGCGCTCGCAAACTTTCACGGCGCATCCGCGCATCGATCCGCAGACCGGCGAAATGTTCTTCTTCGGCTATGAGGCGGGCGGCCTGTGTACCAAGGATGTGGCCTATTGCATCGCGGACAAGGACGGCAATCTGACGAGCGAGCAATGGTTTGAGCAGCCCTATTGCTCAACCATTCACGACTTCGCGATCAGTGAAAAATACGCGATCTTCCCGATCTTCCCGACAATCGCCGATCTTGAGAGGCTCAAGGCTGGCGGCGCGCATTGGGCGCATCAGCAGGAGTTGGAGAGCTGGGTCGGTATCATGCCGCGCTATGGCAAGGTGGAGGAGATGCGCTGGTTCCGCGGACGCCCCGGCATCTCCGCTTTTCATCTGGTCAACGCCTTTGACGATGGCGATCTGGTCCATCTCGACCTGTGCCTTTCGGACACCAATGCGTTCGGCTTCATGCGCGAGGCGGGTGGCATCCAGCGCGATCAGCGCGAGATTGGCGGCGGGCTTACGCGCTGGACCTTTGACATGAGCAAGGATGGCGAAAGCTATGCGGAGCGGGTGATGGGGCCGCCCGGTGACATGCCGCGCCTGCGCGATGTCGATCAGGGCCGCCCCTATCGCGCGGCCTGGTATATGAGCATGAATCCCCAGGGCGGCCCGCCGCTGCCGGGTGGTCCCGTGGGCGCGGCCTTCAACGCGATGTTGCGCATCGAGCCGGGTAATGGCCGGATCGACATGATGCCGCTGGATTTCGGCATGGCGATCAGCGAGCCGGTCCACGTCCCCTCGGCTACGCCCGATCATGATGGCTGGCTGCTCGCGGTAGTCGACCGTCAGAGTGGGGAGGATATGTTCCAGTCCGAACTGTGGATCGTCGAAGCCGAGGATATCGCCAAGGGGCCGATCGCCCGCGTGCCGATGCCATTGCCGATGCGGGCGCAGGTGCATGGCAGCTGGGTATCGCGCGCGCAGCTTGATGGCGCGCGGGTGCAACAGGCAGAGCGTGTGGCCTGAGCCATGCGGCTGGCGGGCAAGGTTGCGCTCGTCACGGGCGCGGGGCGCGGTTTAGGCCGGGCCTATGCGCGCGCGCTGGCGGCGGAAGGCGCGCAGGTCATCGTCAATGATCTGGGCGGCAACAGCCTCGGCGAGGGCGGCGATGATCGGCCTGCGCGGGCCGTCGTCGCGGAGATCATGGCGGCTGGGGGCGTGGCGTCCGCTGACATGAGCGACATATCCGACTGGTCGGCAGCGCAGGCTCTGGTGAGCGGCATCTGCGTCCAGCATGGCCGCCTCGATATCCTCGTGAACAATGCCGGGATCAGCCGTTCGGGGCTGCTGGGGGATTTGAGCGAAGCGGATTGGGACAGGCAGTTCGGCGTCAATGTGAAAGGGGCGACGGCGCTGATCGACGCCGCTGCGCGCCTGTGGCGCACGCAAACGCCCACGCCGCGCGCGATCGTCAATATTTCCTCGCCCGCCGGACCGCATCCGATCCCGCCCATCGGCCTTTATAGCGCGACCAAGGCGGCGATGGCGGCGCTGACGATGAGTGCAGCGCAGGAGTTGGCGCCGCTTGGCGTGCGGGTAAATGCCTTGTCGCCCATCGCAAGAACAAGGCTGATCGAGAAGGCACCGCAGGCCGTTCAGGAGATGATGGCGGCGCGCGAGGGCTATGATCTGTTCGCGCCTGACCATGCCGCGCGGCTGCTCTTATGCCTGTGCCTGCCTGATGCGCGCTTCACGGGGCGGTTGCTGGGATGTCGGGGCGATGAGGTCTATTTCTACCGGCCCTGGTCAGCGGATTATCGCATCGACAATGGCGGCGCACCGTGGACGATCAGTGCGCTGGAGCAGGCGCTTGGATTACTGCCGCAGCAAGACATGTGCTGGATGATGACAGCGGAGGGGCTGGTCGAACAGCCCTGGCCGCCAACCACGCTAGGCTGACGGCCAGGCTTCGCGCACCGCTGCAACCCGCGCCTCGAACTTGTCGCGATGGGTGGGATGGGTGATGATGTAGAGCCTTTTTTCGACGATGCCCTCCAGCACCATCTGGCCGACCTTGTCGGGGTCCATCCAGCTATCGGAAGCGATGCGTTCGCGATCTTCCGGCGTCGCCCTGCGCTCGGCCACGCTGCCGATGAAGCGCGTCGGTCGGTTGCCGTCGATATCGAGGATGTTGCTGCGGACGAGACCGGGGCACAACACGCTCACACCGATGCCAGCCGCAGAAAATTCCGGCGCGAGCGCCTCACTCAGCGCGACGATCGCGGTTTTGGTGGTGCCATAAATCGCCATTGCCGCGGGCACGGTTGCGAGCCCGGCAAGGGAGGCAGTGTTGACGATGTGACCGCCCGATGGATTGGCGCGCAGCAGCGGTTCGAACGTCATGATGCCGTTGATGACGCCGCCCAGATTGACCTGCAGCCCGAAATCCCAGTCGGCATAAGTCACCTGATCCCAACTACGCTGGATGCCGACGCCGGCGTTATTGACCAGAATATCGACCCGCCCGAACTGATCGACCACCCCCTGCGCTGCCTGTGCCATGGCCGCCCGGTCGCTGACGTCGGTCTGGATAAAAGCGAGGCGGCTTTCATGGTCGCAAAGCCCGGCTCGCGCCTGCGCAATATAATCGGCGCGAAGATCAAGCATGGCGACTTGCGCGCCCGCGCCGAGCAGTGCCCTCGTGATACCAAGGCCGATGCCGCTTGCCCCGCCGGTGACGACCGCGACTTTGCCATCGAACGGCGTCATTCAAAGGATCTTGTAATAGCGCACGACATTGCCATCCGTCAGCCGCGCTCCTGCGCCGATGAAGGCGTGGCGGGCGAGCCAATCATGCTTGCCCTTGGGCACGTCGAAGCTCGTCAAAGTGCGGAAATAATATTCGGATGGATCGACACGCTCATCGCTGGCGCCATTGGCGATGCGGCTGAAGCGCGGCATCACATCGGGCGTGCGACCCCAGATGAAGCCTCGGTTGTGGAGCATGATCGGCGTGCCATCGGCCTCTTGCAGCAGATAGCGCGCGTCGAGCTGCACGACGCCGTCGCTGCGGAAGGTGGCATAGTCCCCGCCACTTGCAGGCAGCACCGTGCCATTGAGGGTCGGCCCGCGAAATTCGCCCGCCGAGACGGTGACCATCCCCTTGTCGGGGCCGGTGGGCAGGTCTTTCAGGCGGGGCAGGGGATGAAAGCGCAGGCGCACTTCCAGCGCAAGTTCCATGCCCGGCATGTCGGGGACGGCCTCGATTTGATCGAAGAGGGACATGCTCTGCTCCGTCATGACAGGATATTATGCCGTGCGCC
>NZ_JPPQ01000069.1:702711-708541 GCF_000743655.1 Sphingobium sp. ba1
GGCGCATGACCGTGGATGATCTGGCCGCTGGCCATGGCTTGTCCAGCGAACAGAAATGGCCGCACCGGATCGAGGATTGGGAGATGCTGCTGAGCCTTGGCCTCGGCTATGTCGCCGAACGCGATGGGGAGGTCATCGGCACGGCCATGGCGTGGCTCTATGGCCTGGATGCAGCGACGTTGGGCATGGTCATCGTCTCGCCCGCTGCGCAGGGGATGGGCCTTGGCCGCCGCCTGATGGAAGCGGTGATGGCCGATCTGGGCGACCGCACCATATTGCTGAACGCCACCGACGAAGGGGCACCGCTTTACCGCAAGCTGGGGTTTGAGGGCATCGGCCCGGTGTTTCAGCATCAGGGCGCGGCTTTTTCCGTGCCAGTCGCCGAGCTGATCCCCGATGAGCGGGTGCGGCCGCTGGGCGCAAAGGATATGCCTTCGCTGCATGGCCTGGCCCGCCGGGCCACGGGCATGAACCGCGATGCGATGCTCGATGCGCTGGTGCCCGGCGCGCAGGGCGTGGTGTTGACGCGCAGCAACGAGCCGGTCGGCTTCGCGCTGTTTCGCCGGTTCGGGCGTGGCTATGTGGTGGGGCCGACCATCGCGCCCGATGTCGGCGGAGCGAAGGCGTTGATCTCGCACTGGCTGGGGTCGAACAGCGGCACTTTCTGTCGGCTCGACATACCGGAAGAAAGCGGGCTGGGCGGCTGGCTGGACGAGTTGGGCCTGCCCTGCGTCGGCCGGGTCATGCGCATGGTGCGCGGGTCGTTGCCGCAGACGGATCCTGCCGTTCAAGTCTTTTCCCTCACGACACAGGCGCTCGGATGACCCTCTCGCTCAACAACCCCGCTCTTTTCGTCGAACGCGCCTATATCGGCGGCGCATGGGTCGGTGCGGCCTCCGGTGCTACTGTGCCGGTCGACAATCCCGCGACCGGCGCGATCATCGGCACCGTGCCCGATTGTGGCGAGGCCGATACGCAGGCCGCCATCGACGCGGCAGAAGCGGCTTTCCCGGCGTGGAAGGCGCGGGCGGCGGCAGACCGCGCCGCCATGCTGGAACGCTGGCATGCGCTGGTGCTGGAGAATGTCGCGGATTTGGGCCGGATCATGACCGCCGAGCAGGGCAAGCCAGTGGCGGAGGCCGAGGGCGAAATCCGCTATGCGGCGAGTTTCATCAAATGGTTTGCCGAGGAAGCGCGCCGGGTCGAAGGCGGCATGATCCCTGCGCCCGAAGCCAATCGCCGCATCCTGGTGATGAAGGAGCCGGTCGGCGTATCGGCGGCGATCACGCCGTGGAATTTCCCGTCCGCGATGATCACCCGCAAATGCGCGCCTGCGCTGGCGGCGGGGTGCCCGGTGGTGGTCAAGCCATCCGAACTGACCCCCTATAGCGCGCTGGCCATGGCCAAGCTGGCCGAGCAAGCGGGCTTTCCGGCGGGGGTGTTCAACATCGTCACCGGCATGCCTACCGCGATCGGCGGGGCGCTGACCGCCAGCCCGGTGGTGCGCAAATTGTCCTTCACCGGATCGACCCGCGTCGGCGCACTCTTGATGCGGCAATGTGCTGATACGATCAAGCGGGTGAGCTTCGAGTTGGGCGGCAATGCGCCGCTGATCGTTTTCGACGATGCGGACATCGACCTGGCCGTCGCCAGCACGATGGTCAGCAAATTCCGCAATGCCGGGCAGACCTGTGTCTGCGCCAACCGGATATTGGTGCAGGATGCGGTATATGACCAGTTCGCGGAAAAGCTGGCCAAGGCGGTGTCCGCGCTCACCGTTGCGCCCGGCGACCAGCCGGGCAGCACGATCGGGCCGTTGATCAATGCGGCGGCCGCCGACAAGGTGAAGGCGCATGTCGAAGATGCGCTGTCCCATGGCGCGACTTTGTTCGCGCAGGCGCCCGAAGGCGCAAGCGGTGAGCGTTTTGCCCGGCCGGTAGTGCTGACCGGCGCGACGCGGGACATGCGACTGGCGGAGGAAGAGACGTTCGGCCCGGTCGCGCCGTTGTTCCGCTTCACCCATGAAGAGGAAGGCATCGAACTGGCCAATGCGACCAGCTATGGCCTGGCGAGCTATTTCTACACCGAAAATCTGCACCGCGCCTTTCGCGTAGCCGAGCGGCTGGAAGCGGGCATGGTCGCGCTCAACAGCGGATCGATCGCGATGGAGGTCGCGCCCTTTGGCGGGGTCAAGATGTCGGGCCTGGGCCGCGAAGGCGGGCATGCGGGGATCGAGGAATATCTGGAGACCAAGGCGTTTCATATTGCCGGCTTGAAACTGTAATCACACGTAAAAATTCCGTTCGCCCTGAGCCTGTCGAAGGGCCGCACTTCACAACAAGACAGAACAGGGCTTCGACAGGCTCAGCCCGAACGGGAGTTTTTATGGCGAACAATCGCAGCTATTCCATCTCCGTCATTCCGGGCGACGGCATCGGCAAGGAAGTGATGCCGGAGGGCATTCGCGTGCTGGAGCGGGCGGCGAGTCTGTATGGTTTTTCGATCGAACAGACATGGCAGGATTTCGCCTGCTGCGACTATTATGCCAAACATGGGCAGATGATGCCGGACGACTGGAAGGAGCGGATCGGCAAGCCGGACGCGATCTTCTTCGGTGCGGTTGGCTGGCCCGATACGGTGCCGGATCATGTCTCACTCTGGGGATCGCTGCTCCAGTTCCGGCGCGAATATGACCAATATGTCAATCTGCGCCCGGTGCGGCTGATGCCCGGCGTCCCCTGCCCGCTCGTCGGCCGTGAGCCGGGCGATATTGATTTCTGGGTCGTGCGCGAGAATACCGAGGGCGAATATAGTTCGGTCGGCGGCAAGATGTTCCCCGGCACCGATCGCGAGATCGTGATCCAGGAAACGGTGATGACGCGCCATGGGACAGACCGGGTGCTGCGCTATGCCTTCGATCTGGCCGCGACGCGCGACCGCAAGCATGTCACGTCCGCGACCAAGTCCAATGGCATCGCCATCACCATGCCCTGGTGGGACGAGCGAGTGGAGGAGATGGCCAAAAACTATCCGACCGTGACCCATGACAAATATCATATCGACATTTTGACGGCGCAATTCGTGCTGAACCCCGACCGGTTCGATGTCGTGGTCGCGTCCAACCTGTTCGGCGATATCCTGTCGGACCTTGGCCCCGCCTGCACGGGGACGATCGGCGTCGCACCGTCGGGCAATATCAACCCGGACGGCACCCACCCGTCGCTGTTCGAGCCGGTCCATGGCTCCGCGCCGGATATTGCGGGCTTGGGGGTAGCCAATCCGGTCGGGCAAATCTGGTCGGCGGCGATGATGTTGGAGCATCTGGGCGAGGCGGACGCTGCCGCCGCGATCATGCGCGCGGTCGAAACCGTGCTGGCGGAACCTGGTCTGCGCACCGGCGATCTGAAAGGCACAGCCAATACCGAGCAGTGCGGCAAGGCGATTGCCGACGCGCTGGCGTGATGGACGGGAAGCGCTTAACTTCGCATATTTCCCGCAAATTGCGACATTTTGTTGCGGTCGCCTGATCCTATCGGAAAGACCACTACGTTTTTGCAAAATCCTCCCCTGTAAGGCGAGGTGGCAGGGCGTAGCCCTGACGGAGGGGTGTCACGCTCTCGATAGGGCGACACCCCTCCACCGGCTTCGCCGGTCCCCCTCCCCTTACAGGGGAGGATCAGGGGTCGGTTTCTTTCGTCATCGGCCCCGGTTCTAAAGCCATTCAATCATAGCATGGTGAGCCTCCTGTAGGACAGCGGCATAATATGCTGCGTTGGTTCATGATTAAGGACGGCGATGGTCGCTATTGGTGCCATATCGGGCTTTGCCCCCGCGGCGGGACGATAGGCTGGGCTCCATAACCATCCATGGCGAGCAACCCGACGATGCACCAATCCAACCGATCCCTGCTGGACATCGACCGCGATCACCTGATCCATCCCGTCACCTCCTTCCGGGCGCATGAAGCGCGCGGCGCGACCCTGCTGCAAAGCGGCAAGGGCATGTGGCTGACCGACATGGACGGCAAGGAATTGCTCGATGCCTTTGCGGGGCTGTGGTGCGTCAATGTCGGCTATGGTCAGGACAGCATCGCTGAGGTCGCGGCCGAGCAGATGCGCCGCCTGCCCTATGCGACCGGTTATTTCCATTTCGGCAGCGAACCCGCGGTGCGACTGGCGCAGCGGCTGGTCGAGCTTTCGCCCGAAGGTCTGGACCATGTCTATTTCACGCTGGGCGGGTCAGACGCGGTGGATAGCGCGATCCGCTACATCACCCATTATTATAATGCGATCGGCAAGCCGACCAAGAAACAGTGTATCGCGCTGGAGCGCGGCTATCATGGGTCCAGCACCACTGGCGCTGGCCTTACGGCGCTCGCCAATTTTCATCGCGGGTTCGACCTGCCGCTGCGCTGGCAGCATCATATCGCATCGCCCTACCCCTATCGCAGCGATCTGGAAGGCGATGACGCAGCGATCATCGCGCGGTCGGTGCAGCAGTTGAAGGACAAGGTGGCGGAACTGGGCGCGGACAATGTCGCCGCCTTCTTCTGCGAGCCCATCCAAGGATCGGGCGGCGTTATCGTCCCGCCGGTCGGCTGGCTCAAAGCCATGCGGCAGGCGTGCGACGAACTCGACATTTTGCTGGTGGCCGATGAGGTCATCACTGCCTTTGGCCGGACGGGGCCGATGTTCGCCTGCGAAGCGGAAGGCGTGACGCCGGACCTGATGACCGTCGCCAAGGGGCTGACCGCTGGCTATGTGCCGATGGGCGCGGTGCTGATGTGCGACAAAATCTATCAGGGCATTGCCGATGGCGCGGCTGCCGATGTCGTGATCGGCCATGGCGCAACCTATTCGGGTCATCCGGTCAGCGCGGCGGTGGGTCTGGAAGTGCTGCGCCTTTATACCGAAGGCGGCATATTGGCGAACGGGCAGAAGGTGGCGGCGCGCTTTGACGCGGGGCTGGCGGGCCTGGCCGATCATCCGCTGGTCGGCGACACGCGCGGGCGCGGGTTGCTGGGTGCGATCGAACTGGTGGCAAACAAGGGCACGAAGGCGCGGTTCGACCCGTCGCTCAAGGTCGCCGATCGCCTGTTCGCCGATGGCTATGCCAATGGCGTCATCTTCCGCGCCTTTGCCGACACTATCATCGGGCTTGCCCCGGCGCTGTGCGCGTCGGACGCGGAGATGGACGAGATATTCGCGCGCATTCGGAAAACACTCGACGGACTGCTCGAACAGGCGGATATTCGCGCGGCGCTGGGATAAGATAAGGGGAGCAAGGCATATGTTGGGCGGACCCAGATTGGACAGGATCGACCTGAAGATCCTGACGCAGCTTCAGATGTCGGGCCGGATCACCAATGTCGAATTGGCGGACGCGGTCGGCCTGTCGCCGAGCCCTTGCCTCACCCGCGTCAAGCGGCTGGAGAAGGCGGGCTATATCACTGGCTATGGCGCGCATATCAACCTGCACAAGCTGGGCGAATATCTGACCGTCTTTACCGAAGTGACGCTGACCGAGCATCGCGCCGGGGACTTTTCCCGCTTCGAAACGCGAATCCGCAAGCTGGACGAAATCGTCGAATGTCATCTGGTCAGCGGCGGCTATGATTATCTGCTAAAATTCGTGACGCGCGGCGTGGCGCATTATCAGTCGATCGTCGAAGGCATGCTGGAAAGCGATTATGGCATCGAAAAATATTTCAGCTACGTCGTGATCAAATCGCCCTTCATCAAACATCATTATCCGATCCAACATCTGTTCGGGGGTGGATTCTAGATCGAAGTGCGAAATCCTAGGATTTATAGGGGTTTGATCCCCTTTC
>NZ_JPPQ01000069.1:708551-719702 GCF_000743655.1 Sphingobium sp. ba1
GGATACCCATGCGCTGCATGTTAGTCGCCACGCTGCGCCGTATGTCGTGCAACGACCATTCCGGCACCTCCGCGCCCATAACCTTAGTAAGATCGGCCCGAATGCGATTGACGGCCTTGGATATGCCACTGGCCGCATTGTCGGGATTACCAACGGCCGGGAATAGCTTCGCGCTGCCATCGATAGCGGGGATTTGTTCGATCAGGTCGATTACCGCCGGTGCCAGATGCAGGACATGAGCCTGCCCATTTTTGGCCCGCTCGGCTGGGATCGTCCAGATTTTGCGCTTCATATCGAACTCTGCCCGCTCGGCCTCGAATACCTCCGATCGTCGCGCTCCGGTCAACATGAGCAATTTCAGGCTCGCTCCCCAAGGCGCTGGCTGGGCTTCAGCAACTTGCCACAGCGCCCGCAATTCTGCCTCGCTCAATATCCGAACCCTTGATTTCGGCTTAGGGGGCCGCCTGGCATCTCGGCAGGGATTGGCTGGCAATCGGTCCAGGCCAGGAAGCGCCCACGTGTAAAATGCTGACAGTTGGGCATGGACCGCGCGCGCCATGACAGGGGCATTGGCTGCGACGTCATCGATCAGCCGCGTCACGTCGCCCCGCGTGATGGCATCCGCCATGCGGTCGCCAATCGTGGGCAGAACATATTTCTCAAATATGCGCGTCACCTCCCCGATCGATCGAAGATCAGCTTTTGCCGCTTGGTATGCAGGCCAAAGCGCACTGACGGTTCCGGCCCCTCTCCCGCCCCGCCTTGGCGTTGACAGCGTCGCGGACGGGTCTTTACCTTCCTCGATATCGTTTAGGACCGTGCGCGCCTTCTTACGGGCCTCCGCAAGTCCGAACCGGGGACCATAGCGGCCAAGTGTGATGTTGCGGATACGCCCGCCCACACGCTTGCGAACGATGAATGTCTTTGCGCCAGATTTGCCAATGCGGAGGCGCAAACCCGGCACCTTGCCATCGCTGATTTCCGCCTGCCCCTCAGCCGGAGGCTTCATTCCCAAGATCTTCGAGTCGGTCAGGACAATGGCCTGCATCACTGCTATCCTCGTTCAGTGGCTCGGCAAATGTGTTACCTTAGGTAACAGATGGCCCGATATACCCCGGCATTAGCTGGAACGATACAGGACATAAAAATGGCTGAATTGCAAGCATTATGGGGGTTTTCGGGACATGCCGGAACATGCATGACTATAACTTTTAATCAGTAGGTCGCTGGTTCGAACCCAGCTGGACTCACCATAGCCTTCCCCCATGTGCCTGATGATCAAGCCGATCCGCGCGTCGGTCTTTTTAGCGCTTGCCTCGACACCGCTGAGCGGGCATTCTCCTCTCGGTCGCATCACTATGCCGTGACAGGATTGTCACCCCCCGTGTCAATGCGAGGCCCCTATCCATGACCATCATCAATGCGCCCGCCCGTGCCTTTGCCGCCCGGCCATTTGCGGCTGCTGAAACGGCCACGCCCGATCCATGGTTCGATGCTGCGGCCTATGCCCAATTGCTGGGAACCAGTGACAATGATCTAATTCGTGGCGGCGCGGACGATGACGAGATTGGCGGTCTTGACGGCGAAGACCTGCTTTACGGCGCAGCGGGCGATGATCTGGTCGAAGGCGGCATGGGCCAGGACATCGTCAACGGCGGTAGCGGCCATGACCGGCTATATGGCAACAGCATCGCCAATGATGGCGGTGATGGGGCCGACATTGTGATTGACCGGCATGGCGGCAGCGACATGCTCTACGGTCAGGCGGGCGACGACCTGCTCGAAGTCGAACGGCGCGACCTCTACAGCAACATCATCCTGATGGATGGCGGTGCCGGAAACGACCGGATCACCCTGCGCACGCATGGCCGTTTCTTCGACCATGTCACCGCATTGGGCGGTAGCGGCGATGACCGGATCATGATCGAGGGCGTGCTGACGGGCATGATCGATGCGGGAAGCGGCGACGATCTTGTCACCATCGACCCGCGCTTTGGCGACGTGACGGTCACGCTGGGCGACGGTGCAGACGTGCTGTTGCTCGCGGGCCAGTCTGACGGCCTGCTTGTCGGCCCGACCATCCATGTGACGGACTTTGACAGTGGCACGGATCGGATCGACCTGCAGGCGCTGTTCTGGACGTCCGTGCCTGGATGGACCAGAAGCGACGATCCGTTTGACGCGGGATTTTTGCGTCTGGTGCAGGACGGTGCAGACACACGGCTGGACATCGACCAGGACGGCGGCGGTACCGCTTATGATTTCCAGAGCCTGTTGACGTTCGACGCTACCCTTCCCTCTACCCTGTCGGCTGCGGATTTCGGCATGGCAGTGCCGGGACAGGTCGTTCTGGGCGTGGATCGCTCTTATTATAATGACGACCTGCTGCTGGCATGGGGTGGAACGGTGGAGATGCGCGGGTTGGACGGCTCCGACCGGATTGAAAATCGCGGCGGCGACGGCCTCCTGATCGGTCACACCGGCCGCGATTCTATCGTCGGCGGGATCGGTAACGACATCCTCTATGGCGACGATCCCGAAAATCCGAGCGTCGTTTACGGGGCCGCCGACACGTTGATCGACAGTCGCGGCGGGAATGATCAACTATTCGGCCAGGCATGGGAAGATGTGCTGATCGTCCGGCGGTCGGGCATGATGGCAGCCAGCGACATAATGATGGATGGCGGTCATCATAGCGACCTGCTGCTGTTCGATGCGGTCGGCCGGACGCTGGACAGTGTCACCGCCCTCGGCGGAAACGGCGAGGATCGGATCGAGATCGGATCGGTCCGACGTGCAAACATAGACGCAGGCAGCAGCAGTGATCGCGTTCATGTCACCCCCTCGCATGGCCTTGTGACGGTTACACTAGGCAGCGGCGCAGACAAGCTGACCCTTACACCCTCCAGCGTCCCCTTGTCGCCCGGCGGCCTCATCCATGTCACCGACTTCGCCATCGGTACGTCCCTTTACACAAGCGATCGCGTCGACCTCGACACGTTTCTCCGCGACACGCTGCTTGGCTGGAACGGCCTGTCCAATCCCTTTGCCGATGGCTATCTGCGTCTTGTCCAGTCCGGGCCGGACGCGCTGTTGCAACTGGACCGGGACGGCAGCGCTGGCAGCGTCCATGGCTATGCCACGCTATTGGCGTTCGATGCATTCATGGCGAGTGATCTAACAGCATGGCAGCTTGGCTATGATCCGGCGGGCCTTGTGGCCGCCCGCGCCGTCGATGACGGGGGGACCGGCAATGATCGGCTAACCGGATCGACCGGCAATGACCTGATCCGCGGTCTCGACGGCAACGACACGCTGATGGGCAGCAATGGCGATGATCTGTTCGAGGGCGGCGCTGGCGCTGACCAGATCACGGGCGGTTCGGGCAATGATATCATGCATGGCGACAGCGCCGGCAGTGATACGGGCGGCGGTGCCGACCGGCTCTATGACAGGACGAGCGGCGATGACCGGCTGTTCGGCCAGGGCGGCGACGATCTTCTGGAGGTAACGCGTGGCAATCGCTATGCCGTGCCAGACCGGCTACTGCTCGACGGTGGCATCGGGGCCGATCAGATTAATTTCCGCGCGGTTGACCCCTATCACATCGTCACCGCTTTGGGCGGTGATGGCAATGACATCATACTGGTGGACGGGGCTGCGACCGGAAGGATCGACGCTGGCGCCGGTAATGATCGGGTGACCATTGGCGAGGGCAGCGATTTTCGCGTGACGCTGGGCGCGGGCGCGGACCGGCTTTCCCTGGAAGGTAACCGAAACGCCCCAGTGGTTGTGACTGACTTCCACCTCGCCGAGGACAGTCTGGTGCTAGACGCTCGTGCCATGGGCATCTCCCTGAACTCCAGCCAGTTGTTCCTCGATGGTCGACTGGCACTCGCCCAGTGCGGCGCAGACACATTGGTGCTGCAATATGATTATGCGGCCGCCAGGCCTTTTTTCGTCGTGCTGGTGCTTGAAAATGTCCTCGCCACTATGCTGACCAGCACAGACTTGGGCGGCATGACGCCGCCTGACGGCCTCATCTTTCTGCCCCAGTCGCAGGCGGACAGCCTGATCGGTACAACGGGGGACGATCGCCTCTACGGTCTGTTCGGCACGCACCAACTGGCTGGCGGCAGTGGCGACGATCTCTATCTTGTTGATGACGCAGGGGATATGGTCACTGAACAGGCCGGGGAAGGCACGGATGTCATTCATACGAACATGATGCGTTACACCCTGCCGGACCATGTCGAACAGCTGACTGGCACATCGCAGTATAAACAATGGCTTACCGGGAACGACTTGGACAATGTCATCGAGGGTAGCGATGGCGAGACAGTGATCGACGGCGGCCTTGGGGCCGACCGGATGATCGGCGGCTGGGGCGGCGACGTGTATATGGTCGACAATGTTGGCGATGTCATCGAAGACGGTTACGGCATGGATGCCGTCCGCACGACACTCCCGACCTACACATTGAGAGGGCCGATCGAAAATCTTTACGGCATGCTCGACAGCGGCCAGACGCTGAACGGCAATCAGCTGGACAATCGCATCGCCGGTGGCGACGGCGCAGACATATTGACCGGATCCTTCGGCGACGACATTCTCAATGGCGGCCGGGGGGCCGATCAGATCGCAGGGGGGCCGGGCGATGACATATTGATCGTCGATCATGTGGCGGATACGGTGATCGAACTGGCTGATGAAGGCAGCGACACGGTCCGCACGGCATTGCTGACCTACACCCTGCCGGAGCATATTGAACATCTCATCGGCACCAGGGCATCCTCGGGTCAGACCCTGATTGGCAATGCCGCCTATAATGAGATTATCGGCACACGCGGCAATGATGTGATCGACGGCGGCGGCAACAATGACCGGCTTAGGGGGCGCGAGGGCGCTGACACATTCCTGTTCAGCAGAGCGCCGCAGGCTGTCGGGTTCGACATCATCCTTGACTTCCAGTTGGGCGAAGATCGTTTTGCCCTGTCCCAGGCCGCCTTCGCCGACATCGGGCCGATCGGCACATTGGATGCTGGTGCCTTTCGTCTCGGCAACGCCGCGATCGACGCCGATGACCGCATCCTCTATGATGTCGCGTCCGGACTGTTGGCATATGACGCGGACGGATCGGGGCCGACCGCCGCGCGCCATGTCGCACAGGCGCGCGACCTGTTCGACCTGAGCGCAGCCGACATATTCATCGTGGCCTGATCCAGGAGCAACAACAGCAGGTGACAACCATCCTGTCGATCAACCCCCTCTACCAGGATTGGCTCAACCTGCTGATGGTGCGGATGCGCGCGCCCGATGGGCAGGAATGCGACCGGCATGTGGTGGAGATGCGCCGCGCGGTGGCGTTGCTCCCCTTCGACCCGGTGCGGCGCGTCGCGCTGACCGTATCGATGCCGCGCGCGCCCGTCATGATGGCCGGCTTGCCCGACATGCTCGAAGCGATTGCGGGCTTGCTGGAGGATGACCCTGAAGACTGCGCCAGGCGGGAGGCGATGGAGGAAGCGGGCGTGCAAATCGGTACGCTCATTCATCTGGGGCAAATCTGGAGCATCCCCAGCGTCGTCATCGAGAAGATCGATTATTATCTCGCCGAATATCGCGCCGCAGACCGGATCGCGGCGGGCGGCGGCCTGGACGAGGAGCAGGAGAATATCACCGTCCACGAACTGCCGCTCGATACGCTGTGGACGATGATGGCCAACAAGCAGATCAGCGATGGCAAGCTGGCGATCACGCTGATGGCGCTGCGCCTGCGACGGCCCGACCTGTTCAGCGTGCCGGTGGAATGACCATGACGGAGCGGGCAGCGACCTCGACCGCTTCGCCGTTCAGCCGGAACCAGCAAGCCTCCCCGTCGCCATTGACGCAGATCGTGAGGCCGCTGCCGCGATAGCGCAACGCGAAACGACGCCGCTGTGGGTCTTCCCATTGCGCGACACTCAGCGGCGCGCTGCCCTCGTCCAGCCAGGCGACGTCGGCGTCCGACAATATCGCCGTGCCGCGCAGATCCGCATTGCCCGCGCGCAAGGCCGCCAACGCAAAGGCATCCGCCTCCAGCGCCATATCGCGCCCTGCCCAATCGACCCAGCCGATCGCATTATCCTGCGCATAGGCATTGTTATTGCCCTGCTGCGTCCGCCCGAACTCGTCGCCTGCGGTCAACATGATCGTCCCGCGCGAAGAAAAGAGCGTGGCGAGCAGTGCGATGCGATCGCGACGACGCGCCGCTTGCACGGCCGGGTCGTCGCTCGGCCCCTCGACGCCATTATTCCAGCTCAGATTCTCGCCATGGCCATCGCGATTTTCCTCGCCATTGGCGAGATTGTGGCGCTGTTCGTAAGATGTGACGTCCGCCAGTGTGAAGCCATCATGCGCGGCAAGGAAATTGACCGTCCGGGTCGTCGCGCCACCAAAAATGTCCGACGATCCCGCCAGCCGGGTCGCCACCGCGCCCAACATCCCGGCATCGCCGCGCCAGAACCGGCGCATATCGTCGCGATAGCGGTCATTCCATTCCAGCCAAGGATCGCCAAAATGGCCCAGTTGATAGCCGCCCGGCCCGATATCCCAGGGCTCGGCGATCATCACCCGGTCGGCCAGGATCGGATCGGCGCGCATCGCCTCCAGCAGCGGCGCGCGCGGATCGAACCCATCCGCCATCCGCCCCAGCGCTGGCGCCAGGTCGAAGCGGAACCCGTCCACCCCCGCCTGCGTCACGAAATAGCGCAGCGAATCGAGGATCAGGCGGCGGACCATCGGCTGGTTGCAGGTAATGGCATTGCCCGTGCCGGTATCGTTAATCAGTTGCCCATTGGCCGCATGCCGGAAATAGTCGCGCGCATTCAGCCCGCGCAGCGATAGCGTCGGCCCCTGGGCATCGCTTTCCCCATCATGATTATAGACCATATCGAGGATGACGCCGATCCCCGCCACATGCAGCGCGGCCACCGTCTCGCGCAGTTCGGCGATGCCGCCAGGCGCCAGGCGCGGGTCGAGCGCGAACCAGTTGACCGGATTATAGCCCCAATAATTGGTGAGGCCGAGCGGTCCCAGATGCCGCTCATCGATCCAGGCATTGATCGGCATCAGTTCGATAGCCGACACATGCAGTCGTTGCAGATGCGCGATCACCGCCGGATGCGCGAGCGCGGCGATGGTGCCACGCTGCGCTTCCGGCACATCGGGATGCAACATGGTGAAGCCACGCACATGGAGCTCGTAGATCAGGCCACCGGGACGGAAACAGGGTAGCGCGCTCGGCAAAGGCGCCAAGGGCGCTTCGACAACGCCTTTGGGCATAAGCGGCGCGGTATCGGGCCCCTCTCCGCGCGGCGCAGCCAGCGCGGGGTCATAGACGAAGGCGCGGTCGATCGCCGTCGCATAGGGATCGAGCAGCAATTTGTCGGGATCGAACCACAGCCCCGCTCCCGGATCATAAGGGCCATCGGCGCGATAGCCATAACGCGCACCTGCGCCCACGCCTGTCGCCTCGCTATGCCACACACCGCACTCGCCGCGCGTCATCGCCATCCGGGTTTCGCAGTCAGCCGCATCGAACAGGCAGAGCCAGACATGGCTCGCCTCCGGTGCCCAGACCGAAAAATGCACGCCACTTGCGCTCAGTCGCGGCGCGGCCGGACCTGCGCTCACGCCGCCGCCGTCAACAAGCTGCGATAAAGCGCCGCATAGCGCGCTGCGCTCTGGCCCCATGACACATCGGTCCGCATCGCCGCCCGCTGCATCGCCTGCCACACTGGCCGATCGCGATGCAGCCGCACCGTGCGCGCAATCGCGCCATACAAAGCCAGTGGGTCCGATGGGGCAAACACCACACCTGTCGCTGCGCCCGCCGCCACCGCCGCCGCATTGGCGTCGATCACCGTGTCCGCAAGCCCGCCAACCCGTGCCACCACTGGCAGACAGCCATAGCGCAGCCCATAAAGCTGGGTCAGCCCGCACGGCTCGAAGCGCGACGGTATCAATATGGCATCGCCGCCCGCCTGCATCAGATGCGAGAGCGGCTCGTCATAGCCGATTCGGACGCCGATCCGCCCGCGATGGCGATCGGCCGCGCCCAGAAAAGCGCCCTCCAGCGGATGATCGCCCGACCCCAGCAGCGCCAGCTTCGCGCCCAGCCCCACCAGATGATCGAGCGCATCGACCATCAGGTCCATGCCCTTCTGCCAGGTCAGGCGGCTGACGATGATGAAGATCGGCGCGCCATCGGCATCCAGCCCGAACTGCTGCTCCAACGCCCGCCGATTAGCGAACCGCCCCGCCAGCGCCCGACCGCTGAAAGCCTTGGGGATCAGCACATCGTCCGCCGGGTTCCAGATCGCGGTATCGACTCCATTCAATATCCCGTGCAGTCGATCGACCCGGCCATTGATCAGGCCGTCCAGCCCCATGCCATGAACAGGCGACCGGATTTCCTCGGCATAGGTCGGGCTGACGGTCGTGATGGCATCCGCCGACACCAGCCCGGCTTTCAGATAGCCTACGCCGCCATAATATTCGACGCCATCCACGCCCCAGGCTTCGGGTGGCAGGCCCAATTGCCCGAACACATCCGCCCCATAGCGCCCTTGAAACGCCAGATTATGGATCGTCACGACCTTGGGCACCGCATGGGCCGGACCAAAGCGCATATAGGCCGTCGTCAGGGCCGCTTGCCAGTCATGGACATGCACTACATCGGGCCGCCAGCCCTTGATCCCGTCCGACGCAATATCCGCGCCGACCCGCGACAGTGCGGCAAAGCGCCGCCAATTATCGACCCAGTCATGACCTGCATGATCGCCATAAGGCCCGCCTTCGCGCGCGAAGAAATCGGGCGCATCCAGCACCAGCAGATCCAGCCCATCGACGCGCGCGGCCAGCACCGTCGCGGCCACGCCGAACAAAGCGTCGTAGCGCCGCATGACCTTCGCCTTGCCTATGCGCGCGATGACGGCGGGATAGCCCGGCACCAGCGTTCGGGTCGCCACACCCTCCCCGACAAGCGCACCGGGCAGCGCGCCAGTGACGTCGGCCAGACCCCCGGTCTTGATCAGCGGATAGATTTCGGACGCGACGGAGAGCAATTGCATGACGATCAGGCGACCAGCCGTTCGATCATCGGCTGCGTCACAAGGCAGATGCCGCTGTCGGTCCGGCGGAAGCGTTGGGCATCCTCCGTCGGATTCTCGCCGATGATCAGGCCCGGCGGAATGATGATCCCGGAATCCAGCACGCATTTATGCAGCCGCGCACCCCGCCCGATTTCGCAATTCGGCATGATGACGCTATCGGTCACCGACGAAAAACTATGCGTCTTGACGCCGGAGAATAACAGACTGCGATGCAGTGAGGAGCCGGACACGATGCAGCCGCCCGCCACCAGCGAAGAGGTCGCGGACCCGCGCCGCCCATCCTCATTATGCACGAACTTGGCAGGCGGCGTGACCTCCGAATAGGTCCAGAGCGGCCAGCTACGGTCATAGAGGTCGAGCGAAGGCACCACATCGGTCAGGTCGATGCTCGCCTGCCAATAGGCGTCGATCGTGCCGACATCGCGCCAATAGGGTTCCAGCTCGCTTTCGGCCCGCACGCAACTGGCCGAAAAGCGGTGGGCGACAGCTTTGCCATGTTTGACGATATAGGGAATGATGTCCCCGCCGAAATCGCGCTTGCTGTGCGGATCATCCGCATCGCGCCGCAATTGCTCGATCAGGAAGCGGGTCTGAAACACATAAATGCCCATCGACGCCAGCGCGACGTCAGGCTGGCCGGGGATGGCGGGCGGATCCTTGGGCTTTTCGATGAAGGCGGTTATGACGTCCTTGTCATCGACATGCATAACGCCAAAACCAACCGCCTCCATCCGCGGCACTTCCAGGCAGCCGACGGTGACATCCGCACCGCTGTCGACATGCTGTTGCAGCATCAGCTCATAGTCCATTTTATAGACATGGTCGCCCGCCAGCAGCACCATATATTCGGGCGCATAGCTTTCGATGATGTCGATATTCTGGAACACAGCGTCGGCGGTCCCTTCATACCATTGGCTTTCCGACACGCGCTGGCTGGCGGGCAAGATGTCGAAACTTTCATTGCGTTCGGGGCGCAGGAAGTTCCAGCCGCGCTGCAAATGGCGGATCAGCGAATGGGCCTTATATTGCGTCGCGACGCCGATGCGCCGGATGCCGCTATTAAGCGCATTGGACAGCGCGAAATCGATGATCCGCGCCTTGCCGCCGAAATGGACCGCAGGCTTGGCGCGCTTGTCGGTCAGTTCAGCCAGGCGGCTGCCACGCCCGCCCGCCAGCACATAGGCCATGGCATCGCGCGCGATCGGCTGGTGTCTTATCTGCATTATGGGCCTCTCCTCATTATCGCCCACGATCGCCTGCACGCGCCCGTTGGTGTCACATATCCAGTTCGAACATCAGCGTGGCGAACGGCGGCAGGGTGATGTTCGCCCAGCCCGTCTCATCCGCCATCACCATGCCCATATTCCCCGCGCCGCTACCGCCATAGTCGGCCGCATCGCTGTTCAATATCTCGCGCCAGCGCCCCCCCGAAGGCAGCCGCATGCGATAGCCGTGGCGCAGCACAGGGGTAAAATGGCTGATCACGACAATTGGTTTCGCGCCGGGCGCGCGTCGCTGCCAGGCGAACACGCTATCGGCCGCACCGTCGACCAGCACCCATTCGAAACCTTCCGGCTCGCAATCGCGGGCATGAAGCGCCGCGCGGCTGCGATAGAGGCGGTTGAGGTCACCCACCAGATGCTGCACCCCCAGATGCGCGGCATGGTCGAGCAGATGCCAGTCGAGCGCCCGCTCCTCGCTCCATTCGCCGCGCTGGGCGAACTCCTGCCCCATGAACAGCAGCTTCTTGCCGGGATAGCCCCACATCAGGCCATAATAGGCCCGCAGCGTCGCGAATTTCTGCCAATCGTCGCCCGCCATCTTGTGCAACAGCGATGATTTACCATGCACCACTTCGTCATGGCTCAGCGCCAGCACGAAATTCTCGGCAAAGGCATACATGAGGCCAAAGGTGATATCGTCATGATGATGGGCGCGATGCACCGGCTCGCGCTGCAAATAGCGCAGCGTGTCGTGCATGAAGCCCATATTCCATTTG
>NZ_JPPQ01000069.1:719712-725375 GCF_000743655.1 Sphingobium sp. ba1
AACCGCGTCGCACCGGGCGACCAACTGATCGTCATGGTCCATTGGCGCAACCAGGGCGGCGAACCGCTGCGCGACTATGCGCTGGTTCGCCCGCTGCCCAAGGGGGTGGAACTCGATCCCTCCGACCCCGCCCTGCAAGTCTCCGTCGATGGCGGCGTACGATGGGGGCGCATGGCGCAACTCTGGCTGCCGACGCCGCTAGGCGGCGTGCGCCGCGCCGTCCCGGCCGACATCACCCATGTCCGCTGGACACTGCCTGACGGTGTCCCACCGGGCCAGGCCGGACGGCTCAGCTACCGCGCGACGATACGGTGAATGGAACAAGGGTAGCGACAAGCGCGCTTGAGCAGGGCGACGCCACGGTCTAGGGCCGTCGGCTCGACCGGAGACCCCATTGATGTCCAAAGACGCCGAGCGCGCCTATCTCGCCAATCTGGGGGAAGGCGGTGCCGATCATTCGCTGAACAAGCCCTTTTCCGATCCGCAATGCGGCATCCAACTGGCGTCGATCGGCTTCATCATCAGCCTGCTGCCCCCGGCCCCGGCCGCCGTGCTGGACCTGGGCTGCGGCGGCGGCTGGACCAGCCAGTTCCTCGCCCGCGCGGGCTATAGCGTGACCGGGCAGGACATCGCGCCGGACATGATCGCGCTGGCGCAGGAGAATGCCCGGATCAATGGCGTCGGCGACCGCACGAATTTCATATGCAGCGATTTCGAGAATCTCGACCTCGACGGCCAGTTCGACGCCGCGCTCTTCTTCGATGCGCTCCATCATGCCGATGACGAAGCGCTGGCGATCCGCAGCGCCTATCGCGCCTTGAAGCCGGGCGGAATGCTGATCACCCACGAACCGGGCGAAGGCCATAGCCAGTCGCCCGAATCGATCGAGGCGATGGCCAAATTCGGCGTCGCCGAACGCGACATGCCGCCCCACCTCATCATCGCGCGCGGCCGCGAGGCGGGCTTTACCAGCCATCGCGTGCTGCCGATCCCCGCGCTGCTCCACAGCACCTTCTATCAGGAACGCGACTATTCGGGCCGCTGGCTCAGCAAGCGGCGCTGGAAGATGATGCAGCGCGCGGTGCGGATGCTGTTCAGCCCGGATGTGAAACAGGGTGCCATCGTCGTCCTGACGAAATAGGCACCCTGCCCCTTTATCAATCCACGAACAGGAAAGCGGGCGCTTCCAGCAGCTTGCGCACCGCCTGGACGAAGCTCGCCGCGTCGAAGCCATCGACCACGCGATGGTCGCAACTGATCGACAGGTTCATCAGCTTCGCCGCGACGATCTCCTTGCCCCTAAACATGGGCCGTTCGATCACCCGATTGGGACCGATGATCGCGACTTCGGGCCGATTGATGACCGGCGTCGTGGCGATGCCGCCCAACGGCCCCAACGATGTCAGCGTCAGCGTGGAGCCGGACAATTCCTCCGACTTCGCCTTGCCGGTGCGCGCGGCGTCGGCAAGGCGGCGGATTTCGCTGGCGAGCTGCCAGACATTGCGGTTCTGCGCATCGCGGATCACGGGCACCATCAACCCCGCATCGGTCTGCGTCGCGAGGCCAAGATGCACCGATCCGTGGCGTGTGACCACGCCCGCTTCATCATCATAACGGGCATTGAGCATCGGAAAATCGGGCAACGCCTTGCACAAAGCGACGATCAGCAGCGGCAACATGGTCAGCTTGGGCCGATCCCCCCGCCCGTCGTTCAACTGCGCGCGCAACTCTTCCAGCGCGGTCACGTCGATTTCCTCGACATAGGTGAAGTGGGGAATATGGCGCTTGGACGCCGCCATATTCTCGGCGATGCGGCGACGCATCCCGATGACCTTGATCTGCTCGTCCGGCCGCGTGGCGGACCGCCCCGCCGGGCGATAGCCCTGCCCCTCGCCATAGAGCAGGAACGCATCGAGATCGGCATGACGAACATGCTCGCCACTCGCCTTCACCTGCGCCAGGTCGATGCCCAAATCCTTCGCGCGGGCACGCACGGCGGGGGAGGCGAGGATGGGCGAGGCGTGCGACTCCACGGAACTTACAGGTCCGTTCGGGCTGAGCTTGTCGAAGCCCTGCCCTTCTTCCTTGGCGATTGGCGCGGAAGAAAAGGTCGGCCCTTCGACAGGCTCAGGGCGAACGGATTGAGAGGGTGTCGGGTCGATGACCGCTTCACCCGGAACCTCCGCCTCGATCGCCTCGACCGAAGGCGGCGGCGGCGCAGCCACGTCGTCACCCTCCACCTCGATCTCCACCAGCATCGCGCCAATCGGAATCTGGTCACCCGGCTCGCCCGCCAGGCGGACGACGACGCCCGCCACCGGGCTTTCCATCTCGACCGTCGCCTTGTCGGTCATCATGTCGGCGATCGGCTGGTCTTCCTCGACCCGATCCCCGACCGCGACATGCCAGCCGACGATCTCGGCTTCCGAAATGCCTTCTCCAATGTCGGGCAGCTTGAATGTAAAAAGGGCCATAAAAAGCTCCGTTCGTGTCGAGCAAAGTCGAGACACTTAACTTGAAACTGCGCTTCCGTTTCTCGACTTCGCTCGAAACGAACGGAAGCTGGGTGAAGGCTTAGTCCTTCATGATCTTGGTAATGGCTTCGCGGATACGCACCGGACCGGGGAAATAGGCCCATTCCAGACTGTGCGGATAGGGCGTGTCGAAGCCGGTGACGCGCTCGATCGGCGCTTCGAGATGATAGAAGCAACGCTCCTGCGCCTGGGCCAACAATTCCGCGCCAAAGCCGCTGGTCCGCGTGGCTTCATGGACGATCAGGCAGCGACCCGTCTTCTTCACCGACGCCTCGATCGTGTCGATGTCGAGCGGGATCAGGCTGCGCAGGTCGACAATGTCCGCGTCGATGCCCATCGCCTTCACCGTATCTTCGACGACATGGACCATCGTGCCATAGCACAGGATGGTCAGCGCCTCGCCCGGCCGCACGATGCGCGCGGTGCCCAGCGGAATGCGATAATAGCCGGTCGGCACCTGTGCATCGGGATGCCCGGCCCAGCTTTTGGCCGGCGTATCATAATGGCCATCGAACGGGCCATTATAGATGCGCTTCGGCTCGAAGAAGAGCGTCGGATCATTATCCTCGATCGCCGCGATCAACAGCCCCTTGGCGTCATAGGGGGTGGACGGGATCACAGTCTTGATCCCCGAACAATGGGTGAAGATGCCTTCGGGGCTTTGGCTATGCGTCTGCCCGCCAAAGATGCCGCCGCCGAACGGCGACCGCACCGTCATCGGCGCGGTGAACTCGCCCGCCGACCGATAACGCAACCGCGCCGCTTCCGACACCAGTTGGTCGAGCGCGGGATAGATATAGTCGGCAAACTGGATCTCCGGCACCGGCCGCAGCCCATAGGCCCCCATGCCCACCGCCACGCCGATGATCCCGCATTCGGTGATTGGCGTGTCGAACACGCGGTTCTTGCCATATTTATCCTGCAAACCCGCGGTCGCGCGAAACACCCCGCCGAAAAAGCCGACATCCTCGCCCATCACCACGACAGTGGGGTCGCGCTCCATCATCACGTCCATGGCGCTGTTGATCGCCTGGATCATGGTCATTTGTTGCATATCTGATGTGTCAGTCATGGCACTTCCTTCCCTCGCCCCGGCGGGGAGAGGGTTGCGCAGACTTGGCAGCTTGCTGCCTAGTCGGAGCTGGGAGAGGGGGAACGGCGGCTATGAAGGGCAAAGGCATAGCCCCCTCCCCAATCTTCGCTAGGCGGCAAGCCGCCAAGCTACGATATCCTCTCCCCGCCGGGGAGAGGTGAAGAAGCTGCGCCATCACAACCCGGCCGCCTTCCATTCGTCCAGCATCTGTTGTTGCTGGTCCTTCAAATGCCGGGGCATGTCCTCGAACACGTCCTCGAACATCGATTCCATCGGGTGATGATGCAGGCCGTGGCCAAGAATGCCGTTCTTCTCCGCCTGGCGCGCAGCGTCGCGGACATATTCGGCCAGTTCCTTGTCCATCGCGGCGTGCCGCTCCTCGTCCCAGATCCCCAGGCCGATGCAATGCTGCTTCAACCGCGCGATCGGGTCGCCCAGCGGCCACAGGCTGCTTTCCTCGGCCGAACGATAAGCGGTCGGATCGTCCGACGTGCTATGCCCTTCGACGCGATAGGTGAAATGTTCGATCAGTGTCGGACCGGCATTGGCGCGTGCCCGGTCGGCGGCCCAGCGCGTGGCGGCATAGACCGCCAGCACGTCATTGCCATCGACCCGCAGGCCGGCAATGCCATAGCCGATCGCGCGCGCCGCGAAGGTCGTGGACTCGGCTCCTGCAAAACCTGAAAAGCTGCTAATAGCCCACTGATTATTAACGACATTCAGGATAACCGGCGCGCGATAGACGCTGGCAAAGGTGCAGGCCGAATGGAAATCGCCTTCCGCCGTCGATCCCTCACCGCACCAGGTCGCCGCGATCCGGGTGTCACCCCGCGCCGCGCTCGCCATCGCCCAACCGACCGCTTGCGGATATTGGGTGGTCAGGTTGCCGGAGATGGAGAAGAAACCCGCGTCACGCGCCGAATACATGATCGGCAGTTGGCGGCCCTTCAGCCTGTCGCCCTTGTTGGAATAAATCTGGTTCATCATGTCGATGATGGGCCAGTCGCGCGCGATCAATATGCCCTGCTGGCGATAGCTTGGAAAACACATGTCGTCGCGTGACAGCGCCAGTGCCGCGCCGATCGACACCGCCTCCTCGCCGGTCGACTTCATGTAGAAACTGGTCTTGCCCTGCCGCTGGGCACGGAACATGCGCGCATCGAACGCGCGGGTCAGCGCCATTGCGCGCAGCATCCGCAGCAGCGTTTCGGGCGGCAGCTTGGGGTTCCACGCCCCCACGGCTCCGCCCTCTTCGTCCAGCACACGCACCAGGCCATAGGCCATGTCGCGCATGGTCGCGGGCTGCGCCGCCTCGTCCGGGCGGGGTGCCGCGTCGGCGGCGGGGATGTCGAAATGGGTGAAGTCGGCGCTCTCACCCGGCCGGGCTGGCGGCTCTGGCACATGCAGGCGCAACGGGGGCAGATTGCGCCCCGGTTCGCCTTGCGCGGCTCCGATATCATGCGGATCGGTCATCCTGCCTCCTATGCTGCGTTGCAATAATATTGCTTGGCTTGGATATTAAATTACAACGCCGAGAAAGGCAAGCCTCCCTTACCCAATTTTTCCAAAATCTATGTCCGCCTCGCTGTCCGCTTCAGACGGCGACGGGCGCGGAAATGTGGGATTGCGGCGCATAATCGACCACCTCGAAATCCTCGATGGCATAATCGAAAATGGATGAAGGTCGGCTTTTGATCCGCAATTTCGGCGCGCCCGACGGAATGCGACTCATCTGTTCCTCCACCAGTGCGGCGTGGTTCAGATAAAGATGCACATCGCCCCCCTGCCAGACCACCTCGCCCGGCTCCAGATCGCATTGCTGCGCCAGCATCCGGGTGATCATCGACAGGCCGAAAATGTTGAAGGCAAAGCCCAGACCCAGGTCGCAACTGCGCTGAAACAACAGGCCGTTGAGCTTTCCGTTCGACACCTGGAACTGATAGGTCATGTGGCAGGGCGGCAGTGCCATCTGCGCCACTTCAGCGACATTCCAGCCGGTGAACAGCAAGCGCCGCGATCCCGGCGTCGCGCGGATC
>NZ_JPPQ01000069.1:725385-728032 GCF_000743655.1 Sphingobium sp. ba1
GTTACACAAAGCTGCTACACAAATGCCCTTCTGGCCTGACAATCCGGCAAGGATGGTTTTACCTGCGACGCAGAGTTCCACGCGACCTACGAGAGGCGATGGGACGGGCGGAGATATGGCGATCGCTGAACACAGACAGTCTTCAGATCGCGCGGCGACGATTGCCAGCAGCGGCCGCCCGACTGGAATTGATGTTCGAGGATACCCGGTCGAAAGGAGGGAAGGATGTCGACCTCACGCTCCTCAAACCGTTCGATGACGATCTTCACAATCCCGGCCCCCCGGCCATCACTGCCCCAAAGAGCGAAGAGGCTCCCTGTCCCAGCGTAACGCTTGGAGAGGCTTATGAACGATATCTCTCCGATCCGACGCATCATTGGACGGCGCGAACGCGAGAAACCTACGACACGGTTCGCAAACTCGCGGTTTCCGTGATCGGGGCGGAAACCGAAATCCGAAGCCTCTCTCGCAATCACATGCGTCATCTGATGGAGGTCTTGCGTTACCTGCCCCGAAACGCGACGAAGCTCTTCCCCGATCTCTCACCCGAACAGGCGTCAGCCCGCCTGAAGGAGACCGGGAAGGGCGTGCCCATCAGTGTTGCGAACGCCAATGTCTATCTCAGCAGCCTGTCTAGCTTTCTCAACTGGGCGGTCGATGAAGAATTGGCCGAGCGTAACCCCGTGAGAGGACTCCGCTTCGCCGACAGCACGGCCAAGAGGGATAAGCGCAATCCATTCTCGCCAGACCAGTTGCGTCTCATCTTCCATGCTCCTCTCTATACGGGCTGCAAAGATGGCGACCGGGGCTATGCGACGCCCGGTCATGAGCGCCCTCAAAATGCGCGCTATTGGGTTCCGCTGATCGCCTTGCACAGCGGGATGCGATTAAACGAGATATGTCAGTTGGACACGACAGATGTGCGGATGATCGATGGTGTGCCCTGTATAGTGATCACGACAGAGTCACTGGTAGGCACCACGGATAAGCAGCTGAAGACGGGTGCGAGTGAACGGCTGATCCCCATCCATCAGCGCCTTCTCGATCTCGGCCTGATGACATACGTCGCACAGAAACGGCGAGCGGGGGAGGAGAAGCTCTTTGCTGAAATCGATCCCGGCACCAAGGGCGTCAGGGCCGTCGCGTTCAGCAAATGGTTCACCCAGTTTCTCAGCAACATCGGCGCGCGGCGCGAGAAGACCTGCTTTCATTCGCTGAGGCACTGTTTCCGGGATGAACTGAGGCATGCCCGAATCGATCACGATCTTGCGATGGCCCTTGGGGGATGGACGACGGGGTCTTCCGCACATGGAAAGGTTTCGGAAAATTACGGGCGGGGGTATCGGGTCGAGGTGCTGGCGGAAGCTGTGAACAGACTCACTTTCGCCGATGTTGACCTCTCTCATCTCGGACGTTGATCGTGAAAATCCAGCCACGACCCCGCTTCCGGGCGAAGCCACAGGTTATCAGCAGTTCCTGTGATGTTCTCTTTGCTCTACAGAGGAGCGCATCATGAGGACGTCTATGAATCAGGTATCCGGGTATCGCACGAGAAGGTTCAACCATGTCGGGTGAAATGATCCTCTATAACACCGAGGATGGCGTAACGGTCGTCCAACTGAGGGCGCGGGACGGATCGGTCTGGCTCAGTCAGGCCCAGATTGCTGAGCTTTTCGAAGCGACGAAGCAGAATGTCAGCCTTCACATCCGTCACATCCTTGAGGAGGGAGAGCTAGAGGAACATTCAGTCGTCAAGGAATACTTGACAACTGCCGCTGACGGCAAGGCCTATCGGACATTGCATTACAGCCTGTCTATGATCCTCGCGATCGGCTTCCGCGTTCGCTCGGCGCGCGGCTTGCAGTTCCGGCGTTGGGCGGCGACCAGCCTGTCGGAATATCTGGTGAAGGGTTTCGTCATGGATGACGCCCGCCTCAAGGAACCGGGGACCGACTATTTCGATGAGTTGCTGGCCCGCATTCGCGACATCCGGTCTTCGGAGCGGATGTTCTACCAGAAGATATTGGATATCTACGGCACCAGCGTGGACTACGACGGACATGCCGAAACAACCCAGCTTTTCTTCCAGACGGTGCAAAACAAGATGCACTGGGCGGCGCACGGTCACACTGCCGCTGAAGTTATCTCCGCCCGCGTCAGCGCCACCAAGGACCATATCGGGCTGACCTCATGGGCAAACCAATCCAAGGGCGGCCCGCCACGCAAGACTGACGTCACTGTCGCTAAGAACTATCTGTCCGAAGAGGAGATTCAAGCGCTCAATCGGATTGTGACCGCGTATCTGGAATTCGCGGAGCTTCAGGCGATGAGCCGAAAGCCGATGACGATGCGCGACTGGATCGCCAAGTTGGATGATTTCTTGGCGCTAAGCGATCGTGATATTCTAAGTCACGCGGGTAAGGTCAAGGCGGATGCGGCCAAGGCAAAGGCGCAGATCGAGTATGACAAATGGCATGCTGACCAATTGAACAAGCCCAGCATAGTGGAGCGGCATTTTATCGAAGCTACAGCAAAGGCCAAAAAGATCGGCGCATCTCGCCCCTCATCGACGCCCAAGGAGACCTGAAGGAGCGGCGGCCATTTTTCCCACAATTCTGCGGGATTGAGGCTGGTCCGGGCTCACTAT
>NZ_JPPQ01000069.1:728042-744598 GCF_000743655.1 Sphingobium sp. ba1
GGCCGTCGCCGTCGCGGCGGCGCAGGGTGATGGTGGGCAGGGTGTGGCCGCCGCTGGTCTGGCCCGCGCCGATGGGGGTGAAGATCAGCGTCTTGTCCTTGATGGTGGCCACCGCGCCATAGTCCCGCCCCAGGCGGCGCAGGAAGGCGATGTCGCTTTCACGGCTCTGGCTGATCGAGGGGAGGGCGGTTGCGGCCAGGGCAGGCGCGATCCGCGCGATCAGGCCGTTGCGACCGGCGACCTCAGTCAGGACTGCGCCGAGTGTGGTGGCTTTCCAGCTTTGTTCGCGGCGGTTGCGGATGTCGCTGGTGAAGTCGGTCGCGCGGGCGCGGATGCGGATCTGATCGGGTGGGCCAGTGTGGGAGACGTCGTCCACCTTGTACCTGCCCTTGTCGACCAGGCCGATGGTGACGTCGCGCCCCTGTTTCCAGCCCAGCGCCAGGCGCAGGACGGCCCCTTCCTTCGGGATAGCCAAAAGCCCGTCGCTATCGTCCAGGATGATGTCGAGCTGGTCGGCTTCGTCGCCGCGCTTTTCAGACAGGGTGAGGCTGACAAGGCGGGGGCGCATGGCGCCGGTCAGATCGCGGCCGTCCATGGTGACGCGCCAGTCGGCGATATTGTTGATGCCCCGGTTCATGCGGCAGGATCGCCATCGACCGGAGCGGTTTCATCGACGCGCAAGAGGTCGATCGCGAAGTCGATGCGCCGGGCGCGGCCATCGGCCATGAGGAAGGCATGGCGTTCGTCGATCCCCTCGATCACGAAATTGCCGAAGATCATGCCGGTGCCGTCGAGCAGCGGAAAAGCCTCCCCCGCGTCCGCCAGGGCGCGCAGTATGTCGATGGAGACGAGGCCATCGGCGATTTCGGTATAGACCGCGCCGGACAGGGCGATGGTTTCGGCCCCCGGCCCGATATATTGGGTGGCGTCGCGGGTGCCGACACGGCCCGATCGCGCATGAACCCATAGCGCCTTTCGCTGCAATTCGTCATGGGCGAGCGTCGGCGTTTCGAAGATGAACATGCCCAGCGCCATCAACATCAATCATCCCCTTCATCGCCGAAACCGCGTCCGCGCTTTTCCCTCTCGATCGCCTCGATCGCGTCCTTCACCGCCTGGGCGAAATCCCGCGGATCATGGCCGATGCCGTGGAAATGGAGTTCGTAGGTGGTGGGGGCGGCGCGGGCCGGGCTGGCCGCCGCCCTGGTCCCGCCCGCCTGCGCATCGATCGGCGCGGCGGCGATGGCCGGTGTGGCCGCGCCCAGCGCCATGGCGCGGCTGATGTCGGCCGCGAGCGTCTTGATACGGTCGATCGGCGCGCGTTGTTCCGCCTGAATGCCGCCGTCCAGCCCCTGCATCATATAGCCGCCGAACTGCTCAAAGACGCGGGAGGGGCTGTGTATGCCGAGCTTTTCCTTGAACCATCGGGCGGCCGACCCGGCAGCGTTGACGATGGTGGATTTAAGTGCGCCCAGCCTGTCGGTGATGCCGTTGATCAGGCCGGTGATGAGGTTGCGGCCGATGTCGAAGAGATTGATCGAGCGGAGATAGGCCAGCGCGGGCGTGAAGGCGCGTATCAGAAGCCCAAGCGGCGTGAAGTTCAGGAAGGCGGCGATCAGCGCCTGGATCGCGCCCCATGTGGTGGATTTGATGTCTTCCCACAGGTTGCCGAGCCATGCCGTGATGCCACCCCAATTGCTGTAGATGAGATAGGCGGCCCCGGCGAGCAGGGTGATGCCGAGCACCACGCCCGCGACGATGCCGATCAGCGGCAGCATGCCGATGCCGAGCAGGGTTGCGGCCCCGGCGAGCGCAGCAAAGGGGGCGACCAGCCCGGCGACGATGATAGCGCCGCCGCCCAGGACGACGAACAGAGCGGCCATGACGCCCAAGGCGACGGCGATCCCCTTGGTCAGGCCGGGATGGCGTTGGGCCAGGTCCGACAGGCGCGATGCCCAGCCCGATAGGCGTTCCGAGATGTTGCCGACCATCGGCAATAGTTGTTCGCCGATGGTGTCCTTGAGCAGTTTGGACTGGATCTGCAGGCGCTTCACCTTTTCCGCGCCATCGTTCATGCGATCGGCGAAGTCAGTGTTGACGGTGCCGTTCGCGGCCAGCGCGTCGGCGCGGATGGTGCGATATTCCTGAAAGGCGGACATGAGCGGGCGAAGCGCCTGTTGCACCTGCATATCGCCGAAGAGCGACGACAGCTTCGCCTGGTCGCCGCCCGTTGCCTGCTGCGTCAGGCGCACGATTTCCTCGATCGGGCTGCGGCCTTCCCTGGCGGCCTTCTTCATGGCGGCGGGGATGTCGATGCCGAACCTCGCGAAATTCTTGATGGTGTCGCCTGCGTTGATCTTGGACATGAGGTTTTGCAGGTTGTTCGCGGCGGTGGCGGAATCGCCCGCGCCCTTGCGCGTGATCTGTAGCGCGGCGGCAAGATCCGCGACGGCGGGCACGCCCTTCGATCCCAGGCTCTGCATCGACGCCGTCAGTTCGGGGAAATATTGCGCCATGTCCTTCACTTCGAACGCGCCGCTTTTGCCCGCCTGCGCCATGACATCGAGCGCCTTGCCGGTCTGGTCGATCGGCACTTTGAGATTGTCATGGGCGGCGAAGGTCGCGCGGCCGAGATCGTCAATCTCCGCCTTGTAGGCCGTCGCCGCACGGCCGATGGGCGTCATCATGTCGGTCGCCTGCCTGGCCCCCATGCCGAAGCCGGTGAGGGTGTCGACGCCCTTTTGCAGATCGGCCGGCATCTGATTGACGGCGAGGGCGGCGACGCGCAGATCCTTGCCCATCTGGCGACCCGCTTCGCGCGTCTGGTTCACCTTTTGGTTGATGTCCGTCATCGTCGATTCATAGTCGAGCGCACCCGACACCGCGTCCTGCAGCGGCGCGGCGACGACCATGCCGGTGCCAACGGCCGCCGCGCCACCGGCGGCCAGGCCGGTGGCCGTCCCCTGAATTTGCGAAAATTGATTGCGGGCCGTTGCCATGCGGCGGGCGCGGTCGGCGAGCTGGGTCAGGCGGCGTTCCTGTTCGCGCAGCGTGTCGTTGGTGGATGCGGCCTCGCCGCGCAGGCGCCGTTCATGGGAGGCGAGGTCGCGGGTGGATATGCCAGCGGCGGCCATGCGGGATCGCAGCGCCTGAAGCCTGGTCGATTGCTGGCCATGTTCATCGGTCAGGCGCGCCGATTCCCGGCGTGCCCGTTCGAATTCGGCGCGCAGTTTCTTGGTCGGGTTTTCGGTTTGTGCGAGCTGTCGGCCGAGCGCTGCAGTCTTAGCCTGCGCCTGTTCCATCCGCTGGGTGGTTTGGGCGAGGCCGGTCTTGAGCTGGCGGAATTCGCCAATGTCGGCCTGGGCGCGTTCGACCTCTTTCAATCGGTCGCGGGTGACGCGCAGCGCCTGGGCCAGGCGGCTCGATCCGCCAGCGGCTTCGCGCAGGGGGCGGGTCAGCCGATCGCCCGCATCAAGCAACAGGCGGATGCGAAGATTGCGGTCCATGGCGATGTCCTATTTGTCCGCGCCCGACCGTCGTGCCGCGCGGCCGCGCCATTGCATCAGTTCAGCAAGGCCCATGGGGTCCATGACCGGCGGTCCCCAATGGAAGATGACCGCAATATCGGCCATCGCATCGTCTACCCGTTCGGGGAGAGCGCCGCCTTCGCGCCCTTCGGCAGCAAAAAATCCATCACTTCGCTGCCCAATTGGGTGAAGTCGGACGGGTCCATGGCCATGATCTGCGCCTTGGTCAGGGTGGGAATGGTGATGCGGGGCAGAAGATTTTCGAGCGCCGCATAATCGAGATTGAGCAGGGCCGAGAGGCTGAGGCCGCGCAGTTCGCCCGCCTGGGGCTTGCGGATCTTCACCTGGTCGATGGTGATATCGCCAGTGATGATCGGGGCGTCGAGGGTGACGGTGGCCATTTGCGGGCCGGTGGGCTGGTCATTCATGGGAATTCTGCCTGTCTGAAGGGATGGCCCGGCCGATGGTGCGACCGGGCGGAGGATCAGAAGATGCCGATGGCGGCGCGACGCTCGGCCGAGCGATCGATGCCGTCGACGATTTCGATCCCGGCGAGCGGGTCGATCTCGATTTCGGTGCGGCCGTTCCAGACGAGCTTGTAATAAGCGAGCGCCGATTTGACCTTGAACTCGCCCGGTTCGCCGGGCTTTTGTTCGCCCATCTCGATTTCTTCGTGGCGGCCGCGCACGATGATTTCGACGCTGTCCACATTGCCAGTGTCATCCTGCTGATAGGCACCGGCAAAGCGGAGGTAGACGCCTGCGACGGTGGTGACGCCCCATTGGCGCAGTATGTCGCGCATGGGGCCGCCAAAGACCGCCTCCAATTCCATCGCCTCCATACCCATGTCCATCTTGACCGGGGCATTCATGCCAGCGCCGCGCCATTCCTCCATCTTGCGGGTGAGGGTGGGCAGGGTCACGGATCCGGCTTCGCCCAAATAGGCGAGGCCTTCGTTGAACAGCATCATGTCCTTGAGGGTGCGGGGCAGTCCCATCGCAGGCTCCTATAATATGAGGAATAAGGGGAAGGCCGATCAGGCGGCTTCGGTCAGCTGGCTGGCGAAATCGGCGAAATAGACGTCGGTGATGCGCTGAATGAAGCCCAGGTCTTCGAGCGGCGGGGGCACGGTATAGTCATAGTCGATGCGCAGCTTGCCCGCCTTGAGGTCGATGACGCTGTTGTTCGCTTCATCGAACCAGGCGCGGGCACCCAGGATCACGCCGCCCGCCTTGAGCGTGGCGAAGAAGCCGTTGATGGTTTCGATGATGTCCTTGGCCAGGCTGCGCGTCAGCGGCTTGTCCAACGCCCAGACCATGCCGCGTGCGACGGTGTCGGCAATCAGCTGGGCCACGCGCACGGTGCTTTCGAAGGCGAACAGGGGATCGGCCGAGCAGGTGCGGTTGCCCCAGAAACGAAAGCCGTTGTCGGTGCGAATGAGGGCGGTCACGTCGGCCGCGTTGAGCAGGCCTGCATCGGTGTCCTGATCTTCAATATCCCAATAGATATCCTTGGTCAGGCCGACGACGCCCGACACGGCGACGTTGGACAGGGTCTTTTGCGGGCCGGTCTGTTCGTCGATCAGCGCGCGCAGGCCAAGCGCGCGGGCGGCGGCATAGCTAGTGACGTTGGCGCTGGCGGCGGTGTCGAATGCCATAAAGTCTGGCATCAACAGCATGAGTTCGCGTTCGGAGAAATTGGCGCGATAGGTGATGGCGGCCGCGACGGTTTCGCCCAGGGCGCGGGCATAGGCAAAGCCGCGCAGCTTCTTTGCGACGATGGCCAGGGCGGCGGTGACCGCCTGCGATTCCAGGCCCGGCGCGCCGATGATGCGAGGCCGTACGCCAAGCTGTGCCTGGGCCGCCAACAGCGCCTGCATGCCGGTGCGCTGGCCGGTGTCGGTGGTGGTGCCGATGATGTTGCTGGCGGTTTCGGCGGCGTCGTCGCCCTCCGCAACGCGCACAACGACAAGGATGGGGCGGGTCTGGTCAGCGATGGCGCGCAGGCAGTTGGCGAGCGTGCCGGTGATGCCCGCCCGCCCGATGGCGGTTTCGATGTCCGTGATGAGGGCAGGGCGATCGAGCGGGAAGGTGGTGGCATCGGCATCGGCCGCCGTGGCGACCAGGCCGATGACGGCCGTGGACAGCGCCACCAGCGTGCGCGTGCCGTTGGAAACTTCGGTAACGGTGATCCCATGTTTGAAGGTGGCGGTGGCCATGGTGGATCCTTTGACTAGAGGGGCAGGACGATGCGCGTGAGCGTGTCGGCGACGTTTGCAGGGCGATCGCGCCGTTCCGCCTCGATCAGGATGCTGGCGCTGGTGGGCTGTTCGCCCGCGACCAGGCCGACGCGGCGCAGACGAAGTCGGTTTTCCCAGCGTGCGAGCGCCAGCGCGGTCGCGGCGTAGATGCGCAGGATGTTGGCGGCGGTGCGTGGCTGGTCGACCAGGTCGGGCAATTGCGACCCGTAATCGCGGCGGCCGACGCGCGCGTTGAGTGGCGTTGAGAGGATGTCGGCGACGGATTGGCGGATATGGTCGACGCCATCGAGCGTCGCGCCAGTGGTGCGCGCCATGCCGGTCATTCGGGCTTGTCCGTCTTGGCCGCGCCCGCCTGCACCTTGCCATGCAGATGATCCTTGAGGCTGATGTCGGCGGCGAGAACGTCCTGCGACGCGGTGATGGTGCCAGTCACGTCGAGATTGCCGATGATCGACACGCCGCCGGACGCTTCGATGGCGGCGGTGCCGCCGTCAGGGAGGATGGCCGACAGGCGGTGGGTGGCATGGTCGTAGCTGATGATCGCGCCATCGGGATATTCGGTCACGATCCTGACCGGATCGAATGACGGGGGCGGGCAGGCGTCGGAATAGAGGCCGACCATGACGATGCCCGCCTCAATATCCCCTTCGGGCGACAGGAGCAGGCATTGTTCGCCGATGGTAGGCGGCGACCAGATGCGTGTCGCGCCCGCACGCTGGGCAATCCAGGGCAATTCGCCGGTCAGGATATCGCCGCTTTCGACGGTGCAGGTCGCATTGGCATGATCGACCGACGCAATGGTGCCGAGGCGCAGGACGTCGCCAGTCAATTGGTCGGGATTTCGCGCAAGTGCCATGCGCGGACCATGCCGCCGGACGCGGGAGGTGGCGCGGCCCGGCATGTGTAGAGGGTCGCTCTACACATGCCGGGCGGATCATGGGTTGGGCGTCAGGCGGCTTCGAGCGCGAGCAGGCGGGCGTCCTGCACCGCGATGAGGAACAAGGCGAGCTGATCGGGTCGAATGCCGTATCGGTCCCCCGCCGCACGGGCGGGGCGGACGATCCGCATCTCGCCGGTCGGTTCCTCGACCATCATGGGTTCGGTGGTTTCGACCTGGCGATAGATGGGTTCGCCATCGTCATCGGTGCCGATCTGTTCGTAGACGGTACAGGGTTGCTGCCGTTCGATGAAGCGGGTGACCGGCTCGGTTTCCTCCGCCTCCGCCGCCCAGCTGTCATGGCAGCACCAGGCGTAGCGATGCCAGTCCAGCCCTTCATCTTCCAGGATCGCGAAGACCCGTTGGGCGCGGGGGCCGAAATGCCAGCGCGCGCCGTCTTCGCCCTTGTCCGCGATCGATGTCAGCCATTGATAGTGGCCGAGTTCGGCAAGGATGCGGCGACCCGCGCGCAATTCGGCGTCGGACATGGTGCCAAGCCAATGTTTTTCCCGTTCGTCGGACGTCTGGATTGCGCCGTTGACGGCATAGACCTCCGTCGCGCGGAAGGCGGCGGTGCCGATGCTGAAAGCATTGTCGGTCGTGTAGCGCATCATCGCGCCAAGCTGGACCATATCGCCGCGAATGAAGAAGCGCACGGTCCCATTGACCTGCGCGGACCAGCCGAAGTCGGTGCCGCTGGCCCCGGTGGCGCGCGCGCCGACCTTCACGACTTCGCCGGGGGTGCCGCTGGTGTCGGCCGTCAGGTAACGCTGGCCGCCCAGCATGACATCATCGCCCGTCCAGCCGCCGTCATTCTTCGTGCTGTTGTAGAGATCAAAAAGCTGGTTCGTGCCGTCATATTGTTGAGGCACGGTATAGCGCACCGTCGCCGCGCCGACGCGAAATTGCGGGGCGGCCGATCCTGTGAACTGCACCGCCCAGTCAAAGGAGGAGCCATTCACGCCAGTCGAGCGCGCGCCGACCCGCATCTGTTCGCCGGGGGCGCCGCTTTCATCCCCCTTGGTAAATATCTGGCCGCCGATCCAGTTGGCGTCAGGGCTGTTCCAGGCCGCGTCGTTGGCGGTGCTGACATGGTGCAACCATGCACCGCGCCAGGCGGTGATCGACGTCATGCGAGCGAACATCGCCGATGCTGCAGGGGTGTAGAGCGCGGTCGTGTCGGAGACATTGGCGTCCCCGTCGGCGGTGGTGCCGTAATGGATGCCGACGATATTATTGTAGAGCAGCGCGCCATCGGTGATGCCGAGGCCGTTGTCATTGGCCGCGACAAAGAGGCCGCTATAGCTGCCGCCGCGCCCCTTGATATCGATGCCGATATTGCAGCCGCGCGATTTGAGGTTGGTTCCCGACACGCCCCGGCAAGCATTGGAAATGCTGATGCCCATCGCGTCGTTCGCCGCGCCACGGCAATTGATGGCGGTGATGTTGGTCAGGTTGACGTTGCGGGGCACGCTATCGCCGCTGTCATGCACGCGCAGGCCATAGAAGCAGTTGATGGCGGTGACGTTGGAGACCGAGATGTCCGGGCAATTGACCTGCACGCCCACGATCCGACGCAGCGTGTTCGATCCCGCATTGTCGGGTTTGGTCGACCAGACATAGACGCCATCGACCGTCGATCCGCGTGCGTCCTCGCGGTGCTGGCTATTGACCTTGGCCCGAAGGCGGACGCAGCAATTGCCATAGCTGTTTTCGTGGCTATCCAGCCCCATGGCGAAGATGTCGCGGACGATGCATTTGCCGCCGACATCGACGACCGCCTGGTTGGCATTGTTGGCGCTGTTGTCGGCCTCGCCGGGCAGGCCGAGGAAATATTTGCCGCAGCCGTCGGATATAATCCGGCTGATGATCAGATTTTTGTCGTAATTCGGTATCGAATACCATTTCACGTCGATGCAATCGCCGCCGATATCCTCGAAAATGATGCTGTCGATCAGCGCGCTTTTGACGCCCACATTCTGCACGCCGATGCCATAGTGGCCCGTCCGCATGATCTTCACATCATGCACGTCGATGGTCAGGCCAACGGTATCGCCGCCTTCATAGATGATGCCTTCGCCGCGGACGGAGCCGGTGTCGGCGTCGGTCGGCCCATGCAGGATGGGGATGCAATTGGCCCGGTTTCCATCGATCGTCAGATGCCTGATCGACGTCGAACCGGCGCGAACGCGCAGCACGCAACGCCAATCCTGGGCTGCGTTGCGCAATATGGTCTTGCCGATGCCCGCGCCGAGCAGCACCGCCCCGTCTGGGACGATCAGGCCGCCATGCGCCCACTGTCCCGGCGACCAGCTTTCGCGCGCGCCCTTATAGCCGTCGATCATATAGATCGCGGCCAGACATTGCAGCGAGACGCCCGCCGCAGCGCTGTAGTCCAGTCCATTTTGCAGCGCATAGGTGTCCGCCATCATATGGGCGGCATTGCCATTGCCGATCGCACCGAACATTTCGGGCGTCGGGGTCCGTTCGGCCAGCGTCCAGCGCGCACCATCCTGCGAGGTCAGGTCGCCGGGCAAGATCGATTCGCCAACGCCTGCCCGGCGATAGATCGCCCCGCCTGCCCGGATGTTGAGGACCGTGTAGAAGGCGGTCGCAATGCGCGACACAGTGACAGGCACCGTGACCGAGGCGAGGCCTGTGGCCGCGCCGACCGGGTAGCCGATCAGGCTTTGCTGCGCGAGGACGCCACCCTGCTTCTGGATTTCATGACCGATCGATACAGCGGGAAAGGTCGCAGCCGGATTGAACGGGATGATCTCCGCGCCGTTCGCACGAATGCTTTGCCCCGCACCCGTGTAATCGCCGGTCAGATCTTCGAGTAGTGCAGCGACGCTCTGTGCGATTCCCATGAACATCTCCCTTTACGCGCCGATGCCAACGCCGACCGTCTCGCCGAGCCAGGCAAGGATGGCCGCGCGCCGCGCCTCATGGATGCTGCCGCCCAAGAATCCCGACGACACCACGGCGGGGCCGAATTGCGCGTCAAAGCCCCAGCTCGCCTCACCGCCGAAAAAGTTGGTCTGCGCCTCACCTTTGTGAAGAATGGGCAGGGGCAAGGCTTTTTCCGGCGTGACGGCGTTCACGCCGATCGCCGCCGCCATTGTTTCTGCATCAAATGTAGCCCAGGCGACATAATCGGTGGATGGCGCGATTTCCGTTGTCGCGTTTAACGGAAATGATCCGCCATGCAGCAGAGACAATTTGGACCCGATCGTCCCGAACAACATCCGGTCGCCCGCCTGGGTTGCCGACGATATGATGGCGTTGGTGGTCGAAAAATCGGTACCTGTGCGGAATGCGGCCGCCACGAAATAGCTGGACGGCAATTGGTAATCGACCCGCATATGGCCACCAGCATCATTGCCCTGCACCCCAAGACGACCGTTGAGGGCGGTCAAGGTTGGCAGCGTCCCACCCCGCGCGGTGACCAATCGGCCGCCCCTGCGATCGCGCAGGTTGAGTAGATTTTTATATTCTGTCGCGACCTCCATAGGATCGACGAGAATATCGAAGTCGCCCGCCGCCAAAGCGCGCTGCTCGAAAGAAGACATGGAGCGAGAAAAGACGGATGATGAGGAGCGCGCCAGCCGAACATCCGATGTAATGACGGTCATGCAGAAACTCCTATTTTCTGGCTGATGAGGTAATTGTGGAGAGGGAAGCCGGTGAAGGGACAGCACTCCGGGTCGTTGTCGCGGATACAGGTGCGCAGGCCGGTGGTCGGCCCCTGCGCCGGGGCGGAGCTTGCCCAGGTCGCCCAATAGGCCGCACCGACTTCCGGGGACGACCCGGTCGGAATGGCGCTAAGCCAGAGACATAGCTGATTGCGGCCAACGACTTCGACCGAAACGATGGTCGCCGAATTTGCGCTGTCCCGGTAGGCGAAGCCGAATTGGCCAGGGTCGCTTACCAGGCGGGTGTCGATCGTGATCGCGCCGCCGCGATCGATCATCCCACCGGCAATGGTGACGATGATCTTGCGGCCAGAGTGTTGCGCGGCTGCCATATGCAGCGGCTTCCAGCTCCAACCCTCATAAAGGTGGCGGCGCGTCGCCTTGGCCGCATAGGCGTCGATCCTCGCATAGCCGCGCGAGGTCATATGATAGATATCGATATATTCGCCCAGATATTGGGGGCAGCACAGGATAGCGCGCGGATCGGTCAGGCCGACGATCCCCTGCGCATCGCCCGGCCCGAAAATCGTATAGACGCCGCCAACCAAAATCGTGTGGTTGATCTGCTGCATGGTCAGGATCGGCGGGACCGACTGACCTGTGATTGCCGGGATGTCGGTCTGGATAGCGCTGATCGCCTGATCGAGCATATCCGCATAGCCCGCAGCATTGGTCGATGCGTTGGATTCACCATGGCGCCAATGCACGGCGGGGACGGTAAAGGACTTTGACGCAGCGTCGGCCAGCACCTTGCCCCGCTCGACCCCATAAAGCAGATTATCCCAAATGAGCGTTCCGGGGCCGATCTCGTCAAAGGGCGCGCCGCCATCGCCCGAAGACGTGACCAATATCTGCGCGCGCCGGGCGCGCTTCATGGCGAAGCCGAAGGCCGTGCGCCCCGTATCACCGCGCGTCCCTGCGAACACTTCAGACGCCGGAGTGAACGACAGGAAATTGGCCGGATTATAAGCCGCGTCTCCGAATGCGGCGCGGACCCCGCCATTGAACATCAGGACGTTCGGGTCGGGCGGAAATGGCGCGGTAACGGGATAGGCCACATTGGACGAACCGCCAGCGAGGCTCTGGCCATGGACCGCATAATGCTCGATGCTTGTGGCGCTCACGCCCTCATCCAGCACGGCGCGAACCGAAGCGATGACGCCATCATCGCGCGCATATTTGATCAGGCCGGGCGCGATAAAGCGCGGCGCGTGGCAATGGACCGGCGCGGATGTCAGGCGAAACACAGCCGTCCCAGTCGCGACATGGACTTGCGCGATCGGCCCACCGCCATCATCCACGTCTTTGACAAACGCGACGGGCGATGATCCCGACGCGGGGTCCATAAGCGCACCATCCGGCCCGACGATAGCCACCACGTCCGCGCCCGCCATTACCGAAAATCTTGCACCCGCTATCGACGTTTCGGGCCGGTCCCATAGGTCGCCGGGGACGCGCAGTCGGCCCTCTCGGTAATCATACCACTCCAGCACTTCGCCATCTCGGTCGCGGCGAATGATGGCTTTGCCGTCGCTGACGGTCACCGGCTCCGGGTTCGGCCCGGAGACGAACTCCTGTGCGCCGATGCGGCCGAACATGTCGACCCAAAGCAGTGAATCGCCATTCTGATCAACGATCGGGAAGACGCCGTTGCGCATGTAGGTGCGGGCTGGTGGGGGCGCGAGTGAATCGCCCAGCGCATTGCCCTGAACCTCCACCTCATTGGCGACCAGCTGGATGATCGCGCCGATGCCGCTGACCACGCCGTCGATCAGTGCGCCGACCATCGCGCCCAGGCGGCCGCGCTGGACGATGCCACCCGTTTCGATGATCACATTTTCGTCGCCGGTCAGGCCCGTGCGTTCCGGCAGGTTCGGGATTTTCGGCATCAGGCGTCCTTTGGCCAGGCGTCGTGCGCGGCGATGTCCAGCGCGGCGAGTTGGTCGGCGCTGGCGCTGGCGATCTGCTGTTCGATCAGGGCGGAGGCGGCGCGGATCGCATCGATCGCGGCGAAGCGGGCGTCGGCATCGGGTCCGGGCGCGCGCATGTCGTTCATCTGCCGCCAGAGCGGCGATATGGTAGCGATCCGCCGGGCGGCTTCGCGCTTCACCTGCTGCAACATCCGGGCACGCACGTCGTCGACCAGCTGGCGTCGGATGCGTGGCTTGCCGGTGGGGGCCGCCTCGATCACCGCGCCCTCGGCCTGGGCGGCGAGCAGCTTGCGATGGCGCGCGGGTGCGATGCGTAACGCATCGGCCGGGATGTCGGTGTGGATCGCGCTGTCGAAAAATCCGTGCGCTGTGGCGGAATAATAGATCGCCATGATCAGATCCCGATTGCGAGGTAGGCCATGCCGACGGTGGTGTCGTCGGCGGAGAAGACGGCGAACCCGCTGCGGGTGATGCCGGAGGTGACGAGGACGGGCGGATTGTCCTGGCTATCCGCACCACCGGCTGCGCCGCCGCAGGGCGTGACGGCGAAACATTCGGTCGGGAAGGCGACCGGAAAGAGCGTGTTCGTGGTGGTGTTGGCCGGGGCCGAGAAGCGCCCCCATTGCAGGATCAGGCCGCCGGTGCCGGGCAGATAGGCATAGCCATTTTGGCCAAGGCTGCGCGCGAGGCCCGACAGGGCGGCAGGCGTGATCGCCTTGTCCGTCGCGGATCCTGCAGCCACGTCGGCCGACGATGCGGCATCGACGGTGAGCGTGCGGCTGAGTGCGAGATTGCCGCCGCCCTTCACCAGGCCGCCGCCGCTGAATGCGATCGCGCTGCGCAAGGCAAACAAGGCCGCTGGCGTAATCGCCCTGTCCGTGGCGGTGCCAGCGATCGTTTCACCACCCGTCGCCGCCGGGACGTCGATCGTGCGGCCTTCGGTCAGTTCGCCGCCGCCCGTAGCCAGGCCGCTGACGCCGATCGACAGGGCGGCCTGCACCGCGCGCAAGGTCGCCGGTGTGAGCGCCTTGTCCGTTACCGTCCCGGCAATGGCTTCCGCGCCTGTCGCCGCCGGGACGGTGATCGTGCGGCCTTCGGTCAGATCGCCGCCGCCTGTGGCCAGGCCACTGACGCCGATCGACAGCGCCGCTTGCACCGCGCGCAAGGCCGCCGGTGTGAGCGCCTTGTCGGTCGCGGTCCCGGTAATGGCCTCCGCGCCCGTCGCTGCCGGGACGCCGATCGTGCGGCCTTCGGTCAGATCGCCGCCGCCGGTGGCCAGGCCACTGACGCCAATGGACAGCGCCGCCTGCACCGCGCGCAAGGCCGCCGGGGTGAGCGCCTTGTCGGTTGCCGTCCCCGCAATGGCTTCCGCGCCCGACGCGGCAGGGACGTCCAATGTCCGGGATTGGGTAAGGTCGCCGCCGCCTGCGACCAGTCCGGTCCCGGTGATGGTGCGGGCCGTCAAGGACTGGAGGATCAGGTCGAACGCGTCCGCCAACGCGGTCAGGTCTTCATCTGTCGCTTGGGTCAGCGCCGTTAGCCGCCGTTGCAGCTTGCGCGGCGATATGATGGTCTGGTCGTCGGTCCCGCCATCGGCTTCGGCGTTGGTCGCGATGCGCGCCATTCCGGCGCGCGTCTCGGTCGCCGGGGGCAGCAGGAAAATGGCATCGCCAAAGCTGATATTACCGGTGCCATTGGCGAAGGCGACGTCGAGCGCGAGCAGGAAGCTGGCGATCGACACTTTCGTGAAGATCGGGGTGGGCTGCGCATAGACGGCAAACAGCGTGCCATCATCGAGATAGAGGGCGAGGCCGCGCAGATCGTAAATGTCGGTCGTCCCATCGACGGCCGTCATGTGGATGATGGTTTCGCTCACCACGTCGCCGGAGAAGCTGGCCGACAAGCGCTTGAATTCACCGGGCAGGGCGTCGATCGTCGGGGCAACCACGAAGGCGCTCTGGGTCAGGCCGACCTGAGTGATGACGATGGGATGCGCGGCATCGGCGGCCAGGAAGGCGGCAAGACCGGCCTGGGTGACCATCATGGTGACGGGATCGCTCATGCAACCTCCAGCCAGGCGCCAGCGCCGTCGATGATCGGCTCGCCAGTCTCGGTTTGCAGATAATTGTCCCAGGCCGGATCGGTCGCGGCGGTGACATTGGCGGCGGCAGTGACGCGGGACAGGCCCGCGAGGTTAGCGGCGGCGATGAGCGCGACCTGCGCGCGCGCGCGCAATTTGAACACGGCCAGCATATGAGCGCGCACCGGCTTGACCTGGGCGATGTCGCGCAGGATCTGCGCCACCATATTCTCGTCATAGAGGACGCGACTGTCGGCCAGCAGCGGCAGTTCGAGGCGGAAGGTGAAGGGATCGAGCGTGTCGCGATCTTCGAACCATTCCACCAGGCGGATGAGCGGGTCGAAGCGATCCAGAACGGTGCGCAGGGAAACCGGCGTGCCCTTGCGCCGTTGAAAGGCAATGGCGTCGGCGATGGCCGCGCGTTTTTGCGGATCGGTCCAGTTCGCGTCCCACAGGTCGATCGATACGCCCCAGCCCAACCAGGGCAGCAAATCGTAAGGGCAGTCCTGCGGCGACCAAAGCGCGCGGATCAGCACATCGATATCGAGAAGACCGGCGGCGACCTGTTCCAAGGCCTTTTCCAGGCTGGTCGATCCGGTCGGCAGGACGGAGGGATAGGTCATTCGCCCACCCCCGCCGCGACGATCGCGATGTCGGTGCAGCGCGGTGCCTGCTGACGGGTGATGATCAGGTCCGCCGCTGGTTCGAGCAGGGTGACGTTCTGGACGCCTTCGACATGGAGGGCCGCGAATATGCCGGAGCGAGTGACGTCGCGGCCGAGCCGGTGGCAGGCGGCGACATAGGCGTCGATGCGTGCGCGGGCGGCGGCCAGGACGACCGTGGCGTCCGGGCCGCTGAAGGTCGTGAGCTGCGCCAGGACGCGATAATCGACGATCGTCGCGGACTGGACGGTCACGGCGTCGGTCAAGGGGCGGCGCGTTGCGGCGGTGAGATAGGCGGCGGTTTTGGCCACCAGGGCAGGCGAGGCGGCCCCGGTGCCGGTGCGCGACAGGATGGAGACCAGGACTTCGCCGGGCGACGGGCTGCTGGCGCTGGCATCGAGGATGTCGGCGTCGGCCGAGAGGGCGTGGAAGATATAGGCGCCCTCCGGCCCGGCAACCGAATAGCCCTCTGGCGCGAGGACCATGCGGCGGCGAAAATCGGCGTCGCTTTCCATCATGGCGGGCACGCCCTGGGCCGGGTTTGCCGGTTCCAGGGTGAAGCGGGTGATGCCGAAAAGGGCGGCGATGTTATCGAGATCGCCGCCGGTGGCGAAGGCAGGCATGACGGCGCGGGCGGCTTCGTTGACGCGCTGTCGCAGGAGCAGGGCGAAGTAGGAAAAGGCCTGGAGCAGCTTCGTCGCGGGATCGCTATCCCGACTTTCGAAGTCGGGCATCAAGGCCTTCATGCGCGCGATGGCGTCGGCCAGGATGGTATCGAAGTCGAGCGGCTCAACGATATCCGGGGCGGGGAGGCGCGAAAGATCGACGGCGGCGAGGGGGGCATCGGTCATGCGGCCATGTCGGCCGCAGAGCGGGGCGGGCGCTACGGCGTCCATGTGTAGAGGGGGGCTCTACACATGTCCCCACTCAGGGGAGGTTCATAGAGTGCTTGTAAAGCCTACATCCTAATGCGTCTTGATGACCAAAAGGCACATTAGGTTAGAGGTTCGAATATTACCCCGAAACTCCAGTCGCAAAGCGCGTTATAGCTTGGCTATCTAAAATGAGGTTATATCATGCAAATGTCTCAATCTGTTAGGATTGCAGCAATTTCGCTCATCATGGTGCCTTCTTCCAGCGTGGCAGAGACACTGAAAACAATCGATTTCGATTCGAAGCAGGTTGCCGGAAATAATGGTCGTGCGATTTTGGATAGTGCCGGTACAATTGTCTTACGGGCAACTATAGATAGGGGAACTAGGGCTCTAAAAGCCCCAGAGGTCGTCAAGCATGGCTGTTTGTCCAAACCTGGTTGCCTCAAAGTTTCAATGGATGAAACATCGGCTAGCGCTGCGAAGAACAAAATTATGTTCGCAATTTGGGGTCATGATCAGAAATCAAAGTTTGTTGTTGCCCCCTAAAGGCCGGACAGTTCCTCACGGGTTGAACGTTCGATAAACTCTC
>NZ_JPPQ01000069.1:744608-789001 GCF_000743655.1 Sphingobium sp. ba1
TCGATGGTGCTGCCGTTGACGACTTCGGCGGCGCTGCGCAGCAGCTCGATACCGCTTGATCCCAGGCTATCCTTCGCAAGTGGCTCGCCCGGTCGGCTTTTGATTTCGAGATAGACCCCTGGGAGACCGTCCGACGTTATAGCTGGGAGTTGGTCGATTGCTTGCAGGAGAGCCTGCGCGTGGCTGCTGCGATTGAGGACGTCACTTGGCTTCTTGCCGCTGCCCCCGCCCTTGGCCTGAAACGGATGCGGCTTTCCGAGGTCTTTTAGAAGAAAGTGAGGTAGATTCCGTGGCATTCGCGCTTCTTCCCAACCCCTGCAGCGAGCGACGACGCTCCAACGAGTTCACCAAATCAACCGTCGTTATGCTATTGCGATCACCAAGAACCGCTCGCCGCGCCGCGTCTTCGGCGGCAGCCACGACATCGGCCGTCGACAGCCCGATTGCGCAATCGGTAACCTTTTCCCAGGACAGGCGTGCGTGGGAGAAGCCGATAAGGCGTCGTTCGAGAGCTTGGCGGATCGATGCCGCATCGGGCAATTCGTACGACAGGACGAGATCGAAGCGGCGCAGGACTGCCCGATCCAGGATTTCGGCCAAGTTGGTCGTGGCGATGACAATCGAAGGGCCGGTGTCCTCTTCGAGAAACTGGAGGAACGAGTTGAGCACCCGGCGCGCTTCACCCACATCATTGCCATCGCCCCTCGCTGCGGCGAGAGCATCGATCTCGTCGAAGAGATAAACGCCCCGCGTCGATTTGATGGCGTCGAACACGAGCTTCAGTTTCTGGGCGGTCTCGCCCATGAACTTTGTGATGAGACCATGGAGCATTACCGAAAATAGCGGAAACTGGAGTTCGCCGGCGAGACTGTGCGCACTCATCGTCTTTCCAGTGCCCGGAGGCCCAGACAGCAGAATGCGCCGCCGCGGCTTGAGGCCCTTCTCTTCGAGCTTCTCACGCATGCGGGTCTCGAACACTATATGCGCCAGCTCTTCCGCGATTAGCGGTGGGAGAATGACGCTGTTCAACCGCTCGCTGGGATAGGAGGCGAACAGAAATTCGGCGAGATCACCACGTGGAGCGGAGATTGGCGTGAGGTTCGGCTTTCGCGAGGCAGGAGGCGTTTGGCCGGCATTGGCCCACTGCCGAAGCGTCTCAGCCAAGCGCTTGTGACCCTTTTGCTCCTCTGCAGCCGACAGCTGCATAGCAAGATCGAAGAATCGATCGGAATCCCCCTCCGCGTGGCTCTTTACGAGGCCTATGAGCTGCTGCGCTGATGCCATTTCCATTATGTATCGCGGAATAGCTCGCGATACACCCCCCATTTGCCTATTTAGATAGGCCACGAAGATTGCCGGACGTCAATGCGAACTGACGCGTTTCTGGGCGAATGGAGGTTATCGCGTGTTGGTCATCTAATAGCTGGCATGCCGCTATCGGCCCAGTTTTGTCATTCCACGATGAGGTGCGTGCAACGCTCAATGTGCGCTCCTGGCGAGACCAGACGTTCGACATGGGGCTCGGGAACGACTGTAAAGTCCCACAAGCCGATCAGAACCCGCACTGATCAAAGGTAGCCATTTGGGCCTTGACCATACCGCTCCCGCGCCACCGGCAGAGGCCACCAACAGCGCCGCCGCGCAAGCGGCGACCGCAAGGGTCAGCATCGCTGACCCGCGCCAGACGATCATCACCGCCAGGCCGAGACCCGGCAACGGGGCTCGGCGGCGAGAAGCCTAGCTTCGAGCCGTAGAGCGCGGTCGCGCCGCTTCACCGGCGCGAGGCGCCAGCCCTATCGTCACACGGTAGGCATCGCCGCTGTCACGCGAAGAATCGGCAAATCACCCCCTCCGCCCCATCAATTGCCGCCAGCCGCCACGCGCCATGCAGCCAGCCTCGCGGACCAGCCGACGCACCCGCGACCGCAGCGAATCCGAAGATCCCGTCCAATCCTGCGCCACGCGCGCGTCCCCGAACAGGGCGGCACCGATGTCGCGCTGGCTGGCCCCCTGCCCGAGCGCATCATGGACGCGGAGCATATCGACCAGCCGCGCGATCTGCGGATCGGGGGGAAAAAGCGACCGCGAGAATTGCCGCCTGCGACACAGGTCGAGAAACCGGCGCAGCGGCAATAGGCGCCGCTGCGAAGACAGGATGCCCTGCAAGCGGAAATGCAGCAGGACGGCTTGCTGTCCTGTCAGCCGCCCTTCCTCGATATCGATACGGATATGATGCCAACCGTCGGACAGGACGGCATGTTCGCGTCCCTCCCTGCCGATGGCAACGGCGAGCCAGGGGGCGATGCGGTCGAGATTGAGGCTATCGGGATCGGCCGGATCAGCGGAAATTGCGGCGACGGCCATCGTCCCTGGATCGAAATCGGCATGCCAGATGATCCGGGCCTCGGGCGCTGCGCGGCTCGGATGCTCGGCGAAAGTGCAGCCCCCAAAGGAGCGGCTCGGGATCGATGCCGCGCGTGGCCGTACTGGCCCGCACATGCCAGGCGATATAATCGGGATCGCGGCGCAGCCATTCCCACATGAGGCCGGCCCGGTCGATCCCGCGCAGTCGCGCATAGCCTGCGGCATCCCGCCAATCGAGCGAAGGGCGTTCGCTGGTCGGCAAATTCACCGGCAGCCTCTGCCGCCGGCGAGCAAGCGATGCCCAGACCATGCCGCACCGACTATGGACTCGCCATGGCAGCGTTGTGCGCACGCCAAGGCCAGCGCCGGTCTTTTTCCATAAAAGCCGTTATGATATGACAATTTTGTTACTGGAGTCGTCGGGTGCTGACATGAGACACCAGCGCCTGGCCCGATATGTCGGGAAAGGGCGAACGCCGGACACGCGGTGACTTGAGACACTGCCGGTGATCGCGACATCGTCTTATGAGACTGTCCAATATGGCGACGCACTTCAGACGCGTCGTGGATGCCGTGGCGAACGGCGATGATTTCGCCGCGGCCATGAAGGGGCTGACGGATCAGCTCGGCTTTCAATATTTTGCGCTGACGCATCATGTCGATCTCGCCAGGGCCAGCGGCGGCGCGATCCACCTGCATAATTATCCGACGCAATGGGCCGATTATTATCATCGCCATGCTTTGGCCGTGACCGATCCGGTCCACCGCGCGAGCCATGTGGCGCGCGTCGGCTTTCCCTGGTCGCACATGGCGGAGATGATCCCGCTGTCCGGCCGCGATCGCCGCATATTGGCATTGGGTCGCGCACAGGGCATCGGCGATGGTTTCACGGTGCCGGCGGTCCACGTGCCCGGCGAAGCGCGCGGCTCCTGCTCGTTCGCGAATGAAGCTGGCAGGCCGCTGCCGCATGACATGCTGCCTTTGGCAGAGGTCGCGGGTCTGTTCGCCTTCGAGGGTGCCAGGCGGCTCTGGTCGATCGGCAGCCTGCGGCAGGCTCCACCGCACCCGATGCTCACCGACCGGCAGCGGGACTGTGTGCTCTGGGTTGCGCGCGGCAAGAGCGACTGGGAAATCAGCCTGATCCTGAAGGTGGGCGAAGAGACGGTGGCCCGCCATATCAAGCAGGCGTGCGAGCGGTATGGCGTGAACAAGCGGACATATCTGGTGATCCTGACGCTCTTCGACGGAACACTGACCTTCTCGGATATTTTCCGCCGCCGATATTACCCTTTTCCGGAATAGCGGCCTGACCCGTCGCGAGGCGACCCTGGACCAATCACGGCCAGGGAGCCCCTATCATGCTGCATATCCGTCAATCCGCCGCGCGACCGGCCTCGGACGCCGTCCTGCGTTCGATGTTCGCCGCCCGCAAATCCGTCTTCGTCGATCTGCTCAAATGGGATGTGCCGGTGCTCGCAGACCGCTATGAGATCGACCAATATGACGACGCCCATGCGACCTATCTGATCCTGGCCGACCCCGACGGGACCCATCTGGGATCGGCGAGACTCCTGCCCACGACACGCCCCCATATATTGGGTGATTTCTATCCCGACCTGTGCGAGCAGGCACCACCGCAGGCACCGGACATCCAGGAGATCACCCGCTTTTGCCTGGATCGCCGCCTGCGGGCGGCGGAGCGGCGGCAGGTCCGCGATACGCTGGTGACCGCCCTGGTCGACCATGCCCTCGCGCACGGCATCACCGCCTATAGCGCCATTGCGGAGATGGGCTGGTTGCAGCAGATCCTTGCCTTTGGCTGGCGCTGCACGCCGCTCGGCCTGCCGCGCATGATCGACGGGACCATGCTCGGCGCGCTGCGCATCGACATTGCACCCGATAAGAAGGCGCTGCTGGCCGAGCGCGGTATTGTTGCGTCGCCGTTGCGTATCCACCAGCGCGTCGCAGCCTGAGGGAGACGCCGCCATGACCGTCTCCATCACTCTCTCCCAAGCGATCGCGCGCCACGCGACCGAACTTAAGACGCAAGGCTATTGCCTCGTCCCGGATGCCCTGCCGGCCGCGGCCATAGCGGCGCTCGACGCGGATCTGGCCGACGATTTCGCCCGCACGCCTTTTGGCCAGGGCCATTTCTATGGCGAAACCACGAAGCGCTTCGGTCGGCTCCTGATCCGGTCAGACCATGCCAGGGCGCTGGTCCAGCATGCACTGATAGTCGGCATTGTCGAAACGATCCTGTCGCCCTGGTGCGACTGCATCCAGCTGAACACGACCCAGGCGATCGCCATCCATCCCGGTGCCCCGGCTCAGTTGCCCCACCGGGATCAAGATATGTGGCGGGGTCCGGTCGGCGATATCGAATATCTTGTCAATGTGATGTGGCCGCTGACGCCGTTCACGCCGGAAAATGGTGCGACCCTGATATGGCCGCGCACTCATGGCGCCAACGCGCTGGACGCCGAACCACCCGAGGCACCGTTGCCTGCCGAAATGGCGCCGGGCGCGGCGCTCCTCCTGCTGGGCTCGACCCTGCACGGCGCGGGTGCCAACATCACCAACACGGTCCGGCGCGGCGTTGTCGTGGGCTATGCGCTCGGCTGGCTCAAGCCATATGAAAATCCCTGGCTGGCCTATCCCCCCGCGATCGCCCGGACCTTTCCGCCCGCATTGGCAGGGCTGGTCGGCTATCGCCAGCACCGGCCCAATCTCGGCAATTATGAGGGCCAATGCCCCTCTATCCTGCTGGGCGACCAAAGCGGCGCGCCGCTGGGCGCGATCGATGCGCTGCGGCCCGACCAGCAGGCGGTGGTTGATGCCCATGCGCATGACCAACAGGCGGCATCATGAATGCGGGCCCGACCGTCGAACGGGTCCATGACGCGCTGCGCCAGCGCATCATGCGCCGCGACTATCGGCCCGGCGACCGCCTGGACCCGGCCGTCCTCGCCGCGCCGCTGTCGTCGAGCGTGACGCCGGTCCGCGACGCGCTCCATCTGCTGACCGGGGAAGGCTTGGTCGAAACGCGCACGAGCGGCGGCTTTTATATTCCCGCCCTGGACGAACCGGCCCTGAAAGATCGCTACGACTGGTCGGCTCAATTGCTGGTGCTTGCGATCCGCGCATGGCCGGGCGTGAGGACTGCGATCATGCCGACCGCCATGGAAGAGTTGCCATCGATCGCCGATCGCACCGGCGCGATCTTCCTGGCGATCGCCAGCCGGTCGGCCAATGGCGAGCATGGTCGCGCCATCGACCGGCTCAATGCGCGCCTCCATGCTGTCCGCTCGGTCGAGATGCACATACTCGAGGATATCGAGGCGGAACTCGCGGCGATTGTGTCCGCCACCGGCCTTGGCGAGCGCGACCGGCTGCGACGCCTGATCTTGGTCTATCATGGCCGTCGGCGTCGGGCCGCCGCCGCCATCGTCCGGGCGGTCTATCGGGCCGAATGACCCCGTCGTCCAACCTGCCAGCCAAACAATATCGATATAGAATCGGTATAAAATTCGGATAGCGAAACGGGCTTCCTACACTGCCATGGCTGCATGTCGCAGCATGACAGAAGGAGTCCATCATGGAACGCGAAGACACTTTGATCGACCTCGGAACCGCAAGCATCGAGACCAAGGGACCGGGCGGCATCGCCGGCGATGTCGGCCTGAACCAGGAACTCACCGGCCTGTCGGACGATTGATGCGGTGGCGCGCGGCTTCGGCCGCGCGCCATTGTGTCGGGCATCTCCCATGGCTGGCTATAGGCTCCGCACCGGCTTGAGCTTCTGCCGGATCGACAATCGAACGCTGTTTCTCGACCTCCCGGCGGACCGCTATTTCGGCCTGGGCGGGCCGCTCGACACAGCGTTCCAGGCGCTGCTCGACACGGGCGCTGCCGATCCCGCGCTGGCGACACTGGTCGAGAGGGGCCTGATCATACCCTGTCCAGAAGGCGGGCTTCCGGTCCCGTGCCCTACCACATCCCCAGGGCCAATCCTGCCACCGCCATCAGAGCCCCCCGCCCGCCCCTCGCTACTGGCCATAGCCATGGCGCTGGTCGCTCGGGTGCATTGGACCTTGCGCGTACGCTATTGCCCACTCGCCGCCAACATCGACCGGCTGGCCCGGCGCAAGGACGCCCCTGCCTTGAGGCCGCGACCGACATCGGCGGCGATCGCACGGCTGGCGGAGGCGCACCGCCGCGCAGGGCTGATCCTGTCCGCGCGCGACCAGTGTCTCCCCACATCCATGGCGCTGATGGCCACCCTGACCGCGCGAGGCGCCAACCCCACCCTGGTGCTGGGCGTCAAGCTCGATCCGTTTCAGGCGCATTGCTGGGTCGAATTGGCAGGCACCGTCCTCAACGACGCGCCCGACCATGTGCGGCCCTTCACCCCGATCAGGCGGGTGTGATGGAAGCCTATCTCATCCTTGCCAGCAGCATGGCGGACCCGGCATCGATCCCGGCCTGGATCAGGTCGGCGATCGCCGACCGGCCAGACCTTGAAATCGTGATCGACGAAGCCGGGCTGCTGGTCGCGACGACGCCGGGCCTCACGCCGGCCAAAATGGCGTGCGAGGGCGAATGGGTGCTGGGGGATATCTTCCAGCGGGGGACCAGCGACCGCGCGCATTTCAAAAGCGGCACGACGACATCGGCGTCCATGCGCCCGCAGGAACTCATGCGGCGCTATTGGGGCCATTATGTCGCAATCCTGCGCGACGGTCCCGCCACCCTGGAGATCGCGCGCGCGCCATTCGGCCGCCTGCCCTGCCTCTACACGCAACGCGATGGCCTGATCCTGATCGCGTCCGACCTCGCGCTTCTCACCTTGGCGGGGTGGATTCCGACCGGCCTCGACTGGAGCGCGATCGCCCATCGGCTGGCGTTCCAGAATATCGCCTCGCCGACGACCTGCCTGTCGGGCGTGACGGACCTGCGGGGCGGCGCCTGCCTGCGGATCGGCGATGGCGCCCTCACGGTGACACAGGCCTGGACGCCGTGGGACCATGGTGGCCGCCGCCATTGGACCGATGATCGCGACGAGGCGGCCGATGCCCTGCGCCGGGCGGTCACGGCGGCCGTCCGCGCGAGCCGTGGCGATGCCGAGCGCGCGCTCCTCATGCTTTCGGGCGGTCTCGATTCTTCGATACTGGCCGCGACGCTCGCCAGCCAGGGCGGCGCCTTCGCATGCTTCAACCTGTCCAGTCAGGGCGGGGTCGGCGACGAACGATCCTATGCCCGCGCGGTGGCGAGCCATCTCGGCGCCTCGATCCTCGAAGCGGAATGGGACGTCGGGCTGGTCGATTTCAGCCGCTCCCATGCGGTGGGATTGCCCAACCCCGTGGGCCGCAGCTTCATGCAGGGCACCAATGCGCTCCTGGCGCAAGCGATTGCGACATCCGGCGCCGATCTGTCGATCGATGGCGGCGCGGGCGACAACGTCTTCTGTGCATTGCAGTCGGTCGCCCCGGTAACCGATGCGCTAGTGCGCGGCGGGCGGCTGCACGAGGCCTGGACGGTAGCGCTCTCGATCGCCTCGCTCGCGCAGGTCGGTGCGGCGACGGTTTTTACACAAGCGATCAAACGGGCCTTCCGATGCTCGCCCGCCTATCGCTGGCATGGCGAAACCCAATATCTGGCGTCGGCGATGGTCAGCGACCAGGCGATCATCGCCGGGCATCCCTGGTTGCAGGCGCCAAAGGGGGCTGAGACCGGGACGGCCGCGCACATCGCGCTGATCGTCGCCGCCCAGACATGGGCCGAAGCCAGCGACCTGCACAGTCCGGTGCGCCATGCCTCGCCACTGGCCACGCAACCGGTCGTGGAGGCGTGCCTGCGCGTCCCGAGCTGGTGGTGGTTCGAGAACGGGCGCAATCGCGTGATCGCCCGCAAGGCCTATGCCGCCCGCTTGCCGGCGGAGATCATCGAACGCCGATCGAAAGGCTCCCCCGACGGCTATATCGCCGCCCTGTACACCGCCAATCGAACCACCATCCGCGCGATGCTGCTCGACGGCCGATTGCGCGCGGCGGGCATGCTCGACGTGCCCGCGCTCGAACGCGCGCTCGGCGAAAGCGGCCCGCTGCGGGGCACCGCTTATCACCGGCTCATGCGCCTTGCCGATGTCGAGGCCTGGATCGCGGGCCGGTCCTGACTGCGGCTGGCCCTCCCCTGCTCTTGGCGGAGCCTTTGCCACCGCGCATATTGCGCCGCCTTGTGCGGGTCCGGATCGACCGTGTCGCGTAGCCAATAGTCGAACCAGTCGAGATTGCGTTCATAGATGGCGAGCCGATGGGCGGGCTGCCATTTATTATGATATTCGTCCGGAAACACATAGAGGTCGACCGGCTTGCCCTGTTCGCGCAGCGCGGCATAGACGTCGATCGCGGTGAGATATTCCCGGTCCGCCAGTTGCATGAGCAGGGGCGTGTCGATCGACGCCGCATTCTGGATCAGCGACCCGGGCGCCCAGAAGCGACGGTCGTCGGCGGTCGCCGCAGGCCACCCCTGCCCGCGCATGCTCCGGGCAAAGGCAGGGCCGAATGTCGCATTGACCATCCAGGGCTCAAGGCAGCAGGTGCTGACAGCTGCCGCAGCGAAGCGACGGCTGTTGATCAGCGCGAAGCCGACCGTACTGGACCCGTCGCTCAATCCGGTAATGCCGATGCGCGCCGGATCGGCGACGCCGAGGTCGATGACGCGCTGCACCCCGACCATCACGGCCGAGTGCAGGCTGCGCCGCTCGGCCCAATTCGCTGTATTGGCGGCGTTCAGCCGGTCCGGGTCGGTGGCGTTCGCATCGGCCTCGGCGACGAAAGGCGGACGATGCAGGCTAAGCACGGCAAAGCCACGCGCGGCAAAGACATGGATCGGATATTCATTGCCCGTCGCCCCGCGCAGGAAGCCACTGCTCCAATAGGTCGTGACGATGAGCGGATGGCGCATACCCGGCCTGTGGCCAGGCGGCAGGACCAGGTCGCCGCGCACCGCGAGCCCGCGATCGTTCCGCCAGCGGAGCCGCTGGACCTTGCCGAAACGGATCGCGCCAAAATCCGGATTGGGCACATAGAGCGTCTCGGACTTGCCCGTCCGTGGATCGATCCGCACGATGTGGCGTGGCACGGTCGCGCTCTCCGCCAGGCAGACGAGTTGCGCCTGCGCCAGGACGCAGCCATCAAGCACCCCGCTCGTGCGCAGGATCGCACGCGGCTGGCCCGCCCCGGGCTGCCAGCGATACAGGACAAGATCGCCCAGGTCCCTGCCTTCGCGCCGCAGGAACAAGAGCGGACCGCCTTGCGGCATCCACCACAGGCCGGTCAATTTGCCGCGGCAGGCCGCGACGGTGCAGGCGACAGGATCACCCGACGCCAGGCTTGCCTGTAGCCGAAGGGGGCTGAGGATATTCTCGCTACTATGCGCTGTCCAGGCGCGGCGGCCATCGCCTGCCTCGGCGGCAGGCAGCGGCGCGGGCGTGTTCAGCCGGTCGGGCGGCAGCTCCACAGAGTCATCGCCACGGACCGGGCGCACGGCCAGGCTGGCGATATCGACCGCATAGTGGGACAGGGGCGTCGTGGCGACCGGCAACGGGACCGGGCTCATGGCCGGCACGAAGCGGTCATCATAGGGATAGCCCGTCAGCGCCGCATTGGCATCTGCGGCCCGCTCGGCTAGCTGTCCGGTCCGGGCCGCGTACAGGAGCGTTTTGACGTCGGCCCGCCAGACGAACTGCTCGATATCGACGGGAGACTGGGTGAGCGGATGCGCCATGCCGCCCTCCGCACGGGCGACCCAGAGCTGCGTCACGCCCTGGTCCCGCCGCAGATAGGCGATTGAGCGGCCATCGGGGGACCAGGACGGCGTTATCACCGCAGGATAGCCGATGGGCGTGATCAGTCCCCGCACATTGCCAGACGCCAGGATCATTTCGCCGCCCTGGTCGATAAGGCGCGGTCGGGCGCCGACGACGAGGTCCATCACTGCGAGCCCGACGCAGATGCTGTTCGAGGCCGGATCGGGCCGGCTGATGTTGAAGGCGATACGGGTCTGGTCGGGGGCGACGGCTAGCGGGCTGGGTCCGCCGAGCAGCGCGCCGTCGGGTCGACCGATGTCGCGCAGGCGCGCAAGATCGAGAGACGTGATCGATCGCTTCGGCCCCGTCGGCTGTGCCGCACCCGGCAACAGGTCGGCGCAGCGCGCCCACCCCGGTGACGAAAGCGCGAGCATCATCACGCACGCGCCGAAAAGGCCCGTCTTCCCAAGCGCCACCCTTACCATCTCTTGACGAGCTCGAACGCCACGAAGCGCCCCACCGGGGAATAGTTGGTCGAGTCATAGGGTGTGTCATAATAGAGGCTGGTCGCGATCACCGCAGGCGCGACGTTGAACAGATTCTGGATCGAGAGACCCACTTCGACGCCGCCCAGCGGCCCATGGCCGCCTTCGATCCGGTAGCGTGCGCTGACATCGGCTATGGTCATCCCGCGGACCCGCCCGGCAGAGGCCGTGCGCTGATCATCGACCCCGCCAATATGGCTGAGCGTGACCGCCAGGCCCAGGCCGCCCTTGTCCCAGCTGGCCGTCCCGCGCCCGCGCCAGTGCGGCGGATTGAACAGGGTGCCGGCCAGTTGCTGGACCGGCTGGCCCGCCGATATCTGCTGCTCGCTGTCCAGATAGGTCGCGCTGGCCGACAGGTTTAATCGCCCATCTGCGAGCGCTGTCTGATAGCGCGCCTGCACGTCGATCCCGCTGATACTCTGGCGGCCGGCATTGACGTTGCTATTGTCGATGATCGCCACGACCCTTGAAGGATCATAGGCCGACGACGTGGCATTGAGAAACTGGTCGGCGCCCGCGACCAGAGCGGCCAGCTGCGCGGCGGTCGGCGACAGCGAGACCTGTCCGCTATTGGACGGATTGCTGAGCGCTTGCGAGGCGATGGGGATCGGCGTCACGATCCGGTTGACATAGCGCGTCGAAAAATAGCTGACTTCGAGCGACGCGCCGGGCCATGCGGGCGGATGCAGCGCCAGCGTGCCGGACCAGCTGCGCGCCCGCTCCGGCTTGAGGTCGCTGTTGCCGCCGGTGAGATAGAGCGCCGTCGATCCCGCCGGATAGCCGGTCCCGCCAAAGGTGGTGACGGGATAGAGCAGCGCCTGCTGGATAGAATAGAGCTGGATGAAGCTCGGCGCGCGGAACGACTTCCCCCAGCTGGCCTTGAGATCGAGGACATCATTGGGCGCATAGATGACGCCCAGCTTGGGCGTGACGATATCGCCGATCTGGCGGTAGCGCTCATAGCGCAGCGCCGCGCTCAGGTTCAGCCGGTGCACCAGCAGCTGGCCCATGTCCGGACCGACGAGCGGCAGATTGAGTTCGCCAAAGGCGTAGCGACTGTCCTGCGACGGTCGGGCATTGTTGATATTGCCCACGCCCCGGAAAATCTCGAAATCATTGGCGCGGATGCCCGCCCCGACCGCGAGTTTCGCAGGGCCCCCCGGCAGCGCGAACAAGGGGCCATCGGCAGCGACTTCACCCGTGACGGTCTGGTTGTTGTAGCGGCCGGAGGCGGTGCTGGCGAACTGGTCGTTGCGGAAGGTGTCGCCCTGAAAATAGGTGCGTCCCTTGCCGAACGTCCCCGACAGGCTGAGCTGCCAGGGGCCAAGCGCCAGGCGCGCGGCGCTGGCGAGCGCGAGCATATTGGAGTCGAAGGTCTGCCGCGTGCGACTGACGGCCAGGTCCCCGGCCGCGTTGAGCGGATAGGTGAACGCCCCCTCACGATCATTATAGAGCGCATCCGCCTCGATCGTCAGCGTGTCCGTGATATCCTGGTGGACGCTGGCGACGATCGCGTGCCGCTGGCTGGCCGGTAGGATGGTCACGTTGGGCCGCACCTGCGCATAATCGCGTTGGTTCGTCAGGAGCGCCGTGTTGCGATTATATTCATAGGCCACGAACCCGCCGCCGCCCTGCCAACGCCCGCCGGCAAGAATGGAGTAGCGCTGCTCGACATCGCCGCCGTCGGTCGCGCCAGCAAGCCGCGCCCGGGTTTCGACGCCATCATAATCGCGCTTGAGCATGACGTTGACGACGCCACCGACTGCGTCGGATCCATAGATGGCCGAGGCTCCGTCGGCGACGATCTCGATCCGATCGACCGCCGCCAGCGGGATGGCGGAAATATCGACGCCCTGTCGCGCCGAATCATAGGGCACGCGCCGACCATTCAAGATGGTAAGCGTCGCATCGCTACCCAGGCCCCGCAGATTGACGGTCGATCCACCACCGACATTGCCGCCCGTGCTGGAGGGGACATTGAAACCGACGCCCGGATTTTGTCCGCCGCCAAAGCTCTGCGGCAGGCTGCGTGCCACCTCGCCCAGGTCCGCCAGGCCGCTGTCCCGGATCGTCTTTTCGCTCAGGATTGTGACGGGCGAAGCGCCCGCCGCCCCGCGAATCCGACTGCCCGTGACGATGATCCCCGGACCATCGCTTGCCGCTCGCCTGTCGCCACGCGCCTGCTCCGGGCGAACGACATAGCCGCCATCGACCCGGTCGAAGGTCAGCCCAACCCCCTGGATCAGCCGGCGCAGCGTGTCCTCGACCGTGAAACGGCCCTGGATCGCTGGCGCGGGATGATCCCCAATCACGTCCGCGTCGGCGAGAATGGTGCTGCGAGACTGCAGCGCCAGCGCCTTCAGTGAACTGCCCAGCGGTTGGGCAGGCAGGTCGATTGCCATCTGTTCGGCCGGCTGAGCCGCCGTCGCCGTGCCGGTCATCACGGCGACCGTAATGATCGCTGAAAAAAATCGTATGTCCCCAAAGTGCGTCATTGTCGTCTGTCTCCCCCCAGGCCGCTAAAGGGCGGGTTGTGCGAGAGACGACCGCAGCCAAATGCACCCGACAGTTATTTTCGGGTGGCAGGTGATTTTTTGGGCGAGGGATGCAGAATGAGACGATCGGGATGCGAGGCATCGACGGCAAGGCCGAACATGGTCGCGATGGCCTGGGCGAACTGCTGGGGATCCCGCGCGCGGAAGGCACCAGTCACGGAGAGAATGGCAAGAGCCGGATCGCCCAGTTGCACCTGCCTGTGATTATAGCGGTTGATGGCAGCCACTGCGGTTCCGAGTGGCGTCTTGTCGAGCGCGACCATGCCCGACACCCAGCGGGCTTCGGCCAAGGAGCGCGCTCGCGGCACGGCGTCCGCGCCCATGCTGCTGGCTTCGCCGGCTACCAACGATTGCGTCGCAACGCCGCCGTCCCTGCCCTCCTTCTGCAATGCGATGTCGCCCTCGATCGCCGCCACGGTCGGCTCCGACCCAATCACGCTGACATCGAACACAGTCTGGTGCGCCACGATCTCGCCGCCCGAAACGGCGACGGTGAACGACCGGCGATCTTGCGCCACGCTGAAACGGGCTCGGCCCTCCGCCAGTTCGAGCCGACGGCGATCCGGCGTGAACCGGACCCTGACCAAGGTCGATGTATCGAGCGTCAAAGTAGAGCCGTCCGCCAACCGAACGGTGCGAATCTCGCCGACCGCGGTCCGATAGGTAGCCGCGTCGGCCGCTGAGACGAGGTCGAAGGGGCCGGCATGCCGGACCGTGGCTAGCGTCCCCACGCCCAGGATCGCGGCAACACCCAGACTCACGGCCCCCACATGCGTACTGTGGCGCATCAGAAACGGCGCGCGAACGAGCTTGCGGCTTCGCCCCACCTTGCTATCGGCCAGCAGCTCGCTGTCGCGCCAGGCGCGCGCCGCCTCATCATAAGCTGCCCGATGCCGGGGATCGGCGTCCAGCCAAGCGAGGAAGGCCCGTTCGCCATTCGGATCGGCACCCGCTTGTCGACGAGCCAACCACGCCCCAGCCGCATCGTGCACGCTGCGCGGGATCGAGGACCGCTCAGCGTCAGTCATGATCGCGCAGGTGCCTGCCCAGTTGCTTGATCGCGCGACTCATCTGCTTCTCGACGCCCCTTATGCTCAGCCCGGTCTGCTCGGCAATTTCAGCATAACTATAGCCGTCGAGACGGCATGCGAGAAAAATCTGCCGGGTCAGCGGCTTGAGCCGTAGCACCGCCGTCTCGATCCGCGCCAGCCGATCGCGGGCTTCGAGCGCCGCGATCGGATCGGCATCCGCCACCGGCGCATCCTCGATCGCCATGTGAAGGTGCAGGCTGGTCCGCTCGGCGGCCCGCGCATCGTCACGGACAAGGTTGCGGGCGGCCTGGCGGAGATAGGCGCCCGGCGACGCGATCGCAGCGGATTGATCGTCGGTCTTCCCCGCCATGCGCGCAAAGACCTGCTGGACGATGTCCTCGGCCCGATCCTCCGCTGTCCGGCGCGCCAGAAATCGCAGCAAGGCCGGACGCTCGGCCCGATACAGCGCGCCGAGCAAATCTCTCGGCGTCGCAACCCGATCATGATCAGGCGGCAGCGGGTCGCGTTCGTCCAAAGGCAAGCGCGCGGCGCCTATTGCGGTCGACATCTCGGCCCACAACCTGCGCCACTATGCGCTGCATTCTTCATCGGCATGGCCTCCGTGCAATGAGCGAGGCGATGCCGACAAGAGCCGGGTGTAGAGAACATGCTTGAGACATGCGCCGACGCCTTTGGCCGCAAGCGGCTTGGACATGCGCGTCGGCCACCCGGCCGCGTCGATGGCGGGTTCGTTTCTTCCCAAGCGAGGTTCTCAAGCCTCGGCGTCGCCTTCGCGACGCGGAACAAGACTAACATCCTGATTCGGAGAAGCAATACCGATGGGACGATTTGCAAAGTGCGCGTATATGGCGAGCGGGAGATCGACCACGATCCCGCCTGTAATCGTTTCCTGGCTTCCCAGCGAGCACTCGACTGCGTCATGTCGAACAACAGGATCATTATGCGCGAGCGTTTCGTGCCTCGCTTTTTGCGGGATTTCGTTCAGGCGCGAGAGAAGATTTGAGGGAAATCGCACGAACGGATCGGGATGCTGACAAAATCAGTTGGAATTGCAGTGTTTCAGGGGATCATTCCGCGATACTCATATTTTCAATCCGGATTTGAGAAAAATTTGCCGCCATTCACGCAAACTGACTTTTCCAATCGCGAATTACCAGGAACGCCGGGTCTTGGGACAATCCCGCCGTTCCCGCTAGAACTTCAAAGCGGCAGGTTCCGCTTCAAACCCAACACTCGGTCTTACGCTGACTGGCATAGCACAACTGCGGCAAGTGACCTGTAGCCGGTCGGGGCGAAATCCAGAAATTGCGGGCCACCTTTCATTGCGGCTATTTCAGCCACGCCCATGATGGCCGCGCAGCAAGTGGAGAGCCAGCGCCGCAATCCAGATCGCCAGGGTGAAGTGAAGCAGATTAGCCTTGCTCGACCAGCCCCCATTCCACAACTGGGCGCTGAAGGCGATCCCACCGATCGCGTTAATCACGCCGTGCATCCATACCGCCGCCAGCGTGCTGCGCCGCGTCAACAACCAGATCTGCGTCATCAACAACGACAGGCCCATAAGCGTTACCGTATACGCGGGCAGGTAAAAGGCGAAACTGTGACCGTCGCGCCAGTCGGGCAGTATCGCCATGATCGGCAGGTGCCAGGCGGACCAGATCACGCCGAGCATCAGCGAAGCTGGTACCTCTCCCAGCCGGTCGAGTAGGCGAGGCAGAAGATAGCCACGCCACCCGCCTTCCTCGCCCAGCGGACCGGCGCCAAGCACGGCAGTGACCACACCGTTGAACACCACCGCCGGGAACAGCGTGAGATAAGACAGAGCAGGCGGCACGCCTTCCATCGGGACCGGCGCATAGCCGAGTGCCACGGTTAGGCCGAGTACCGCGAGAGGTAGCGGCAGAGCGATTGCCGCTGCTCCTGCCCAGCCCATGCGCCAGCGCAGGAAGCCAGCCACCCATTCGCGCAGCCGCCCTTCGCGAGCGCTCAAAACCGCGCCGGCCAAGCCTGGACCGAAAGACCCGGCATAGACCGCAATTACCATCGGCGTAGCGGTGAGCGACGTTGGACGTCCAGCGGACCACCACACACCCAGCCAGACTATCCAGCTAAACCCGAAGGCAAGTGCGAGAAAGGCTGCAACATTGGAGGAACGCGCGGCTGGATTTGCGCGCAAGGAAGCAGCCCCGGAATCGAGGTTCATCTTATTCGCCCTTTCTTGTATTACAAGGTATTGAAGTAAATTTTTACACCGTGCGAACCGTACGGCGCAGCATCCGCGTGAGGATTGCATAAAGCAGCGCACAGAGCGCGAGCGTCAGCGGCACCGACCATAAGCCGAGCAATTCCTGACCCCCATCTTGCGACACCATGCCGAAAGTGAGCGAGCCGTCTGCCCCACGGATCAGCCCTATGTGGTTGCCAAAAAACGGCTTGAGTACAGTCATGACGGCGAAGATGCCTAGCAGCACATAGCCGAACGCAAAAAGTGCGGCGCGCAGCGCACGGCCCGAGCCGGACCGGATTGCGTGATAGAGCCCGCGCGAAATCAATGGTATGGAACCGCTGGCCGTGCCGCGGTCGATTAGCTCGTCGGCGAGCATCGGGCGGAGGAAGTCCGCCGGCCGACCGAGCCGGTCTATTGCGCGCTGCAAACGCTCAGCCTCGCCGCCCGGGCCTTCCTCGCTGGCGAAGCTGTCCGCCAAATGCGCGCGAAGATCGTCCGCCAGCTCCGCCGCGCCGGGCCCGATCAGCCCGACCAGCCGATCGACCTCAGCGAAATAGGCGTTCCAGAGCACGAGAGTCTCGTTATGGGTAAAGACAGGGGCGAACGCAGGCATCATTGATTGGTCTCCGATGTGGCCAGCGCCTCTACCGAGGCGACCAGTTTAGCCCAGCCGGCGGTCATTGCGGCAAGCATCTGGCGGCCATGCGGCGTAACCGAGTAATATTTCCGCGGCGCACCGCCATCCCCCTGCGCCAGGCGCGACTGGATCAAATCCTCTTTCGCGAGCCGCAGAAGAAGCGGGTAGATCGTGCCTTCCGATAACTCGAGCGAGGATCGATTGGCGATCCCGGAAATCAGTTCGAAACCATATTTCTCTCTCTCGCGCAGCGACAACAGGATGACGAGTTCGAGCACGCCCTTGCGCAACTGGGTTTCCCAGCGCGCCACCGAATCATCCAGCCAAGTCGATGTCTGTGTCATGGATACCTTGTATAACCATGATACTTGCATTGCAAGGGTTACTGTTTTCAGCCGATCGCGCGTCGCAGTTTAAGGCGAGCCGTTCGCACGATTAGCCGGCGGCTCGATCCCCATTCCTTTGACAGCGCTCGCCCCATGCGCGCCTCCCTCTGCGAGCCTGCCGTATTTCAGCGGGCGAGAATTTCTCCCTGTTTGATAGCTAGTCTTGGTGCCCGAAGCACGGCTAGATCATGTGTCGGATCGGCATCGTAAGCGACAAGGCTGGTTTCGGCACCTTCTGCGAATATACCGATGCGCCGCTCGGGAAACATTGCCTGTGGCGTGATCTTGGTAGCGAGTCGCAGTAATTCGCCAGTACCAAATACCTTCGTCGCGTTCATCGCTTCGATCTCATCGACCACTGATCCGTCGAACAGATCGCTACCAGTCAGCATCGGAACGCCCGCCGCTTTCAGGCGGGCAAGATTGTCACCGATGACAGCCATAAGCGCGACGCGATCTTCGGGATGAGCCTTGAGGTAGTAGCGCGTCACTGCGACGGTCGGGATCACCACGGTCCCGCGCCGCTTCATATCGGCGATCGTTTCGTTGGACAGCCTGAGGTCGGCTGCGCTTAGGCCGCTGGGGATACGGGTATTGAGATGTGCGACGATATCGACGCCCGCAGCGACGACGCGGGCGATGTCGTCGGCACTGTCGACGTGCGCCGCGACGCGCGCGCCGATCGCGTGCGCCCGTTTGACAACCTCTGGAAGCAAAGCTGCGCTCATGCCACGCTGGCCATAGCTTGACGGGTCTTTGCGCTGCGCTGCTGCATGCGCATCGTCAACGACTATAACTTTGATCAGCTTGGGCTGGCTTTCTGCGATCTTCGGCCATTTCGTCGCAAGGTCGGTGTGGGTGTCGATCGCCCAGAATGCCTTGTCGATGAAATCCTCGGGCTTCTCCGGCATTCCGGCCTGCCTGGCACCCGCCAGCGCGAGGCCCAGAGGGTGCCCGTCCGAACTCGACAGCGTCGCCTCCGCCCATAGGACATCCACGCGTCCCGGGCCACCGAGCAAACCTCGATGTCCGGAAATCTCATCGGCGTTCGCAGCCAATTGCGCCGAATAGAAGATGCCGCGTCGCAAATAATCGTCGGCGAAAGTGGCTGCGGACCATGCGTTCTGGAGATTGTGATTATGTGCATCGGCCAGAGGCGGAAGCACATAACGCCCCTTGAGATCGATCCGCACATCAATTTGTGTTGGACGTTTGCGGGTCATCAGCCCGTCAACGCTATACCAAGTGTCCTCTACAAAACCATCGCCGTCGAACCAACGTCCGCCCTCAAGTGCAAGAACCGTTTTTGGTGAAGCAACGGCTACGCGCGGCGCTCCTGTGATTTCGCTTGAACCGGCAGTCAAGGGCGTGGATGCAAACAAAAGGGCAAGGCAAGGGACGGCAAAGCGGATCATGATAGCTCCTCAAACGGTTCGCCACCGCTAGCCCGTCTGTCGTGCCTTACCCGCGGTTATGACGTGAGCTGGGGCGCAGCCGTCGTGAACCGGTCACCGCGCGCCTAGCGCCGCATCGAGGTCGCCACGGTAAGATCGGCTGAACCGAACCCGTTTGCCGCCAGCCAGCTCCAGCTCACCATCGCCGTTACGCTTTGTCTCCATTGCGGTGACCAGGCTGGCGCGCACGACGACCGAGCGGTGGACACGGACGAACCCAGGTCCGAGGCGCGCGAGCAACGAAGCGATGGGCTGACGCACCAGATGCACCTCACCTCCTGCATGAATGCACTGATAATGGCCTGCACTTTCCACCGCCGCGATCAGTTCGGTTGCAATAAAACGCGTCGAGGCCCCATCGCGGATCTCAATCGGCGCAGGCGGCCCGCCATGCCGTGACTGACGCACGCGTCCCAAGGCGCGAGCGAGATCGGGCGCTGTGATGGGCTTGAGTAGATAGTCGAACGCCCCCTGCCGGAATGCTTCGACGGCCGCCCCCGGGTCTGCGGTCAGATATACCAGCGCTGGTGCCTTCGCACGCTCGGCCAATTCGCTCCCGAACTGCGTTCCCTTCCCGTCGGGCAGGCAAACATCCAGGAACACGAGGTCTAACCCTTTCGAGGCAATCTGCTGTCGCGCCTCGGCCAGGCTAGCGGCTTCGATGACCGCACCGATATCCGAATGCGCCGTGAGCAAACGCAGCAGTGCGGCACGCGCCAGCGCATTGTCCTCGACAACCAACACTGACAGGTCAGGCATCTGGCAACTCGAGCACGACGCTGAACCAAGTACCGTTTCGCGCTACCGTCATTCGAAACCGGTCCTGATAAAGGATCGCCAGCCGCTGCCGCACATGATCGAGTCCTGAGTTGAGCCCGTTTGAGGCACGCGCAACGGCAGGCGCAGGGTTTCCGATCTCGATCCGCGTCGCGTGTGGCGCAGCCGTAACTTTCAGGTCAACCTGCCGCGTGCCATCCGGCAGCGTTTCGCCATGCGTCAGTGCATTTTCCACGAGTGGGATCAGAATACGTGATGGCAATAGCCTTTGCCACATACTGTCGCCCACCGCGCGCCGATAATCGAGCCTTCCGTTTAGTTGGCGGTAGAGCAGCAAATGCTCGTCGACCGCGCCCAGTTCGTCGGCCAGCATGCACATCTCGTTTTCAGCCGTCAGACCACTGCGCAGGACATTGGCCAGCGCGGACAGAGCTGCCTCCGCGCGATCGGCGGATAGGTGCGCCATCTGGGCGATTGATCCCAGCGCATTCATCAAAAAATGCGGGCTCAACTCGGCTCGTAGAGCGCGCAGTTCGGCACGCGCGGAGCGCGCCTCCTGATCGCGCGCCCGTCCGGCCCAGACAAAAGTCTGGCCGACCGCGATCACCGCAACATAGGTCGGCACTGCGAATAGGGACGTGACGATGATCCGCCGCGCTAGCGCGGCCAGCGGCTGCGGCGGCCCAAACAGCGACGATGAAATCAACGCGATGGCAGCTTGGATTGCGGGCACCACCAAAGTCAGTAAAGGGATGACGGCAACTCCTGTCAGCAACAACGCAATGACCGACGATGCGTCGCGCCCTTCTCCCAACGGATGCCGATGGCATAGCCGGAACAACCTCCGGGTTGCCAGAGCCCAAGGCAGGAAGCTGGCGAAGCAAAACGCGGTCGCGACGGCAAGTTCACGGAGACTGGGGCTGGCGCCAGCGGCAAGCGCAGCGGCGGGGCCCCACGCTAGCGCAACGCATGACCAAGCAAAGGCGATCCAAATGTATGGCACACGACGTTCGGCTTTCGTCAGTATTTTCATATGATGCCGATACTCGGGACGAAGCTTGAGCGGCAATAGGGCACGTTAAGTAAGCGGACGAACGAAAGGTGACGAGAAAATGGTAACCGCGCCGGGTTTGCCGGAGGCTCCAACTCCTGAGAAGGTGGAGCCTGTATGAGCAAGACAACGAACAGGTTTGCGCCGTGCAGCAGGCCGAACGGCGGCTGGCACTTGCCGACCTGTCCTATCTGGCGGGCGTGACGGGACGCGCGAACTTCTCGACGACCAGCGCACCGTCTATGCCTTGCGACAGGGGATGCTTGGGCTGCGTCATGCCGAACTCGCCAGCGCAACCTTCCTCTATCGGGCACTCGGCGGCGCATCGTGATGAAAGGACAAGAGACAAAAATGGCTCGAAACCATGTGACCCTCCGCCCTACGGAGCCAACTGATTTCCCGGCCTTCAAACGCGACCTGCAGGCCGCCTTCGCGGTCGCAGCGGTCGAGGAGATGGGCGAACTACCGGACGGACCGATCCCGTCCGATGCTGATCTGGATCGCGCGCTGGCTGCACCGAATGCCGTCGTCCTGCACATCCTGAACGACGCCCGCGGGGTCGGTGGCGCGGTCGTGACGATCAACCGCAATACGCAGGCCAATTCCCTCGACCTTCTGTTCATCGCGGTCGGGAACCACGGACAGGGGCTCGGCAGGGCAGCATGGTCGGCGATCGAGGCGATGTTTCCAGACACTCGCAGCTGGGAAACCGTTACGCCGTATTTCGAGAAGCGGAACATCCATTTCTACGTCAACGTCTGCGGTTTCCACATCGTCGAATATTATCACGAACGGAATCCCGATCCCCATACGCCCAGCCCGACAGGACTACCGGACGACAGCGACATGTTCCGATTTTTAAAGCAGATGCGGTAGCAGACCAGGATCGCCGACCCGGAGCGATCGTCATCGCGACCTCGGCGCGTCCTGTATTGCCCCAAGCGTTTACCGCACTGGGCCAGCGCGATGATCAACGGGAGCGTGTTCGAAATGAGGACGCTGCCCGCGCGTCTCACCGTGGAACGGGCGCAATCGGGCTAGAATTGGCGCAGGCACTTGCCCGGCTGGGTGTGAGGGTCGCGTTCTTCGACCAATCCTAAACCATGGCCAAGCTGCGCTGCCCGCGCGTCCACAAGGCGCCAAGGCAATCATCGAACGCGATATCGATCTGCACCTGGGTGTCGATGCCATGCCCGAACCCTGCGAGCAGGATGTACGCATGCGCTGAAGCGGCAAGAGCAAGGGCAAAGCGGTCTTCGACCATGTGCTGATCGGCGCGGACTTGGTTGCCCCGGCGGGCGAGCATCTGGGCCACCTTCTGGCTTGGGCGATCGAGCAAAAGATGACCGCAACGCAGCTGCTCGAAATGCCCTTTCATCACCCGATGATCGAGGAAGGGTTCAAACAGGTGCTGCGTACCAGTTGCGCGGCCACCCCGATCGCGATCCCCGAAAACCAGGATGCAGGCTCGCCCGCAGGGCACGATACCTGCCGAAACGGGCGTCATTCGACCGTGGGAAGGCACACCTCGAACGTGCTGCCTTCCCCGGGCGCACTATGCTTCAGGCGGATGGTGCCGCCGTGCAGCTCGACCAGCTGCTTCACCAGCGCGAGCCCGATCCCGAGGCCATCCTGCTTGACCTTGCCGTTGACATCGGCCTGTTCGAAAATCCCGAAAATCCGGCCCTGCTGATCGGGCGCGATGCCGATGCCATTGTCGCTGACCTCGATCCAGGCTGTCCCGTCCTCGACCCGCGCAATCACCCGGATCTCGCCCGCTGCCGGCGTATATTTGGCGGCATTGCTGACCAGATTGCCGATGATCTGCGCCATGCGGGCATGGTCGGCGTCCACCCACACGGGCAGGGGCGAAAGCTCGACGTGCAGAGCGTGGCCCGCTTCGTCGATCGCCGGCCGGGATGTTTCGACCGCAAACGCCAGTATGTCGTTCAGGTCCACCCGCTCGCGCTGCAGCGATATCTTGCCTTGCTCGATCCGCGCGATATCGAGCAAATCCTCCACCAGCCGTGTCATGTGCGTCAGATAGCGACTCATAGAGGTACGGATTTCGCCCTCGACTGGTTGCCCTTTCTTTCGTTCAAGCATGATCAGCCCGGCGTTCAGCGCCATGATAGGGTTGCGCAGCTCATGCCCTAGAACGGCGAGAAACCGGTTCTTCTGGATGTCGGCCTGTTTGAGCGATTCGGTCAATGCGGCGAGTTCATCGCGCTGTGCTGCCAGCTGCCGGCGCTGGGTGTAGAGCTCGAGAAACACCCGCGCCTTGGACCGCAGGATATCGGCCTCGATCGGCTTTTGGATGAAGTCGACCGCTCCGGCCTCATAGCCCTTGAAGCGCCGCGTGCCGTCGCCCGCGCCTGCGGTGACGAAGATGATCGGGATGTGCCGTGAGCGTTCGCTGTTGCGCATGAACTCCGCCAGTTCGAAGCCATCCATGTCGGGCATCTGGACGTCGAGGAACGCCAGCGCATAGTCCTTGACCAGCAACAGCTCGAGCGCCTCCTCGCCGCTGCGCGCGGTGTCGCAGCTCAGCCCCTCGCGGCGCAGGAGCGCATTGAGCGCGATCAGGTTTTCCTCGAGATCATCGACCAGCAGGATGCGGACCGTTTCATCAGTCATCGTCATCACGCCGCCTCTTGCCGAAGATAGTGCACAATCTCGTCGATGCTTAGCGAGCGAGCCGTCGGGCAGGCCTCCAGCGCGGCCAGCGGCATCGTCGGCATTTCAGCGGTCGCCGGGTCCTGGACGATCACCGTTCCGCCCGCCGCACCGATCGCACGAAGACCCTGGGCGCCGTCATGGTTGGCACCGGTGAGGATGATGGCGGTCACATCCTGTCCCAGAGCATCGGCGGCCGTTTCGAAAAGCACATCGATCGCAGGGCGCGAATAATTGACAGGTTCATCGGAAGACAAGGCAATCGACATGTTTTTCTCTAGCAGCAAATGATAGCCCGGTGGCGCAAAATAGACCATTCCTGGGCGTAGCGTTTCCTTATCCTCAGCTTCCTTGACATCAAGGAGGCACCTTGCCCGCAACAAATCCACCAGGGGATTTTCATTGCGTTGAGGCACATGAAGGACAATCAGGATCGGGGAGGCGAAATGCGGCGGCAGCGCGGTCAGGATCAACGACAGCGCCTGCACCCCGCCTGCGGATGCACCAATGACGATCGCCCGCGTCATGGCCCGGTCCGCTGATAGATTTTTTCCTCGCGCACGAAGTCGCCAAAGGCAGTAGCGTGAGAGGAAAACCGCAGGCTCTCCTTCGACCCGAGCCCAAGAAAGCCTCGACGCGCGAGCGAATCGCGAAACAGCCCGACCGCGCGGTCCTGCAGTTCGCGGTCGAAATAGATCAGCACGTTGCGACAGGAGATCAGGTGCATCTCGCCAAACGCCGCATCTGTGACCAGGCTGTGATCGGAAAACACGACCTGGCTGCACAGCGATTTGTCGAACACTGCGCGCCCGTAATTGGCGGTGTAATAGTCCGATAGCGAGGAGCGCCCACCCGACTGCTGGTGGTTTTCAGTGAAGAGCCGAATCCGGTCGAGCGAATACACTCCAGCCTGCGCCGTTTTGAGCGCGGACGGATTGATGTCGGTGGCATAGAATAGCGTCTTCCTGGCTAGCCCTTCCTCATGGAGCAGGATGGCAAGCGAGTAGAGTTCCTCGCCATTGCTGCACCCTGCCACCCACACCTTGAGCGAGGGATAGGTCCGCAGATGCGGGATGACCTTCTCGCGCAATGCCCGGAAATAGGACGGATCGCGGAACATCTCGCTGACCTGCACCGTCAGAAAATCGAGCAAGCGAGGCAGCAAATTTGCGTCGCGCAGCACCGCAGCCTGGATTTCGGAGATGCTGTCATATCCCAGCTGCACACGCGCCTGCATCAGCCGACGCTTGATTGACGCGCGGGCATAGTGCCTGAAGTCATAATGATAATGCTGGTACAGCGCTTCCAGCAGCAGCTGGATCTCGATGTCCTCGATCGAGCCGGCCACTAGCGCGGCATCCATACCCGCACCAGCGACAGCAGCTTATCCACGTCGATGGGCTTGGCCATATAGTCGTTGGCACCTGCATCGAGGCAGTTCTGCTGGTCATCCGGCATCGCCTTGGCAGTGAGCATGATGACCGGCAGCTTGGCCCATTTCGGGTTTCTGCGTATCGCGCGCACCGCAGTCAGCCCGTCCATTACGGGCATCATCACATCCATAAGCACAAGGTCGATGGGTTTTTCGGTCCCGCCGGCGCCTACCTCCAGCATATCCAGCGCCTCTTGGCCGTTGCGCGCGATCTTGGCAATCACGCCGCGCGGTTCCAGAACACTGGTGAGCGAATATACGTTCCGCACGTCATCTTCGACGATCAGCACGTGTCGACCCTCCAGCGCGGCATCGCGATGCCGCGCCTTTTCAAGCATCCGACGCTGCTCGAGCGGCATGTCGGCAACGACCTGATGAAGGAAGAGCGATACTTCGTCGAGCAACCGTTCGGGCGACTTTGCACCCTTGATGATGATCGAGCTAGAATAGCGGCGCAGACGCTGCTCCTCCTCGCCCGTCAAATCGCGCCCGGTATAGATGATGACCGGCGGATAGGCGCGTTCTCTGTCCTGGCTCAGTTCTTCCAGCAGGGAAAAACCCGACGCATCGGGCAGCGCCAGATCGAGCACCATACAGTCGAACGGCTCGCTCCGCAGCAGTTCGAGGCAGCTGGCCACCGTGCCCACCCCCACGGTTTCAACATCCTGCGACTTGAGCAGTTCGGATACGGCATCACGCTGGACTTCGTTGTCCTCGACGATCAGCACCCGCCGCATCGAGGATGCGAGCTTCTGCTGCAGCCCGGCCAATACCTCGGCCAGCCGTTCGCGCTGGACCGGCTTTTCCAGATAGCCGATCGCCCCCAGCGCCAGTGCGGTCTGGCTCTGGTCGGCGCCGGATATCACATGAATCGGGATGTGCCGGGTCTCGTCCTGATGCTTGAGATGGTCAAGCACGGTCAGCCCCGACTGATCGGGCAGACCGATATCAAGCACGATCGCGTTGGGCTTGTAATCGCGCGCGATATCGATGGCTTCATGCGCAGTCCCGGCGACGATGCACTGGAAACCCAGCTCGTGCGACAGATCGCACACGATCGAAGCAAAGGTGGGATCGTCCTCGATCACCAGCAGCAGCCGCTTGGCGGTATCAAGTGCGTTGCGATCATCCTCAACCCCGGAAGGGCGAGGATTGGCCGCGGCACGGCGCTTGGCCGGTTGCGGGCTGGCGACCGCTGCCTGCGACGCGGCCCGCGCCTGTTCGCGCACGGGAACCTTGGTCGGATCGTACGTCGCAGGAATGGTCAACATGAACCGGCTGCCCGCGCCGACCTTGCTTTCCACCGTGATCGCGCCGCCAAGTAGCCGGGCAAGTTCGCGCGAAATCGACAGGCCCAAACCCGTCCCGCCATAGCGCCGACTGATCGAGCCGTCGGCCTGTTGGAACGCGTCAAAAATGCTGTCCTTCTGCTCTTGGGTAATGCCGATGCCCGTATCCGCGACCGTCAGCGTCACGGTGTTGTCGGCCGCCGACGCTACCGTCAGGCACACGCTGCCACGCTCGGTGAACTTGAGTGCATTTGACATCAGGTTCTTGAGAATCTGTTCCAGGCGCATGCGATCGGTGAGGAGTGTGCGCGGGCAATCGTCGGAGAGTTCCAACGCCAATGTCAGCGCCCGCTCGTCGGCGATGGGCTGGAAGACCTTCTGCAGATCGTTCAGCAGCCGGTCCACCGGCACCTCCGTCGGCTGGATTTCGATATGCCCCGCCTCGATCTTGGAAAGGTCGAGAATGTCGTTAATCAGGTTGAGCAGGTCGTTGCCCGAAGACTGGATCGTTTGTGCAAAACGCACCTGCTCGGGCGACAGATTGCCATCGACATTGTCGCCGAGCAGCTTCGACAGGATCAGCAGCGAGTTGAGTGGGGTGCGCAGCTCGTGGCTCATATTCGCTAGGAAGTCGGTCTTGTACTGACTCGCCTGTTCCAGTTCGCGCGCCTTGAGCTGCAAGGTGGCGCTGGCCCGCTCTAGCTCGTCGCGCTGGGTTTCCAGCGCCTGTGCCTGTTCTTCCAGTTGGCTGTTGGTCTGCTCGAGTTCGACCTGCTGCAACTCCAACCGCGCCTGCGATTCGCGCAGTGCGGCCCCCTGCTCTTCGAGCTCCTCGTTCGAAACCCGAAGTTCTTCGGACTGCGCCTGCAGCTCGCTGGCCTGATGCTGGGTTTCCTCGAGCGCATCCTGCAGGCGTTCGCGAAACCGGGCTGAGCGCAGCGCAATGCCGATGGCGCCGGACGCCTCATCGAGCAGTTCGAGCACCAAGGGATCAACGGTCTCGAAAAAGCCGAGCTCGATCACTGCATTGACCGTATCGTCGGACTTGGCCGGCGCGATGACCAGATGCTGCGGTGCGGAGCGCCCCAGCGACGAGCCGACCGTAAGGTAGCCCGGAGGGACATCGTTCAGGACCATGATGCGGCCATCGACCGCAACCTGCCCCATCAGCCCCTCGTTGAGCGCAAAATGGTCAGGGATTTCCGCATCACCGGGCACGCCTAGCATGCCGGCGCGCCGGAAACTGCCGCCTTCCCCCTTGAACAGCGCGCCCGCTGGACAGCCGGTCCGCTCGTGCAGGAAGGACAGGATGGAAGCGGCAAGCTCCGAAATGGTCTTGTCGCCCATCATTGCTTTGCCCAGATCAGCCTGCGCGGCCTGAAGCCACTGCTGGCGCTCGCGGCTGCGCGTGTTGCGCATGAACAGGATGAAAATGGCGATCGTCAGCCCGATGCCGCTAAGGCTGGCGATGACGGAACTGACAATCGCCGCCTGCGAGGCGGCTGCCATCTCGACGAGCCGGGTTTGGCGAATCCGCTGCTCCTCACGCGTCATGCGCGCGATCTGTTCGCGAATATCGTCCATGACATTCTTGCCGCGATCAGTGTTCAACGCGGCTATTGCAGCCTCGACACCGCCGACCCGACGCAACTTGATAACATCGGTCATGATCCGCATTCTGGCCATGACCCTGTTTTCCAGCGCGGCGAAGGTTTCCTTCTGAACGGGATTGGCGTGTGTCAGGCCATCGAGCTTGCGCAATTCGTCATCGGCACGTGCGATCCCCTCGGCATAAGGTTCAAGATAGACGTCCCGCCCCGTCAGCAGATATCCGCGCTGCCCGGTCTCGGCATCGAGCATGGCAGACAGCACATCGTCGAGCGTGGTGAGAACGCCGTGCGTGCGCCGGATTTCACGCTCGCTGGCGCGCACATTCTCGATGTTCAGATAGGCCACGGCTGCACTAATCACAAAAAAGGCGATCCCGACAACCAGCCCCACGACCGCCCATCTGCTGGCAACGCTATGTGCATGCGACGTAACGCTCGCTTTTTTCACTCTGTCTCTTCTTGCAAACCTTGGGGCCACCCTGCTTTGCCAAGAGTGGCGATGATGCACAAGACCGCAACTCCTGATGTCTGGATCGGCGTGCAAACGGGCCCCGACGCATATTTGATGACGCGAGCGGTCATGGTGCCCCGATCATCCTTGCATGGAGGATGTCGATCTTTCCGCGGCCATGCATCTGACGTTTGACGAGCTTGAGTTTGATGACTTGTACTTAAGTTTGGTCACATTCACCGGCTCTGCATGGAAAGCGGCGGCCAGTGGCCGCCCGTTTCACCTCGGGGCCGGGCGGGGGTAGGCCTGCGATGCGACGAAAATAATGGCTATGGACCAAAGTGCTCGGTGCACCGCAGATCGGGCGGCGGCTTTCCAGCAATTCACTGCGAACAAGGATGGTGGCACCCGCGGTACCTGCATCGGCACTGACAACCGCAAAGCCGAGTTGGACTGTCGATGATGGATGAAGTGCTGTGCATGAAGTAGCCCCCAAAATCGCCTGACAGGCCCTCACACTTATGGAAGTGTGATGCATATGCCTGACCGTATGACTGGAACATATGACCGCGTAGAGGTCATTACCTCGGTGCAGCGCCGTCGGCGCTGGACGCCCGAGGAGAAGATTCGCATCGTTGAGGAGACCTATTTGCCGGGGAACTCGGTGTCGCTGGTCGCCCGCCGCCATGGCATCGCGGGCAACCAGCTATTCACCTGGCGACGGCTGATGACTCAGGGCGCACTCACAGCCGCTGCGGCCGGCGAGGAAGTTGTGGCCGCATCCGACTACCGCGCGCTTGAGGCGCAAGTCCGCGAACTGCAGCGCCTGCTCGGCAAGAAGACGATGGAGAACGAACTGCTGCGCGAGGCTGTCTCCCGGGCCGCAGGCCCAAAAAAACAGCTGTTGCGCTCGACCTCGTGGCCCGAGGGTGGACGGTGAGCGCGGTTGCAAATGCCGTCGGCATGTCACGACCGCATCTCTCCGCAATGCAACGACCAGCAGAACGACGGCGTCGCGGGCGTCCGCCCTTGCCCGACGCCGAACTCGCCGCCGATATCCGCAGGCTGATCGCCGACCTGCCAACCTATGGCTATCGGCGCGTGCATGCCCTGCTGCGCCGCGAGGCGGAAAAAAACGGACGCGCAGCGCCCAATCCAAAGCGCGTCTACCGCGTCATGAAGCTGCATGGCTTACTGCTCCAGCGCCACGCCGGACGCCGCGAGGAACGCCGGCATGACGGCAAGATCGCCGTCGTCACCCGCAATACACGCTGGTGTTCGGACGGCCTCGAGATCGGCTGCGACAATGGCGAGAAGGTCCGCGTCGCCTTCGCCCTCGACTGCTGCGACCGGGAGGCGATGGGATATGTAGCCACTACCGGCGGCATCACCGCCGAGGACGTGCGCGACCTCATGGTTGCCACCGTCGAGCATCGCTTCGGCCAGGTGAACAAGCTGCCCCACACCATCGAATGGCTGACTGATAACGGCAGCTGCTACACTGCCCAAGATACAAGGCGCTTCGCGCGCGACATCGGCCTGGCACCACGCACCACGCCGGTCGAAAGTCCGCAGAGCAACGGAATGGCCGAGGCTTTCGTCCGGACCCTCAAACGAGACTACGCCCGCGTCAGCCCGCGACCCAACGCACAGGCCGTCATCGACCAGCTGCCAAAATGGCTCGACCACTATAATCGCGTGCATCCGCATCGCGCTCTCGGCTACAGATCGCCAAGAGAGTTTATCGAACGTTCAACCCGTGAGGAACTGTCCGGCCTTTAGCCTCTCTTATTCACCGGGCTGCTGCGTGATGGCTTAATCCGGGACGGGGTGGCAGGCTGAGGCGGCCAGCGCGAGTTGCCCTGTGGCGACTATTTCATCGCGTTTGGCCGAGAGGTTTGCGGGGTTTCTGGACAGGGTGGATCGATCTGCGGCCGCGCCGCGCCGTTCAGGTCGGCGCGGGTTTGAGGGCGCGGGCGATATGCTGGAAGATGTCGGCGTCGGGGCAAGCGCTGGCGAAGGCGATGCGGATGCGACTGGCGGTTTCGACGACGCGGGCGGCGACCTTGATGAGGCGGATGCGGATGGTGGCGAACTCGGCGTTCCTCAGCGCTGCGGTGGCGGGCACGGCCTGCCGCAGCTTCCACATCAGCCAATATGCGGCGGTGTGGAGGATGAGGCGCATCTGGTTGGCATTGGCCGATCGGCACGAGGTGCGATCGCTCTTCAACTGGGTCTTGTGGAGTTTGATGAGGTTTTCGGCCTGGCCACGAGCACAATAGAGCGTGTCGTAGATGTGCTCGGCGCTACCAAGCTCGATCGAGGTGACGACGAAGCGGATATCGAGGCCCATAGTGCTGGCTTCGATCCGCGCGACGACCCTGCGTTTGGTCGGCCCCCAGGATTTGGCGGCGTAGCAAGTCTCGGCATAACGGCGCAGCACGCCCAATCCCTGCAGCGCCCGGTCGGTGGCACAGGCATCGCCGCGATTGACGATGACGGGATCGGCATGGAGCGCCTTGTTGCCGGGCAGGCCGAACACATAGTCGATGCCGTTCGCCTCGCACCACGCCATGATCTCGGGGCGGCCGTAATGGCCATCACCGCGTAGCGTGATGCGGGTATTGGGCCAGTGGCGGCGGATGCGCCGGATCAGCCGACGCACATGGCCTGCCGTCTCGACCCCCGATGGGCTCTTGCCGGTGCGCAGCAGCATCGCCACCGGACGTCCAGTCGCGGTGTCATAAACATGGATCGGCAGGAAGCAGCGCTCGCCATAATGGCCGTTCCAGAAGGAGAGCTGCTGGCCGCCATGGACGACATCAACCGTCTCATCGATATCAAGCGTCACCGCGACCGGCGGCACGGGATAGCTCGCGCAGTAGAGATCAACGAGCGCGCCTGTCAGACGCACCAGTTCGCGCGTCGTCGGCGCATTCTCCCAGCGGCTCATCGTTGGCTGGCTTGCCAGGCCGATCACGCCGCCGGGCAGTTTGCCGAGCGCCAGCTTGAACCCAGGATCGTGACGCAAACTGTCGAGATCATCGGCATCCTCATAGCCGCAGGCGATCGCCAGCATGCGAGCGCGCAGGATGTCGTCGAGATCGTGGACGACGCGGCTCTGGTCGCGAGGGTCGCAAATGCAGGCGGCAAGCCGTTCCGCAATGCCAAGCTGTCGCTCGGCCTGCGCCAGCAGCAATACGCCACCATCGGATGTCAGCCGACCGCCGTCGAAGGCGGCGGTCATTTTCTTGCGGCAAATCGCTGGGAATGAGAAACCGAGGAGGCTATCATCTGCCATGGCGGTCGTGGCACTTTCTGTCCGGCGTAGAGGGATGATTTAAGCACTCTTTCTCTACTCCAGATCAGTAACTTACGCCACGTCCGCCAACCCCATCCCATGCCGCCGGTGAATAAGACGGGTTATGTCTACGGACAAGAAGCCCTGCTGGACGATCGTATGTCGTTACGTTCATCCGATGCGCCATTCGACTGGTTGGAAATTCCGCCTCGTGCTCGTGGGACGCTAAGTTTCATGACGATCTGTTTTTCGCAGCGCTGGTCAGCCTCACCAGGCGAAGCGGCGGCGGCTCAGGACAGAAGTCCAGACGAGATTGAAACATTCAGTGAGGATGATCGCAAGCGGTGGGCCATAATTCGCGGCGATAAGCGCAGCAATCGATCGGTTGGCGACGGCAGTGTCGCGCCATTAATTCGCCTGGGCTTGCTTGCGGCGCGCTCCGATCACGGCAACCGATACGTTCTCACGTCTGCCGGGATTGCTGCGGGCAAGGAGTATTGGCGTCGGTCCGATGCTGGTGATCCTACACTCCCAAGGGAAGGGATGCGGTGAAATCTACCCGAAGCATCTTGATCAAATCGCATTCCGGACTGCCGATTAGGACATGCCGATGCTCATGATCCACAGAATGGGCACGGAAGCGATCGGCGCCAGTGGCCACTCAAAGAGCTCCAGGAGTACTCGGCTGGCGACCCAGAAAACAGGGGGCGGGCGCCCTTCGGTAGAAATGAGATGAGTCGTACACCATCTTGCGATGGGTGCTGCAAAGCGCTTTCGAATTTCGACCAGGGGACATTTGCCGCTCCGCTGTTGCCCCCAGGCCATGCTGCCTTGAGGCACTATAATTGTGATGACGCGGGTCCGAGATTTTCCCGGATCAGGGAATGCGCGAGGCAAAACTCCGATTAAGACCGCGGAAATCTTGGAGAACGCCTGCGATTTTCAAAATTCGCGATGGCGCAGTTGCCACGATGTTCTATCATCGGACCATGGCGAAAAAGATTACCGACAATCAACTGATCGGCGAGTTGGGCGAGGCGGCAGTACGCAAGCGTTTCTTGTCTATGGGTTTCCAGTTTGACTCTCGTAGTCGGCTGGAGGCGGGCATTGACGGCTTGGCGGAAGTCATGATTGATGGCGAGCCGACCGCCCGCATGATTGCCGTGCAGATTAAGTCGACGCGGGGAGCGAAATACACGTCCGAAACCGACACCAGCTTCACATACCTATTGGACGTAAAGGACTTGGCCTACTGGAATACGTCCAATCTCCCGGTCATCGTCGTGATGTACCGGGAGAGTGACGATAGCCACTACTGGGCGCAGGTTCAGACCCAACCGGGGGTGGAGCAGCGCCGGCTCACATTTGACAAGACCTTGGATGTCCTGGACAAGTCCTCACTGGACCGTCTCGCCGCGCTGACGGTCCCCATCAATGGCTACGGCTATTACGTTCCGCCATTGGGCGGCGGTGAGACCGCGCTGGTTAATCTGTTGCCGATCAATCTGCCCACCGAGATATTCGTCGCGAGCACGCCCTTCGATCGCAAGAGCGCGCTCAAGGAAATGTACGATACGGGGGAAACGGCACGATACGACTGGGTGATCAAGGACGGCACGTTCTGGTCCTTCCACGACCCACGCGATGCGGTGACGGGCTCCTTCGTCGATCTCGATCAGGTAGACGCTATAGAAACCCGTATGATCGGGTATCATGAGGACATCGACGAACAGAACAATTTTGCGTTCTTATTACGTCAGACACTTCAGCACCAGATGCAAGACGATCTGGCTTGGGACAAAGGCAATCGGGTCTTCTACGTGAAGGCGTATGAGGACAGCCAACCGCGAACGTTCCATTATCAGTCGGCCAAGGTGAAAACGAAGGCCGATGTCGTGAACGTCACCATGAGTACAAAGGTGCCCGGCAAGGTTGGCTTCGTCAGGCATCATGCCTTCGCGCCTAAGTTCGAGTGCATGATGGATCAGTGGTTTCTCATGGTCAGCCCTACCTACCATTTCACGACGAACGGCTACACGCGTCACCCTTTTCCGGACGCGTTACTCTCAGGGAAGAAGCGTCTGGAGAACAACGCTGCGATTCGCGGCCAGGTGATCATGTGGCATCGCTTCCTTACCCAAAATGAGGGCGGTGCCACCGATCTGTTTGCCGAACCTGTCGCACCGACCGTAACCTTGCGCTTCGATCCTCCGCCGGAAATCGAACTGCCAACCACTGTGCCGGATGATGTCTGGGGCAAGCGAACCGCCACAGAGCAGGATGAAGGTAACACCTCGGGGTCGTTGTTCAATGAAGTTTGAGTGCCGGATATTTGATGAACCGCTGCTCGAATTTGGCGATCAGCATAGCCACCAGGACCCTCGTCTCGGGCTGACCGATGCTGGTCCGCTGCAGGCGCCGCTGGGCGACAAGATACGTTTGGGCGTGGTGGGAGACGCAAAGACGGTTCAGGGCTCGAAGGAGTTCTTTCTGGCGGCCGCAGGCGGGTTCGCATCTAAGGCGGAAAGCCATCCGAACATGAACCCGAACTTTCCGGGCTTGCACAATAACAATCCGTTCCGCTGCGGCTTCGAGGTCGATGACGACGCCTGCGGCGCCCTCACCAAGGCTCAGATCGATCGAATCATAAAGGAACCCAATCACGCAAAGGCGGTCGAGATGGCGGTTGATGCCATCATGGATATTCTTCAGACGATCGACGACAGTGGAAACCGCCCCGATGTCGCGGTGGTTGCTCTGCCAGTCGCGCTCATTGAGCGGGTTTGGAACGCGAAGACCGATGCCGACGGCACCACTGAGCAGGAGGATGCCGGCGGCTCGGATGCTCCTAATTTCCGGGGATTGCTCAAAGCCAGGGCGATGCCTCTCAATTTCCCGATCCAGATCATTTGGGAAGACGTCATCGACGAGAAGGCGAAGATTCCGCGGAAGGTGAAGGTCTCCAGTGATCGGAAGATTCAGGATCAGGCTGGGCGAACCTGGAACTTATTGACCACCCTCTACTACAAGGGTTCGGGGCGCATTCCGTGGCGCCGCCTGCCGAAGGAAGGCGAGTTTCGCGCCTGCTACATTGGCGTTAGCTTCTACCGTGATGTCAGCGGCCAGCAGCTTTGGACCAGCGCAGCCCAGATGTTCGACGAACGCGGCCGAGGGTTCATTCTGAAAGGCAAGCGCGCCCAGACAGAGACGCGCGGCCGTCATCCTTACATGACCGAGGCAGATGCCTATGAACTCGTGAAGGGGGCGTTGAAGGCCTATCGGGACCACCACAAACATCCGCCAGCCCGGGTCATCATTCTTAAGACATCGCGGTTCCGCGGCGAAGAGGCCGATGGCATCCTGCGTTCGCTGAATGAGGCGGAGACCGAGTACCGCGATCTGGTGTGGGTCCAAGAGTCCTATGACGCCAAGATCCTGCGAGATGGCGATTACCCGGTCCTGCGAGGCACGTTTGTCGAGCTAGATGGCAAGGGTCTGCTCTACACCAACGGCAGCATTCCCTATTATGGCACTTATCCAGGGTTGTATGTGCCCCGGCCACTGCTGCTTTGCCCGCACCCCAGCAGCGACAGCACGGTGGCGCAGATCGCAGAGGAGGTCTTCTCGCTGACGAAGATCAACTGGAATTCGACGCAGATGAACCAGCGACTGCCGGTCCCCATCCGGGCCGCCCGAAAGGTCGGTGAGGTGCTGAAGTACATGGCCGAAGGCCAAGTGGTTAGCCCCGATTATCGGCGATACATCTAACGGTCACGGGTCGATTTAGGACAGAGTCACAGTGGTTTATCAACAGGTCCTAGGATCGATCATGGCTGGGCGGAGACATAAGCGAACTCAGCCAAGGGTGAAACCGCATTGAAGCGATGGATCACGGCCATCCGCTAGGGTCTGTTCCCGAACGGGTTCAAAACAAGAGGAAGTGGAATGTCCCAAAGCCCTATGTGGATCGCGACCAGAGAAGGTCAGGACTGGCTCGACGAGGACGTGCTCGCCGCCATTGACTGGCTAACCTCCATGGTGTCGGCTGCCGACTGGGAAGCCCGAATGGGCCGCGTCCGAGCCATGTTTGCGCCAGCCCGCGACCAGTGGCCGTCCGGTGCCAGGCCGCCGCTCTACGATCCCGGTGACCTCATCGCTTGGTATGTCTTCCAAGCCAATGCCTACGCGTCAGATCGCGCCAATCTGGTAGAGCAAGAAGCGTATCGCATCGCCCCGGTCTTTCGACGGCTCGGCCAGCTGCTTCCTTCCCTGAAGCTCGTGATCGGCGTCGAGAATCGCGTCAGGCGGATGATGATCGATAACCGGACAGTGCCCGATGACGCGCTGTACGAGTTGCTGGTCGCAGGCGCCTATGCCTCGCGCGGCTGGAGCAGCGTCAAGTTCGTTCCCGAGGATTCAACTCGGCGAACGCCAGACCTGCATGTGAGCCATGAGGGGATTGAGTGGGCAGTCGAATGCACGCGCACAGGGCGGTCCGACTATATGGCGCAGGAGCGCGCGGCCGGCGATCGGCTAGCGCAGCTAGCGCTGGAGGAAACTGAATGTAGGGTGACTTCGATCTCGGTCGAGGTGATCTTCGAAGCTGAGCTGGCAAACTTGCCTGAGAGATATCTGGCCGACCGTGTCGCAACCTTTCTGGAGGGTGGCACTGGGGAATGGCGTGATGAATCGGGATATGGCTGGATCAAGCGCGCGGACTTGCGGTCTTTACGCGCCGTCCTTCGTCACGACGACATCATATTTGGCGCTAGCCGGATGATCGAATTGCTGATGGGCCAATACATACATGCGGTCGATTACCGGATGGCAGGGGCATGGACCCCGGCGCCCGGACGCCCCTTCCACGCCACCGCCGTGGCGCGCGCGAGCGTGGTGGGCTGGGTAAGCGCATCTGAGGAAGCCGCACGGCGCAAGGCAACGCACTTTCGAGCGCTGGTGGCTGACAAATCGGGCCAACTTAACGACCGGCCGGGCGTTCTTCATGTCGGCTACGAGACAACCGGCGGCAATGCCGTCGAAGGTCTTCGCCACCAGTTCAATTTGGAGCAGATGGAGACGTTCGAGCCGCGCGGAAGCACGCTCGAATGGGTCTATGGCAACTACATGCTGCCCGAGCATGTCACGGCCAGAATGGAATCCGCAGCCTTGACCGAAACCACCGCGATTTACCCAATCAAAGGTCATCAGAACCCTCAGCCCCTTCCGAACCACATGCTGTTTCTCGATGACGAGGGAACGCCGGGGCATCATTTTCCTCGCTGAGGAGGCGCATGCCAGCATCAACGAGGCGCAAGTCCGCTTGATGCGTGAGCGAATGGCCGTCTCTTGTACTACCGTATCGATCGATGAGCGACCGCGACAGAACCATGTTGCAGCCTGGCGGGCCGCTGTTGGACGGACGGCAGGTTACGGCACAACCTGCAGTTCCCTAGCCGGCGGGTGAAGGGCTTGAGTTGGTCTCGACCTGCCGGGAAAGCGAAAGGTCTGCACCTGGGGAGCGGAATTCGGCAGCTGAACGGCAACAAGGGGTCGATCCTGTCTGATGCCGATCAATTACGAAATGCTTGGCCCACTCCGACCGCGCCCGATCGACCAGGTGATTCCATCACCCCGTACCAGACCGGACACGGTTTTTCCGACCTGCCGTTCCAGCGCGGGACGCCACGGCACCAGCGTGAAATCCCGGGCGCGCTCGATGACGGCGAACCGCCCGCTGACGAGATCGACCGAACGGCGATAGACGCCCTCAATCCGGGCGCCCTCGGCAGCCTCCCGGAATTGCATATTCACCTCGGCGGCGAACTGGCCTGCCACCCGCAGCAGTTCGCGCCGCTGGAGCGCCGCGATCATACCGCTCGAGAACGTCGGGCTGCCCGCAGTTTCTTCCGCGAATCCCTGCGCCACCAGCCACTGCCGACGACGCGCCTGGGCATCGCGCAGATCGTGGCCGAACCCGGCATCGCGGATGGATACGGGTGCGCCCGAAACAAGCTCCCGGTCGATCCAGGTCGCAGCATCGGCATCGACCAGTCGGTCGAGCGGCTGCGCCGACAACATGGTGATTGTAACCGGACGGTCCCGCAGACGATCCGTCTCATACACGGCTACACGATCGAGATGGTCGGGTGCGATGATCCAGCGCCCGGACGGCTCGCGCTCGACGATGCCCGATAGCCGTCGCATCGCCTCGAGCCGCCGGACATGGGTTTCAGCGAAGGCTTGGGTGGCGGTCGGATCATGGCGAAGATGGGCATCCACATCGTATCGTCCATCATTGGCGGCGGCGACCGCGGCGATGGTCCTATCCGCCTCCCGCAATGTCGGGCTGACCGGATCGATCCGCACGATCGCATCAGGCGGCAAGCTGACGTCGGTTTCCGTGCCCCCTTCAGCGAAGCTCAGAACAGGCTTGCCGATTGCCACATAATGGCTGCGCCCATCCACGCCGTCGACGATCAGATAATGGCGATCGGCGTGCTCATCGGCGAGCCCGCGCGCCAGCACGCGGCCGACCAGCGGGCGGGCATCGGGCGCGGTCGGATCGTAGATCGCCTGATCGGCCGGTGCTCGGGCAATCGCGGCGCGCGAAAATTCGCGCTGCATCGTGCGGATGATGTCGCCCCGTTCGCCCAATGCGCGCAGCGTGTCGGCAAGGTCGGGCGCGAGCCGGAAGCGCCCGGCACCGAGGGGCTCGGCCAGGCCCAGGCGCGACAGCTTCGCCAGTCGGCCGACGCGCAGTGTCTGGTCGAACGCATCGCGACCGTTGGTTGCCACAACCCGCGTAGCGTCCGCTCCCTTGAGCAAGGCCCGGTCGATCGAGGTCAGGCGCTCCTGCTCGACTTCGCCACGCAGCGCCTGCGCGATCTCACGGTCCGTGCGCGGGCCAAGATCGAGATCGACCAGCTCGGCGGCGCGCTCGCGGATGCCCGTCGTCATATAGTCGCGGGCGATGACGAGATCGGCTCCGCAATCATCCCTACCGCGCACCACGATATGGGTGTGCGGATGGCCGGTGTTGAAATGGTCGACAGCAACCCAGTCGAGCTTCGTCCCGAGATCCTCTTCCATCCGGTTCATCAGCCGGCGGGTCAGGGGTTTGAGATCCTCATATTGGTCGCCGTTCTCGGGCGAGACGATGAAGCGGAACTGGTGGCGATCGCCTGAGCCCCGCTCGCCGAACGCCTTGCCGTCGATGGCGTCGGCATCGCGCCCGTATAGCGCGCCGCGTTCGCCCTCGCGCGTGGTGCCGTCGCGCTGGAGATAGCGCAGGTGCGCGGCGGCGACCGATACGCCCTTGCCGGCGAGCTTGACGATGCTCGCCTTGACGATGACCCGACGACCGTTCGAGGCCGCAGGGCCACCGCGGCTGGCAAGCATCCGCCCGACACCCGCGCCGCGCCCTATCCGGGTGCCTAAGAACGACCCTCGTGCGAGGCCTGGCGCAGCGCTACCGCTGCGCGCGAGATTGGCGGCGGCGAGGACGCGGCCGAGATAGCGCCGGGCGCGCTTGCCACCTTGCTGGCGCTGGCGCCCAAGGCGCGGCTCAAAGCTGTCGTCGTCGGCCATTGTCCTGATTCCGGGGTGTGGAACGGCGAGCATGCCGCGCAACCGATGTTATGAAAACCGGTGCCGACGAACATGGCGGAATGCCGACCTTCCGGCGTGGAACGGCACTGGTGCCGAGAGTACAGTGTCGGTGCCGGCTCCAAAAAATGATGTGCAGACAAGGGCTTATGGCGCACAAGTGCCATAGCTTTATCTTGCCTTACGCCGCCCTTCCGCTTGAACCGCTCCTGTCGCCTATTTCCGCTATCCCGCTGCCCGCCCATGTCGCCCGAGCCGAGGCAAAAAAGAGCCGGGACACGATGCCTGTCCAGCACCCTGTCCCGGCGTTTCCGATGCCCTGATCAATGCGTGGCAGCGAATGCTTCGCGTGCCCGGAGTTCGCTCCCGAAGCTGCGCCGCCCCATCAATCCCTGCGCGTTGCCATCGCCATCGACGATGCTCACCGCGACGAACCAGCGGCCATCCAACCGCCCGATAATCGCCACCCGATCGAGTTCGAAACCCTCCTCATCCTGTGCTTGATACGCACCGAGCCAGCGCTCCGACAACCTCGCATCCCACAGGAAATCGCTCTCCTCGGCCTCTAGGAACCGCTGTGCCAGCGCCTCACCTGCGCCCCGTCCGAACTCGATTTCGAGTCCTGCCACGAGCGTCGCCACCACGCGGTCCGACGCCGCACCAATGGGTTGAAACATGGTCATGATCGCCTCCTTCGCTTGAAATCCTCCTCATCGAGGACAGACCTCCGAAGACGGGTGGCGGAGCGGCTGTCAGGGCCGCTGGAGGCGCAGCCGAAAGCGCCGCGCAGCGGCGGCGGAGGAACCGATTTTGTTGCACAGGAACAAACAGACTCGGCTGCGCAGCAGCCTCCGGCTCGCGGCAAAATTGGAGGGGCCGCCGGCCTTGCACAGCCGCTTCGCCGCCCGTCATGCTGGGCCTTGCCGAGACGAACCCCTCCAACGTCCGAGATCGCGCGATGCCCTCGCAGCCCACACCCTTCGACGCTGCGGCCTATGCTGGCTCAACGGGGTGCGCGGATCGCGAACAGCGTATCGGACGGCTTGTCTGGCGCGCGTGCTGGTGATGGAGTGATGGGTTCGTGGCTGGCGCGAAGGGCGATGAACAATGCTGGTGGCGGTTGCTGCGAGCGGGATTGCGATGGACCCGATGGCGTACCCGACACTTGTGCGAGATAGGCGCGCGTCTCGGTCGGCAACGCACGGCCTGATGCAAGATGCGCGGCATAGCGGCCGGGACCGGCATTGTAGGCGGCAAACAATCCAGGATAGCCGAAGCGGTCATGCATCGCGCGCAGATAGGCCGTGCCTGCGAGAATATTGTCGCGTGGATCATGGGGATTGCCCCCCAGGCCGTGCGCCGCGCGCATCGCCGTCCACGTCGCTGGCATCAGCTGCATAAGACCCATCGCGCCCGCGTGGGAAGTGATCGGTCGCCCGCCAAGCATGGTCTGGCCACCGCTTTCGGCGCGCATCACCCGTTCGATCCACGCGACCGGCACGCCGAACCGCGCGGACGCCTCGGCGATCTCTACTCGCCAGCGATCGAGTGGATCGGCAGCGGCAGGGGTCGCGACGAACAGCGCGACTGCGAGCGCGAGTGTCCTCAGCGCAACCACAGCGGGGTCGCCTTGCCAATGATATCCTGCGCCAGCGTTGCCCCGAAATAACGCCCGTCGAACGAGTTCGGGGTCCCGGTCATGAGCAGGAAGACCATTCCCGGCCGCAGCCGGATGCACCCCTGCCACGCGGCCAAATCGCGGCCTTCCGCATCGGCGGCGCGGCGGATGGCTACCGGCCTTCCGTTCAGCGTCACAACGCGATCCACCGCGCAGATTCTATCCCCGGCCATGCCGACGACGCGCTTCACCAGCGGCACGTTGGATGGCAGATAGCGGCGGCGTGCAGCCAATTGCCGCGCTTGGGTCGGCAGCCAGGCAATCACCATGTCACCACGCTGGAGCGCTGCACCGGGCGACACGGCATAGAGTCCGACGGGCGCGCTGGCGCTGGCGTTCCAGACGAGCCGGGGCAGCGGCGGCAGCGCGATCGTGAGGCCGAGAGAGGCGATGCCGACACCGATCAGCGCAGCGCGGCGGCGCAGCCGCAGGCGGCGGACATGGGCGGCGCGCCGGACCTCCAACCATGCGAACAGTGGCAGCGGGCGATCACGAATCCGGCGCTCAACCATGGTCGCCTCCGCGCGCGCGGGCTGCCGACCACGTCTCGATATCGTCGATATGATAGCGCCAGGTGCGCCCGTGCAGGCGGCATGTCGGCCCCTTGCCTGTCTGGCGCAGGCGCTTGAGCGTCGAGTAGGCAAGGCCAAGATGAAAGGCCGCCTGCTTGGCGGTGAGGAAGGGGCAGGTTTCGCGCGCGGCCTGCGCACGTGTCGCGGTATCGTCCATGATGAAGGTCCATCTGCGCCGATGCACCCTGCGTCGGCTGAGAGGTGCAGACTGGATCGATCCGGCCGCCTTCGGCAGGGTCGCAAATCGACCCATGCGATTGCGACCTCCCTGTTTTGGGACCGGGGTTTCGGGCTGGCGGCGATGCCCCGCGCCCATTTCGGGCGCGGGGCGGTTCGCTCAGTCGGCCGGGTTCCAGATGATCGCGAAGGCGTCGTCATCGTCTTGGCCCGCAGCGCGGCCGAGATTGGCGTAGAGTCGGCGCGGACCGAATTCGGGGGCGGCGAGCGACAGCGACACATAGTCCTTGCCGCTCATTTCGCCGCGCCGGATCCATCCCGCTCCAACCTCGACGCCTGCTGCCGACACGCGATAGTCGGGCTGGGTGTCGCCGGACTTGCGGGTGTTGGGAATGATCTCGATGTCGGTGCGGATCGAGAGCGTCTTGAGCTGGCCCTTGAAGCCGTTTCCATCGCGGGTGACATAACCGATGGCTGGCATTGTTCGTCTCCTTGAAAAGTCGCCCCGAACCGTTTTCGGGCGATGGGCGGACCGGAGGGACGGTCACAGCAGGCCCGCGAACCGGCAGGCCGGAGCGGCAGCGGAGGACCGGAGCAGAAGGCTTATTTGAGAGCGCAGCGACCGCAAGGAGCCCGCGCCCACCCCACGCGGCATGCCGCGTGGGGTGGGCGCGGGCGGGGAAATAAGCCGCGCGGCGATGGTTTCGCGGGACTGCGGCCGTCCCAGGTCATGCGCCCGAGGAGCCGGAAACGGTGCGGGACACGGCAGTGGTAACGACGACAATGCCGCCGGTTCATCCCTCGCGATGGATCGGTCTTGGACTGCACGGACGCACCACCGCGCTATCGGTTCGACCGTCCAAACGCACGCACGGCGACGCTCCCGCCATCACCGTTGGTGTGGCCGATGACAGCCGGTCAGAGCTTCGGCTCCGGGGTAAAAGGCGATAGAAGCGAGCGACATGTCGATGACCATCCCCCGCCTTCCGACAGGCCGCGCCACGCTGCTACGGATTGCCGCCGCGCCGCCGGGCCAGAGGCGCGTCGGCCAGGCACAAGATGGCGATACCCTCCGGCGGGAGAGCGGCCTGGCGCTCGCATCACCGGGATCGACGCCGCCGAAAACCCACGCGGGACAGACCAGATGCAGGTCTGAAATCGCTCTCGCACGATCCGCGAAGGCGCGCGCCAGGATGCTGTTCGACGGCCGGACTGTCATCATGCGAGTCGGGCGCTGCTACAACCGCACGGTTGCGCGGATGACGCTGGCCGGTCGCGATGTCGGGTCCGAACGGGTGGTGACCGGCGTCGCGCGCTGGCAGCATAAGCCTGACTGGCGCGCGCACGCTGATGAGGACAAGGGAATAGCCGCGCCCCGGCCAGCGCTAGCAGGCCGGGGCGCGGCCGATATTCAGGGCATCAGCCGCAGCGGCGGAACCGCGAAATCCCCCGCCGCGAAGTGGGCGAGGATCGCCTCGTAGCTGCCGAGACGCTCGACGGTGCAACGGCCGATCAGTATATAATCATCCTCGTCGGCAGCATAGGACTGTACCTCGCCCGCGCCGGTGAACACGACGCGCTCGGCGCCCCATTGACCGGATTGAAGGGAGTCGCGCGCCTCCCTTCAACGCCCGACCAGCGTGTGAATGGCAGGCCATGCTCGACACACCAGCTTTCGAGGTACTCGAACCGGCCCCAGGCCACTTCATGCGCCGTGAGTTCAAGCGGCACGCCCTCGCGAAACATCGAGAGCGTGAAGGGTTCGCCGTCCCATTCGGCGGACAGTCCCTCTGCTTGAACGAGAGTGGCAAGGTCGGGCAGCAGGGATCGCGGCAGGGTGCCGCCGATGGTGATGCTCGCGGATGTGCGGTCGGCCATGATGGTCTCCTTTCCCGCGCGCCCGAGCCCATCAGGGCGAGGGCGCGCGGCCAAATTTTCGTGAATGAAAAGGATGCGGGCGGCGGTTTCCCGCCGCCCGCAGGGGATCAGGCGGCGAGGCGGTCGGCCTCGCCTTCGTTGAAGGGAGGCACGGGACTCCCTTCGACCGGCACGGCCATTATCGCACCGGGCGCGGCCGGATCAGGCTCGTCGTCGCCCGGCAACCGCCGCTTGATCTCGCGCGCGGCTTGCGCTTTGGCATGGGCCGCAACGGTGCCGACGCCGCCACGCGCCGTATAGGCGGCGGGCGGGAACGCCATCCAGCGCGGCACCCAGCTTTCGCGCCGGTCGCGCCCATTGGTGCCGTCCAGATGATCGCGGACGATGCGTTTCAGGGTCTTGGTCTTTTCTTGCCGGTTGGCGCTGGCTACGGTTTCGCCCGCCACTTCGGCGACGATCCGGGTCAGCACTTCCCGGTCGCGGACAAGCGAGAAAAAGGCGTCGTCGGCCTGCCAACAGCGGGCCATATCGACGCCGATCTCCATGCCCACCGCCTCGACGGCGGCACTGCCGGACGCCAGCGTTTCGCCCATGACAATGGCGATCACCTCCATGACGACCGCATCGGGAAGGTCGAGCAGCCGCTGGAGGATGCCGACGACACCCTGCTGGGAGTCGCGCGCCTCCCAAGCAGCGTCGCCCCCTGTTTCTATGCTGCCGCCGGTCACAGTCGGTTCCTCAGGCGAGAAGCCGAGAACCGCCAGCACGGCGCGGCGGCGCTCGTCGAAATCCGCCTCGGCTTGGCTGTTGTCGAGGCTGTCGCGCACCTCGTCGTTGCGGGTGAATTGCGGCTCGGGCGTGACGCGCCA
>NZ_JPPQ01000069.1:789011-791089 GCF_000743655.1 Sphingobium sp. ba1
CGATCAATCCGCCCGCCGTCGCGCCGCGCGAACAGGCCGTGGTCGCCATCGCGCCCGCCAGCAACAGGCCGATCGCCGCGACATTCTTTACATTGGGGGTCATCGTCTCATCTCCGTTTCGGTGGTCCCGCTATACCCAAGCGAACGGACCGAACCGGAAAGCGGTTCCGTGACAAAGTCTTGCTGGACGGCCTTAGCCCGCAGGCTTGGCCGCAGGTAGACGGGACAGATTGTCCGCCGCCGCCTTGCCCGCTGCGGCGTCCGGCGCCAGGCGCGCAGCCCGCTGCCAGGCGGATCGGGCGATATCCTCATGATCGGTCAGGATCGCGATATTGCCCTCCTCCAGCGCCACCGACGCATCGTCGGGCGAGAGCTGCACGGCGCGGGCGATATGCGCTTGGGCCAGGCTCATTTCACCCGACCGCCGCGCCAGCGTTGCCGACAACAGCCAGCCGAGCGGGTCTTTGGGTGCCTGGATCAGCGTCACGTCGATCGAATCGCGCGCCGCCTCCGTCTCGCCCAGTGCGACCAAGGCCCGCGCCCGATCGAGATGCACCTCGCCCTTTTCCAGCCCGTCGGGTAGACCGCGCGCTAAGGCCGCATCGAAATCTCCGCGCGCCTTGGCGGCATCCCCGCTGGCGAGCGCGGCATTGCCCGCCTGCGCCCACAGCCGCGCGCTCTGCACCATCTCGCCACTCCGTTCAGCCTCTTCGGCGGCCTGCTGAAAGGCGATGATCGCGGGCGACCAGCGTTCGGCGCGCGCGAAGGCAAAGCCCATGCAATGGCGCGCATAGAAGCCCCCGCCGTCGATCCGCCATTTTTCGGCAAAGGCGACCCCGGCCGTGGGATCTTGAAGCGCCTGGTCGAGACAGGCCTGGAACGGCACCGCAAATTTCGCAGGCACCGGAATTTTGCCATCCTCCCGTGCGGGCGTGCTGGGCGGCGGCGCCGCGGCGACGCTGGCGGCGGCTTCCTGTTTCTCCTTGCGGCTGCGATTCATCACGGCCTCGATCTCAGGATCATAGGCCTGGGCCAACAGCATCAGGGGCAGGAAGAGCGGCATCAATGGCTGTCCAACAGGCTGGCGACGGTACGGATCAACAAGGCGATGTCGCCGTCGCGGGAAAGGCGATGGTCGCCGTCCTTAATCAGCAGCGTCTGCACATCCGATGAACGCAAACGTGCGGCCGCCTTCACCGCCACATACCAGGGCACATCCTTGTCCTGCTGGCCGTGGAGCAGCCGCACCGGGCAATCGATCGCGATCTCGCCCTCCAATAGCCGCAACGCCTGACCCGACTGCCAAAAGGCGAGCGTCGTGACATAAGGATCGTCGCTATAAGCGGACGGCTCCTCGATCCGCCCCTCGGTCGCCAGCAACGCCTTGTCGGCATCGGTAAAACCCCATTCGGTGAAGTCGGGCGCGGCCGCGATGCCGACGATCCCCACAACCCGGCCGGGCCGGGCCAGCGCCACCAGTAGCGCGAGCCAGCCGCCCATCGACGATCCGACGAGCAGGACCGGTCCCTCGATCAGGCTATCCATCACCCACAGCACGTCATCGCGCCAACTGGCCAGCGTGCCATCGGCAAAACGTCCTTCGCTCGACCCGTTGCCCGCATAGTCCATCCGCACGATGGCCCGCCCTTGGCGCGCCGCCCATTGATCGAGCGCGACCGCCTTGCTGCCCTCCATGTCGGACATATAGCCCGGCAGGAAGAGGATGGTCGGCCCCGCCCCCGCCCGCGGGCGGCAGGCGAGACGCAGTCCATCGGGGCGGGCGAACAGGGTGATCGGGGTGGAATCGGGGTGGGTCATAGCGCCGTCATCCCCTCCGCTGGCGCACCCGTCCACCCCCGGCGCGCGATTTTGCAAAGAGGCATGAAATAATCCGCAACATGCGTTGACAGCTTTGGAGGCAGCGGCTAGTTGCGCGCTCCTACCCCGTGCCCAGATGGCGGAATTGGTAGACGCACCAGCTTCAGGTGCTGGCGATCGCAAGGTCGTGGAGGTTCGAGTCCTCTTCTGGGCACCATTTGTTCTCAAAGCATTGAAAATGCACGGGGATCGTCCAAAAC
>NZ_JPPQ01000069.1:791099-794232 GCF_000743655.1 Sphingobium sp. ba1
CACGAGTGCGGCTCCTGCGGGCCGCGAGGTCCCGCTTGTGCCCAAGCAGCAGGCTTCGCTGTGGACCCGCTACGACTTCACCCCTCGCTTGGGAGGGGGGGTCGGCGTCTACCACCAGTCAAAAAGCTTCACCTCCGTCAGCAATGCCGCCGTCCTGCCTGCGTTCACCCGCGTCGATGCCGCCGCGTTCTTCAAGCTCACCCCCCACATCGAGGCGCAAATCAACGTCGAGAACCTCCTCGACAGCAATTATTTCTCGTCCGCCTACAACGACAACAACGTCATGCCCGGTGCGCCGACCACCGCGCGAGCGACGATTAGGGTGAACTTCTAAACTTTTACGCTCAGGGGGACGGAGCAGTGCTGGCGCGACGTACACATTCATCCAACACACGCCCGCTGCGGATGATCAAAACCCGGTTTCGACCGAGGTGTCGCAGGATGCATGAAGAAAGAGCATGGCGTCGCTTGCACGACGTACTGCGGCATTGTCGCCCAAATAAAAGTCGATTCCTTTATAAGGCTGCACCCCTCCCACGATCTCGACCGCGGATTGCGGTGCATTCGTCGACATCCGACCCCGCACCGCAATCGCTCGCGCCAGATCGATCTTGGTCAGCTAGCGACAAGGTCATCAAGCAATTGCCATTGAAAACCTTTGTCACTTTCGACGCACGCGCGAATCCCGGCCAGGGCATTGCTTCAGCTGGACCACGAGCCAACATATCCTGCAAGAATTTGAGTGCGCCGGCCGTGGTCTTGGGTTGCTCGCAGTCACCTGCGCAGTCGCTGGAACAGCCAAAACAGTCATTAGCACGAAAACGCCGAGGTACATGACGTTTAGCATAGCCCACTCCCAACATCGTGATCCGCACCGGACTCAGGAGGGGCAGAACAATCTGCTTCGAGGATCATACGTCCCATGATGTATGCTTCATCGGCTGCGATCGCATTATTATCATCCACCCGAACTATATCACAGATGCTATACCCTAGACGATCGTAGAGCGCCCTTGCGCGATGATTTCGAATTGCGACTAAGAACATAAGGAAGCGCAATTGGCGTCCTTTAGCCCATTTTTCCGCTAGAGAAACCAGCTGTGCTCCAAGTCCGTTGCCCCAGTATTGTGGACGGATTGCCAGATTAAACGATGCAAACTCATATGCTCCTTCGACCGTTACTCTCCTGACATCAATATAGCCGACAATGTGTTTCCGGGTTTCTACGACGAAAATGCCTTGTTCTCCGAGCTTCGAAGCCTGCAACTCAGAGTTGCAGCGCTTCAATAGCGCATGTGGATCAGCGACGTCGAACACCATGTGCTCTGTCTCGACGCTCAGCGCTGTCTTCAGAGCTGCCAGTGCCTTTGCGTCATGTACGCTCGCGGGTCGGGCAATGAACTTGGGCGAGGTTCGCGTATTGACGTTCTGCCTGGCGAGGAGGGGTGTAGCTGCGACGGATGCCGGTACATCAATCATGCGCGGCACTCCTGTTGCGCTGCGGCGGGACCGCTCAGCCCAGGAGTGCCGGCGCCACCCGAGCGCCGGCCGGAGAAAGTCCCGTACAAGATTCCTGCTCGTCGCCAGACCGTGTCGGACACCTCTCCCTGCAAACACTTTCGCGCTTCGATCGAAGCCAAATACAAACCGGTCATGTTAGTGAAGACCGATATGAGATCCACTGTAAGGGCGGACAGTGCGCCACCCATGATGTTGTGCGCTAACCAAAAAGGAGAGCCGATCAGGAACACTGTTTTCATCCGCATGGGCGACGGCTGATTGCGCGCGCTCATGTTTATGATGCCTCCACTGGCCGCGAAAAGCGACGCTATGCCTACCCAAGTAAATAGGACAAGCGTCAGGAGCGTGACGAGGCTCGCAATGTTGAGCGCCGACCGTACTCCACGATCCCGCACCGTCAGCGCAATCAAGAGCTGCGCAAGCGAGATGCCGCATGCGACCGCCGCGGTCGAGGCACCAAGGACGGAAAATTGAAGCGTGAACGCCACCGCGCCCACGCTCTGGACGACGATCACCCGCCGCAAGCAACGTAGAAATGGCCAGGTCATGACACAGGCGAGCCCGATCATGCCCAGAAGGATGCTGATCGCACTCGCAGTATATATCGCATCATCGATCAAGTATGGCATGCGCTCTCTCGGGAGGAGGGATGCCCGAACAGTAAAGAGACGCGGTTAATAAACTCTTTACAATTTGCTTTAGATCGCAAACCGACCGCAATTTGGATCGATCGGCCCCCCGCCCAGGCCAAACCATAGCTTTAGAGGCTAGCAAGGAGCGACATCAACACTGTTTTGGTGCGTCTCAGCATGCGCTGTGAACGATTGGACGCAATGGAAGAGTGCGCCGCGGCGCTCGGGGGCGTTCCCGCTTAGTGACATTCGTTCACGTCGGATTCGAGGGGTGTTCGCCGGCCGTGCGTAAAGGATGTGAGCACGGCGGAGGAATGAACATGGATATGGATTTGGACAGCGCCTTGCGCCGCCTTGCCGAGCAGCCGCTTCATCCCCGGCTCGCTGAACTGGAAGGCGATGTCATGCGGTTGATCGCGGCGGAGCGGCGCGCCGGCGGCGGAGTGACACTGCGGACTGGCATGCTGGCAGCGGTAGGCGCGGTCGCCTTGGGAGTGGTGGGCGGCGGATTGTCGTCCGCAGCGGCGCCTGCGCAGATGCCGACGCTGACGCCTTTCGGGCCTGCCGCGCCGCTAGCGCCTTCGACCTTGCTGGCGTTCCAGTGACGGGCAGCGCCCGGAGAACGATGCTGATCGCGGCCATCGCGTTCACAGCGGCGGTCGCAGGCGTGTGGGCTGGACGCGAAGTGTTTCCTTCGTCGACGACCCCAGGCGTGGAGCTTCACAGATTGCTCCACGACGGGCTTGAGTTGGACGAGGCTCAACGGACCAAACTCCAGACGCTGGAGTCACGCTTCGCCGTTCGAAGGCGTGCATTGGAGCTGGAACTCAGGGCCGACAACGCGCGGCTCGCCGACGCCATTGAAGTCGAGCATGGCAATGGGCCGCAGGTCGCGGCGGCTGTCGATCGTTCGCACGGCACGATGGGCGAGCTCCAAAAGGAGACGTTGAACCATATGTTCGCGATGCGGCAGATCCTGC
>NZ_JPPQ01000069.1:794242-795905 GCF_000743655.1 Sphingobium sp. ba1
ATTCTTGCCGTTTCGCCCGGCAAGGGCTTTGCATACGATTTCGAACACCTTCTCTCCGGCGTCCCGTTTTACAGCGTCTTTTGCAATTTCAGCTGGACCTCGGGCGTTCTTTGACGCGAGGAAATTTCCTCTACCGATGGCGCAATCAGACGCTGGTTTGTGCGGCCTGAATAGCGAAATGTCCCCGAGAGCGAGAGCGTTCGATCCAGACTATGCGTGTATGAGGCACTGAGATCGAACCAGGATGACTTGCGGATTTGATATTCTCGAGAGGGGCTGTTGTATGACCACTGCAACTGCGCCACATCGCCGGGTACACTGCCTCGATCCTTGCCATTCCATTCGAACGTCGCGTTTGTCGAGTAGCGAAATGTCCGCTGGGTGCCTCGTCCATCTGTCGTATCGATCGGTGTACGTTCGTTGAAAAGATTGGCGCTGGTGCTTGCCTTGAGCCGAGGGACGATAGGGAAGCTGAGGTCGAATTGCGCGCCGCTGTTCCAGCTATTCCCCGAATTTACGTAGTTGTAAACGCTGGTGCCGGCGGCATTGACCAGATAATTCTTACTCCAAAGCTGGCGGGTCTCGCGCAAGTAGACGGTGGCCCCCGCTTCGACCTTGCCGGGCCGAAACTGCACACTGGCCTCATAGGCGTTTGTGCTCTGGTCCTTGAGATGGGGGTTCCCTTCGAAGAGGGTGTAGGCATCCTCGACCGTTCCGTAGGGCCGCAGATATTCCAGCGGAACCCTGTCTATCCGCTTGCTGAAGCTGGCCCCGAACTGCAGCTGTTTGTTGAGCTTGTAACTGGCATGAAAGCTTGGAAAAAAGTTAGCCCGGTTGATACGGATATCGTCGGCACCATGACTAGAAATTCGGCGCCGGTTGGCTTCACCGCGCAGGCCCGGTGCGATCGTCAAGGAGCCAAATGTTTGCTGAAACGAGGCATAGGCGGAAAATGTGCCGCTGCGCGCATCGTACGCATCGTTCATGTCGGAGCCGAACGAGCCGGTGCTGTCGTTACTGATGAACCGATAGTGCTGCGTCGTGTCGTCAAGATGCCAGGCGCTGCCCATCGAAAGGATCTGTCCTGGAGCCATGGGATGTTTCCAGTCGATTTGCATATCGATCGACGTCGAGGGTTTTTGCAGGTCGATCCGGTAACGGCGCCCATCACTGAACCGGGCATTGGTAACGTCGTGCACGCCCGGGTTGGTGTAAAACTGGACAGCCGCGTTGAGAGCTTCACCTTCTCGCGCGCCCGCGTGGTCGAGGTTCAATTCTCCAGTAACGAAGCTTGCGACACTGCTGAGGCGGCGATGCTCTGAGAACGGTGAGAAATCCGGGGTCACAGCAAGATAATTGACCTTGTCCGTAACGATATCGTGCCCGCCGCCGCCGCCCAGCTGTGCTGAAATGCTCGTTTTTGAGTCCAGCTTGTAGGATGCCTTACCGCTGAGACGTCCAACAGTGCCATCATAGGTAAACCGCCCGGTCTGGCGGTTGACTGTGGGCGCGCCGCTATCCGGGGGTTGAGTAGCAACGGAACAGAAAACCTACATAAGGCAGCACGCCTCAAGGCCGCGGGCCATTCCGGAATGGCAAAAAGTGGTGGAGAGCGGTCATTCAATCCGCGCCACTCGTGCATCAAGCCACGTCAGTGATCCAA
>NZ_JPPQ01000069.1:795915-798409 GCF_000743655.1 Sphingobium sp. ba1
GCGGTGCTATGGACCGTGCTGACGACGCGCGAATATGCGCCCGACCAGATGGCCCGTTTTTCGCGGGCAGATGACGAAACCGCCGGTCGGGCACCGGCAACCCGCGCCATACCTACCGGTGGAGCAGGCTGGATCGCAACAGGCGTCGCCATATTGGCGATCGTGTGGACATGGTCGCTGGAAAAGGAACTGTATCTGCTCGGCGCGTTGCTGGCCGCCTATGGCGTCGCGCGCCTCGTCGCCCGCTGGCTCCATGGTCAGGGTCGCAACGACAATCTGCTCAGCCATGTCGTCGGCGATTTCGCGTCCATGCCGCCGCTGATGAAGAAACTGGCGCTCGTCCAATTCTTCACCTGGTCCGCGTTGTTCATCATGTGGATCTATACCACGCCGGTCGTCGCCCAATATATGTTCGGATCGGCCGATCCCGCCAGCCCCGCCTATAATGCCGGGGCCAACTGGGTCGGCATATTGTTCGCGACCTATAATGGCGTCGCCGCTCTCGCCGCCCCCTTCCTGCTCCAACCGCTTGCCCGCCGCATCGGCCAGGCGAACACCCATGCCATCGCGCTGATGCTGGGCGCACTGGGCTTCTTGTCCTTCCTGTTCCTGCGCGACGCGCAACTGCTGCTGCTCTCGGAAGTCGCGATCGGCATCGCCTGGGCATCCACCCTCGCCATGCCCTATGCCATGCTGGCTTCGAGCGTGCCGCAGGCGAAGCTTGGCATCTACATGGGTCTGTTCAACGCCTTCGTCGTCATCCCGCAACTGCTGGTCGCCACCGTCATGGGCACCATCATGCGCCACGCCTTTCCGACCGAACCCATCTGGACCATGGCATTCGCCGCCGGCGTCATGCTGTTGGCGTCCGTGGCGACGCTACGCTGCCGTTAGACGGCGAACTTTCGCCATAGCGGCCTATGGCTGAATATGTCCGTCCTGAAACTATGATGTGCCTTACACGACTCGGCGGTCGATGTGATCGGTCTGCCGAATCGCAGACACAGCCCACAATGCCGATCCGCTACGCGCTGTCATCACTGACAACCTCGGCGCGACCGCGCCGATTAAAACCAATCCCATCAGTGCCAAACGGCATCAGGTCGAATGCTTCTTCAACAAGCTCAAGCGCTTCCGCCGCATCGCCAGTCGGATTGAAACGATGTGGATAAATCCAAGGTAGCTGTCGGCGGATCAAGGCAACTTCCTCAAAAGCTGCCTTGAATCAACCTACGCGATTTGGGAACCCCCTTTGTCAACCGCCTGTCTTATGACTTTGTGGTCCGTTCGGGTCAGGATGCGATGTCCGGTCCGGGGTGGCCACCCCGGACCGGACGGAAGGGGACGGATCGCAAAACCGCTGGTCGTGAAGGGACCGGGTTAGAGTAGGATCGCCCCTTTCTTTTTCATCAGGCCCGAACGGATACCGGGGCTTTTAAGGCCCGGATGACAAGCATGGGACAGCGAAAAAGATGAGCAACTCTCTACCACAAACCATCGGCATCGACATCTCCAAAGCGACGTTGGACTGCTATGTCCATCCCATCGGGATCGAGCGCCAGTTCCCCAACACCACCAAGGGCCACAAGACCCTGATCGCATGGGCCGGGCAATGGGAGGTCGAGCGGATCGCCTATGAGGCTACCGGCATCTACCACCGCGCGCTGGAGGTCGCGCTCGGCCATATGCCCTGCGTCAAGCTCAACCCGGAACGGGCAAGGCGCTTCGCCCAGGCGACGGGCACGCTCGCCAAGACCGATCGCATCGACGCCAGGCTGCTCGCCCGGATGGCGGCCACGTTGCAGCCGCCCGTCAGGTCCGCCCGAAGCCCGCAGCAGAACCAGTTGGCCGAACTCGTCAACGCCCGCGATGGTCTGGTGCGTGATCGCACCGCGCTCAAAAACCGCGAAAAGAACCTCACCGTCACGCTGCTTAAGCGCCAGTGCAGCCAACGGCTCGAACAGATCGCTCGCCACATCGCTGCGCTCGACGCTGAAATCGCGGCCGTCATTGCCGCAGATGAAAAGCTCGTCCGGCGCCACCACATTCTCACCAGCATCGCTGGCCTCGGCACACTCACCGCCAACCAGATCATCGCCACCATGCCCGAACTCGGATCGCTCGATAACAAGCAGGCTGCCTCGCTCGCCGGACTTGCCCCGGTCGCGCGCCAGTCCGGCCAATGGAAAGGCAAAAGCTTCATCCGCGGCGGTAGGGCCAATGTCCGACAGGCTCTCTACATGCCTGCTCTGGTCGCCGCCCGATTCAATCCAAACCTCAAGGCCAAATACCAGCAGCTCATCGCTGCCGGAAAACCCGCCAAAATCGCCATCACAGCCATCATGCGAAAGCTCATCGTCACCGCAAATGCGCTACTCAGGGCAGATCGTCTCTGGACCACAGCATGCGCTTGACCATCACGGATACTCTAAACACCTAGCCCGTCTTATTCACCGGCGGCATGGGATGGGGTTGGCGGACGTGGCGTAAGTTA
>NZ_JPPQ01000069.1:798419-800309 GCF_000743655.1 Sphingobium sp. ba1
ACTGGCACTATCTCGACAGCGCCGCCACCGCGCAGAAGCCGCAGGCCGTCATCGACGCCATCGCCCAAGCCTATGGCCCGGACTATGCGACCGTCCATCGCGGCGTCTACGAGCGCTCGGCCAATATGACGCTCGCCTATGAAGCCGCGCGCCACAAGGTCGCCCGCTTCATCGGCGCAGCCTCGGACAGCGAGATAGTCTATGTTCGCGGCGCGACCGAGGGGATCAATCTCGTCGCCCAATGCTGGGCAGGCGAACAGCTGAAAGCAGGCGACCGCATTCTGCTCTCCACCCTCGAACATCATAGCAATATCGTGCCGTGGCAGATGGTGGCGGAGAAAGTCGGCGCGCAGATCGACGTCCTTCCCCTGACCGCCGATGGCCAGATCGATCTCGACACGATGCGCGCGATGATCACCCCGCGTCACCGGATGGTCGCGCTGTCCCATGTGTCGAATGTGCTGGGCAGCGTGCTGGATTGCCGCCGCGCTGCCGACATCGCCCATATGGTGGGGGCCAAGATCCTGATCGACGGCTGCCAGGCAGTCCCTCGCATCGCCGTGGATGTGCAGGCGCTCGATTGCGATTTCTACGTCTTTTCTGCGCACAAACTCTATGGCCCGACCGGTATCGGCGTGCTGTGGGGTCGCGGGGAACTGCTCGACTCCATGCCCCCCTATCAGGGCGGCGGCTCGATGATCGACAAGGTGACGTTCGAAAAAACGACCTACGCCCCCGCCCCTACCCGCTTCGAGGCGGGCACGCCGCACATCACCGGCGTCGTCGGCCTGTCGGCGGCAATCGACTATGTCGAGGCGATCGGGCTGGACGCGATCCACGCGCATGAATGTGCGCTGGTGGCCAAGGCCCGCGCGGCCCTGGAAAATCTCAACAGCATCCGCGTCTTCGGCCCCGAAGACTCGGCCGGCATCCTCTCCTTCGCGGTCGAGGGGGTGCATCCGCATGATGTCGGCACCATATTGGACGAAACCGGCGTTGCGATCCGGGCGGGGCATCATTGCGCCCAGCCCCTGATGCGGCATCTGGGCGTCGAAGCGACCGCGCGGGCGAGCTTTGGCATTTACAGTGACGAAAGCGACGTGGACGCGCTGGTGCGCGGCCTGGAGCGGGTAAGAAAGATTTTTGGATGATGAGCGAAGAGCGCAAGATCATGGTGGAAGAAGTCGAAACGGTCGAAGCGCCACCCAAGGTGCGCGTCGATAACCCGCCCGCGTCCGGCGAACGCCAGCGCGACTATCTCGACGGCTTCCTCGCCGCCAAACCGACGCCGATCGCTGCGGGTGAGCCAGGGGGCAATCTCTATGACGCGGTGGTCGATGCGCTCAAGGAGATTTACGACCCCGAAATCCCGGTCAATATCTATGATCTTGGCCTGATCTACGGCGTAGATGTCACCGACGAGGCGCATGTCGTCGTCACCATGACGCTGACCACGCCGCATTGTCCGGTCGCCGAATCCATGCCCGGCGAAGTCGAACTGCGCGTCGGTGCCGTACCTGGCGTCGGCGACGCGCAGGTCAACCTTATCTGGGATCCGCCCTGGGATCCGCAGAAGATGAGCGACGAAGCCAAGCTCGAACTGGGAATGCTGTAATGACCGTCGAGACCAAGACCCGCGCCCGCCCGGCCGCCGTCATCCTGACGAAGAGCGCCGAGCAGCGTATCGCTGACCTGATGGCGCAGGCGCCCGAAGGCACGATCGGCGTCAAGCTCTCGACCCCCAAGCGTGGCTGTTCGGGCCTTGCCTATTCGGTCGATTATGTGACTGAGGAAGCCAAGTTCGACGAAAAGATCGAAACGCCGGGCGGCGTCTTCTATATTGATGGCGGGTCGGTCCTCTATCTGATCGGTTCGACTATGGACTGGGTG
>NZ_JPPQ01000069.1:800319-803294 GCF_000743655.1 Sphingobium sp. ba1
AGTGGCCAAGGCGGCAGGCGTGTCTGTGGACGTGCTCAAGCGCCGCGCCAACGAACTGCATGAATTCAACCCGATGCTCGGCCATCGCGGTTGCCGCCTGGGCGTCACCTATCCCGAAATCTACGAGATGCAGGCGCGTGCGATCTTCGAAGCGGCCTTGATCGTCAAGCAGCGCGGCGGCGAAGCGCCGATCCCCGAAGTCATGATCCCACTCGTTGCGACCCGCAAGGAACTGGAACTAATGAAGGCGATCGTCGATCGCGTCGCCGCCGAAGTCTTCGCTGAACAGGGCGACAGCGTCGAATATCTTGTCGGCACGATGATCGAACTGCCCCGCGCCGCGCTTAAGGCAGGCGAGATCGCGGAAGTCGGCGAATTTTTCTCCTTCGGCACCAACGATCTGACCCAGACCACGATCGGCATCAGCCGCGACGATGCGGGCCGGTTCCTCGGCACCTATGTCGACAAGGGCATCTTCGCCCGCGATCCCTTCGTCAGCATCGATGTCGAGGGTGTGGGCGAACTGATCCAGCTGGCCGCCGAACGCGGTCGCAAGACCCGCCCTGGCATCAAGCTTGGCATTTGCGGCGAACATGGCGGCGACCCGGCCTCGATCGCCTTCTGCGAGGCGACAGGCCTCGATTATGTCTCCGCCTCGCCCTATCGCGTGCCGATCGCCCGGCTGGCGGCGGCGCAGGCTGCGCTGGCAAAGAAGGCATAAGAAAAGGGCGGGGAGTGATCCCCGCCCTTTCTCTTTGTAAACGGCGGTGTTCGCTTAGCCGAACAGGCCACGCCTGGCAGGCTTGGTTTCCAGCGTCCGCGCCTGACCGCGCCAGTCCTCCTGAACGATCGTACCGGGCCGCAACCCCAGCCGCGCTTCCAGCGCCGCTTCCTGCTCGGCGCCCAAGGCCGCAATCTGCTCGAAGCGCTGATAGCCCGCCTCGTTGAGCGACACTTCCTGCGCCTGGCTGATCCCGTTGATGCGGCTCAGATCATCGCGCTCATGCGTGGCAGCGGCGGCCACGCCGCTCGTCGCACCGGCGCCTACCGGCACCGCCTGCCGTTCCAGTTCGCGCACGCGCGTCTCGGCCGCTTCTAACCGGGCATCGCGATCCTTCACCGATTGCCGATGCAGCAATTGTTCGTCGCGCCAGGCCCGGCGATATTTGCCGCGCCCACTTATCATCAGGCCGAATATCAGGCCGATGATCAAGGCGATCAACAGCAAGGCAATGTCATTCAGGGTAAAGCTCATGGCGGGTCCTCCTGCCCATCCGAACGGTGCAGCGCGGTAAAAGTTGCTCGTTCCTCGTTCCGCTTCGGAAACGGGCCATAAAAGTGCAAAAAAGGGGCTTGCCCAAATGGCCGGGCGCTTCTATCTGCGCCTCTCCAAATGCACCCATAGCTCAGCTGGATAGAGCATCAGACTACGAATCTGAGGGTCGGGCGTTCGAATCGCTCTGGGTGCACCATTTTTCCGAAGGGCTTTACCGGTCGGGCTTCCAGCCTCCGCCAGTCTTTCCTCTGCACCCATAGCTCAGCTGGATAGAGCATCAGACTACGAATCTGAGGGTCGGGCGTTCGAATCGCTCTGGGTGCACCATTTTTCCCATCAGCATTATCCCATCGCCAGCGCGATCATGGCATCGACATCGGCATGGGTTTCGAGCAGCGCGGCGACCTCGTCCAGCGCATCCTCGACCGACTGGTCATAATCCTGCCCCGCCGACGCGCTGCCCAGCGGCTGCAGTAGGGCGTCACGCAGCTCCGTGCTGGCGAGCAGCCCATGCACATAGCTGCCCATCACCCGCCCATCGCGGCTGATCGCGCCATCCGGCCGATCGCCCAGCATGGCAAAGGGCCGCGCACGATCCGGCCCGTCGGTTTGCCCCATATGCATCTCATAGCCGCCAAATTCGGCCCCCAGCGCCCTGCCACGCACCGCTTCCAACGTCTTGGTCCCGCCCAGCACCGTCTCGACATCCAGCAGCCCCAGCCCCGCGACTGACCCCGGCGGTCCCTCCAGCCCGTCCGCGTCGGCGATCGTCCGTCCCAGCATCTGGTATGCGCCGCATATCCCCAGCACCGCGCCCCCGCGCCGGTGATGCGCGCGTATGTCGATGTCCCACCCCTGCGCGACCATCGCCCGCATATCCGCGACACTGGCCTTGGAACCGGGCAGGATCACCAGCACCGCCTCGGCGGGGATAACCTGCCCCGGTCCGACCATGCGCAGGTCCACGCCCGGCTCCAGCTTCAGCGGATCGACATCATCGAAATTGGAAATGCGCGGCAGCACCGGGCAGGCGACCACCAGCGGCGCGTCGACCGAAAAATGCCGCCGCTCCAGCACGACCGCATCCTCGCTCGGCAGGCGCGCCACGGCATCCAGCCAGGGCACGACCCCCAGCCCGCGCCAGCCCGACAGCGCCTCGATCTGCGCATAGCCATCGATGAACAAAGCCGGATCGCCACGAAATTTGTTGATCAGGAAACCCCGGATCATCGCCGCATCCTCCGGGTCGATCACCGTGCGCGTGCCCACCACCGCCGCGATCACGCCACCCCGGTCGATGTCGCCGACCAGTATGACCGGCACATTGGCGGCACGAGCAAAGCCCATATTGGCGATGTCGCCCGCGCGCAGGTTGATCTCGGCGGGCGACCCCGCGCCCTCGACCACGACGATGTCGCATTGCGCCTGCAACCGCGCATAGCTTTCCAGCACTGCGCCGAGCAATTCGCCCCGCGCGGCGCGGAAATTGCCCGATCCCAGCGTGCCGCGCACCTGGCCATGAACGATCAGTTGCGATGTCCGGTCGGCCTGTGGCTTCAACAGCACCGGGTTCATATCCGTATGCAGCGGTACGCCGCAGGCGATCGCCTGCAACGCCTGCGCCCGGCCGATCTCGCCGCCATCGGCCGTCACCGCCGCATTGTTGGACATATTTTGCGGCTTGAACGGCCGGACTCGA
>NZ_JPPQ01000069.1:803304-812072 GCF_000743655.1 Sphingobium sp. ba1
CAGATCGACGCGCACCGGCAGCAGGATGGTTAGAAGCGGGGTGTAGGCGATGGCGGCACCCGCCCAAGCGAGCGCATAGAGGAGCAGGAAGCGGCGATCGCTGCCCGCTGCTGCTTGCTTAGGCGACATCGGGCGGTGGCGCAGTCGAAGCGCGTTCGACCAGGCCCATGGGAATGATGACGGGCGCAGGCGGATCGAGCGTTACACTGGGCGCGGTGATCAGCAGTCGCACGGCCATCGCCGTCGTTTCGGCGATCGGCTGGTCCACCGCGGTCAGCGGTGGCGTGGTGAAGCGGACCAGTGGCGTGTTATCGAAACTGACCAGCGACAGGTCGGCGGGGATGGCGAGGCCTGCGTCGCGCGCCGCCTCGATCGTGGCGAGCGCCATCTGGTCGTTGCTGGCGATGATAGCCGTTGGTCGATCCACCCGCGCCAGCAACGCCTGCGCCGCGCGCAGGCCCGACGCATAGCCGAAATCGCCGGTTTCCAGCAGGGCTTCGGTAGGCAGGCCCGCCGTCGCCATTTCCGCCTGCCAGCCATCGACGCGCCAGCCCGACAGCCGATATTCGGCGGGCCCTGAAATGAAGCCGATGCGTCGATGGCCGAGGTCCAGCAAGTGCCGTGTCGCGCGTCGCGCCGCGCCCTCGTCATCCATCGACACGCGGATGCCCGCAGGCAGCGCGCCATCGTCCCGCCCTTGCGCTCCGATACGGGCATAGGGCACATGATGGCGCTTGAGCGTCGCCAATATGCGCGGATTGTCCGAATGGGGTGGGGTCAGGATCGCCCCATCGGGTTGCAGCGCCGACAGGGCTGCCCCCAGTTCGCGCTCCAGATGATCGGCGTGCGTGTCGACCAATTCGAAGATCAACCGATAGCCATGTTCGGCACATTCCAGCATGCCGCCCAGCAACATCTGGTCGACCCAGTCCGTGCCCTGCCGCGCGCGCCAGTCCGCGATCGTGCGTTCGCGGTCATTGAGCGCCAGAATGAGGTAGGAGCGCGATCCGCTCATCCGTTGCGCCGCGATCGACGGCACATAGCCCAGCCGATCGATCGACGCCTGTACCCGGTCGCGCATTTCCGGGCGGACATTGGGCTCGCTATTGATGACGCGGCTCACCGTCTGCAGGGATACGCCCGCATCTGCCGCAACATGTTTGATCGTGACTGCCAGCCGCCGTCGCGCCATTTACTGCCCATTCTCCGTCGGGGGAGTGGCGTCTTTCTGCCAGACCCGCACCCAATCGATCTGCATCGTCTTGGGAAAGCCGGTGGGATCGACGCCCTTGCTGTTGCGTCCTTCGGGCAAGTGGTCGCCGATGGCAAGGTTGAGGATGAGATGGAAGGGACGGTCGAACGGCGCGCCTGGCTTGTCGGACCCCAGGCTGTGCCATTCATGCGGCGCGCGCCGCGCAAAATCCACGCCGTCCACGCGCCAGACGATGCCGGTGGCGTCCCACTCGATTTCATAGACGTGGAAGCCATCAAGCGGGGTCGGCATGGGCGTTTCGTCGCCGATATAGCGGTTACGCGGCGGGAGGCCGCCGAAATGGATCGTTCCCAGGACACGATCTTCTATCTGTCCTGCGCAGGTGTCGCAGGAGGTGCCTAGATTGACGGCCTCCATGATGTCGATCTCGCCGGATTGCGCCCAGCCGCCATAATCCCATCCTTCGGGCAGCATCCATATGGCAGGCCAGCTTCCCTGGCCCTGCGGCAGTTTCGCGCGCACCTGCACCTTGCCATAGAGCCACGACGCTTTGCCATCGGTCGAGAGGCGCGCCGATGTGAAGGGCTTGGTTCGGGTGGCGCGCGCCTTGTCCGGCGTCGTGCGCTGGTCCTGCGGGAAGGCGGGGCCATCATGCGTTTCCTGCCGAGCGATGATGTCCAATAGGCCATTGGCGACCCGGTGGTTGGTCGCAGAGGTTGTGTAGCATTGCCGCTCTTCATTGCCGCCGCCCCAACAATTGTCGGCAAGATTCCATTTGCGCCGGTCGAGTGCCGGACCATCAAATTCATCGGCCCAGACTTTGTGCCAGCCCGGCTGTTCCGGTGCGGCGACCGCTACTTCGGCACCGGCGCACAGCAGCGTCGCGATGAGGAGGCGCGCGATCATGCCGCCACCGGCTCCTGCGCGCTGCAATAGCGCGCAATATAGGCTGCATGCTCCGGCAGATTTGCCACGGTACGGGACACTTGGTCCTTGAGCGACGCTAGAAGATGGGTCAGTTCGTCGGGCCGCAACTTGCTGGCTATAGGGTGGTGGCTTTGCGGGGTGATGCCCTGTCCCATCATGACCTGGACCCAGCTATTTTCTGCGAATAATTCTTCATTCTTGCGGAAGGCGCGGCCGGTCTGCCGGAATAATTCCATGCGGTGGGCAAGGCTGTCCGGCACCGCCATGGCTGCGCAATGGCGCCAGAAGGGCGTGTCGCGCCGATCGGTCGCTTTATAATGCAGGATCAGGAAATCACGGATCTGCTCCATGTCCGTCATCTGTTGATCGTTGAATTCTGCGATGTCGAGCGGGCTGACGGTGCCCGCGGGCAGCATCCGCAAGATGCGCAGCACGGCGCGCTGGATCAGATGGATGGATGTGGACTCCAGCGGTTCCATGAATCCGCCCGACAGGCCCACCGCCACGCAGTTGCGATGCCATTGCCGCCGCCGCGCCCCGGTGCGGAACCGGATCGGGTTGGGCTGCACCAGCTTGTCGCCTTCGACCGAGGCCAGAAGTTTTTCGAGCGCAGCGTCCGGGTTCAGGAAGCTGCTGCAATAGACGATGCCATTGCCCTGCCGATGTTGGAGCGGAATGCGCCATTGCCAGCCCGCCTCATGCGCGATGGCGCAGGTATAGGGGACGGGCGGCCGCACGCTGCTGGTCTGGATCGCCACCGCGCCATCGCAAGGCAGCCAGTGGGTCCAGTCGTCATAGCCGACATGCAGCGCGCCTTCGATCAGTAACGCGCGAAAGCCGGTGCAGTCGATGAACAGATCGCCTTCGATTCGCCGATCGCCGTCCAGTAGCAGCGCGGCAATGTCGCCGCTTTCGCTGTCGAGTTCGACCTTAGCGATGCGCCCTTCGATCCGCTGGGCGCCATCCGCTTCCGCCATCCTCCGCAGGAAGCGGGCATAAAGTCCCGAATCGAGCTGATAGGCATAGTTCATCCGGTCGTCGGGCAGATGCGCGAAGCGGCCAGCCTCCGCCGCCTTCAACTCCAGGCAATAGTCGCCATAGGGCGCGTCATGCCCTTGAGCTTGCCCGTGCATCCAGAAATGCTGGAATCCCGCCGACCAATGATCCTTGCCGGTCCCGCCGAAACTATGGAAATAGCTTTCGCCTGGCACACGCCAATTCTCGAAATTGATGCCCAGCTTGAACGTCGCCTGGGTCGCGCGCATGAAGTCGGCTTCGTTGATACCCAATATGCGATTATAGGCGACCAGCGGCGGGATGGTGCTTTCGCCCACGCCGATCGTGCCGATCTGCTCGCTTTCGACCAAGGTGACTTGCGCCACTGGTCCCAGCGTGCGGGCGAGGGCGGCGGCGGTCATCCAACCGGCCGTGCCGCCACCGGCGACGACGATGCGACGAGGCGGGGGTAGCGTGCTCATAGCGACAGGCTCCTCAACAGGAAATGATGCATGCGTTGCGCAGATTCTGCGTCGAGCGGGGCCAGCACGCCACGGCCCTTTTCCGGCAGATGGGCGCGGGCTGCCTCACCGCCCGAAAATACATAATGGTCGAACATGGCTTGCCAGATCGCGCGCTCCTCTTCGGGCAGGTCGCGGATGGTCATGATCGCATGGTGCAGCGCATTATAGGGCTGGCCCAGATAACGCGGCGTGTCGCGCCACCAATAATTCACCAATATGTTGAAATCGGCCAGCCCTTCGACATGATGATACCAGAGCGAGGGTATGAAGAGTGCATCCCCCGGCTCCAGCTCGGCAATCTGGGCGGTCGCAAGCGCATCGCGGAAACGCGGATAGGTTGCAAAATCAGGGGCCGCCAAATCGACCATGGAGATCGGCCGTCCCGCTGGGGTGATGTCGATCGGGCCAAGATAGAGATTGGCGAACTGGTCGGGCGGAAACAAGGTGAAGCGGCGACGCCCCACGGCGCGGCAGGCCAGATTATCGGGAAAGTCATTGTGCGCCGCGATGCGGTTGGCATTGCCGATCCACAGGGATGTCAATGGGGTGCGCGAACCCATCGGCATGGGGTGTACGTCGGCCAGTCCGTCGAAAAACTCCTGCATATCGACGGAGCCGAGATAGACGGTGGGGGCTTGCGCCACATCTCGTCCTTCGGCCGCATCTAATTGTGCAAAGATGTCGGACAACCTGCCTTTGCCCATGCGGAAATTGACCGCCATGGCGTCATCGTAGAACAGGCGTCCTTTGGCATCCGGCTCCGCTATCGACACCACAAAGTCGCGGTCACGCGCATGGGCCAGCAAAAAGGCGCGGGCGGCGCCATACGATTCCAGACCGGCCTGCACCAGCGGCCAGTCGCGCACTAGTCCCCGCACGACAAAAGGCGTATCTTCTTCCCGCAGCAAAGTATCCAGCGTTGCATCGTCGGTGGCTTGTAGCACCCTGACCGCAGGCAGGCCGACCAGAGCCGCCTCAGCCACCGGCCACTCTACGATTCTTGCGCGCGACCAGTTCGTTGAACTGCGCGATCGACGCCACCGCCATGAACAATGGCATCAAATGTCCGGCCCGGTGCAGCTCATCCAACGCGACGGCATCGAGCGCGCGCAACCGCTCCTCGTCGATGATGTGAAAGCCGACCAGGCTGTTCCGCGTTCCATCGACCAATGGCACGTCCAGCGTAAAGGGTTCGAGCAGCGCATGACGTTCCAGCGCAGCAAAGAAATCGGCGCTGGCCTGAAAGGCGGCATCCAGGTCGCCGAGCCGTTGCGCAATGCTGTCCAGCCAGGGGGAGGGCTGCCCTGCCTCGTCGAACAGGGCAACGCCTTCGTTCCCTTCATGGATGAGTCGGGGGCTGCCCATATCGACATGGACCTGCGGCGGCCTGCTGCCATCCGACGAACGGCCGATCAGGAAGGGTTGCACCGCCTGCGCCAGTGGTTTGTAGGCCGCATCCCAATGACCTGCTTCCAGAAAGAGATTTTCGCCATTGGCAAAGCCGAACAACGCCACGGCCGAGAGGGTGCCGCTTTCCAGGTCGCGCCGGAACAATATGGGAAAATGCGCCTGCGCCTGGCGGAATTCGGCGGGCATCAACAGGCAGGCCATGACGGCATCACCCAATGCCGCTCCGCTGTCGGTCCGAACACGCAGGGTGCGATGGGTCAGGGAATCAAGGATCTGGTGCTGGGTCATGACGCTCTAATGGCTCCTTGGCGGAGGTGCCGGTGTCCCGTCACATCACCGCTGTCTCTCCACCCGGCTGATGCGGGACAAGGCCGCACCGGTTCAGGTGCGGCCTTGTCCCATCGTGCCGGACTTCAATCAAGTCATCCCGTCAAAAGTTGACGCGAAGGCCCGCGCCATATCGGGCATAGCCGGGCGAAGCGAAGAAGGCGTTGTTTTCGCTACGCAGATGGCCACGGCGGCTGGCGCCGTTTAGATTGATGGCTTCGACAAAGGCGGTATAGCCCTTCTTGAACTCCCAGCTCGCGCTGGCATCCACCTGGCCATAGGCTTCGATATAGAAGGGGTTGGGACCTGTTCCGCCCAGGAACTTGTCGCGCCAGTTATAGGCGATACGCGCCTGAATACCCTTTTTGTCATAGAAGAGGACGGCGTTGGCGCTGTCCGAGAGGCCCGTCAGCGCAAATTGCGGAACGCTGGACGGCTGACTGTTGTCGTATGTCGCGTCGCCACGAACGATCGTGTAGTTCAGGATCGTGCCAAATCCCGTGTCCCAGAAATTATGCTGGATGGCGAATTCAAAGCCATAGAGATGCGCGCTCTGATCCGAGTTGATCGGGGTCGACACCTGGAAATTCACCGCACCATCTTCGGGCAGCCCCAATATCTTGCCGGTATAATTGCCGGTCGCAGGATCGAAGCTGTCGACGATGACCGAGGCCGGATAATTGGCGAAGATATAGTTGCGCAGATCGGTCGTGCTGGCATTGGCGCCCAATGCCGCGACGGCCGCCTGATAGCGTGGGCCATCCGCCGGGTTGGTCAGGCCGAACGCATCGGTGTCGATCCGGGTGCTCGAAATGAAGTTGCGCACCCGCTTGTCGAAAAATCCGACTGACAGATAGCTGGATGGCGCATAATACCATTCGGCCGACAGATCGATATTCTTCGATTTATAGGGAAGCAGGCCCGGATTGCCCTGGCTGCCGGTGCCGCCGCCGATGCGGAACAGTTGATCGACAGTACGACCACCCTGCATCGATGCATAGTCCGGGCGGGTAATGGTATGGCTATAGCTTGCGCGCAGCTTCACATTCTCGATCGGTTCGAAATCGACGTCGATGGCGGGTAGCCAATTGTCATAATCACCCCGGAAGGTGGTGAAGTCGCTGCCAGTGCCATAGGTGAGGTTGAACTCGTTGGCGGACACCCATTGCGTGCCGGTCGGGATCGGCACCAGCGCGGACGAACGGACCTTGGTCTTTTCATAGCGCACGCCCGCACGGAAATGAGCCGGACGGTTGGCAACGTCGAAGGCCAGATTGGCCTGGAGGTAAGGCGCGATGGTGCGTTCGCGGATTCGGCGATCGACCGTGAAGCTCGACAGACAATTGCCATCGCCGCCGCAGATGCCGTTCAGATCGTCGAGGAAACCGACCATCTTCTCGAAATTGAACGTATAGAATTGCTGGAGCATCGCCGCGTCGCCCGCGCCCGACAAGCCCTAGAACTTGTCCGGCAGGGTTTCGAGCGTGAAGAGGTCGTCGGACAGCTGGTCCTTCGTGGTCGATCCGCCCCATGTGTCGTTCTGGATGAAGCCGTAGGCCGACCGCACCTTGTTTTCGATATAGGTGACGCCAAAATCGAGGCTGTCGAGGATCGAGCCTTCGAAATCATAGCTGCCACGCAGCTGGCCTTCGTTGATGCGATCCTTGAAATAGGCATTGCGGAACGCATTGCCGGTCGCCTGGATGTTCCCGGCGTCCAACGCATTGATGCCCGGATGCATTTCGACCGAAATGATGGGCAGGTCGTTGGTGTAATCGACCGTCTGGCTCCGCACGCCGAACACAGCCGTGCCGACCGAGGTGCTGGTGCCATAGGGATCGTTTGCGCCCGACTCTGCCGTCGAATGATGCGCGTCGAGTTCCAGGCGCAGTCCGCCCGGCCCATCCCATGCCAGGTTTGCGCCCAGCGACTTGTTGGTCGATTGGTTTTCCACCAGCGAACCGGAATAGGACAGATCCTTGCCTTCATTGGCACCGAACTGTTCGGAATAGAATTTCGGACCGGCCACCGGACCATCGGTCCAGGCGCTCGACACATCATTGAAGTTGAACCAGATGCCGACGTTGGAATTGCGCACCTGCACGGTGTTGCGCGAATAGGTATAGTCTAACGTCGCGGTCAGATTGTCAGCGGGACGAACCTGCAACACGATCTGGCCGTTCAGCCGCTCGCGCTCGATATCATTAAGGTCGTAGCTGGCATTTTGCTGGACCTGATAGACGTCATTGGGGCCAGGGCGGTTTTCAATATTGGCAAAACGTGGATCGCCTGCCTGGGGCAGTGATCCCCAATTATTTTCGGAGCCAAGATATCCGTCGCGCCAGCCGACATTGGCCTGGTTGACGCTGGCCTTCCGCTTCTGCCACGATCCGCTGACCGCAATGCCGAACAGACCGTCGGCGAAAGTGTCGGAAATGATGCCGGATATTTCAGGCGTGATCGGGTCACCCTCATTGCGCGAGCTGTCATAGACACCCTTGACCGCGACGCTGCCTTTGAGGCCCGGCCGATCGAGAGGGCGGGGCGTCTTGATATTGATGGTCGATCCGATGCCGCCGGTGGGCAGGGTAGCCCGCCCCGACTTATAGACCTCGACGCCTGCAACGCCTTCCGATGCCAGATTGGCAAAGTCGAAGGAACGGCTGGCGGGCGCGCTCGCTCCATCGCCCAAGGTCGATGTCGGCATCTGGCGGCCATTGAGCAGCACCAGGTTGAATTCAGGACCGAAGCCGCGAACGGTCACGGTTGAACCTTCGCCGTTCGAACGGTCGATCGACACGCCGGTGATACGCTGCAGCGATTCTGCCAAGTTGGTGTCGGGGAACTTGCCTATGTCCTCGGCGGAGATGGCATCCACCACACCCTGGGCGTTGCGCTTGATGTCGCTGGCGGCATTCAAGCTCGCGCGAATGCCTGTCACCACGATTTCAGCAGGCTGTTCTTCGGTTATGCTATCCTGCGCAAAGGCTGGCTGCAGGCCCATGCTCAGCGCCAGAGCAGACGCGCCCGACACATAAGCAGATAGAATCCGAGTCTTGGAAATCGTCATTTTTATCCTCCCCGCGCCGCGAATCGGCGTCTGACGTCCTTGTTGTGAACGTTCACCTAATTGATAACGTTCACTTGGTCAACTGCTCTGCGCAGTCCATGACGATGATTTCGCGCCGTGGCCAAGGTGTGACAGCGGAGCCGCGGCATGCCGTTTCAAGGCTCGCATATATAGAGTGGGGCCACTTGGTCGCTTGGACGGGCCTGCGCGGCAAATTCAGGGCAGTGTCGTTTCTTTGTCATTTTCCTGTTGACCGACTCAGTTGGCCTGCTTAGAGGCGTGTTCACCGGACGGGGCGCTG
>NZ_JPPQ01000069.1:812082-816549 GCF_000743655.1 Sphingobium sp. ba1
AGCGCTTGCGTCAGGCTCGCCAAGGCTTTTTCATCGCTGAGGTCGATGCCATCGGAGTTGCGGCGGTCGGGGAAGATGGCGGCAGGCAGCGCAATTTGATCATGACGGGCGCCGGGGTTGGGCATGGCGCGGACGGTATCGACGGGGTCGGCGATCATCTCGTCCACCGACACGGCCGGATCGGCGATGCGGTTGACGAAGCTGCTGTTCGCGCCATTTTCGAGCAGGCGGCGGACGAGATAGGCGAGCAGCGTCTCATGCGTGCCGACTGGCGCATAGATGCGGCAGGGGCGATCCAGCTTGCCCGCGCCGACCACCTGTTCGTAAAGCGGTTCGCCCATGCCGTGGAGGCACTGAAATTCGTAAGTGCCGATGCTGAAATCCGGCCCGGCCATCGCATGGATGGTGGCGAGCGTCTGGGCATTATGGGTGGCGAATTGCGGGAAGACCGCGTCCTTGGCGGCGAGCAGTTTTTGCGCGCAGGCGATATAGGCAATGTCGGTGTGCAACTTGCGGGTGTAGACCGGAAAATCCGCGAGGCCATCGACCTGCGCGCGCTTGATCTCCGCATCCCAATAAGCGCCCTTGACCAGACGGACCATGATGCGGCGATCGGCGCGACGGGCAAGGTCGATGATCCAGTCGATGACGAAGGGGCAACGCTTGCCATAGGCCTGAACCACGAAGCCAAGCCCGTTCCAGTCGGACAGGGCCGGATGCAGGGCGAGACTTTCGAGCAGGTCGAGCGAAAGGTCGAGCCGGTCGGCTTCCTCCGCGTCGATGTTGAAGCCGATATTATAGCTTTTGGCGAGCGCGGCGAGTTGCTGCACGCGGGGCAGAAGCTCGGCCATGACGCGCTCTGCCTGGGCGCGGGCATAGCGCGGGTGGAGCGCGGACAGCTTGATCGAAATGCCGGGACCGGCATAGACGCCGCGCTTGGCCGATGCCTTGCCGATGGCGTGGATCGCCTGTTCATAATCGGCATAATAGCGCGCGGCGTCCTCAGCCGTCGTCGCTGCTTCGCCCAGCATGTCATAGCTGTAGGCGAACCCCTTGGCCTCCATAACCTTGGCGCGCTTGAGCGCTTCCTTGATGGTTTCGCCGGTGACGAACTGTTCGCCCATCATCCGCATGGCGAGGTCGACGCCGCGTCGGATGACCGGCTCGCCCGCCCGTGCGACCAGGCGCGTCAGCGCTGCGCCAAGGCCGCGATCATCGACGCTGCCGACCAGCTTGCCGGTGACCACCAGCCCCCAGGTGGCGGCGTTGACGAACAGCGACTTGTCGGTGCCCAGATGCGATCCCCAATCGCCGTCGGCGATCTTGTCGCGGATCAGCGCATCGCGGGTCGCTGCGTCGGGGATGCGGAGCAGCGCTTCGGCGAGGCACATCAGCGCGACGCCCTCCTGGCTGGACAGGGCATATTCCTGCACCAGACCTTCGACGCCGGTACCTTTGTGGTTAGCGCGCAGGGCCGTGACGAGCTTGTGAGCCGTTTCCTGTGCCGCGGCGCGGGTGGCGTCGGGCAGCGTCGCCGCTGCGATCAGCGGGGCCAGCGCCTCGGCTTCATCGCGGCGATAGGCGTCGGTGATCGCCTGCCGCAACGGAGATTGGGCGCGGATGGCAGGGGCGAAGGCGGCAAAGGGGGGCTGGACGGTCATGCCCCACATCATATCGCATATGGTGGCGTCGATCTGCCTTATCAGGTCTGTTTGTGCGGCGGATGTGACTTATTCATGCCTCTATGTTAGGCAGCAATGATGGATAAAGCCGCCTCAACAGTCGATCTGGACGAATTCGACCGCAAGATCATCGCCGCTTTGGTGGAGGACGGGCGCATGACCGTGACCGATCTGGCGGCGCTGGTCGGCCTGTCCAAGACGCCATGCCAGGTGCGGCTGAAACGGTTGATCGAAACCGGCGTGATCCATGGGTTCCGCGCGATTGTCGATCCGGCCAAGCTGGGGATGGACCATGTCGCCTTTGCCGAGGTCAAGCTGAGCGATACGCGCGAAGCGGCGCTGCATGAGTTCAACATGGCGGTGCGGCGGATCGCGGAAGTCGAAGAATGCCATATGATCGCGAGCAGCTTCGACTATCTGCTCAAGGTGCGGACGGCGGATATTCGGCGCTATCGCATGGTGATGGGCGAGAAGATTTCCGCCCTGCCCCATGTCGCCAGCACCTCGACCTTCGTGGCCATGGAGACGGTACTGGATGCCGGGGGGCGGCGGAAATAGCGTCTGCCGGTCAGTCGAACAGGTCCAGCGCGATCGCGTCGCCCATCGCCCGATAGCCGCGCGGGGACGGGTGGAGCGCGTCGCCACTATCATAGGCGGGGGCCAAGCGGTCGGGCCGTGCCGGGTCGCGGGTCGCGGCATCGAAATCGATCACTGCGTCGAAATTGCCCGGCTGCCTGATCCAGGCGTTGACGGCCTGGCGGTCTGCTTCGTTCTGGGCGTCGGCGTGATAATAATCATTGCCGACGAAGGGCATGACGGTCGCGCCGATCACCTTGATCCCTTTGGCACGGGCGCGGGCGATGATCTGGCGATAGGCGCCGATGATGCGGGCGACATGGGCCTGATGCGCGGCGGTGCTGACGGGGGCTTCGCGGGTGAGCGTGCCGAGATCGTTGATCCCTTCCAGCAGGATCAGATGCGTGACACCGGGCTGCGCCAGCACATCGCGGTCGAGCCGGGCGAGTGCGTTGGGACCAAGGCCATCGTCGAGCAGCCGATTGCCGCCGATCCCCTGATTGACGATCGCAATGTGGCGGCGCTTCGGATCGGCCTGCAATCGTTCGGCCAGTCGGTCGGTCCAGCGATCATTGCCGTTGGTAGTGCTGTTCTTGCCGTCGGTGATCGAGTCGCCCAGCGCGACGATGAGCTGGGCGGGGGCGCAGCGTTCGACTTCGAGTGCGGCTAGGTTGAACCAATGATCGAAACTCGCGGCCCCGGCAAATTGCGGGTCGGACAGATGATCGCCGGGCAGATGCCAGGAGGTGGCGCGCGAGCCGGGATGCGATGTCTGTTCGGGGTCGGCGGCGGCGTAGCGGATCGAGATGGCGAGCGTGTCGAGCGCCTTGGCTGACAGCGTGACCGGGTCGGACAGATAGTCGGCGCCGGGCGGGATGATAACGTCGGGTTTGCCATCGAAGCGGAGCGCGATTCGGGTGGCGGGATCGATGGTGGGGGCGGCGGAACTGATGGCGCGGGCGATGCTGGCACCCAGGATGGGGAGCGGCCGGGTGCCGGCGAGGTTGGACAGGCGGACACGGACGCGATCGCCACTGACCGAGGGGCGGACGACCTGACGCAGGGTCTGGTTCGCCAGCGTGCCGGGCGGGAGCGCGGCGTCGCCGGTGGGGCGGAATTGGGACGAGGCCCAGCCCGCGACCCAGGTCGGCGTGCAGCTTTTCGCATGGGCGGGCACGACGGCCAAGGCAGTGGCGATGCAGGCCAAGCGGACAGCGACCCGTACACTGGTTGAGGCTTTTTGCGGGAGGCGACGGGTCATGGTTCAGCCCCGATGGCGGCGCTATCGACGGTCTGATAGCGCGGGATGATGAGGTGGATGATGGCGAGCGCGACGAGATAGGTGCAGGAGGCGACGGCGAAGATGGGACCGTAGCTGCCGACGGTTTCGAGGATGACCCCGGCGAACTTGGCCATCATCATGCCGCCGATCGCACCGGCCAGGCCACCGAGGCCGACGACTGACCCGGCCATCCAGCGCGGGAAGACGTCGTCCGGCAAAGCGTACAGGTTGGCGGAGAAGCCTTGATGCCCGGCGCAAGCAAGCCCAATTAGCGCAACCGCTACCCACATATTGGGTGCTTGCGTGGCAAAGGCGATGGGGACGGCGCAGAGCGCGGCGAGCAGCATCGCGGTTTTGCGTCCGCGATTGATGCTCCAGCCGCTGCCGATGAAGCGCGACGACGCCCAGCCGCCCGCGACCGACCCGACATCGGCCAGCAGATAGACGGCGATCAGCGGCGGGCCGAAGTCGAGCATCTTGACGCCATATTGTTTGTTGAAGAAATCGGGCAGCCAGAAGAGGAAGGTCCACCAGACCGGATCGATCAGGAAGCGCCCGGCCATATAGGCCCAGGTCTGGCGCAGGCGGAACAGCGTCGCCCATTTGACCGGGCGTTGCGGTTCGACGGGATCGGTTTCGATCCAGGCCAGTTCTTCGGCGGTGAGGCTCTTCTTCTCGCGCGGGCTGCGGTAGAAGCTGAGCCAGGCGACGAGCCATATGACCGTCAGCAGCCCGGTGAGGATGAAGGCCCAGCGCCAGCCCAATGTGACGGCGATGATCGGGACGATCAGCGGGGTCAGGATCGCGCCGACATTGGACCCGGCGTTGAAGATGCCGATCGCGAAGGCGCGTTCCTTCTTGGGGAACCATTCATTGGTCGCGGCGATGGCGGCGGGGAACGTCCCCGCCTCGCCGATCGCGAGCGGG
>NZ_JPPQ01000069.1:816559-823124 GCF_000743655.1 Sphingobium sp. ba1
TCGAGCGCCGCCATTCGGTGACGCCCGCCGCCATCACCTTGGCCGCGGGATGCTCCACCTTGCCACGGGTTTCGTAGAAGCGGTCGATATCCTCCGCCTTCCAGAAATCCGCCTCGAACTTGCGGCTTTCCTTGGTGGCGCGGCGCAGGCTGACCGAAAAGCCGATGATGATCGCCCAGGTCCAGATGCTGGCCAGCAACAGGCCCAGCATCACCCCCTTCACGACGATGTCGGCCTGAAGGAACAGGGCCAGCGGGGAAATGGTGGCGGCGTCGGCCACCGCGGCGACGTCTGGCAGGTTGAGGGTCATGGGTGGAGGTCTTCCCCTTGGCAAAGGCGGCTGAAAATGTCGGTCCAGGCTTTGGGTTGCCGTTGCGGGCGGCCCTGCGGCGTCAGCCATGCAACGCAAATGCTGGCGTCGGTCAACTGTTCGTCGCCGCGCATGACTGACTGATGAATGGTGCAGGTCGCTGCGCTCACCTGAGCCACGCGGCTGACCACCATCAGGTCGTCATCCAGCCGGGCGGGGCGGCGATAGCGGATCTGCAGGTCGGTGACGGCATAGACGCCGGTGCCGGCTTCATGCGCGGCGCGCTGGTCGATCTGCGCGAGGCGCAGCATGTCGGACCGGGCGCGCTCCATATAGCGCAGATAATTGGCGTGATAGACGAGGCCCGACAGGTCGGTATCCTCGAAATAAATGCGCAGCGGGAAATGATGCACGGCCGCGATGAAGCGTCCGGTCGCGGGAGAGGGCATCATTTGGGCAACAATCATGGCGGGCTTTTAACCATGGCGCGCGGTCGAGGCAAAGGCCGAAACGTCCTTCCCCCGCGCAACAGGCGCATTTTGTCGCCTGCGCTTTTTGAGGAGTGGGCCGCTCTGGCCCCCGGCGGGGCGGGGCGCTAGGATGAGGGGGACGAGTTGAGCCAGGGAGAGAGAGCAACATGACGGATATTCGCACGGTAGGCGTGATCGGCGCGGGGCAGATGGGCGCAGGGATAGCGCAGGTGGCGGCGCAGGCGGGCTATGACGTGATCCTGTCGGACATCGACCTGCCCCGCGCGGAAAAGGGGCTGGCGGGGATCGCCAAGCTGCTGGCGCGGGCGGTGGAGAAGGAGAAGATCAGCAAGGCCGATGCCGATGCGGCGTTGGCGCGCATCCGGCCGATGGGCGAGATCGCGCCGCTGGCCGACGCGCAACTGGTGATCGAGGCGGCGACTGAGCGCGAGGAAGTGAAACGCGCGATCTTTACCAATGTCGGGCCGTTGCTGGCGGCTGATGCGATCTTGGCCACCAATACATCGTCCATTCCGATTACCCGGCTGGCGCAGGCCGCGCCCGATGCGGGGCGGTTTGTCGGCGTGCATTTCTTCAATCCGGTGCCGGTGATGGTGCTGGTCGAGGTTATTCGCGGCCTTGCCACCACGCCCGAAACGGTGGCGGCGGTCGAGGGCTTTGCGGGGCGGATCGGCAAGACGGTGGTGCAGGCGTTCGACGCGCCGGGCTTCGTCGTCAACCGCATCCTGCTGCCGATGCTGAACGAAGCGGTGTTCGTGCTGGGCGAGGGCGTGGGCAGCGTGGTCGATATCGACATGGGCTGCAAGCTGGGGCTCAATCACCCGATGGGGCCGCTGACGCTGCTCGATTTCGTCGGGCTGGATACGGCGCTGGAGATATTGAATGTTTTCCTCAGCACCACGGGCGACCCCAAATATCGCCCCGCGCCGCTGCTGGTGAAATATGTCGAGGCGGGCTGGTATGGCCGCAAGACGGGGCGGGGGTTTTACGATTATTCGGGCGCGGAGCCTGTGCCGACGCGGTGAGAGGGGGTTTTCACCGTCATCCCAGCGGAAGCTGGGATCCATGGGCGCAACCTTAGGGGCGTCGAGACGACGTAGCGGCTCATGGATCCTGACTTTCGTCAGGATGACGGGATGAGGGGTGGGCGAAGATGTGCGCCCTGTTGCACGCCCCCTCCACCACCGCTGCGCGGCGGTCCCCCTCCCCGTGCCGGGGAAGATTAGCCTGCGCTGAGGCGGTGCTTCTTCATGCAGTGGCGCAGTTGGTCGTAGGTGAGGCCGAGGCCCTTGGCGGTGGCGCTAGAGACGCGCCGCCTTTCGCAAGGCCTCGTTGATGCGCGCTTGCCAGCCGGGACCGCCCGCCTTGAAGCTGGCGATCACATCAGGGTCGAGCCGCAGTGACACATGCTGCTTGGTTTGTTCGAGTTTGGGGCGTCCGCGGCGCACCAGCGTCTGGCCCACATAGGCATCCGCGCCATCGGCCCAGTCCTGGGTCAGCTTTGGGGCATCATCGGGATCGATCCAGTTCCCGCCAGTAGATTTCTCGTTCGTCATCATCTGCTATCCTCATCGAAATGACGCGAATGGCGTCACCCCTGGGTGTCCAGACACATATGACCGGCCGTTCATCCAACAGGCCGAGCATGATATAGCGGACCTCGCCATAATCTTTTCGCTCGTCGGTTCGGATCAGGTGGAACCTGTCGAACATCATAACGATGGATTCAAAATCCAGGCCGCGCGCATCGAGAGTTTTTTGTCGCTTGGACGGATCATACTCGATGCGCATGGCATGTTTTCCTCCGACTACGGCGCTGCCACGCGTATTAATGTAGCACAAAAATAGCGAGCCGCAATATTTAATGGAACATCAAAATTACCCGGCGCTCAGGCTATGCTTCTTCATGCAGTGGCGCAGTTGGTCGTAGGTGAGGCCGAGGCCCTTGGCGGTGGCGCGTTGGTTGAAGCGGTAGCGGTCGAGGGCGGCGGTGATGATCGCGGATTCATAGGCGTCGACGGCGGCGCGCAGGTCGCAAATATCGTCGACCGACGCGGCGGCGGCTTGGGCGGTCGGCACGGGCGGGTCGCAGGGGTCGGCGGCGCGGGGCATGAGCGGCTTGGGCTTCCAGGGGGAAGCGAAGGGGTCGAAGGTGATGCGGCTGATCGGGCGGGTCGGCGCGTCCCAGCGATAGACGGCGCGCTCGATGACGTTGCGCAATTCGCGGACATTGCCGGGCCAGGCATAGGCTTCCAGTTCCGCCAGCGTCGCCGCGTCGAAGCCCGGCCATTGCGGCCAGGCCAGCTCGGCGGCCATGCGCCGCCCGAAATGATCGACCAGCACCGGCACATCGCCTTCGCGCGCGCGCAGCGGGGGCAGGGTGATGACTTCGAAGCTCAAACGGTCGAGCAGGTCGGGGCGGAAGCGCCCGGCATCGGCGGCGGCGGGCAGATCGTCATTGGTCGCTGCGACGATGCGGACATCGACGCGCAGCGGCTTTGACGCGCCGATGCGGGTGACTTCGCCATATTCGACCACGCGCAGCAGCCGTTCCTGCGCCGCCATCGACAGGGTGCCGAGTTCATCCAAGAACAGCGTGCCGCCATCGGCTTCCTCGAACCGGCCGGGCCGCGCGCGGTTGGCGCCGGTGAAGGCGCCCTGTTCATGGCCGAACAATTCGGCCTCGATCAGCGTTTCGGGGAGCGCGGCGCAGTTCATGACGATCAAGGGTTCGCCCCAGCGCGGGGAGAGGTGATGCAGCCGCTCGGCGATCAGTTCCTTGCCGGTCCCGCGCTCGCCGATCACCAGCACCGGGCGGTTGAGTTCGGCCGCCCGGCCCGCCAGTTCGACGGCGTCGAGAAAGGCCAATGACTGGCCGACAAAATGGGTCGTTTTCTCCATACCCCAACTTATGGTGAAATTTCCCACCTTGTCGCAAGCGAAATTCCGCACTCGACCGAAATGAATGGACAAAAATGGCGGAAATCCGTGCCTTTCGGCAATTTGGCACGGCCCCTGCAAAGCTATGGGCAATCCGCAAATAATCGCGGAACCACATGAAGGCCAAGGTTCAGGGAGTGTATAAAATGGAAGACAACAGCAACAGCGTTCGCGAAATCGGCCAACTGATGTCGGTCGCCGTCGCCGCCCTGCTGGTAGGATCGACCCTGATCCTGGCAGCCGTCGGCCCGGCCCGCGCCAGCGAAACCCCGATACTCGCCAGCGAAACCCACAATCCGGCAACCCCACGCTATCTGGCATAAGGGTCGCCCGGTCGTTTCAAGAAAATAGCCAAGACCAGGAGTGACGTTAAAATGGGTATTTTTTCCCGCACCCGCGACATCATTGCCGCCAATGTGACCGACCTGCTCGACAAGGCGGAAGATCCGGCGAAGATGATCCGCATGATCATCCTCGAAATGGAGGAAACCCTGGTCGAAGTGCGCGCGTCCGCCGCCCGCACCATCGCCGACCAGAAGGAAATGCGCCGCCACATCGCCAAGCTGACCGCCTTGCAGGACAGCTGGACCGAAAAGGCGCAGCTGGCTTTGTCCAAGGATCGCGAAGACCTGGCCAAGGCGGCGCTCGTTGAACGGCAGAAGGCGACCGACATGGCCGAGCATCTGATCCATGAGATCGAGACGCTGGACGAAGCGCTGCGCGCCGCCGAAGAGGATATCGCCAAGCTGCAGGCCAAGCTGCGCGAAGCCCGCGTGCGCCAGAACAGCCTGGTCACCCGGATGCAGAGCGCGGAAAACCGCCTGCGGGTGCGCGAAGCCTATGCCGGCGAGAAGGTCAACGAGGCGTTTGCGCGTTTCGACCTGCTGGAACGCCGGGTCGACATGGCCGAAGGCCGCGCCGACGCGATGGACCTGGGCAGCGCCCCCAAGACGCTGGAAGAAGAGATTGCCGAGCTGCGCTCCGCCGACAAGGTGGATGCCGACCTCGCCGCGCTCAAGGCCAGCATGAACAAGGGGGACTGATCCGATGGAAGAGATTTTTCTGCCCATCATCGTCTGCGGCATGTTGTTCATCGGCATGCCGTGGCTGATCTTCCACTATGTCACCAAGTGGAAGCAGGCCCCCAAGATCACCGACGAGGATGAGAAGCTGCTGGATGAACTCCACCTTCTCGCCCGTCGGATGGAAGAGCGGCTGCAGACGGTCGAACGGATCGTCGCCGCCGACAACCCCGATTTCCGCCCGCATCGTCCGCAGGAGCCGGGCGAATTCACCTTCGACCGGAGAAACTGACATGACCGCCCGCCGCACCAAATTTTACCTCAACAAGGCCGACGGCAAATGGATGGGCGTCTGCTCCGGCATTGCCGACTATAGCGGGATCGACGTCGTGTGGGTCCGCGTCGGCGCGGTGCTGGTGACGCTGATGGGGGCCTTCCCCTGGACGCTGATCGCCTATTTCGCCGCTGCCTATTTCGCCGACAACAAGCCATCGGGTCTCTATGCCGATCGCGACGACGAGAAATTCTGGCAAGGCGTGCGGACCAATCCGACCCGCTCCACCCGCGACGTCCGGTCCAAGTTCCGCGATATCGATCGCCGCCTCGCGGACATCGAAATCTACTATACCAGCCGCAACACGCGCCTGGCCGATGAAATCGATCGTCTGCGCTAAGCAGCCTGGGGCAAAACAGGGAGACTAATCATGAATGTCGGTGGACCTTTCTTTGTCCTGGCCATCATCGCCATGTCGACGCTGGGCTGGATGTTCACCACCTGGGTCCGTGCCCGCCACGGTTATCCGGTGGAAAATGAATGGACCGGCACCGTTGATCGAACGGACGCCGCCGCTGGTCGAAAAATCGACCTTCTGTCGCGCGAAAACGAAAAGCTGGTGGGCAAGATCAGCCGCCTAGAGGAACGCATCGCCGTGCTGGAGCGGATCGCTACCGATCCCGCCACCCGCACCGCGCGCGAAATCGAGGCGCTGCGCTGAGGCGCAGCTGGCAAGGGAGTAGAGACGATGTTTCCATTTGAAGATTTTGCGCAAGTCGGAATGATCCTGGGCGCGCTCGCTATTGGCGGCTGGATATTCACCACCTGGTTGCGCGTGAAAAATGGCTACCCGCTGGAAAATAGCTGGGGCAAGCCGATCTATCCGCAGAAAAACGAGGAAATGGTCGAGCGCATCAAATTGCTGAGCCAGGAAAATGCCCAGCTGCGCGCCGAAATCGGGTCGATGAAGGACCGGCTGGCCGTGGTCGAGCGGATCGTCACCGACGAAAGCCACCAGCTGACCCGCGAGATCGAGCAACTGCGCGGCGTCGCCAACTGATCCCGGCATAAGAACAGGGAGTTAAGGGAATGGGACCGTTTGAAATGGTCGTCGCCATCGTCGCGATCACCGCCATCGCCAGTGTGATCCGTGCGCGCTACGGCGTGGTCCGGCACGATAAGGGCGAAACGCTGGTCGCACGCGGGCCGGACCCCGACACCGAGAGGCTGCGCGCCGAAGTGAAGGGGCTGAAAGAGCGGGTCGCCGTGCTGGAACGGCTGGCGACCGATGGCTCCACCGCGCTGGAGCGGGAATTCGAAAAGCTGCGGGACCGCGACTAAGCGCGGTTCGCTTCGACAGGGAGGCACATATGCAGGACCCCTATCTTTATCTGGCCATGGCCCTGACCACCCTGGCGGGCGTGGCGATCATCGCGGTGGCGGCCTTGCGCGGCTGGGACGGCTGGCTGGCGCTCAAGCGCGCCGAACTGAACCGCCGCGCCGACGACGCCGCCCCGCCATCGGCGGT
>NZ_JPPQ01000069.1:823134-828825 GCF_000743655.1 Sphingobium sp. ba1
GCGCGGGAATGACGTAAAAATCTGTGGTCGATGAATTTGGCAACGATCTTTCTAAACAGGGAGGGCTTATACCATCGCGCAATAAGGCTGACTCATGCGCGCTGTTCCCCGGCGAAGGTGTTGAGTTCCGTCTGATTAGCGAGGGCGTCGTTTGGGGACTGGTATTTGAGGCATCGCAGCCTTGTACGGTTATAGTTCTGGACGGTTTGATGGAGGAAGGCATTTCTTTGGTCGTGAGACAGGAAGTGGTTTTTGCCGCGATTGGTACCGGCGCTGGGATGGTGTCGCAGGGCTTCGGCAAGACGCCGGTTGAAACGTTCGACCATGCCGTTGGTCTGGGGGTGGAAGGGCTTTGTGAGGCGATGCTCGATGGCGCGGTCCTGGCAGATGCGATCGAAGGGATGTCGTCCTGAAGGTTTGCCCTGGGGCTTGTCCTTCATATCGACGGCGAAGCGATCCGTGAACTCGGACCCATTGTCGGTGAGGATGGTGTGGACCTGATGGGGGAAGACTGCGAGGAATCGTTCGAGGCAGGCGGCGATGCTATGGGCATCGCGTTGCCGGACAATCTCGATATGGACGAAGCGGGTGGCGCGGTCGATGGCGACGAACACATAAGCGCGCTGGGCTTGCAGGCGGGTGAGATGCTTGAGGTCGATATGGATGAAGCCGCAGGGTGTGTCATCGGGGAAGCGGCGGCTGGGGCTAGGCTGGGCTGCGGGCTGGGGTCTTTGGGCCACGCCGATACGCTTCATGCAGCGGTGGATGGCGCTGCGCGAGAGGGTGGGATTGACGCACCGCTGCATGACCTGGACGATGTCGTCGAGGCTCAGGCCGATATCCTGCCGCAGTTCGCGAATGAGCGCTTCGTCGGTCGGCGAGGTGCTTTGTCCCAGCCTATGCCGGGTGTGCGATCCGTCGGTGACGCGATCTCTGGCTTTCCAGCGCCGCACGGTGGTTTCGCTGACACCGAGCTGGCGGGCCAATTGCGCCACCGACAGCGCGCTCGACTGGATCAAAGCCCGCGTCTTGGGCGTGGTTCGGGCATTAGCGTGCAAGTGGATCTGCATGATATCCTCGCTTGGCAAGATGGCGCAATCCAGCAGCCACTCCAAACAACTCTATACAAACAGACGGGATAAAACACGGAGGCCGGGGTCCAGTTCCACGCTCTGGACTGGACCCCGGCCTTCGCCGGGGAACAGGTCGAGTAAGGCGCGGGGTTACATCTTCTTGGGCATGCAGTCTGCACCGGCGGCCTTGATCTTGGCGCACAGGCGCGCGGCGTCGCTGCTGCTGGCGATGGGGCCGGCCTGCAGGCGGGTGACATTGCCGGCCTTGACCAGATAGGGCTGGTAGGCGGACAGGCCGCTGACTTTGCCGGTCATCTGGTTCCACAGCGCGCGGGCGCGGCCATCTTCGCTGAACGCGCCCAATTGGACGCGCCAGCCGCCCGATGCGGCGGGGGCGGGGATGGCCGGTGCCGGGCGCGGCGCGGGTTTGGCAACTGCAACCTGCGGCGCAGGCTTGGGCGCAGGCCGGGGCGCTGGCGGCGTGGCAACCGGGGCAGGCTGGTTGATGGTCGAGGGCGGCAGTTCCGTCGTCCGCACCGCTGAGGTGGCGGACCGTATCGGCGCGGGCTTTGCCGGGGCAGGACTCGCTGCGGCGAGCGCACCCGTCTTTTCCGACTTCTCCAGGCTGGCGGCCAGTGCCAGGCCTTGCTTGCGCTGATCTTCGGGGATGAACTTGTCCATCTCGGTCAGGCTGGTCGCCGCCTGCGGCAGGCCCGATGCCGACGCGCGGGTCATCAATGCATAGGCGCGCACCCAATCCTTGCCGATCAGGTCGCCGTTGAACAGGGTCGTGCCGACAATATATTGCGCGCGCGGTTCGCCGCGCATCGACGCGCGCTGGAGGAAGGGCATGGCGTTCGCGCGGTCGCCCTGCTGGAACATCAGCAGGCCCAGATTATCCTCGGCGCGCAAATGACCTTGGGCACTGGCCTTGCGATACCAGTCGAGCGCGGCCGTCAGGTCGGGCTGGACGCCGCGACCCAGCTTATAGGCCTGGCCCATGTTGAACTGCGCATCGGGATCGCCCGCGAGCGCCAGCGGACGCCACTCGCCGATCGCCTTGGCATAGTCGCCCTGCTGCCAGGCATCGACGCCTGCCTTGACGTCGGCCATCGCTGGTGCGGCCAAGCCGATCAGGCACCCCAGCGCCATGCTCTTCCAAAGATACGTCATAGTCCCATGCTCCTGCGCGAACAGCTTTGCGCTGGTGATGCGCAAACAAGGTTAAATTCACGTTAGCATAAGAGGCGCAGGTTCGGGTGGGACTTGGCTGGACTAGCCCCTCGCCCCAAGCAAAGCCGAGCGTGGGTTAACCAATTTTTAGGTGCAGTTGTGGCAGTCCCGACCGGAACTGGATTTTCTGGGGGGATATTCGTTGCGGATTTTGGCATTGGCGTCGCAGAAAGGCGGATCGGGCAAGACCACCTTGTCGGGTCATCTGGCCGTGCAGGCGCAGATGGCAGGCGCTGGTCCCGTCGTGCTGATCGACATTGATCCGCAAGGTTCGCTCGCCGACTGGTGGAACGAACGGGAGGCCGAATTTCCTGCCTTCGCCCAGACCACGGTCGCGCGGCTGGCCGCCGACCTGGAGACATTGCGGCAACAGGGTTTCAAGCTGGCCGTCATCGATACGCCGCCCGCCATCACCATGGCGATCCAGAGCGTGATTTCCGTCGCCGAGCTGATCGTCGTGCCGACCCGGCCCAGCCCGCATGACCTGCGCGCGGTGGGCGCGACCGTTGATCTATGCGAGCGGGCGGGCAAACCGCTGCTCTTCGTCGTCAATGCCGCGACGCCCAGGGCGCGCATCACGTCCGAAGCCGCCGTTGCCCTGTCGCAACATGGCACGGTCGCGCCGGTGACGTTGCACCACCGCACAGATTTCGCCGCGTCGATGATCGACGGACGCACGGTGATGGAGGTTGATCCCAGAGGACGCTCTGCCGCCGAAGTCGCCCAGCTCTGGTCCTATGTGTCGGATCGGCTGGAAAAGAATTTCCGCCGCACGGTCTTTTCCGTGCCCCAGGGCAGCGTCGGCACCGTCGCGGCTCGCCCGACCGGCGGAGGCTTCGGCCGCCGCGCGATCGGCCAGTAAGGGAGGCAAGCGTCATGGCCGAACCCAAACCGCTCGCATCGCTGACGTCGGGCTTGCTCGCGCGCAAGGGCGCGGCGCAACCGGCGATGCGCCGCCCGATGATGGGCTTTGGTCGCACCGTCGGCAATGCAGTGCCGCAGGATGATCTGGGCTGGAACGACATGGGTTTCGATGTGGAGCCAGTGCCGATACCGGTCGAAGAGCCGCCGGTCGCGATCGGCCTGACGCCGATGACGACGCCCGTGGCTGTGCCGCCGGTCGTGCTGGCACGCGAGGAATTGGCCGAACGGATCAAGGCCGCACCTGCGACGCGCAAGAAGGCCGTGCCGACACCGGCACCCGCACTGGCTCCGGGCCGCAAGGCCGCCTTCACGCTGCGGCTGGAGGCTGAACGCCATTTGAAACTGCGCCTTGCCTGCGCCGTCACGGGACGGTCGGCGCAACAGATTGTTACGCAGGCGCTCGATGACTTCATCGACACGTTGCCGGAAATCGACCGGCTGACTCAGCAGCTGCCGCAGATGCGCGGCGACAAGGCATGAAAGTGGGTAGGCATATGAAGCGCACGACATTCGGCAAGGCGGCGATCGCATCGCTGCTCGTCGCCACGACGATGGTGGGCTGTACCGGGGCGGCATTCCGTCCTTCGGCATCGGTCGGGCAGCCCAAGGGCGATCCCGCCAAGCAGGCGGCCATCGCGGAAAAGGCGCTGGCATCGCGCGACGCGACCAAGGCGGTTGCCGCCGCCGAAGCCGCCGTGCAACTCGCGCCCGACAATGGCGCCTATCGCCAGCTATTGGGCCGTGCCTATGTGCAGGCGGGGCGCTTTGCCTCGGCCGAAGCGGCACTGAGCGATGCGATGACGCTGGGCGATGGCGACGTCGGCACGATCGTCAGCCTGGCGCTGGTGCAGGTGGCGCAGGGGCGGTCGGACGCCGCGCGCAATCTGCTGGTGACGAACGCCTCTACGGTTCCGGCCGGTGACTATGGCCTGGCCATGGCGATGGCCGGCGACCCGCAGGAAGGCGTGCGGATATTGTCGCAAGCCATTCACGATCCATCCGCCACTGCGCGCACGCGCCAGAACCTGGCCTATGCCTATGCGTTGGCCGGTCGCTGGAAGGATGCGCGCATGGTTGCGGGCATGGACATGGAGCCGCTGGCCGCGAACAAGCGGATTTCCGACTGGGCGCAGATTGCGGAGCCTTCGCTGGCGCCGATGCGTGTCGCGGCGCTGATGGGCGTGACGATCGATCCCAATGATATGGGGCAACCGGTGGCGCTGGCATTGTCGTCGCCGTCCGCCGCGGCTGCGCCGGTCGAGATGGCACAAGCCGATCCGATGCCGGTCGTCGAGACGCAGGCACCGGTGCAGGTCGCCGAGGCTGCGCCCGCGCCTGTAGTCGAGGCAGCACCGGTCATCAAAGCCAGCCCCAAGCCTGTACGGGTCGCTGTCCGCGACTTCATCGTCGAGGATCGGTCGGGTAAGCGGATCGCGCCCAAGTCCCGCGCCAAGGCGCAGCCCGCCGCCGCTGGCCCTGCCGCGCGGATGCAGCAGGTCGCCTTCATCAAGCCGGTCGCCAATGGGGCGAGCAATTGGGTGGTCCAGCTGGGCGCTTATGACAGCGCGGGCATCGCCAAGGAAAAATGGATGCAGATGGCGGGCGGCAACATGATGTTGTCGGCCTTCCCCGTGCTGACCAGCCAGACGACCGTGAAGGGCAAGACTTTCCACCGCCTGGCGATCAGCGGCTTTGCCAGCCGTGCCGACGCCATGAGCGCCTGCCGCATCGTGCAGTCGCGTCGCGGCCAGTGTTTCGTGCGCGAAGCCGCGCCCGGTGCGACACCACAACGCTGGGCCGTCGCCAGCAAAGGCCGTCAATACGCTTCGCGCTGATCTCCCCCTCTCCCATAGCGCGACTTCCTGGAGCGCGCGGAGCCACCCGGCTTCGCGCGCTTTCTTTTTGCCACAGGGCAGCTGTGCATTTCGCCAGTGTCGCGCGGGGTTGGGGCAGGGCATAGCGGGGTCAAAGACGCGCCCAACGCGCGCCCAAGCTGGAGAACTGCCTTGCTGAACCGCCAGATCGTCCTTGCCTCGCGCCCGCATGGCGTGCCCGTGCCGGAGAATTTTCGCCTTGTCGAAGGGCAGGTGCGCGAACTGGAAGAGGGCGAAATCCTGATCCAGAACGAGGTGTTCGCCATCGATCCGGCCGTGCGCGGGATGCTGGACGATCGCGACGACAGCTACCTGCCTGCGACGCCGATCGGCGGCATCATCCCGACCATGGTGCTGGGCCGGGTGATCCAGTCGCGCAATCCGGGCTTCAAGGAAGGCGATTATGGCCGGGGTTTTGTCGGGTGGGAGGAATTTTCGATCCTGAACCCCGGCAATTTCGCGATCGAAAATGTCCATGTCGACCCCAGCGTGCCGCTGACCGCCTATATGGGCGCGCTCGGCTGGTCGGGCATCACCGCCTATGTCGGTTTGAAGCGGATCGGCGAGATGCAGGCGGGCGACACGGT
>NZ_JPPQ01000069.1:828835-831649 GCF_000743655.1 Sphingobium sp. ba1
CGCGAAGGCCGAATGGCCGACGATTTTGACGGCTTGCGTTACATTGCGTCGAACGCGGACCTGATCGTCGCGCTGGGCGATGATGATGACGCGGCTGCGCGCCATTATATCCTGGCAGGGCAGCAAGAAGGCCGGGATGTCGACGGGTTTGATGCGCTGGCCTATGCGGCGGCTAATCCTGATCTGGCTGCCGCTTTCGGCAGCGACGTCGATGCGCTGACCGAACATTATATCGACACGGGCTATTTTGAGCATCGTGTGGTGGCTCCTGGCGCGGACATGTTCATGGCGGGCTGAGCGGTAGTGATAGTTCAAGCCGATGACGCTGCTGCGTTATGGGTTTAATGAGTTGAGGAGGGTGAGATGGATTTCACGGGTGGTGCGGGCGACGACATCTATACGGGCGACAATAGTGACGAATATATTTCCGGTTTGGGGGGAAATGACTGGTTGAGCGGCGGAGAGGGCGCTGACAATATTGCCGGTGGCGCAGGGGCAGATCGTCTCAATGGCGGGGACGGCAGCGATGTGCTGTTCTCCTTCGGTCGGACCACCAATATGATGGCGCCCTATTTCCCTTTGTTGGCCGGCGTTGTTTCCGATGATATCTTCGCGGATGTCGACACGCTGATCGGTGGTGCGGGGGACGATTTTTTCTTCGCGGGCTATGGCGACCATATTGATGGCGGCAGCTATGATTCCTTCGGCAATCGGCTTTTTATTAGTTTTCAGGGCGCGACGTCCGGCGTGGTTGCGGATTTTCGTCCGCTGCAAAACGGCGAGTCGATAACGATCGGCGGCGGAATCATTTCCAACATCCAGAATATCGGCTTTTTGGAGGGAAGCGAATATGATGATTTCATCGCTTCTATCGACACTTATTATCCCAGCGGTGCTGACATATTCGGCCGCGGTGGTAATGATACCATCATCGCAGACTATTATTCTGGTTGGGGTGGTGCGATCTGGGGTGGTGATGGAGACGACACCGTCGATGCGACTGGAGCGCAATATGGCGCCAGGGTATATGGGGAGGCCGGCAACGACATTATCCGGATGAACTACGGTACTGCTGATGGCGGTGATGGTGACGACATCATTTATGGCGGTTCGGCCTTTGGCGGTGCGGGCAACGACAGGCTGATCGATGTGATGAGTGGCGATGGCGGCGACGGTAACGACATCATTACCCTGAACTTCAGTTATTATGGCAACGGGGTCGCGACCGGCGGTCGGGGCGACGACCTGATACGAGGCACGGACTATGGTAGCGTGTTGGTCGGTGGAGAAGGTGCCGACGAGCTGTTTGGCGGCGCGGGTGCCGACTTGATCTATACAGGCGGCAGGAATGAGGATGGATCGGCCCTAGCCGATGTCGGCGTAGAAAAAGACTTCGTTTCAGCAGGCGCGGGTGCAGACACCATATGGGCAGGTGTAGGCGACGACGTTGATGGAGGAGATGGCGCTGACACACTCTACTATTCGTTCGGCGGCGCGACGACGGGCGTAGACATTTCTACACACCAGTTCCTCGGCGCAACAGCGCGGGTGATCGGTGGTGGAACGATCATCAGTATCGAGAGCCTAGCCGAATTACGAGCGAGCAGTTTCGACGACAGGATCGTGGCCACAACACAAGATGTCAGGCTGTCAATTTATGGCGGTGCAGGCAATGACGTTGTGACATCAAGTGGCAGTTCTATCACATTTCGGGGCGAGGAAGGGGACGACCGGCTGATCAGCGGCGAAGCGGCCGACATGTTCGTCGGTGGTTTTGGTACCGATACGATAGACTATTCCTTGTACACAAATGGCGTAACCGTAACTCTTGGCCTTTCTGGTGCAATCGGGATCGGCGGCGGCGGCGATAGTCTCATTAGCGTGGAGAATGTGGTCGGCTCTGCGTTCAGTGACGACATTCAGGGCAACGAGCTTGCCAATATGCTGGAGGGCGGTGCAGGTAACGATACAATTCACGGCGGCGCTGGCGATGATCGCCTGCTGCCGGGGACGGGCCACAATATCGTCGACGGCGGGGATGGGTTCGATACGCTGGTTCTTACGGGTGGCGCTGCAAGTTACAACTATCTCGTGTCGGGCGCTTCGACTTTCGTCATAGGCGAAGAGGGCGCTTCGCGGATCGTGAATGTAGAACATGTCGCTTTTGCCAACGAGGCGCTGGGAAGTGCCGATCTGGCGGGCAGCTTGTCGGCGTTCGATGGGTTGCGCTATATCGCTGGCTATGGGGACTTGATCGCTGCCTTCGGACCCGATGCAGATAGCGCGACCGCGCATTATGTGGCGAGCGGCTTTGCCGAAGGGCGCGATGCCAAAGAGTTCGATGTGCTCGATTATATCGCAGGCTATGACGATCTGATCGCAGCTTTTGGCACCGATACGCAGGCGGCAACACGCCATTATATCGATGGCGGCTTTGTCGAGGGCCGCAGCGACGCCTTGTTCGATGGACTCCAATATATCGCCTCCTATGGCGATCTGATCGAGACATTCGGGGCGGAAGCGGACGCCGGGGCGCGCCATTTCATCCAGGGCGGTCGTGACGAGGGACGGAGCGACGATCTGTTCGACGGGCTGCAATATGTCGCGTCCCATGGCGATCTGATCGGCGCGATTGGTACGGATGTGGAGGCCGCGGCTGAGCATTTCATCAAAAACGGCTATGGCGAAGGCCGAATGGCCGACGATTTTGACGGCTTGCGTTACATTGCGTCGAACCCGGACCTGATCGTCGCCCTGGGCGATGATGATGACGCGGCTGCGCGCCATTATATCCTGGCAGGGCAGCAAGAAGGC
>NZ_JPPQ01000069.1:831659-835054 GCF_000743655.1 Sphingobium sp. ba1
CCAGCCAGTGAATGGCGGACCAGCGCGTCGCCACCATCGTCACCGCAATGGCGATCCAGATCAGAAAGGTCAGCCATTTCCAATGGCGTGCGCCATGGACGGACAGGAAGGCCGCGATGTGGCAGGCGCGGGCGCGCAGGGTTTCGCCGCTATGCAAGGTCATGCCCGTGGATTAGAGGCTGCGCATCAAAGCGCAACGGGGGCCAGCCATGAAATTCGCGCAACGCGTGTCGCCGCAGCACCGGGCGCTGTTCTGGCAGATCCTGCGCTATGGCGTCACCGGCCTGTTCGTCACTGCCTGCCAGGCCGCGATCTACTGGGCCCTTGCCACCTATGCCGGGCTGCATGTCCAGATCGCCAATCTGATCGGCTATGGCGCGGCGGTCGTCATCGGCTATATCGCGCACAGCGCCTTCACCTTTCGCGGCCAGGGGGCGAATGACGGCCATGCCGCGCGCGGGGCGAAATTCGTCGCCGTGTCCTTGGTCAGCTATGCACTCAATGCGCTGTGGGTGTGGCTATGCGTCACCCATATGGGCTGGCCCGCCTGGTCGCCGATCCCGGCGATGCTGTTCGTGACGCCGGCTTTGGTGTTTGTCCTCAATCGGCAGTGGGTGTTTCGGTGATATTCGCAATCAAATGTGACTGTCGTTCCCGCGAAGGCGGGAACCCATCTCCCACCCTTTGCATCCAGCACCACGCTTGGGAGATGGATCCCCGCCTTCGCGGGGATGACGGGCTAAAAATCGGAGTTTAATCCGCAAGCTAGCACCGCATCACCCCGCGCCAGGACGACCAGTGGCAGGCCCGCCGCCGCCGCGCGGTCCGCCGCCAATTGCGTCGGGGCGGAGATGGTGACGAGCAGGGGGCAGTTGGCCAGCACCGCCTTTTCCACCAGTTCATAGGAACAGCGTGAGGAGAGCAGGGCGAAGCCGCCGTCCCAGTCCGCCCCCCTGCGCGCCATAGCGCCGATCAGCTTGTCGAACGCATTATGCCGCCCGACATCCTCGCGCACCAACCGGATCGCGCCGTCCACGCCGACCCAGGCGGCGGCATGGACCGCGCCGGTCGCTGCATTCAACGGCTGATGATCGCGCATCGCCGCCAGTGCGCGGAAGATTGCGGCGCGGTCGGCCCTTCCCTGCGCCGTCACGCGCGGCAGCGGCCGGATCGCTTGTTCCAGATTTTCGATGCCGCACAGGCCGCAGGAGGAATCCGAGGCGCGATGCCGCACCCGGTTCAGCAGCCGCTCGACCCGTTCGGGCGGCAGGGTGGCGCGCGCCACCAGTCCCTGCAGCGTTGCATGGACATCGACAGCGAACGCCCCGTCGCCCGGCTCGATCAACCGTTCGGCCAGCGCAAAGCCCAGCACCAGATCATCGATGTCAGCGGGTGTCGCCATCAGCACCGCATAGCCGATGCCGCTTAGCTCGATCGCGACCGGCATTTCCTGTGCAAGCGCCCGATCAATCGGATGCGTCGCACCATCGGGCGTCAGCCGGTCGAACCGCATCGTCCCATTGTCGGCTGGCCTGTCCATCATCGGGTGGGGGTAGCGATGGTCAACCCGCGTCGCAATGCCCGGCTTCATTCACCGCGTTGAACGGCGTCGCCTGATCCTGCGGCACCGGCCTGCCGCCTGCAAGCCGGGCGACCGCCGCCGCGACGACAGGCGAAAAGCGATCAGGCTCTTCCTGCGCCATGGCGATGATCCGCTCTTTCATCCGGGGATCCCAGAAGCTCGCCAAATGCTCGGCCAGGGTTTCGGTCGCCTTGGCCTCGCCCATTATCGCCAGATTGCGGGCGATCTGATGCGCCATATAGACCAGCCGGTCGGCTGTGGACATGATCTGGGGTTCGTCGCTCATCGGCCCGGTCCTATTCTGCCGCTTCCAGCGGCGCGATGCGACGGCTCATCCGCGCCTGGCTGGCATAATCCTGCTGCCAGTCGCTGGGGCCGTTGGATGGCATCACCTGCACCGCCGTCACCTTATATTCCGGGCAGTTGGTGGCCCAGTCGCTATAGTCGGTGGTGATGACGTTCGCCTGCGTCTCTGGATGGTGGAAGGTCGTATAGACGACGCCCGGCGCAACCCGCTCGGTCACCTGCGCGCGCAATGTCGTTTCGCCCGCGCGGCTGCGCAATGTCACCCAGTCGCCATCCTTGAGGCCGCGATTATCTGCGTCGGACGGATGGATTTCCAGCCTGTCCTCCGGGTGCCAGGCAGTGTTGGCCGTCCGCCGCGTCTGCGCGCCGACATTATAGTGGGACAGGATGCGCCCGGTGGTCAGCAGCAGCGGGAAGCGCGGGCCGGTCTTTTCGTCGGTGGGCACATAGTCGGTGACGACGAACTTGCCCTTGCCGCGCACGAAGCCATCGGCATGCATGGTCGGCGTGCCGTCGGGCGCTGCGTCATTGGCGGGCCATTGCAGCGACCCTTCCGCTTCCAGCCGGTCATAATGGACGCCCGCAAAGGTAGGGGTGAGCGCGGCAATCTCGTCCATGATCTGCGAGGGATGATCATAGGTCCAATTGAGGCCCATGGCGTTGGCGACCAGTTGCACGATTTCCCAATCGGCATGGCCGTTGAGCGGGGCCATCACCTTGCGCACCCGCTGGATGCGGCGTTCGGCATTGGTGAAGGTGCCGTCCTTTTCCAGGAAGGTCGATCCGGGCAGGAAGATATGCGCGTAATTGGCGGTTTCGTTGAGGAACAGATCCTGCACCACCACGCACTCCATCGCCGCGAGGCCCGCCGCGACATGATGGGTATTGGGGTCGGACTGAAGGATGTCCTCGCCCTGCACGAACAGCCCCTTGAACGTCCCGTCGGTCGCGGCGTCCAGCATGTTGGGGATACGCAGGCCGGGTTCGGCATCGAGCGACACGCCCCAGGCCCGTTCGAACAGGCTGCGCGTCGCGGTGTCGGAAACGTGCCGGTAGCCCGAAAATTCATGCGGGAAGCTGCCCATGTCGCAAGCACCCTGGACGTTGTTCTGCCCCCGTAGCGGGTTCACGCCCACGCCTTCGCGCCCGACATTGCCGGTTGCCATGGCGAGATTGGCGATCGCCATGACGGTCGAGCTGCCCTGACTATGTTCGGTGACGCCGAGGCCATAGTAAATGGCACCGTTGCCGCCAGTGGCGTAGAGCCGCGCGGCGGCGCGCACCTCGTCCGCCTTCACGCCGGTCAGCGGCTCGATCGCTTCGGGCGAGCGGGCGGGTTGCGCCACGAACTCCGCCCAGTCGGCAAATTCATCCCAGTCGCAGCGTTCACGGATGAACGCTTCGTCGTACAGTTTCTCGGTGACGATCACATGCGCCATCGCCGTCAGCATCGCGACATTGGTGCCGGGCCGCAGCGGCAGATGATGATCCGCCTCGACATGGGGGG
>NZ_JPPQ01000069.1:835064-836860 GCF_000743655.1 Sphingobium sp. ba1
GCTTGGGGTGTCAAGGTCAGCAAACCATATCTTGGCGCTGTAGCGCGCTTCCAGCGCCCCGGAGGTGGCCACGTAGGACTGATCACCGGACTGTCCGTAGATGGTAGGCTGCTGCGCGTTCTTGGCGGCAATCAGTCCAATGCGGTCAATGAAACATGGATAGAACGCAACCGTGCAGTCGCCTATCGTTGGCCTGCTGGCGAACCATTGCCGACCATCCTTGCACCCGTCTTGTCATCAAAAGGTGCAGCCATATCGCGTAATGAGGCTTGACAACCATACCACTTCGAAGTGACACGTCGTTTCACGAACTATCGCAGGAGGAAATGACGTGGCAAAATCAGGTTGGCAGTCGCTTATCATCAACGAACCAGACGCTTGGGCGAACGCTGGTAAACCTAAAACCGATCCCGTGATGGACCGTCGCGCGAAAGCCGTTAAGGCAATCGACGGCGCACTGGCCAGCATCACGGCAGGCGCGGAGCCATCGCGTATGTCGCTGTATAAGGTTAAGGCAGACGTTGCACGCGCCTCCCTGCGCCTTGGCCGCAGCATCGTGCAGTTGACCGGTCAGGAGCATGTTGTGGTGCCTGCGGAGCGTCTGGGCGACTTTTACGAAGCATTGAAAGCTGGGGTAGAGGCTGGCGAACTGGACGCGGAATTGGCGGCTGCTGCTGGCGATGAAGTCGGGGCAACAGTCGTAAAAAAAAAGCGGCGCGGTCGCCTGACAATCAAGGCAGGCTGAAATCATACACGGCTGTCTTTTCAAACGGTCGCAAGATTCGAATCAAGAAAACGAAGCGCTGGCATGGCTACGCTTGGCAAATCGTAATGCTGATGAACGATGGCAGTCACGAAACCGTAGAGGGGTTCGGGCAAGATCGGGCGGATGCACTCGGTTCGGCGGGGCGTGTGCTACGCAATATGATACGCAGAAAAGACGAGAATCACTATCGCTACGCGATCAGCGAAGTGAGCAGTGAAGTGGTCGAAGCGGTTGGCGTGCCATTGTAAACGAGGGCGGGGATTTCCCCGCCCTTTTTTATGGCATCGTCAGAGCACTGCGCCGCTGATCGCGCGTCAACCTATCCACCGTCGTCCCCGTAGCCTCTGCAAGGCGCTGTAGCGCCTCATTCTGCGCCTTCGCGATCACGGCCAGACCATCGGCCTCAAATATCGCGTCACCATCGTCTGCGGGATACCAGCCCTGAACTTGGATGATCTGGCCAGCGATGGTCAACGGTCGAATGTCGCGCGTCAGGGTAGCGCCAGTGGTTGGATGGATGCGGATGATTTTGTCGTCTTCTTCGTCATAATAGTCGTCCATCAAAAGTTGGACGTGTGGACTATCTGCGAAGATGCAAAAGTCAGATGCGGTAGCTGGTCGCGCATCACTAACCTCAAATATGTCGTTAAACGTATATGACTGCGACGCCTGTTTTCTGTGATGGATCATCACGACCACCCATTGGCGATCAGATCGGCGCGGGTGCGCTCTACGGCCAACTGTAAGTCGGGATCGGCCCATGCAGCCCATTCAAGCCGCCTACGGTCGATCGGATGCAGGTTGCGCAGGTCGAGATAGCGGACGTGGTAGTGACCACCCTTACGGTGGTGGCGGCGGGTAATCTCTGATCGATATTCCATATGGATATTTATCCACAGGCTTATCCACAGCGCTGATGGTCACCCCCTCTTGCGCTCTTGGCCTTGTTTTGTTCTCATAGCCCGCATGGGTGAGAACGGCGGAGCAATATTCGACCACGGTAGCGGCGGGATAGTCCTGCTGCGGGCGG
>NZ_JPPQ01000069.1:836870-839702 GCF_000743655.1 Sphingobium sp. ba1
GCCGTGCCGATCGCGTTCCTGCTGACCGAATTGGTCGAACTGGCGATGATGCTCGATCCCCAGGGGACGATGCGGATTTCCGCGCATGTGTTGCCGGAGCAAGCCAATCGGGCGCTGCTGAGTGTCGTGTCGTCGGGCCTGCGGGCGTCGGAAGACATGACGGTTCACCTGTCCGAACGCTATGGCCGGGTGCTGACCGGCCTGTCGCGCCAGTTGCGCTCTGCGCTGGACCATGATGGCGAGGCGGGTAGCTACGCCATCGCGATCACGATCATTCCTTAGACGGTACGCGCTGATAGTCGCGGCGGAAGGCGGCGGTGAAGGCCGTAAACTGCCCGGCCGCGATCGCATCGCGCATCCCCTGCATCAACGCCTGGTAGAAATGGATGTTATGCTGGGTCATCAGCATCGCGCCCAGCATTTCGCCCGCCTTGACGAGATGATGGAGATAGGCGCGGCTCCAGGTGGTGCAGACCGGGCAGGCGCAGCGCGGATCGAGCGGTCCCTGATCTTCGGCAAAACGGGCATTGCGGATGTTGAGCGGTCCCGCCCAGGTGAAGGCCTGGCCATTGCGGCCAGACCGGGTCGGTAGCACGCAATCGAACATGTCGATGCCGCGCTCCACCGCGCCGACGATGTCGTCGGGCTTGCCCACACCCATCAGATAACGGGGCTTGTCGGCGGGCAGCATGTCAGGCGCGAAGTCGAGCGTGGCGAACATCGCCTGCTGCCCCTCCCCCACGGCAAGCCCCCCCACGGCATAGCCATCGAAGCCGATGTCGATCAGCTGCTGGGCCGATTCCCGCCGCAGCCCTTCATCGAGCGATCCCTGCTGGATACCGAACAGCGCCGCGCGGTCGGCATGGTCGCCGCCAGCATCGAAACCGTCGCGCGAGCGTTTGGCCCAGCGCATCGAGCGCTCCATGGACTTGGTCGCCTCCTCATGGGTGCAACCATTTTTGGTACATTCGTCAAAGGCCATGACGATATCGCTGTCGAGCAGGCGCTGGATCTCCATCGATCGCTCCGGCGTCAGCATATGCTTGGACCCGTCGATATGGCTGGAGAAAGCGACGCCCTGCTCGCTCATCTTGGTCAGCGCCGACAGGCTCATCACCTGATAGCCGCCGCTATCGGTCAGGATCGGCCGGTCCCAGCCCATGAAACCATGCAGCCCGCCCAGCCGCGCCATACGCTCGGCACCGGGGCGCAGCATGAGATGATAGGTATTGCCCAGGATGATGTCGGCACCCGCGGCGCGCACTTCGGCCGGGCGCATCGCCTTCACCGTGGCGGCGGTGCCGACCGGCATGAAGGCGGGCGTGCGGATCTCGCCCCGGCGCATACTGATTGCGCCGGTACGGGCCTTGCCGTCGGTGGCGGCGATGGAAAAGGAGAAGCGGGGCTGGGTCATCTGCGCGCTCTAGGAGCGAACGTGCAGGCGTTCAACCCGCCTTGCGGACGCCTTCGAACAGCGCGAGAGCGTCGATATTGAAGCCTTCGACCCGGCGATAGGGACCGATGAAGCGCAGGCAGTCGGTCGAAAGGCGCAAGGGCCAATGCGCGCCCGTGTGGTCGTGCAAAGCCAGGGTGGCCATTTGGGGATCGGATCGCTCTCGACGCATGACAGCCGAGATAATCGGCAAAGATTAACAAGATGCTTGTGACCCATCTTTACGATCGTCCGACAGGGCACTTTGTTGCAATATCGCAACTATCCGCGTGCATAACCTTATTTTTGGGCGACCGGGGTGCAACAGTTGCGTATAAAGATGGTTAACGGGCGCGGTCGAGTGAACCGCCGATTGCATCCGGCTTACCGGCCTGTTTTGTTGAGACCCAACGAAAAATCGGGGGCGCACATGATTGATTCAGGACAATTTAATTCCGCGAGCGAAACAGGGGCGAAACCGATGGCCGCCGAGAGGAATATGGTTACCGAAGACGCTGCGGAACGGGCGCTTGTAGAGGATATTGCGCGCTCCACCCTGTTCGACCTGGGGCAGATCGATGTGCGGTGGGACGCGGAATTGGGGACTTTGTGGGCGTTCATGACGCCGCTCGAACGGCCCAATTCCAACCTGTCCCTGATTCGCGATACGATGTCCTGGCAACGCGAGAGCCGCCGCCTGTTCGAAGACAAGGGCGGGATGCTGAAATTCATGGTTTTGGGGTCGCGATTCCCCGGCGTGTTCAACCTGGGCGGTGATCTGGAAATGTTCGCCGAATGCATCCAGCGCCGCGACCGCGACACACTGCTGCGCTATGGCATCGCCTGTTGCGAGATCGTCGATCGCATCTGGCATTGCAACGACATGAACATCATCAATATCGGGCTGGCGCAGGGGGATGCGCTGGGCGGCGGGCTGGAAGCGCTGATGTGCTTCGACGTCATCATCGCCGAACGGCAGGCCCGCTTTGGCCTGCCCGAAGTGTTGTTCGGCCTGTTCCCCGGCATGGGCGCCTATTCCATCCTGTCGCGCCGGGTCGGCCCGGTGCTGGCGCGCCAGATGATTACCGATGGGCGCGTCTATAGCGCCGAGGAAATGTTCGACATGGGCATCGTGACCCAGGTCGTCGAAGAAGGCGAAGGCGAAGCTGCGACCGTCGCCTGGATCAAGGATCACCGGGCGCATCATGCCGGTTATGTCGGCATCAACCGCGCCGGGCGGCGGGTCAATCCGATGACGCTGGACGAACTGACCGATATCGTGACGACCTGGACCGATACGGCGCTGGCCCTGTCGGACCGTGACCTGCGGATGATGCGGCGATTGGCGGCGGCACAGACCCGCCTGCGCTGAGCGACGGCGGTTCAGGCGAGGCGGCGAC
>NZ_JPPQ01000069.1:839712-841228 GCF_000743655.1 Sphingobium sp. ba1
TGATCAAGCAATGGATCAGCTATCTGCTGGTGGGGGTGTTGGACTATACCGTCACGCGGCGGCTCAATTTCCGTAACCCGGACGCGGACTGAGCGCTTTTTCAGCGCATGATGAGGTAGAAGCCGACGGCTGCCTTGCCGCCATTTTCGATCACGATGTCATAGCGATCGGTAAAAAGCGGCAGCCAGGCGCAATCGGCCTGCGGCCCGCCGACCGGCTTGGCGCAGAGCGTTTCGCCATCCGCGCCATGGACGCGGATCGACAGGTTCGCGGCGCTGCCATTTGCGGGTGCGACCGATATCTGCGCACGTTGGCCGCCGAGGAACAGCTGGCGCATCGTCACGCTACCACCGGGCACCAGCGACCCGCGCCGATAGGCCGGGCCAAGCGCACGGCCGCGAAAGGCGAGCGTGGAGGGGGCCGCGCCATGCGCCTGCGCTTCATGCGTCCAGCGGTCGGCGAGATCCTCCTGCCCCTCGGCCGGGGTTGCACCAAGCGCCTTCAAGGTCTGGACGGTGTCAAGCAAGGCGGCGTGGTTGCCGCTGGCATGGGCGGCATCGCCCTCCAGCAAGGTCCGCAGCACCGGATCGGCAGGTCGCATGTCCGCCGCGGGCGCGGCAGGTGCAGCGCCGAGCAGCAAGACGGGCAACAGCCTGATCATCAATCATCCTCCGGCTGGACGACGAAACGCGCGCCGGGCACGGCGTCCTCCACATGAAGGGAAAGGTCATGCCGCTGTGCGATCGCTCTGGCAAGCGACAAGCCGAGGCCATGGCCCCCGCCCTGCGCGCCGTCGAGCCGGACATAGCGTTCGAACACGCGATCGCGATCGGCGGCGGGGATGCCGGGTCCGTCATCCTGCACGACGATATGCGGTCCCACCGACAGGGTAAGCGACACGCTGCCGCCGCTCGGCACATATTTGAACGCATTGTCGAGCAGGTTGGAGAGCAGGCGCGTCATCTGCATCGGGTCAGCGCGCAGCATGACGCCGGGCGCGATGCGGGCGTGGAAGCCGATCCCCAATTCCTCCGCGCTCGCGCCGTAGAGGTCGGCCAGATTGTCGGCAATCTCGCTGAGATTGGTATCGAGCAGGCCGCGCAGGTCGCCGCGCATCGCCTGCGTCCCCGCAATGTCGAGCAGCGAATCGAGCAGGCGCACGACATTGCGTATTTCACCGCGCGACTGGTCGAGCGTGCGCAGCAATTCCTCGTCCTGCGTCCCCTGCATGGCTTTGAGGATGCGGGTGTCGAGATGCATGAGCGGGGTGCGGATTTCATGCGCGGTCTGGTCCGACACGGCGCGCTGCGCCTCGATCAGCCGTTCGACCTGATCGAGCATCGCATTGGTGTTGGCGGCCAGTTCGGCCAGCTCGTCATTTTCGCCAGCGCCCGGCGCCCGCGCGGTGATGCGCCCGGCGCGTACGGCGGCGAAGGCGGCGTTGACCGTTTCGACCCGGCGACGCAGGCGGCGCGCCGCGAAATGCCCGGCGGCAAGGCTGAGCAGCGCGATGACC
>NZ_JPPQ01000069.1:841238-849112 GCF_000743655.1 Sphingobium sp. ba1
CCGCGCCCTTCTTGAACAAGGGCTGCGCCTTCCACGCCTTGAAGCCCCAGTCCATGAAGCGCACCGATTCGCCGATGCGGCCATTGAAGCTGGTCAGCCCGGCGACGACCATGACCAGGCGGCGACCATCCTGTTCGGCCGACCCGGTAAAGCCATAGCCCGCTTCCTGCGTGTGCCCGGTCTTGAGGCCGTCCGCCCCGGCGATCTTGCCCAAAATCGGGTTGCGATTGCCCTGGCTGATGTCGGCCCCGCCCATCGTCTTGCCCCAGGTGAAGGAGCGCGCGGCATAGAAGCGCTTGTAGAGGTCGGGCGTTTCCTCGATCGTCGCCTGGGCGAGGCTGGCGAGATCTTCGGCCGTGACATAGGTCACGCCTTCGTCCGGCCAGCCATTGCTGGTGCCGAAATGGCTGTTCTTGAGGCCCAGCCGCTTGGCTTCTTCATTCATCTGCGCGACGAACGCCTGTTCGGTGCCCGCAATGCCTTCGGCCAGGACCACGCAGGCATCATTGCCCGACAGGGTGACGATGCCGTGCAGCAGATTTTCCACCGAGACTTGCTCACCCGCTGAGAGGAACATGGTCGACCCGGCCTGCGGCCCGTGCCACTGTTTCCAGGTTTCCGGGCGCACGGTGAACATCGTGTCGAGCTTCAATTCGCCGCGCTGGATCAGGCGGAAGGCGACATGCGCCGTCATCATCTTCGCCATGGAGGCGGGCGGCATCCGCGTCTGGCCACCCTTGTTAAAGAGAACCGCGCCCGACGACAGATCCTTCATATAAGCGATCGGCGCTTCGCTGGTGTAGGGCGGCGCGGCGGCAGTCAGGGGCTGGGTCAACAGCCCGGCGAAGAGGAGGACTGCAACGGACTTGTTCATGACACTGCCTTCAATGGAATGGAATCGTGCGGCGCTGCGCCGGGTCTATCGGGCGTCATTAGCGATGATGGGCGCATTCTCAAAGCCCCCTGCTGCGGCGGCCCGGACGCCCGCCTGCGCCGCGGTTCGGGTAGGATAGGGGCCAAAGCGCACGCGCCAGAGGCTGCCGCCCTCGATGGCGGTTGCGCCGATGCGTTTGGCGAGCGTTTCTGCGCGGTTGCGGGAGGAGAAGGCCCCGACCTGGACGACATAGCCGCCCTTGGTCGTGACGGGTGGCGCGGGGGACGTCGGGTGCGTTTTGGGCGATAGGGGTGCGCTGGCGACTGGCTGGCGCGGCGGCAATTTGGCCCGCAAAGGCGCCAGCAGCGCGGCGGGCGTTTCCAGTCGTTCGGCGGCGCGTTGGTGGGCGCGCAGCAGAGCGCGATCCTGCTCCGGCGGATTGACGCGGCGCACCCGTACGGGCGCTGCACCGGCTCCGATGATCCCCAATTGCTCCGCCGCGCCGCGCGACAGGTCGATCAGCCGATCATTGGCGAATGGCCCGCGATCATTGATGCGCACCAAAATGGTCTTGCCGCTATCGAGCGCGGTCACCTCGACATAGCTGGGCAAAGGCAAGGTCTTGTGTGCGGCGGTGATCGCCATAGGCATGAAGGCTTCGCCGTTGGCGGTCTTGTTGCCCTGCAATTCTTCCCCATACCAACCGGCATAGCCGACCGCGTCATAATTGGGCGCGTCTTCGGGTGTGTAGGTGACGCCCGCCACGGTGTAAGGTGCCCCGATCGTGACCGGCTCGTCGGCGACCATCGGCATCTGTGGCACCGGGCGCGGCGTGGTCGTCGGTGGTGCCAGTGGTGGCTCTGCGCCACAGGAGGCCAGCACCAGCAGCATGCCGGCTGCCGCTGACGGCGCACCTGCCCTATTGTTTGACCGCATCGGCCAGCAACCCCACGGACAGGGCGTAGAAATTGGAGCAATTATAGTCGAGGATCGCGCGGTAATTGCCGGTCAGCAGATAGGCGGTCTTGCCCCGCCCATCCGGCTCCAGCAGCGTCGCCATCACGCTGTCGGCCGGCCAACTGTCCCGCGCCAGCGACATGCCCATCTTGCGCCATTCGGCGATGGTCAGCCAACGGCTATGCCGGTTGAACACGCGCGGGCAGCGTGCTGGCTGCGTCCGGGCCGTAACGGCCGCGCGGTTGAAACCGCTCGGCACATTGACCGCCACGCCCCAGGGTTGCCCGGCGCGCCAGCCCGACTGCACGAAATAATTGGCGATCGACGCCAGGGCGTCGGCCTCGCTGGTCCAGATGTCGGCCTTGCCATCGCCATCGCCATCGCGCGCCAGGCGCAGATAGACGCTGGGCAGGAATTGCGGATAGCCCGTTGCGCCTGCCCAACTGCCGACCAGGCGGCTGCGCGGCACGCCATTGTCCAACATCTTGAGCGTCGCCAGCAATTCGGGTTCGAACAGCGTCCGCCGACGCCCTTCCCACGAAAGGGTCGCGAGCGAACGGATCAGATCGAAGTCGCCAGTATAGGAGCCATAATTGGTCTCATGGCCATAGATCGCGACCATGATTTCTTCGGGCACGCCGGTTTCCGCCTCGATCAGGGCGAGACGCGCGCGATTGTTACGATAGGCAATCCGGCCGCGATTGATCCGCGCGGAATCGACATGTTTCACGCGATAAGGCTCGAAATTCGGGATCGGCGAATAAGCGCCGCCACCCGGCTGGCTCTGGTCCAGTTCGATGACGCGCAGATTGGGTGTCAGCGTGGCAAACACGCCATCGAGCGTCGCATCCCTGATCCCCATCGCCCGCGCCTTGGGCCGGATGCTGTCGAGATAAGCGCGGAACGCCGCGTTGTCCTGCGCCACGGCCGGGGTCGGCGCGACGCTGCAGGCGGCGACGCCAGTCAGGCCAAGCAGCAGCGAAAATATGGATGTATGCAAAGAATCTCCCATAGCCCCGTTGTTGCACAGGCAGGAGGCGAGGTGAATCCCTTAATGGCGCGTCGGCCCCAAGAAAGGGATGAACCGATCGATCGACGATTTTTGCGCTTGGCAACGCCGTCCGGCGCGCTAGGAAGCGGGACAACGGAAGTGTGGCCGAGTGGTTTAAGGCAGCGGTCTTGAAAACCGCCGTGGGTGCAAGCTCACCGTGGGTTCGAATCCCACCGCTTCCGCCAACGATCCGATGTAAAATCCTGAAATAGCTGCATAAACAGGTAGATCGAAGCATGTGTCCCCACGGTTGTCCCCACACTCAGAATTTGAGCCCCTTTTTGTTAGTCGTATCGCGCTCGCATCGCGAACGGCGCTCACGTTGAACTTTCTTGCTCACTGCCTGCTTCGCGACCAACTGGGCCTTCAAACGATCAACGAGCGAGACTGTCTAAACCGCATGGATCGTTCAGAGCAAGGGTAACACGATTTTTTCCTATATAAATCAGCCATATAAGCAATAGTCGATGAAAACCAGCGGAGTTATTTTTCGCAATTTTCGATTCTTGGGCATTCTGGAAACGCTGCTATTGCCACACGGCCCTTTCAACCGGTCGAATAATGACCTTAGTTTTGTGTCGCAACGACGAACGGCCGATTGAAGGGCCGTCGTAGGGCGAGAGCTTGCTATTTCGGTGCGGGAAGCAAATTTGCCCGCGACGGGCCGGAGTGGCGGTAAGGGTTTCCAATGTGGCCAGCACAACAAAGGTGCGGCGGGTTAAAGGGCCGTGACAGCCTCTAGGAGCCCCTGTGAGTCACAATCAAGGCGGTCGACTACCTGGAGTGCCAAAAAACGAAATCGCGCCCCACGAGCCTTCTGCGGCGCCTGAACGGTAATCGCGCAAAACGGGAGAGCATTCACTTCCACTCACCTTCCCAAAGATGGACCATCGGCCAATTCCACCAATCCTCAGACAGGCCTTCTTTACGCTCCCCCATAGCATTAATTGCGCAATACATGATTAGTCTACCTGATTTGTCCTTATGTGATTCGTAGTATCCCTTGCGATCGCGCCGATTAGATGTGTAATATTCACAAAGATATTCGGCTTTGTTTCTAGCTTTCTTAAAATCTTCCTCTGTCGGATTTGTTTTAAGTAAAATTTGAGTGCCTGATTCCATCTTGAGAAAATCGCAAAGCTTTCCACGAAATTCTTTCGATATTCTCTGTATTACGATTTCATCAAATTCAATCTTTAGCCGATAGTATCGATCTTTGGTGGCATATTTGGCGGTCCGCAGCTTTAATCGAGCGAACGCTTGCTCCACCGTTTCCCCGTCGCCGGGCGAAAGTCGCCACTCCTGATCGACTTCGAGGTCATACACGGCTTGAAGATCGTCAGATCGAGGAAAAGGCATGGCTAGCTACTCTATAGGAAATTGAATTTCTGAATTTTATACCCCTTCCTTATATATAATAAATTTTTTTGAGGAGGAGGAGGAGAGGCAGATAATCGAAATAATATATATAGGTAACAAGAACATATATATCTGAAGGGGGGTAAAATTCAGAAATTCGTTTTCCTATAGAGCAACGTCTCCAACATTTCGATTTTGAAAGGGCGGTTCGGTCGGATCGACCATTCTAGCTTGAATGTCACCGAAGCTCCGGCGATGTTGGCGGACTGGACAGGCTGTGTACCCCTGGCGCTAATTCTACCCGCTTCACCCACATCAAATCTTCGATGTCGACGAAAACGATAAATCTCCCGTGGCCACGCTTCTCGAGGTAGCGGGCAATCCGGCCTGCGGCCCTTTTATCAGCGTCGTCAAAAACCAATCCTAGAAACAACGACTGGCCAAGTTCCAGATCGATCCAAGTCGAAAGCCGCCCCTTTGAACCCGGTTTTAACCCCGTCACTAACAATCGGCTTTCCGCGTCGGGAATAAAACACTCACGCCGAACGCATCCACGTTCACCCGTGCGCTTTTCTAGTTGGGTGAGAAGGCGCTTCGTGTGGTGCAATGCGTGATATGCATTGTCGCCGGGATATAGGTCTAATACGCCGACAAAGCCCGGAGCAAATCTGGACTCATACGCCTCGGGACCGTGGATAATGGAGTCGTCATCGCCCCACATTTCGTCCTCGTCGCTGGGACGGCCCCAGATCATTTCGCCACCTTCGTATTGATGGCTCTCCCAGCTATTGTTTCGATGTTCAGCTACATCCGCGCTCATGACTGGCCTCCAGGATTCTCAGCAAACCGGTCAAGATCGCTGACCGCATAACGCACCGCACCACCAAACTTTCTTGATGCGGGACCTTTGCCCGCCCAGCGCCACCTACTCAGTGTAGCCGGTGCTAGTCCCAGCCGAGTTGCGGCTTCCCGCTCGTTCACAAAAATCTCACTCATGGTCTCATCCTTTGTTGTTGGTGGACCAAGTCATATCAGGCGCGAACCTACTGTTTTAGGCCGGATACTGCGTGGACCAGCGTGAACCAGCGCGATTTTCCCCTTGAAATTCTCCGATAGCCTTCTCTGTTGCGGTCACGACCTCAATCTGCCACTCCAGCACTGCGCACGGTCTGTCCCGCGCGTGGGGCTTCAGAACCCCGGCAGTCACGTAGCCGGTCGAGTTATCTCGGCCGGGTGGCCGTCGCGTATGTCCAAGGCTTGCCCAAAGGCGGCGGCGCTTGGTGCTACGTGCCGAGTTCTGAACGCCCGGCTATTAGCCGGGATGTGCCTCTGACACAGCTGGAGGCGGGCCATGCGAAAGCTCATTATAACATTTTTAGCTATTCTGGCACCGGCAGATCCGAGTCTAGCGGATAATCTAACCCGTCTTATTCACCGGCGGCATGGGATGGGGTTGGCGGACGTGGCGTAAGTTACTGATCTGGAGTAGAGAAAGAGTGCTTAAATCATCCCTCTACGCCGGACAGAAAGTGCCACGACCGCCATGGCAGATGATAGCCTCCTCGGTTTCTCATTCCCAGCGATTTGCCGCAAGAAAATGACCGCCGCCTTCGACGGCGGTCGGCTGACATCCGATGGTGGCGTATTGCTGCTGGCGCAGGCCGAGCGACAGCTTGGCATTGCGGAACGGCTTGCCGCCTGCATTTGCGACCCTCGCGACCAGAGCCGCGTCGTCCACGATCTCGACGACATCCTGCGCGCTCGCATGCTGGCGATCGCCTGCGGCTATGAGGATGCCGATGATCTCGACAGTTTGCGTCACGATCCTGGGTTCAAGCTGGCGCTCGGCAAACTGCCCGGCGGCGTGATCGGCCTGGCAAGCCAGCCAACGATGAGCCGCTGGGAGAATGCGCCGACGACGCGCGAACTGGTGCGTCTGACAGGCGCGCTCGTTGATCTCTACTGCGCGAGCTATCCCGTGCCGCCGGTCGCGGTGACGCTTGATATCGATGAGACGGTTGATGTCGTCCATGGCGGCCAGCAGCTCTCCTTCTGGAACGGCCATTATGGCGAGCGCTGCTTCCTGCCGATCCATGTTTATGACACCGCGACTGGACGTCCGGTGGCGATGCTGCTGCGCACCGGCAAGAGCCCATCGGGGGTCGAGACGGCAGGCCATGTGCGTCGGCTGATCCGGCGCATCCGCCGCCACTGGCCCAATACCCGCATCACGCTACGCGGTGATGGCCATTACGGCCGCCCCGAGATCATGGCGTGGTGCGAGGCGAACGGCATCGACTATGTGTTCGGCCTGCCCGGCAACAAGGCGCTCCATGCCGATCCCGTCATCGTCAATCGCGGCGATGCCTGTGCCACCGACCGGGCGCTGCAGGGATTGGGCGTGCTGCGCCGTTATGCCGAGACTTGCTACGCCGCCAAATCCTGGGGGCCGACCAAACGCAGGGTCGTCGCGCGGATCGAAGCCAGCACTATGGGCCTCGATATCCGCTTCGTCGTCACCTCGATCGAGCTTGGTAGCGCCGAGCACATCTACGACACGCTCTATTGTGCTCGTGGCCAGGCCGAAAACCTCATCAAACTCCACAAGACCCAGTTGAAGAGCGATCGCACCTCGTGCCGATCGGCCAATGCCAACCAGATGCGCCTCATCCTCCACACCGCCGCATATTGGCTGATGTGGAAGCTGCGGCAGGCCGTGCCCGCCACCGCAGCGCTGAGGAACGCCGAGTTCGCCACCATCCGCATCCGCCTCATCAAGGTCGCCGCCCGCGTCGTCGAAACCGCCAGTCGCATCCGCATCGCCTTCGCCAGCGCTTGCCCCGACGCCGACATCTTCCAGCATATCGCCCGCGCCCTCAAACCCGCGCCGACCTGAACGGCGCGGCGCGGCCGCAGATCGATCCACCCTGTCCAGAAACCCCGCAAACCTCTCGGCCAAACGCGATGAAATAGTCGCCACAGGGCAACTCGCGCTGGCCGCCTCAGCCTGCCACCCCGTCCCGGATTAAGCCATCACGCAGCAGCCCGGTGAATAAGAGAGGCTAAAGCAAGTCTGGTCGCACCCCCCTCGTGCGGCTTTCGAGAGCACGCGATCGGTTGCCGAACTAGAATTGTGCTTAGGAATTGAACTCAGTCCAAGCGGTCTGCCGTCCGTCATTCGTGGCCCGGACGTAACCATCATCACGACTGGCAACGGCAGCGGCGGGGTCTACGCATCCGTCAAGATTTCCGAGCGCAATGGCGTGCGCTTTGTTGAGGTCGGCAAGGGTTTTAGCATGAGGGCTGAAGATCAGATAGAAGCGGTCAAGAGATGCGCGGCCACATCGTGAAATATAGGAGGCCCTTAGCCCGCTGCCGACCGATTGCAGTGGTCTTCGTCAAATAGTATAGCCCCAAACCTACAAATAGAGAGAGCGTTAATGGACCTGTTTGTATTCTGGATAATCATGGCTGGCATTGTGGCTATGATTGCCAACTCGCGGGGCCAGTCGGTCGCATCATGGTTCGTCTACGGGTTGCTGCTGTGGCCGATTGCCCTCGTTCATATCTTATTTGTCAACGGCGGAGCAAAAGTCGGCCATTCGGCGGCGTAAAACCAGGCCATCGTGTTAC
>NZ_JPPQ01000069.1:849122-851889 GCF_000743655.1 Sphingobium sp. ba1
AGCCAGATCGGTGGCCGCGTTCAGGAACGGCACCAGCAGGGAGTTGAGGACGTAGCCCGCTTTTTCCTTGCGCACCGGGATCGGCACCATGCCGATCGCGGAGGAGAAGGCGATCAGGGTATCGAACACGGCCGGATCGGTGTCGTCCGTACCCATCACCTCGGCAGTGTTGAACTTCCAGATGCTGTTGGCGAAGTGCAGCGCCAGGAAACGGTCCGGGCGGCCGGTGAAGGCTTTGAGGTCGCTCGGCAGCAAAGTCGAGCTATTGGTGGCGAAGATCGTTCTGTCAGGCGCGAGCGCCGCCAGCTTCTCGTAGAGCGCCTGCTTGATCTCGAGCACTTCCGGAACCGCTTCGATGACCAGATCGGCATTCGCAACCGCAGCCCCAAGATCGGCGGTGAGCGTGATGCGTCTCGAAGCTTCGGCTGCCTTGCCGTCAGCCGCACCCGTCACCTCTTTCACGTAGGTTTCTACAAGCGTTTCGAACCGATGCCTCGCCTGGTCGAGTGCTTCGTCGCTGATCTCATAAGCGGTAACGTCAAAGCCACTATAGGCGGCCTGGAAGGCGATCTGGCTGCCGAGGACACCGGTGCCTAGCACCGTCACTTTCAGGATGTCGCTCATTCATTCTCTTCCTTGCGTCGGGTTTCATAGAGAAACGGCGCAGCGACTTCGGCGGGCACGCGAACCAGCTTGCCGGTAGCTTTCTCGATGAGCACCCATTGCGACAGGGCCGCGACGAGCGTCTGACCGTTACTGTCTTTGAACTCGACGCGCCGGGCGTATCTCGCTCCGCGCGGCTTCCCTTCGACCCAGGTTATGGCAAAGGTCTCTTCGCCCGCCCGGATATTGCCGCGGTAATCGACCTCGTGCCTGAGCACCATAGCAACATAGGTGTCGGCATCCCTCGGACGCGCGGCTGTCAGCCAGTGCGCCACCGACACATCCTGAATCCAGGTCACCCAGACCGCATTGTTGACATGGCCGAGTTCATCGATGTCTTCTTCGGTTGCCTGGAAACGGATATGGAAGCGCCGACGTTCGTCCACTTTTCCAGCCAAGGGCACGCCTGAAGCATCGCAGCCGATCCTGCGGCGTCCTTCGCCAGGAAGGCTCATGACCGGGTGGATGGCGCATCGAGGCCTGCCATCGCGCGAAAGAAGCCGACAAGCATTTGCTCTCGGGGAATAGCGCCTTCGACATCGCCCTGGACCGCCAGTCCCATCCACAGTGCATAGAGGCCGATCCCGGTCTGCAGCGGCGGCAAGGCAGGCCGAAGCGCAAAGCGCCGCGTCAGATCCGCCACAAGTTCTCCGAACAAATGGTGGCAGGCGGCCTTTCCTTCGCGATGCCGTTCAGCGAACGCGGGGTCCCGCCGCGCATGAAGCTGCAATTCGATCGAAAGCAGCGACCAATGCTGTTCGTCAGCCAGCTTAGCCAGCCGCGCCGCAAGCACTTGCAGAGTCGCCTCGATATCATCGCCGGAGCAGTGGGCGACCAGATCGCGCAGAAGCACGACCTCGTCCTGGATATGAGCCTGCAGAATCTCGACCAGCAGATCGTCCTTGCTTGCAAAATTCGAATAGAAGGCCCCCTGCGAATGACCCGCTGCACTACAGATGTTGCGGATCGACATGGCTGCCACCCCTTCTTCCACAATGGACGAATGTGCTGCGGCGAGCAGCTTATCCCGCGTCTGGCGCTGCGTTTCCTCTCGCGTGAGGCGCATGAGCGATCGACCTCCAATTCAGCACGGCATGGAAACCTTTTACCCATGTCGGCGTTCACCGTAAAACCAGATATCACCTGATATCTCGAATGCAACGAAAATCCGGTTCGAAGGATCGCCCTTGGCTGAGACCTATATCCCCTACTCCACCAGCGTCGAAGTGCTCGGCGAAGACGAGGAGCGGCTCACCGCCGAAATCCTCGAAATCATGGCGAGCACCAACCGCAAGGCGTTCGAGCGCCATCGGCATGCGGTGCGCGACGCCCATGCCAAGAGCCACGGGTTCCTGAAGGGCGAACTCGTCGTCCCGGAACTGCCGGAGCATCTGCGCCAGGGGCTTTTCGCTCGCCCGGCCACCTATTCCGTGGTGATCCGCCTCTCATCAGCGCCCGGAGATATCCACTCGGACACCATCCCCGCCCCACGCGGCATGGCGATCAAGGTCATCGGCGTGGAGGGAGAGCGGCTTCTGCCCGACGACCAGGGCCGCAATCAGGATTTCCTGCTGGTCAACATACCGGTCTTGAGCTTCGGCACGATCGGCAAATATCGCCAGCTCATTGGCCTTCTGGAGAAGAATGCGCAGAACCCCGCCTTCCTCCAACGCGCCATGGCCGGGGTGGCGCGTGGCGTGGAAGCCGCGGTCGAAGCGGTCGGCGTCGAGCCCGGCGCGACGCTGCGCGGGCTCGCGCGCGACAACGACCATCTGCTCGGCGAGACCTATCACTCGATGGCGGCGATCCGCTTTGGCGATCACATCGCCAAGATCAGCGCCGCGCCGCTTTCCGACAATGTCCGCGCGCTCACCGGCAAGGACGTCGGCACAGTGGAGGATTCCACGATGCGCGATCTGGTTGTCGAGCATTTCCGCGACCAGGGTGCTGAGTATCAACTGCGCGCCCAACTTTGCGCTGATCTCGACAAGATGCCTGTCGAGGACGCGGCGGTGCTCTGGCCCGAAGAGCTGTCGCCACACCAGCCGATCGCCACGCTGCGCATCCCGCCGCAGGACGCCTATTCGCCGGCGCGGCGGGTCTA
>NZ_JPPQ01000069.1:851899-852978 GCF_000743655.1 Sphingobium sp. ba1
GTCGTCGCCCGCAATCCCAGGCGGCTTTCTGCCGGCGTCATGTCGGGAATCCAGCACCACTTGCACATGCTGCCCCTTTCCCTGCGTCAGAGCATCACCTTTGACCGGGGAACGGAATTTTCTGCCTTTGCGACACTTCAGAAGAAACTCGCGATGACGAGCTATTTCTGCGAAGCGGCACCCAATCGAAGCACACCGTTTTGCGCCCGTCAGAAGGGCGGGGAAAATGGAAATTGTCAGCTGTCAGCGAAATCAGCACCTGGCGGGCGCTGCCAAGCTCGCGGAAACGCGAAAAGATGAGGCGGATCGCCTCCTGTACCCGGATATCGGGATCCAGCCCCAGGCCGTATTCGCGGTGCCAGATATAGCCGATCGGAACACTGAGGCGCAGTTCTCCCCGCCTTGCCTTGGCGCGCGCCGCGTCAAGCATGCGTGTTCGCAAAATGCCAAGCTCAAACTCGCTGATGCTGCCCTTCATGCCCAACAACAATCGATCGTTTGGTCGACAGGGATCGTATACCCCGTCGAGATCGATCACGCGCGCTTCAACCAGGCCACACAGCTCCAAAAGGTGGTGCCAGTCCCGGCCATTACGGGAAAGGCGCGATGCTGTAGCGCGACGATTACGGAGTCCGGTCGGCGTCAATTTTGATGGCCGATAGGTGGCCGCGCCGGTTGGTGAATTCTGGCTACCATTTGCTGTTGCGAGGAGCAACCGTCGAGCGACAATTACGACGCTGGGTAATTGTCGCTGGCGCTGGCCGGAAGCGAGGGTTTGAAGCGCATGGGATGGTTGGCATGTAATTGCCGCTGGCGACAATTACCCGTTGCCTCAGCAAGGGTGCTCCCGAGCGCGAAGCCAGCGACAATTATGATGGCCGGTCCGGGGCGCCATTGGGCGGGTCGTAATCGCCGGCGTTGATGCGGGCGACGGCGGAACGCTTGCGGTAGCTTTCGCCGTTCATCTCGATGATGGTCGAGTGGTGCACGAGGCGGTCGATCGCGGCGACAGTCATGGCGGGATCGCCGAACGTTTCATGATGCTGCTTTCCTGGAAGGGGTCATACTGTAATTTGGCG
>NZ_JPPQ01000069.1:852988-853370 GCF_000743655.1 Sphingobium sp. ba1
AGCCAATGTTTCGTGGCTATTTTCCGACCGCCGCACAAACAATGGCCGACAGGCGCCGGGTGCGTGGTGGCAAGATTGCCCGAAAGCCCGAGCTTGCCGCCTATATCGCCGACCGCTTGTCAGCAGCTTCTTCGCCCGAGCAGATTGCGGGATATCTTCGACGCCATCGCGGTATTCGTGAAGCCGTCTGTCATGAGACCATCTACCTGTTCGTCTATGGGCCGGACGGACGACGCCAGGGCCTGTGGCGCCTTCCGCCTGTTGCCCGCCGATCCCGATGGCGACGCTATGCGCGCAAGCCGCGCGGTCTGCATATCCCCTTGGCCAACACCATTGGCAAACGCCCTTCCGAAATCGGTAATCGCAGGAGCTTTGGTCATTG
>NZ_JPPQ01000069.1:853380-866171 GCF_000743655.1 Sphingobium sp. ba1
TCCGTGTCAGCAATTGGTCTTGGCTGCATGAACCTTTCGCATGGGTATCAGCCGCGTCCCGAGGCTGAAGCAGCTGAACGGCTACTGTTACATGCGTTGGATAGAGGCGTCACGTTCTTCGATACGGCTGCTCTCTACGGGTTCGGAGCAAATGAGACGCTGATCGGGCGTGCCTTGGGACATCGCCGCAAGGATTTCGTCCTTGCCAGCAAATGCGCGCTTGGCGAGATCAATGGAAAACGCGGTCTCGACGGTTCGGCGGCGGCGATCACGCAGACATTGGATGAAGCATTGATACGATTGAGGACCGATGTCATCGACCTCTACTATCTTCACCGCCTCGATCCGAAGGTACCGATGGAAGAGTCGGTCGGCGCCCTGTCGCGGGCAGTGGAGGCAGGAAAAATTCGCACGATCGGTTTGTCGGAAGTATCGGCAGAAACGATCCGCGCGGTACATGCGATCCATCCGGTGACAGCTGTCCAGACCGAATATTCGCCCTGGACGCGCAATGTGGAACTTGCCGTACTCGATTGCTGCGAGGAGCTCGGGATTGGCTTTATCGCCTTCTCGCCTCTGGCTCGCGGCTTGTTGGCGGGAAGTGTGGGTACGGCAGGTTTCCAGCAAGGCGACCTGAGAGCCGCGATGCCGCGGTTCCAGGAACCTCATTTGACGCGGAACCTCGGGCTTTATGATCAGATGGCTGGGTTGGCCCGGGCTGCAGATTGCACTCCGGCGCAGCTCTGCCTCGCCTGGCTGCTTTCAAAGCGCGACTTCGTCGTTCCGATCCCCGGGACCACGAACATTGATCATCTCGATGAAATTCTGGATACCCTGTCGTTGACCATCTCCGAGGTCGTGTTTGACCAAGTGGACGCCCTTTTCGCTTTTGGCGCCGTTTCGGGACCTCGTTATTCAAAGGAAGCCCAATCGCAAATTGGTACCGAGATTTGGGAGGGTGAGCCGCTTGCCAGCTAGACTGTTCAGGTGAAACGGGTCGTTCGGGACCGGCGACGCAGGGTCGCGGCCGCAGTTCGCCGGCCGGCCGGTGCCCCGCCCGGTCCGAGGAAGGCTCAGCTTCGGCGCGTCGAAATTCTGGAAGCGGCGAGGCGATTGTTTGTTGAGCGAGGCTATGACGCGACGACGATGGATGACGTTTGCGTTGAAACTGGCCTCGCTAAGGGCACACTTTACCATTATTTTTCAAGTAAGACCGAATTGCGTGCGGCACTTCGGGACAACTTCTGCAACATGATATTGAACCGTGTCAAAAGCAGGATCAGTCTTTGCGAATCCGACGATTTTTTCACGCGGATCGATCTTCTGGTCGAGACGGCGGTGGAAAGTTATCTGGACACGCCCGAGTTGCGGGATGTGATCTTCTTCAGTGGGGATACGCCGCTCAGATCCGTGGCCGTGAACGACGGGCTTGTGGGCTATATCAGCGATCTGCTTTCACAAGGAACGCTGGAGGGCGCATGGTGTGTGGATGATCCCCACGCGCTATCAACGCTGATCTATTATAGCATCCATGCGATCGCAGACGATGCCTTGATGAGCGGTGCGCGACGCCCTCGAAGCGCGGTGCGTGTCTCGAAACTGGTCGCTATCACGCCGGACTAACGCTTCTCATCTGGTTTCGCGCAATCAAGATTCCGCGAGTATCGTCGGGCGTTTACATGCATCAGCTATCAGAATGGATGGCTTCTCATCAAATGAGAGTGTCCATACCGCGAAGGCATCCATCGGCCGGATTTGTTAGGGAATGCCAAACTGGATTTCAGGGAAATAGCAAACGTGAATCTTAGCCTTGCGGAGCCAAAACTGCTCCGGGCGCAAGCTTTTGTCGATGGCGCATGGATCGACGGCGAAGCGCGAATCGACGTCTTGAATCCGGCAGACAGCTCCTTGGTCGGCTCGGTCCCGGATCTCGGGTATCGCGAGGCCGAAGGTGCCGTCGACGCGGCCTATCGTGCCTTGACCGATTGGCGAAAAGCTACAGGCAAGCAGCGGGCCGCGATTTTGCGGCGCTGGTATGATCTGGTGCTCGTCCATACGGATGATCTGGCGCGCCTTCTGACGGCCGAGCAAGGCAAACCGTTGCACGAGGCCAAGGCCGAGGTGGTGTATGCGGCATCGTTCATCGAATGGTTCGCGGAGGAGGCGAAGCGTGTGAACGGAGATGTCTTAGCACCTCATGCGGCCGACCACCGTCTCCTGGTGCGACGCGAACCCGTGGGTGTGGTAGGCGCTGTAACACCCTGGAATTTTCCGCTCGCCATGATCACCCGAAAGGCAGCGCCAGCTCTGGCTGCCGGCTGTACCATGGTGCTGAAGCCGTCGGAATTGACGCCGCTTTCAGCGCTCGCTTTGGCGTGGCTGGCCGACCAGGCCGGAGTGCCGGCGGGAGTTTTCAATATCGTGACCGGTCAGCCCGCGCCGATCGGCGATGTGCTGACGGCTGACAAGCGCGTTCGCAAGTTCACCTTCACTGGTTCGACAGGCGTTGGCAAGATGCTCGCCGCCCGTTGTATGAGCACCGTGAAGAAGGTTTCCCTCGAATTGGGTGGAAACGCGCCGTTCATTGTCTTTGATGATGCGAAACTCGACGATGCGGTTGAAGGCGCAATAGCATCAAAGTTCCGGAATTCAGGTCAGACCTGCGTCTGCACAAATCGCATTCTGGTCCAATCCGGCGTTTATGAAGCCTTTTCCCGGCAGCTGGCGGCACGTGTTCGCGCGCTTGCCGTCGGGCCGGGTCTTTCGACCGGCGCGGATCAGGGGCCATTGATCGATGAACGTGCCGTTGCAAAGGTCGAAAGCCATATCGAAGACGGCGTCAAACATGGTGCCAGGATATTGACCGGAGGGCGACGAGTGCCCGGGGCAGGCCATTTCTTCGAGCCGACCGTTCTCGTAGATGTTTCGCCGGATGCTCTCCTATGTCGGGAGGAAACCTTTGGCCCCCTTGCCGGCCTCGTCCGTTTCCAGACAGAGGATGAGGCGATCAATTTGGCGAATGCCACGGACAGCGGCTTGGCGGCTTATGTATACACGCAATCCCTTGAGCGCAGTTGGAAGGTGAGTGAGGCTCTTGAATATGGGATGGTTGGGCTCAACACCGGCCTGATTTCGACGGAGGTCGCGCCTTTCGGTGGGGTGAAGGAATCCGGTCTCGGGCGGGAAGGATCACGATATGGGATCGATGAGTATCTCAATTTGAAATTCGTCTGTCATCAGATCGGTTAGGACGCATCCGATTCCAAGCGTTTCTTTAGAACTGGATTGTCAAAGAGAAACGGCAAAAAACGAACGCGCTGGCTGTTGATGACAGGCCGTTACTACGGTAGCTGAATCGACCGCGCGATTAAGCTCGTGCGACAGTCGAACAACGTAGTGCGTACGAGCTTATCATGGCGAAGAAGACCGACATTATCAACGAATATGAAGCAGCGGCTGTCGCCTTACGCCACCTATATAGCGTCTGTTCGGCAATCCCGATCTGACGACAGGCCTCGTCGGTGGTCCCGCCTCGCCCGACAATCACATCAACCTCACGCAGCTTCGCGATGATCTGTTCCGGCGTAAATCGCTGACGTCCCATATATTTCTCCATTCCTTTCGCCCGCTCGGGCTCTCTTCAGAAATGGACCAATTTTCTCAAGGCAGACCAATTTTATGAAAATCAATCGACCAGCCGCGCAAAAAGTAACGGCCATACTGCGTCGGCGAACAAAAGATCATGGAGGCGCTCAACCGCCAGTGACGTTCATATGGCGTTCGACAGCCGGCTGTGATCGCGCAATGTCGAACTCGTGGCGGAGTGGCTTGGCGGTCATTACGGCATCCAGCGCCGCGTCGATCGCATCCCGGCCACCAACACGCATCGCATCGCGCAGTTCGATGCGCTGGTCGCGGCCGAGACAACCAAAAATGGTGCCAGTAGCCGATATGCGGATGCGGTTGCAGCCGGCGCAGAAATTGTCGGTGAGGGGCGTAATGAAGCCTATCCGCCGACTGGTTTCGGCAACGTCATAATAGCGCGCCGGTCCGCCGGTTCGGTGGAGCGACGGAATCAGGACATATTCGCGCGCCAGCCGACGTTTCACGAGGTCGAGGGGCAGATAATGATTGGTCCGGTCTTCTTCCACCGCACCCAACGGCATCGTCTCGATCAGCGAGAGATCGAATCCCCGTTCGCCGCACCAGCCAACCATTGTTCCGATTTCATCTTCGTTGAGCGCCTTGAGCGCAACCATGTTGATCTTCACGGCGAGGCCCGCGTCTTGCGCGGCGGCGATCCCGGCCAACACCTGGTCCAGGTCGCCGCGCCGGGTGATCGCCCGGAAGCGCTCGTGGTCGAGGCTGTCGAGGCTGATGTTGAGTCTGCGAATGCCATATCGATGGAGGTCGCGCGCGACTGTGGCGAGCTGGGTAGCGTTGGTTGTCATCGTCAGCTCATCAAGGCCGTTGCCGATGTGTTGGCCGATCGCCTCCACCAACCCGACGATGCCGCGACGGACCAGAGGCTCGCCACCGGTCAGGCGGATGCGTCGCACACCTCGCGCGATCAGGGCATCGGCCAGTTCCGCCAGTTCCTCCAGGGTGAGGAGGTCCTGGCGCGGCAGGAACTCCATGCGCTCGGCCATGCAATAACGGCAGCGCAGGTCGCACCGATCGGTGACGGACAGGCGGACATAAGTGATCGTTCGGCCGAAACGGTCGGTCAGGCTGCGCCAAGGCTTCCCTCTATCGGGAGTTGGAGTGGCCGTGAGGCCTTCCCGTTCAGCCATGGCGCACACGTCCCTCCCTGTTCATGGCCTGTTGCCCCTGATCCAGGGATGATGTGGAGGAGTCATCCTTCGTCAGCAGGCTTCGCAGGCAGCCTATCAAATTCGGCAGCGAGATTGGCTGATATGCGCTCGAGGACCGATCGACAGATTTCAACTTCGCGCGGCTCGATGCCAGCAACAGCGACCTTGTTGATGTCGATCGCGTATTGCATCAGCTCCTTTTCGAGCGCACGGCCATGATCTGTAAGAGTAATCCGCAATTTTCGACGATCATCCTTGTCCTTGGCGCGTTGCACCAGCCCTTGCCGAAGCATGGCGTTTATCATGGCGACCGTCGTATTTTCGGTGACGTTAGTCATGTCGCTCAGATATTTTTGGGTCACCCCGTCCCTGAGCCATAGGACACGAAGATAGTACCAGAAACCGGTTTTGAGTTCGTGCTTGGCCAAATAGGCACTCAAGAGCCGATCGAACCGTCGGTGGCAGCGCCGAACCTGATAGCCCAAACTCAGTTCCGGATCGAGTTTGGGGGCGTGCTTCGACATCTGTTCACTCCTGACGGGTTCAACCGATCCTCCACTCGCACAGACGCCGCACGAACGCATCGCAAAACCGTACCCGGCACCCGAAACCCATATTCCTATGATGGTCCTCGGGATATTAAACGTGTCCCGAGGACCATCATGTGAGCAGTAGACTGGCCTCGTGCAGGATGGTTTCTTAGATGCGGAACTCGGCGAAAGTCTCGGGCGCGAACATCTCTTCTATGGTGAGCTGGCGGGGCGACAGGCCCTGCTCGTGATGGTAACGCGTGAATGTCTCGATGACGTGGCGGTTCTTTTCGATGCCATAGGGCCACCATTCCCTGCCCATCGTAGCAATAGTGTCCTCCACTGCGGCGATCTGCCATGGCAACATCGTTTTCAGCGATGCCGACACCAACAATTGTTCATAGCTCAACCGCTGGGCTTCTACGAATGCCTTGTAAAGCGCCTGAGCAATCCATCGATTCTTCTCATACACGTCTCGCCGGATGGCCACGACATGCATGATCGGGAAGATTCCTGTCTTCGCGAAATAGGCTTTTTCAACGTCCACAAAATTGGGGAAGAGGCGCCGAACCTTGCCCGGCTCCGAATAGAAGGTCGACGGCGCCCGCGCAGTATGCAGCGCATCGATCTCTCCATCCGCCAGCATGCGCTTCAAGGTCTGGGTGGGTCCGATCGGCTCGACCTTGAACTTGTCGGGTAGATTGAGCTTCAGCTTCTCCTCGCGCCCCGGCTCCTCTTCACCACCCGTGACGTAGGTGACCGACGCAGGATCAATGCCATACTCGTCCTGCAGGATGCCGCGGATCCAGACCGGAGCCGTCATCTGATATTCAGGCACGCCGATCCGCTTGCCGACGAGATCCTCGGGCTTTTCGATGCCGCTTTTGGCGGAGACGAAAATGCAGGAGTGGCGGAAGAAGCGCGAAGGAAAGACGGGAATGGCGATGAAGCCAGGATTCTCGCGGCCCAGGGTCACGCAATAGGACGACATCGACAGTTCAGCGACATCGAATTCTCGATTGCGCAGCATGCGGAAGAAGGTTTCCTCGACATCCAGAACCTGAAAGTTGAGGTCGATGCCGTCGGGCCGGACCGCGCCCGTCTGGAGGGCTTCGGTGCGGTCATAGCCCCAACAGGCGAGGGAAAGGCTCAGTCTGGTCATTGTCACGGTTTCTCCGATAGAGTGTCGAGAAGTTGGTTGGGCGCTACGTCCGTATTGCGTCGGCTCGATTCGAGGAGCGCGACGCAACAGGCCATGGTATCAAGTCCCCAGCGCCCGTCATGGATCGGGCGGCGAATGCCTAGGCAACCGCCGACAAACTCGTCGATGACTTCCTTGCGCGGCAGGGCAGGGGGCTCGATCGGCTGGAAATCGCGTTCGGTGTCCCCATAAATTGAGAGCCCCTTGGGCGACAGTTTCAGGTCCGCGCGGTCGCAGCTGACGATGATGAAACCGAAATGCTCATGATGCGGCGCTGGCGTGTCGGCAGCGACAGCCGGGACGCCGTATGTGCGCTTCAGTTTGGCTTCGATTTCATCCTGCGATGATAGCGTCGCAAGCCTCTTACGCGCCTCGCCGTAGCGATCCGGGTCCTTGTCATAGCCAAGCTCCGCTATCCACCCCACCAGTTCGTCGCTGTCATAATGCGCATATCCGCTATAGGTCAGCGACGCTGCAGCACCGGCTTCAAATGTCACCAGCGCCGTATAGGCGCCTTCGCTCGGGCGGCTGCTATCCCAGTTGGCGGCGACGGCGCGAACAGATGAAACGGGCTGCCCGACAAGGCGGCGCACGACATCGATCTGGTGCGCCGCTTGGCTGTAGACGACGCCGCCGCCACGGGCGCTATCCAGTTCTTCCGGACGCCTGGGCCGGAACATGAAATCGGTGAAGTTGAGCGCCGTGACCATCCGCACGGCACCGAACCTGCCTGAGGCAACCAATTGCGCGGCAGCCTGTACGGGTGCATCGAAGCCGTGGCTGGGTCCGACCACGAGCACCTTGCCGGCATCGGCGGCGGCGCGCTCTATACGCGCGCAATCTGCAAGCGTTGTCGCCATCGGCTTTTCGACCAGCACATGCTTTCCAGCCCGCAGAGCGGCGATGGCCTGCTCGGCATGCAACTCATGCGGGGTGGCTATATAAACCGCATCGATAACCGGCGAATACAAGAGCGCGTCGAGCGTATCGAACGCCGGCGCGCCGAATTCGTCCGCGAAGCGTTCCCGAGCTTCGCGGCGCAGGTCGAAAGCCCCGGCAAGCGCTACGCGAGAATCGGCCTTCAGCGCGGGCAGAGTGAGCATGAAACCCCGGCCGAGCCCAATGATTCCTAGTCGCAACGCATTTGCCATTCTTTGCCTGCCGCTCCCTTCAACCCGAAAATCAGGCTTGAAAAAGCCATTACTACGATATAGAAGTAATTTCAAGGGCGCATCCTGAGGGTGATTCGTCTTCGTGCCAAGCCAAAATGAGGAGGGTAGCTAATGACTCCGGAACAAAATGATCTGCTTTGCCGTGTGGAGGGCGAGGCCCCAATGGGGAAGCTGATGCGGCAGCACTGGTTGCCCGCCTGCATGATCGAGGACGTCGCCGAGCCAGACGGCACGCCGTTGCGTGTTCGCTTGCTGGGTGAGAACATGGTCGTGTTCCGCAATACGGAGGGGCGCATCGGTGCGCTCGACGAGCTGTGCCCGCACCGGCGCGCTTCCCTTGCCTTCGGTCGCAACGAGGAATGCGGCCTGCGTTGCCTTTATCATGGCTGGAAATTCGATGTGGACGGCAATGCCGTCGACATGTCTTCCGAGCCGGTCGATGCAAAGCTACGCGGCACGATGAAGACCAAGGCATATCCGGTGGTAGAATCTGCTGGTTTCGTCTGGGTGTGGATGGGTGACCCGGAAAATGTCATCCCTTTCAGCCCGCCGAACTGGTCGGCCGCGCCGGCTGAGAAGATCAGCATCGTGAAAATGCATGGCGGCTGCAACTGGGCGCAGGTTCTCGAAGGGTCGATCGATTCGGCGCACAGTTCGAGCCTGCATTCATCGAACATGCCGACGGCCACCGAAGTAAGCGGCTCGACGGCTACGGACACCGCGTGGCTTCGCCCGTCGGCCGACAAGGCGCCCAAGATTGAAGTGCAGAAAACGCCGTTCGGCTTTCGTTATGCTGCTATCCGCAAGCCGATCATCGATGCGGACAAGCAGGACTATGTACGCATGACTCTGTTCCAGGCTCCGTTCACGGTGCACATCCCGTCCAACGACCAATATCATCTGTCACAGATGCTGGTTCCGATCGACGATGTGAACACCATGTTCTATTGGATCGCCTGGCATCCGACGAAGGGCATCAGTCAGGATGCCTGGCGCAAGTTCTGCGGGGCGGAGATTGGCAAGGACGTCGAGCCCGTTACCTTCAAAAAGCGGCGCAACGCCGAAAACAACTATCTGCAGGACCGGGCCCTGATGAAAGCCGGCGACTTTACCGGCATCTACGGCATTCCCTGTCAGGACATGGCGATGTGGGAATCGATGGGGCCGATCGCCGACCGCAGCGAGGATCTGCTCGGCTCGAGCGACAAGGCGATCTTCACCTTCCGCACCCAGATGTATCGCGCCGCCCAGGCTGTTCAGAAAGGCGAGCCGGCACTGGGTGCTGTAGAACCGCGCGTGCCACTGGCGAAGCTCATGTCGTTCGAGGGCATGGTCCCCAAGGGCGATGACTGGCGGCTGATCAACGTCTCCGAGGAGGAGAGGCGCTTGACCGGCGTCTTCGCCGACAAGGAAGAAGTTGAAGATCTGGCGGACGCGGTTTCCTGATGCGTGAGTCGGATTTGATCGCGGGCCTGGATCAGCAACAACTCGACAACTTCGTCGATTATGTTCTGAGTGAGGATCTGGGGAGCGGAGACGTCACGAGCCGTGTGTCAGTCCCCGCCAGCGCGCGCTTTTCCGCCGTTCTGGCTGCCCGGCAACCGATAGTGGTTGCCGGGCTCCAGCTGGCAGCCGCGTTTTTCGGTAAGCTCGACCCCGAGGTCGCTATCGAATTCCTGGTGCAGGATGGGGACAATGTTGCCGCTGGGCAGCCCCTCATGCGAATTGCGGGAAGCGCGCAGCTCATGCTCGCGGCCGAGAGGTCCGCTCTCAATACGCTCCAGCACCTGACCGGCATCGCGACGGTGACGCGATCTTATGCCGAAGCGATCGCCGGTACGGATTGCGTCCTTCTCGATACGCGCAAGACAATTCCCGGTCTTCGGGCGATCGAGAAATATGCCGCCAAGGTGGGCGGGGCGCGGAATCATCGCATGCGTCTGGATGACGGTATCCTGATCAAGGACAACCACATCGCCGCCGCTGGCAGCATTGTCGAAGCGGTCAAGGCTGCGAAAGCCGCCAATACCGGGCTGGAAGTCCAGGTCGAGGTTGACGGGATCGAACAAATCGAGCCTGCGCTGATGGCGGGGGCGGATCGTCTGCTTTGCGACAACATGTCTCCTGCCAAGCTCAAAGAGGCCGTCGCCCTTGTCGGCGGCCGCGTCCCCATCGAAGCGTCAGGCGGCGTGCGGCTCGATACGATTAGGGAAATCGCGTCGACTGGCGTCGATTTTGTATCAGTCGGGCGCATCACCCAAAGTGCTCCCGCGGCCGATATCGGATTGGACTACGCGCTTTCCCCATGAGCCTTGCGCGCCAAGGCGGCGTGGAGGTTTTTCAGTCGATAGCAGACTGCCAAAAAGCATATTTGGAAATTAGAGGACTAATGGAGATTACCGTTACAACGCGCACTGGCGAGCGCGTGACCGTCACACCGAATGGCGCAACCACGTTACTGGAAGCGATCCGCGACGCAGGCATCGACGAGTTGCTTGCATTGTGCGGAGGGTGTTGCTCCTGCGCAACCTGCCATATCCAGGTCGATGAAGCGTTTCTCGATCGCTTGCCACCCATGAGTACGGATGAGGACGATCTTCTGGACTCGTCCGAGCACCGTTGCTCAAGATCTCGGTTATCCTGTCAGTTGACTATCTCTGATGCTCTGGACGGACTTTGCATCACGATTGCGCCGGAAGATTGAGGGCACTTGAGTTCGCAAAGAGAGCTCAATCAGGCTCTTGCCGTTAACCGACGGCGTGACAAGCAAAGCACGGCTTATGTAATCCTGTAAGGAAGCTATCTATCCCATGAGCGAGCGGTACGATGTTCTTATTGTTGGGGCCGGGCATGGGGGAGCTCAAGCCGCGCTCGCGCTGCGCCAGCATAAATATGCGGGAAGTGTGGCACTGCTGGGAGATGAGCCAGATCCGCCATATGAACGCCCGCCGCTCTCCAAGGAATATTTCTCAGGCGAAAAGAGCTTCGAAAGAATTCTCATTCGACCTCAGGCAATCTGGGCCGAGCGCGATATCGAGTTGCAGCTCCTGCGACGGGTTGTGGCCGTCGATCCGGCGGAGCAAAATGTTGTGCTCTCCGACGGAAGCCGCATTGGCTATGGCAAGCTGATCTGGGCAACTGGCGGTGCGCCTCGTCGCTTGAGCTGTTCGGGAAGCGATCTCATGGGTGTCCACAACGTCCGCACTCGTGCTGACGCTGACCGCATGCTGGCCGAGACGCCGAAAGTGCAGAATGTCGTGGTGATCGGTGGCGGGTATATCGGCCTCGAGGCGGCTGCGGTACTCGCCAAGCTCGGCAAGCAAGTGACGGTGCTGGAAGCGATGGATCGTGTGCTGGCAAGGGTCGCTGGTGAACCGCTTTCTCGTTTTTATGAGGCTGAACATCGGGCGCATGGCGTTGAGATCCATTTGAACGCCAAAATGGATTGCCTGATTGGACATGATGGATGGGTAACGGGTGTCCGGATGTCTGACGGCTCGGTCTTACCCGCAGACATGGTTGTCGTCGGCATCGGGATCGTTCCGGCCGTAGAGCCATTGATCGCGGCGGGTGCGGCAAGCGGGAACGGGGTAGAAGTCGATGAATTCTGTCAGACTTCGTTGCCGAACATTTACGCGATCGGCGATTGCGCGATCCATGCCAACCCCTTTGCTGGCGGTCAGCGGATCCGGTTGGAGTCAGTTCAGAACGCCAATGACCAGGCCATAACGGCCGCCAGGCATATTGCTGGTGACGCCGCGCCGTACCACGCCGTTCCCTGGTTCTGGTCGAACCAATATGATCTCAAGCTCCAGACTATCGGGCTTAGCTTGGGATACGATGAAGTCGTCGTGCGGGGCCAGAGCGCAGCGCGCAGCTTCACGCTCGTATATCTTAGCAAGGGTAAGGTGCTGGCCCTTGACTGCGTCAACTCTGTGAAGGACTATGTTCAGGGTAAGGCACTCGTTATCACGCAGGCCACTCCTGATAAATCTGTACTTGCAAACCCTGAGATTCCTATCAAGTCACTTTTGGTGAGTTGATAGAACTGTTGTTATAATAACAATTCTGATAAATTTCTGAGTATATACAAAATTAACTGAAACTTTCTCTTTACACATGTGAAGGTTTTTCTTGTATTTTCTAGAATCAGTTTGGCAGTACATAGACATAGTTGATATGTATTTTTGATTTCGGGTGGCCGGAATTGCATGTTTTGCGACGAAAAGGCAGGTCGTGCCTGCCCGTACTGATTTGCCGCTTACGATGGATAGCATCATGCACGCCTCCGTCCTTATCATCCTGCATGAGGGTCATAAGATGCTCCAGGTCCACGCAAGCGAGGCGGCTTCCTGGAAGGCACTCCTGGGTTTTGTAGAGCAGCAATGGCAGGCCCGCTTCGGTTCGCTTTTGCCACCTCTGGACGAAACGAAGCGGATTGAGGCGTTTTTCAAGGATGAGGGGGATTACCTGATCGGCAAGGTGGACGTATCGGAAATCCGGCAACAAATCGAAGACCAAGACAGCAACGTTCCCGATGCCGGGGAGCAGGTCCGTATTTGAGTGCCTCATATTGGGCGACAGCATCGGGCTGGGGACCGCACGCGCCATCAACGCGAAATATGCCCCCCAGTGCGATGTGCTAGCGGCCGAGCGTGTGCATGCACATCAGATACTTGGATGGCGTTTCCCAACGAAGAAGTACGGCGCATGCGTCTTTTCGGTCGGATCCAACGACGATGCAAGGTCTGATCTCGCCGCCAGGCTGACGAGTATCCGTATCCGGACCATCTGCCATCGGGTCATTTGGCTTCTTCCTTACAGTCGTCAACATGCCTACATTGTGAACTCGGTCGCTGCGACCTATGCTGATGAGACGATCGATCTGCTGCGCTTTCCGACGCGGGATCGGATACACCCGACGCGCTACGACCTCGTAGCGCGGGTACTACTGCGGTCGGACCCGGACTGACGCGCACGCATCTTCTGCATCGCGTTGCAACGCCGACCTTTGGTAAGCGCCGACGGAACGTGACCTTGTTGCCGGCACCGGAATAGGAAAGCTCGCGGCCTT
>NZ_JPPQ01000069.1:866181-872276 GCF_000743655.1 Sphingobium sp. ba1
TTGGGATGGGCAGCGTTCACCGCCGTTCCTGTCTGCAGCGCAGGGGGTGCGTCGTGCCCGTTATGGGCGCGGTGCGCTGGCCATCTGGCCTTCGCGGGTGCCATCGACGCTGGTGGCGGACGCGCAGGCGCAGGGCGTGCAACTCGTGCGGGTGGAGGATGGCTTCCTGCGCTCACGCGGGCTGGGTGCGGCGCTGCATCCGCCGGGATCGATCGTCGTGGACCGCAGCGGCATCTATTATAATGCGCTGGCTGCCAACGATCTGGAAACCTTGCTGGCGACGCAGGATTTCTCCCCCGCTCTTGTGGAACGTGCCGCCCGCCTGCGCGCGCGTATTTGCGCCGGTGGGGTCACCAAATATGGGCAGGATACGGGGCGGTTGCCTGATTTACCCACCGGACGTCGCACGGTGCTGGCGATCGGGCAGGTCGATGATGATTTGTCGGTGCAACTTGGCGGGGCAGGGGTCGTCGGCAATCTCGATTTTCTTGGCCAGGTCCGACGCGCCGAGCCTGATGCCTGGATCATCTATCGTCCCCATCCCGATGTGGAGGCGGGGCATCGCAAAGGGCATCTGGCCGATGCGACCGTGCTGACATATGCCGATGCGATTGACCGCGGTTCGCCGCTCATGGCTCTGGTGCAGGCGGTCGATGAACTGCATGTCCTGTCTTCGCTGACCGGGTTCGAGGCTCTGATGCGGGGATGTCGCGTGACGGTGCATGGCATGCCTTTCTATGCAGGCTGGGGCCTGACGCGCGATCTTGCCCCACCGGTTGCGCGGCGCGGGCGGCAATTGTTGCTGGACGAACTTGTCGCCGCCGCCCTCATTCTCTATCCACGGTATCTGGACCCGGTAACCCGGTTGCCCTGCGGCCCTGAAGTGATGACGGATCGCTTGGCAAATGGGGCTGTGCCACCGACGACATGGCTGATCCGGTTGCGGTCCATGCAGGGAAAGTTACGACGGTTTATGACTTTGACGGCTGATTATCTTCATGGCTGACGTGCCAACCAAGACCTTTCTTTTTCTGCAAGGGCCGCACGGCCCTTATTTCGCAATGCTGGCGGATGCCCTTCGGACGCGTGGGCATATTGCCCTGCGGATCAATATCAATGGCGGCGACAAGATCGACTGGCCGGGGGACGCCACGGACTATCGCGGCACGTTCCGCAACTGGCCGTTATTCTTCGATGATTTCGTCGTCAATCATGGCGTCACCGACCTGATCCTCTATGGTGATTGCCGTCCCTATCATGCGTCCGCGCATGGCATGGCGCGGCTGCGGGGCTTGCGTGTCCATGTCATGGAGGAGGGCTATATTCGTCCCGATTTCCTGACTTTGCAGGATGATGGAGTGAACGGCAACTCTACCCTGCCGCTCGATCCGCAATGGTATCTTGATCAGGCCGAACAACTGTCACCATATGATGGCGACTTGCCGCCGGTGCCATCGACTTTTCGAGCGCGCGCGCGCAACACCATGCGGAACGGCATGGCATCGGCCTGGATGCGGCCCTATTTTCCCTATTATCAGACCCATCGTCCGCACAGTTTCCTGCTCGAATCCGTTGCCTGGTGCTACAAGCTACTGACGCGGCAGAGCGAAATTCAGCGTTCGGCGGCCGTTTGGGAAGCGGTCAAAGACAAGCCCTATTTCACGCTGCCGCTCCAGCTCAATTCCGACTATCAGATCCGGGTTCATTCGCCCTTTGGTAACATGCGCGCCGCGTTGCGTTTCGTGATAAAGAGCTTCGCACAGCATGCGCCTCAGGGGGTGTTCCTGCTGGTCAAACGTCATCCGCTGGATGCTGGTCTTGTCGCCTGGCGCAGGCTGACGAACCGGATTGCTAAACATTATGGTGTGGCCGATCGCGTATCCTACCTACCTGACTGGGACATTGCCGAGGTAGTGAGCAAATCTCTGGGCGTGGTGACCGTCAACAGCACTGTGGGCACGCTGGCCCTGAACAGCGGCAAGCCAGTCGTGGTGCTGGGACATGCAGTCTACAAAGTGCCAGGCGTCGTACACCAGGGCAATTTGGATGATTTTTGGGCGGCACCTCGTCAGCCGGACCTGAAACTCTATTCAGCGTTTCGTCGCGTTTTGGTGGATCGGTGTCTCATCCGTGGCGGTTTGCTGAGCGAAGAAGGGCTTGAACTGCTTGTAGCCAATGCGGTTGAGCGCCTTGAGAAGGACCCGTCGGAAGTCTTGGCTCTTCCACGCCAAGGCCGCCGACGCCAGCGCCAAATAGCTATTGTACGGGGCGATGCAGCTTGATGGACGATGCGTCCTCGCCGAACTTCTATTGGATGAATGGAAGTAGTTTGCGGTATTAGGTAGCAAACGCACCAAGAGCTTCCGGTCACGGATCATTAGCTCATTCCAGCTAAGTGGTCCCAAAGGAGGGCGACATGGCCGGAATTGAAGCGATACGCATTTGTCCTGAGTGCAAATATCACGAAACCGCCAGCAGCAGCGGTTCAGGCAAGCTGCTATGGACTGGAAGCCTCGTGGATGTAGTGGACCTCAGCAGGTGTAAGGTGATGCCGGGAGATTGTCCGCACTTTAACCGGGCAGAAATTCGTTGGGCTCCATCGGAATAACCCAGCTTCGTTCCCCCACGATCTTCCCATCGCTGTCCTGTTGGGTAACCCGGTAGACTTTACCCGGATCAGTGCCCCATCCTTTGTATGGGATGCCATCAACCTGTAGCTCGCGCCCATCGGGCAGCGTGATTGTTGTCTCGTGCGGAACAAACCATTCCGCACGCGAGCGTGGGAGGTCCGCGCGCATATTATTTCCATTGCTGTGGGAGGTGATGGTCACAAATCGGCCATCAATATATTGTGATATTATCAGATATATCTTGAAAAGTCAAGATATATCAAGATGCTATTATTGGCATTCCCGCAGTAATTGTAGCAACGTCGCACTTCATTGCCCGACAAAGCCTCACCAGCGATACGAATGTCAAATTGTGTTCGCCACGTTCGATGCGGCCCACATAACTCCGATCCAACCCGGCCTCATGCGCCAGTCCCTCTTGCGACATTCCCAACGTGCGGCGTCGAGCGCGAATGCGCTGGCCGAGGATGTCGAGATAGGGATCGCTCACATCTCCAATTCGGCGAAGAGGTGATTATAGGTCCACGGAGTAAGAATCCCGCTGTTAACCTTTGGCTATTATTGCAGCCTTATCAGCAAGGGAGATAGCGGGTGGTAATGAGTGGAAAGACAATCGGAATCATGTCGGGTGTGGTGTTCGTCGCTGCCATCATGGGCAACAGCATTCTTTCTACGAACGAGGACAACAATCTCAGCGCCAGCAAAGCAGTGACGGCTGTTAGTCCTGCGAAGCCTGTTGAGGCTGTAAAGTCCCCACCGCAAATTATCGCGCTTCCTCCATCAAAGACTGTGGCGGTCACACCCAAAAGCGCCGGTGCCATTAAGATCGCCGATCTGGATGAAGGCGAACGCCTTATCAGGCTGATTATCAACGCCAATGGCTACCTCTGCGCCAAGCCCATTGAGGTTCGTCCGACAGGTTCCGAAGGGCTGTATGGCGTTCAGTGCATCACGCATCGTAGCGGGGAAGGAACAGCCAACTATCTCGTCAACGCAAGGACGAAAGAGGTAACGGAGATTTGACATGCTGGTAGGCCTTGTCGCCCTGATTCTGTTTGTTCTCGTGTTCGGGAAGGCGGGAGCCGCCTTGTTGAAAGGAATCTTGATGCTTGCGGTTGGTAGCTTGCTTCTGCTGGGAAGCTGTTCAATCCTCTAGTCGGCTTCAATTATCATCTGGACACGGCAGGTCGGGATCAGCACGCCGGGACAAACGCCGCTGCTGTCCGCTTCGGCCATATGGCCTTCCAAGAACCGGGCGCGTGATGCGATCTCATTGAGTTCGGCCACGCTGCGGGCGGGTAAATCGACTTCAAGCGGGCTATTCGAGCCGATGAGGAACAATCGATAGCGCGCCATTATGCCGCCTTCCCACGCTGCCAGTATCCCTTCCACTGGCGCGAAATCGGATGGTGAAGCCCGGCCGCTGCGATCGTCAGGAACTGCTCGCCATTGGAAAGGCGACGATTGTCCTCCCTCCACGAATACTCACCGGCATAAGCGCCCAAGTATCTACCGTCGATGTGGTGGTGCGTGCCGATCTCAGCGCGGCGTAGGCGGGAGAAGAAGGATTCGGCCTGATTTGTCGAAATCTCTTCCTCTGCGTAGCTCTTGCTATGATCAATCCGCTTCATGTCGAACACGGCGTGAAGGTTGTCATAATGCTTAGCTTCGTCGGCATACAGGATGCTGCCGGGTTCTATGACCTTTGGAGCATGTAGTGCGCCGTCGAGTTCGGACATGACGAATGGGACGCTCTTACCACCCCGCTCACGCATGATAACGACGCACTGGCGCTTGCCGGTCTGGTTTACCAGCGTGCGCCGGTCACGACGATCCTTGGCGCGAGTGGACGGCTTTACATATCCGCCGAAATACGCGCCATCGATCTCCACTTCGCCCGACAGCCTCTGCGCGGCTTGCAGGGTAGATAGAGACTCCCTGATCTTATGGGCCAGAACGAAAGCGGTTTTGTATTGAACCGACATATCGCGGCTCAACTGCAGCGCACTTATGCCTTTCGCACCGTTGGTGAAGATGGCGATGGCATAGAGGATGTCGCGATATTCCAGCTTGCGGCTGGCGAACATAGTTTGTGAGGTGACGGAAAACTGGCGGTGACACGCTTTGCATTTTAATTTCCGGCGGGTCTTGATCTCATAGACAGCCGCGCATTTGCACCAGACGCAATAGGGCGCGCCTTCGTTCTCAGCATAGCGGATCGCTATGAATGCCGCATAGGCGTCCTCTTCGGACATACGAACGACGCGCTTGATGCTAAGCGTCCGTGCCCTTGCCGAGAGAAGAAAATGCTGCGACTCATCCTCCAATGCGTTACTTCCGCATCGGATATGATGACTAATTCCAGGAATGGCAAGCGGATTTGCATCAAATATGATGATGTTGGCATCATAAGGAGTGAAAAGCCGTGAAAGATTGGAGTGCCTATGCGAAAGGCGTGCTGCGCGCCGAGATGACAAAGCGTCAAATCAGCTATGCGGATTTGAAGGCATTGCTCGCCGACGATGGGGTGAAGGAGACCGAAGCAAACCTGCGAAACAAAGTCAGTCGGGGCTCCTTCACCGCCGCGTTCCTCTTTCAATGTCTGGCAGTGATGAAGGTTACGACCCTGCATCTAGATTCAGATTGAAGAGGATATGGACTCCACAATGGGAGTTAGGTATAGCGTAATAACGCGCAGTTGATCTGCACGCTTCACCTCCTTCCTTGCGTGAAGGATGTTGAATAGGATCGCAAATCGGGTTCCAGCCGATTTGCGATCTGCCCTTCTTATAAGGGCGCAGTCCAAGAATTTACCTTGGTTTTTACTTATCAGTCAACGGTATCGTGAAACTATACATTCATTGCTATAAGCGTTTGTATGACTTTCACAATGATGAAAGGTGTAGATTTGAACTGCCGATCGTGGATCGTGTGACAGTTCGACTCGACAATCAGGTCAGGCAGGATTGACTCAAGGGTCGAACGCCATTTCCGGCTTTATGATGCTTTTCCACTGTGCCGGATATTTCCCCGACGAAGTGACGGTCCTTCCCCGATGTTTGCGTAGGGAAGCCTCAATAGCATTCTGGGTGCGTTGAAGGGTCTTGGGGTCAGGACACTCGCTACCTGACTGTCGAAGGACTTCCTGTGCGATCTGTCGCGTGGTCATAGGCACATCCGCTTTACGGAGAACCTCCATCCCGCGACGACCGCAAGAACCGAACGGAACGGGAAGCATATGCGTCCATGGTTTGACGGGCGGTGTTTGCTCTGGTTCCCAATCATCCGATGCGTCTTTGAGCAGCATCGCCGCGCTTTCGATCAATGCCTCCAACTTCGGAATGCGTGCTTCCAGTTCGGGGAGCCTGCTTTGCTCTCGCTGGATGCGCTCAATATTGGCGCGCACTGTGGATCGGCGTGCAAAAGGGACCCCGTTAGCGGGGTGATCGGCGTCTAAAAGGGACC
>NZ_JPPQ01000069.1:872286-878032 GCF_000743655.1 Sphingobium sp. ba1
GACCATCGCCGCGACGCGCGCCGCCGTTTCGTCCGACAGGGCGCGCGCCATGGCGCGCCCGTCGATAATCTGCGCCATGGGCCTCAGGCCTTGAAGACGACGGTGCGCGCGCCATTGCGGAATACGCGGCCCTGCAGATGATGCTGCACGGCGGTCGCCAGCACGCGCCGCTCGATATCGCGGCCCTTGCGCACCAGGTCGTCGGGCGTGTCGGCATGGTTGATGGCTTCGACATCCTGATGGATGATCGGCCCTTCATCGAGGTCGGCGGTGACATAATGGGCGGTCGCGCCGATCATCTTGACGCCACGCGCATGCGCTTGATGATAGGGCTTGGCGCCCTTGAAACCGGGCAGGAAACTGTGATGGATATTGATGCAGCGACCCGACAGGAAGCCCGCCAGATCGTCGCTCAATATCTGCATATAGCGCGCCAGGACGATGAGGTTGGCGCCGGTTTCCTCGACGATCGCTTTGATCTGCGCTTCCTGCTGCGGCTTGCTATCCTTGGTGATCGGCAGATGGTGGAACGGCACGTCGCCGATCAGCGATATGGTCAGCGCCTCGCGCGGATGATTGCACACGATGCCGACCACATCCATGTTCAGCTCGCCGATGCGCCAGCGGTAGAGCAGGTCGCCCAGGCAATGGTCGAACTTGCTGACCATCAGCAGCACCTTCTGCCGCTCGTTGCGACGGCGCAGATTCCATTCCATGCCGCGCTCGTCCGCCAGTCCGGCAAAGGCCGCCCGCAGCGTTTCCACGGCACCGGGCGCGATTTCAAATTCCACCCGCATGAAGAAGCGATCGGTCAGCTTGTCGTTGAATTGCTGCGCGTCGGTGATGTTGCCGCCCTGCTGGGTCAGCAGGGTGGCGACATCGGCGACCAGACCCGGCCGGTCGTCGCATTGCAGGGTCAGGGTGCAGATTTCACTCACATCGCTTCTCCGGTAATCATGCGCGCTCAGTGGCGGGCCGTATAATCATTGATCCATTCGACGGTCTTGCTCAGGCCGCCAAAGGGGTAGAAGTGCAGGCGCACCTTGCCATGCTGGTCGCCAAGGCCGCTGGCAAGCGCATCGACCAGCTTGTCGGGACCGGCGGTGCCGATCAGCTTGGTGATCGAAATGCCATATTTGGTCAGCACCGATGCCGATGCCCCGACGCCGCAGCGGGCGGCGAAGCGCATCAGCGTCTTGATGCCCGCTGGCCCCGGAATGCCGATCCGCACCGGCGCGTCGATGCCGCGCTGGCGCAATTCCGCCAGCCAGCTTAGCACCGGGGCAGCATCGAAACTGAATTGGGTGACGATCAGCGGGGCCATGCCGCGCTGTTCGATTTCCGCGCATTTTTCTGTCAGCACGGCGAAACACTGGTCGGGCGTCATGTTGGGATGGCCCTCCGGGTGCCCGCCAACGCCGATCGCCTTGATCCCGGCGCGCTCGAACGCGCCGGTGCGGATCAGCGCCATGCTGTCCGAATAGGGGCCGGCCGCTTCGGGTGGATCGCCGGCGATTACGAAGCAGCGCTGGACGCCCGCTTCGCGCACGACCGCGGCCAGATAGGTTTCGAAATCATCGCCCGATTCCAGTCGCCGCGCGGAAAAATGCGGCATGGGTTCAAACCCCAGCGATCGCACCAGCTTTGCCGCAGCAATGCGCGCTTCCAGCGATTCGCCGGGCAGGAAGGTGACGGCCACTGGCGTTTCGGCCGCCATGGTCGGCGCGGCCTCGCGCAGCGCGTCGATGTCCTTCGCGGTGATCTCCAGCGAATAGCCATCGGTCATGCCCTTGGGCGGCAGATCCCAGTTCGGATGGATCGACGGCAGGGTCATCATTCTCTCCCATGATGGTGTTCGGGCTGGGCCACGCGGCTTTCCTCGATGCATTTTCCTCTAGCGCAGTTGCTTACATTCGTATAGATGAAATTTTCATGAGTGCGAAATCATCTGATCAGGTCGGCACTGGCAGCCCTCTCATCATCCTTCCGGGGCTGATGTGCGATTCGCGCATGTTCGGCGCGACGCTCGCCGCTTTTCCCGGCAGTCGCGCGATCGACGGCTATTATGGTGGTGCGGACCGGATCGAGGCGATGGCTGACTATGCGTTGGCGCATATGCCCGTGCGCGCGGCGCTGCTCGGCCATTCCATGGGCGCGCGCATCGCATTGGAGGTAGTGCGCAAGGCCCCTGAACGGATCGAGCGGCTGGCGTTGGTCGATACCGGCGTCCACACGCCCAAGCCCGGCGAGCGCGAAGGCCGTTATGCGCTGCGCGACCTCGGCCGGACGCAGGGCATGGCCGCGCTGGTGGCGCAATGGCTGCCGCCGATGCTCGGTTTTGCGGGGCTGCGCAACGAAGCGCTGATGGACAGCCTCTATGCCATGGCCGTGTCGGCGGGCTTGCCCGTGTTCGAAGCGCAGATCGAAGCCTTGCTCAACCGCCCGTCGGTCGATGCGCTGCTGCCGACCATCGCCTGCCCGACCTTCGCCATGGTCGGGCGACAGGATCAATGGTCGCCGGTCGCCCAGCATGAGGCGATCGTCGCCGCCATTCCCGGCGCGCAACTGCGCGTTGTCGAAGGGGCGGGCCATATGATGCCCGCCGAAGCGCCAGAGGCGTTCAACCAGATATTGCGGGAATGGCTGTCATGGCCGCCTGCATGAGTGACGATTTCAGTATGTTTTCCGTGTCTAAGGAGAGAATGGAATGAGTGGTAAATCCCTGCAGCAACTGCTCGACGAAAAGGGCGACATCGTCGAATTCCTGCGCAACCAGCAGGTCGGTCCCAACGCCTATCCGGGCGTGCCTGGCGAATATAGCAACTGGCGCGACGAACAGCGCAGCTGGGCGGAAAGCTCGGTCCTGTTCAACCAGAGCTTCCACATGGTCGACCTGCTCGTCACCGGCCCCGGCGCGTTCGACATGCTGTCCTACTTCGCCCCCAACAGCTTCAAGGGCTTCGTGCCGAACCGCGCCAAGCAGTTCGCGCCTGTCACGCCCGAAGGCTATGTGATCGGCGACGTCATCCTCTTCTATCTGGAAGAAGAAAAGTTCGAGCTGGTCGGTCGCGCACCGTCGATCGAATGGGTCGAATATTGGGCCTCGACCGGCAAGTGGGACGTCAAGGTGGAACGCGACGAGCGCACCATCGCCCGTCCGCTCGACCAGCAGGGCTATCGCCGCAACTATCGCTTCCAGCTGCAGGGCCCCAACGCCATGCCGGTGCTGGAAAAGGCGATGGGCGAAACCCCGCCGGACCTCAAATTCTTCCACATGGCACCGATCATGATCGCCGGCGTCGAAGTGCGCGCGCTGCGTCACGGCATGGCGGGCCAGCCGGGCTATGAGCTGTTTGGCCCCTGGAAGGATTATGACACCGTTCGCAATGCGCTGATCGAAGCGGGCAAGGATTATGGCCTGACGCTGTGCGGTGGCCGTACCTATTCGTCCAACACGCTGGAATCCGGCTGGATCCCCTCGCCGCTGCCCGCCACCTACACCGGTGAAGGCTCCAAGGCGTTCCGCGAATGGGCGAGCGAGAACAGCTATGAAGGCAAATGCTCGCTCGGCGGCAGCTTCGTCTCCGACAATATCGAGGATTATTACCTCAACCCCTGGGAGCTGGGCTATGGCATCATGGTCAAGTTCGACCATGACTTTATCGGCCGCGAAGCGCTGGAAAAGATCAAGGATCAGCCCCACCGCCGCAAGGTGACGCTGGCGCTCGACAATGAGGATATCGTCCGCGTCATGAGCTCGATGCTCCAGACCGGCGACAAGGCCAAGTTCCTGGAATTCCCCAGCGCCGTCTATTGCATGCATCCCTATGATGCGGTGCTGAAGGACGGCAAGACGGTCGGCCTGTCGACCTGGATCGGCTACACCATCAACGCTGGTCGCTTCCTGGCACTGGCGATGGTCGATGCCGAATTCGCCGAGCCCGGCACCGAAGTCACCCTGCTCTGGGGCGAACCCGATGGCGGCACGTCCAAGCCCACCGTCGAACGCCACGTCCAGACCGAAATCAAGGCGATCGTTTCCTCGGTCCCCTATTCGGAAGCCGCGCGCGACAATTATGCCGACGGCTGGCGCACCAAGAACGCCTGATCGCTTTTCGTGAGCGGTAGGAACGGGGGATGCCGCAAGGCGTCCCCCGTTTTCATTTGGGGACGGGAAAATCAGTCTGAATCAGAAAGCAAGCAAGGGTCTCACCCAAATTCTCCTGCGAAGGCTGGCGTTCATGGCATGATCGATTAGAAAAGGCCGTCGCCGCGAATTGTTGGGCATCATCGACGGTTGCCGAGAAAAGGATGAACATGCGCTATCTCTTGGCCATCGCCGCCCTGGGTGCGGGCCAGCCCTGTTTTTCCCAGACGGCAGAGACGCAGCCGGCAACGGTAGCGGGCCGACCGTTAGACCGAAGCGAAGCAGGATGGAGCGTGACGATCGGCCTGGCACCGGTCCTTAGCCCCGCGTGGCAAGGGTCGCGAGACATGGCTTTGTCGATCTTTCCCGATCTGCGGGTCAATTATGGGGACGTGATCTTTGCTTCGATCCCTGAAGGGTTGGGATGGAACGCCGTCAACACCAACGGGTGGAAGGCTGGTCCGCTGGCCAAGGTCCGCTTCGGGCGTGATGAAGAGCGCGGAGGATCGCCTTTTCTGATCACGGGCGGAAGCGACGGGCTGCGCGGCATGGGCAATGTCGCGGCTGCTGCCGAATTGGGCGGCTTCGTTGAAAAACGCATCGGCCCCTGGCGCGGCCGTTTGGAAGTCCGCCGCGGCTTTGGCGGACATGAGGCCGTGATAGCGGACGGGGCGATATCGTATCAGATGCGCAGCGGACGCACGATCATCAATGTCGGTCCGCGCGCCACGGTCGTCGGCAAACCCTATATGGACAGCTATTTCGGCATCGATGCGATTCAGTCGCTGCGATCCGGGCTTGCTGCCTATTCGCCAAAGGGCGGCTTGCTGTCTTATGGTGTCGGTGGTTCGGCGCTTCGCCCGCTGAACCGGCAAAGCGCCATCACCCTGTTTACCAGCCTCGATCGATTAGGGAGCGAGGCCGGTCATTCGCCGCTCGTCCGCGAGCGTGGGCGGAGAGTGCAGTTCACATTGGGCATCGGCTACGGCTTCCGCTTCAACCTTTGACGGTTCTGAACATCTGAGTGCGCTGCTACCCTGCGAATGATTCGTAGATGACTAAAATCGCGGCGACCGCTATTGCTGTGCCAATCATTCCATAGTCTTGACCGCCAGACGCAAAAGTTTTGCTAGTCCAGTAGGGCGGCTCATGCCAGCTTCGTTCTAGGGTCAGGACTCATTGATTGATCCAGAATTTAACGGTCGCGGCGATGCAGATGGCGGACATGAAGGTATGGGCGCAACGATCGTAGCGCGTGTGGATGCGCTGCCAGTCCTTGATCCTGCCGAACATATTCTCGACTTTGTGCCGCTGTTTATAGAGCGCCGTGTCGTGTGGAATGGGCACTTTCCGGTTCCCCTTTGACGGGATGCAGGCCGTGATCTTGCGGTCGGCCAGTGCCGCGCGGAGCCTATTGGAAATGCAAGTAGATTGACATTTATCGCTCAAAGCAGGGCCGCGTTCGGAAAATGTGGTCAGGAATCAAACCTTAGTGAGCCGCAGCTTAGCTGCCTCCTGTCCTATACCCCCGCACCCATGCCATACGCACCCTTGGCTCTTTTCCACCGTCCGTCCCCACCCCGCTCCGTCCACACAGGC
>NZ_JPPQ01000069.1:878042-886537 GCF_000743655.1 Sphingobium sp. ba1
CGGGATGATAGTTATGCATCACGCTAACGCATCCTCCTCAGCATCAGCATCGAGCATTCGGCCCATCGCGTAGTAATCGCCAATAACGCCTGATTCTTTATTGGCTGCCACAACATCTCCGCACACGGTATAGCCAAGCCGTTCATAAAATGCGAACGCCCGGTCGTTGCGAACAGCGACGTGGAAGATCAGGAAGAGCAAGCCACGGCGACGTACCCATTCCTCGGCGGACTTCACCAGGCTTGCTCCAAGCCCACGTCCCTGCCACCGTGTCCGGATAGCCAGATTAAAAGAGGCAAATTCTGCAGCGCCTTCGATGCACACGCTCCGTACATCTATGTAGCCGACGAGGTCGCCTATGCGTTGCAGGACGAAGATGCCTCGCTCGCCGGCTACGGCGGCGTTTAGTTCGGCAGTTGTGCGGCGCAGGAGTTCCCCTCGATCCCGGACATCGAAGATCATATGTTCCGCTTCGCGAGCGAGGGCGATCTTCAAGCGTACCAAAGCTTTAGCGTCGTCAAGGTTCGCCGGCCGTAGCTCGCTCCAGCTCTGCTTTCCGCCTACTTGAGCTATCGAACGCGCCGGCGGGAGTGGGCGCGCGTATATTACCTGTGTCATGTGAGGATCTGGACTCCCTGTAACGCGCGCGCGCGCTTTGAGATCGCGAGTTTGCCGAGGGAAAGGTGACCAGAGCGGAAAGCGTGACGTGGGGAAAGCCGCGCCGGATAGCTGAGGCTGCGCGGCCCGTCCGCTTGACGCTGTTCCCGCTTCCAAAAGGCAAAAAGCCCGAGCAGATTCCCCGCGACCGATACAAGATCAACGGCCAAGGCGAACGGTGCGCCAATGAGAAGATTGTGGGCCAGCCAGAAGGGCGCGGCCACGAGAAAGACGATCTTCATCCGCGTCGTTGATCGCTGGGTCCGCGCAATGAAAGAAGATGCACCGCCGCAAGCGGCAAGGCCGGACAGGATTCCATGCCAGGTCGCCACGGTGAGCAACAGCAGCGCGAGCAACGTCGCGCCGTCGAGCGCGAGCTTGGCAACCCGGTCACGAACCACCAGCGCGACGGTGAGCTGCATCAGGGAAAGAACGCATGCGGCCGAAGCGGTAGGCGCGCCGATCAGCGCGAAGTGAAGCGCGAATGCGCCCGCGCCCGCGCCCTGCACCATGAGCGCTCCCCGGCGCGAGGGTAGGAGCGGCCAGCTCACCACGCAGCCGAGACCAACAGCCCCGAATAGGATCGCAGCTAACCCGGTGCTCGCAAACGTTTGATCGAGGAAAAGCGACATGCACGCTCGCGTCGGGGTTGGTCCGGCTTCCACCGTGAAGGAAGAAGGTTAATGTGGCGTTGTCGTCGACCGCTTTCCCATCGCGAGTCCCGGCCACAATGGCATTTGGCTTTTGACGAGGACTGGTTCATTCTGCGTCCAGCGCGGCGCTCTTCCCCTTGGGTTCCGCCCTTGTTTGGACCAGGACAATGGTGCGTGACGCTTTCAAGCTTCTCGCCATCTCGACGTCGCTCGTGCTTTCTGGCTGCGTCAGTCCGCGAGAAATGGCCGCTCGCCATCGGGCGGCGTGTGCGAGCTACGGCTTCCAGCCTGGAACGGAGAGCTATGCGAATTGCCTTCTCCAGCTCGACGTAGGTGATTACGGCTACGGCCATCATAGGGGTGGCGTGCCGTTGTTTCCCGCCCGGCATCAGGCGCCCGCGCCGCCTCCGCCTATCGCCACGCAGGACTAAGGTCGGCTAAAGTTCACTGATGCCCCATCGTCCTGACCTATTGATCTACGCACTTTCGCTCGGAAGCGCAGCGCCCGTGGCGGCTCAGCAGGTGGTGCCCGCCAAACCACGAACCGCCGCGGGTGCGTCGAAGTTCGTCCAGGACATGCTGACCCGCGGCACAGCCGTCGCAAAGCCTTGGCCGGGTTTCGTGCGGAACAGCAGGATCACGAGCGTAGGAGTGAAAGGTGGTTGCCTCGTTACGCTCACGCTCGCCGACAAAAGCGCCCTCAGCGTGAAACTAGATCAGGTGGTTGCGATCCGACCGCTTTACTCGGCCAACGCGCCCCAGGCGTCGGTGGAGATCAAAGGGGGCGCGCAGCCCTACGAGGGTCTCGATATATTCGTCGGGGACAACGACGCGGTGCGCCGCGTCGGTGATGCCCTGGAGTTCATGCGCCAGTCCTGTGATCCATCGGCGAAGACTGGTTTCTAAACCGGCCAGCGGCGTCTCACCGACTTTTGCGAGGGCGGCTTGATCCGCACCCGACCAAGTTGGCCAACACCGTTATAATCTCATTCTAACCGTTGCGCGCACCGTCGTCGGCGCGCCGGGCATGATGTTGTTGTCGTTGTAGGCGGACGAGAAATAATCGCTGTTAAGCAGATTCTCGACGTTGATTTGCGCCTCGATCTGGGGGGTGAGCTTGAAGAATGCGGCGGCATCGACGCGGGTGAAGGCGGGCAGGATGGCGGTGTTGCTGATGGACGTGAAGCTTTTCGACTGGTGGTAGACACCGGCGCCGGCCCCCAAGCGTGGGGTGAGGTCGTAACGCGTCCAGAGCGAAGCCTGTTGTTTGGGAACCAGCGGAACCTCGCGCCCGGCCGGGGCGGCACTCGTCGTTTTGCGAATTGTCGCGTCCTGCAGCGCATAGCCCGCGCTGATCTGCCACTGGGGTGTGATCGCGCCGCTAAGGCCGAGTTCGAGCCCTTTGCTGCGCTGCGCGCCCGTGAGCACCGTCCGTGCGGGGTCATTGGGGTCGGCCGCGCGGGTGTTGGTGCGGTCAAGCTGGTAGATGGCGGCGGTCAGGTTCAGCGTCGGGCGGATATCCCATTTGAGGCCAAGCTCGTAATTGTCGAACCTCTCCGGCTCCAGCGCGGCGCTGGTGACATCGAGCGATGAGAATTGATCCCCCGACTGCAGCGAAATGATGGAGGCCCGCGACGAGCGCCGTCTTCTGCGCTTCCAGAAGCAGATGGCCGGATACAAGCTGCTCATCATCGACGAACTGGGCTTTGTGCCGCTCTCCAAGACCGGCGCCGAACTGTTGTTCGAGCTGATCTCCCAGCGTTACGAACGCGGCTCCACCTTCATCACCAGCAACCTGCCCTTCGACGAATGGACCGAAACCTTCGGATCGCCGAACGTTTCATGATGCTGCTTTCCTGGAAGGGGTCATACTGTAATTTGGCGCTGTGAGCGCCTTTATTTGCTGGAGGGTCAGTTCCACCTGCCACGGCTGTCCCTTCTTTAGTTGCCGGCCCTGAAGCTTACCGCGTTTCAGCCATTTGAACACCGTCTGCTCAGTGACGCCGAGCGCGGTCGCGGCACCTTGGATCGAGTAGCTGCCATCCGGCCAACGGGGCGGATTATGCTCGACGCCGTTGATCTTTACGGTGGGGATATTCCAGCGCTGGCGCAACAGGTGCACCGTGTTGTGGTCGAACAGCCCGTCCAGGCTGTTCCGCAGACCCTCTGTGTTGAGCGCGGTAGCGACCTCGGCGTCCATCATGCCAGCGGCGTTGAGCTCTCGGATCCGCTGTTCTAGCACGTCGGCATGAGCAGCTTCAGCATAGGATTGAGTGCGCCGCATGACCCAGTGTTCGGTCGCTGCGCCCGTCTGCCAGATGATGCGGATCCACACCATGCCTTTCGCCCGCCGCTGATCTAGAATGACCTTGTCGATCACGAGGCGGAGCATCGCCTTGCGTTCGCTGTTCTCGATTCTTTCCCAAAGATCAGGCAGGTCGATGCCGAACGCTGCGATACGGGCGCGATCGTCGGCATTCAACGCAACGGTTTGCTCCGTCTTCCACCGCCGATAGTCCTGCTCGACCTTTTCGACCTCACGCAGCTTGCTTTCCCAGATGCTTTCGAGCGAACGGGCAACGAGGCGGTTTTCCGGCTCGACCGCGTCATATTGGCGCCGGGCACGCTCGCATTCATATTCGGCGCGTTCGCGCTTGAGTGTCCATTGCCGTTCGAGTCCATGGACGTCCGCGTCGATGGCGTCGAGCGCGGCCAACGCGATGGCGAGTTGGTCAGGGGTGAGCGCTGCAAGGAACTGCCGTTCGACCTCAGCCTCAACCCGCGGCGCACGCACCTCTTGGCAATATTGACCGACGCAGGTCGCTCGTTCGGAACGGCACCGATATACCGGATGGTTGCTGTCAGGGCCAGAGTAGTTGAGTGCCATGCGCCGTCCGCAACTGCCACACATCGCTATACCCTGCAGCAGCGCCTTTCCCTTCCGAGGCATGCCACGATGCCCGGCTTTGAAGTTGCCGACATTGTCCGTGAGCTTGTCGCTGATCGCCATATGCGTCTCCCAACTGATATACGCTGGATGAGCATTCTGGATGCAGACTTCCCACTGTTCGCGCGGAACAGCGCGCGTCGGGTTATTGGCCCCCTCGCTTCGCTTTTCGGGCGCAGCACACCGGCGTCCGTAGACATAGGCTCCCGCATAGACAGGGTTTTTCAGGATATTGCGCACACGCGCATCGGTTGCATCGCGCCAGGCTATTTCGTGTGGCGCCGGTCCCTTCAACGGCCTGACCGGCAGGGCAAGATCGGCCTGGCGCAGATAGCGCACTGCTGCCTTTGCGCTTCCCAGGCGCATGAAGCTGTCGAACACAAGTCTGATGCGCTCCTGAACCTGGGCGTCGGGATTGAGCATGATCCCTCCGGCGGGCGCGTAGATCAGCCCTGCCGGAAGCGGGATACGCAGTTCGCCGCGCGCCGCCTTCTGCCGTTCCCCCGTGTGCAGGCGCATGCGGATCTGATGCAGCTCAGCCTCGCTCATGATCCCCGAGAGACCCAACAAAAGCCGATCATGGTAAAGTCCAGGATCATATATTCGTTCGCTGTCGGCGATGAGAACGCTGAACATCGAGCAGAGCTGAAGCAGTTGATGCCAGTCACTGTTGTTGCGTGCGAGGCGCGACGCGTCGTAGCTCAGAACGAGACCGGCGTGACCCAAGCCAACTTCAGCGATTAGGCGTTGGAAGCCGTATCGGTGCTGAGCCTCCGCGCCGGATTTCCCCAGATCGTCGTCGATGATCTCGACCCGTTCGCGCGGCCAGCCAAGGCCAAGCGCGCGGTCGACAAGCCGATACTGAAGCGCCGTGCTTTCCTGGTGATGGCGGATCTGGCCGACGCTCGACTGACGGACATAGACATAGGCCAGCTTGGCCTGCTGCGTGGTGCTTATCCGTTCATCTACGGCATAATCTCTCAACATCGGTGTCACCGGCGTAGCGGGCAGTTGGGCGCGAGCACAAAGCCTGCGCTATCGTCGCCGCCAGCTGACGCTGGATTGCTGGCGGCAGGCTCGACCATATCTGGATCTTTGGCCGTCTCCGGGGAGAGCTGATGTTCACTCTGGCATTCCTCGTCCTGTGATGAACGGCGCAACGCCTCTGCCAGCGCAACGACTCGCATTAGGATGGAGCCTGAGACCAACGGCGCGGATTTCGAGTCAGGCGGAGCGGTAGCCAGATCGGTGACGGAGCGAAGGATGTTTCGCTGCCCGCCATGCGGCACCCGGATAGTCATCCAAGCCGGCCCGCGATCAGACACCAGCTTCAGAACTTCGAACCGCTCGCCGAAGAGCGGATGCTGAGGGCACGTCACCGTTACATGGCGGATCAGCCCGTCGATATCAGGGGTATCACTGGATGGTTGGCTCGCCGAACACGGTGGGCCACTCGCCAAAGGCGAGGTTGGTGGTGATGATGACACTGGTCTGCTCATAGAGTTTGCTGATCAGGTGGAACAGCAACTGGCCGCCCGATCGGGCGAACGGCAGATAGCCCAGTTCGTCGAGTACGATCAGATCGAGACGGGATAGCTGGGCGGCGAGAGCGCCACTCTTGCCGATCCTGGCCTCCTCTTCGAGGCGGGTCACCAGATCGACCGTGTTGAAGTAGCGGCCCCGGGCGCCGGAGCGCACAACATTGGCGGTGATGGCGATGGCCAGATGGGTCTTTCCTGTGCCTGTGCCGCCGACCAGGACGATATTGCGCCGTGCGGGCAGGAACGTGCCGCTGTGCAATGAACGCACCAGCCCCTCGTTGATTGGGGTACCCTCGAACCGGAAGGCGTCGATGTCCTTCACGACGGGCAGCCTGGCAGCGGCCATCCGGTATCGGATCGACGCGGCATGACGATGCGTCGCCTCCACCCTCAGAAGATCGGTCAGTATCTCCATGGTGGTGCGCTGGCGCTGAATGCCGGTGGTGACGGCATCGTCGAACGCGCCTGCCATGCCCTTGAGGCCAAGCCCGCGCATGGCCTCGATCATGTCATGCCGCTGCATCGAAGGTCCTCAACTGGTCGTAACGGGCACAGTCGGCGATCGGGGGATGGCGCAAAGCGCTATCCTCGGAGGTGATGATCGTCAGCGGACGCGGGGGTTCCCGGCGTCGTGCCAGGATGTTGAGGATCAGGTCGTCGCTTGCCGTGCCCGTCGCCAGTGCCTCACGCACAGCGGCTTCGACAGGCTCCAGGCCATCGGTCAGTACGGCCGACAACACACGGACGAACCGGCGATCGGCATCGTCGCCATTACCCAGCTTGCGGCGCAGGCGGGCAAGCGCCGGTGGCAGATCCCAGTCCTGGAAGGGGGCACCGTTCCGCAGCGCGCCAGGCTTGCGGGCCAGCACTGGCAGATAATGCCAGGGGTCATAGATCGTGCGGTTGCGCCCAAAGTAGCGAGGATGTTCAGCGACAACCTCTTCGCCGCAGCGAACGACGATGCGATCGGCATAGGCGCGGACCTGCACCGTGCGTCGTGCCACCGTCGAGAGCACCGAGTAGCGGTTGCGGTCGAAGCTGATCAGGCAGGTGCCGGTCACGGCATGCTCGCTCTCATTGAAGCCGTCGAACGGTCCCAGCATCGGCTGCAGCGCAGATCGTTCGATCTCCAGCATCTGCGCCACGGTCAGCTCTCCCTGTTCGGGATGGGGCTGCCGTTCCGCCCAGCGCCGACACTCGGCCTCCAGCCAGCCATTGAGCTCTTCGAGACTGGCGAACCGCAACCGGGGCTGGAAGAAGCGACCCCGGATCGTCTGCACCTGGTTCTCGACCTGACCCTTCTCCCATCCCGCCGCAGGCGAGCAGGCCGTGGGCTCGACCATATAATGGTCGGTCATGATCAGGAACCGCCGGTTGAAGACGCGTTCCTTGCCGGTGAACACGCTCGTCACAGCCGTCTTCATATTATCGTAGATGCCGCGCCCTGGCACGCCGCCGAAGAAATCAAAGCCCCGCGCATGCGCGTCGAACAGCATCTCCTGGCTCTCACGAGGATAAGCCCGGACATAGACCGCGCGTGAGGCACACAGTCGCATATGCGCGACCTTCACCCGCATCGGTGCCCCGGCGATCTCAACATCTTCATGGCTCCAGTCGAACTGGTAGGCCTCGCCTGGCCTGAACATCAGCGGGATGAAGGCCGTGACACCATCGCCGGCATCTTTGCGCCGTTCCAACTTCCATCGCGCCGCGTAGCGCCGCACGGCATCGTAGGATCCCTCAAAGCCTTCGCGCACCAACAGATCATGGATCCGCGTCATCCGCAGCCGGTCACGCCTGCCGCGCAGCTCGTTCTCTTCCAGCAGCGTGTTGAGGCGATCCTGAAACGGACCGATCCTGGGCAGCGGCTGAACCTTGCGCTGATAATCAAAGGCGCCCTCCGGCGCTCGGACCGCTTTGCGGATGACCTTCCGCGACACATGCAGGTCCCGCGCGATCGCCTTGATCGCCTTGCCTCCGGCATACTCACGCCGGATCCGTAAAACTGTCTCCAAAACCAACATCCCGATCTCGCCGCCTGAAAATCCAGGAAGCTGCTTAAACCATCGAAATGAGGGGTCCCTTTTAGACGCCGATCACCCCGCTAACGGGGTCCCTTTTGCACGCCGATCCACAGGCGAAGGGCGAACCGAGCGGTCCATCCCCCCAATATATGCGCCGGGGCGAACCAATGGTCCTGTATCTCGCCCGACAAGGCGTTTCCGACCATGAGATGGGCTGAAATATGAAGAAATGAAAACTGGATATAGGCCATGTGGATCGCACGCGGATCGATATCGATCGCTGTCACATGAAGGTGCCGCTGATAATTAGCCCGATATCGCGCATGGCCTCGGCAAGCGCGATCACCATAGGAAATGGCGCTCAGGAAGCCCTTAGCCATTCGTAGAGCAGATGATCGTCAGGACCATATTGCGAGCCGATGGCGATCCGGATCAGACGGCCGTCGCAGGCGAAGGCAGAGGCCCTGGGAAAGGACAGGTAGGAACGACCTTCGAGGATCAGGTCGCCCGAGCGCACTTTGGTGATGTCGCGGGTCGTACCAAGCAGTCGATGACCAGACGGTGCGTCCAGAAGCCTCAGCCGATCACCTGCTTTTACGCGCTTCTTGAACGCCGCTAACCTCTCTTATTCACCGGGCTGCTGCGTGATGGCTTAATCCGGGACGGGGTGGCA
>NZ_JPPQ01000069.1:886547-895418 GCF_000743655.1 Sphingobium sp. ba1
TCTCGACGGGCTTGGGTAACGGCCTGCGCGCTCTGGCCGCGATTCCGTCAGGCACCGGCGACACCGGATCTATCTATCGCCAGAAGAGCGAAAATTGGGCGATCTTCACCCATAATATCATCCACGTCACCAACCGGCTCGATCTGACCTTGGGCCTGCGCTACACCCATGAAAGCAAGCGTTTTTCGGCGGACCTCAACAATAATAACGCGACCTGCGCGGCGTTGCAGTCCTCCGCTTTGCCGGGCCTGGCTACCAACCCGGCGCTGGGCAGCGCGGCAGCGCTGGCGGGCGGAATCCTGACGCTCGGATGCCTCGGCAATGCTTCGACCAGCCTCAACGCGCTCGACCTCAATGACAAGATCAGCGACGGCGAATTGTCGGGCACGGCGGTCCTGTCGTGGAAGGCGACCGACGATCTGCTGCTCTATGGCAGCTATTCGAAGGGCTATAAGGCGGGCGGATTCAACCTCGACCGCTTCCAGCTGGGATCGACCGGCCTCAATGCCATTCCAGCGGTCTTTTCACCGCGCAGCAATGCCGACGTCGCCAGCCTGCGCTTTGCCGCCGAAAAGGTCGACGCATTCGAAATCGGCCTGAAATACAGCCAGCCCAAATGGAGCGCGAACGTCGCTGCCTTCCGCCAGGAGTTCAAGAATTTCCAGCTGAACACCTTCAACGGCACCAGCTTCGTCGTGCAGAATATCAATGGCTGCGACAGCGCGCTGTCGGCGGCGCGGACCTGCGGCTCGGACGATGTCGGGCCTGGGCTGATCAGCCAGGGCGTCGAACTGGAAATGACCGCCACCCCGGCGCGCAATTTCCGCGTGACCGGCGGCTTCACCTATGCGGAAGCCAAGTTCGCCAGCCGTCTGGTCGGCAGCGGCGATGGCAGCGTGCCGCTTGACCCAGCCTTGTTCCTGTTGCCGGGATCGATCAACAGCAATGCGCCCAAGATGGTGACGACCGCCAGCGCCGCCTGGACACCGGACATCGGTACGAGCGGCCTGTCGGCGCTCTTCTATGTCGATGGCCGCATGACCAGCGATTTCAACACCGGGTCTGACCTGTTCCCGGAGAAGAATCAGGATGGCTTCACCGTCGTCAATGCGCGCGTCGGGCTGCGTGGGCCGAACCAGCGCTGGGCGATCGAATTCTGGGGCCAGAATATCTTCAACCAGGATTATACCCAGGTGGCGTTCAGCAGCCCGCTCCAGTCGAGCAGCCCGGCGACCTCGACAACGGGCCAGTTCGCCCAGGGTGCGCCGATGGCCAATCAACTCATCTCCGCCTATCTGGCCGAACCCGCACCTATGGCATCACGTTGCGGGGGAGTTTCTGATCATTCCCCGCCCGCTCTTGGGCACAGGGCGGGCGGGGGTTGGACGATCGCCGAACAGGGCAGTGCCGACGCGAATATCGGTCGCGCCCAGCATGATGGCGGTTTCATAATCGCCCGACATGCCCATCGACAGGCGCGGGAGGCCCTCCTCCCGCGCCATTTTTGCGAGCAGCGCGAAATAGGGGGCGGGTTCTACGTCCGCCGGCGGGACGGCCATCAGGCCGAGCAGTGGAATATCCGCATCGCGCGCGGCGGCGATCAGCGCGGGCACGTCGGCGATGGGACAACCGCCCTTCTGTTCCTCTGCGCCGATATTGACCTGGATATAGCAGGGGACGCGCTTGCCCGCTGCGTCCATCGCCTTGGCCAGTGCAGTCAGCAGCGAGGGGCGATCGAGGCTGTGAATGACATCGAACAGCGCGACCGCATCGGCGGCCTTGTTGGATTGCAACTGGCCGACCAGATGCAGCGCGATATCGGGATGCTCGTCGCGCAGGGCGGGCCATTTCTCCTGGCTTTCCTGCACGCGATTTTCGCCGAACATGCGCTGGCCCGCCGCGATCAGCGGGCGGATGGCGTCAGTGCTCTGCGTCTTGGAGACGGCGATCAGGGTGATATCCTCGCCGCTGCGATCGGTCAGGCGCGCAGCCCGATCGATGGCGTCGTGCAGGGTGGAAAGGCGGAGGGCGGCTTGCGGGCTGTCGGTCGTCATGCGCGCTGCTATAGGACAGGGTCATGACCCGCCGCCACCGCAAAAAACTGCCGACAATCTGGCTGATGACCGACGAGCGGGTCGCCGACGCGGCGTTGCTGGCGGCGGTGGCGCGCTTGCCCAAGGGGCGAGCGGGAATCGTGTTCCGGCATTACCGGACGGAAGGGAAGGCGCGGCGGGCGTTGTTCGAGGCGGTGCGGCGCGTGGCGCGGCGGCGGCGGCTGGTGCTGCTGCTGGCGGGCGATGGGCGGACGGCCGCCGCGTGGTGGGCCGATGGCTGGCATGGGCGCGACACAAGGCGGGCAGGGCGGCCGATGCTGCACAGCATGGCCGCACACGATGCGCGCGAGATGCTGGCCGCGCGACGGGGCAGGGCGGACATGGTCTTCGTATCGCCCCTCTTCCCCACCCGATCGCATCCGGGGGCGGCCAGCTTGGGTCGGTTGCGCTTTGCCGCCCTGGCGCGGCAGGCGGATAAGCCGGTGATGGCGCTGGGCGGGGTGAAGCCGCTGCACCAACGGATGCTGCGGGGGATCGGCGCGCATGGCTGGGCAGCGATCGATGGGCTGGTAGGGGGCAACGCGATTGTTTAGCGTAGCCGCTCTGTGCCTTATGGGCGGGCTCTACTGGCAGCTTGTTTGTCAGATTGCAGGCGTCGCGGAACCGTGGGACGCAGCCGGTTACTGGACGCTTTGGTATCCCGTTTCGCTTCTTCTATCCGGGATTGCGGGATGGTTGCGCAAGAGCCATGGCTGGTACGCAGGCGCGTTGTTGACCTTCGCCCAGCTTCCCATCCTGTGGATAAACAGTGATACGGATGTTTTGTGGCCCGTAGCTCTCTTGTTTCTGGGCCTGTTGGCTGTGCCTGCCACCGCGATTTCCGCATTAGCGGGCTGGTTCACCGATCGCGCATGATCACGGCCTGTGCGCCACGATCTGACATAAACCGCAAATTCTGAAACGACGAATCAGCCAGCGCGGTTGACCATCAGATCAACGGCTGACCTTCACTCAACCCGCAGGCCGATCAGAATTTGAAGATGGTGCCCAGATAGACGGCTTGGCTGTCCTGCCTGTCGTCGGTCATCGGGGTCAGGCGACCCGCGACATTATTATTGTAGCGCACGCCAGCCGTGACGTTCAGGTTGCGCGTCAGCGAGTAGGAGCTGGCGAGATCCAGCGAATAATCCTTCTCCGCGCCGGGGTTGCGCGTCGCGGTGACGGCGTCGCGGCGGGTTTCGATCAGCATCTTGGTGCTGAAGCGATCCTTCTTGGCGTCATCCAGCGAGAAATTCTTGGCATCGACCATGGTTTCGACTGGCACCGGATCGAGCGGCTTGCGGCCGAGCGATTCGGGCAGCGCGAACTTGCGCCAGTTCTGCGCACCGTTCAGGCTGAAGGCGACGGGCTTGATGTCGATCGGGTCGATCGTGCGGGCCACGGCGACACGTTCACCGCTGGCGCGGACCATCACGGTGATCGACCGTTCGCCGCTCAGCGAACCGCTGGTCGGCGTGAAACGAAAACCCTGGCGATTGGCGGACGCAGCGATTTTCGCATAAGCGGCGGCCAGTTGCGGGTCTTTGGTAGTGGGGGTGAAGGAGGAGATGCTGCCCAGAGCGCCGAGCGACACGGGTGCGTCGATCTGCATCTGGACGAGCTTGTTGGCCGCGCCGATCGCAGGAGACAGCATGAAGCCGGTCACGGTCAATGCCGCTCCCGCCAATGCCAGATGTCCCCTTTGTACGCGCATGACCCGATTCTCGCCCCTGTTCCTTGTTATGTGTAACGCTCTACACGCGGAAAGCCTCCATTGGCTAGGGGGCGGCGGGCTTTTTGTCGGAGCTGTTGCAAGGAACACACAGAGTTTGAAAAGGGAGCGATGGCGCGACGAAACGAGGATTGCCCCGTCCCGACGCAGCGCCCCTTGCCCAACGCTGCATGGCCACTATAGAAGCAGCCTGTTTTTCGTCATTTTCCAAGCTAGGACATGCCTGATGGTCCGCCGTTTTCCCGCCCCTGTTTCCGCCGGCCTGCTGCTGGTCGCGCTTTTGCCGTTGGCCGCCTGCGGTGGCGGGTCCAAGGATCGGCCCAAGGCGGACCTTGCTGCGTCGAAAGTGACGACGATCGGCGTCAACGCTTATCTGTGGCGCGCGGCGCTCGACACGATTTCCTTCATGCCGCTGGTGCAGACCGATTCGAACGGTGGCGTGATCGTGACCGACTGGTACGCGAACCCGAACAGCCCCAATGAGCGGATGAAGCTGACCGTGTCGATCCTCGACCAGGATCTGCGTGCCGACGCGCTGCGTGTCGCGGCCAGCCGCCAGGTGAGCCAGAACGGCCAGTGGCTCGACGCGCCGGTCAAGGCCGCGACCGTGCAGAAGCTGGAAGAGGTGATTTTGACCAAGGCCCGCGACCTGCGCCGCACGTCGATTGGCGGCTGATTCTTCTTCGCTTGGGCGGCGCGCAGGCGAAGCTCAAGTTTTTTGACGGTTCGGGGCTGGGCTTGCAAAGGCCCAGCCCCCTCGCATTTGGGTAGGACGTGAATATGCAAAGGCGCTTCAATCCGCTGGAGGCCGACGCCCGCTGGCAGGCGATCTGGGACGAGCAGCAGAGCTTCAAGGCCGACGATATGTCGGACAAGCCGCGCAGCTATGTGCTGGAGATGTTCCCTTATCCGTCGGGCCGCATCCATATCGGCCATGTCCGCAACTATTCGATGGGCGACGTGCTGGCGCGGTTCCGCCGGATGACGGGACATGAAGTGCTGCACCCGATGGGTTGGGACGCCTTTGGCATGCCGGCTGAAAATGCCGCGATGGAGAAAAAGGTCCATCCCGGCAAATGGACCTATGAGAATATCGCCAACATGAAGGCGCAGCTCAAGAAATTGGGCTTTGCGCTGGATTGGAGCCGTGAACTCGCGACCTGTCACCCCGATTATTATGGCCATGAACAGGCGCTGTTCCTGGACATGCTGGAAGCGGGCCTCGTTTATCGCAAGGAAAGCGCGGTCAATTGGGACCCGGTCGACATGACCGTGTTGGCCAATGAGCAGGTGATCGACGGCAAGGGCTGGCGGTCAGGCGCGACGGTCGAGAAGCGCAAGCTGTCGCAATGGTTCCTCAAGATCACCCAGTTCGCCGACGATTTGCTGGAGGGGCTGAAGAGCCTCGACCAGTGGCCCGAAAAAGTGCGGACGATGCAGGAGAATTGGATCGGCAAGTCGGTCGGCCTGCAATTCCACTTCAAGCCGGTTGCACCATTCGACCAGGCGATCGAGGTCTATTCGACCCGGCCCGACACGATTTTCGGCGCAAGCTTCGTCGCGATCGCAGCCGATCATCCGGTGGCGCAGCAGGTTGCGGCGGGGAACCCGCAAGCGCAGGCCTTTATCGACCTGTGCAAGGCGGGCGGAACGACGGCGGCCGAGCTGGAGACGGCGGAGAAGCTGGGCTTCGACACGGGCCTGACCGTTACCCATCCGTTCGATCCCGAATGGCAGTTGCCGGTGTTCATCGCGAACTTCGTGCTGATGGACTATGGCACCGGCGCAGTGATGGGCGTCCCCGCGCATGACCAGCGCGATCTCGACTTCGCGCGTAAATATATGCTGCCTGTGGAGCGGGTCGTCGCAGCGGAAGGCGACGAAGCCAAGCCGATCCACAACGAAGCCTATGTCGGGCCGGGCAGGCTAGTGAACAGCCGCTTCCTCGACGGCATGAGTGTGGAGGAGGCGAAGGCCACGGTCATCGCGCGGGCGCAAGGCGAAGGCTGGGGCGCGGGCAAGACCGTGTTCCGCCTGCGCGACTGGGGTGTGTCGCGCCAGCGTTACTGGGGCACGCCGATCCCGGTGATCCATTGCGAGACCTGCGGCGCGGTGCCGGTGCCCAAGGCACAGTTGCCGGTCGTACTGCCCGACGATGTGACCTTCGACATTCCGGGCAACCCGCTCGATCGCCATCCGACCTGGAAGCATGTGGACTGCCCCAATTGCGGCAAGGCTGCGGTGCGGGAAACCGACACGCTCGATACGTTCGCGGATTCGAGCTGGTATTTCATCCGCTTCGCCAGCCAGCCCAAGGACAAGCCGTTCGACCGCGCCACGGTCGAAAAATGGCTGCCGGTCGGCCAATATATTGGCGGGGTCGAACATGCGATCCTCCACTTGCTCTACGCGCGCTTCTGGACGCGGGCCTTGCAGCATATGGGGCAATTGGGCTTTGCCGAGCCGTTCACCGGCCTGTTCACGCAGGGGATGGTGACGCATGAAACTTACTACCGAATGAGCTATTTTGAAGCGGGAATGGCGGTTGGCGAACCGTTGGCAAAGCCTAATTATTTTGCGCCTACCGAGGTCAATCGATCCTCGAACGGAGCCATTCTAGTATCAGATGGCGAGCCGGTGACAGTCGGCCGCGTCGAGAAGATGTCCAAGTCCAAGAAGAATGTCGTCGATCCCGATGACATCATCGCCCAATATGGCGCGGACGCGGTGCGCTGGTTCATGCTGTCGGACAGCCCGCCCGAACGCGACCTGCCCTGGACCGAAAGCGGGATCGAGGGATCGTGGCGGTTCGTCAACCGCTTGTGGCGGCTCTTCGGCCAGATCGAGGCGGGGGCGGAAGGCGCCGACAAGCCGCTCGACCGCAAACTGCACCAGACGATCGACGGGATCGCCAGGGATATAGAGGCGCTGTCCTTCAACAAGGCAGTCGCCAAGATTTACGAACTGGCCAACGCGGTGGAAAAGGCCGCGCCGTCCGCATCGCGCAACGCCGCCATCCGCGCGCTCGCGCTGCTGGTCGCGCCGATGACGCCGCATCTCGCCGAAGAAGCCTGGGCCGATATGGGCGAGACCGGCCTGATCGCGGATGCCGCCTGGCCCACGGTCGATCCGGCGCTGCTGGTCGATGACGAAGTCACCATCGCCTGCCAGGTGATGGGCAAGCTGCGCGACACCATCACCGTGCCCAAGGGGACGGCGAAAGACGAACTGGAACGGCTGGCGCTCGCCGCGCCCAATGTTATGCGGATATTGGATGGGGCTACGCCTAAGAAGATCATCGTTGTGCCCGATCGTCTGGTGAATCTGGTTATTTGACCGTCCGCGCTCCTGCGAAAGCAGGAGCCCAGGATGCAGGGCACGCCATTCGACTCTGGGCTCCTGCTTTCGCAGGAGCACTGTTTGAATTGATCGATGCAGCGGCTATGGAAGGCGGATGAAGCGTCTCCTCCCCCTTCTCGCCATCCCGCTCCTGCTGACCGGCTGCGGCCTCCGTCCGGTCTATGGCGGGGGAACGCAGGGCGTCGTCGCGCAGGCGTTGGGCAATGTCGATGTCGCCCCGATCGAGGGACGCGGTGGCTGGCTGGTCCGCAATGCGCTCAACGATCGGCTGGGCGCGATGAGCGGGGGTAGCGGCCCGCGCTATCGTCTGGTCGTGAAACTGGATGACCAGATCACCGGTTTCGGCCTGCGCGCCGACGCCGCCGTCACCCGCGAACGGCGCACCCTGCGCGCGCGCTACCAGTTGATTGACGAAGCGACCGGCGCGCAAATCCTCGACGACACCGCCGGGTCGGACGCGGGCATCGACGTCACGTCGAGCGAATATGCGACGATCGCGGCCGAAGATACGGCGCTGGAGCGGCTGTCGCAGACGGTGGCGGATCAGATCGTCACGCGGCTGGCGCTGTTTTCACGCAAGGCGGCCAATCCTTGAAGGCCAATCGCGGCCAGATCGAAAAGGCGCTCGACGCCCCGCCTGCTGACGTCCGCTTCTTCCTGCTCTACGGCCCCGACGATGCGGGCAGCCAGGCGCTGCTCAAGCGGCTGGAGCGGGCGATGGGACCGCAGGCCGAACGCATCGACCTCGACGGATCGACGCTGCGTGACGATCCCGCCCGGCTGGCGGATGAGGCCGCATCCTTTTCCATGTTCGGCGACCGGCGCTGGATTCGCGTTAGCGGCATGGGCGAGGAATCGCTGCCTGCCCTGACCGCGCTGCTGGAAAGCCCGGCGGCGGGCAATCCGGTCGTGGCGGTCGCGGGCGCGCTCAAGGCCACGTCCAAGCTGCTCAAGCTGGCGCTGGACCATAAGGCGACGCTCGCCTTCATCTCCTACCAGCCAGACGCGCGCGAGGCCGAGCAGATTGCCATCGCTATCGCCCGCGAAGGCGGCCTGCGCCTCTCGTCGGACCTGGCGCGGCGGATCGTGGCGCTCGCCAATGGCGATCGCGCGCTGATGCAGGGCGAGGTCGAGAAGCTGATCCTCTATCTCGACGCCGCGCCCGACCGGCCGTGCGAAGCGACGGCGGAGGCGCTGGATGCCCTATCGGCGGACAATCCCGATACGGAGGTCGCACCGCTCGTCAACGCGGTGCTGGGTGGTGACCTAAAGGCCATGCACAATGAGCTGACGCGCTTGCAGGAAACCAGCACGGCAATGGCCTCCGTCATCCGTCCGCTGATGACCCGCGCGATGCTGATCGCCAATATCCGCACCAGTTTCGACGCCAGCGGACGGTTGGAAACGGCGATGGAGGCGGCGGGCAAGGCCGTGTTCTGGAAGGAAAAAGGGCTGGTATCGCGGCAAGTGCGGCTGTGGGACAGCCATGGCATCGCGCGCGTCATCCAGCGCCTACTGGAAGCCGAACGCGCCACCCGGTCGGGCCGGGGCACCGGCGATTTGCTGGTGCGCCACGAATTGCTGACCATCGCGCGGCAGGCGGCGCGGGAACGATAGGGCGGGAACGATAGGGCGGGTCTGGGCGCTTTGAAGGGCTGAACAGGTCGCGACTTGGTGGTATGACCG
>NZ_JPPQ01000069.1:895428-898247 GCF_000743655.1 Sphingobium sp. ba1
CGCCGCTCTGCTGCGCGCTCTGCCCGGCGGTGAAATCAGTAACGGCCGTGTTGAAGGCGGCGATCTGTTCCGGCGTCATCGCGGTTGCTGCAGGCGCGGCCTCTGCGGGCGCGGCGGGATCGGCCGGCGTCGTGGCGGCGGGTGCCGAAGCGGCGGGCGCGGCGGGCGCTTCCTGCGCAAATGCAGGGGCGGTCATCGCCGTCGAAAGGGTCAGAAATGCGATCAGTGCGGACTTTGGCAACGTCAGGGTCTCCTTGTTCGTCGTCTAAAAATATCGGTTGGGCATCATTGCTGCCCCGCAACATCTTTAATGAACGAAGGAACGATGGAGTTCCCACCCCGCCAAACTCAGCTCATCGCGCAAAAGGCTCCGGCCATGGAAAATTCGCTTTTGCGCCGGGCGCTGCGGGCTGCCGCTTGCGCATCTTCGCCCCATTGTTCGACCTGCCAGGCCTCGTCGATCTCGGCGATCGGCCATATTGCTTCAGCACTATGGCTATTTTCCACCACCGCCAAGCCGCAAACGAGTGACCCGCTCAGCGTTACCAATGTGGACAGGCCCGCCAATCGGAATGGATCATGCATTGCAACCGCCGCGTGCAGCCGAGCGAGTGTCGCTTCGGGCTGGGCGACCGGCAGGATGCCCTGCGTCACCACGAAGGCCACATCATAGCGCGCGCGCGCCCAGTCGAGCAGTGGATCCCACGCCGCCGCCTGCCGCGCGACCAGCGTTTCGGGCGAATGGGCACGATAGCAGAGCAGGTCGCTTTCGCCATAGCGCGCGATCCCGGCGGCAAATTGCGCGCGATTGGGTACGATATGATCGATCGCCGCATTGGCGAGGCCGGTGAACGGCATGGACGCTGGATCGACCGTATCCCCCTGCGCCCGCCATTCCTCGGCAACCGCCTGCGCCAGCGCCAATGTCGGCAGCGTCAGCAGCGCGCGGGCGGGGGTGCGGACCGGACGATCATCGAGGCGAATGGCATGGCCATCACTCTCGGCCACGATCGTCACATCCTTGTAGAAGCGCTTCATGCGCCCGTCCGCTTGAACAGGGCCAGCATCAGGCGCGGCACCACCAGGAACTGGAACAGGCCGACCACGACCATGATCGCGCCGAACGCCTTGGCCTTGTCCCCCTGCACCCAGGAAAAGCGCTGCATGATGGCAAGTAAGCCGATCATCACGACGAACGCGCCCGACAGGCGGAACAGGCCGATGGCGAAGTGGCGCTGACGCGCGATCTTTTCGCGATCGACGGGCGGAATCGGGGGCATATCGGTCATGGCGCGCCGATATGGCCGCGCAAAGCCGCGCTGTCCATCGCCACGGCCTGCGCGCCCGATGCGAGCAGTTCTGCTGGCGGGTGATAGCCCCAGGCGACGCCGATACTGCGCACGCCCGCTGCGACCCCCATGTCGATGTCGAAACTGGTGTCGCCGATCATGACCGTCGTGTCGGGCGCGGCTCCGGCCTCGGCCATGGCGGTCAGCAGCATGGAGGGATGCGGCTTGGACGGGTGGCGGTCGGCGGTCTGGAGCGTCACGAAACGGTCGATCAGGCCATGATGGGTGAGGCAGAGCGCCAGCCCGCGATCGGATTTCCCGGTCGCGACCCCCAGCAGCCAGCCGGCCGCATCCAGTTCCACCACCAGATCGGCAATACCGGGATAGAGCGGTTCGCACACGCCTTCCTCGCGTCGCATCGCCTGAAACGCCAGCTTGTAGCGGTCGGACAGATGATCGTGAAAATCCGCCTCCGCGTCGGGCAACAGCCGCGCGATGGCGAGCGGCAATGACAGGCCGACAACCGAGAGGATCGCGGGCCGGTCGGGCGGCGCGAGCTTGGCCTCCTCGAACGCGCGGGTCATGGCGGTGCAGATGCTATGCTGGCTATCGACCAGCGTTCCGTCGCAATCGAAGACGACAAGCGGATTGCTCATGCCAATGTCCCCCGCATCAGCGACGCCAACGCGCCTTCGCCCACGGCATCCAGCGCATCGGCGACCCCGATTCGCGCCGCTTCGGGCTTGTCCTGCCCCAGCTTGGCGGTGCCGTGGATAGCCTCAACCTGCATCGCAAAGCCGACCAGCCCGGTCATGGTCTTGTCGAACAGGCCATCGCTCATCTTGTCGCGCGTCCATAATGGCTTGGGTGCCAGCCGCCGCTCCTGCTCGTGGCTCAGCGCGTCGATCTGCGCGATGGTTTCGGCCTTGTCCAATCGCACCATCGGCCCGCGCAGTTCGGCCGCGACATAGTTCCAGGTCGGCACCTTGTCGGGCAGCCCATACCAGTCGGGGCTGATATAGGCCTGATCGCCGGTGACGACGATCAGCGCGTCCTGCCCGTCGAGATGCGGCACGATCGGGTTGGCGCGGTGGAGGTGCAGGCCGATCCGCCGCTCGTCCAGCCAGATGAGCGGCAAATGGACGACATGCATCCGGTCGGGCGCAGCGACGCAGAGCAGGCCAAAGCCCGTCTGCGTCACGAAATCACGGATCGCGGCCTCATCGGTCCAGCGATAGGGCGCGCCCGGCGTCATTCGTCGCGAGAACCCCCGCGCGACCGGCGTTCGCCCTTGCGGTCCTTGCGGACCTGCTTGGCATGCTGGCGCGCGAACTTCTTTTCATCCTCGCGGGTCGGCGTCCGGTCGATCTCATCGTCGAGCAGCATGTCGCCAAGGCTGAGGTCGAAGCCCATGTCCGCGAGGCTGGCGGCGAAATGCGTCGGCGGCTCGGCCATCACGTCGACCCGGCCGCCATCGGGATGATCGACGCGGATGCGGCGGGCGTGGAGGTGCATCTTGCGGCTGATCGA
>NZ_JPPQ01000069.1:898257-899763 GCF_000743655.1 Sphingobium sp. ba1
GCGTGGTCGTCTGCGCCAGTGAGCCGGACGCGGGTAATCCGAGGATCAGCACTGCGGCCAAGCTCGGCCGAACCCCCCTTTGCCACGCTTTCAGTCGAACTAAATCTTTGCCGTGCATCCGCTTCCTCGCGATTTCTGTCGCAGGTTGCGTCCATGCAACCTATAGTCACTAGAGGAGCAAGCTCTAATTTCGGATCCTTCCTATCTCGCCAAACCTCGCTGGTGAGCAACCCGAGTCCCTGATTTTTCGCTTGATCCTCTAGTGGCTGGAGCACGCATACGCCGCTTGTGCCTGTGAAGAGGGTGCAAAACGCACCGTCGCTTCTCGCGCGTGGAGACCGCTATGCAAGCTAATCGCTCCCTTATTGTGGCGCTTGTGACAGCTGCTGCCGTGCTCGCTTCGGCCTGTTCTACTGGTCAAAGTGGCGCATCTTCGGCTTCAGCCGCGGCAGCGAAGCGCTGCGTTCGCACGTTTGGACCGGCGGGTAAGACACCCTCGATTGTAGTGCCTTGCACTGCAAACTCGGGGCGCTGACAGGTCGCTACAAGCGTGCTTGAAAAGCTGACGATCGGGAAACTGGCGGAAGCCACTGGCATCAAGGTCGAGACGATCCGGTGGTATGAGAAGGCAGGCCTGATCGCGGCCCCGGCGCGCACAAGCGGTAATTACCGCGCCTACTCGCCCGATGATCTCGCGCGACTGTCGTTTATCCGTCGCGCGCGCGATCTCGGCTTTTCGCTCGATCAGGTGCGTGCGCTGCTCGATCTGGCCGGGCAGCGCGAACGCGAACGCAGAACGCTCGATGTGATCGCTGCCGAACACCTGGCGGAAGTCGATCGCAAGCTCGCGGACCTCACCGCGCTCCGGCGTGAGCTTGCCCGGCTCGTTTCGACCTGCGAAGATGGCACAGTCGGCGACTGCCGGATCATCGAAGCTCTGGCGCCGATCCCTTAGGAGACACTTTTCAAATGAAAGAAGGCAATGCACGCATCACCGCGAACAAAGCCTCCGACCGGGTTAGTAGATTTAGCTGGGTAGCGCTAGAATCCGCGCCGCTCGATCGACCGCAATAGTTCGGGGTCGGCCACGAGCTGGCGGGTCGTCGCGATCGTGCCCGCAATCCACGCCCGGTTAACCGCTTGCGCCGCTTCGGGTGCTGCCTCGATTGGCGCGCTCACCGCGCTTCTGACGTTGGTCGTCCATTATTTCGTGGCCCTTCGCTCCTCCGGTCTGATCCTGACCGTGCATCGCACCGGCTCGCCCGCCTTGTTTGCTGCTCGATGGCAACGCTCAAGCGCGGCCTCGTTGCCCTGGCCGATCACCATGCCCGTCACCATCGCGTTCCAGGTGTCGGGGTAGCTCGCCGTCGCCAGCCGGCGCGCGCCCTCCCATGTCGTCCCGCCGAGAGTGCGCGCCGCCATGTTCTCGGGCCATCGCCAGTTATCGGCCCAGTCGGCCCGAAGCTGCGATTTTGGCCAGGTTGAAGAACGAACACTGAACGCTTG
>NZ_JPPQ01000069.1:899773-904121 GCF_000743655.1 Sphingobium sp. ba1
AGCTGACGCGGATCGCGATGGAAAAGCCGATCGGCAAGGATCTGGCCTCCTCCAAGGAGGTCAATGACGGCATCGGGGCGATGTTCGCCGAAGAGCAGATTTTCCGCGTCGACCATTATCTGGGCAAGGAAACGGTCCAGAACCTGCTGGCGCTGCGCTTCGGCAATGTCATGTTCGAGCCGCTGTGGAATGCCACCGCGATCGACCATGTCCAGATCACGGTGGGCGAGACCGTGGGGCTGGAAGGCCGCGTATCCTATTATGACGGCGTCGGCGCGCTGCGCGACATGGTGCAGAATCATATGCTGCAAATCCTGTCGATCATCGCGATGGAGCCGCCCGCCCGGATGGACCCGACCGCCGTGCGCGACGAGAAGGTGAAGGCACTACGGTCGTTGCGGCCGATGACGGCGGAAACGGTCAAGACGCATAGTGTGCGCGGCCAATATACGCCGGGCGCGGTCGGTGGCCAGATCGTAACCGGCTATGCCGACGAACTGGGCCAGCCATCGGACACCGAAACCTTCGTGGCGTTGAAGGCGCATATCGACAATTGGCGCTGGCAGGGCGTGCCCTTCTACCTGCGCACCGGCAAGCGGATGCCCGCGCGCCAGTCCGAAATCATGATCCAGTTCAAGCCGGTGCGCCACTCCATCTTCGGCCGCGACGGGCATGGGACCGGACTGGAGCCGAACACGCTGATCATCCGGTTGCAGCCGGAGGAATATATCCGCCTGCTCATCATGTCGAAGAGGCCAGGACTGGAACGGCAGGTGTTGCTGGACGAAGTGACGCTGGACGTGTCGCTGACCGCTGCCTTTGCCGGACAGCGTCGGCGCATCGCCTATGAACGGCTGATCCTGGACCTGCTGGCGGGCGATCAGACCCTGTTCGTGCGCCGCGACGAGGTGGAGGCGCAATGGACCTGGATCGATTCGATCATCGACGGGTGGAAGGAGGCAAATATGAAGCCCGCCGCCTATTCATCGGGGAACTGGGGGCCGTCATCGGCCATTGCCCTTATCGAACGTGACGGAGCAAGCTGGCATGAGTGAACTGCACCCCGTAATCGCCAAGGTGACCGAGCGCATCGTCGCGCGTAGTGCCAAGCGGCGGCGCGCCTATCTCGACCTGATCGAGCGCGGTCGCGAAGCGGGCACCAATCGCGATCAACTGTCCTGCGGCAATCTGGCCCACGGCTTTGCCGCCAGCGGCGAGGACAAGCCAGCGATCCGCACGGGCCAGGCGATGAATATCGGTATCGTCACCGCCTATAACGACATGCTCTCGGCACATCAGCCCTATGGCCGCTATCCTGAACAGATCAAGATCGCCGCGCGCGAAGTGGGTGCCACGGCGCAAGTCGCAGGCGGCGTGCCCGCCATGTGCGATGGCGTGACGCAGGGCCAGTCGGGCATGGAATTGTCGCTGTTCAGCCGCGACACCATTGCGCTGTCGACTGCCGTGTCGCTCAGCCATGCGATGTTCGAGGGCGTTGCGCTGCTCGGCATTTGCGACAAAATCGTGCCGGGGCTGTTGATGGGCGCACTGCGTTTCGGCCATCTGCCGACCATCCTCATTCCCGCCGGGCCGATGCCATCCGGCCTCGCCAACAAGGAAAAAGTCCGCATCCGGCAGCTTTATGCCGAAGGGAAAGTCGGCCGTGACGAATTGCTGGAGTCCGAAAGCGCCAGCTATCATGGCGCGGGCACCTGCACTTTCTATGGCACGGCCAACTCCAACCAGATGATGATGGAAGTGATGGGCCTGCACATGCCCTGCGCCTCCTTCGTCAATCCGGGCACGAAGCTGCGCAGCGAACTGACCCGTGCGGCCACGCATCGGCTCACCAGCATCGGGTGGGACGGCGAGGATTATCGTCCGCTGGGCCATTGCGTCGACGAGAAAGCGATCGTCAACGCCATCATCGGCCTGATGGCGACGGGCGGATCGACCAATCATGCGATCCACTTGCCCGCAATCGCGCGGGCCGCTGGCATCAGCATCGATTGGACCGATTTTGCGGAGATATCGGACGTCGTGCCGCTGCTGGCGCGGGTCTATCCCAATGGATCGGGCGATGTGAACCATTTTCATGCGGCGGGCGGCATGAGCTTCATCATCCGCGAGCTGCTCGACAATGGCCTGCTCCACCGTGACATCCTGACCGTCGCGCGCGGCGATCTGACCGATTATGGCAAGGAGCCGGTGCTGGAGGATGAAGCGCTGCAATGGCGCGACGTACCCGTATCGCGCGACGAAAATATGCTGCGGCCCGTGTCCAATCCGTTCAGCGCGGATGGCGGCATGCGCCTGCTGGCGGGCAATCTGGGCCGCTGCGTGATGAAGGTCAGCGCGGTCGATCCGGCGCTGTGGACGATCGAAGCCCCGGCCGCCGTCTTCCATACGCAGGACGACGTGCTGCGCGCGTTCAAGGCCGGCGAACTGGAGCGGGATGTCGTCGTCGTCGTCCGCTTCCAGGGGCCGAAAGCCAACGGCATGCCCGAACTGCACAAACTGACCCCGGCGCTGGGCGTGTTGCAGGATCGCGGTTTCAAGGTCGCACTGGTGACCGACGGGCGCATGTCCGGCGCGTCCGGCAAGGTGCCCGCCGCCATCCATCTGTCACCCGAAGCCCTGGGCGGTGGCGCCATCGCCAAGCTGCGCGATGGCGACATGGTGCGGGTCTGCGCGCAGCAGGGCGTGATCGAGGCGCTGGTCGATGCGGCGGAATGGGACGCGCGCGATATGCCGCCTGCCCCGCCCGCGCCCTACGATACCGGCCGGGAGCTGTTCGCCCTGTTCCGCCACCATAGCGATCTGGCGGAGCAAGGCGCGTCGCCGCTGCTCGCCGCGATGGAAACCGAGCTTTGACCCACTAACCGCCGTCATTCCCGCGAAGGCGGGAACCCATCTCCCAGCGTTGCGGCCAAGGCCAGGGCCGGAGATGAATCCCCGCTTTCGCGGGGATGACGACCAGAATATGTTTGAGGGGCCTGACCATGACCGACATCATCGCCGCCGACATTGGCGGCACCAATGCGCGCTTCGCCCGTGCATCGCTCGACGACCGCGGCGTGCCGACGCTCGGCACCGTGCGCAAATATAAGGTTGCCGACTATCCGAGCCTGCAATCCTGCTGGCAGGCTTTCGTCGATGACGAGACGGCGGCCGACCCCACGCCGCTGCCGGACGCCGCCGCCATCGCCTTTGCCACGGCGATCGGGCGCGATGTCATCAAGCTGACCAACAGCAATTGGGTGATCCGCGCCGACACGCTGGCCGAAGATCTGGGCGTGAGCCAGGTGCGGCTGGTCAATGATTTCGAGGCCGTGGCCCATGCCGTATCTCGCCTGCCCGATGAGAATCTTCCCCTGATGTTCGGCGAGGACCGGCCCTTTCCGCGCGATGGCGGGGTGACGATCCTTGGCCCCGGCACAGGCCTTGGCGTCGCAATGATCGCCTATGATGAGGGGCATCCCCATGTGATCGCGACCGAAGGCGGGCATCTCGACTTCGCGCCGCTTGATCATATGGAGGAGAAGATCCTCTCTTACCTGCGCGACAAATTCCTGCGCGTCTCGACCGAACGGATCGTGTCGGGGCCAGGCCTCAACTATATCTACAAGGCGATGGCGACGATCGGCCATGATCGTGTCATGCTGATGGAAGACCCCGAATTGTGGCAGAGCGCGCTTGATGGGACTGATCCTTTCGCCCGCGCCGCGCTTGAACGCTTTTGCCTGTGCTACGGGTCGGTCGCGGGCGACCTGGCGCTGGCGCACGGACCCCATGCCGTCGTGCTGGCAGGCGGGCTGACGCAGCGGATGCGCGACTTCCTGCCGCACAGTGGTTTCCATACCCGTTTCAAGGCCAAGGGCCGGTTCGAAAGCCTGATGGCGAGCGTGCCGATCCGCCTGGCCGTCCATGATGAAATCGGCCTGTTCGGGGCTGCCGCCGCCTTTAGGGAGATGAAGAAATGAGCAAGTTGACCGTCGAACAGGTGATGGAACTCGCCCCGGTCATTCCGGTGTTGGTGGTCGATCGGGTGGAAGATGCGCTCACCATCGCGCGCGAGCTAGTGGCGGGCGGTCTGCCCGCGCTGGAAGTGACGCTGCGCACCCCTGCTGCGCTGGATGTGATCCGCGAGATGAGCAAGGTCGAGGGTGCCGTCGTTGGCGCGGGCACGGTGCTGAACCCCGCCGACCTCGATGCCGCGATGGAAGCGGGCGCGCGCTTCATCGTTAGTCCCGGCCTCACCAAGCCCTTGGGCAAGGCAGCGATCGCGGCGAAAATCCCCTTCCTGCCCGGCACGGCAACGGCGGGCGACATCATGCGGGGGCTGGAC
>NZ_JPPQ01000069.1:904131-906406 GCF_000743655.1 Sphingobium sp. ba1
GACGCGCTCGCCCGCCTCGCCATCGTGCCCATGGTGCTGGAGGCGCGCGCGCTCGACATCACGCCCGCGACGGTCGCGCGCTTCGACCAGGCAGGCGACGCGCCCACTGTCAAAATCCTTGAGCGCATCCTCGTCGACGAGATTCGCCATGTCCAAGCCGGGACGAACTGGTTTGTCACGGAGGCGAACCGAAGGAACCTAAATCCACCGATTCATTACCAAATGCTGGTGAAACGCCATTTTCGGGGCAGCGTTAAGCCGCCGTTCAACGACTCGGCGCGTCGACAGGCCGGTTTGACCCACGAATTCTACGCCGCGCTTGCAACCTGACCGCCAATTTGCAGTCTATGTCTGGCGGGGGCGATCTAGGTCGCCAATAAAAACACGGGAAGCGCCGACGGGCAATCAAGCCTGCGGTGACATAAGTCGGGGTCGGCATGCTGTTTCTTCAATCGATCAATGTTGGTGCATCCAATTTGTTCCAGAGTGCAGCGAAAGCCGCAAAAATTTTTGGAAGCATCGCGATGGTCGGAACGCTCTGCGCGGCGATGCCCGCACAGGCGACCGAAGATGATGATCCCTATGGCGAAGTGACCGAAGCGGCGGCAACCACACCTGCCGCGGTCGATCTCGCCTTCTCCAACATCTTCTCCAGCCTGCAGCGCATGGATGGCACGCCCAAGGCGACTGCCTATATCCCGTCGGGCCGCCCGGTCGAAAAGCTCTCGCTGACCTCCAACTACGGCACCCGCTCCGATCCGTTCAATGGCCGCGCCCGCATGCACAAGGGCATCGACATTCCCGGTCCCGTCGGCACCCCCATTTATGCGACCGCCGACGGCATCGTCAGCCGTTCGGGCTGGGCCAGCGGCTATGGCAATCTCGTCCAGATCTCGCATGGTGGCGGCATGGAAACGCGCTACGGCCATATGTCGAAGCTGGTCGTTGCAGCCAACAGCTATGTGAAGCGCGGCCAGGTCATCGGCCTCATGGGCTCGACCGGCCGTTCCACCGGCAGCCACCTTCACTATGAAGTCCGCGTCGATGGCGCGGCGATAAACCCCATCCCCTTCGTTGCCGGTCCCGACTATCTGGTCGCCGCCAACACCAAGCCGCCGGTCGCCATGGGCGGCCCGACCACGGCGCAGGAAAAAGCGGCCGATTGATCACCCTTTTTCGACTTTCGCAAAAGGCCCGGCACCCCATGGGTTGCCGGGCCTTTTGCTTGATCCTATCTAAGGCGCATGACCGACATTGATCTCACCCCGTCTGCCGCCGCGCGTGTCGCCGCGATCGCTGCCAAACAGGGCAAGCCCGCGATCCTGCGTCTGGCCGTGGAGGGGGGCGGCTGTTCGGGCTTCCAATATCGGTTCGGCCTCGCCGATCAGATCGACGCAGAGGATATATCGGTCGAGCGTGACGGCGTGACCCTGGTGGTTGATGACGTGAGCCTCGACCTGGTCCGCGGATCAGCGGTGGATTTTGTCTCGGACCTGGGCGGCGCAGCCTTCAAGGTGACCAACCCCAACGCGACGGCGGGTTGCGGCTGCGGCACCAGCTTCTCGGTCTGATAGCCAAGCGCCGTTCCAGTCATTAGGGACGGGGGCGAGGAGAATCGTCCATGCGTATCGCCACCTTCAACATCAACGGCATCAAGGCGCGTCTGCCGCGCCTGCTGGAATGGCTGGACGAAACACGGCCCGACATCGCCTGCCTGCAGGAGATTAAGACCTCCGACGAAACCTTCCCGGTCAAGGATATCGAGGAGGCGGGCTATGGCGTGATCTGGCACGGGCAAAAGGGCTTCAACGGCGTCGCCATCCTCGCGCGCGGCGAAAGTCCGGTCGAAGTCCGGCGCGGCCTCGACGGCGAACCGGAGGATGAGCATAGCCGCTATCTGGAGGCCGATGTGAAGGGCGTGCGCGTCGCCAGCATCTACTTGCCCAATGGCAATCCGCAGCCTGGCCCCAAATTCGACTATAAACTCCGCTGGATGCAACGCCTGCGCACCCGCGCTGCTGAAATCTGGGCGGAAGAAGTGCCCGCGATCCTGGCGGGCGACTATAATGTCATCCCCCGTGACGATGACACCTATTCCGTCAAGGCAATGGCCAACGACGCGCTGATGCAGCCCGAAAGCCGCGCCGCCTATCGCCGGATGTTGGCCGATGGCTGGACCGACGCGCTGCGCAGCCGCCACCCTGCGGGCGGCGTATGGACCTTCTGGGATTATCAGATGAACAGCTGGCCACGCGACGCAGGCTTCCGCATCGAC
>NZ_JPPQ01000069.1:906416-910890 GCF_000743655.1 Sphingobium sp. ba1
TGTGCCCTTGAGGTCGGGATTATGCTTCGTCACCATCTGCTCGAGGGCGAGCTTGGCGAGCTGTGGCGCATCGCCAACCACTTCCTCGATGCGGCGGCGGATGGCCTGCAAGCGGGTTTCATCGATCTGCGGGGTTTCTTCGGTCTCGGCCATGGCTGGCCTCCTTTCGTGATTGCGTGTGACGATCGGATCGTCAGTCCGGAATGACGTCGATGCTCGCCGGCTCGACGCGCGGTTGCGCGTTCATTTCGTGGCGGTAGCGGGTGGATCGTTCATAGGCGGCGATGCGCACGCGCATGATCGAGCCGAGTGGCTGATGATCGCGGATACCGTGCCAGGGATTGAACGACAGCACATCATCGCCGTAGACGCGCCGCGCCGGCGAATAGGCCTCCTGTGGCGGGATGCGCAGGGTCGCGATCGGCTGGTGCGGCGAAAGGTCTTCCGGCCAGAGCACGGCGGCGTCCTCGACCGGCATCCTGTCGAGATCGGCACAGAGCTGAGCACGGAGCTGATACTCTGCGCCTTGCTCGCGGAAATGTTCAACCACCAGATCGCGCATGGTGGAATCCTCAACCGCGCCGACATCCTTGCCGGTCAGTGCACGGACGTTGTCGGAGAACGGCGCGGCACTGATCTTGGCGATATGGTCGCCGAAGCGGATCGCCGCCATCGAATGATAGGTTTCGCCCAGCAGATGGTTATTGTCGCGAGCGAGCCCGCGCAGCGTGGCGCCGGGCTCGACGCCGACCGCTTCGACTGCCGCCTCCACGCCGCGCGCGACCCCAGCCATCGCTCGCTGGAGAAAGGCCGGGTTCTGGGCATTCTTCTCCAGAAGGCTGATGAGCTGGCGATATTTACCGATCGTGCCGAAGCTCAAGGTCGGGATGTTGACGAGCAGGAAATCCTGGTTGTGGCCCTGGTCTTCGGGGAGAAGCCGCTCGCCATCGACACCGATCACCTTGATCGCCATGCCACGCGGCGCGGGAATGGTATCGGAGTGGATGTCGCCCGGCGCCGAAGAGAGGCGGATCACCACCGGATAGTTGGCGGGTCGGGCGAACAAGCCCTGGCGCAGATGCGAGGGCAGTTCGTGAACGATCAGTTCGCCCTTCAGGAACCCATGGCTTTTGGCATGGGCGTCGCGCACGGCGTGGCGATGACGCTCGAAGGCCCGCCGGTTGGTGGTGGCCATGATCTCGAGGATCTCGGCGGTCAGCCGCTCCTCGTCCTCGCCGAGAACCTCCACGTCCGGGGAATAGCCAATGTAGGTTTGAGCCAAGAGCGCTCCTTCACACTGAGATTTCGTTGCCCAGGAACGATTTCGGGTCGAAATCGCCGTTGATTTCGGATATCAGTTGATATCTGATCTCACTGAGAACGCGGAACCTCCGAAAAGGTTTCGCACGTCTCGCCCGTTGGTTGGAGAACGAACCCATGCCGCTTACGCGCAAGGACACGCAGCGCCAGACGCGGGACCGGCTGATCGCGGCCGCGCATTCCTCGATTATCGAGGAGGGGGTCTCTGCCATGTCGATTCGCAACATCTGCAGCGCCGCAGGGCATTCGCAGGGCGCCTTCTACTCGAACTTCGCCAGCAAGGATGATCTGCTGGTCGAGATCCTGCAAAGCCATATCCAGGACGAGGTCACACTGCTTCGCGACCTGGTCGCGCACTGCTCCGGCGACGATATCGAGGCGACGCTGCAGGTGCTGGCCGCGCGGCTCGCGAAGTTGGCCGACGAGGCACAATGGTCACTGCTCTCGATCGAATTGCAGCTCCATGCCCGGCGCGATCCGGCTTTCGCCGAGCGGCACCGGGAGGGCAAGGCGGCCTGCTATCGGATGTTCGGTGAGCTCGTCGCCGATCTGACGCAACGCTTCGCACTTCGTCCGGCCTTGCCGCCGATGCAGACCGGTATCGGTCTTTACGCGCTCTGGATGGGACTGGCGGTGCAGGGCGATGTCGAAGGCGCCATGCCGCGCGACGAGATGCTCGTCGGCTTCTTCCGCGCCATGGCAGGACTGGGTTCGTCGCATGAGGAGCAGGCGTATTCGTGAGCGGGATCGTGTCAGATCGTCGACGCATCGGCTGCGATGAGCACGGACACCCACTCGTCGGCGAGGTGGATGAGCATCGGCGCTTCCATATCCGCTTCCGCGCCCGGGACGCCGACATCGACGAACTCGGCCATGTCAACAATGCGGTCTGGGTGACCTGGATTCAGGATGTGTCGGTGGCGCATTGGCTGACGGCCGCGCGGCCGCAGGATCGCGACCGGTTCGTCGCGGTCGTGCTGCGCCATGAGGTCGACTATCGCGGCAATGTCCGGGCGGGAGACGAGGTCAGTGCGATCACCTGGGTCGTCCGAGCGCCGCGGGGTGCCCGCTATGCACGATGTGTCGAATTCCATGCCGAAGACGGCCGGACGATCGTCGCCTCGCTGACCCAATGGGCCCTGGTCGATCGGGAAACCGGCAAGCTGGCCCGCGTCCCGGTGGAGGTGGCGGCTCCGTTTCTAAGTGACGATACCGCGCAGAAGGAAATTGGATGAGCGATATCAGGAAAGTGGCGGTTCTCGGCACGGGAGTCCTCGGGAGCCAGATCGCCTTCCAGACGGCCTATAGCGGCTTCGATGTTGTCGCCTACGACATCAGCGAGGAAGCGCTCGAACAGGCGCGCGCACGGCTGGCGGCGCTCGTCGAAACCTACACGAACGAGGTGTCGGGCGCGGCTGGCGGCAAGGCGGCCGGGGCGCTCAAGCGGATCGCTCTGCTGAGCGATCTCGGCGCGGCCGTCGCGGACGCGGACCTCGTGATCGAGGCGGTTCCGGAGGTTCTTTCGATCAAGCAGGCGCTCTACGAGAAACTGGCGGGGCTCGCGCCGGACAGGACGATCTTCGCCACCAATAGCTCGACCCTGCTGCCGAGCGACCTGAAGGCTTACACCGGCCGACCGGACTGGTTTCTGGCGCTGCACTTCGCCAACAGCATCTGGAAGTTCAACACCGCCGAGGTGATGGGCACGGACGACACCGATCCGGCCGTGTTCGATGCCCTGATCGCCTTCGCCTCCGCCATCGGCATGGTGCCGATCCCGGTGCGCAAGGAGAAAGCGGGTTACGTCCTCAATTCGCTTTTGGTGCCGCTCCTGAACGCGGCCGCCGATCTGGCGGCCGGCGGCTATGCCGAGCCGGAAGATGTCGACAAGGTCTGGCGGATCGCCACCGGCGCGCCGATGGGGCCGTTCCAGATCTACGACATCATCGGATTGAACACCCCCTACAACATCCTCTCGCATGGCGACGAGCATGCTCAGTCGCTCGCCGCCTGGCTGAAGGAAAACTACATCGACAAGGGCAGGCTCGGCATCGCCTCGGGCGAAGGCTTCTACAGCTACAAGCCCTCCGCAGACTGATCCCAACAAGAAGAACAGGAGTTCGCCATGCACTATAGCAGCGGAAACTATGAAGCCTTCGTGCGTCCCCGCAAGCCCGAGGGCGCCGACAAGAAGACGGCTTGGTTTGTCGGTTCGGGGCTGGCGGGGCTTGCCGGCGCGGCCTTCCTGATCCGCGACGGCGGCGTTTCCGGCGACCGCATCACCATCCTTGAAGAGCTGGAAATCCCTGGTGGCGCGCTCGATGGTCTGGACGTGCCCGAAAAGGGCTTCGTCATTCGCGGCGGCCGCGAAATGGAAGAACATTTCGAGTGCCTGTGGGACCTTTATCGCTCGATCCCCTCGCTGGAGATCGAGGACGCCAGCGTGCTCGACGAGTTCTACCGGCTCAACAAGGACGATCCCAACTTTTCGCTCCAGCGCACGACGCAGAACCAGGGCCAGGACGTGCCCGACAAAGCGCTGTTGACGCTAAACGACAAGGCCCAGAAGGACCTGCTCTCGGTCTTCCTCGCGACGCGCGAGGAGATGGAGAACAAGCGTATCAACGAGGTCTTCGGCGAAGACTTCCTCAAAAGCAATTTCTGGCTCTACTGGCGCACCATGTTCGCCTTCGAGGAATGGCATTCCGCGCTGGAGATGAAGCTCTACCTGCACCGCTTCATCCATCATATCGGCAGTCTCGCCGACTTCTCCTCGCTCAAGTTCAACCGCTATAACCAGTATGAATCGATGGTCCTGCCGCTGGTGAAGTGGCTGACCGATCACGGCGTCACGTTCCGCTACGGCGTCGAGGTCACCGATGTCGATTTCGACATCCAGCCCGGCCGCAAGCAAGCGACCCGCATTCACTGGAAAGAGCGCGGCGTCGAAGGCGGCGTCGATCTCGGGCCAGACGATCTCGTCTTCATCACGATCGGCTCGCTGACCGAGAATTCCGACAATGGCGACCACAGGACGCCGGCGAAGCTCAATGAAGGACCGGCGCCGGCCTGGGACCTGTGGCGCCGCATCGCCGCGAAGGATCCGGCCTTCGGCCGCCCGGACGTATTCGGCGCCCATATCCCGGAGACGAAA
>NZ_JPPQ01000069.1:910900-919320 GCF_000743655.1 Sphingobium sp. ba1
CTGCCCCAAAAGCGACCGTTGATCTCCATTAGCCAGTAAGTACCCGTCGCAGGATCATGGCGATATTCCACCATCGCTGGCCCTTCCCAACCGATATAACGCAGCAGTGCCTCGGACTTCGCCATCTGTGCGCGATGGTCCGACAGGGGAACGGTTGCGCACAGGGTGGACACGCCGCCGCTCGCGGGAAATTCGCGCAGTCGGCGATGCTGGAAGCGCAGCCGAGCCTCCCCGCCCGCCATCATCAGCATCTGCCCGAAGCCGTAACCGCCGCACCAGCCCTGCACTAGCGGCCACACCGCCAGCGCATCATAGGGTACCAGCTTCGCCAGCAGGTCGGTGGCGTCGGTCGCGTAGGCAATCTTCTCGAACGGCAGGCCCGCCGCATCGAGCGCGGCCCACATCGCGGGCGGATCGCTCCATTTCAGGATGGCAGGATAGGGCAGAGTCGCGGCCTTCGCGGCGAAATCCTCACCCGTCAGCGGCTGCCAGCTTGGCGGGCCGGCGATCCCCACAGCTGCAGCCGCTTCCAGCGTGCGCGTCTTATCGAGCACCACCGCCAGCCGGTCGGCGCGCGGGGTCAGGATGCGGCAGCCTTCGATAACCTCCGGCAGATCAGCGAGCGCGATCAGATCGCCCTCGCTGATCGCCAGCAGCACCGCCGCGCCCGTTTCTCGAATCACCTTGGGCAACCAGTCGGCCAGATCGCGCGCCCTAGGCCGCACGACGAAGCGCGCGGTGTGTCGCGAATAGCGCCCGATCGCCTTTACGCTCCTGCCGATGGCGACAACCGGCACGCCAAGGCGGCCAAGCTCGCGCACGACCGTAAGCCCGATGGCGCTGTCCACGCCCAGAACGATGGCAACGGGCAAGGTCATGCGAACTGCAGCGCATTTTCATAGCGGATTGCCGCCCACGCCAGCTGAACCATGCGTGGGTCCGTGCGGACCCGGCTGGGCGCGAGCCGGTCATGCGACAGCATCTCGAAACTATGGGTCGCCACGACGAAGCTATGCTGCCCTTGACTGGCCGCGAACCGCAGGCCTGCGGCCGCCTCCGCCTCGATCAGCGCATTCTGCGCCCTTCCGGTCAGCAACGTCAGACCCTCTAGCGCGAAATCGCCTATATGCCGTCCTAGGCATCCGTCTACGGGCGAGTCGGAAAACCATTCCAGCCGTTCGGTGTGGAAATGCACCTGTACCCCATGCCCACGCGCCATGATCGGCTCGAGCATCCGCGTCACACGATCGGGGCCACGGACGACGCCGGGCATGGGATCGAAGAACATGCTCGTGATCCCGCGCGCTTCCATCCTTTTCATCAGCCAGCCGACTCCATGCTCGCCGGTGACGGACAGCCGCAAATTCTTGTCCGCCGTGATTTCCGTTGCCAGCCGGCTGGCGGGCAATGCCGTGTCGATCGTAGTGGGCGCGCGCGTCATCCGCCGGGCATAGCATCATAGCCTTACCAATTGTTAGCCAATACCAAGGCGCACTGATGTTGAATCACGTTCGGGTGTGCATCGACAAATTCGATAGCCGGTCTGTCCGTCGTCAGAACATTTGGTGCAACTCGCGGCGTAAATTAGCGGAGTGCGGGCCTCGTCAGGGGTTGATGTTTAGGCGGCGAGCTTACGGTGCTGCAAGCGCCGATGCTCGAGGGTCTGTCGCTTGATCTGCGTGTTTCGGAAAATCCCGGACAGATATTTCACTAAATCGCGGACAGGGGGCCTTCAGCGACGATTTTTTCAAGGAGGGTTTGGACTTCATCTTCGTTCCTTCGTCATTAAGACGAAGCCCCAACCCTCCTTAATTCACAACCTCAAATCTGTGCCATTGTTGTTGCCCCCTAAAGGCCGGACAGTTCCTCACGGGTTGAACGTTCGATAAACTCTCTTGGCGATCTGTAGCCGAGAGCGCGATGCGGATGCACGCGATTATAGTGGTCGAGCCATTTTGGCAGCTGGTCGATGACGGCCTGTGCGTTGGGTCGCGGGCTGACGCGGGCGTAGTCTCGTTTGAGGGTCCGGACGAAAGCCTCGGCCATTCCGTTGCTCTGCGGACTTTCGACCGGCGTGGTGCGTGGTGCCAGGCCGATGTCGCGCGCGAAGCGCCTTGTATCTTGGGCAGTGTAGCAGCTGCCGTTATCAGTCAGCCATTCGATGGTGTGGGGCAGCTTGTTCACCTGGCCGAAGCGATGCTCGACGGTGGCAACCATGAGGTCGCGCACGTCCTCGGCGGTGATGCCGCCGGTAGTGGCTACATATCCCATCGCCTCCCGGTCGCAGCAGTCGAGGGCGAAGGCGACGCGGACCTTCTCGCCATTGTCGCAGCCGATCTCGAGGCCGTCCGAACACCAGCGTGTATTGCGGGTGACGACGGCGATCTTGCCGTCATGCCGGCGTTCCTCGCGGCGTCCGGCGTGGCGCTGGAGCAGTAAGCCATGCAGCTTCATGACGCGGTAGACGCGCTTTGGATTGGGCGCTGCGCGTCCGTTTTTTTCCGCCTCGCGGCGCAGCAGGGCATGCACGCGCCGATAGCCATAGGTTGGCAGGTCGGCGATCAGCCTGCGGATATCGGCGGCGAGTTCGGCGTCGGGCAAGGGCGGACGCCCGCGACGCCGTCGTTCTGCTGGTCGTTGCATTGCGGAGAGATGCGGTCGTGACATGCCGACGGCATTTGCAACCGCGCTCACCGTCCACCCTCGGGCCACGAGGTCGAGCGCAACAGCTGTTTTTTTGGGCCTGCGGCCCGGGAGACAGCCTCGCGCAGCAGTTCGTTCTCCATCGTCTTCTTGCCGAGCAGGCGCTGCAGTTCGCGGACTTGCGCCTCAAGCGCGCGGTAGTCGGATGCGGCCACAACTTCCTCGCCGGCCGCAGCGGCTGTGAGTGCGCCCTGAGTCATCAGCCGTCGCCAGGTGAATAGCTGGTTGCCCGCGATGCCATGGCGGCGGGCGACCAGCGACACCGAGTTCCCCGGCAAATAGGTCTCCTCAACGATGCGAATCTTCTCCTCGGGCGTCCAGCGCCGACGGCGCTGCACCGAGGTAATGACCTCTACGCGGTCATATGTTCCAGTCATACGGTCAGGCATATGCATCACACTTCCATAAGTGTGAGGGCCTGTCAGGCGATTTTGGGGGCTACTTCACTTCCTCCGGGATCACGCTGCGCATATGGGTCTCAACGCCGCCACTCAGATGGGTCTCGACCCATGAGAGGTCGCCGGCAAAGCGATCACTCTCCCAGTAGGTCGCATGAACCTTGGCAATAGCGTCCAGAATGCGTTTCACATTGTCGACGCCAACCTCATCGAGATTGCTTGGGAAGGTCGCGCCGCGCTTCGTGACATCCTCCATTATGAAGAGGTAGCGCTTCGTCTCCGGATCGAAATGGCCGCCGAGCGAACCTGGCGCCTCTATGGCCAGCCCCGGCCTGATGCGGTTGTAGAAATTGACCTCGTTCGCGAAGAGCCCGTCCAACTGGCAATACCAGGCATCGGTGCCCTTCTTGCCCGGATCGAACGACAGTTTGAGTATGACGTCCCGCGGCAAGCCGGCGGGAGACCCGGCGGCGTAATCCAGTGTCGCGGTGGCGCGGGCCGAAGTCGATACGTCCCCGTCCCCATATTCATGCGACTTGACGATAGTGAGGCCGCTGACGCCGGCGCCTGGGATGATGGGGCTGACAATGGCCGTCAGTAGATCCGGCGTCAGATCAAAAGGAGAGGGAGGTATCTGCACGTTGGAAATTCCTTCGCGATTATTCAAATAATGCGGCGAGGATATCGAGGCTGTCCGAGAGCAGCGCGAACCGGCTCGCCTCGAACGCGCGCGCCTCATCCTCGGGCAGTGGCGTATCGTAGGTCAGGCGTCGCTCGACCAAGGTTGGGCCCTCGGCACCCACCGGCGTGAGCTGCATGGCGCCGTAAACATTGTAAACGGGTAGCGGGAGGTCGCCGATCACATCATATTCCTGCGTCCAAGTCCGATCATCCATGCCCGTCAGCACTTCGTCGAAATAGGAGCCATCACCATAAGTCACCCTGCGCTTCACGCCGATGGTCAAACCATCGCCGCCTTCGAGCGAAATGACTGGATTATGCTCGATCCAGCGTGAATGCGTCCCGAAATCTCGAATGGCCTCCCAAACCGTTGCTACGGGAGCGTTTATAATTCGGCGTGCGCGAACGGTTGGCATGGATGACGTTCCTCGTGCGTGATGGTCGGTCAGTGAGCGGTCATGCCGCCGTCGACCGGGATTGCGGCCCCAGTGATGAAGGAGGCATCGTCGCTGGCGAGAAACGCCACTGCGGCAGCTATTTCATCTGGCCGGGCGAACCGCTTGAGAGCATGTTTATCCGCCCAGCTATCCATCGTCCCCTCGTCCATGAAGGACAGAGCGAGAGGCGTGAGAACGCCGCCCGGGCAAAGGGCATTCACCCGAATATTGTGGCGTCCATATTCCAGAGCAGCTGTCCTCGTCATGCCGACGACCGCTGCCTTGGATGCCGAATAGATCGACAGCGTCTCGAACCCGATCAGCGCCGCAACGGATGCGACATTGACGATGGCACCGCTGCCGCCGGCGACCATGGCGGGAAGGACCTGCTTCATCGCCAGCCAACAGGCTCGCAGATTGACGTCGATCACCCGGTCAAAATCGTCATTCTCCCCGTCGGCCAGCAAGGCAGGCGTTCCGTCGATCCCGGCATTATTGACCAGAATGTCGATCCGGCCCCATCGTTGCTCGGCCTCCCGCACGGCGGCGTGCAGCACCGACGCATCGGACACGTCGCCGACGGTTGCGAAAGCCTGGTTGCCGATGGCCTCGGCAACAGTCCGCACCTTTTCATCGAGATCGACACATAGGACGCGCGCGCCTTCGGACGCCAGGCGGCCGACCGTGGCTTCCCCTATCCCTTGCGCCGCGCCTGTCACCAGCGCCACCTTACCCGCCAGTCGCGGTGCCGGATCGCCCATCACAATGTCCATCCACCATCTGCGGCATAGCTGCCGCCGGTCAGGAAACTTGCCGACTTCGATGCAAGAAAGATGATGAGGTTCGCAATCTCGGCAGGACTCCCCGGTCGCGGGATCGGCAAGCCGGACGCGAATTGCAGGATTGGCTCAAAAGCGGCCGCCCCACCTTCAGGACGGACCATTGGCGTGTCCACGAGGCCGGGATGGACTGAATTGACCCGGATATTATCCTTGGCGAGATCGAGCGCCGCCACCTTGGTCATGCCGGTCACGGCAAACTTGCTCGCCACATAAGCGATCGCACCGCGTTCCGCCTTGAGTCCCGCCACGGACGACACATTGACGATCGCGCCACCACCCCTACCGATCATGGAGGGAGCGACCGTTTTCATGCCCAGAAAACAGGAAATTTGGTTGATCTCGATGACACGCCGATAATCGGCTTCGCTAACCTCGAAAAGCGGTGTCGGCGTCGGAGCGATGCCGGCATTATTGACCAATATGGATACCGGGCCGAAGCTGTCTTCCGCCACGGACAGGACTGTTTTCCAGTCGCATCCATCGCTGACATCGTGCGCTACGAACCGCGCCGCCTCACCTATGTCGGCAGCAACCTGCGTGCCGAGCGCCTGCTTGATATCGGTAAGGACTATCTTGGCACCATGTGCGGCAAGCATCCTCGCGGTCGCAGCCCCAATGCCACCGGCCGCGCCGGTCACGATCGCAACGTCCCCCAGGAAAGTTTCGGCGTCCATATGTCGTCCTAGCCGGGGAGGTCGATCCGGAATCGATCTCCCTGTTCCACCATCAGAAACGATAGCTGAAATTCGCCCCATAGGTGCGAGGCTCACCGGTGAAACGGACGGCGCCGTCGCCTGCCGACGCGACCGAATTCCAGTAATATTTGTTCGTCAGATTGCGGCCGTACAGGCTAACCCGCCATCCGTTGATGGACTCCACACCGATCCGGGCGTCAAGCAACGTGTAGGAAGGCATTGCAAAGTCAGCACCTTCGCCCAGATCGGCAAACGTCTTGTCCCGATAGGTAACGGTGCCGCCGACGAACGGCGAAAGATCCCCGCCCGTGTCGAACTTATACTCCGCGTCCAGGTTCGCCGACCATGGCGGCGCATAGTTGAATTGCTTGCCCGAAAAATCGAGGGGCTGGCCCGCGAAGTCGAAGCCGACATACTGGCTGACCTTGGTCTTGATATAGGTCGCACCGCCGTTGAGCCGCAGCCCGCCAAACTGCGCCGTAATATCGATGTCCGCGCCATCCACAGTGGACTTGGGGATATTGACCAGCGTCGCCGTCACAAGCGCGCCCTGCAGAACCGGCAGGAAAGAGAAGAACTGCTTGTTCACATAGTCATAGTGGAATGCCGAAGCGTTGAGCTGGACATGATTGTCGAACAGCGTGAGCTTTGCGCCGGCTTCATAAGAGGTCAGCTTTTCCTGCTTTACCGGTTTGATGACGGAGTTGAACAGGTTGACGATGACAGGGAAGGTGCCGGCCTTGAAACCCCGGCTCACCGATGCATAGAGCAGAACATCCGGCGTTACCTTGTAATTGGCGGCACCGCGCCAGGCAATATTATGTTCCTTCTGCTCACCATCGGCAAAAATGGGCAGGAAAGTGGGCGCGGCAGCCCCGCCGCCATCGTCGATCGTGATGCATCCGCCAGAGACATAGGCGGCCGCAAGCGCGGGATTGACTGCCCCGACGATCGACTGCGAGACACCACGAATACCGGGCGTGCCGCCCTTGTCGAAGGTGCATCCATTGATCGTTTGTTTCGTTTCTGTGTAGCGGGCACCAGCGGTAAGCGTGAGGCCCTGAACCACTTCATAGTCCACGCTGCCGAAGATGGCCGCGCCGCGCTGGGTCAGATCATATTTCCATTCAGCGGGCGAATTGGCCGGAAAACCGGTATAGTCCGTATAGGCGTTGGCTACGCCTTCCGTAATGTCATCCTTGCCGTAGCTTGCGCCGAGCACGAAATTGATACCCGCATCGGCATAGTTGCCGGACAGGCGAATTTCCTGGTTGATGGATTTGATATCGGCTTTGGCGGTCGCCGGCTGCATGGGCACGGCGGTGCCGTCCTGGTCGTGGGGCGAACGGAACCGCGTCTTGATATAATTTGTGATCGAGGTCAGCGACAAAGCGTCGTTGAGCTCATAATCCGCCCGCAGCACGCCTTGATAGGTATAGCTATCGGCGCGGGTGTCATATCCCGTGTCGAAATCCGCGTCGCGCGCGTTGGTCGGCAGATGATCCCGATAGGTCAGGAACGGGGCTGCCGAAGCAGCGGCTGGATTCACGGGCTGGATGAGGAATGCCTGGGCCTGCTGCTGCTCGCTGCGATCCTTCGAGGCATTCAGGTTGACCGAGATTTTGAGCCGGTCGGTGGGAGTCCAGTCCAGAAGCAGCCTGCCGGCGATCTTGTTCTGATCGCCATTTTTCTGGTTGTTGAGATAATAGCCACGCTGCCAGCCGCCGAACTGCGTGGTCTGGACAGCCACGCGCGCAAGCAACGTGTCCGACAATGGGCCGCTGACGAAGCCTTCCGCATTGGTTTCGCCCCAACGATTGACGTCCACGCGAAAGCCGGCGGAGAGATCCTTGGTGGGCTTGGCCGCAATCACGTTGATCGAGCCACCGGTCGCGTTCTGGCCAAAAAGGGTGCCTTGGGGGCCCTTGAGCACCTCGACGCGCTCGACGTCGAGAAACAACGCCTGCCCCATAACCGGATAAGGGAGGGCGGCTTCGTCGATGTACGAGCTTACGGTCGGGGGAGCAGATGCCTGAAAAGAATTAAAATTGACGCCGCGCAGCGAGAATACCGGCGGGCCGAAGACGCTGGTCGAGGCAGTAAAGCCCGGGACGATCGAACCAAGCCCTTCTGCATCTATAACACCCGCGCTCTGAAGCTGGGTTGCGGATGCGACAGAAACACTGACGCCCACATCGTTGAGACGTTGCTCACGCTTTTGCGCGGTGACGATGATATCGCCTAGACCGGATTGATCGGCGGCTGGCTGTTCGACTTGCGGTGCCGCACCAGTGGCCTGCGCATTGGCCGCTGCTGTCAGTAGCATCGATGAACCGACCAACGCGATAATCGCCGCAGACGTATAAAATTGGTGTTTCATATAACCCCTCTCCCGGACATGCCCCGCATCGGGGTCTAGTTTCCTTTCTTATCCGGCGCGAACAGGGAGCGCTGTCACCTGACAGGGTGACCTCTTCAGGGCGTACCACATTCTACCTGCTTTGGGTTTTTTTGCGACTGTCATAAGCGCGTGACGAGGGCACGTGAACGGCAGTTTATGGGTAAAACGTGCTGGCATTTGCTACCTACGGCTCTGGCATAAGGCCTAGCCCGTCTTATTCACCGGCGGCATGGGATGGGGTTGGCGGACGTGGCGTAAGTTAC
>NZ_JPPQ01000069.1:919330-920028 GCF_000743655.1 Sphingobium sp. ba1
GGCACGGAAAGCGGGACGCTGGCGGACTATCAGCCGATCTTCAACGCCGTGTCCCGTAACACCGGCCTGACCTTCGACCTGAAAGTCGCCCAATCCTATGGCGCGGTGGTCGAGGGAATGTGCAACGGCGCGGCCGACATCGCCTTTGTCGGCCCCGTCACCTATTTGCAGGCGAAGGATCGCGGTTGCGCCGAATTGCTGGCGGTGGCGGTCAAATCCGGTGCCTCGGTCTATTATGCCGGGCTATTCGCACACAAGGACGCCGCCATCGCCACCGCCGCCGACGTGCGGGGCAAGCGCGTGGCGTTTGGCGACGTCAATTCGACCTCGTCCTTCATTTTCCCGATGACCATGTTGATGGATGCGGGGATCGATCCGGCCAAGGATCTGAAAGAGGTTCGCCTGACCGGCAGCCATGCCAGCAGCCTCGCCGCCTTGTTGCAGGGGCAGGTCGACGTCGCAGCCCTCTCCTTCGAAAGCTATGAAAAGGCGGTGCGGGAGAATGTGCCGGGCGTTCGCGATGTGAAGATCATCGCGCGCAGCGATCCCATTCCCTACCCCCCCTTGGTCGTGAACAGCAAACTACCGGCCGCGACCCGCAACCGGCTGCAATCCGCATTCCAGAATATCGCCCATGAACCCGGCATCACGCAAGAGATGATCCGGGGCTATGGCGGGGGGCAGGTCGATGGCTATGA
>NZ_JPPQ01000069.1:920038-926733 GCF_000743655.1 Sphingobium sp. ba1
CGGCACCAGCAGTTCGGCATGGCGATAGCCAAGGTGCATCTTGCGCTGGGCATGGCTGGTGACCAGCCCCAACAGCCCGGCCATCCGGTGCCGTTCACCACTCTTGTCGATCAACCCCTCACCCAGCACCATATAGCCGCCGCATTCGCCGTGAACGGGGCGCGTTTGGGCATAATGGCGCAGGCCGGACAGGAATGTCGCTGCGGCGGCGATGGTTCCGGCGTGCAGTTCGGGATAGCCGCCAGGCAACCACACCAGATCGGCATGGGCGGCGGGCGCTTGATCGGCCAGTGGCGAAAACGGCAGGATCTCCGCCCCGGCGCGCCGCCACCCTTCGATCAGATGCGGATAGACGAACGAAAAGGCGGCATCGCGCGCCATGGCGATGCGCTGGGCCGGCGGGACGGGCAGCTTGCCGCCATCGGCTTGTGGTTCGGCACCGGCGGCACGGCGAACGGCATCAAGATCAACATGGGCGCGCAGGAACGCCGCAAACTCGGCAATCGCGCGATCAAGGTCGGGATGCTCCACCGCCTGAACCAGCCCAAGATGGCGTTCGGGCAGGGTCAGGTCGCCGCGCCTTGGCAGGGCACCCAGCACCGGAATGTCCACCGCCTCCATGCCCTTGCGCACCAGCCGTTCATGACGCGGACTGGCCACGCGGTTCAGGATCACCCCGGCAAATGGCAGCCCCGGATCAAGGCTGCTGAACCCGAGTGCGGTGGCGGCGGCGGACTGCGCCTGCCCCGATACATCCAGCACCAGCACGATGGGCCAGCCCATGCGGCGGGCCATGTCGGCGCTGGCACCATTGCCCGATGCGCCCTTGCTGGCCACGCCGTCAAACAGGCCCATCGACCCTTCGGCCAGCACCATGTCCGCGCCCGCAGCCTGCCCCGCGATGGCAGCGATCAGATCGCCTTCCATCGCCCAGCTATCAAGGTTGAAGGACGGTCGGCCACAGGCGGCGCGGTGAAAGGCCGGGTCGATATAGTCCGGCCCGCTCTTGAACGGCTGCACCGCCAGCCCGTCTTCGGTGAGCGCGCGCAGCAGGCCCAGCATCACCGTGGTCTTGCCGGTGCCCGATGCGGGGGCGGCGATCATCAATCCCGGAGTCTGGTGGCGCGCGCTCATTCCGATGCCCCCGCAAACCGCGAACCGGCATCCTGAGGCCGAAAGCGGCGGTCATAACCGGGCGCATAGAGGCTGCTTTCGGCAAAATCCTGCGCCGCCAGCACCCGCCCGACCAGGATCAGGGCGGTGCGTTGCAGATTCTTGGCCGTGCTGCCCGCCACGGCCTGTTCGATGGTGTCGAGCGTCGCCCGGACAATCTGCTGATCGGGCCAGCTGGCGCGCCAGACCACCGCGACCGGGCAATCCGCGCCATAGGCCGGCGTCAGGTCCGCCACCACTTGCGCCAGATTGTGAACCGAAAGGTGAATGGCCAGCGTCGCGCCGGTAACGGCAAAATTGGTCAGGCTTTCGGCGGGCGGCATGGTGCTGGCGCGGCCCGGCGTGCGGGTCAGCACCAGCGATTGTGACAGCGCGGGCAGGGTCAGCTCTGCCTCCAGCGCAGCGGCGGCGGCGGCGAACGCTGGGACACCGGGCGTCACGGTAAAGGGAATGTCCATCGCGCGCAGCCGGCGCAATTGCTCGCCCATCGCCGACCAGACTGACAAATCGCCCGAATGCAGCCGCGCCACATCGTGCCCGGCGGCATGGGCAGTGGCGATCTCGGCCATGATCTGGTCCAGTTCCAGCGGCGCGGTGTTCACGATCCGGGCACACGGCGGGCAATGATCGAGCACGGCGACCGGGATCAGCGACCCGGCATAGAGGCACACCGGGCTGCCCGCGATCAGATCGCGTCCGCGCAAGGTTAAAAGGTCGGGCGCGCCGGGACCGGCGCCGATGAAATGGACGGTCATGTTGGGGTTCCCTGAAAGGTGACACTGGCCGCAATGGCGCACGTGGCCATGCGGTCGGGCGAGATGCGGCGCGGCGACAGCAGGCGCGCGCCGGCGCCTGCTTCGGCCATGGCGGATGCTTCGGCCACGCTGCCGACGTGGCGGGCGGTCAGGCTGGCGGCGGAGCGCGTGAGGGTGGCGACGGCGGCCAATGCATCGGGCGCCACGCCCGTCAGCGGCAGGCCAAGCGCCTTTGCCAGCGGGACCAGCGCCGCAAGCTTGTCCTGCGCGGTGGCCAGATGCGTCACCGGCGGCTGCCCTTGTTGCGCCAGCGCGAACGCCGCGCGCAGTGAGGGCAGGGCCGCGCCCGCGCGAAAGCCGAAGCCTGCGACGATCACAGCGTCACGCTCCATTGCACCACCGGATAGCGCGCGCGCCAGCCGTGCCGGTTGCCCAACGGTGCGGCGTCGGCCAGTTCGATGCGCAGGAGGCTCCCGCCCTTCTGGCCATGCCACCGGGCTAGCAGCGCTTCTGATTCCAGCGTCACCGCATTGGCCACCAGCCGCGTTCCGGCGGGCAATCGTGCCCACAGCGCGTCCAGCAAGGCTTCCGATAATCCGCCGCCGATGAACACCGCATCGGGCACTAGTCCCGGCGGCAAAGTATCCGGCGCACGTCCGATCACCACCTGCAATCGGTCGACACCCAGCGCAGCGGCGTTGGCCCGCGCCCGGTCCGCGCGCACCGGATCGGCTTCCATCGCGCAGGCGCGGTTGGCCGGGTGGGCCAGCAGCCATTCGATCCCGATGGAACCCGATCCCGCGCCGATGTCCCACAGCAGTTCCCCCACACACGGGGCCAGCGCCGACAAAGTCAAGGCGCGCACCGGGCGCTTGGTCAACTGCCCGTCGGATGCGAACCAGTGGTCCGGTCGTCCTGCCGCCTGCGGCAAGCCATCACCGTGGCCCACACAGTCGATCCCGACCGCAACCGGATGGGCAATGTCGGTGAAGGTCAGCGCTTCTGCAGTCACCCGGCGTACCCGTTCGCGCGGACCACCGAGCGCTTCCATCACGTGCAGCACTGACGGGCCAAAGCCTTGGCCGGTCAGATAATCGGCCAGCGCGCCCACGGCCTCGCCATCGCGCAACAGCGCCACAATGCGCTGCCCTGACGCCAGATGGGGCTTAAGTCGCTCCAGCGGCGCGGCGTGCAGGCCAAGGCAGGCCACATCCTGCAACGGCCAGCCCAATCGTGCGGCTGCCAGCGTGAAGGTGGAAGGCGCCGGTATCGCCACCCATTCGCCCGGATCGAGCTGCCGGGTTACGCTGCTCCCCGCCCCGAACCAGAACGGGTCGCCCGACGCAAGCATCACCACGCGCTGTCCGCGATGTTGCATCAACAGGGTGATGCCATCGGCAAAGGGCACTGGCCATTCGGTCGCAGGGCAGGTAATCGCGGGCAGCAGCGACAGATGCCGGGCCGGTCCCATGACCAGTTCGGCCCGCGCCAGCGCCGCCCGGCTCGCAGCGGACAGGCCATCCGGCCCGTCCTCGCCGATGCCGATGATCGTCAACCACGCTTCAGGAGCCGTATCAGCCATGCGACATGTCCTCCTGCTGGGTGGAACGACCGAGGCGAGCGTTCTTGCCCGCCTGCTTGCCGCGCAGGGCATTGCGACGACACTCAGCTATGCCGGACGGACGAAAAATCCCCGCGCTCAACCGGTTCCGGTGCGGGTTGGCGGGTTCGGCGGGATGGCTGGGCTGACCGATTATCTGCGCGACCATCGCGTGACCCATCTGGTCGACGCGACCCACCCCTTTGCCGCGACGATGAGCCGTCATGCGGTGGAGGCTGCGCGGCTTGTGGGTGTGGCCCATGTCGCCGTGACCCGTCGCGCGTGGGAACCGGTTGCTGGTGACCGCTGGACCCGCGTTGCTGATATCGACGGCGCGGTCGCCGCGCTGGCAGGACAGGCCCGCCGCGTCATGCTGGCGCTGGGGCGGATGCATGTCGAAGCCTTCGCCGCGCAGCCACACCACCACTATCTGCTGCGTTTCGTGGACGCGCCGGAGCAGCCGCCGGGCCTGCCCCATCACACCCTGATCGTTGATCGCGGGCCATTTACCGTCATGGGCGACAGCCAGCTGATGCAGGCGCACGCCATCGATCTGGTGGTGTGCAAGAACGCTGGCGGCAGTGGTGCCGATGCCAAGCTGATCGCCGCGCGGGCGCTGGGCCTGCCGGTCCTGATGATTGACCGACCCGCCGTTCCGGGCCGGACCGAGTGTTATCGCCCGGAGGATGTGCTCGCGTGGCTGGGTCATGATGCCGAACCCAAGGCCGAGCGGGGGGTGTAGAGAATGGGACCAGCCGCACGTTCGATGATCCGCGTCAGGCTCGATCCGACGATCACCATCGTGCGCATATCGGCCATGTCCGCGCGGGCCTGACCCAGCGGTACGATTTGCAATTGTTCGTCGGGCGTCGATAGGGCGCGGGCGAACAGGATCGGGCGATCATTGCCACACACCGCGCGCAGCAATTCCAGCACACGTTCGAAACCTTCCGGCCGGGCTTTCGACCGCGGGTTGTAGAACGCCATCGCAAAGTCTGCCTCTGCAGCCAGCCGCAGCCGCTTTTCGATCACGGACCACGGCTTGAGGTTGTCCGACAGGTTGATCGCGCAAAAATCGTGCCCCAGCGGCGCCCCCGCTCGCGCGCTGGCGGCCAGCATGGCAGTGATGCCGGGCAGCACCCGGATGTCGAGATCGCGCCAGTGGGCCGGGCCAGCCTCCAGCGCCTCGAACACGGCGGCGGCCATCGCGAACACGCCGGGATCGCCAGAAGACACCACCACCACGCGCCGGCCCTGCGCCGCCAGTTCCAGCGCATGGGCCGCGCGATCCAGCTCCACCCGGTTGTCGGATGGATGCAACGTCAGCCCCTCACGCGGGGCGATGCGGGCGACATAGGGGATATAGCCGATAACATCGCTTGCCCCTGCCAGCGCGGCGGTGACTTCGGGCGTGATCAGTGCCTCGTCGCCCGGTCCCAGACCGGCGATGGATAGCGAACCGCTCATGGACGACGCCCCTGTCCATGAATCAGCAGGATCGAGAAATAGGGCGTGACGCTGGTCGCCTCGATCAACCGCGTGACGCGCTGGCCGGGCATGGCGGCATGTTCGACCAGCCATGCCGCGTCCTCGCGCCCCGCCGCTGCCACCGCGCGGCGCAATTTGGGCAGGTTGCGCCCGATCTTCATCACCACCAGCGCATCGGTATCGCGGATGCGCCGGGCCAGTTCCTCCTCGGGCAGGGTCGCCATCGCGATGGTCAGCACGTCATCGCCCCAGGTGATGGGAATGTCAGTCGCGTTCCATGCCCCGGCCATGCCGGTGATACCCGGCACCACCGTCACCGGGACGATGCCCGCCAAACGGCCATGAAGGTGCATGAACGAGCCGTAGAAAAACGGATCGCCCTCACACAGCACAACCACGTCCTCGCCCGCCTGCGCCAGCGCCAGCAAACGTGCGGTGCATTCGGCATAGAAGGCGGAAAGACAGTCGTTGTAGCGGGGATCGGACAACGGGATCTCGGTCGTTACAGGATATTCCATCGGGATTTCAATCACGTCGGCGCGCAGCATCCCTTCGACAATCCGCCGCGCCTGCCCCGGCCGTCCGGCCTTGCGGAAATAGGCAACATGGCGAGCGCCACGCACCAACCGGTCGGCGCGCACGCTCAGCAGATCGGCCGCGCCGGGACCAAGCCCGACGCCGTGGATGGTTCCGATTGATGACGACGCGCTCATTCGGCGCGGCTTGCCAGCGCGTTAATCGCGGCGACCGTGATCGCGCTGCCGCCAAGCCGCCCATCGACAATGCAGCACGGCACCGGCGGCGCGGCCCACAGCGCGGCCTTGGATTCGGCCGCGCCGACAAAGCCCACCGGACAGCCGATGATGGCCGCAGGGCGCGGGCAATCGGGATCTTCCAGCATATTCAGGAGATGGAACAGCGCGGTTGGCGCATTGCCGATGGCCACCACCGCGCCCGCCAGATGCGGTCGCCACAGTTCCAGCGCGGCGGCGGAACGGGTGTTGCCCATCGCCCGCGCCATGTCCGGTACTGGCGGCGCACTGAGCGTGCAGATGATCGGATTGTTGGCCGACAGGCGGGCGCGAGTGATCCCTTCGGACACCATCCGCGCATCGCACAGCACCGGCGCGCCATCGGCCAGCGCGGCACTGGCCGTTTGTGCGAAGCCGGACGAAAAGCGGATATGCGCCGCCAGTTCGACCATCCCGGCGGCATGAATCATGCGGACCGCCACCGGCTCCTCATCGGCAGAAAAGGGCGCCAGATCGGCTTCGGCGCGGATCGTGGCGAAGGACTGGCGATAAATGGCCGCGCCATCGGTTTCATAGATATGGGGCATCAAGCGGTTCCAAATTGGGCAAGAAGGTCGGCCGGGCCAAGCGCGGAGTGAACCGCAGGCCCTCCGGCGCGCGCGTTCAGGGAAAGATCGAACAGGCCATCGCGGCCCGTCAGCGTGACATCGGCGGCGCGCGGGCGGGCACAGCCCTTGGCACAGCCCGAAACATGCAGCCGTCCCGCGATATGCGGGGCAAGGCGGCGGGCAAGATCGCGGGTTTCAACCGACGCCTGCGTGCAGCACGGCGCGCCCGGACAGGCATCCACATGCAGCAGCGGATCGGCAGGGTCGGTGATCAGGCCATCCACCTGCATGGCAGGCGCGCCTTCTACTACGAGCACCC
>NZ_JPPQ01000069.1:926743-930186 GCF_000743655.1 Sphingobium sp. ba1
ATGCCCATGCCGCCCTTTTTGTCTTCCATTTACCGTCTCCCTATTACACCTATGCCGCCCTTCCCCCGAATTGGCGCGCCTCAGCGCGCATTAGTCCAACTCTTTCATGCTCAACATGATCCCGCGGTCGTCGTCATTGATCTACAAGCGAGATCGAGACCATCAGTTATCATATCTCTCTAATTCAGCGCCCTCGCCCGGCCTCGCCGCGGAGTGCGAACGCAACGCCGCATTTGGGTCAGAACCATATGCGCACACCTGCCACGAGGCTCGTCGTCGTTGGATCTTCGCCATCGGCACGCGCATAGTCCGCTGTCCGCCCCGTCTTGGCTTCATAGGAAACCCCGACATAGGGCGCGAACTGCCGGGTGATCTCATATCGCAGGCGTAGCCCCAACTCTGCATCGACGAGACCGGAACCTATCCGGTTTTGAGGAACGTCCTGCGCGGCAAGATTGAATTCGACGCGAGGTTGGAGAACGAGCCGTTGGGTCAGTCTCTGGTCGTAATAGCCTTCGAGGCGGCCGAGGACGTCGCCTTTGTCCGAAAGGAAGACTGCTCCCTCCACCTCGAACCAGTAAGGCGCAAGCCCCTCGAAACCGATGGTGGCATAGGTCCGGGACGGCGATGGCTGAATATCATGGCGAATACCCGCCTGCAAATTGAAATAGGGACCGATCGCCCGGCTGTAGAGCGCCTGAACCTCGGCGCTTTCGACGCCCTGCCTGAAGACGCCCTCCCCTTCGGACTTGATCGTCAGGCGGTTGATGTCCCCTCCGAACCAGGCCTCTCCATCCCAGCGATAGGCGTCGCGGCCTTGTCGCACTTGCACTTCGGCAAGATTGAACATCACCTGATAGAAAGCTTGCCCGCCCTGCTCGTGCATCATCTCCATCCGAGATCGTTCCATCTCGGCGGACGGGAACTGCCTGTCGGCATAGTGATCCACCGCCGGCCTGGGAGCCGGGGCATTTCCTGGCGGAAGGGCGGTTCCGGTCATTTCCATGCCCTGCATCTTGCCCATGTCGTGGCCGGCATGGTCTGCTGACATATCCATGCCGGGCATCGAGCTGTGATCCATTGCTGGCGTGCCCTTATCCTCCGCCGGAGCGTTTTGGGGCATCGCCATTCCAGGCATGGCCGAATGATCCATGCCTTCCATATCATGGCTGGCCGCCGGCTTTGCAGGGGCCGCTTTCTTCGGCGCTGCCTTCTTAGGGACCGGCTTCTTCGGCGTCGGCCTTTTGGCGGGCTTGGCGGGAGCGGTTTTCTTCGCCGGCATCGCCATGCCGGGCATATTGGAATGATCCATGCCCTGCATCGATTGACCTTGTGCGATCGCCGGCATGGCGAGGACCATCGCCGAGCCGGCAAATAATGCCGTCAAAGTACGCTTCATGCCGCCTCTCCTTTCGGACGGACACTCACGACGCGCATCATCCCGGCGTGCATATGGTAGAGAAGATGGCAGTGGAACGCCCAGTCGCCGACCGCATCAGCGGTAAAATCCCATGTGACCTTGCCACCGGGTTGTACAATGACCGTGTGCTTTCGCGGGGCATGATCGCCATGACCCGTGACCAGTTCAAAAAAGTGACCATGAATGTGGATCGGGTGGCCCATCATGCTGTCATTGATCAAATTGATCCGAACCCTCTCACCCTCGATGAAGGGGATCGGGTCATGCACGTCCGACATCTTCTCGCCGTCGAACGACCACATGAACCGCTCCATGTTGCCGGTGAGATGAATATCGAGACTGCGGTCCGGAGCACGCACGTCAGGATTGCGCTCCAGCGCCATGAGATCCTTGTAGACGAGAACCTTGTGGCCGACATTCTCGAGACCCTGACCGGGTTCTCCGGTGCGGTCCATCGGCATAGGCGAGATCGTCTGCACGCCCGGTGACTGTCCGTCGTCAGAACATTCGGCACAACTCGCGGCGTAGATTAGCGGAGTGCGGACCTCGTCAGGGGGTTGATGTTAGGCGGCGAACTTGCGGTGCTGCAAGCGCCGATGTTCGATGGTCTGTCGCTTGATCCTTTCGCGCAGTTTGATGATTGCCGGAGCCCTGCCGAAGTAGGCGTCGGCAGGCGTCACATTGGCCAGGCTCTCGTGGTATCGCTGGTGATTGTAGTGCTCGACGAAGGCCTCGATGTGAGCTTCGAGGTCGCCGGGCAGGAAGTAGTTTTCCAGCAAGATGCGGTTTTTCAGGGTCTGGTGCCAGCGCTCGATCTTGCCCTGGGTTTGGGGATGACACGGGGCGCCGCGGACATGGCTCATCTTCCGGGCCTCGATGTATTCCGCCAGCTCACCCGCGATGTAGCTGGGGCCATTATCGCTGAGTAGCCGGGGTTTGTGCAGCACCGTGGCGCTGTCGCAACCAGAAGCCGCCAGGGCGAGGTCCAGCGTGTCGGTGACGTCCTCGGCTCGCATGTTGGTGCACAGCTTCCAGGCGATGATGTAGCGCGAGAAGTCGTCGAGCACGGTCGACAGATACATCCAGCCCCACCCGATGATCTTGAAGTAGGTGAAGTCGGTCTGCCACATCTCGTTCGGCCGCGTGGTTTTCGTGTGGAACTGATCGGCAGCCTTGATCACGACATAGGCCGGGCTGGTGATCAGGTCGCGGGCCTTCAACAGGCGGTAAACCGTGGATTCCGACACGAAGTAGCGCTGCCCATCGGTGAAGCGCACGGCCAGTTCCCGGGGGCTCAGCTCAGACTGTTCCAGCGCCAGCTCGATGATCTGGTCGTGGATGCCCGCCGGGATGCGGTTCCACACCCGGCTCGGCGCCGATGGCCGATCTTCCAACGCCTCCGGCCCGCCTTCGAGGTAGCGATCATACCAGCGGTAGAATGTCCGACGAGGGATGCCGAGTTGGTCCAGCGTGCGCTTGGCCGACAGGTGCGACTGCTCGACGGTTCTGATGATCTCGAGCTTCTCGGATGCGGGATACCTCATTCGTCGTTGCCCCCATCCGCGATCATGCTTTTTTTGAGCAGACGGTTTTCCAGTGTCAGATCGGCCACGCATTCCTTCAGGGCCCGGGTTTCGCGGCGCAGGTCCTGGACCTCTCCGGTGGTCGCGGCACGGGCGGTGTCGCCGGCCAGGCGGCGCTTGCCAGCTTCCATGAACTCCTTCGACCAGGTGTAATACAGGCTCTGGGCAATGCCTTCCTTGCGGCATAGCTCGGCGATGCTGTCTTCCCCGCGCAGGCCATCCAGCACGATGCGGATCTTGTCCTCGGCCGAAAAGTGGCGCCGGGTCTGTCGGCGGATGTCCTTCACTACCCGCTCTGCTGGGGCCTTGGCGGGCGATTTTACATTGGAGGATCTGGGCTTCATCTTCGTTCCTTCGTCACTACGACGAAGCCCAGATCCTCCTTAGCCCGTCTTATTCACCGGCGGCATGGGATGGGGTTGGCGGACGTGGCGTAAGTT
>NZ_JPPQ01000069.1:930196-936625 GCF_000743655.1 Sphingobium sp. ba1
GCAAGATGATGCCCAGCCCCGCCAGCGCCCAGTCGCGGATGATCTCGCCATCATTGCTCGCCATGACCGGCTTGATCCGCACCGTCACCTTGCCCTGCTTGGCATGGGCAAAGCGCCAGAGCGTGACATCCTCGTCATTCTCGCGCAGCGCGAGGCAGTGATGCGCCGTCAAATCCTGCGGGGTCTGGATCGGGGGATGCCGGGCAAGATAGTCGGGGGCGGCGCACAGGATGCGGCTGTTGGGGGCAAGCGTCGTGACCAGGCGGTCGCTTTCGGGCAACGCCCCGATATGCACGACGATATCCCAATTGTCGGCCATTTGTCGGATCGGGCTGTCGGACAGCGCCAGCGTCACCGATATCGCCGGATGGCTTTTGGCAAAGTCGCAGACCACCGGCGCGACATGCCGCCTGCCAAAACCATAGGGGGCCGCTACGCGCAGATGGCCGCTGACCTGCCGGGTGCGGCTTGCCACCCGTTCCGACAATTGTTCGATCGCGCTGATGATGTCCGCCCCGTCCGACGCGATCAACTCCCCTTCGTCGGTCAGGCGCAGACCGCGAGATGTCCGGTCGATCAGCTTCACCCCCACCCGCTCCTCCAGCGCCCGCAAGCGTTGCGTGACCGCAGGCGGCGTGACATTCAACCTGCGCGCCGCCTCGGCCAGCGACGGCGCGCTGGCGATCATATGGAAAAAGCGGAGGTCATCCGTCGAAAGCATTAAGTTTCATCTTAGCCATAAATACAGAATATGTTAATTGCGGACTTCAGAAATCGGCATATTCTGCGACCCATGGCATGTCAAAACCAATGTACGGGTCGCTGTCCGTTTCATCGAAGAAAGCCGCGTTTATGACCACCCCATCCTGCGATCGGCTCTATATCGACGGAGCCTGGGTCGACCCGGCAAAACCGCTCCCGGCCATCCCGGTGATCAGCCCGGTGACCGAGCGACAGATCGGGGCGGTCGTCCAGGGCAGCGCGGCGGATGTCGACGCCGCCGTCCTGGCTGCCCGCCGCGCCTTCCCTGCCTTCTCCCAGACCGCCCCCGCCGAACGGATCGCTTTGCTCCGCCGGATATTGACGCTGATGGAAGAGCGGTTCGAACTCTTGGCGCAGGCGATCTGTCTGGAAATGGGTTCGGCGATCGGCTTCGCCCGCGCGTCGCAGGTGCCGTTCGGCATCGCCCATGTCCGCGCCGCGATCGACGTGCTGGAAGATTATGCCTTCCTCCGGCAGCAGGGCAGCACCGCGATCCTGCGCGAAGCCATCGGCGTCTGCGGCCTCATCACGCCCTGGAACTGGCCGCTCTACCAGGTCACGGCCAAGGTCGCGCCCGCCATCGCCGCTGGCTGCGCGGTCATCCTGAAACCGAGCGAACTATCACCCTTCAGCGCGCATCTCTTCGCGCAGATCATGCACGACGCTGGGACACCGGCGGGCATCTTCAACCTCGTCAGTGGCACCGGCACAGAGGTCGGCGCAACGCTCGCCGCGCATCCGGGCATCGACATGATCTCGATCACCGGCTCCACCCGCGCGGGCGTACTGGTAGCGCAGGCCGCCGCCCCGACGGTCAAGCGGGTGACGCAGGAACTGGGCGGCAAGTCGCCCAACATCCTGCTGGACGATGCCGATTTCGAACGGGTCGTACCCTTGGGTGTGGCCTCGGCCTTCCGCAATGTCGGCCAATCCTGCAGCGCCCCCACGCGGATGCTGGTGCCAGCCGAAAGGCTGGCGCAGATCGAAGCGCTCGCCGCAACCGCCGCCGCCGCGTTGGTCGTCGGCGATCCCGCTCTGGACGGCACGGACCTTGGCCCGGTCGCCAATCGCAGCCAGTTCGACAAGGTGCAGGCCATGATCCGCATCGGCATGGCCGAAGGGGCGCGGCTGGTGTGCGGCGGTCCGGGGCGGCCCGATGGCCAGGACACAGGCTTTTTCGTCCGGCCCACCATCTTCTCCGACGTGCGCCCCACCATGCGCATCGCGCAGGAGGAAATCTTCGGCCCCGTCCTCTGCCTCATCCCCTATGCCAACGAAGCCGACGCGGTGCGGATCGCCAACGACACGGTCTACGGCCTCGGCGCGCACGTCCAGTCGCGCGACCTGGACCGCGCCCGCGCCGTCGCCGCGCAAATCCGCGCCGGGCAAGTCCATATCAACCATCCGGCCTGGGACGGCATGGCCCCCTTTGGCGGCTATAAACAGTCGGGTAACGGCCGCGAATATGGCGTGTTCGGCCTGGAGGAATATTTGGAGACCAAGGCGATACTGGGCTATTTCCCATGACAAACATGATGATGCCAACAAGGAACCGGCCGTGACGATAGCCCAAACCGTGGAACCGCCGCAGGACGAAGCGGCGCCCGCGCGCCTCGCCGATCTGGAGACGCCCTGTCTCATCCTCGACACCGACCGCATGGACCGCAACATCGCCCGCCTGCGCGACCGGCTCGCGCCCTTAGGCGTATCGCTGCGCCCGCATCTCAAGACTGCTAAGTCGATCGAGGTCGCCCACCGCGTCATGAGCACGCCGCAGGGACCGGCGACGGTCTCGACCCTCAAGGAAGCGGAATTTTTCGCCGCCGCCGGTGTCCGCGACATCATCTATGCGGTGGGGATCGCGCCTTGGAAACTGGCCAAGGTCATCGCCCTGCGCAAACAGGGCATCGACCTCGCTATCGTCCTCGACACGGTCGAACAGGCGCAGGCCGTGGCCGCCGCATCGCGCGAAGCGGGCGATGCCATTCCTGCGCTGATCGAAATCGACTGCGACGGCCATCGCTCCGGCGTGTTGCCGACCGACCGGGACCGGCTGGTCGCGATCGGGCAGGCGCTGACCCAGGGCGGCGAACTGCGCGGCGTGCTGACCCATGCGGGCGGCAGCTATGCCGCGCGCGGGGAAGAGGCGCTGCGCCGCTGTGCCGAGGAGGAGCGCCGCGCCGTTGTCGATGCCGCCGCCATCCTGCGCGACGCGGGCCTACCCTGTCCGGTGGTCAGCATGGGTTCCTCCCCGACGGCGCACCACGCGCAAGACCTGACTGGCGTGACCGAAGTGCGCGCGGGCGTCTTCATGTTCTTCGATCTGGTGATGACAGGCGTTGGCATATGTCGCGTCGAGGATATCGCGCTTTCCGTGCTGGCGACCGTGATCGGGCATCAGCGCGACAAGGGCTGGATATTGATCGACGCGGGCTGGATGGCGATGTCGCAGGATCGCGGCACATCCAAACAAGCGGTCAATCAGGGCTATGGCGTCGTCTGCGACAGCAGCGGCACGGCCTATGATGATCTCATTCTGGCCGACGCCAATCAGGAACATGGCATCATCATGGTCCGCCCTGGCTCTGGCGCGGCCTTGCCCGACCTCAAGATCGGCGACCGGGTGCGTGTGCTGCCCAACCATGCCTGCGCCACCGGCGCGCAGCATCGCCGCTATCATGTCGTTCACGGCACCGACGATCAGGTCGTGGCACAATGGCAGCGTTTTGGAGGATGGTAATGACCAACACACCGCAACCGATCCTGACCGACACTGCCCCCGCTCCGGCCGGCCATTATGCGCAGGCGATCCGGTCGGGGAACACGCTCTATATTTCGGGTCAGCTACCGATCCGGGCCGACAAGGCACCCCTGTCCGACATGGAATTCGAAACGCAGGCGCGGCAAGCCATCGCCAACATGCTGGCGATCCTGAAAGCGGCTGGGGCTGAACTGTCCGACCTGTGCCGGGTCACCGCCTATATCGTCGGCATCGACAACTGGCCGCGCTTCAACGCCGTCTATGCCGACATGCTGGGCGATGCCAAGCCTGCTCGCACGGTCGTCCCCGTCCCCGAACTCCATTATGGCTATCTGGTCGAGGTCGACGCGATCGCCAGCCTGCCCGCTACAACCGACTGACCCTTCAGGAGCCGATGATGCTGCCCTTCGTTCAACAGGTCGCCAGTGACGACCATCTGCCCGACGCGGTCGATGTCGTCGTGGTGGGTGGGGGTATCGTCGGTACGGCGGCCACCTATTATCTGGCAAAGCGCGGCTTGAAGGTCGCCCTGATCGAAAAAGGCCACATCGCCTGCGAACAATCGAGCCGCAGTTGGGGCTGGTGCCGCCTGCAAAATCGCGATCCGCGCGAAATGCCCTTGTCGTTGCTGTCGATGCGCCTCTGGGACAGTCTGGCGCCAGAGATCGGGCAGGATCTGGGCTTTCGCCGCTCCGGCCTTATCTACACCACCGACGACGCAGCGATGTTGGCAGGATGGGAATCGTGGCTGCCCACCGCACGCGAGTTTGGCGTCGAAACCTATATGTTGAGCGCCAAGGAAGCGGCCGCGCGCATTCCCCAGACGCGCCGCAACTGGGTCGGCGGCCTTCATTCGGTGCGAGACGGCAAGGCTGAACCCGCCTTGGCAGCGCCGATATTGGCGGAAGGCGCCCGCGCTCTCGGCGCGACCATTCACCAGCAATGTTCCGCGCGTGGCCTAGACATTACGAACGGCCAGGTCACTGGCGTCCATACCGAACGGGGCATGATCCGCACCGACGCTATATTGTGCGCGGCCGGTGCCTGGGCCTCGACCTTCCTGCGCCGCCACGGCATCCGCTTCCCGCAGGCCAGCGTGCGGCAAACGGCCCTGCGCACCAAACCGACCGTCAATGTCGGCGAAGTCCTCTATTGCCCGGACCTCGCCATGACCCGCCGCTTCGACGGCAGCTACACCATGGCGATCAGCGGCCGGGCCACGCTGGAACTGACGCCCCAGGGCTTAGGCTTTGCGCGCGAATTCATGCCGCAATTTATCCAGCGACTCAAAGCCGTCCAGATGGGGGTTGGTGCGTCCTTCCTCACCGGCCCGGAATCGCTATCGGCCATGTTCGGCAAAGATGACCGTCTCTTCGAACGCAACCGCATCGCCGCCCCCGTGCCCAACCGACGGCTGGTCCAGGCGATCATGGACAATGTGCGCGGCACCTTCCCGCAACTGGCAGGCATAGAGGTTGACCACGCTTGGGGTGCCTATATCGATTGCACGCCCGACGCGGTGCCGGTGATCTCGGCCGTCGATCCGGTCGGCGGGCTATATCTCGCAGCGGGATGCTCCGGCCATGGCTTCGGCGTTGGCCCCGGCATCGGCTATCTCGCTTCGGAACTGATCGCCAACGACCGGCCAAGCGTCGATCCCACCCAGTTTCGCCTGAACCGCCTGATCGACGGCTCGAAAATCAAGGTCGGCTCGCTCTAACGCGGCGTAATTTATCTGCCCGGAATGGCATGATCCGACCGCTGATCTGCGGTCCATGGTTGACATGGACCAGCTGATGCTATTTGGCCTTACCAATAATTGGGAGAGGTCAAATGCGCGTATCGAAAATCAATTTTCTCGGTCTGGTCAGCATCGCGGCAATGGCGCTGGCGACCGCCCCCGCTGCCGCAGTCCCCGCATCGGCCACGGCGCAACCGGGCGCACAGGCCGCCGGTCCCCGCCAGATCGTCTCCCTTGCATCGGGCTGGCGCTTCCGTTTCGGCGGCGATGCCGATGGCGTCACCGCCCCGACCTTCGACGATAGCAGTTGGGAACGGATCGACCTCCCCCACACATGGAACCGCATGGGCGAATATCAGCTCACCCGGTCGGCACAGAGCAATTTGGAACAAGGCATCGGCTGGTATCGCCTGGCTCTGACCGCGCCATCGCGGGCCAAGGGCCAGCGTCAGTTGATCCAGTTCGACGGCGTCGGCGCAATCGCGGAAATATGGGTGAACGGCGTGCGCGTCGGCGGCCATGCCGGCGCCTTTTCGACCTTCCGTTTCGACATCACTGATCAATTGCGAGCCGGCGCATCGAATAGCATCGTCGTCAAAGCCGATAACAGCAAGCCCGCACCCGGCAGTTCGACGGCGGACGTCATACCGCTCGGCGGAGATTTCTTCGTCCATGGCGGCCTCTATCGCGGCGTATCCCTGATCACGGTCGATGCCGCACAGTTTGATACGCTCGATCATGGCGGGCCGGGCCTCTATATCAGCACGCCGCAAGTGACGGACGCCGCCGCCAGCGTGGCGCTGCTCGCGCGGCTGCGCAACGCCGGACCGGGGCGGCGCAAGCTGACCGTCAACACGCAGATTCTGGATGCCGACGGCGCGGTCGTCGCACGGGACAGCGCCCCCGCCGCGCTGACCGCGAATGGCACGCTGGAACTGCGCCGCGCGCTGATGATCGCGCAGCCGATATTGTGGCAGGGACGCGAAAATCCCTATCTCTATCGCGTCGTGTCCGAACTGGTCGAACGCGGCCGCGTGGTCGACCGGGTGGAGCAACCGCTCGGCGTGCGGACCTTCGCCTTTGATCCCGACAGGGGCTTCATTCTGAACGGCAAGCCCACCCGCCTGCACGGCGCGTCGCGCCATCAGGACCGGCAGGGCAAGGG
>NZ_JPPQ01000069.1:936635-953975 GCF_000743655.1 Sphingobium sp. ba1
AGGGCGCCACGCCTGTGCCTGCACCGATCATAATGATCGGCGTATCCGGCGCAGGCAGGCGAAAATGGGAATTGCCCTGCACATAGACCTGGAGGCGCGTGCCGATTGCGGTTCGCTCGCAAAGCTGGCCAGTCGCAACGCCGCGCCGGACTTCACCCCAAAGCGGATAAGACACCGGCGCGATCGTCAGATGAACCTCGCCCGGCGCTGCCTTAAGGCTCGAAGCGATCGAGTAAAGGCGCGGTTGGAGCGATCGCAGCATATCAACCAACGTCTGGGCACCCAACGCGTACGCCGGATATTCCCGCATGATGTCAACAATATGATATTGGCGCATGGTATTGGCGCGGACAGCAGCATCACTGGCTTGGGCCATTTCCAGAAGCGCTTGGCTTTGGGCCAATTCTGCCCATGCTTCCAGAAAGCGTGGCGTTACCGAGGTGATGTCCAGATAGAGATTCAGCGCCTCGCTCAGCGATATTTGCTCGCCCTTGAGGGTAACGAGCACATCTTGAGCGAGCCCCCCGGCAGCAAGCACGGCAGCGACGACCTCCGGATCATTCTGGACAAAGACGCCCAACGCGTCGCCCGGCTCATACGCCGTGAACGTGTCGGAAAAGGCCAGCGCGATATGTCGGGTCGCCTTGGTCGATCCCTCGCCGGTCAGGACCCGGTTCTCGACCACCGTCGCTTCCGTCAGGCGATATTTCTCGCCCCGGGCCGCCGCCGGCCCGCGCGGCGCATCATCGGTCGGCAGTATCAATGGCTCTTGCGAGATCGATCCAAGAACAGCGGTACGCCATGCCGCGGCCGGCTCTTCATAGTCAATGTCGCAATCGACCCGTTCCAACAGGCGCCGCGCGCCCCGCTGGGCGAGCGCGTCGTCCAGCCTTCTCCCAGCAGCACAGAAATGCTCGTAGGTAGCGTCGCCGAGCGCAAGAACCGCATAGCTGAGATGATCGAGGGGAGCGGCATGATCAGCGCAGATCGCAGCAAAGTAACTCTCGGCTGCATAGGGCGCGTCTCCGTCGCCGGTGGTGCTGGCGACAAACAGCGCGACATCCACTGATGAAAGCTCAGCGACATCTGCGTCCGCCATGTCCAGCACCCGCGACGCGAGTCCTTGCTGCTCCACAGCCCGCCCAAGTGCCTTTGCCACGTCCTCGCTGGCGCCGGTCTCCGTCGCAAACAATATCAAAACGGATTTCGTGACGGCAGGGCTCGCACCCGCACCCGCGCTGCCAGACTCGAATTCGCTGCCCTTCAACGCGCTGTCGCGCGAATCCCGCGAGCCGAGGGTAGCTTCGCTCAGCATCGACCCGCGTCCCGCTGACCAAACCAGAACGGAAGCCGGTTCACGCAGACGCCTCTTCGACATCATCGATCGTCACGTAGATCGCATCGTTGTCGACCTGGACGTCATAGACCTTGACCGGAATCCACGCAGGCACACCGGTCACTTCGCCGGTGAGGAAGCTGAAACGCGAGCTGTGTGCCGGACATTCGACGCTATCGCCGCAAATCCAGCCGTCGCTGAGCGATTCATCCTCATGCGTGCAACGATCGTCTATCGCCCGAAAACCATGGCCTTCGATATGGGCAACGCAAAGCGTCCGATTGCCGATTTCGACCTTCTTCATCTCGCCAGGGGGCAGATCGCTGGCCTTGAGAACTTTAACCTTGGTCATGCGCGCGGACTCCAATTGTCGAGAATGACGGGAAACGAGATGTACGTCGGGATCTGGTCCCTTGGATCATCGGAGTGCTTGAGGGGCAGCAACTGCGCAGCGATCTGTGGATCACGCCGGATTCCTGCACGGAACAGGCCCTGGACCAGCCGGAGATGGCTGCCGCTCTTGCCGTCATTGCCGAGAACAGCTCGCAACCCGAGGCATTGATGCGCACCAGTCGCAAAGGCCAGCCCGTACCGACTGATGCCTTCGGGCACCTCCCGCTTGGGATTGAAATCATTGGCGTCTGCGCCAAATATGGCCGCGTCTCGACCTGCCCGTGCGACCCAGGCCTGGACCTCGTCACCGGCCTTGACCTGAACCGCGCCAGCATCAACATCATCGACCGCGAGGCGCGTGATGAAAGGCACGAATGGCGCGCGCAGCCGAAGCGCCTCCTGCAGCGCGTTGCTGATGAATTCCATATCCTCGACCAGCGCGCGGTCATCGGGATGTTTTTCGAACCAATCTAGCAGATATTCCACGGTCGAGAGCACGGCCTGCGCACTGGTCCCGGTCGTCGCGACGAAGAAGAGGATTGCCTCCTTTATCCCGACATCCTCATCGGCATAGGTTTCATGTGCCTGCGTAGCGATCATTTGGAGGAGGTTGAGCGGAACATCCTCTTCGGACAGTTCACCGGCTTCCAGCTTCTTCAATTGCCGGCGGGTGAACTCGAGCGAGGGACGATAAAATTCTTCGACGAATACATGCTTGGCCTCGATCCCTGCGTTGGTGACGCCTTCGCGATCCTCAAAATGGGCCGCGCTCAAGCCACCGAAGATCGGCAAGGCGCAACCGCGCAGGCGAGCCATGCCCTCTTCGGATTCCACCCCCTCGATGCCGATGATCTTGGCTGCGAACTCGAGAAAGATCAGTTCGACGACGCCCGCAAGGTCACAGCCGAACGCTCCCTCCTCATTGGGCTTGACCATGCGGGACATCCACCGATCGACCGAAGGGAGAATGATATCCTCCCGGAACCGGACCAGTTGCTCGGGTCGCACCAGCGAATTCAGCAGACGCCTGCGCTGGCGATGCACGTCGCCATTGCTCATGGCCAGATTGCCTTGCTGAAATTCGCGGACGTTGATCGCAGCCAGCGCGTTGGGGCAGATATAGTTGTCTGCCGAGACATCGGCGTTTTCCTCAACCGCCTTCGAGCGCAGAACCTGCTGCATGGCATCCAGCGTATCAATTTTGACACGCGAGACCGGGCACTGAGACGGGGGGCTCTGTTGCTCGGTATCCATCTATCAACTCTCCTATGGCGGTGGAGAGCGTGCGGTTGCTTGCCAGGGCATCCACCGCTCTAAACTCTGGTGATCAAACTAGAGGCAAACCGTCGGTCCGTATGTCACCGATGCTGGGGACTAGCGTCGAAACAGCGGCACGAGCGCCTAGAGTGCCGACCAGCCGCCATCGACCGGAAGACAGACGCCCGTGACGAATTCAGCCTCGTCGGAGCTGAGGAACATGACCGCCTGGGCAATTTCGCGCGGCTTTCCAAGGCGCTTCATCGGATGCATATCGCCGATGGCTCGTCGCGCAGCGTCCTGCTCCGCCCGTTCCAGTCCCGACAGGCTTTGCGCCATCATGCCGGTCGGTATGCCACCTGGCGCGACCGCGTTTATCCTTATGCCGTCGGTGGCATATTCAATCGCGGCATTTTTAGTCAGGCCCACCACGGCCGCCTTGCTCGCCGCGTAAGCGGTTTGAAGGGCCATGCTGTGATGACTGAGGAACGAGGCGGTGTTGATGATGGAGCCGCCGCCCTGGATTTGCATGAGCTTGATCTCGGCACGCATGCACAGCCATACTCCGGTGACATTGACCCGGATCACACGATCCCATTCCTCGAAGGTCAGATCCGCCGTAAGCGTCGATGACTGCGTAATACCTGCGTTGTTGAATGCGCAGTCGATGCGACCGGTCACCGCTTGCGCCGCCTGCATTGCAGCGACGACCGATTCCTCGTCCGCCACATCGGCGGTTATACCGTGAAAGCGAGCGTCGATGGCTCGCAGGAGTGCGGCGGTCTTGTCCAGACCGTCCTGCGACCGATCGATGCCAACGACATGGGCGCCGGCTTCGGCAAAGGCGAGGGCGCTCTCCTGGCCGATGCCGCTCCCGGCCCCGGTGATGAGCACGGTCTTGCCGTCAAAACGAGCAGCCATTCTGTCTCTCCATTTCTATATCGTTGAACATGCTAGATCAGCGCACCCGCTCCAGGACGCTGGCGTAGTTCGCGACAGCCGCTCCGCCCATGTTGAATATCCCGGCCAGTTGCGCGCCGGGCACTTGCATCCCGTCAGGGGCCTCAGCGCATAATTGCATGGCGCACAGGGCATGCATCGATACACCTGTCGCTCCGATTGGATGGCCCTTGGCTTTTAGCCCGCCCGAAGCATTGACCGGCAGACGCCCCCCAATCTCGGTCCAGCCCTCCAGAACGGCACGGGCGCCCTCGCCATGGGGCACGAGGCCCATGGCCTCATACTCGATCAATTCGGCGACCGTGAAGCAGTCGTGGGTCTCGACGAGCGAGAGGTCGTCCAGCCCGATACCGGCTTCAGCAAACGCCATCCGCCAGGCGTGGGTACAGCCTTCGAACTGGGTGATGTCGCGACGCGACATCGGCAGGAAATCCTGGACATGGCCGCGTCCGCGAAATTGGACAGCGCGCGTGGCCTGCGCCGCAATGTCCGGCGCTGCCAGAATGATGGCCGCGGCCCCGTCCGAAACCAAGGAGCAATCTGTTCGCTTCAGCGGTCCAGCAACATAAGGGTTGCGCTCACTTTCCGTTCGGCAAAATTCATACCCCAGGTCCTTGCGCATCTGCGCCCAGGGGTTGTTGACGCCGTTCTTGTGATTTTTGGCCGCGATCCGGGCAAGCGCATCCGACTGGTCCCCATATTTCTGGAAATAAGCGTGCGCGATCTTGCCAAAAATTCCCGCAAATCCGCCGTCCGTGTCGCCTTCCTCGGCGAGGTAAGAGGCACGCAGCAGGTTTTCCGCGATCTGTGGTGGTGTGGAATCCGTCATCTTTTCGACGCCGACCACCAGGACGGACTTGGCGCGTCCTGCTTCGATCGCGTTCAGGCCCTGGAAAACCGCAGCGGACCCCGACGCGCATGCATTTTCCGTGCGCAAAGCTGGCTTGAAGCGAAGCCCCGAATTTGCCTGCAGTACCAGTGCCGACGTCAGGTCCTGCTTGGAAAAGCCAGCGTTGAAGTGACCCAGGACGATCGAATCGATGTCTTCGGGACCAAGCCCCGCATGCGCCATCGCCTCGTTGGCCGCAGCCACGACCAGCGTTTCCACGGTTTCTTCCGGCTGCTTGCCAAACGGGGTGTGTCCCCAACCTATGATCGAAGCGTTCACGCTGCTACTCCAAAATGATAATCGCGCAGATAAATGGCGCTGACCGAGCTAGCGCCCAAGAAGGTCGCGCTGTGAAAGCCAATCCTCGGTAACCTTGGTGGCCTGATCGAGATGTTCTGGTTGTCCCACATAATAATGGGTTGCGCCCTCTATGATCACGTGCCGCTTGTCGCTTGAGGCGGCTGCCTCGAAAACCGACCTGCAGTGATATTGCGGCACCGCATCGTCTGCCGTGTTTTCGATGAAGAGCAGCGGCGCTGAAATGCAGGCCGCATTGGCAACGCCTTCGGCATTCGTGTCGTCAATCGACCATTGCGAGAGCCAGGCACGCAAGGTCGAGAAGCGCGCCAGACCCACCGGGCCGCTGTTGACCGTCTCGGGAACGCCCAGATAGCATCGGCCGATGGGCCGATCATTGGGATCCAGCGTAGCGTCCAGGAAACGGGGGTCGGCAAGGGTTCGGTGCGTAACGAAACCGCGCTCGCGCTCGGCGCCGCCTGCCGATTTCAGCCGCTCAAGCGTCTCTTTCACCCAAGCTGTAATACGCCGCACCCGGACGAGCTGGGCCGCGCGATACCGTTCGATAAATTCCGCTGGGTAAGGCGCCTGAAATGGTCCGGCATAAAGGTCGAGGGTAGGATCCCTGTTGTCCGGGTCAAGCTCGTCAATGACGGAAGGATCTATGATATCGAGCAGCAATTTGGCACGCGAGCTATGGGCTGCCTGGAAAATGACTGCATCGGCAGGGATCAAACCCGCCTTGGTGAGATCGACAGGGTCACCTGCCGGGGTGTGCGTGATCGTCGGCTGTTCTGCCTGGGACTGATAGAAAAGCGATAGCGAGCCCCCTCCGCTCCATCCCACCAGAACGACCCGCGTGTAGCCCCACACCGACTTCGCATGCTTGATATACGCCCCCAAATCCAGAAGCACATTTTCCAATATGCAAGCGGTATCGTTCCGCGCGTATCGGCTTCCGGCGCATAAAACATGTGCCCCGCGCTTTGCCGCTTCTCTAGGAACTGGGAGGAGTTGAAGCGTTGAAGCGGGGTGCATGTATATCTGAAGGGTTTTACTTGGGACGCCGACAGGTCGTATCAAGATGCCTTCGAGATTTACGGCACCCTGATTACCTGCAAAACCATATGTCTCGGTGAAGCTCTGCGTCTCATCATAATGCACATGCACCCAGTCGAACTGTAGCTCGTGAACTTCAGGCATATAAATACTGTGCCTCCCCAACTCGTACCGGCCTTCGGCCTTGTGAATTATCGCTTCGGTGGGTATGATGTATCAGGAAGCTGTGTGCAGTCCTGTCCCTATCGCGCGGGACGGAAGACGATAATCAACGCGGCACCCAAGGAGAGAATATGCCTTTCTGGACCGCACTCTCGGAACCAGCGCTTCACAAGCTGGCAGCGAATTTTCCGGACCTGATCATGTCCATCGGACAGAAGCGGTTCGGAGTGCAGTTGCTGACGCTCCTTAACGATACCTGCGGTGCGGAGCATGCGACCGTCTTCCATCTGACTGCCGATAATTTGATCGAAGTGACAGCTGCCAGCATGGACGGCTCGGATACGGCCCACCGGCAGGTCGGCGTGTATCTCAAGGAGGGTCTATGGCGCCGCGATCCCACTTTGAACGAAGCGAAGCTGCGCCTATCCTCGGAAAATGAGGCATTTGTGCGCACCGATGTCGAGCATCTGAGCGACGACGTATTGCGCGAGATCGTTTACGGCGAGCAGGACATCAGCGACAGACTGCTCATCTGTTCGCGCTGGGGCGATGATATTGTCGGGCTGAGCGTGCTACGCTCATCGCACGCCGGCCTGTTCACCCGCGCCGACATCGACGCCGTCCAGTCGATTGCGGGAACCATCTTCGCCCTTCTGGCCAAGCATATCAGCATCACGTGGGACGGCCCGAATGTATCCGTGGCTCTGACGTCGCTGCAGGAGATCGAAGCTTGTGTGTCGGCATGTGCTGCCTCGCTGCCCCGGCGCGAAGCCGAGGTATGCAGCCGGATCATTTATGGCATGTCGTCGGTAGGCATATCGCTGGAGCTGGAAATCAGCGAGGAGACGGTCATGACATACCGCAAGCGGACCTATCACCGGCTCGGCATCGCCACTCAGCGCGAACTGCTGTTGTGGTATCTCGACCTGTGGAGCCATTGGCAGGATCGCTCGACGCGGGAACCGGCCGAACTATCCTGGAAGCCGCAAAAGGTGGCATGATAGGTCGCGAAGACCCTGTCGTCTTTACTTCGGTTTCGACGGATCCGGATAGTGCAGCATCCGGATCCGTCGTGGCACGCTCGCCAGAAACTTTCAGCGTTTATGGCGACGGGCGGCTATGAGTTCGACCATCGCTTCTGCAACATCGCGGCCTGATTCGATGGCCTGCTTCTTGCCCTCGTTCCACATCGTGAGGTCGGCCAGCCCCTTGACCGAATGCCTGTTCCATTCGGGATCGGTCGGATGCGTTATTTCGAGGCGAAGACCGTTCGGATCGCGGAAATAAATGCTGTAGATCAGTCCGCCATGGTCTGTCGGACCAACCACGTCGATGCCCTTGCTGGTAAGCCATTGGTGCCACTGATCGACCTCGTCATGGGTCTCGGCCTGCAGCGCAATATGATCGAATATTTCATATGCAGGGTGGGAAACGGCCGGACGCTCGGGAAGTCCGGGCGCCTCGAAAAAAGCGATGGTCGAGCCATCCTTCATTCGAAAGAAAATGTGGAAGTAAGGGAACGCATCGCCGGTCGAAGGGATCGTGTCGTCGACAACGGTGCTCGCCAGTTCCATGCCCATTATATTCATGTAAAAATCGGCGGTCGCTTCGACGTCGTGCGTCACCCAGGCTGCATGATTAAGCATGAGCGGGGTAAGCCTTGTCATCGAATCGGTGGCTACCGTTTCGGCAGACATAACCATGGAAAATCCTCTCCCGTCAGGAATTATTACTGGATATAGGAATGCATCTCGATCGGCTGTCCCCAAGTCGCGGGACCAGTTATCTATTACTGGCAATAGAAATTGCGGGGACGGAATCGAAATTTTCGCGTCTCCATCGGTCAATTCGCCGCTGATGTCCCAAGGTCTCGGCAATTTCGTCCCGCCCCTCGATGAGCGCGATCTTGCGTCCGGCATCGATGTCGAAGCGGATCGCTCGCGCCATGCTCGTGCTGATCAACTGGCGCTGCAGATCAATCTGCATTCGGGCGGTTGCCGGTATTTCGGCAAGGCGCTGGAGCTGATCATGGTCCGGCTCATCTAGCACGATGGGAAGAATGCCGTTCTTGAAACAATTATTGTAGAAAATGTCGGCAAAGCTTTTCGCGACGATCGCGCTTATGCCGAAATCGGTGAGCGCCCACGGCGCATGTTCGCGGCTGGACCCGCAGCCAAAATTCTGGCCCGCAATAAGGATACCCGCTTTCCGCCATGGATTACGATTGAGAATGAAGCCCAGATTGTCGCTCCCGTCCTCATGATACCGCATGCGGGCAAACAGAGCACGCCCAAGGCCCTCGCGACTCACCGTCTTGAGATATTCTCCCGGCAGGATCTTGTCGGTATCGATATTGTCCTGCACCAGGGGTGCAGCGATGGCAGTGAGGTCGGTAAATTTACCCATCACGCGTAGGTCCTCACGTCAACGATGGCACCCGCCACGGCAGCTGCGGCGGCCATGGCAGGTGACATGAGATGCGTGCGCCCCCCCGGCCCCTGACGCCCTTCGAAGTTGCGGTTCGAGGTCGAGGCGCAGCGTTCGCCGGGCGAGAGGCGGTCGGGATTCATACCCAGGCACATAGAGCATCCTGCGTCGCGCCACTCAAAACCCGCATCGCGAAAAATATCGGCCAGCCCTTCCTCTTCAGCCTGGCGCTTGACACTGCCTGAGCCCGGCACAACCAAAGCCCGCACGCCTGGAGCAACGTGACGATGGAGCGCAATAGCCGCTGCGCTGCGCAGATCCTCGATCCGTCCATTCGTGCAACTGCCGATAAATACGACGTCGATCTTGACGCCCTGGATTGGCTGCCCGGGGTCCAGAGCCATATAATCGAGCATCGTGCGCGCCTGATCCCTTTTGTCGTTCGCCAACGCCTCGAGTGTCGGAACCACGCCATCTACGCGAGTCACAGCTTCCGGGCTTGTACCCCAGGTGACCATCGGCGCGACGTCGGATGCATCGACAACCACCTCCCGGTCGAACGTCGCGTCCGGGTCGGAGCGAAGCGCGCGCCACCGATCCAGGGCCGTCACAAGAGCGTCGCCCGAAGGGACGCCCGGTCGGCCTTCAAGCCAGTCAAAGGTCTTGTCGTCCGCTGCTATCAGACCAGCCCGTGCACCGGCCTCAATCGACATGTTACAGACCGTCATCCTTCCTGCCATGTCCAGATCGGTGATGGCTTGGCCTGCATATTCGATGACATAGCCGGTGCCGCCAGCGGTTCCGAGCTTGCCTATGATGTAGAGAATGAGGTCCTTGGCCGTTACCCCGACCGGCAGCGCATTTTCCACCCGCACACGCAGTGTTTTGACCGGCTTCTGTCGCAGCGTCTGCGTCGCCAGCACATGTTCGACCTCCGAGGTGCCAATGCCGAAGGCCAAAGCGCCAAACGCGCCATGCGTCGATGTGTGGCTATCACCGCACACGATCGTCATGCCCGGTAGCGTGAGCCCGAGTTCAGGACCAATGACGTGGACGATGCCCTGCGCTTCGCTGCGCAAGGCGACATAGGGCACGGCAAATTCCGCGACATTGCGTTCCAGCGTCTCAACCTGAATTCGGCTGTCGGGATCCGCGATGGGACGATCCCGATGTTCGGTGGGCACATTATGGTCCGCAACGGCAATCGTCAGTTCGGGATGCGCAAGCCTTCTGTTCGCGATTCGAAGTCCCTCGAACGCCTGTGGGCTGGTTACTTCATTGACCAGATGGCGGTCGATCTGCAGCAGCCATGATCCATCGTCCAGTTCCAAGATCGCATGCGCGTCCCAGATTTTCTCGAACAAGGTGCGTGCCTTTTGCATCAAACGGCCTCGGTCAATGGGGCCTTTGACCCCAGAGCATCTCTCACACGCCCGCCGACACAGGCGCCGGGCAGGGCCGCTGCGTCCTCCGCAGCATCCAGCAACCTTGTCAGATCGATGCCCGTGGCGACGCCCATCTTGGCGAATGTCCACACCAGATCCTCAGTGGCGACATTGCCCGTAGCGCCGGGTGCAAAGGGACAGCCGCCCAGCCCGCCGAAGGACGAATCCACTACGCCAACCCCTGCACGATAGGCCGCCAGGGCATTCGCGACGCCCAGTCCATAGGTATCATGGCCATGGAAAGCCCATCTTTCGATCTGCGGGAAGCGCGCCTTCGCCCGCATGAACAACTCGCCGACCCGATCAGGCGTAACCCGGCCGGTCGTGTCGCAAAGGCAATATTCGGAGTCAGGCGAAATCTCCGCCAGTGCCTCGATCAGATCGAGAGCCTCATCAGGATTAACGGATCCATCGAACGGGCAGTCGAACGAGGTCGCCAGATTGATGCGCACCTTGGCATAGACCGGCAGCATAGCGACGATCGACCGGAAATCCTCGACCGACTCACCCGGCGTTCTGAGCACATTGCTTTGATTATGCTTGGGCGAAACCGACAGCACGAAGGCGAGATGGCGGGCGTCCGCCGCCAGAGCGCGTTCCGCCTGACGCTGGCTGGGCACGAGCACTTGCACATCCAGGCCGGGCTTATTCCCGCAATAGGCCAGCAATTGCGGTGCATCGGCCATTTGCGGCACCGCGCGCGGGCTGACGAACGCCGTCGCCTCCATCCGGCGAATGCCAGCGTCGTACAGCTTGTCGATCAGCGAGAGCTTCTGCGCAGTGGGGATGAACTGCTCGATGGGCTGGAAGCCATCCCTTGGCCCCACTTCGACGATCGATACGGACGGGGCGCTCATGTCAAAACTCCAGAATGTTTCAGCGAGACGATCCGGCTTTCGTCATAGCCTAGCAACTCTCGCATGATCGCTTCGCCGTCGGCACCAATGTCAGGGCCAGTGCTACGAACCTGTCCAGGTGCATCGGGAAAATGGGGAACGATGCCAGGATGGAGAACTGTCCCGATCAGCGGATCTTCAACTTCGCGGACCATTCCACGGGCGCGATATTGCGGGTCGTGCGCGATATCCTGCGCTGTGTAGACCTTTGAGGACGGGATATCCGCACCGGCAAGCATCTGCGAAAGCCTCTCGGCCGTATATTGGCCGCTCCATTCGCCAATCAAGCTATCGAGTTCGGCGGCATGACCCACTCGCTGCGCATTGCCCGTAAACCGCGGATCGTCCACCAAGTCGGAGCGGCCCATGAGGGCGAGCAGCTTGGCAAAGAGGGGCTCCGAATTGGCGGCGATCAATATCCACTGCTCGTCCGCAGTAGGATATGCGTTGGATGGCGCAGCCGTGGCGATCGCGCCCCCGGTTGGCTGCTTTATCCTGCCCAATGCGCCAAATTCAGGAAGCATCCCCTCCATCATGCTGAGCACGCTTTCGGTCAGCGCCACGTCGATCGTTTCGAAGCGCGCCGTGGCCCCGAACTTCTCTCGCCGCCATAGCGCGGAAACGATGCCGAAGGCGGCGTAGAGCCCTGCCAGCGAATCGCCGATGCTAACGCCCACGCGAACCGGAGGCAGGCCATGGGTTTCAGGGGGATGGTTGGTGAGATAGCGAATGCCGCCGATTGCTTCACCGATCACGCCGAACGCCGCCTGATTGCGTCCCGGGCCGCTCTGGCCATAGCCCGAGACATGGGCCACGATCAGCCCTGGCCGCCGCTCGCGTAATATGTCCGGGGCAAGTCCCATCTTGGCAAGCTGGCCGGGACGGAAATTCTCAACGACGACATCGCAATGCTCGACCAGATCGAGCAATATGTCCCGGCCCTTCTGCGCCTTGAGATCAAGTGCGATACTGCGTTTGTTCCGCCCATGCACTGACCACCAGAGCGACCGCCCGTCGATCTGCGCACCCCATTGCCGCACGGGATCACCCTTTGGCGGCTCGATCTTGATGATGTCGGCACCCAGGTCGCCGAGCAGTCGCGTGCAAAAAGGCGCAGCGACGAAATGGCCGATTTCCAATACGCGAATACCCGAAAGGACCCCGCCTTCGCCGCTTTGCCCTTCCGTCATGCGCTTACCGATTCCTTGGCAGCGCTGCTCAGCCGCTTGTAATCGGTGACCCGGGACGGATCGATCTCGAGCGGCCTTTTGTAGGACGGGTCTTGCACGTCGCGGCTGGGCTGCGGCGCGGTTTCAGCGACCTTGAACTCGAAAGGCTGCAGGCAGTCATAATTCGGCCCGCCTTCGGGCGTCTTGGCTCCCTCGATCGTGTTGATCGAAGGGGCCACCCAGTCCACGATATATTCGCGGGCGACGATACCCCATTTGCCGTCGCGCTTTTCCATCCGGTCGATGTAGCGACCACCGATCGCGCTGAACGGCGCGCCTGTCTTGTTCATGCCCGAATAGGACAGATAGGTTTCGCAATGCGCGACATTGCCATTGATCCAGGCGAGATGATTGCCAATCATATGCTGGGTCGAACTGTGATTTTCGGAGTGCATTTTGCGTACCCACGGCCAGAACTCATCGGCTGAGCCGACGAACATGCTATGATCGTCCAGCGCATCGCGATGATATGCGGACATCACCATCTCTTCATCGAGACGATCGACGCCGCGGCAGTAGCGGTTCACGACGTCCAGAATTTCCTGGCGGTCCATCAGGTAGGTAAGCTTCTCCTGCATCTCTTCCAGCGTCATTCTATCTCTCCTCTCCGGTTCCAGTCCGCCGCGCGCTCGATGCGATCCAGTAGGCGATGGGTTATGATGGCATCAGCGAAGGAAGGGACAGTCAAAGACCCGCTGGTCAGATCGTCATGGACCGCGCGATACGCGTGCGCGACGGCATCGGAATAGCCGGCCGGATCGGTCGCCACGCGGCGATACTCGACGGGCACGGCCAACTCCGCGAGCGGACTGGTGCCTTGACGTCCTCGCAGGCGCACATGGCCATATTGCAGATGGCCGCTATCGCCTTCAACGACCAGCACGCCCTTGGTCCCGTTGATCTCCCAGCGGAAACTCTGTTCGGGTGCGTCACCGCCGTGATAGTGGAGCGACACAACGGCCCCCCCTTCTAACAGGCCGCCGACGACGATCTGGTCCGGCGCAGTGGCCGAGACGATATCTTCGCTATCGACCAGCCCGACCGAGACGTAATGGGTTGCTAAAATGGCATGAAGGCGGGAGAAATCGCCCAGAACCCAGGTAAACGCATCGAGCATGTGCCCGAAAGGTATGCTCAGCATGGTCGCGCCGGTCTTATCGTCGAGCACATAGGCCATGCCGGCCATGGCAACGCCGCCCCATGGAAACCCGCCGGCCCCCTTCACACTGGAAGAAATCACGTCGCCAACATAGCCTTGGCTGACAAGGTCGCGCAGATAGCCTAGCACGGGCGCGCTTCTGCCCTGCAAGCCGACGAATGTCCGTACGCCGCGCGCCTTGGCGGCATCGGCGATCTCGGCGGCATCTTCCAGGTCCCTGCCGAGCGGCCATTCGCAATAGACCGCCTTGCCCTGATCGAGCGCATGGGCGACCAGTTCCTTATGGTGCGGCACCTTGACGGTCACGACCACAAGGTCGACGTCCGGATGGGAGGCGAGCCGGGCTGGATCGTCGGTAGCAAAGTCGATACCATATGCCTTGCCCGCCACCTTGGCAGTGTCGGGCGTCGAAGCCGACAGGCCCTTGATCGCGAAGCGATCCGGCATCGCGCGAAGGGCTTCGACGTGCGCCGTGGCGGCCCATCCACCCTTGGCGCTAAGGCCAATGATGCCGACACCGAGCGGCTTGCTGGCAGTGCCCATCTATCCGTCCGTCCGCTGTCCAGGAGTGAATTCGACATTCAGGCTTTCGAGGGCATGAATCTGGAAATGCTCCATGTAGCGCGGCGCAGGATGCTTATCGGATATGCGGATATCCTTCAGCCGCTCCAGCAGGCGGCCTATCGCCACGCGCATCTCCATGCGCGCCAGTTGGTTGCCGACGCAGAAGTGGATACCCCGGCCAAACGCCAGATGGTTGCGGACGCCCTTGCGATCGATGTCGATCTTTTCTGGGCATTCCCACTTGGCCTTGTCATAATTGCCCGCGAGATAGCTTAGCTGCACCACCGTGTCCTTGGGGATGGCAACACCGCACAATTCGGTATCCCGCGTCGTGAAGCGATATTGATGCGGCACGGGTGCGTGAGCCCGCAGCATCTCCTCGATAACCGCAGGGATCATCTTGGGATCGGCTATCAGCCGGTCCTTCAACGCCGGATCGCTCAGGATCATGTTCATCGCACTGGTGATGCCGGTGGTCGTCGTCTCGTTACCCGCGACCAAGACAAGCTGTGCGATCATCAGCAACTGGCCCATGGTCAACTTCTGACCGTCGACATCGGCATGAACGAGGCGACTGAGCATATTGTCGTTGGGCGCGGCCTCATATTCCCGCGCGCGCGCAGCCAGGTAATTCTGCATATCGATCATGCGATCGGTCAGCATAAGCTCCCGGTCGGGCGGGCAATTGGGATCGTTGCGGTCAACCCAGGCTGTGGACCAGAGCTTGAACTGCTCATAATCCTCGCGTGCCACGCCCAATTGATCGGAGATGATGTACATCGGCAGATGGACGGCGAATCCGGCACTCAGGTCCGTTTCGCCCGCCTCGATGAAACCGTCGATCAACTCATCAACAAGGCCCAGCGCATAGGGCTCGAGCTTTTTGACATAGCTTGGCGTGAACACCTTATCGACCAGCGCGCGATGCAGGCCATGCTCGGGCGGATCGGCGAACGCCAGCACATGTTCCTCGGGCCAGCCTCGCTCACGATACCGTTTCGCCACCTCCTCGGAAACGGAGGTCTGACGGTTGATCATGATCGGCGTCTTGCTGGAGAATATCTCCGGATGGCTGTTGACGAAATTGATGTCGTCATAGCGGCTGACGATATACATGTTCGTGCCAGGGTCGCGATAGACCGGTGCCTCTTCCAGCAGCCGATTGAGAAAAGGGAATGGACAACGCTGCACTTCCGGCGATGCGTAGCTTCCCAGGTCATCTTTCACGATTTCCATATGCCTGCTCCCATTGGCCCACGGATCGAGCTCGCTATCGGAGCAGTCCCAGGTGCCATTCTTTCAATTGCCAGTAAGTCCTAGCAGACCAACCTCCGTCAGCCTGTCACCGAGAACCGGGACAGGTGCCGATAATCACGTCAGTCCTGCGGCGTTAATGACGCTGCCCCGTATCTGGCGACCGCCTCGTCCTGATCGGGCGAGGCGCCGGAAACGGCGATGGCGCCCACGCAATGCGCCTCGTGATAAAGGGGCACTCCGCCACGAAACGGATAGAAATCGTCGATCGCGATCAACGAAGGCATGGCCATGGCAGCCTGTTCCAACTGTATGGTCGGCATTTTGAGCTCGAGAGCCGTACGCGCCTTTCCCTCCGCTACGCGCAGAGAGATTAAGGGAGCCGCTCCAAGCCGATCGAGACGCAGCATATGGCCGCCATCATCGACAATGCAGATGGTCACCGCCAGATTCTCGGTCTGCGCAAACGTCCTGGCAGCCTGCATGATCGCATCGACCTCAAGGGTCGTAAGATGGGGTCTGGATATCATGATCCGCTCTCCAGAGGTGCCGTCCGATAAAGGTCGAGAATGAGAGAGTCTATTTCCCGGTCCGACTTCGTACGTGCGAGCTGGCACATATATTCGGCGTCGGTTCCAACCCGGTAGCGCGTCTCCGGATTATCAGCTCGCAACGCCTCGACGACGATTTCCGCGACAGCTTCGGCCGATGTATAGTTCGCGTTTGTCAGACCTTCATCTGCCCGATATTTCATTTGACGATAGAGGTTCCCGTAGAGGGCGGCCTCTTCGTCGGGCAGTTCGGAAATGACCTGTGCAAGCGATGCCTGGCTGCGGCGCATCATCTGCGTGTCGAGTGACCCCGGCTGGATCAGGACGACGTCGACGTTCCAAGCGCCTGCTTCCTGCCGCAACACATCGGCCAGCCCTTCAAGCGCGAATTTGGACGCGACATAGCTCGCCATCACCGGGGTAGCGACCACGCCTGACCAGGAACCGGTCAATATGATACGGCCATGGGTCTTCCTCAATGCCGGCAAGCAGGCCTGATAGACAGCCAGGTTCGAGAGACAATTTATCTCCATCGTCCGCCGGAAGACATCGAAGGATGTCGTTTCCGCTGGAGCGAAAGGCGCGACCGCCGCGCATATGACGACTGCGTCCAGCGATCCCATGAAATCCACGAGCCTTGCGACCTGAGCCTTGAGCAAATCGGCATCGGCGAGGTCCGCGACTTCCACAATTGCGCAGCCGGGACAATCTTCGCGGAACGCTGGAACCGCTTCGGGCCGTGAAACGGTTGCACCGACCCGATAGGGCGCCTTCACAAGCGCCCTTGTGACCGACAACCCCATGCCGCCATTCGCACCGACTACGAGCGCATTGGGGACAGTCACAGGTCGAGGCCGGCGAAGCGCGTTGCGGTCACAGGGTTTCTCGAACAAGGGCGAGTGTACCGTGATCCTCCACAGCCGTGGAAACTCGGAGCAGCGCGACCGCCATTGTTTCCCAGCCGTAGCTTTCGGGCGGACAGGTCAGCCAGCCGATGTAGAGCGTCCACAACGCCGCGCGCCTGTGCTCGGTCCACAGCATTTCGAGGGTCGGCGGCGACCGCACCCCCAATTCGATCAACTGGTCGCGATAATAGTCGAGCAATTCCCGCTCGTGCCTGCGGCGTTCCGCGATCGATAGCGCGGTGTTGATGATATAGGTCACATCATGCAGCGCGAAGCCCTTTACGCAAAGCTGCCAGTCATGCAGGCCGACGCTAAAGTCCGGCATCCTATAGGTATTGCCGATGTGGAGGTCGCCATGCAGCAGCGTCTGCGGCAGGGTCGCCTGGTGTTTCTTGTTGGCGACCATGCCAGCAAAAAGTTCGCGCTCTGTCGTTCCAAGCCGCTCCAGAAGTTCCCGCTTGAACTTATGCAGTTCCAACTGGCTGCGGATACCTTCCTGTTGTTGCCCCCTAAAGGCCGGACAGTTCCTCACGGGTTGAACGTTCGATAAACTCTCT
>NZ_JPPQ01000069.1:953985-964282 GCF_000743655.1 Sphingobium sp. ba1
TGCCTTCTTGGCAGCGGGCTTCTTTGCTGCCCCGTCCTTCTTGGCCGAATCCTTTTTGGGCGCTGCCTTCTTCGCCGGAGCTTTCTTTTTCGCGCCCTTCTTCGCCGGAGCCGCCGCCGCACGGGCATCGATCAGCTGCGCGGCTTCCTCCAGCGTCAGTGCATCCTTGTCCATCGTCTTGGGCAGGGTCGCATTGGTTGTGCCGTCGGTGACATAGACGCCGTAGCGCCCTTCCATCAGCTTGATTTCCAGCTCGGTGCGCGGATGGGCACCCAGCACCTTCAAAGGCTCGCGCCCGGCGCTGCGTGGTCCACGTGTCGCCGCCTCGGCCAGCTTAACGACCGCGCTGTTCATGCCGACTTCGAAAATCTCGGCGGTATTGGCCAGGCGACCATATTTGCCGTCATGCAGCAGATAGGGACCGAAGCGGCCGATATTCGCCATGATCGGCAGGCCGGTTTCGGGATGCAAACCGACTTCGCGCGGCAGGCTGAGCAGTTTGATGCCCCAATCGAGCGTCAATTCGCCATCGGGCAGATCCTTGGGGATCGATCCGCGCTTGGCCTCCTTGCCCTCGCCCATCTCGATATAGGGGCCAAAGCGACCGACTTTCTTGACGATGTCCTGCCCGGTTTCGGGATGCTGGCCCAGCACCTCTGGCCCGGTATCTTCGCCATCCTTGCCGCCCGGCTGGCCGAACTTGCGGGTGAATTTACATTCGGGATAGTTGGAGCAGGCAATGAACGCCCCGAACCGGCCGCCGCGCAGCGACAATTGCCCGTCCGCGCACAGTGGGCAGGCGCGCGGATTGCTGCCATCGGCCTTGGGCGGGAACAGCATGGGTTCGAGGAACTTGTCCAGCTCGGCGGTAATGTCCGACGGCTTCTGCTCCATGATTTCGGCCGTCTTGGGCTTGAAATCGCGCCAAAAGGCTTCGAGCACTTCCTGCCACTGCGCCCGGCCGCCGGAAATATCGTCCAGTTCGTCCTCCAGGCCCGCGGTGAAATCATAGGACACATAGCGTTCGAAGAAACGCTCCAGAAAGGCCGTTACCAGCCGCCCGCTTTCCTCGGCGAAAAAGCGGTTCTTCTCGATCCGCACATAGTCGCGGTCCTTGAGCACCTGCAACGTCGAGGCATAGGTGGACGGACGCCCGATCCCCAGCTCCTCCAGCCGCTTGACGAGGCTGGCTTCGGAATAGCGCGGCGGCGGCTGGGTGAAATGCTGGTCCGCCATCACCTTCTTCTTCGCAGGCGCATCCCCTTCCGCCATGCGGGGCAGCAGCTTGCCGTCTTCATCATCGCTATCGTCGCGGCCTTCCTCATACAAAGCGAGGAAACCTGGGAAAATCACGACCTGCCCCGTCGCGCGCAGCGTATGCGTGCCGGTGGCGTCGTTCATGTCGATCGTGGTGCGTTCCAGCCGCGCCGACGCCATCTGGCTGGCCAGCGCACGCTTGAACACCAGATCATAGAGGCGTGCATGGTCGCCGCTGCCCACCTTGTCGCGCGAAAAATCGGTCGGACGGATGGCTTCATGCGCTTCCTGCGCATTTTTCGCCTTGGTCTGATAGATACGCGGCTTGTCCGGCACATAGCCGCCATCATAGCGCTGCGCGATCGCGGCGCGCGCGGCGGAAATGGCGCTGCCGTCCATCTGCACGCCATCGGTTCGCATATAGGTGATCGCGCCATCTTCGTAGAGCTGCTGCGCGATCCGCATCGTATGGCTGGCCGAGAAGCCGAGCTTGCGCGCCGCTTCCTGCTGAATCGTCGAAGTGGTGAAAGGCGGCGGCGGGTTGCGGGTAAGCGGCTTGGTCTCGACCCGTTCGACGGTGAAGCGTCCGGCTTCGACATCGGCCTTGGCGGCCATCGCGTCGCCTTCCTTGCCGATCGTCAGCCGCTCGATCTTCTCGCCCTTCCACCGGACGAGGCGCGCGGTGAAGGCCGTGCCATCCTGCTCCATCTCGGCCACGACCGACCAATATTCTTGCGGGTTAAAGGATTCGATCTCGCGCTCGCGCTCGACCACCAGCCGCAGCGCGACCGATTGCACCCGGCCCGCCGACTTGGCACCGGGCAGCTTGCGCCACAGCACGGGCGACAGGGTGAAGCCCACCAGATAGTCGAGCGCCCGGCGTGCGCGATAGGCATCGATCAGATCCTCGTCCAGCGCGCGCGGCTTGGCCATCGCGTCCAGCACTGCCGTCTTGGTGATCGCGTTGAACGTGACCCGGTCCACGACCGCGGGCAGCGCCTTCTTGGCGCGCAGCACTTCCTGCACATGCCAGCTGATCGCTTCCCCTTCGCGATCAGGGTCAGTCGCGAGGATGAGGCGCGTCGCCTTCTTGGCGGCATCGCTGATGGCCTTGAGCTGCTTGCCCTTGTCGCCATAATTTTCCCACGACATCGCAAAGCCGTCGTCCGGGTCCACCGACCCGTCCTTGGCAGGCAGGTCGCGAATATGGCCATAGCTGGCGAGCACATGGAAATCCCCGCCCAGATATTTTTCGATAGTCTTCGCCTTGGCCGGCGATTCAACGATGACAAGCTGCATTTACGGCCCCGAACTTTGATGCCTCACACGTACGCGCGAGTCTGGAAGGCGATGACGGCGGGCGTCAAGCGGTGCGTGTGATTAGGGGAGATGACGGGGGATGGCCAGCCCCTACTGCCGCGTTGGGAGCGAAGGCGCGACTGACGGGCTACCTAAAGATGACCGCCGATCCTAATCCGCTTGGCTCATCGAACGCGGAATATCCCGTTGGGCATACAGTATGCGCCAGACATCGATATGGCCTGGCTGCTCCATATAAAAGATGAGGTAGGGGAACCGAACGAGCTTGCGGGTCCGCAAACCCGGCAGGTCCAGATCATAGCCATAACGCGCCGATCCACTACCCGGACGGGCCGCTATCATCTTGTAGGCTTGGCTCAATGCTTCGATGAAGCGCAGCGCGACATCCTCCCCGGCCTCATCGCGGTAATAATCTACCGCTTCCTCGACATCCCTTCTCGCCAGGGCGCGGGGCACCACCAGCTTGGCGCTCATTTTGAGCGTGAGTGGCGAGCGCGATCACGCAAATCCGCAAAATAGCTTTCATCGACAGCTTGGGTCGGGGCACTGGCGGCACCATCGAGCAGCAGACGGCGCAAATTCTGCCGGTCCTGATCCTTGCGTATTAGTTCCCGCACATATTCGCTGCTGGTGCCAAAGCCCCGGCCTGACACCTGCTGATCGACAAATGTCTTGAGGGTTTCAGGCAGGGAAATGTTCATCGTACTCATGGCATGCGGTGTAGCGAATTTGGCAAAATTTGGCAACCATGGGTAGCGCGGATGGCAGCCTTGCCTATCGCAAACTCACCCGTCCGCCCGCCAACCGATCAAGCCGCTCGGCAAGTTCCAGTTCCAGCAGGACCGTCTGCACGACCGCCGGACTAAAGCCGCTCAGCCGGATTAGGTCATCGACCGGCGCGGGCGCATGGCTGAGCAGCGCGATCACCGCGTCGCGCTCGCTCGCAGCGACGTCGCTCGACACGGGTTCGCCCGCAAAGTCGAAGCTGCCCTGCCGAACCATGCGCGGGTCGATCTGGCCGACCGCTTCGAGCACGTCGGCCGCATTCTGGATCAGCGTCGCGCCGTCGCGGATCAACTGGTTGCACCCCTGCGCGCGCGGGTCGAGCGGGGAGCCGGGCACGGCCATCACCTCGCGCCCGGCTTCGCCCGCAAGCCGCGCGGTGATGAGCGAGCCGGACTTGGGCGCGGCCTCCACCACCACGGTGCCCAGCGCCAGTCCGGCAATGATGCGATTGCGCGCCGGGAAATGCCGCGCCAGCGGCTGGGTGCCGGGGGGATGCTCGGTCACCAGCAGGCCTTGCGTCCCAATCTGCGCCTGCAGGTCGCGATTTTCCGGCGGGAATACGACGTCCAGCCCACAGGCGATGACGCCAATCGTCCCGCTCGCCACAGATCCCTGATGCGCCGCTGTGTCGATGCCGCGCGCCAGGCCCGATACGACCACTGCGCCGCGCTGCCCCAGATCCTGCGCCAACACCCGTGCAAAGCGCACCGCCGCTGCCGACGCATTGCGCGCGCCGACCATCGCGATACATTGGCCCTCGGCCAGTGCCGCATTGCCGCGCACGATCAACGCGGCCGGCGCGCCCTCCATCTGGTCGAGCAGCGCGGGATAATCCGCATCGCCCATCATCAGATAGCGCGCGCCCAAAGCCTGCGACGCCGCAATCTCCCGCTCCACCGCGCCCGCGTCCGCCACGCTGGCCTTGCCACCTCCGCGCGCCGCCAGGTCAGGGATGGCACGTAATGCTGCCCCGGCTGTGCCGAAGCGGGCGAGCAACTGCCGATAGCTGACCGGGCCGATCCGGGGCGATCGGATCAGCCGCAGCCGGTCGAACCGCTCCCCCTCGCTCATTCCTTCGCGGCTCCGATCTTCGGCTCGGTGCCCTGCATCAGCCGCGCGATATTGGCGCGATGCCGCCATAGCAGGATCAGCGTCAGCGCGAGCGTCACCGGCACCAGGTCGATCCGCCCCATGAACCACAAAGCGATCGGCGCGCTGACCGCCGCCGCCATCCCGCCAACTGACGACCATCTGGTCCCGAACAGCGCAGCCAGCCACACCGCGGCAAAAATGCACCCGGCGGGCCAGTGGAGCGCGGTCACCACGCCCATCATCGTCGCCACGCCCTTACCCCCGGCAAAGCGCAGCCAGGCCGGATAGCAATGGCCAATGAAGGCCATCGCACCCGCCATCGGCCCGCCGCCCTCGATAAGCGCCGCGCCGATCAGCACCGCCACCGCGCCCTTGAGCAGATCCAGCAGCAATGTCGCCGCCGCCAGCCCCTTGCGCCCCGTCCGCAGCACATTGGTCGCACCGATATTGCCCGACCCGATCTGCCGCAAATCCCCCGCCCCGGTGAGGCGCGTCAGCACCAGGCCAAAGGGGATAGAGCCAAGCAGATAGCCAAGGGCCAGCACGAAGAGCGGAAGCAGCCAGGGAAGTGTCATGATCTCGCCGATAGAAGGAAAGCGCGACCATAGCGTGACGAACGGCACGGGCAATCGGCAAGATACGGGCATCCCGATCGATCTTGTGATAGTCGGTTGGCCGTGATGCACGACCAGGAATTGAGCCGGATATTGGCCGACGACCCCTTCCGGTTGCAGGCCCTGTCGCTTGTTCGGGCGCTGGGCCTTGCGGATGGTTGGATTGGGGCAGGCTTCGTGCGCGACGCCATATGGGACCGATTGCATGGCCGCCCTGTCCAGCGACCCATCGGCGACATCGACGTCCTTTGGTTTGATGCCGCCAGAGCCACGCCTGAGGTAGATAAAGGCCTTCAAGCCTCACTCCTCCATCATTCACCGGACTCGATCTGGTCCGTTAAAAACCAGGCGCGAATGCATCATCGCAACGGAGATGCACCCTACACCGATGTCACAGACGCGATGCGACATTGGCCCGAAACGGCTACGGCTGTGGCGGTTCGGCTGTCGCGAGCAGGGGACATTGAAATCAATGCGCCTTACGGCCTGGATGATCTATTTGCTCTGCGCCTGCAACCGACGCCGGATTTTGTGACGAGCAAGCGCGCGATCTTCGACGCACGAGTTCGGAGCAAGCGGTGGCAGGAACGCTATCCCCTGCTCCTACCCCCGGCGCCCTCCCGCTAGTTGACACCCTCGCCCGATCCCGCGACATGGTCGGCATAATGACCGTCGCATCCTCCGCCCCGATCCTGTTTTTCGATTCCGGCGTCGGGGGTCTGTCCATCCTTGCCCCTGCGCGCGCGCTGATACCGACTGCGCCGGTGATTTACGCCGCCGACAGCGCGGGTTTTCCCTATGGGACCAAGAGCGAGGCGGAGATTGCGGCGCGGGTGCCAGCGCTGCTGGGGCGGCTGGTCGAACGCTATCGGCCGCGCCTTGCCGTCATTGCCTGCAACACCGCGTCTACCATCGCGCTCCAGCATGTGCGCGCCGCGCTCGACATTCCGGTCGTCGGCACCGTCCCGGCGATAAAGCCTGCTGCCCTGGCGTCCAAAACCCGCGTGTTCGGCGTACTCGGCACTGCCGCCACCGTGCGCCAGCCCTATGTCGATCGGCTCGCCGCCGAACATGGCGCGGACTGCATCATGCTGCGCCATGGCAGCGCGGCGCTGGTCGAACTGGCCGAGGCGAAGCTGCGCGGCGAACCGCTCGATCCCGCCATTGCCCGCACCGCGCTGGCAGGATTGACCGAACAGCCCGGGGGCGATCGGATGGATGTGGTGGTGCTCGCCTGCACCCATTTTCCGCTGGTCGAGGCCGAACTGGCGGCCGCTGCACCTCGTCCGCTTACCTTCGTCCACGGCGGTGACGGCATTGCCCGGCGCATCGCCTTTCTGACGCAGGACCAGCCCTGGCCCGACACGCCGCCGCCGGGCATAGCGATATTCACGCGCGTCGATGACAAGGTCCGCGCCCTCGCCCCGGCGCTCGCCCGCTACGGTCTTTCCCGCCTGGAACAGCTATAATATAGGGGCTTGGACAAAAGGTCCGATATCACTGATCGGTATTTCTCCCTATGTCTGCGAGCGGTTAGCGCTGGTAATGCGCGACATCTACCGGTAAACGCCGCACCCAGAGGATGCGGGCCATCAAGGGATAGGGCGAGCGTGAACTACAAGCATATCTTTGCGCAGGCGATCGACCGTCTTCATGAAGAAGGCCGGTATCGGGTGTTCATCGACATCCTCCGTAACCGCGGTTCCTACCCCAATGCGCGCTGTTTCCACGGCCATAATGGCCCCAAGCCGATCGCCGTCTGGTGCTCCAACGACTATCTCGCCATGGGCCAGCATCCCAAGGTGATCGCCGCGATGGAAGAGGCGCTGCACGATGTCGGCGCGGGTTCCGGCGGCACGCGCAATATCGGCGGCAACACCCATTATCATGTCGATCTGGAAGGCGAACTGGCCGACCTGCATGGCAAGGAAGCCGCCCTGCTGTTCACGTCGGGCTATGTCTCGAACGAAGCGACGCTGGCGACGCTGGCGCGTCTGCTACCCGGCTGCATCATCTTTTCGGACGAACTCAACCATGCCAGCATGATCGCGGGCATCCGCAATTCGGGCTGCGAAAAGCGCGTGTTCCGTCACAATGATGTCGAGCATCTGCGCGAATTACTGGCTGCCGAAGACCCCGAAGCCCCCAAGCTGATCGCCTTTGAAAGCGTCTATTCGATGGATGGCGACGTCGCGCCGATCGCGGAAATCTGCGACCTGGCCGACGAGTTCAACGCGCTCACCTACCTCGATGAAGTCCATGCCGTGGGCATGTATGGCGCGCGCGGCGGCGGCATTTCGGAACGCGACGATGTGGCCGACCGCCTGACCATCATCGAAGGCACGCTTGGCAAAGCGTTCGGTGTCATGGGCGGCTATATCGCCGCTGATCAGATGATCGTCGATGTGATCCGCAGCTATGCACCCGGCTTCATCTTCACCACCTCGCTGTCGCCCGTATTGGTCGCCGGCGTGCTGGCGAGCGTGCGTCACCTCAAGGCGTCGAGCGAAGAGCGCGAAGGCCAGCAGGCCGCCGCTGCGATGCTCAAGACGATGATGGCGGACGCTGGCCTGCCGGTCATGCCGTCGGTGACGCATATCGTCCCGCTGATGGTCGGCGATCCGGTCAAGGCCAAGCGGATCAGCGATATCCTGCTCGCCGAATATGGCGCCTATGTGCAGCCCATCAACTATCCCACCGTCCCGCGCGGCACCGAGCGGCTGCGCTTCACGCCCGGCCCGGCGCACACAGAAGCGATGATGCGCGACCTGGTGAACGCGCTGGTCGAGATTTGGGATCGGCTGGATTTGGAGAAGGCGGCGCGGCGCGCGGCTTGAATTCTCGCCGCAAGACCACTTCATCCGTTCGCCCTGAGCTTGTCGAAGGGCCTTATTTCTATCCGTGAAGAAAAAGGCTTCGACAGGCTCAGCCCGAACGGGCGAGGGTTCAGTGCGACATGGGTAGTTCTCCCTGCAGCGAGAGGTAGGGCTAACCCAACGCCACGCCACCCCGCAGCGCATAGCCGCGATAAAGCGGCCGAACGCTGGCTTCACCGCCAACGTCGCCAGCCACTTTCTCGATCGCCGCCCCCAGCACATGGCGCGGCGTCACATGGAACCGCGCCAGCCATCCGAACAGCACCCGCCGCCACACAGCCGGCCAGCCTTCCTGCTGCCCGAAATCGACGACTTCGAGCCGCCCGCCTGGCGCAACGCAGCGCGCGGCTTGCGCCAGTGCCGCCTCCCATTGCGGGATCATCGATAGCGCATAGCTGATGAACACCCGGTCGAACGTGGCTTGGCCGAATAGCGCCATCGGATCGAAATCGACGGCATCGCCCTGTGCCAACCGGACGCAGCGCGCCATGCCGACTCGTTCGACCGACAATTGTGCGGTGTCGAGCATCGCCTGCGAAATATCGACGCCGTACAGTCGTGCATGGGGCCAGGCCTTGCCCACCGCGATTAGGTTGCGCCCGGTGCCGCAGCCAATCTCCAGCACGCTGCCACCTGACGGCGGGGCAAGGTCAGCGATCAGGCCGTCCCGACCCAGAAGATAATATTTGCGGGTGATGTCGTAGATGTGGCGCTGCCAGCGATAGGTGCCATCCATCAACCGCCCATGGTCGCTCACAGCGCGTCCTTCAGCACATAAAGATGCACGCCGCCATAAATGGCCGACCGGTCGCGCGCAGTATAGTCGAGCGACGCTTCGGCGCGATACGCCCAGCGGTCCAGCACCGCGTCCACCACCCGGCCCGGCAGGATGCTGGGTTCGCCCGCCGTGCGGAACAGCACCCGTGCGCCGGGCCTGGCCGTCCGCGTGATCTGCGCCCAGAGCGCATTCAATTGCTCGTCATCCATCCAGTCCTGCGCATCGAGCAGGATGTAGCGATCCGCCGATGCATCAGGCTGTTCGCGCAGGAAATCGGTGAAGTTGGCATGGCGCACATCGACCCGGTCCGCGCGCGCCCGGACGGCGTCATGATTGGCGGCTTGCAAATAGGGCGGCAATGGCCCCTCACCCCCCGCATAGCCGCGGCCGAATGCCTGCACCGCGAAATAATTATCCTTGAGGTCAAAGTCGCAGGCCAGTTTCTCCAACCGGGCCTTCAACACTACGTCCATGCGTGCGTCACCGGCCAGCGCTTCAAACTGCGCAGGCGGGATGCCCAGGCCAAAGAGCGAGGCGGGCTGACTGGTGAGCCAGCGGACAAAAGCGCGGTCGAAAATCGGCGCGACCTCTCGCTCGAAAATCTCGCGCTGTTCGGCGCGCGACGTTGCCGCTAGCATCCGCCGCAGGTCCACCCCATGCACCCGCGCCAGCAAATGCGCCGCGCCGATAAAGCGGCCCAGCAGGCCATGTTTGTAGATGCCGCGCGCAAATCCGCCGATCCGCCGCCGCCCGATCAGGTCGCGTCCTTCCCAATAGCGCCGCGTCGCTTCATCGAGGTGCGGCGCGACGATGTCGCGATAGGCGGCGATATTTTCCTTGCTATCCGCCTGCGCGAAAAAGCGGTGGAAGGCGGCATGGTCGGGCAAGGTCCGTGCCGCCATCAACTTCAACTTGTTAAGCGCAATATGCGCGGTGTTGAGATCGACGGCGGTAATCTTGGCCGGATCAGCGGTCAGGTAGGACAATACGTTGCAGCCCCCCGACGCGATCGTCACGACATGGCTGTCGGGCGTGATCGCCAGCGCTTCCATGTCAACGGCGGGATCTTCCCATATCTGCGCATAGACGAGGCCGCGGAAGGCAAAGGTGAAGGCCCGTTCCAGCAGCCCCTGTTTGGACAGATGCCGGTGGCGATGCACCGCGCGCGTGACGTTCTGATGTGCCGGTGCCGCCATGTCGTTAAGCCTCCTCGCAGTCGGGTCGTGGGCGGCGCATAGGGCAGATGCGTGTCGTGGCCGTGACGATGGCGTTACGTCCTTGTGACCAGCTTGCGGAACCGCAGGCGCGCTCACATCTTCTGGAGGGAATGGCTCACTGGATCGAACCCCACCCCACCGGCATCTATGTCCGCCCCGCCGATGCCTGGATCGACCCGTCGATGCCGCGCGAACGCGCGCTGGTGACCCATGGCCATGCCGATCATGCGCGCGGCGGCCATGGCCATGTCTGGGCCACGCGCGAAACGCTGGCGATCATGGGGCTGCGCTATGGCACCGCGTCGGGCACGGCGGTCGGCTATGGCGAGGAAATCCGGCTGGGCGGCGTCACCATCC
>NZ_JPPQ01000069.1:964292-1006950 GCF_000743655.1 Sphingobium sp. ba1
AGTGAGTGGGAGTTGAGTTTCGGCAAGGCTGGGGATGGTTGGTCCTTGTGGCGCTTACGATTTCGACGACCGGCGATGAAATCACGTTGCTGACGTTGATGTTCCGCACTGCCGAGAACGCATCCGGCTATGCGGTGCCGACGCTGCTGACCGCGGAGCTGCTACCCGGTCTGATCGCCGCACCCTGGGCGGGCCGCTTGATCGACCGCCGGGAGGCGGCCCGCATTCTGGTCATGGTGTCAGTTCTGCAAGCGGGCGTGATAGCATTTATCGCCTATTATCCCATGTTCACGCTCGCCGGGGCCGCGCTGTTGAGCGTGCTGTTCACGATCAGCAGCGCCGCAACATTCGCGTTGATTCCAGTGCTGGCGAGCGGCTTGGAATGACCTCGCACTCGCCAATTCCCTTATGGAAATGGTTCGCAGCCTTGGAATGCTCGCTGGTCCAGTCGCTGGGGGCGTACTGGTGGGATGGATCGGATCGCGCAATGCGCTTTTAGCCGATGCCGCCAGTTTTGCCCTTTTGGCCCTCGTCGTGATGGCGAGCAGGCTTCGCCGCAAGCCACAACGGGACGATCAGGAGGAAGAGACCCTGTTCGCGGACTACCTGCCGCTGCTCCGCAATCGACGGTTGATGGTGGTTACGGGTGCGCTCAGCCTCGAAGTGTTTGCGACCGCCATAGCCGACGTTGCTTTCGTGTTTCTCGTGATGGTGACGCTGGGAGCGGGCCGACCGCGTTTGGAATGCTGACGGCACTATGGGCGGTTGGGATGTTGATCGGCGCTGGGCTGGCCGAAAGGGTTATTGGCCATAGGGTCGGACTGGCGGCGTTCGGCACGGCCGCTGTCATGGGCGCGACCATGCTGTGGATCGGCCTTGCGCCGATCGGGCTGGCAATCGTTGCCGTCGCCTTCATCCTAGGCGGCGGCGCAAACAGCATCCACAACGTCGCTGTCCGAACCTTGTTCCAGTCGGAATGCCCGCCCGCCGATCATGGCAAGGTCGCCGCGATCTATGGTGCGGTGACACGCACCGCCGTAATCGGCGGCTATGTTGCTGGCGGCTTCTTTTTTGTGCCGAATGATGCGCCAACCGCCTATCTCGTGGGCGGCCTGCTGGGCGTTGTCGCGGGCTTAGTCGGATGGCGGATATTCAATCGTAGATGGAGCGCAGCACCAATCAAAGCATCGACGCGCCAAGATTGACCTGATTGTCGTGCCCCTCCGCTAACGGCTATACCAATCAGGTGGCGTGATTGAGGCGCGGTGCGGAACGGACACGATAGCGACGCCCTAACGATGTAAGGCAGAAAATATATGACCTTTCAGTTTGATCCATCATTCGATGCAGAATCACTCCACATGCCGGGAGATTCTTTGATCGAATTAGACCAGATAGAGAGTTCATTAAGAATATTGCTGCCGTCTGAGCTTCGTGATTTATTTATTGAATTCGGATCAGCGATAGTTTTCAATAAGGATGTTGAATTTCCTGCGGAAAAATGCGCCTATTCCGATGATTCAGGAAGAATTGGCGTTTCAGTTATATATGGCCCTGTTGACGGAAGCTTAGGAATAATTCGCATAAACGAACAATTATCCATGCAGATTCCAAAAACATCTGTGGTTTTTGCGGAAATCGGTCTGGGTAATATGCTGTTAATTGACAGAATTGATGGAAAGATATCCGTATGGCTGCACGATGAAGCTCTGCCTTCTAGGGCGATAACCCCCGTATACGACAGCTTTCATGACTTTATCGATGCACTGGTAGCCTTCGATCCTCCTCCCCTGCCCAGTTTAAAGGAATTGGGATTGGACTTGAAAGCGATGGGGATAGAAGAGGAGTAGCTAGAGGTTACGGTTCGGCGCTGACGGAAACCATACGATAACCGATAGCCTAACTATCTAAATTAACGTGGCTTTTCCTGCCTTCTGGCGGTCGCCAGCATCTCACGGCGAAGTATGGCGTTCATGCGGGCTTGGTAGCCCTTACCCTGCGATTTGAGCCAGGCGAGCACATCAGCATCAAGGCGTGCCGTCACCTGCTGCTTGATGGGCTTATAGAAGCGCCCACGCTGCCCGTTCCGCCAGAAATCCTCTGTCAGCGCCGGAGAGTCGCTATAGTCGATCCCGCTATCCGGCATCGCCTGCAGGGCATCCAGTTCGGCCTGTTGCGCTTCGGTCAACGGCGGCAGATTGTCCGGATCGAGTTGGAAACGGACGGTATCAGCGTCTTTCTTCTTCATAACGTCGCCTTTCCGTTCGATCGGCCTTTCGAGCCGAAATGATATGAATGATCTCTACATACTCGCCGTCATCGTCTTGCTCGACGACAGTGTGGGCCACGAGGAGGAGCAGATGCCCTTCCACGAGGCCCAAGGTTTGCCATCGTCGCTCGCCACCTTCGATCCGATCCTGATCGCTCAGCGCGAAAGGATCTGTGAACGCACGAGTAGCGATCGCAAAGCTGACGCCGTGCTTCTTCAGATTGCTCTCGGCTTTGGCCGGGTGCCAGGAGAAGCGCATGGATGGCATTACGGAAATATAATTATGTTTTTGTCGTTACGCAAGGCGCGGCGGTTTGAGCCATCCGGCCCGCGCGAGCGTATCTGCGAGGGTCGATCGGGGCACGTTGAACGTGCGGCTGATCGACGACTTGCTAGCGCCACCGGCAAGGGCGGCGGTGATCTGATCGAGCTTTTCCGCATCGATCGTTCGCGGGCGGCCACCGCAGCGCCCGCGCCGTCTGGCGGCCGCAAGGCCTGCCATGATGCGCTCGCGCGTCAATGCCCGTTCATACTGGGCCAGCGCGCCGAACAGCGAAAACAGCAGCTCGCCATGCGGCGTTCCCGTGTCCATCTGCTCGGTCAATGACCGGAATGACACGTCACGCTCCCTGAGATCGGTCAGGATCGACAGCAAATGCGGCAGGGAGCGGCCGAGCCGATCCAGTTTCCACACGACCAGCGTATCGCCGGCTGCGAGATATTCGAGGCAGGCCCGCAGGCTCGCCCGGTCCTCGCGAGCGCCGGATGCCTTGTCGGAATAGAGATGCCGGCTATCGACGCCGGCTGCGATCAGCGCATCGCGCTGAAGATCGACCGATTGCCGGTCATCTGTGGAAGAGACGCGCATGTAGCCTATAAGCATGTCGGAAAACCCCTGATAGCTTGTTGTGGGACAGTCCTCCTTTCCGGCAGAGTTTATCGGACGCTACGGATTTTGGGCGTGCGTAGATTGCTGGAATTTCCGGGGGGATGCCTGCTAGCGGCGGAATGGGTCGTCGGGCGCATCAGGCGGGGCGCTTATCGTGTGATTTCCATTAGGTTAATCTGTTCGTGCAGCCGCTGCCGCAGCGGACCGTCTTCTGGCCGCGACGATCAATAACGGATTATCCGCCTGCTTACGCTGACCAAGTCGCATGCCCGTCGCCGAATTGATCCCGTGGCGGCTGCACACATCGCTGTCGCCATGCCCGCTTCCTGCTCCGCGCCTCTTCAATTTATCGTAGAAGCTTTTGATGTGTCTTATTAAAATCCTTGGCTTGCCGCTCTCGGTCAGACGATGATTGGACGGATTTCAGTTCACTTTCGTCCATATCTGCGATTTGCACATGATCCGCCCTGTCAGGCACCCCTTTCCCTCCATCCGCCGATCGTCGAGCGTGGTGATTGTTCCAGAGAAGGTTTGGCCGATGTCGGGTACAAAAACACTGCCGCGCCACACGCCCTTCTTTTCAGGAACAAAATCGCGAAACAGGATCAGACCTACCAGATCGTTTGTCCCGCCGCGCCGCGCATCCGCCTTGGCTTTGTCACTTGCCCAGACCACGACCCCGCACATTCTGCTTCCGCACGGCTGGGCTCGCACATGTACGCTGTCCTGCGGATTCTTCCACACTCCGAAAGAAGCGCGCTGTGCCTCGACGGACGCAGATGCTGCAAGTAGCAGCATGGCTGCCAATACGAAACTGAACCTCATCGCCATTCTTCCTCAAGGCCGGATCATCATTTGCGCGACATTTTCCGCGATCGCCATGGTAGGCGCGTTAGTGTTGCCCGACACGATCGACGGCATGATCGATGCATCGACCACGCGCAAACCGTCAATGCCACGTACACGGGCTGCCGGATCGACCACGGATGCCGAGTCACTGCCCATGCGGCATGTTCCTACCGGATGATAGATTGTTTCAGCGCGCGCGCGGATGTCGTCGATCAGAGCCTCGTCGGTCTGGACCGCGGGTCCCGGTCGCACCTCCTCGCGCAAGTGACGGGCGAGCGCCGGCGCATGAAGGAGCTTGCGGGCTAGCTTCGCGCCATTCAGCAAGACGCCCACATCATCGGGATGACTGAGATAATTGCCCTCTATGCGCGGATGAGCCGTGGGATCGGCGATCTTGAGCCCGATCCTGCCGCGGCTCTTCGGTAGAAGGTCGCAGACATGCACGGTCATTCCGTAGCCGAAGGCTGTCTTGCGGCCATGGTCACGCAGGATCGCCGGCAGGAAATGGAATTGAAGATTGGGCCGCTCCCGGCCGGCGTCGGATTTGAGGAAAGCGCCGCCCTCCGAGGCATTTGACGTCAATTCGCCTTCATGATGAAGGAAATAGCTCCATGCGCCGCGTATCGCACGAGGCAGGAAACTGGGCGCCACCCCAAATCCTTCGCGATCGGCCGTGGTTGCCACAGCCGTATAGTCGAGGTGATCGGCGAGATTGGCTCCGACTTCGGGCGCATCCAGAACGATCTCTATGCCATGCTGCCTGAGTTCGCTCGCCGGGCCGACGCCCGACAGCATCAGAATCTGCGGCGAATTGACCGCGCCAGCCGAAAGGATCACCTCTCCACCGGGGCGCAGCAGCAGGTCCCGGCCGCCGACGCGGACCCCGATGGCGCGACGGTCCTTGAACAGTATCCGTTCGACGAGGCCGTTCGTTTCGATGGCGAGATTCTTGCGCGAGCGAGCCGGATCGAGAAACGCTCGCGCCGTGCTGAACCGTTGCCCGTCTTTCTGGGTCACCTGATAGACACCAAAGCCTTCCTGGCTCACGCCATTGAAGTCGGGATTTCGCGGGTAGTGCAGTTCCACCCCAGCTTCGACGAAGTCTTCCGTAAGTGGGTTCACTCGCCCAAGATTGGAGACGCAAAGTGGCCCGGCATTGCCATGATGCTCGTCGTGGATAGCCTGATTGTTTTCGAGCGCGATAAAAAGCTCGCGCATGCGCGGCCAGTCCCAGTCAGCTCCGGCGGCCGCCCCCCAGCCCTCATAGTCCGCCCGATCGCCGCGAATGTAGACCATTGCATTGATCGAGCTGCTGCCACCCAGCGTCTTGCCGCGCGGCCAATAGAGCCGCCGGTTGTTAAGGTGAGGCTCGACTTCGGTCTCACAGTTCCAGTTCACCCATCCCGTGCGGGCAATGACGCCGACGCCAAGCGGCATGTGAATGAAGGGATTGCGATCGCGCGGCCCCGCCTCGATGAGGCAGACAGCTTTATCCGAATCAGCAGAAAGGCGGTTGGCCATGACGCAGCCGGCCGAGCCGCCGCCAATGATGATATAGTCGTACATGGATTTACCCCAGAAAGCGTTTGGCAAGTCGGATCAGACGCGCTGCCCGGCCCGAATAGGGAGGAAAGACGAGAGGCAGAGCGGAGAAGCGGTTCTGGAGAACGGCGCGCTCATGACTGAAAGTCCGGAACCCGTGATGGCCATGTGCCGCCCCGATCCCGGAATTGTTCACACCGCCGAACGGCAGATGATCGTGGACGTATTGGACGATGGTAAGGTTGACGCCTGCACTGCCGGAAGTCGTGGCCGCCAGGATATGATCCACTCTCGCCCGGTCACGATCGAACACATAAAGCGCCAGCGGCTTGGGTCTTGCGTTGATCCGACCGATCACGGTTTCAATGTCATCATAGGTCAGGACCGGCAGGACGGGACCGAATATCTCCTCATGGTCGATCGCCGCCTCGGGAGCGATCGCCTCCAGCACTGTGGGCGCCAGCGCCCTTCCCTGCCTTTCGCCGCCGACAATGATCCGCCCGCCCGTGGCCAGGGCATCCGCAATCAGGCCCCCCAGTCTGTCCGCATGGCGATCATTGACGATCCTTGCGAGATAGGGGCTCGTCATGCCCGAACCATAAGCGGCGGCGATCCGGCGGCGCAGCGCTTCCACGAACCGGTCGCGGATCGAAGCGTGGACGAACACATGATCGGGCGCGATGCAGGTTTGACCGGCATTGGAGAATTTGCCGAAGGCGATCCAACTGGCGGCCGTCTCTATGTCGGCATCCGGTCCCACGATCGTGGGCGACTTGCCACCCAGTTCCAGCGTAACGGAGGTCAGGTGGCGGGAGGCTGCCTGCATTACGACTTTCCCGACCTCGGGGCTGCCGGTGAAGAAGATATGATCGAAGGGCAGCGCGAGCAGGGCCTGAGACATCTCCTTCCCGCCGAGGGCGACGGTAACCAAGTCTGGCGGAAATGTGTCGGCGATCAGCCGCGCGATGACGCCCGAGGTAGCAGGTGTCATCTCCGAAGGCTTCAGGATAGCGCTGTTGCCGGCAGCAAGGCAGGAGACAAGCGGCCCCAGGCAGAGATTGAATGGGTAATTCCAGGGCGCGATGATAAGGCACACGCCGCGTGGCTGCGGCACGATCCGTCCGGCCGTGCCGAAACCGATCAATGTCGGTCCGACATGGACTGGCCGCATCCATCGGCGCAGATTACGACGGCTGTGGCGGATTTCCTGCATGACCGGAAGAATTTCCGTCAGAAACACTTCGGCCTCCGGCTTGCCGAAGTCGGTCGCCATGGCCTGGACGATCTCCCCTTCGAACTTTCGTATGGCAGCCGCGAGGCGCGCCAGCGCAGCGCGTCTTTCAGCAAGGCCAAAGCGCATCCGGCGCTCGTCCGACATTGCCTTTTGCGCGGTGAAGAGCATTTCCACCGGGCGGCCATCACAGGGTTCCTGCGAAATCGAATGGCTCTCTTCAATCATTTCATTCTCGTCGAAAACATGACCTTCGCGCGAGTCTTACGAGCGCAAAAGCAATAGGGAACTACACGAACATGTAGTATCGACCCGGCATGGGCCTGGGAACCGAATGGACTCCAACGCTGCTTTCGCGACTGGCGGAAACGGCACTTCGCCGTGTGGAATTGACCGCGCGCGTCAGCCTGCTGCGCGCACCTTGCGGCTACGGCAAATCGGCGACGCTCGCGGCCGGTTGGAAGGAGGCGGCGGACACTGGTCGCCCGGCGCTTTGGGCAAGTCTTGCAAGCGACGACACAAAGAAGGGCACCCTGCGTCGCCTCGCCTTTCAGGCCGGAACCGCCGCGGACATCGAGTCCATTCTCCAATGGATATGGCATCAGGACAGGCCCGGGATTATTTGCCTCGATGATGTTCAGGAAGCGCCGCATCTCGAAACGCTGACAAGAGACATGATGGATGCTCTTCCCGATGATTGGCGAGCGGTCCTTGCAACCTCCGCCCCCTGGGGATTTGGCGTCCTCAACGCTGACTGGCAGGAAGTCGGCCCCGATGCCCTGGCCTGCCGCGCCCAGGATCTGAAGGAATTGATCCGGGTCCCTTCAGCCCTCGACCGGATCATATCGGACACACAGGGTTGGCCCGCATTGTGCCGCATCGCGGGCCGCGTATCCCACCGGATGCAGCCACTGCATTTATGGCCCGAGATCATCTGTTATCTCGATCAGATGGTGTTGGCGCCCTTATCGCCCGCTCTGCGCACATGGCTGAAAAAGGCGGCATTAATCGCTCCCCTCGATGCCGAAAGCCACGATTTTGCCCTGCGCGTCCACGACGGCGCGCAATGGATCGCACGTGCGCAACGCGAATGCCTCCTATTGAGGCCGGACAGTGACGGAATGTTTGCGCTCAATCCGGCGCTGCGACACCATCTTGCCTTGAGCGGACAGTCGCAGCTTCGTTCCTCTCCAAGCCATCTTCTAAAACATGCGGCTTTTCATCACTGGCGCGCCGGCCGGCCAGCGCAAACGATAGCGCTTTCGCTGCGGGCCGGCGATCCGGCCTGGGCGCGGGGGCTGGGCGGTGAGATCGTCATGGATGTCGCCCTGCGACAAGGCCGTATCGATGAGTTGGCCCATTGGCTCGAGGGCGTGCCCGACACAGCGTTGCTGACCAATCCCATGGCTGGCCTGGGAAAGATATGGGCCCTTTCCTTCCAGCAGCAGCATGCAGGGGCGACGCACCTTTTGAAGTTGCTGTCACGCACGGATGCGCATGAGGAATTGCTGACGCTGCTCGGTGCGACGACAGCGGCGCTGAGGGACGATGTCGTCCGGGCGGAAATGCTCTGCCGGCAATGGCTCGAGCTGCACGCCCGGGAAAATCCGATGATGAAGGCCTCCGCCCTGGCCTGCCTCGCGAGCATCGTGGCGAGCCAGTCGAACGCGGCCGAGTTCGCGGCACTACGTCCCCTACTGGATCAAGCCTGTGCCCTGGCCGATCAGGGCTTTGCCCGCGACTGGGCAAAGATTGCCGAAGTGCTGCTCCTGCTGACGCAGGGGCAGATCATTCCCGCACGAAATAGGATCGACGCGCATCTGACGGATATGGTCTCCCCGGTCGCCGAGCAGACGCTGAAAACATTGCGCCTCGCTGTGCTGGCCGAAAGCGGCGTGCCTCTGGCAGAACTGGAATGGCCGTTGCTTTTCTGCGACCAGATCGTCGACGTCCGCATTCATACGGCACGGGCCATATTACGGGCCGCTCGTCTGGCCGGAGATGCGGACCTCTGCGAAAAAATCCTGACCGAACTGGACGTGAAAGCCGTACGCGACCACATGCCGCGACTGCAACTCATGGCCGATATCCTGACTGCGGAACATGAAATCGCGTCGGGTCGATCGGTCACCATCCCCAATATTCCCAGGAACGACGCCATCACTTCGGCTCACCTCGCCATTGCGGACGTCGAGTGCATGCTTCTGTCTGCGACGCGGGCGCTTGCCGACGGGAAGGATCACCTCGCGCGCCAATTGACGGACCGTATCCTGGCCCGCATCCGCAGGGCAGGATGGCAACATATCATACTCAAAACCCTCATGCTGCGTTCGGTGCTGCATCTACGTAAAGAGGCGCTGCAACTTTCCATACGGTCAGCGGAAGAGGCCTCGGAAATTCGCGACAGCACAGGACTGAAGGAAACAGCGCGGGAGTTCCGGAATATCCTGGAGCATATTCACGCGGGATGGGCCGTAAAGGCGAGGTTTGATCGGTCCGCAGCACAACATCACTTGCCGAGTTCACAACATACCGAAGGATCCGACCTGTCTCGCCGCCAACTCCATATCCTCGGCCTGGCGCGGGATGGTCTTACGAGCGCGGAGATCGCCAACATATTGGGTATCGGCGAAGATGGCGTAAAATGGCATTTTCGCGCGATCTTCAAGTGTCTCGCTGTCAACAGGCGCACCCAGGCCGTCGCCACGGCGATACAGCGCGGTCTCCTTCACTAAACGATCTCCCACGTCACAAATAGAGGCAGGCATGCTGTTGCGCGGCCTCCCGCAAGGCAAGATCAGCAATCCATTCTTAGTCGACTCTCGTTGCCGCCCTCGCCAGCATGAGATCCACGAGAAAGTCCAGAAGCTCTCCGCTTGCGACCTCGTGCGGTTCGAGCAGGCCCTGGAACATGCTTCCCTCGTGGACAGCCAGGATCAGTCGCGCGATGCGCGGGAGGCCCCGGGCAACGATGCGGGAGTCCTCGCGAAGGATGTCGGCGAGCGCGCCCTCGATGATGGCGAGGATCCGTCCTTGCCGTTCGGCATAGTGGCTCGCCATGGCAGGATGGCGTAGGACATAGAGGCCGAACTCGGCCTGGAGCAGATACCAGTCCCGATCGAACGGATAGCTGGCGATAAAGGCCTTGAGGAAATTGTCGGCCGTCGAGCCGGGCATGGACAGGGCGCAAGCGGTCGCCTCCTCCAGCCTCGACTGCAAGCGCTCGATCACCCGGTCATAGAGGGCGAAGAACAATTCGTCCTTGGATCGGAAGCTGGAATTATAGGCCCCCCGGCTCAGACCGACGCGCTCGCAAATATCTTCCTGGGTGGAGCCATGGAAGCCACGTTCGGCGAAGGCCTCGAGAGCGCCATCCAGGATGCGCTCCCGGGTCTGCGCCCGGGTCGGGCGCGTTCGTGCCGGGCGGCGGCTCACGGGATCACGGGCGGGAGCATTTCGATACAAATATGTATTGAGTCGGTTGGATGTCAACGTTACCGTGCGGGAGCAGGAGACGTTCTTCATGACCTTGCGATGTTCGATGCTGGTTGCCGCGCTGGCGACTGCGGTCTGTCAGGGCGCGCAGGCGCAAACGATCGACAGGCTTGATCTCGATTATCGAAGCGCCCAGGCGAGGCTGCTCGAGCGGTCGGACGCGATCCAGGGCGCCGACGCCGATGTGCGCAGCAAGGAGGCCCAGAAAGGCTCCACGAGCACGTTGCGGCGTCCGACCGTCGAGTTCGAAGGACAGATGATCCGCTATCAGAAAACCCTCTATCTGCCGCTCGGCCCGCTGGCGGACGTGGCCCAGGATTATTCCATCTCTGACCCCCTGCGCTTCGAGATCGAGCGCACCAGCACCCGGCCGATCGTGACGGCGACGCTGCCGCTCTATTCCGGCGGCCAGATTCCCGCCGCCCAGGCGGGCGCCGCGGCGCAACTGGGACAGTCGCGCGCCGAACGCCAGATCGTCATCGACAACGGTCTGTTGCAGATGACCCAGCTCTATTTCGGCCAGCAGTTGCTCGAGCGCGTGCGCGATGTTCGCCGTGATGCGCTTGCGGGATTAGAGCGGCATGTCGCGGACGCCCTCAAGCTCGAACAGGAAGGGTTCATAAGCCGGGCCCAACGCCTCCAGGCGCAGGTAGCGCGCGACGACGCCGCGCGCGAACTGGAAAAGGCGCAGGCCGATCTCGCGAGTGCGCAGGTAGCGCTTGCCGGCGCGCTGCGGGCGCCGTCCGGCGTCGATCCCGTCTCCCCGATCTTCGTGATCCGTCAGCCGCTCCGTTCGCTCGACACCTATGTGGACGCGGCCCTGCGCGCCCATCCCCAACTGGATCGGCTCGGCGCGCTGGAAGACCAGGCTGAAGCGGGGGTGGCCCTTCAGCGCGCCAAGCTCCGGCCTACGATCTATGGCTTCGCCCAGTATAATTTCGATCGGCGCGACACGCTGTTGACCGATCCCGACTGGTCGGTGGGCGTCGGGCTGCGCTACACGCTCTTCTCCGGTGTGGGCCGCTCGCAAGCGGTGCAGGCCGCGCGGGAAACGGTGACGCAAGCCAATGCGGGCCTGCGCGAAGCCCGCACCCAGATCGAAATCGGCGTCACGCGGTCCTGGAACGATGCGGAAGCCGCGCGACGGCGGTTTGAGCTGACCGACACGGCCATCACTGCGGCGCAGGAGAATCTGCGGGTCCAGACCCTCGGCTATCAGGAGCAGCAGACAACCTCGCTCGACGTGATCGATGCGCAGCTCGGTCTTGCCCGCTCCCGGATCCAGCGCGCCCAGGCCGGATATGATTTCGTTGTCGCGCTCGCCCAGCTTCTCCACGTCAGCGGTCAGATCGCCACATTGCCGGACTATATCGACCAGGGTGAAAGGGTCACGCCATGACCGCCACATCGGAAACCCTGGTCACCCCGGACGAGACGGCTCCGCCGGTTCCGACCGGGCGGAAGCGCAAGTTGCTGCCGCTCATTGCTTTCCTCGTCGTGGTCATTCTCGGCCTCGGTCTCTGGCTGGCCTATCGCCCGGTTCCCGATCAGCTCCAGGGCATGGTCGAGGCCCGCGAACTGCGGATCACGAGCAAGGTCTCGGCTCGGATCACGGCCTTTCATGTCGAGGAAGGCCAGCCGGTGAAGACGGGACAGCTGCTCTATACGCTCGACAGTCCCGAGGTCGAAGCCCGCTCCGAACAGGCCGGCGGCGCGCTCGCCGCCGCGCAGGCGAATGCGGACAAGGCCGATGAAGGCGCACGGCCGGAGGATATCCGGGCTGCCGAGGCCCAGTGGCGACGCGCGCAGGCGGCGGCGGACCTCGCCCAGACCACCTATCAGCGCACCGAGCGCCTCTTTGAACAGGGTGTGCTGGCGGGGCAGAAACGCGACGAGAGCCGCGCAAACGCCCTGGCCTCCAATGAAGCGGCCCGAGCGGCGCGCGCGCAATATGATCTGGCGCTGGCCGGGGCGCGGCGACAGGATCGGCAGGCCGCGAGCGGACAGGTGCGCCAGGCGCGCGGCGCCCTGGCCGAAGTCGAGGCGGCCGAGAAGGAAACCCGGGTGTTCGCGCCGTCGGACGGTGAGATCGGACGCAGGCTGGCGCAGTCGGGCGAACTCGTGCCGCAGGGATTTCCCGTCTTCGTCCTGACCGACATCGATCATCCCTGGGTGACGCTCACCCTGAGAGAAGATCAGTTCAGTGCGATCCGCCGGGGACGGGTCCTGACCGGCCGCATACCTGCGCTCGGCGATCGTTGCGCCCAGTTTCGGGTCTTCTACATCGCGCCCGCCGGCGATTTCGCGACATGGCGCGCGACCCGCCAGTCGAGCGGCTTTGACGTGAAGAGCTTTGACGTGCGCCTGTCGCCCGTGTCGCGGGTCGATGGGCTGCGCCCCGGCATGACGGTCCTGTTCGACTGGCCGCAATGATCCGGGCCTTCGTCGATAGCGCCCGGCGCGAAACCGCCTTCCTGCGCGGCAGCGTCTGGGATCTGGCGCTGGTCACCTGGCTGCCTCTGCTGCTGCTGGCGATCGTCGCGGTCCAGTTGTCGGCAGGCGTCATGCGGAACCTGCCGATCGTCGTGGTCGACGAGGACGGCGGCGGCGTCGCGCGCGACCTCACCCGCAAGCTGGAGGCGTCACCCGGGCTCAAGGTCGCGGCGCGGCCACCGGACATGGCACAGGCCGAGCATCTGGTCCGCTCCAACGCCGCCTATGCCGTGGTCCTGATCCCGCGTGATCTCGAGCGCACCGTGCTGCGCGGCGAGACCGGCAAGATCCTCCTCTTCTACAATGCGAGCTATTCCACGCCCTCGGGTTCGGTGTTGCGTGAAGTCGGCACCGTGGTCCAGGCCCACGCAAAGGCCTTGGCCGGGGAGCAAAGCGCCGCGATCGCCGGTCCCGCGCGTGTGCGGCCGCAGCCGGTGAGCGTGCAGAGCCGGATCCTCTACAACCCGCAGGCCAGTTACGAGCTGCAACTCGTCGCCCTGATCCACCCCGCACTCCTGCACCTGCTGTTCATGATCGCGGTCGTGAGCGCGCTCGGTCGCGAGCTGCGGGACGGGACCATCGGAGCATGGCTTGCAGGGCCTCGAGGCGAGGCGGTCGCCGCCGTCGCCGGCAAGATCGCGCCCTATATCCTCATCTTCCTGCTCTGGGGGGCGCTTGCGACCGGCTATCTCGCGGTCTACCGGGGCTGGCCCGTGCAAGGGAGCGTGGCGATGCTGATGGGCGGCTATCTCGCCCTCTATCTCGCCTATGCGGGCATGGCCTTGTTCATCGTCGGGGCCACCCTTTCCATGGGGCAGGCGCTGTCGATGACCGCCCTCTATGCGGGCGCTTCCTTCGCCTTCGCCGGGGCGATCTTCCCGATCGAGTCGGCCTCCGCCTTCGCCCGGCTATGGAGCGCGCTGCTGCCTTTTACCCGCTTCGCGCGGCTGGTCGCGGAGCAATGGATGATCGGCGCACCCGTGCTCGCATCTCTTGGATCGATCCTGGCGCTGTTTGCCTTTCTCGTCGTCGGCTCGGGCGCCGGGCTGCCGCGCTATGTCTCGGCGCGGATGAGCCCGGAGGTCTGGGGACGACGATGATCGGCCGCGCCTTCCTCGCTACCTTCCGCGCCGTTCTCTCCGACCGCTCCGCCTTCATGCTGATCGTCGTGTCGACGATCCTCTATTCCTTCTTCTACCCTTCAGCCTATTCCGGGGAGGTCGCGGTCCGCATTCCGGTGGCCGTCGTCGATCTCGACGACAGCGGCGCAAGCCGCAGTCTCGTGCGCCGGATCGCAGCGCTCCAGCAGGCCGATCTTGCCGCGCGCCCGGCCTCTCCAGGAGCCGCCCGGCTCTGGCTCGAGACGACCGGCGCAGGGGCCGTGGTCATCATCCCCGAGGGGTTCGAGCGACATATTCTGAACGGCGCCCAGGGCACGGTCGCGCTCTACGGCAACGGCGCCTATCTGCTGCGCAGCAGCACGGCGCTGTCAGGCATCGGCCTGGCGGTCACCACGATCGCCGGCGAGGCGGCGAGCGATCAGGCCATGGCGCAGGGCGCACCCGCCCGCCCTGCCCTGTCGCTCGTTCAGCGCCCGCTGTTCAACACGCGCGAAGGCTATGGCAGCACGGTGTTCCCCGGGGTCGGCTTCCTCATCATTCACCAGACCCTGCTGATGGGCCTGACGATGCTCGCCGCCACCCTGCGCGAGACACTGGGACGCTTTCGTCTGCCCTCGCGCACCCTTATCGGAATTGCCCTGGCCTTCTTCGTGATCGGCTGGGCCGACGTGGCCTATTATGCGGGTTTTGTGTTCTGGTTTCAGGACTATCCCCGCGCCGCCGGCTCTCCTGGCGCCTTGATCGTGGGCGGCAGTTTGTTCGTGGGCGCGACTGTGGCGGCGGCGCTTGCGCTGGCCAGCCTCTTCCGGACACGGGAACGACCCCTGCAACTGTGGATGGGCACGTCGCTCGCCATCTTCTTCCTCGCGGGTCTCTCCTGGCCGGCGGAGGCGACGCCGGCCTGGCTGGCGCTCCTCGCGCGCCTCCTGCCAACCACCGCGGGCATTCATCTCATGGTCGGGCTCAATCAGATGGGCGCGAGCCTTGCCGAGCAGACGCGGGAGGTGCTCAACCTCGCCATCCTCATTCTGGTCTACGGAGGCCTGGCCTGGTGGCGCTTCACGAAGATTTCCGCGCCGGACCTTCAGCCCCTCAAGCCTGACTGACGCCTCAATGGAACGAGATCGTCAGGGGCACCCCAAGTGCAACCCTCTCGCCCCGGCCGACGCGACCTTGGCGCAACCCAGGGGGAGGTGTTCGAAGCGGACCTCTGCAGGGCTTCATCAGATAGAGATCACCGAGATGGGGATAAACCGGAGGCTGCCTCGACTATTGCTCTGCTTTCGCCGCCGCGAGGATCGCGGCCTCTACCGGCGCCCAGGTGGGGTCCGCAGGCGAAAGCATGTTGAAGTGGCCCGCATTCTCCAGGGTGATCACCGTCGCCTTATCGCCGGCCGACTGTGCGGCTGCTGCATAGGCTTGCGCGGCTGAAGGCTCCAGCACGACGGAAGCGACCATGAATTGAGGCACGGCCAGAGGCAGCCATTCGATCGGATTTGCCTGACGGTAGCGGCCCGCCTGTGCGTCAGGAGCGCCCCCGAACAGGTTGACGAAGATCGGGCGGCCGCAAATATCCTTGTCGAACCCGTACAGGGTTCGCAGGTCGCCTGGGCCGTCGATGGCGACCGCGGCGGAAACCTTCAGTGGATCAGCGCCGCGGACCTCGCTGTCGGCAGGCAATCTGGGACGGGCCGCCAGCCACAGGGCAGCGTGGGCGCCGGCCGAATGTCCCACCGTCACCACATGCTTCAGGTCCAGAGGCTGGGTTCGTGCCAGCACCCTCAAGTGATCGAGCGCCGCTCCCCAATCCTGGAAGGTCCCAGGCCACCCGCCGCGGGTGTCACCAACCTGTCGATACTCTATATTCCATGTCGCCACGCCCTTGTCCGTCAAGGCGCTCGCCAACGGCGCCGTGCCTGCCAGTGTCTCATAGCCTTTGGTCCAGCAGCCACCGTGAATGACCATGACGACGGGAAACGGGTCAGGACCTGCAGGCAAGCGCAGTTCACCGATCTGCAGAGGATCAGGACCATAGGCCTCGACGAGCGTCGGAGCGGTGACGGGAAGGGCGTGGAGTTGGGGCGGTCCGATCAGCGCATGTTGGTTATCCGACGGCGTCTGCGCCCAAGCGGTGCTCGTGACAATCAAGACTGTAGCCAGGCCTAATGAACGGTATCGCATGATCTACCTCTTTCATGCATCTTCCCGCTCCGACGTTACCAGCCAGTTCGTCAAATGTGAGAAGACAGCGATTCGTCATTAGATAACATGGTTCGCTATATTCTTTTCGGAAACACCATTCCGTCATCGAGTGGGCAAAGCGATAGATGAAATCCCGTTTCTGGCGCAAAGCATATGGCGGCTATGCGCGATCACGGTAGCCTTGATCATGGAAGTGATACGTCAGGCGACCAAAGAGCTATCTAGCCTCTCTTATTCACCGGGCTGCTGCGTGATGGCTTAATCCGGGACGGGGTGGCAGGCTGAGGCGGCCAGCGCGAGTTGCCCTGTGGCGACTATTTCATCGCGTTTGGCCGAGAGGTTTGCGGGGTTTCTGGACAGGGTGGATCGATCTGCGGCCGCGCCGCGCCGTTCAGGTCGGCGCGGGTTTGAGGGCGCGGGCGATATGCTGGAAGATGTCGGCGTCGGGGCAAGCGCTGGCGAAGGCGATGCGGATGCGACTGGCGGTTTCGACGACGCGGGCGGCGACCTTGATGAGGCGGATGCGGATGGTGGCGAACTCGGCGTTCCTCAGCGCTGCGGTGGCGGGCACGGCCTGCCGCAGCTTCCACATCAGCCAATATGCGGCGGTGTGGAGGATGAGGCGCATCTGGTTGGCATTGGCCGATCGGCACGAGGTGCGATCGCTCTTCAACTGGGTCTTGTGGAGTTTGATGAGGTTTTCGGCCTGGCCACGAGCACAATAGAGCGTGTCGTAGATGTGCTCGGCGCTACCAAGCTCGATCGAGGTGACGACGAAGCGGATATCGAGGCCCATAGTGCTGGCTTCGATCCGCGCGACGACCCTGCGTTTGGTCGGCCCCCAGGATTTGGCGGCGTAGCAAGTCTCGGCATAACGGCGCAGCACGCCCAATCCCTGCAGCGCCCGGTCGGTGGCACAGGCATCGCCGCGATTGACGATGACGGGATCGGCATGGAGCGCCTTGTTGCCGGGCAGGCCGAACACATAGTCGATGCCGTTCGCCTCGCACCACGCCATGATCTCGGGGCGGCCGTAATGGCCATCACCGCGTAGCGTGATGCGGGTATTGGGCCAGTGGCGGCGGATGCGCCGGATCAGCCGACGCACATGGCCTGCCGTCTCGACCCCCGATGGGCTCTTGCCGGTGCGCAGCAGCATCGCCACCGGACGTCCAGTCGCGGTGTCATAAACATGGATCGGCAGGAAGCAGCGCTCGCCATAATGGCCGTTCCAGAAGGAGAGCTGCTGGCCGCCATGGACGACATCAACCGTCTCATCGATATCAAGCGTCACCGCGACCGGCGGCACGGGATAGCTCGCGCAGTAGAGATCAACGAGCGCGCCTGTCAGACGCACCAGTTCGCGCGTCGTCGGCGCATTCTCCCAGCGGCTCATCGTTGGCTGGCTTGCCAGGCCGATCACGCCGCCGGGCAGTTTGCCGAGCGCCAGCTTGAACCCAGGATCGTGACGCAAACTGTCGAGATCATCGGCATCCTCATAGCCGCAGGCGATCGCCAGCATGCGAGCGCGCAGGATGTCGTCGAGATCGTGGACGACGCGGCTCTGGTCGCGAGGGTCGCAAATGCAGGCGGCAAGCCGTTCCGCAATGCCAAGCTGTCGCTCGGCCTGCGCCAGCAGCAATACGCCACCATCGGATGTCAGCCGACCGCCGTCGAAGGCGGCGGTCATTTTCTTGCGGCAAATCGCTGGGAATGAGAAACCGAGGAGGCTATCATCTGCCATGGCGGTCGTGGCACTTTCTGTCCGGCGTAGAGGGATGATTTAAGCACTCTTTCTCTACTCCAGATCAGTAACTTACGCCACGTCCGCCAACCCCATCCCATGCCGCCGGTGAATAAGACGGGCTAGGTTGTGCACATGAGGAGTATAGAACGTGTTCACCAACAGAACGCAGTGGTACAAACTTTCGGTCGTCTGATGCAATAGAAAGGCAGCTTCCTTTGCGAATTCCTGTTCGATCGCGTCCTTAGAAAGCTTGAATTTCCGCATTGCTGCCGGAAACCACTCTTCATAGTATTCCTGCGCCATCTCCAGCGCCTGAACGGGCGTCTTCGGCTTGGGCTGGTGAAGCTCGGTATCCTCGGCCTCGTAGAGGGCGATGCCGTCCCGCGCGACGTCCATGAAGAAATAGCGCCCATGGGCCAGGCCGTCATTCACCTCCTGCAGGGTGTGGACGATAAAGTTGACCGGCGTCCGCAACCCTTTGGTAACTGTCAGCTCGAGAATGAGGCGTTGATCGAGTTTGGACCAGTAGGTGACGCGATCGGTCAGACGCTGATCGTTGACGATGATCAGGACGTCATAGTCGGATTGATAGCCTTTGGCGGTATGCGGCTCATCCACCCATCCGCCGCGGGCATAGCTGCCGTACAGAATGACCTTCAGAATGCGGCCCTTCTTTTTCCAATCATGCCGGGCAAGCGCCAACGCATCCTCGAATTCCTCGAAGATGATCTGTTTTACCCGGTCGAGCTCACGCTGTTTGTTGGCCGGAAGATGTTCAAGATCGGTACGCATCCTAGCCATCTTAGCGTCAGAAGGATGCCAATGCCCAGAGCTAAACGAAGCAGCTTTAGTCGACAAAAGTTTACGCAAATTCTGTCGGCTCGTTGGCTCCCAAGGTAGACTCGGCCTGCCCACTTTTACGCTTAGAAAAGGAACTTTCCGGACTGACGGCTTACGGGAACGGAGTTGGCTAAAACCGACGTCCACACGTGACTTCATTTCAAATGACGCGGCGCCATTTTTGACACTCGGATCCCGGTGCCGAACTAAGGCGCATTAAAGGCAGGTATCCCGCCCCCTAAATTTGCGATGGGAATAAGAGCACTGAGATTTTCTCCATGCAAGTCACCCAGCCCAGCCGAGCAATCACTTCGTTGCTTTCGACGGGACGGCGTCCTCGTTGTCGATCGATCGACCAGGTTATGTGATAGATTCCGCCGTCTGCCCGAGCTGTCGATCCGCCGATTGCGACGATGAGGGTCTGGATCCCTTCCCCGTCATTAACGCTACCGACGACCTCTCCAGTGGTGGCTAGCAAAGCCACCCGACCGTTGCGGACGCCAAACGTCACATGATCCGCGATGACGTCTGGCCAGGCGGGTTTGAACAAATCGAGCAACCGCGTCCGATCGTTCGCATCCAGTTTCCATCCATAGTTCGCAGCCATGGGTTTGCCCAATTTGATGATTTCTGCTGCCATGTGCTTATAACCGAACCTAGGAGCAACGATTATGTGGCAGTCCGAAATACGTACCCGCCTACGGTGCTCTCTTCGCGCAATCCCTTTCGGCCCAGTTGATCAACCGCTTGTGACAGTGCGAATCAGCGCTTACGGTGCCCACATCGACGGGGTGGGAGCAAGAGAATGACGATAAATATTCTTGGGACGCGGGCCTGATGTTACCACCGCTAACTGGTTTGTCCGTCGGCGATGATCTGAAACCGATCTACAGCGAAAAATCCAAAAACGCGGACGAGAAGACCATATCTGCCGCCAGCATTAAAGCGCTTGAGCTCAAGCTTGCGGGCGAAGTGGAAGATGGTTGGCGACTCATCCGTCGCAACAAAGCGTCGATCCGGCTCGGCAAAGACAAGCCAGTTGATCGCCAACTTGAAGATGATGTCTGGTGCCTCCTTTACAGAATGGGATTTTCAACCCTTAACCGTACGCGCAATTTTTCCATTCAAGCCGGTGAAAAGACGGTCCCTCGTCAGATCGATGTGTTCGCCGCCGATGAAGAAACAGCGCTCATCGTCGAATGCACTCACTCTGCTGAGCCTGGCCCGAAGTCCGTGAAGACCCTAATCGATAAGATCGGCGCGATACGCGAAGACGTGATAAAATCGGTCCACACCCATTTTGGCCGAGATCCCAAACTGAAGGTGAAGTTCGCGATTGCGACTCGAAATGTCCACTGGCGCGCGGCCGACCGCGACCGTGCTGAAGCTGCGGGCATCGCGATCATCACCGAGAACGACCTAGTTTACTTCAACAAGCTCACAGATTTCCTCAAAACGGCGGCACGCTACCAGTTTCTCGGGCGATACTTCTCGGGTGAAAAAGTCGAAGGCCTTCGAGTTCAAGTGCCCGCAACGAAAGGAAGGGCTGGTGGCCGTGTATTTTATAATTTCCTGATGTCACCTTATGAACTTTTGCGCATTGCTTACATCAGTCATAGATCCAAAACATCGAACGATGACTTGGAGACTTATCAGCGCATGGTTAAGCCGTCCCGGCTTAAGGAGATCGGGAAGTACATTGATGATGGTGGCAAGTTTCCGACGAACATCATTATAAATTTCAAATCCGATTCTCCTCTCAAATTCGACCAAAAGGACACGTTCGGCGACACCGCTACGGGTACCCTCCACTTGCCAGGGCAATACGGTTCGGCCTGGGTCATCGATGGCCAGCACCGTCTCTATGGGTATGCGCATGCCCAGCGCTTCGCCGATGACAGGTCCGTCGTTCCGGTACTGGCTTATGAGAACCTTCCCATTCGGGATGAGATTCAACTGTTCGTCGACATCAACACGCAACAGGTCAAGGTATCTCGCAACCTCGTCAACGAAATCGTATCCAGTCTCAACATCGATGATCCTGACCCTGTGAAGCGGCTCGAGGCGCTGTGCGCGCGCATCGCCCTAAAACTGGATGATCACCCGACTTCTCCGATCAAGGATCGGATCCTGACCGTGGCCCAAGACAAGGATAGCTGGCGCTGTTTAACGCTGACGTCTTTATCTGACGGCATCGCCACCAATGGGCTCATTGGCACCCTGCATCGCGCGGGAAAGAACAATGCGCAGGCCCTCCTTCCGGGTCCTCTGGGCGAAGTCTCGCAAACGCCAGCGGCGACCATGACAAAGGCCGTCGAGACGCTTTCCGGCTATCTCGCCCTGTTCGCTGGCCAACTTGATACGCACTGGAAGCTTGGCGACGCGAAGGGCGGCTATCTATGCACGAATTTGGGCTTGCGCGCGCTGCTCCTCATGCTTCGGAAAATTGTCGCTTTTGTCGAGAACAAGCAGAACGTCAAAGCCACCATCCTTGAGGCCGACGACATCGTCGCGCGCGTCGCCCCTTACGTTCAGCCCGTTATCGACTACTTCGCAGTCGCCGACGTAGGCGACGTGAACGCGTTTCGCCAACGGGGCAGTTCGCTCGCCAGCGTGACGGCAAATTGCCTCCAGATGTGCAGCATAATTCACGAAGCGATCCCGGAATTCGATCTGCCAGAGGTCATCGAGTACATGGATAGCCGCGATGTTGCGGGCGCGAAACAAGCGAAGGACATGATCGACAACATCAATCGCATCATCTTCGAAAACGTGTTGACCACTCTAAAGGCGAAATACGGCGAGAAGTCGGAGGCGTGGTGGATGCTGGGGGTTCCCAAGTCCGTCCGAAACAGCTGCGACCAGATGTACAACGAGACGCCCGGTGACCGCGAGCGCTGGCGCTACCTGTTTCTCTCGAACTACCCTGATATCATTTCGTACAATGACAATTGGGAGGTGTTTAAGGACCACTACAATTTCTACGGGAAGGGCAAGAAAGCTGACCTCATCCGCTGGATCGGCAAAATCAATAAAGCCAGAACGATCACCCACCACGCTGAAAAAGGCCCACTCTCAAAGGAGGACGTGGCCTACGTCAAAACGGTCCACGATCTGGTCACCACCTTCATTGAAGGAGGCCAGGTGGTCGAGCCCGGTAAGCGCTATATCAACGATGTCGCCGTTGCCGTGTCGGTGGACGAAGCTGCTTGACGTCCCGAGACGCGGATCCTCCAACTGTGAGCGCTTACCGCGCTGTGAGCGTGGCTCGTCCCGATGATACGAGGGCGGTTGCCCACCCATACTGGCGGCAGCAGGACCCTCCGCGGAGACCCTGCAGGTAGGCCGCGAACTATAATCCTTATCTGCCGTTGCGATGCTATTAAGTCTAGATCGACAACGAGATCCTGTTAGGGTATCTGCATCCAATCAGAGCGGTTTCTGCATCTGACGAATGCAGAATATCGACAACGGGGTGGCAGATGGGTGAGTTGCGTCTTAGGTGCGTAAGAGGAAAATCGGCTGATCGGCCGGTGCTGCTCGGCTTCGCCGCGGCCAGCACTCTTCACGCCATAAGCTTCGCCGATGTGCTCGACGAGGACAGCGGCCGTGGCTATCAGCGCCGGTACAATGCCCAGCACAGCCTCGATTTCCGGCGTTACATCCAGCAGGAAGGAAGCGCGACAATCCCGCTCACATTCAATTTGCGCCGTCGGCACTCCGGCCGCGATGAGGGATGGAGGATCGAACTCCAACCGGGAGGCGGCGCGGATATCGTCATCGACGATTCGGCCGGACGGGTCCTGGCGCAGGTTGATTGCCAGCATAGGTTGGGCCACCTGTCCGATCTCGACATCGAGCTGCCCTTCATGTGCTTCGAAGGGCTGAGCGAGGCCGAGGAGATGGAGGTTTTCTCGGTTATCAATGGCAAAGCCAAGGGACTGAGTCGGAGCCTCCTCGATTTCCACGATGCCCAGCTGTGTACGGACCTCGGCGCTGACCGCCCCGAGCTTTTCATCGCTCTGTTTCTGAAGAACGAACCATCGTCGCCATGGTACAAGCAGCTGGATCTCGGTGGCGAGCCGACGTCCGGCCTTACTCGTCGTGCGTCGCTGAGGACCATGCAGAAGGCCGTGAAGCGCTTTTTGGCTGGGACTACAATTGCACAAACGACCGGCGTCGAAAGCGCGGCACAGACCGTCCTTTCCTTTTGGTCCGCCATCGCTGAGGTTCTCGCGGAAGCGTGGAGTCAGCCCCGACGCCACCTGTTGACCAAGGGCATCGGCGTGTATGCTCTGATGGACCTGGCTTCCGACCTTTGCAACGAGGCTCGACCGGGCCAGATGCGGGATCGGCGCTATTTCGCGGCGCTTCTTGGCGATTTCGCAAGCGATTTTGACTGGTCGTCGACGGGTCCTCTCCAGGGGCTTGGCGGAGAGGGCGGCGTGAAAGCCGCAATTCAAATTATACGCGATGCTCGCCGTCGAGCTCGCCTGCGAGTGGTGTCCAATGGCTGATAAGAAAATCCTGCTGATCGAGCCCGGTTACAAGAACAAGTATCCGCCACTTGGGCTCATGAAGATTGCGCAATATCATGGGCCGCAAGGCAAGCGGGACCGTGTACGTTTTGTGAAGGGCGAAGATCGCAGTGTCCTATCCGAGGCATGGGATCGGATTTACGTCACAACGCTCTTCTCGTTTGAGTATCCCAAGATCGCGCAAACGATCGACTTTGCACTGGAGGCCGCAAACCACCAGGCAGACAAGGTCTTCGTGGGCGGCATCGCGGCGTCGCTCATGCACGAGAAGTTTATAGCTGAGCGCAAATGGCATGGCGTCCGGTTCATCAAAGGCCTCCTGTCCCAGCCGCCCGCGGTCGCCCTGCAACTCGATGATTTCGCCGAAGAGCTCTATTCGGATGACGTCGCCGGGACGCCGATCGAAGACCTCGTTCCCGATTATTCGATAATGTCTCAGATCGAATACCAATATCCGGTCAGGGATGCGTACTTCGCCTACACGTCGCGCGGCTGCATTCGCAAATGCCATTTCTGCGGCGTTCCCAAGCTCGAAGGTGGCCAGCGAGACACTGAGTCATTGACCGGCCTCGTGCGGTCGATCGAGGATCTCTATGGCGCCAAAAAAGACCTCATCCTGATGGACAACAATGTTGTCGCCAGCCCTCGATTCAAAGAAATCATCGCGGAAATACGGGACTTGGGCTTCGTGCCCGGGGCGACGCTCAAGCGAGAGGGCATGCGGACGCCTGTGCAGCGCCGCGTGGACTTCAATCAGGGGGTCGACGCGCGCATTCTGTGCAAAGATCCAATGTACCTGCGGGAATTATCGTCGATCTGTCTCAAGCCGCTTCGCATCGCCTTCGATCATCTTGGGGTCAAAAAGCCATACGAGCAGGCTGTCCGTTATGCGCACGAGTTCGGGCTGAACGAGCTGTCGAACTACATGTTGTATAACTTTCACGACGACCCTGCCGACCTCTTCGAGCGGATGCGGCTGAACGTGACGCTCAATGAAGAGCTGAACGTCCGCATCTGGTCGTTTCCCATGCGCTACCAGCCAACGGACCGTCCGGATCGGGGGCACGTTGGCGCGAAATGGACCCGCTATCAACTTCGGTCGATGCAGATCATCCTTCAGGCCACGCATGGCATCGTGAGCGGCGAACCAACCTTCTTCAAGCGAGCGTTTGGCGATACCGTCGAAGACTACGAGCGCATTCTTGCCATGCCTCACGACATCATCTTCAATCGCGACTGGTACGAGTTTGGCGGCGGTCAGAACGTCTTTCACGCCTTCGGCGACGGCTATTCGAGGCTTGACGCCGCAGAACGCGTGGAGCTCGTCCAGCTCCTTTCATCCTGCGACCCGCGAGACTTCAGCAAGCTCCCTGCCAAGGCGTCGACCCGTCGCCTGCAGGAACTGCTCCCATTCTATGTGCCCGTACCGAAGGATGAGTTGTCCGACATCTGGGCGCAGCAAAAGGCTCGCGCACGTTCCGAACCGAGCACACTTGGCCTGCCAGATGACGAACGCGTCGAAGATGCGGGCCTCGACTATGATGAACCCCCAATGGCGCCGGATGAAGTCCGGCTTCCGAGCGCAGACGAGAGACAGGCAGCATGAACATCGCGACCGCGACTCTCGCCGACAGGCGAGCCGCGCTTCAGAATGGCGCTAACAAGGGTTCCAGGATCCAGGCTTCCGACATTGTCATCGGCAAGGACATCCTCGAGCTCATCTCGAGCGCGATGTACGTTGATCCGATGACGATTTACCGGGAGTATGTACAGAACGCGGCGGACGGTATTGAGGCCGCGCGAGAAGCTGGCCTAATCAGCGGCGATGAACGTGGTCGGGTCGACATTCGAGTGGACCCGGCATCCCGCTCCATTACCATCCGCGACAACGGCGCCGGTATCCCCGCTGGCCAGTTTGAGGGACGCTTAACCGCTCTTGGCGGCAGTCAGAAGCGCGGCACGAAAGCGCGCGGGTTCCGCGGCGTAGGCCGTCTCGCTGGACTAGGATATGCGCAGGAGCTGATTTTCAGATCACGCACGGCCGGCCAAAAGACCGTTTCAGAGTTGCGGTGGGATTGTCGCCAGCTGCGAACCGCGCTGCGGTCGGTCGACTTCACCGGCGGGGTCGCAGAGCTTATCGCAGAGATTACCACGGGCTCGCTCGTTGATGGGACTGACGCCCCTGCTCGATTTTTCGAGGTCGAGTTGCGTGGAATTGTGCGCCAGCGCAACGATGCGCTCATGAACATCGACGCGGTGGCCGAATACCTTTCCCAGGTCGCTCCCGTACCATTTCATGCTGACTTCAGCTTCGGCGAGGAAATTCGTCAAGCGATCGGTGACGCCCAGATCTGCGAGCTCGACATTCGCGTGAACGAAGGTAAGCCGCTGTGCCGTCCATTTCGGAACGTGATGACTGCCGAGGGGCAACCCGAACTCACGCTTCGAGCGATCGAGACGATTGAGATTGCGGGTGTTGACGGCGGCGTGGCCGGCGTCGCCTGGGTCGCTCACCATGACTATGAAGGCGCTGTTCCCAATGCCCTCCACGCGAAGGGACTGAGAATCCGCGCTGGGAATATCCAGATCGGGGGACACGCTTTACTTGAGGAGCTGTTCTCAGAGCAGCGGTTCAATTCCTGGGCAATCGGCGAACTGCACGTCCTTGACCGCCGGGTCGTACCCAATGGTCGGCGTGACGATTTTGAGCTCAACATTCACATGAGCAATCTGATCAATCACATGGCTCCGCTGGCCAGGGACGTGGCCAAGCGATGTCGGACCAGCTCCATTCGCCGAAAGTGGTTGAGGGACTTCGAGATGCATCGCACGGTCGCCAGCGAGAAGCTGGCGATCGCAGCGCAAGGAGCACTTGCTGTCGCCGAACGCGACAGCGTCGCAGCGGATGTCCGAGGGAGTCTGGGCCGTATGGAACGCATCGCCGAGACGCCTGACCTCGATGCGGAGACAGTGACGGCACTGCTTGAACAGATGCAGTCGATCCGGAGGGGGTTGGACGATCTAGCCGTCAGCGATGTAGTGGAATCTCCTCTTGCACGTTTCGAGGCGCCAAAACGGGAAGTGTTTGAGCAGATGTTTAGCCTCATTTACGAATGTTCTGCCAACAGGGTCGCGGCCAAATCACTAGTTGATCGTATCCTCCAAAAGCTCAGTTAGGTAAATTAGCGGCAATTTTTCACCAACGTGACGCAGGAGCGGCCATGGAAACTTGTCGGCCTGCTCCCCGTCACGCGATCAACCCAATCCCTCATCGACCGGATGTTGCTACGGCCCGTGCCTTAAGGCTTATCAGGCTTTTTAGATCGGATCCTCACCTGACAACTCCCGAACGATCTCCCGAGCCCGCTGCCATTCACTAGGGCCGAGCCTTTGCTTCAGCGCGCTGTAGAGCATCTGGGTGAATTCGGAGAGGGCAAGGGCAATTTCGGCCTCGCACGCCGAACCTCGCGGCGCGTCGACAACAAGCGCGTCCAGCTCCTTTTTTAGACCTGAAACCGTGTCGGAAATCGTCCTGATCGGAGCCAGTTCAGAGTCGTCTGCCGCCTTGACCGCCAATCCCAAACGCCTCTGTAACTCATTGGCTTCGGTGACCGCTAGGCTGATGACGTCCCAGTCAGCCCGCTTCTCCTCGATGAGCGGGTCCGCGGTGCGCCGGAACTCGGCCAGTCGCTTGGTGAGACTATCAACCGACAGCTGGTCGGCTGTCGAGGTGCGGTAGGCGAGCTTGCCATAGGTCGAGGCGACATGTTCGTCGAGCTCGTTGCGAATAGTCTGCCAAGCCGCATCCTCTTCGAACCCGTCGCGCCGCGCGTTGGGGATGGCAGCATTGGGCCTGATATGGATCTCGCCGGCATACCAATCGACAAATCGCGCATAAGAAGTGCGCGGTTTGCCGCCGAGATGGGAGACGGCCAATATGTCGCGCATAATCTCGGTCCCATCGATCTGGATGTTGCGCACGCGGATGCGCACGCCCCGCGACGCCGGATCCTTGATCGTGCCGGACACCCGCTTGCGGCCGACCCAGCCCCACCATGTCCCCGTCGGCGATGCGACGTAGTCGATCAGTAGCGGTACGCGCTCCTTCTTCACGCCGACATCCTTGCCGTATGGTTTGAACAATTCTTCCTGAGGTGCATCACCATTCCGGACGAAGATGCGGACCCATTCAATATCGAAATTCCGGGCGCGCGCCTGCTCCAATATGGCCCCAGCGTGCGGGAAATCGGGACCGTAGGGCAGGGGCGAGACCTGCTCGACAAAGCTCTTGAGCGAAGCATAATTTTCGCACTCGACAGGCGGATTGAAAAAACCCGTGAGTGTCACCTCGAAATAATGCTCGTCCGCATCGGGGGCGTCCTCAACGCGAGCCGTCACGCAGCTTTCCAGCGTCTCAGCCGCGTCAGCTGCATAAGAACCATGCGGGGACATCTTGTCCCGTAGCTTCTTGGCATCGAAGGTCACGATGGTTCTGCGTGCCTGGCCTGTGGCCTTGGTTCTGAATTCCAGCGTGTCGCAAAAGACGATGCCCGCTAGCCTGCCGATGCCGCGGAAGCCGGCGTTGCGTCTGTAATCTTTGTTCGATGCGCCAACCGATGCGAGCACCGAAACCGCATTTTCCGTGCGGAGGCCCCCGCCATTGTCCCTGATTGCGAGGCTTTTGCCTTCATCGAAGCGTATCTCGATCCCAGCTTCCCTCTCGGTCAGTAGGCCGTCGGCAACTGCTTGGCGCAGCGAATCAAAACCATTCTGGATGTATTCGCGGATGGCGTTGCGTGATTCCCCATACATGCCCAGGGTCAGCGTCTCGAGCACGAAAGCGCCGAAGTGCGGTTTGAAGGGAACAGTCTCGCTTGTCATCAATCTTCCTCCAGGCTGGCATCCCAGTCCTCGTCTGGCTCGTTTTCTTCTGGCTCGTCCTCATCTGATTCGTCGGCCTCGATCGGGAGAGCATCCTTCACGGCATCCGGTCCTGCTGACAGAGCGTCGACCCCGTCCTGCTGGTCGAAGCGACTGAATTCGCGGAGGCCGCAGTGATCCGGAATGAAGCGCAGCTCGTCCGGCGCGCCTCCGGTGATGTCGAGCAACCCGAAGGGAAGGCCATAGTGCCGGGCCAGTGCCCTCGCAATGTCGCGAACGCTGGACGCTGCATGGCCGACCAAAACGCGCAGTTGGGCGTCGGGTCGTGTTTCGCCGTCCGTAAGCAAAGCCTGCGTACCAAGATAGACCTGGATAAGTGCGACCGGATCCTGCTGTTGCTGCGCGTCATGCTCGACACGCAGCGTGCGTCGCTCATCCCGGCTGTTGGGAAGATAGAGCGCCGTCGAACGAAGTTTGCCCATGCGCAGCGCGAAGGCGCGCAATATGACCTGGAACGCCGTGTCCGTCTGCCAGGCGAACAGGTCTTCCATGAATGGGCTGTCTGGCCTGTCCAGCGGCCTTCCGCCGACGAGATAGGTTGAACTCAAAAAGCCGATATATATAGCCGCCGCGCTGTGCGCGGGCAGGGCGTCAAGAAGCCCGATAACCTTGTGGGCGCAGCGCACGGCAGGGCTCAATCCTTGCCGCGCGCCGTCATGCAGCCGTAGGGCCAGATTGGCGAGCTCACGTTTGTCGAACTGCGCCAGAGCGGTGGGCTCGAGCTCATCCAAAAATTTGTCCACGTCCGGCGCGTCGCCTTCCAGCATCCCCAGAAAAGCTGTGACGCGCTCGCCGCTCTCTTCAACTGCGGAATCGATGAGACTATTGGCCTCTACGAGGCCGATTCCTGGCTGGTCACGCCTTTTGTGCGCGCGGGACCTAACGGGTGCCGGCGGCGGGTCGACCCGCTCAAATTGCTCCGGAGTGACGGCAATAGCCGCCGAGGCGAGCCGTTCGAAGGTCGGCCGGCCGAATTTCCACAGGACAGCGCCGAGATAAAGTTCGTCGAGCAGTTCGAGCTGCGCCTGCGCCTCGACCTTGAGTTCGAAGGCGAGGGTCGGATGGGGCCGTGGAACCGGCCGCCACTTTGCCCGGACCCGTTGCCAGTCGAGCGTTAGGTTGGGATCAGGCTCGCCCGCGAACCAGTCTTCCTTTCGGTCGCGCGTGACGATGATAACCGCTCTTGCGCCCTTTTTCTGAGCATCCTCCACAACCTCCTGCCAGAATAGCAGATCGCCATATTTATTGCTGCCCTTGTCCGGGCTGTCTTGCTTTATCCGGTCGAGAAATCCCGGCGGCACATCCTGTGTGTAGCGCGCCGCGCCGCGCGCTTCGAGCGATTCCAGGGAGCGGAACACGGTGCGGTTCGCACAGGCCCTTTCGTTCATCCAGGATATGACGTCCGCCGCGCACCTGTCATAGTCCCAGCGACGGGCGACATCGGTGAGGTCTTTGAGCAGCTCGAGCGCATTGTCGACCGAATCCTGAAAGGCTGCTCCCGACTGCCCTACCTGCATTCTTTGGTCGGCATATCGGCCGACCTCCTGCCGGAACAGCTTTGCAGCGCTCATCAACCCGTCGGCGCGCTTCACAAGATCCGCGCGCAGCGTTCCCGAGCGGTGATGCCGATGAAATTCATGCATCGACCATAAGGGAATGTGGGTCCGCTCCCCCATGCTTGCAGTCCACTGGCGGAACTGCGCACGGGCCTCGTCTCCCACCATGGTCAACCACATGAGAAAGCTTGTGTCGAAGTAGAGATGCGTCGTGTCTGCCTGAAGGAGCGCAAACAGTCGTTCGGTAAATTGCTGGGGTGTTTCCGTCCCGGTGATGATCCGCATTCGCTGGTCTGCCGTCGCTCCGACCTGCTGCTCAGCGGCCGATATGCTGGTGAAAAAGGGCTGGCTGTCCGAAGAAGGTGCCTGTCCGTGAACCGATCAGTCGGCGTGGCGCGCCATGGAGGGATGAATCTGCGCATCGATCAGGGCATCGAACAGCGATTGGTCGATCCTATAGGACCGGCCGTGGCGCTCCCATGTGCTGATCATCCGCTGATAGAGTTCGGCAGTGGGCATATGGGCATTGAAATCATCGGCACTGCGTTCGACTGACTCGAAGCGATGCTCCTGCTCGACCGCGTGCCGCGCATAATTGAGCAATTTGCTTTCATTATTGCCGTCGAAGCCCGGAAATGCGGTGAATCCATTCGGACGTTTCGGTTTGTAGCCCTGGGCAATCCCATCCTGGAGCAGCTCGAAGACGTTGAGGGCATCGAGAACAAATTGCTGATCGCTGCGGGTCAGCGCATCGCCTTGATAGGCTAGGATTATTTCCGCATCCGGCAGGTCCTCTACCGGCCATCCCTGGACCGTACGTTCGGCAGCACCGCGCCAAAAATCGGCACAGGTGGTGTCGAGATGCGACAAGATACGATACTGGCTGGCTAATAGCATGCGCTTGAACAGACTGTCGGGAATGTCGTTAGTCATATCATCCTCTTCGCGATATTGCGACCTTCCGCGCTTTTGCCGCACCGTGCAACATTAGCTTGAAATTTACTGCTCGGCTGCTATCTCAGCAGCAACATGGCCGCCTCCTCTGGAAGCCGGGAAACCGGCTACAAGGGGCGGCCTTCTTTTTTTGTGGCCTGGATGCTCCCGCCCTACGACAAGCCATATCTGACCTTTGCCGAACAGGTGCAGCTCTTGCGCCAGCGGGGGCTTGAGATCACGAACGTCTGGCAAGCGGAACGGCATCTTGCCAGGATCGGCTATTACAGGCTGAAGGATTATTGGCAGCCCCTGCTGCAGTCGCAGGTCAGCGTACAACCCGATGGCAGCCAAACTCACCAGATCGCCAAAACATTCCGGCCCGGTACGCGGTTCGATCATGCCGTGCGCCTCTATGTTTTCGACAAACAGCTGCGGATGCTTATGGCGGATGCCATCGAACGCATCGAGGTCGCGCTGCGTGTCGATATTGCGCACCGGCTCGGTGAGCGCGATGCCTTCGCCCATCGCAATCTCGCTTTCCTCGATCCCAAGCGTTCAACCGCAGTGCGGGGGCAGCAAACCCGCCACGCCCAATGGCTTGTGCGCGCGGACGAGGCGGAGACCCGGTCGCGCACCGACTGGCTGGTAGATTATCGCAAGAAGTTCCGCCCGCCTTTGCCGGTATGGATGGCGGTGGAAACTTGGGATTTTGGCGGACTATCTCATCTGATCGAAATGGCCCATCCCTCCGACCGCGCTGCCTTTGCCCGAAAATATGCGCTAGGCAATCCCGAGCTACTGTCGAGCTGGGTGAAAACCCTTTCCTACGTCCGCAACGTCTGCGCCCATCATGGCAGGCTTTGGAATCATCCCCTCGTGGTCCAGCCCAAGCTGCCCAGGGGTGATACCGTACCTCTTATGTCGCACCTTGCGACCTATCAAAGCAGCGCCAGCCGCATCTATGCCGCCGCTGCCATTGCCCAGTATTTCCTACGCGTCGTGCATCCGACCAGCAGCTGGAAAACGCGCTTGATCCAGCTGATCGATACATTTCCTGTCGTGCCGGGCCTCAATCCGGGCATGGCCGGCTTCCTGCCCGCATGGCAGACGCAGCCGCTCTGGCGTTAGCCTCGCCAACCCAATGATTATGCCTGTCGCAGGGATGGCAGCAACTGGGAGACGAACGGTTGCAGGAAGTTTACCGGTCGAGGCTATGCCCGCTGCGGTATTTAGGTTTGGGTTTCCGCACGGCGCATTTAGCGCATGGGCTAGGAACTTTAGATCGCCCGCACCAAGGTAAAGCCCGCTCCGGTCAGTTTGTACCCGGTCTGCGCACCATCGTCCTACGTGTTAGCTCTACCTGCTACGACGCTATCAGGTTCACCGACAACATTAAGGCTGCTCGCAATTGTCCGCGATCTCGCTAGACTGCGAGCGAGGAGACACAGGCTAGCGTCCGCGTTCGTGGTGTAATTTCCGGTGTACGCACTGGTGGATTTTGGGGTGGGGCATGCCCCACCCCAAAATTCGGCGGCGCTGGTGGCCACCGGGCTCATCGTTATGGTGGAGTTGCGAGACTTCAACCCTGACGAAGGAGTACCCGATGACCGAGGACAGACTACTGATCGAAGAGTTATCTGCGAAGAGCGGTGACGCGGATTTTTTGCGGGTGGTTGCAGAAAACGTTCTGCAGCTGATCATGGAGGCCGACGTTGATGGCCTGATTGGCGCCGGACGACACGAACGCAGCGGCGAGCGCGCCACTTGGCGCAATGGCCACCGTGACCGGACGCTCGACACCAGGCTGGGAACGCTCAATCTCAAGATCCCCAAGCTGCGTGCCGGCTCTTACTTCCCGGCCTTCCTCGAGCCGCGCAAGATGGTCGAGAAGGCGCTGGTCGCGGTCATCCAGGAAGCCTGGATCGGCGGGGTCAGCACTCGGCGCGTCGATGAACTTGTGCAGGCCATGGGGATGACCGGCATCTCCAAGTCGACAGTCAGCAAGCTGTGCAAGGACATCGACGAACGCGTCCAGGCTTTCCTGAAGCGCCCGCTAACCGGCGAATGGCCCTATCTGTGGCTCGACGCCACCTACCTCAAGGTCCGGCAGGGCGGGCGGATCATCAGCGTTGCGGCCATAATAGCCATGGCGGTCAACACCGAAGGCCGGCGCGAGATCGTCGGCCTGCATATCGGCCCCAGCGAGGCCGAGGTCTTCTGGTCCGACTTCTTGAAAGACCTCCTGCGCCGCGGTCTCACCGGCGTAAAGCTGGTCATCTCAGATGCCCACGAAGGGCTCAAGGCAGCGATCACCCGCGTACTCGGCGCCACCTGGCAACGCTGCCGCGTACACTTCATGCGCAATGCACTGGCCTATGTGCCCAAGGGCCAGCACACCATGGTCGCCGCCGCGATCCGGCAGGCCTTCATCCAACCCGATCAGAAAGATGCAATCCAGACCTGGCGCCACGTGGCCGACCAGCTGCGCGCCCGCTGGCCCAAGCTTGGCACCTGCATGGACGACGCCGAAAACGACGTGCTCGCCTACACCGGCTTCCCCACCCAGCACCGCGTGAAATTACACTCGACCAACCCGCTCGAGCGCCTGAACAAGGAGGTCAAGCGCCGCGCCGATGTCGTCGGCATCTTCCCCAACGAGGACAGCATCGTTCGCCTCGTCGGCGCCGTCCTGCTCGAGCAGAACGACGAGTGGCAACTCCAGCACCGGTACATGCAGATCGAAGGCATGGCCGAGCTCAATCAAACTACGATCGAGGAGGAAAGCGCACCACTCCACATCACATCAAAGGCCGCCTGACGATGACCCGTGGCCACCGCCGAAATTACACCATCTTGACGGACACGACCGAGACACAGGGCTTGGGTTGCAAAGTTCACTATCTTAATAGTGCGGGCATTCATCTGCGCGAGATTAAGGGCATCAACGCCCTAGCCGACGCCTTGCCAGCGCACTGGCTGCTCTACGCATCGCTGACCAGCTATCCGAAGAATTCGTCGCCGATCGAGATCGACGCCCTACTAATCACCGACGATCGCGTCATACTGCTCGAGCTCAAGGACTGGAATGGCTATCTCGTAGCACGGGGCGATCGCTGGGTTGTCAACGAACGCCCGCGCGGCCGGTCGCCTGTCGCACTTCTCAGCGAGAAGGCCCGTAAGATCAAAGGGATCATTGCTCAGCGTATTCCCGCGCTCGCGAAGGTCTATGTCGACCTGCGCGTTGTCCTGACCGGCAGTTGCACGGCCGCCAAGCTTCATCCCGACGACCAGCGCTATACCTGGTCGCTGGCCGACGCGCGCAGCCTCGGAGACCCCGCCGCGCACGCCGGGTTGCTGGAAAAGGCGACCATTCTCAGCGTGAAACCCTGTTCGCTGGTCGGCGACTTCGATAAGTTGCTGCGCAATCCCACCGTGTTTCGCGCCAGCCAAATGAACTGGGATGGCTACGGCATCGCCGAGCGCGACCTGTTCGTCCATCCGCGCTGCCTGTGGGCCGAACACGGTGCCCAGCAGTTTCGCGACCCGCGCATCAAGGCGCTCCTTCGCCAATGGCGGCTCGACAAGCTGCCCCACGATCTCAACAGCCCAGAAACCCGGCGCATCGTCGCCGAACGAGAGGCTCGTGTCGTCGGCCTGCTGCGCGAGGCGGAGAGTTCGGTCATCGCCGATGCCGCCATCCTGCAGTCTACCGTCGCGCCGCCCGACGAGATCCTCACCGACCATTATGAAGTCCTGGGGCTGCCACCCAACTGGACGACCCTGCGCCGCTACATCGAGAAAAACCGCTCGTCTTTCGCGCTCGACCAGCGCCTCGATACGATAAGCACGCTTCTGGGCATCGCCGCCGAGCTGCACCGCCAGGGCGTCGCCCATCGCGACCTCGCTCCGGCCTGCATCTGGATGACCTCGCCGACGCGGCTCGCGCTCACCGGCTTCATGTCGGCAAAGATCACGGCCGACGAATCGGTTGGCGACTGGCTCGACCTCCTGCGCGGCTATTCGGCGCCCTTGCCGGAAGACCTGGACAAGACGCTCGCCGGCACCGCGAGCGAACGCGACGTCTATCAGCTTGCGCAGATCGTCCGGGAGATCGTCGGACCGGACGAGGCGTCGATTTCCCTCGCGCTCCCGGAGGGACTCGACACGGTCTTGGCCAAGGCCGGCGCGCAGGTGCCAGCGGAGCGCTATGGCAATGCCCAGCTCTTCGCCGATGCCTTCGGAGACATCCTGTCGCCCACCGAACCGGCAATCGATCATTCCCGGCTCGACGCCCATGAAGTCACCGACATTCCGTTCGTGAAGTGGCCCAACAGCGGCAATGTCGAACAGAATGAGCGCTGCGCCACCTATCCGACGCGCATTGATGACCGTGACTGCATGGTCAAGGTTTGGGCCGGCATGCGGCGCGGCCAGTCGCAGGCACTCGACCTCGCAATGCTCGCCATGTTCGAAGGCATCGCGCGGCTCCGGCTCAAGCCGCAGGACGGCTTGCCCCATTTCGAGGCCGCCGGCCTCTCGTCGGTCGGCCCCTTCGTCGTCTACCGCCGCGCTGCCGGTGCACCGCTCGGCGAAGTTGCGGTCGGCGATCCGGCGCGGGCGGCGGGGATCATCGCGACGCTCGGCCAGACGATCGATATGCTGCACGGCCTTGGTTGCACCCATGACGATCTCAGCCCCGCGAACATCCTGATCGACAGCGGCGAGGACAACGACGCGCTCACCATCATCGACCTGTTCGACTTGGCACCGCCGGGCATCGGCGCGATCCGCAACCATGCCTATCTGCCCGGGGGCTGGGAGCGCCTGACCGGCCAGCAGATCGACCGCTTCGCCGTTGTGAAGATCGCGCGCGCCATGGTCGACGAGGCCGGCACCGACCGGCTCCCCGCGCTCGACCGCGCAATCGGCGAAGACCTGGATCGCACCGCGATCGAGACGCTCGAACCGCTGCTCATTGCCGCACGGCAGGATCTCGATCGTGCGAATGCGCCGCCCGTGCCGCGTTTCGTCGTCACCTCGCCTGGGCTAGCCGATGGCGAGCTCACCCCGGACGACGACACATTCTATGTCCGCATCCAGCGCCTTCGCGACCAGCGCACCGAATATCGCATCGATGGCCTCGACAGCAGCCTGCTCCTGCGCATGCGGGGCAGCCTGATCGAACACTGCGCCATCGAGGCCATCGATTTCGATGGGCTTTCCTACACACGGCGCGGAACCGCCATGGCCTTGCGCCTCGAGACAGCCGATGGCCGGCTCGACGATGTTGCAGACCTTGTCGCCTTCCTCGACGAGGCCCTTCCGGCCACTGTCGAACCGACCGACGGTGAGCGCAGTGCCAGCCCAACCGGCTTCGCTGCCGCGCAGCTCTGGCGGACGCTGATCGATCTCGAGGAAGAGTTCATTCCTTGCATCACGATCGGCGAGCGGGCTGCCGACACGACCGATGCGGTCGTCTACACCTATGAGACCGACCGGCCGTTCGACTTCGACAGCGAAAGCGATGTCGAAGTGCGCACCCGCGACGGCGCGCGCGGCAAGTTCATCGGCAAGCTCGACCTGCGCGATCTCACCGACCGCACGATCGCCATCCGCAACATGGCTCGCCCGCCGAGCGAAGGCGACATCGTCTCGCTCATTGACCGCCGGGCGCAAGCCTCGCTCGACCGCCGTAAACGCGGCGTCGATCGCATCCTCTCGCGCACCAGCGAGATCCCCGACCTCATCGACTATTTCGAGCCGCGGATGCGCAAGGTGCCGGCGACCTTTGCCCTTGCTCCAACCGATGAAGAGCTTAAGGGCTACGGTCTTAACGCAGGGCAGCGCGCGGCCTTCAGCACGATCCTCGCCTCGGGGCCGCTCGGCTTGATGCAGGGGCCGCCGGGCACCGGCAAGACGCGCTTCATCGGCGCGCTCGTCCACTGGCTGGTCACGCGCGGCGGTGCCTCCAAGATCCTGGTGGCGAGCCAGAGCCACGAGGCGGTCAACGGCGCGGCTGAGGAACTGATCAAATTGTTCGGCGCGCGCAAGGACCGCCTCGAACTGCTCCGCGTCGGCGCCAAGGGGCTCACCAGTCGCCTGCGACCCTATCACAGCTCGACGTTGCGCGAGCGCTACCAACGCCGCTTTCAGGGAGGCCTCAAGGCTCGTCTCGCGGCCGCCGGTGGAGCCATGGGGATCAGCCGGGCGCTGCTCCACGATCTTGTCGATCTCGACCGGGCGTTAGGCGATCTCGCCCGCCGCATCGAAATCCTGCACGACGCGCTTGCCGCGTCCGACGTCACGCCAGACGAAGCGCGTCGCCTGCGCGATCGTTTGCGCACCGCCATCGCCGCTTTCGCCAAGGCCGCGCCGCAATGGGTCGGCCACGACATCGATCCCGAAATCTCGCAGGCAGTCCTCGTCATCGAAGAAGCGCATACCGCGCTGCTCACACGCCACGTCCGCTCCACGCCGGCCGACCTCGCCGCGGCCCGCCGGCTCCTCGCCCTTTCGCGCGAATGGAACGAGACGCTCGGGGCGGGGCACCGCAATTTTGAGGAATTCCTCGCCAAGACGCGCACTATCATCACCGGCACTTGCGTCGGCCTTGGCCAGACCCGCATACGTCTCGAGGCCGGCTCGTTCGACTGGGTCATTGTCGACGAGGCCGCGCGCTGCACGGCAGGCGAGCTTGCCGTACCGCTCCAGCTCGGCCGACGTGTGCTGTTGGTCGGCGATCATCTCCAGCTGCCCCCTATGATCGACCGCGACATGGTCAAGGCTGTCACCGAAGAACTGCCCAGCGTGCCCAAACGCGAGGTGATGCGCAGCGATTTCGAGCGCGCCTTCACCGCTTCCTATGGCGCGGTGGCCGGCCAGATACTCGACGAGCAATATCGCATGGTGAAGCCGATCTGCGATCTCGTCTCGCGGACTTTTTATGCGCCCCACGGCGTTAAGCTGGTAACATCCAAGGATCGCGAGGCCGACGAGCGCTTCGACCTGCCCATGCCCGACCTGCTCAAACGTCCGATCAACTGGATCGACACGCGCGGCGCGGCCGCATCGGCGGAGAACCGCAAGAAGGGCGAGAATTCCACCTGGAACGAAGCCGAGGTCGAAGCGACCATGCGGCTGCTCAATCTTATCGCCGCGCAGGAGCAATTCGCTGCCGCGCTCGCCAAGGACGAGGAACAGACGATCGGGGTCATCTGCATGTACAAGAAACAGAAGCGCGAACTCGAACGCCGCTTCGCCCAGCAGCCCTTCGACCCGGCCTTTCGCCGCACGGTCAAGATCGACACGGTCGACTCCTACCAGGGCAAGGAGAACGCAATCGTCATCCTGTCGCTGGTGCGCGCCAATGGTCATTTCGAAGCGGGCCATGTCCGCTCGCCCAATCGCTGCAACGTCGCGATCTCCCGCGCTCGCGAGCGGCTTTTCATCATCGGCAATACTATGATGTGGCGCGACAAGCGCTGCCGCTCGCCGATACGCAGCGTCATCGACCAGATCGACCGCGACCGCACCGGCAAGGCGGCGGTCGTGCGCATGGATGCGATCCGATGAGCGCCGGGAATTCGGGCGGTGGGCAGCTGCAGGTCGATGCGGTCGACTTCCAGGTTCCGTGCCGCCGGTTCACGATCAAGGCCAATGTCACGCGCGAGCGCCAGATGCCGGTGGTCGACGAATTCGTCCTGCGCCTCGTCCAAGTCGTCCAGAAGATCAGCGTCGAGCGGCTGGCCGGCTATTTCGGCTTTTCGGGCAGCGAGATCGAGACCGTCCTCCTCGAACTGACCGAGCGCGGACTTCTGGAAAGCGATGATCGGGAAATCTCCCTGTCTTCCAAGGGGCAGGACCTGTTCAAGGGACTGACCGAGGGGGAGCTACCGCGCTTGGCTGCCGTCGAGCCCTGGACCGAAGGCGTCTGGTTCGATCTCGTCAGCCGCAACATCATGTCGCCGGCCCGCTTTCGGTCGCTGCCCAACCTTCTGTCTATTCCCGAGCAGCCCAATGCCCGCCAGGTGCCGGAGACCTTTGCCCGGACAGCCTTCGAGCAAAATTTCCACGACTATGCCCGGCGAGTTCGCCGGCATCCCGATGCCGACCAGCTCGCCATCTACTCCATTTCCGAAGTGGAAGCGGGGATCTACGGCTATCAGCCGATGCCGGCCGAATGCTGGCTCGATCGCGACACCACCCTTGAAACCAATCTCCATCTGCCATTTGCCGACAATGACCCTGCGCGGTTCGCTCTGCTCAGCATGGCTGCGGTGGACGTCTGGGCTATGCTCAGCGGCCCCGAGCAGAGTGCATCAGGGCTTGCCGACTATGAGCGCCTGACCGGCGACGATCGTCCCGGCCTGCTGCGTCAGTCAGGCGATACCTCGACCTGGTCGCGGTTGCTCGCTGCCGGCGATCGGGACGGGGACCCGCTTCTCGTCGGCGCCCCCTATCTCGACTACAATGTCGGAAAGTTCTGCGGCGTGATCGAGGCCGCCTTGGGCGCGGAACGGACGGCCAGCGGGCCGCCGTCGATCATCTGGCTGCGTCCAGGTGGAACCGCCTGGGGGCGCACCTTCAAGGTCGGCGAAACGCTGCAACGCCTCGACGAGACCCTTAGCTCCGGCGGCGTCAAGGATGCCCAGACGATCGCGATCGTTCCGCGCGCGGTGCCGTCCGGCCAGCGCCGACATCTAAAGCGCGTCTTTGACGAGGGACGCCTGGCCCCAACTGGCTTTTACCCCGCCGATCTGGAGATCATCCTGATCCCAGGTATCGCCGCCATGGTCTTCCTGCACATAGACGTCGGCCGGCACGGCGCGCCTATCGGCATTGCCTCGAGCAATGAACGGCTGCTGCGCGCGCTCGAGCGCCGGTTCAGCGAGAGCAGGATTTCGACAAGCGATACTTTATGGGCGGTGCCGGCCGAAGCGTTGCCTCAGCGTCAAGCTACAAAGAGGTGATGATTTCGAAAGCGTCGATTCAGCGTTTTTGATGGACACTTAGATTAGAAATGGAGGGGGGATGACTGACGAAGCCGACTTATTTATTCCGCAATGGCGAAGGGTTCCGCCGAAACCAGGCGGCCACCGCAGCACAGCTTCGTTGAGGCGCCGGATATCCAATGGGTAAGCCATCGCTCCCAACGATCAAACGGCTCTTTGCGCGGACGGGCCAACGCTGCGCCTTTCCCGGGTGCGCGACGCCTATCGTGGGTGAAAACGGGGCAATCATCGGCGAGATCTGTCACATTAGAGCCCGCAATGTAGGCGGTGAGCGTTATGATTCCCACCAAGGTGAGGCGGAGCGGCAGGGCTACGACAATCTGCTGTTGCTTTGCCCGACACATCATAAGACTATCGATGCTCAGCCGGAGGTCTTTTCGGTCAAGCTGCTGCTGAACATGAAAGCGCAGGCCGAAGCAGACAATTGCAAGCCCGAGTGTCCAGAAGACGTTTTCTTCTCGGCCGCTTTACTGGCAAAGCTGAGCAATACGATCATCACTAACAACACGGGCAATATCGCTATCAACAGCCCCGGCGCCGTGCAGACGAGGACGCTCGTGCTCAAGTCCACGAGCAGCAAGACAAAAATCCTTCCGCCTGCCGGATCAATCGGAGCCGATGGCGACAAGCGGCGCTATGTCAAATATCTGATCGATCGCTATATCCAGTATGCGAAAGTCGGGCCTGTCCGACCCACACCCTTTAAGACGGCGGTTATCTATGTCTCCATCAAGCGTGAGTTTGGGGCCCAGTGGGAGCTGGTGAGCCTCGCTCGCTTTGCGGACTTGTGCGTCTATCTCAAGGCCCGCATCGGCAAGACAAGCCTCGGAAAGATCAACGCGGCGAAGGGTCAGGCTCTCTTATCAACCTTTGAAGAGTATATGCGTAAACATGGAAGATGACGCGGTAATCCTGGTTGGCCTCGGCCGACCAGCGACGCCGCATCGGCCCTGCTGGAATGACGTCCATACGCGAGGGCCGCTGACGCCATCACTTACCTCCAATCCCGGCCGCACAGCGTTGGTAGAGGCCCTGAATGGACATGTCCTGGCGGCAGGATTGTTACGTCGGCACCTATTCGCGCGGCGATAAGGCCGATCTATCTCCAGCGGTTCCTGAGCCATCGGGCGGTAGTATCTCGATAGCCTGAAACGTGAAACGTGAAACGTGCGGCTAGTGTGTCGACAATTCGGGACGATCCAGGGCCCGGCGACTATAGACAGGCAACAACCTTGAAATGACCGAACACCTCCCTACATAGATTTTGTCGCGTCCTTCCCCCTTTGGAGCGACACCTCCCTGAACCTTGGCCCTGTCGTGAGCTTGCTCCGGCAGGGCAGTTTTCAGATGAGCCAGAACATGGCAGTTACTGGCTCGGATGCTTTCGGCAACACACGCAACTCAGGATCTTTTGCAAAGGAGTCGGATATAGGTCGACACCCTGGCTTTTCGACGGCGGTGATAGGTTTTGATCCTTTTCGACAGGTCGGCGTTACCAGCCCGCAAGGATTCTTCCAGATCCTGTATTTCGGCCCCTGTCTCGCTGAGGATACGGGCGTCCAGAAGACGCGCAGCGTACAGGCGGTCATTGAGATGTTCGACGGCCCGGATCATTTCCCGATTGCCGCGGCTTTCGGCCAGTTGCAAGAAAAGGCAGGCGGCACGGTCCGCGTCGTCCGATGATGCCGACGTCACCTCTGGCATGGCGCGCCTTGGAGACCCTGCAGCGTGAAGGGAAAGAAGGGAGTTCCAGTCCAGAAGGTCGCGCAGCCCGCCTTCATCAGGCATCGGCATGTAGAAGCCTCCGCCCGCAATGGCGTCGACCAGGCCCTCTCCGGTGAGCCGATTGAGCACGTCACGGATTGGGGTGATGCTTACATGCATGTCGTCCGCGAGCCGGGCGGCTTCTAGGCGTTGTCCGGGATCAAACGCACCCTCGATCAGCCGCTGCTTGAGCGTTCGGTAGCTGCGCTCGAGAATCTGTGCCGGACTCACCGGTCCTTGCCCGCGCCATTGTCTTGAAGCCAGGGCCTGTCGTTCCCCGGCACCTGCCGACTGAGGTATTGATCGACCAAATCCATCTGGTCGGGCCGGAGCGCATCGATAGCGGCGATGTGCGCAGGTATCACGTCCCTGAGCAGGATCGAGGGACATTGGCCCTCGTAATTGCCGAGATTGGGACGGTGTTGGGCATATCCCACCAGAGCGGCGAGGGAAGGCGAGAAGGTTCGCGCGACAGGCGGCGGATAGGCCAGCCACGGATTCTCATAGGGTTTGAGCCAGCCCAACGAATAGCCGGTCACGATCGCGCGCCGGACCTCATTAGATACGTTTCCGCCAGCACCGTGCAACGTCGAACCCAGGAACAGGATAGCAGACCCCGGCAGACAGGTCGCTACGATCGGCTCGTCATAATCCTGCCGTGCCATGCCAGCAGCACCATGGCTTGCGGGATAGAGTTGGGTTGCGCCATTGTCTGCCGTGAACGGCGTGATGGGCCACATGACATTGAGCAGATATTCATGGGCGCCTTTGGCGCCCTGCCACATGTCGTGATCGCGATGCGGCAACTGCGTCAGGGCGCCGGGATGAATCTCGATGGCCTGGGCGACATTGAGCTGGATCCGGTCGCATGCGGGGCTCAATATTTCGTGCGCGATTCCAACGATGAGCGGATCTTCCACTAGCGGCGCGATATGACGGCTGCGGCGCAGGAGGCCGCCAAAGCGCTTGGTCCGCTCGCCATAGAAAGCGCCCTCGCAAAAAGGCGTCGCCTCGAAGATGGGCGAGAGATCCCGCTCCAGCGCCTGGAGCGCGGAAGGGGGACGCAGGTCGGGGATGATGCACAAGCCATCCCGCAATAGGCGACCGGTCCAATATTGCACCGCGGCCAGATGATCGATCGTTTCGAGCGGGTTCATGACAGCATGTCTCCCGCGCGTGCTGATGGTTCGACGTCGCTACCGATCAGAGCGAAACGGATCGGCTCGTACACGCC
>NZ_JPPQ01000069.1:1006960-1013360 GCF_000743655.1 Sphingobium sp. ba1
ATGCTGTTGGGGCGGCGCGTGGCCAAGCGGCGTGCGGCGCAATCAGCGATCGGCAGCGATGGGCAGTTGCATGTCCGCCTGGTCGCCATCTTCTCGATCGCGGCCAGCGTGCCGATGCTGCTGGTCGTGATCTTCGCGTCCCTGCTGTTCCAATATGGCGTGCAATTCTGGGCATCGGACAGCGCGCGCGGGATGCTGCAGAATGCGAGCGACCTGGCGCGCGGCTATTATGAGCAGAATTTGCGCGAAGTGAGCGATGAAACCGTCACCATGGCGGACGATCTGCGCGACTATCTGACCCAGTCCGATGTCTCCAGCCCGCGCTTTGCCGAAGGGTTCATCTTCCAGGTGGTCACGCGCAAACTGAACCGTGCGTCGATCATCGAGGTCGGCAAGGACGGCGTGGCGCGGACGGCGGCGACGGTCGAACCGGACAATCGCCCGGCATCCGAGATATTGACGCCGGAAGTCACCAAGCGGCTGGCGGCGGGTGAAAATGTCGTGGTGCAGGCGCGGCAGAATCAGATCGAGGCGGTGACGCTGTTGTATCCGGGGTCGAAAATCTATCTCTACGTCACACGCAATGCGGGCAGTTCGTCCTTCTCCAATGCGGAGCGGGCGAAGACGGTGATCGCGGACTATGACCTGTTCGCGGCGCAATCGCGCGCGTTGCAGTTGCGGTTCAACATCGCCTTGTTCGTGGGATCGCTGCTGCTGGTCGGCATTGCCGTCTATATCGCGTTGGCGGTGGCCGATTGGATGGTGCGGCCGGTCAATGAGCTGGTGACGGCGGCGCGGCGGATCACGGCGGGCGACCTGTCGGCGCGCGTTACCAGCCTGCAGAGCCGCGATGAGATCGGCACGCTGGCAGCGGCGTTCAACCGGATGACACAGCGGCTGGAAGCGCAGACCGGCGCGCTGGTGGGCGCGAACAGCCAGTTGGACGAACGGCGCGCCTTCATCGAGGCGATCCTGTCCGGCGTCAGCGCTGGCGTATTGTCGGTTGATCGTGACGGCGAAATTCAGTTGCTCAACCGATCGGCCGCCGCAATTTTGGTGGAGGAGGGCGATGATCCGGTCGGTCGGACATTGTCCGAGATCGCGCCGGAATTGGCGGAGTTCATTGCGTCGGGCGACGGCGCTGGCATCGTGCAGGTGCGCGCGCATGGCGACCTGCGCACATTGGCGGTCAAGCGGTCCGAGGATGCGTCGCGCCATATTCTGACGTTCGATGACATCACCCAGCAATTGTCCGATCAGCGTCGCGCCGCCTGGTCCGATGTCGCGCGCCGGATCGCGCATGAGATCAAGAACCCGCTGACGCCGATCCAACTGGCCGCCGAGCGGCTCCAGCGCCGCTATGCCGAGGAAATCACGAGCGATCGGCCAACCTTCACCCGGCTGACCAGTACGATCGTCCGACAGGTGGGCGATTTGCGCCGCATCGTGGATGAATTTTCGTCCTTCGCGCGGATGCCCAAGCCCGTGTTCCGGCGCGAGGCCGTGGCCGATATTGCGCGTCACTCCCTGTTCCTGCACGAAGTCGCGCATCCGGCGATCCGCTTCGAATTTCACACCGACCAGCCTGACCTGGAACTGGTCTGCGATCGGCGGCAGTTGGGGCAGGCACTGACGAACATCGTCAAGAATGCGGTGGAAGCCATTGAACCCAAGCCGGTTCCCGATGATGGCAGTCCGCGCGGCCATGTCCGCATGACGCTGGCGGGCGAGGGCGACGCGCTGATCATCACGGTCAGCGACGACGGCATCGGGCTGCCGCCCGAACGCGATCGCATACTGGAACCTTATATGACGACGCGGACCAAGGGGACGGGTCTGGGCTTGGCCATCGTCAAGAAGATTGTGGAGGAGCATCTGGGGGAAATCCGCTTCGACGATGCGCAAGGTGGCGGTGCGCGCGTGACATTGCGGTTTGCCGCAGGGGCGCTGGAACGACTGGAAGAGGGGCAGGTAATCGCCATGCCCCAGGGTAATTTGACGGGAAAAGTGACGGCCAATGGCGCTTGATATTCTGATAGTCGACGATGAGGAGGATATTCGCGATCTGGTCGCGGGTGTTTTGGAGGATGAGGGCTTTACCGCCCGCACCGCCGGCAATGCCGATGCCGCGATCGAGGCGCTGGACGCGCGCCGCCCTTCGCTCGTCCTGCTCGACGTCTGGTTGCAGGGGTCGCGGATGGACGGCCTGGAGTTGCTGGACGAGATCAAGCGGCGTGACCCGACCATCCCGGTGCTGATGATTTCGGGCCATGGCAATATCGACACCGCCGTCGCCGCGATCCGCAAGGGCGCAGCCGACTTTATCGAAAAGCCGTTCGAGGCCGACCGACTGTTACACCTTGTCAGCCGCGCCACCGAGACCGAACGGTTGCGGCGCGAGAATCAGGTGCTGCGCGCCCGTTTCGGGCAGGATGACGAACTGACCGGCAGTTCCGCGTCGATCAATGGCGTGCGCGCCACGATCAAGAAGGTTGCGGGCACCGGCAGCCGCGTGCTGATTTCGGGTCCGGCGGGCGTCGGTAAAGAGATAGCCGCACGGATGCTGCATAGCTGGAGCGGGCGGGCCGATTCCCCCTTCATCATCGTTGCGGCCGCGCGCATGGACCCCGACCGGGTGGAAGAGGAATTGTTCGGGCTGGAGGATCAGAGCGGTCTCGTCCGCCCCGGCTTCCTGGAGCAGGCGCATGGCGGCACGCTCTATATCGATGAAGTCGCCGACATGCCGATCACCACGCAGGGCAAGATTTTGCGCGTGCTGACCGACCAGAGTTTCACACGGGTGGGCGGTCAGCGGCATGTGAAGGTGGATGTGCGGGTTATCTCGTCCACGGCGCGCGACCTGGCGGGCGAGATTGAGGAACGGCGGTTCCGTGAGGATCTTTTCTATCGCCTCAACGTCGTGCCGCTGGCCATTCCGCCGCTGTCCGAACGGCGCGATGACATACCGCCGCTGGTCGAACATTATCTCGCCCGCTTCGCCGCAGAGCGGCGCGTGCCGCCGCCGGAAATGGCGAGCGATGCGATGGCCGCGCTGCAGGCCAATGAATGGCCGGGCAATGTCCGCCAGTTGCGCAACGTCATCGAACGCACGATGATCCTGGCGCCGGGTGACCGGATCGGCCGTATCGAACTCGACATGCTGCCGCCCGAATTGACCAGCGGTGGCGGCGGGGAAGGGATGGGCCAGTCCGCGATCATGGGCGCGCCGCTACGGGAGGCCCGCGAGAGTTTCGAGCGGGAATATCTGCGCATTCAGATCCGTCGTTTTTCGGGTAATATCTCGCGCACCGCGACCTTCATCGGCATGGAACGATCGGCATTGCACCGGAAATTGAAGCTGTTGGGGATAACCGACGACAAGGAATAGACGCGCGCCATTCCCCATGGACGACTGTTCGCAATTGCGATACGATCGTTGCGCCTCCGACAAGCGGGGGCAAGCAAGACACCCTGCTTAAGGGCGCACGAGCGGGTAACGTCCCGCCAAGAATAAAGGACTGGCGACGACCATGGCCGACAAAATGAACAATTTGCAGGATATTTTCCTCAACAGCCTGCGCAAGAGCAAGACCCCGGTGACCATGTTCCTGGTCAAGGGCGTCAAGCTGCAGGGCATCATCACCTGGTTCGATAATTTTTCCGTGCTGCTGCGCCGCGATGGCCAGTCGCAGCTTGTCTACAAGCATGCCATTTCGACCGTCATGCCAGCGCAGCCGATGGACTTGTCCGACCTGCGCAAGGCGAGCGAGGGCAATGGCAAGGCCAAGCTCCTCCAGGAAATCTTCCTGTCCGCCGTCCGCAAGTCGGGCAGCCCGGTGACGATGTTCCTGGTCAATGGCGTCATGCTGCAGGGTGAAATCGCTGCCTTCGACCTGTTCTGCATGCTGCTGGAACGCGATGGCATGGTCCAGCTCGTCTACAAGCACGCCATTTCGACGGTCCAGCCGCTCCATGCGCTCGACCTGACCGGCGAGAATGAACAGGACGATTGACCGGCCCTGCGCGGAACGCACACGCCGTCCGCATTTCATCGAATAATAGTCTATGCGCTCCCGCGCAGGCCTTTGCCCCGTTCCTCCGTTGAACCGGGTATTTGTCTGTTCGGGAGCGTCCTGTGTTTTGAGGCGTTAAACTTCCATGGCCATATTCAATCGCGATTCCGAAGATGAAGTGGCGCGCGGCGCGCGCGCTGTCGTCGTTCATGCCGAAACCCATGGCGGCGACCGGCGCGACAGCGACGCCCGGCTGGAGGAAGCGCGCGGCTTGGCCTTGGCGATCGGCATCGATGTGCGGGCGGCGCAGGCGTTCCGTGTGCGCGACCGCAAACCCGCCACCCTGTTCGGCAGCGGTCAGGTCGATCAGATCGCGACGCTGGCGCGGCAGGAAGAGGCCGACCTCATCATCGTCGATAACAGCCTATCGCCGGTCCAACAGAGTAATCTCGAAAAAGCCTGCGAGGCCAAGGTCATCGACCGAACCGGGCTGATTCTGGAAATTTTCGGCGAACGCGCGGCGACCAATGAAGGGCGGCTGCAAGTCGAGCTTGCGCATCTTGATTATCAAGCCGGGCGCCTGGTGCGCAGTTGGACCCATTTGGAGCGGCAGCGCGGCGGCTTCGGCTTTCTGGGTGGTCCTGGCGAAACCCAGATCGAGGCGGATCGGCGGATGATACGCGATCGCATGGCCAAGATCCGCAAGGAACTCGATCAAGTTACGCGCACGCGCGGGCTGCATCGCGCCCGGCGGCAGCGTGCGCCCTGGCCGGTGATTGCGCTGGTGGGCTATACGAATGCAGGCAAATCGACGCTGTTCAATCGCATGACCGGCGCTGACGTCATGGCGCAGGACTTGCTGTTCGCGACGCTTGATCCGACCATGCGCCAGATTGCGCTGCCGGGTCTCGACAAGGCGATCCTGTCCGACACTGTGGGTTTCGTTTCCGATCTGCCAACCCAGTTGATCGCGGCGTTTCGCGCCACGCTGGAAGAAGTGTTGTCGGCCGACTTGATCGTGCATGTTCGCGACATTGCCCATCCGGACAGCGATGCGCAGCGCGATGATGTGCTGGATGTCTTGGGTGAACTGGGCGTCGCAGGCGAAGCTGCGCTGGAGCGGGCTGAGGGTGAACCGCCCGCGCCACTGATTATCGAGGCGTGGAACAAGCTTGATTTGCTGAACGCCGACGCTGCGGTGTTGGCGCGCGAAACGGCGGCGCGGCGCGATGATGTGGCCATCTTGTCGGCGCTGACCGGGGAGGGCGTGGACCAGCTTCAACGCATGATCAGCGATCATATGACCACAGGCGCGAAGGTCTATGGCCTGCGCATTCCGGTGTCAGATGGCGCGGCGATGGCCTGGCTTCACGAACATGGTGAAGTGCTGTCTACGGATGTGGAAGAGGAGGAGAGCCGGGTCGAGGTACGGCTATCCGATGCGGCCTTTGCGCGGTTCGGGAAGCGCGGCGAGGCCTAGGTGCTTAGGGCGTTTTCTCCTGCCGCTTGGCCTGCTGCCATAGCTCTTCCTTCGCTTCGAGCGACAGGGCGGTGAAGTTCGCTCCGGCCTGCTGCTCCATCGCGCGGAAGCGGCGATCGAATTTTGCATTGCCTGCGCGCAGAGCGGCTTCCGGATCGACCTTCAGATGACGTGCGAGGTTGACGACGGCGAACAACAGGTCGCCGACTTCCTCGGTGCGTTCAGCCTGCGTGGTCGCAGCGCGGACTTCGTCCAGTTCCTCCACGATCTTGTCGATGGCGCCGGCCGTATCGGGCCAGTCGAAGCCGGTACGGGCGGCGCGCTTCTGCAGCTTTTCGGCGCGAAGCAGCGCGGGCAGGGCGTTCGCGACACCGGCAAGCGCGCTGGGGTCCGGTTCCTTTTCGGCCCGTTCGGCTGCCTTGATCGCCTCCCATTGGGCATGGCCGTCTTCACGCCGTGCGTTTTCCCCGAAGACATGGGGATGCCGCCGGGTCATCTTTTGGGTGATGCCGTCGATCACATCCTGCAGATTGAAATGCCCGGCCTGTTCGGCCATGCGGCTGTGAAAGGCCACCTGGAGCAGAAGGTCGCCCAGCTCATCGCAAAGCGCCGCCATATCGTTGCGCTCGATGGCGTCGGCGACTTCATAGGCTTCCTCGATCGTATAGGGCGCGATCGAGCCGAAATCCTGCACGATGTCCCATGGGCAGCCGGTGTTCGGGTCGCGCAGCCGCGCCATGACGGTGGCAAGCGGCATGATGTCGGCGGGACTGGCTTTGGACATGGGCGGTTCCGGCTGTTGGAGAGGTTGATCCAGCCGATAGGGCCTGTGCCGGGCTATGGCCAGAGGCGGTTTCGATTTGAAGCGCGACATCCATGGGATGCGTAGCATTTCATCCAGGGTGGG
>NZ_JPPQ01000069.1:1013370-1059912 GCF_000743655.1 Sphingobium sp. ba1
CCTTGCCGGTCACCAGCAGGGCGCGGAAGACGTCGGCGGAAAACAACCGCCGCGTGGAATCCAATATCTTCTGCGGTGTCATGGCGGGCTTACCGGCGCGGAAGATATCCACGGCGGCCTGCGGACTGACGGTTGTCTCGCGAATGTCCACGGCGCTAACCAGATCGCTCGCCTGCCTGGCGCTCGCCTCGGTATCGGCATTTTCGACCTGGATCGACAGCGCCGTATCCATCTGCGCATATTCGCGGTCGATCTCCAGCTGGCTGGGCGGGCTGGCCTTGGCGTCTTCCACGATGGCGCGGACATCGGCCAGCGCCTTTTCCCAATCATCATTGGCAGGAATGATCGACATAAAGGTGCCGTCCGCCGAACGGCTGACATCCTGCTGCTCGACACTTGCTTGCAGGAAGCTGCCCCCGGCCCGCGCCGCCTGTTCCAACCGGCGACTGATGATCTGCAGCGCCAACATGTCGGTCAGCTTGTCCTGATTATACAGGATCGTGTCGGCCCGCGGCTTCCACGGACGCAGCCAAGCCGCCGTCAGGCCGACCGGCGTGCCGGGTTCGACCAGCACCCGCGTCGCCGGACTTTTTGGATCGGGCTTGCCGAAGTCGGGAATGGCCGCGCCCTTGCCCGTTGCGCTCCAATCCGCGAAATTGTCGCGGATCAACTGCTCGGCCTGCGCGGGGTCGATGTCGCCCGCTATCGCAATCACCGTATTTTCAGGGCGATACCAGCGCTGGTGAAAGGCAGCCATCGCCTTGGCTGTCGCGGCGTTCAAAGTGGCGATAGTGCCGATGGGTGAATGATCGGCCAAAGGCTGCCCGGCGAAGAAATGCTGGCGACTGGCATCCGATACCCGCATCTGGGTGCCCTCGCTTTCCCGCCGCTCGGCCAATACCACCGCGCGCTCGGCGGCGATGGCGCTATCGACGATGTTGGGATCAGCCATCATACCCGAAAGAATTTTCAAACTTTCGTTCAGGCTTGCCTGTGTGGCTTGGGGCAGGTCGAGTGCATAAGTGGTGCCGGTCGGCGACGTGACGGCGTTGCTGTCGCTGCCGAAGGTCACACCCAAACGCTGCCAGATACGTTTGGATTCGCCGTCCGGCACATGGCGCGACCCACGCATCGTCAGATGCTCCATATAATGGGCATATCCCATTTCATCGGGCCGCTCCATCAAGGAACCGGCATCGATCCGCAACCGCACCGACACCTGCCCCGGCGGCACGCCGTTACGCCGGATGGCATAGCGCAACCCGTTGGACAGCGTGCCGAAATGCCAGGCGGCATCGATCGGCACATCGCTATTTTCATATAGCCAGGGGCGCGTCTGCGCCTGCGCAGCGCCTGTCTTGGCAAGGGCGGTCGGCGATTGCGTCTGTGCGACAAGCGGCACGGACGACACCGACAGCAACAGGGCGAGAACGGAGAGCGAAGTGGCCGAACGGCGGGGGAAAAAATGCATAGGCCTAGCAGCCTAGCGACACTTTCCTGAATGGCCACTGACAATCATCGTCAGGACGGGAGACTGTTGCCCCCATCAGGTGGAGCGCGCCGGAACCCCGTCCCGGCACGCTCGATCCTATTTTATACGCGCGGTGCGCCAGTGCGCTGGACGGCGCTCTTGTGCGCGCCGACCGGGCCGCCGCTGCGGCGACGACGGAAGGGACGCTTCTCGCCACCCTCGGAGTCGGGGCGATGGGCGCGATCCGGGGTGCCGCGCGACTGCTTCTGGCCGTCCTGATATTTGCGCTGGCCATCGGCGCGACGCGCCTGCTGCTGGGGCGACTGGCTCGGACCCTTTTTCGGGGCGGCGGGCTTGGGCATGTTGCGCACCGCTTCCATGAAATTCTCAGGCAGCGCTTCGATTTCCAGCTTTACGCGGGTCGTCTTTTCGATCGCCTTGAGGAAAGGCCGTTCGTCATCCGCCACGAAGCTGATCGCGATGCCTTCGGCCCCGGCGCGCGCGGTGCGGCCGATACGATGGACATATTGTTCCGCCACATTGGGGATTTCAAAGTTGATGACATGCGACACACCCGACACGTCGATGCCGCGCGCAGCGATATCGGTCGCGACCAGCAGCTTCACCTTGCCCTGGCGGAAAGCCTGCAAGGCCGTGGTGCGCTGGCCCTGGCTCTTATTGCCATGGATCGCGAAAGCATCGATCCCGGCGCCTTCCAGGAAACGCACGACACGGTCGGCACCATGTTTGGTGCGGGTGAAGATCAGGGCGCGATCAATCTCTTCGCTCTTAAGCATCAGGTGGAGCAGCGCTTGCTTTTCCGCCTGGTTCACGAAGATCGCGCGCTGACGCACACGTTCCGCCGTGGTCGACTGCGGCGCGACGCTGACCTTGACCGGATCGTTGAGGAACTGGGCGGCGAGCGCTTCGATTTCCTTGGGCATGGTGGCCGAGAAGAACAGATTCTGCCGTTCGCGCGGCAGCATCTTGGCGACGCGCTTCAACGGCTGGATAAAGCCCATGTCCATCATCTGGTCGGCTTCATCGAGAACGAAGATTTCCGTGTCCTTGATGATCAAGGCGCGCTGGTCGATCAGGTCGAGCAGGCGGCCAGGCGTTGCGACGACGATATCGACGCCGCCAGCCAGAACGCGAATCTGCTTGTTGATCGGCACGCCGCCGAACACGGTTTCGACGCTCAGCTTGAGGAAACGGCCATAGTCGCGGAAGCTCTGCGCGATCTGCGCCGCCAGTTCGCGGGTCGGTGCCAGCACAAGCATCCGACAGCCCTTGAGTGGCGTCACCTTGGGATTACGCGCGAAATAATCGAGGCTGGGCAGCGCAAATGCCGCCGTCTTGCCGGTGCCGGTCTGCGCGATGCCGCACAGATCCTTGCCTTCCAACAGCGCCGGAATGGCCTTTTGCTGGATCGGCGTCGGGGTAACGTAATTTTTGGAGGCGAGCGCCTTCATGATCGGCTCAGCCAGACCAAAGTCATTGAATTCCATGTGTAAACTCACAAGTGGGCCATGCGCCAACCTGATCTGCGGACGCAGCAAGGGCGCTAAGGCGGGTTACGAAACGACCCGCGTGAAAAGGGAAGCCTCAAACTTGACGCAGACTCTCATTGGCCGGTCCGTGAGCCCTTTGTGACTGCTTCAGCCACCATAGGTTTGCGGACGATCACGCTGCCAATCGCTGTGGAACCAAAATGGTTCCTCTGCTGCGCTGCAACGCATATGGCGAAGGCGCAGGCAAAAAGCAAGCGGCCGCAACATCCTGTCGCGGCCGCTCATTTTCTCGGTCGAAAGGGCTCAGAGCGTTATTTCGACATGCTTGGTCTTCATTTCGTCACGCACATCGCCACCGAACATCATCTTGAACACGCCCGTCAGCGACATGTCCGCGCGCCAGATTTCTGCCGATCCAAGATCAAAGCGCAGCATCAGCAGGTTGGGATCATTCCGCCCGCCCGGGTACCAGGCTTCGACCTGCTTGGACCAATAACGATCGATGACCGCCGCATCCGTCTCTTCGGTCAATGTCCCGTCGATGCAGGCGAACAGGTCATGATCCTTGGCGGCATATTGCGCCATCGCCGGACCGCCTGGGGCCAGTCGATTGTCGCGGCTGGTGTAGAACCAGAAGCAATGATTGGCATCGGGATCGAGCTGCGCCGTCATCGGCAGGCTATGCTCATGGCTGTTCTGCAGACCGATCATCACGAACGGGCTGCTTGCCAGATCGCTCCAGAAACGGTCGCGGATTTCGGATTCGGTGCTCATATGCGCTCTCCAATTGCTTCCCCCAATCAATCGACGGCAGCCAACGAAGTTCCCCGCCGCTTGATCTTGAGCCTGCTTGCCTCCACATAGCGTCCATGCTGATCGAGACCGAACTGACGCCCAACCCGGCGACCATCAAATTCCTCCCCGGCCGCACCGTCATGGGCGCGGGCACCCGCGATTTCGCGACGCCGGAGGAAGCCGAAGCTTCGCCGCTCGCCGATGCGCTCTTCGGCCTTGGCGACGTAACCGGCGTCTTTTTCGGCAGCGACTTCATTTCCGTCACGATCGCGCCGGGTTCCGAATGGTCTGATGTAAAGCCGGATATTCTCGCGACCCTGCTCGAACATTTTTCCGCCAACATGCCGCTCTTCAAGGCTGGCTCCGCTGCCGAAATCAGCGTGCCCGGCGATGAGGGCAGCTTTGGCGATGATCCGGCGGATGCCGAAATCGTCGAACAGATTCGCGAACTCATCGATACGCGGGTGCGCCCGGCTGTTGCCAATGACGGCGGCGACATCATCTATCGCGGCTTCGACAAGGGCACCGTCTATCTCAAGATGCAGGGTGCCTGCGCCGGTTGTCCCTCGTCCACCGCGACGCTCAAGAACGGGATCGAGCAATTGCTCAAACATTATGTTCCCGAAGTCACGGAAGTCCGCGCGGTCTGAACCGCGCATGTGATTTGGCAAAACGCGACTGATCGACTAACCGCTAGGCGAATCCGCTCTTTTGCGGAGCCTAAAGGGAGTATCCTTTGCGCCTGCTGGTGATCGACACTGCGACACAGGCCTTGTCCGTGGCGTTGCTGGAAGACGGCGCGCTCATCGGCCGCCATCATGAAATCGTCGGGCGCGGCCATGCCGAAGCCTTGCTGCCGGCCATCGCTGCCCTGCCCGACGGCGGACGCGCCGACGCCATCGCGGTGGATGTTGGGCCGGGCAGTTTCACCGGCGTCCGCATCGGCATCGCCGCCGCGCGCGCGCTGGCTTTGGCCTGGGCGCTCCCGCTCCATGGTTACAGCGCCCCGTCGATCATCGCCGCCAGTGCCGCGCGGCAGCATCAGGGCGACGATCCGATCATCGTCACTATCACCGGCGGTCATGGCGAGCTTTTCTGGCAAGGCTTCACCAGCGACGGCATGACCGCAACCGGCCCGGTCCAATCCACGCCCATCGCCCTCCTCGCGGATCAGATCAGCGCGCCTATCATCTATGGCACGGGGGCCGAGGCGCTAGTCACCGCGCGCGGCGCAGGCGCGGCGCTGACCCTTTATCCCGATGCGGCCGACTATCCGTTGATCGCCGACCTGCCCCCCCTTTCCTCGACGCCCCTCTATGGCCGGGGTGCCGATGCCAAGACGATCGCGGAGCGAGCAGCATCATGATGCCAGAGCTGATCTTCGACACTTATGACGAGGGCGAACGCAACGCCATTGCCGACGCCATGACGGTCATGGACGCCGCCTTCGACCCGGTCTTCGGGGAGGCGTGGACCTCTGCGCAACTCGCCGGTGTCATGATGATGCCGGGCACGTGGCTGACAGTCGTGCGGATTGATGCGGCCCCGTTGGGCTTTGCTTTGGTGCGATCCGTCTTGGACGAATGCGAACTGTTGTTGCTCGCGGTCGACCCCTTGTGGCGCGGTCGCGGTGTTGGCGAAGCGCTGTTGCGCGACAGTTTGATGCGTGCGCGCCGTAGGGGCATCACATCGATGAACCTGGAAGTACGCGCTTCAAATAACGCCATAAAACTATACGAAAAAACCGGCTTCGAATATGTGCATCGTCGCCCCGGTTACTATCGCGGCAATGATGGACAACTTCATGATGCTCTGAGCTTTCGTATTGACATGCGGATATGAGCCTATAGCCCCTTGCGAAATGAGGCTATACCGTCTAGCGGAAACCTACCGCTGCAGAAATCCATTTCCACCGGCGGGTCGCATTATAAAAAGCCTTCGTAGGAAATAGAAAAATGGAAACCGAATCGGCACAGAGCGAACTGCTCATTACTTTGACGTCCGACATCGTCGCCGCACATGTCTCCAACAATAGCGTCGCCGTCTCCGACGTCGCCACGCTGATCCAGAATGTACATGGTGCATTGTCGGCGCTCAACGAGCCGGTCGCCGCGCCTGAAGTCAAGCCGGAGCCTGCCGTCTCGGTTCGCTCTTCGATCAAGCCTGACTTCATCATCTGTCTGGAAGATGGCAAGAAGCTCAAGATGCTCAAGCGCCATCTTATGACCCATTATCAGATGACCCCGGACGATTACCGCGCCAAGTGGGGTCTGCCGGCCGACTATCCTATGGTCGCCCCCAATTATGCCGAACAGCGCCGCAATCTGGCGAAGAAGATCGGTCTGGGCACCAAGCGCCGCCGGACCACTCGCGTCGCAAAGTAAGTCTTTGCCCGCATGAATAAGGGAAGCCAGGGGCGCATCGACGATGCGCCCCTTTCCTGTATCTGGCCTTTCCTGTCCGCGTAAAAGCCGCTAGGCAATGGGTCTTTCCCCGGACTTTCCATTTGAGCGAGCCTTCATGAACCGCAAGATCGACGTCGAAGCCCTGTGCCATGAAAAAGGCCTTCGCATCACCGAACAACGGCGCGTGATCGCTCAGGTGTTGAGCGACGCCATGGATCATCCCGATGTCGAGGAACTGCATAAACGGTCCGCGATGATCGATCCCGGCATCTCGATCGCCACCGTCTACCGTACCGTTCGCTTATTCGAGGAAGCGGGCATTTTGGAACGGCATGATTTTGGCGATGGCCGCGCCCGCTACGAAGCGGCGCCGGAATCCCATCATGACCATCTGATCGATGTCGAAACCGGCAATGTCATCGAATTTGTCGACCCCGAACTGGAGCAGCTGCAAAAGCAGATTGCCGAGAAGCTCGGCTTCCGACTGGTCGACCATCGCATGGAATTGTACGGCGTAGCCCTGGAACGGAAGAACTGACGCTGGCGCCTGTCCGCCGCACAGCCCGCATCGCAGCGCTGGTCGCCAGCCTGCTTGCCTGTCTTATCCCCCATCTGCTCTGGAAGCTGACCCGGCAACGGTCACCCTGGCCTCGCTGCTTCCTGGCGCTGGCGGCGCGCGCAATCGGCGCGCGCGTCGAGCGTGCGGGGCAGCCGCATGACGGCGACATGGTTCTGCTCGCCAACCATGTCAGCTGGATCGACATATTGGCACTCGGCGGCTCAACCGGCGCAGCCTTCGTTGCGCATGACGGCATCGCACGCTGGCCGGTGATCGGTTGGCTCGCCGCCCAGAACAACACGCTGTTCGTCGCCCGCGAACGGCGCGGCGCTCTGTCCCATCAACTCGATGCGCTGCGCGCCGCGATGCAAGGGCATCAGCCGGTCGCGCTCTTTCCCGAAGGCACCACCAGCGACGGCAGCGGCCTGCTGCCGTTCAAACCCTCGCTGCTCGCCGTCCTGCTACCACCGCCCCGCGCCGTGCTGATCCAGCCGGTGCATATCGACTATGGCGCAGCGACCGGTGAGATCGCCTGGCATGGCGACGAACCGGCAGGCACCAACGCCTGGCGTGTGCTTGGACACAAGGGGCCGCTCGTCGTGACGCTCCGCTTCCTGGCGCCCTTCGACCCGGCAAGCTGCGCCGATCGCAAAGCCATTGCAGCCACCGCGCGCGACGCGATCGCCGCAAGTATCGCCCTGCACCAGCGCCCTTTCGCTTCTGCCCCGCCCTCTATATAGCTGGTGGTCATGAATCGTACCGATGCCCCCAAAGCGCCTGCCACCTTCCACGTCAAATCCTTCGGTTGCCAGATGAACGTCTATGATGGCGAGCGCATGGCCGAGATGCTTGGCGCGCAGGGAATGACGGCGGCGGACGGGGCCGACGCCGATCTGGTCATCCTCAACACCTGCCACATCCGCGAAAAAGCGGTGGATAAGGTCTATTCCGACATTGGTCGCATGACCCGCGAAGACGGCACCCGCCCGATGATCGCGGTCGCTGGCTGCGTCGCCCAGGCCGAAGGCAGCGAGATCAGCCGCCGGGCCAAGACCGTCGATATCGTCGTCGGCCCGCAAGCCTATCACCGCCTGCCCGACCTGATCGAAAAGGCCGGACGCGGGGAAGAGGCCGTCGATACCGACATGCCCGCGGCGTCCAAATTCGGCGCCCTGCCCGCCCGCACCAAGCAGGCGCGCCCCACCGCCTTCCTGACCATCATGGAAGGGTGCGACAAATTCTGCACCTATTGCGTCGTGCCCTACACACGAGGGGCGGAGATCAGCCGGTCATGGACCGCCATCCTCGACGAAGCCAAGGCGCTGGTCGATGGCGGCGTGAAGGAAATCACCCTGCTGGGTCAGAACGTCAACGCCTGGTCGGGCGAGGATGACAAGGGCCGGATGCAGGGCATGGACGGGCTGGTGCGCGGATTGGCCGAACTGCCCGGCCTCCATCGCATCCGCTACACGACCAGCCACCCCAACGACATGAGCGACGGCCTGATCGCCGCGCATAACGATTGCGCCAAGCTGATGCCCTTCCTCCATCTGCCGGTACAGTCTGGCAATGACCGCATTCTCAAGGCCATGAACCGCAGCCATGATGTGGCGACCTATCTGCGCCTGCTCGACCGGGTCCGTGCTGTGCGGCCCGACATCGCCCTGTCGGGTGACTTCATCGTCGGCTTCCCAGGCGAGACCGATGCGGAGTTCGAGGATACGCTCAAGATCGTCGATGCCGTCGGCTATGCGCAATGCTATTCGTTCAAATATAGCCCCCGCCCCGGCACGCCTGCCGCCGACATGGATGGCCAGGTTCCGGCCGCCGTCATGGACGAGCGCCTCGCCCGACTTCAAGCCGCGATCAACCGGCATCAGGTGGCGTTCAATAGTGCCACCGTTGGTCGCCGCACCGACATCTTGCTGGAGCGCAAGGGTCGCTATCCCGGTCAATTGATCGGCAAGACGCCCTGGCTCCAGTCCGTCCATGTCACCGCGCCCGACAGTGCGATCGGCGACCTCATCGAAGTCGATATCATCAGCGCCGGTCCCAATAGTCTGGCCGGCGACTATAGCAGGAGGAAAGCCGCTTGAACCAAAGCTTCGTCATTCCCGCATGGGCGGGACGCCATCTCCCCGATCTTCCACTGTGGCGGATCTTCACGAGATGCATGACGAGCAAGGGAGGCTGACCATGGGCAAGAAACCCAATACCCGCTTTGGCGGTCCATCGACCGAGCGCGCGCAACTCGAAGTCATCTTCGACAAGCCGCATCTGCTTGGTACGTTGTTTGGCCAATATGACCGCAATCTCGTGGCGATCGAAAATCGGCTGGGCGTCTACATCGCCGCGCGCGGCAACAAGCTGCAGATCGAGGGCGAGGCCCACGCGGCCGCCCGTGCGCGCGACGTCATGACCGGTCTCTACAACCGCATCGTCGCGGGGCAGGAGATCGACACCGGCGCGGTCGAGGCGATCATCGCCATGTCGTCCGAACCAACGCTGGACGGCATCATCCGCCATGATGTCGCCGAACCGCCCACGGTGATGATCCGCACCCGCAAGAAGACGATCGTCCCGCGCTCGGCCACCCAGGTCACCTATATGGAGGCGCTGAACCGCAACGACATCATCTTCGCCCTGGGGCCGGCAGGCACCGGCAAAACCTATCTCGCCGTCGCGCAGGCGGTGAGCCAACTCATCACCGGCACCGTGGACAAGCTGATCCTGTCGCGCCCCGCGGTCGAGGCCGGTGAGCGGCTTGGCTTCCTGCCCGGCGACATGAAGGAGAAGGTCGATCCCTATCTCCGTCCGATCTACGATGCGCTCTACGACACGCTCCCCGCCGAGCAGGTTGAACGGCGCATCGCCAGCGGCGAGATCGAGATCGCACCACTCGCCTTCATGCGCGGCCGGACGCTCGCCAACGCCTTCATCGTGCTGGACGAAGCGCAGAACACCACCATCGCCCAGATGAAGATGTTCCTCACCCGTTTCGGCGAAGGCAGCCGCATGGTCGTCTGCGGCGATCCCAAGCAGGTCGATCTGCCGCAACCCGGCGCATCGGGCCTCGCCGACGCGGTCGCCCGGCTCGAAGGTGTCGAGGGGATCGCCATGGTGCCCTTCGGCATCGGCGATGTCGTCCGCCACCCGGTCGTCGGGCGCATCGTCCAGGCCTATGAGGGGCCGGATGCATAAACGACATAATCGTCCGTTCGCACTGAGCGAAGTCGAAGTGCCCGGCCGAGCAGAGCGAGGCGCCTTCGCTTCGCTCTGGCACGGGCTTCGACTTCGCTCAGCCCGAACGGAAAGCAAGGCATATCATGATTGAAGTCGCTCTCCTCCACGAAGATGGCTGGCTTGGGCCGGACTGGGAACAACTCGCCCAAAGTGCCGTCGCCGCCGCCATCGCCCACAGCCCCTATGCCGCCTTCGCGACCGACCAGGCGCTGTATGAAATCGCGGTCAAGCTGACCAGCGACGCCGAAGTGCATGAGTTGAATCGCGCCTATCGCGACAAGGACAAGCCGACCAACGTCCTGTCCTTTCCGATGGTACAGGCCGACCTGCTGCAAAGCACCGCCAATACTGATGATGGCGAAGTCCTGCTCGGCGACATCGTGCTGGCGGAGGGGGTCTGCGCCGCCGAAGCGGCGGACAAAGGTATCTCGCTTGCCGATCATGCCGTGCATTTGATGATACACGGGACTTTTCATTTGCTCGGATATGATCATATGGACGACAATGAGGCGCAGGCCATGGAAGCGTTGGAAATCGCCGCGCTGGCCAGTTTCGGACTTCCCGATCCCTATGGGGATCGCATGATGACAGGGGATTAGGACTAACTATGGCTGAGGGCAGCCCGAAGGACGGCAACGGTTCCAAGGAATCGGACAGTAGTAACGACGGCGGCTTATGGAGCGGCATCAAGTCGCTCCTGTTCGGCGATGGCGAATCCACCAGCCTGCGACAGGAACTGGAAGAAGCGCTCGACGAATATGACGAGGATAGCGAGGAAGTCGGTGCAGCGCCGCCGACCAAGGGCGACCTGTCGGCGATCGAGCGGCAGATGGTCCGCAACCTCCTCCACTTTTCCGAACATACGGTCGACGACGTCGCCGTGCCCCGCGCCGACATCATCGCGATCGAAGAGAAAGCAAGTTTTGCTGATCTCGCCGCGCTGTTCGCCGAAGCGGGCCATAGCCGTATCCCGGTCTATCGCGACACGCTCGATACGATCGTGGGCATGGTCCATATCCGAGATGCCTTCGCCATATTGGCGGGTAAAGACCCGGTGCCGGACACGCTCGAACCGCTGATCCGTCAGCCGCTCTATGTGCCCGAAAGCATGGGCGCGCTCGACCTGCTCGCCGAAATGCGCGCCAAGCGCACGCATCTTGCCATCGTTCTGGACGAATATTCGGGCACCGAAGGGCTGTTGACCTTCGAGGATCTGGTCGAGGAAATCGTCGGCGAGGTCGAGGATGAGCATGATGATGCCCCCGAAGCGATGCTGGTCCCACTGGACGATGGCCTGTGGGAAGCCGATGCCCGCGCCGAACTGGAGGACGTCGCCGAGGAAATCGACGAGAAGCTGGGCGATATCGACGAGGATGTCGATACGCTGGGCGGCCTCGCCTTCGTCATCGCGGGCCGCGTGCCTGAACCCGGCGAAATATTGATGCATGACCAAAGCGGCTGGAAACTCGAAATCCTCGCCAGCGACGGACGGCGCGTAACCCGGCTGCGGCTGCACCCGCCGATCAAGCGGGCGGTCGAAGAGGAGGGCTAAGGCAACCCCAGCAAAATTTAGTTACGGACGGGAAATATTAAGGGCTGGGCTCTAGCATCGCGGTCATAGAGTAAAGTGCGGCGGCGATGCGAAGCGAACGGATCAGGACAAGAACGGGCGCCCGGAGCGCCGACATGCTGCTGGCCGCGCCATGGGGCAGGCTGGAAAAGCTGTTGCTGACGGCCATCGCCATCGCCACCCTCTTCTGCGCACTGATCACGCCGCCCTTTCAGGCGCCCGACGAAAATCAGCATTATATGAAAGCGCTGCTGCTGTCGGAGGGCCGTGTCCTGACCGAACAGCGCGGCGATCTGATCGGCGCGACCTTACCGCGGGCCGCCGTAGACTTTCACGCCGTCGATTTCCCCACCGATGTCCCGCCCACGCTGCGCCGTTTCGATCGCGCCATGCTGGACCGAAGCGGCAATGCCGATGCGCAGCGGCCCGGCACCGCCTTTGCCGATTTCCCCAATGTCGCCAGCTACGCGCCCACCCTCTACGCCCCCGGCGCGGTCGGCCTGTATCTTGGCGATGCGCTCGACCTGTCGCGGCGCGATGCCTTTTATGTCGGTCGACTGGTCAACGCGGCGACAGGCTTGCTGCTGCTGATCGCCGCGCTCCAATGCCTGCCCTTCGGCCGCAATGCCCTGCTCGCAACTGCATTGCTCCCGACCTTCGCCTATCAGACCGGATCACTCTCGCCCGATGCGGTCATCAATGGCCTCGGCTTTCTCGGCCTCGCTCTCGCGCTGCGGATCGGCTTCATGGGCGCATCCCCCGCCCGCGCCGCCGGATTGTTCATCACCGCCCCGCTTCTGGCCCTCGCCAAAGGCGTCTATCTTCCCATCATGACGGCAGGCCTGCGCTGGCCGCAGGACCGCCGCGACTATCGGCCATGGTTGCTGATCGGCGCGATGCTGGTCGGCGCCGTCGGCTTCATCCTCTGGATGAAATGGTCCGGCGGCAGCCAGGCGCTCTACCATATCCAGTCGCGCCGCTCCGGCGAAACGATGATGACCGCGCCCCTCGCCGACCAACTGGCCGTCATCCTGCGCGATCCGCTGGCCTATGTCCGCATCCTCATCTCCAGCGTGACCGAACGCGCGCCCGTCTACGCTCTTCAGATCGTTGGCCGCTTCGGTTGGAACGCCATCCTACTGCCCCTGATCGCCTATCCGCTTGCCCTGCTGATGCTCGGCACAGGCATCGCGACTGGCACAGGCGCGCGTTTCGGCATCGGCCAACGGCTCTGGTGGCTGGCGGTGGCGGGCGGCATTGCCTTGCTGATAGAAACCGCCATGTATCTGACCGGCACGCCGCTGGGTGCCGACTATATTCAGGGCACGCAGGGCCGCTATTTCCTGCCAATCCTACCCCTGATCCTGATCGCGCTCTCACCCGACCGACCGATGCGCGGCGCGCCGCGCCTGTTCGCGGGCACCGCCCTGCTGCTGCTCGTTATCGCCGCCGCAACGCTATTCGACAGTTTCTGGATCCATGGCTTCATCACCACCGACGGCATGCCACCGCATGACAGCCTCGCCCGCGCCTTGCTGCTACCCTCGCCGCGCTGGTAACCACACCCGGCACAGCAGCAGCCAGCCGAAACCGGTGACCCAACCCGCCATCACATCGCTCGGCCAATGCACGCCCAGCCACACCCGGCTGACCCCGATCAGCGCGATCATCACGCCCGCCGCCCAATAGACGCTGCGCCGCCCGGCCAGCATCGCCAGCGCGCCGAACAGCATCATATTGCCTGCCGCATGGCCGCTCGGAAAGCTGTAACTCTGCACGATGTCGAGATGCGGCAACAGGTCGGGGCGCGGCGCGGCGAATATCTGTTTGAGGATCAGGTTGAGCGCCGTACCCCCCGCCATCATCAGCGCCAGCCACAGCGCATCGGCCCGCCGACGTCCCCACAGCAAAAGGGGAAACATCACCGCCAATATCGCAAATCGGCCGATCGTGTCGCCGATCGCCGTCGCCAGCCGCATCAGCGCAATGGAAGGCCCGCCCCAGGCGCTATCGCGCGCCTCGCCCGCCGCGCCCATCAGCCCGACATTCAGTCCATCCAGCCACCCCGCGCGTTGCATCCACGCAACGGCGACGACGCACAAAAGCGCGAGGACCATAGCCCCCGCGCCTTTCTCCCGTGTCCAGCGATCAGATATGGATCGCACGCCCATAAGCGGCCAGCACGCTCTCGTGCATCGATTCCGAAATGGTCGGATGCGGGAAAACCGTGTGCATCAATTCCGCCTCGGTCGTCTCCAGCGTCTTGCCGATCGTATAGCCCTGGATCATCTCGGTCACTTCCGCACCGATCATATGCGCGCCCAGCAGTTCGCCGGTCTTGGCATCGAACACGGTCTTGGTGAAGCCCTCCGCCTCACCCAGCGCGATCGCCTTGCCATTGCCGATGAAGGGGAACATGCCGACCTTCACCTCATAACCCGCTTCCTTCGCCTTGGCTTCGGTCAGGCCGACGCTGGCGATCTGCGGGTGGCAATAGGTGCAGCCCGGAATGTTGCGCACGTCCATCGCATGGGGATGGACATCCTTGTTGCCCAGCGTCTGCGCGATCATCTCGGCGACGATCACGCCCTCATGGCTCGCCTTGTGCGCCAGCCATGGCGGCGCCGTCACGTCGCCGATCGCCCAGATGCCATCGACATTGGTGCGGCCATAGGCGTCGGTCTTGACGTGGAAACGCTGGTCCGGCTCGACGCCGACTTCTTCCAGACCCAGATTTTCGACATTGGGGACGATGCCGATAGCGACGATCACATGGCTATATTCCGCTTCGATCGCCTTGCCCGTCTTGTCCTTGATCGTCGCGGTCACGCCCTTGTCACCGGTCGCGATCTTTTCGATCTTGGCCCCGGTCAGCACGGTCATGCCCTGCTTCTTGACCGCCTTTTCCAGGAAAGCGGACACATCGGCATCTTCGACGGGGACGATGCGGTCCATCATCTCGACCACGGTCACGTCCGCGCCCATGTCGTTGTAGAAGCTCGCAAATTCGATACCGATCGCGCCAGACCCGATGACCAGCAGCTTGGTCGGCATTTCCGGCGGCGTCATGGCGTGGCGATAGGTCCACACCCGCTTGCCGTCGGCCTTGAGCTGCGGCAAGTCGCGGGCGCGCGCACCAGTCGCGATGATGATATGCTTGGCCGTCAGTTCCTCGGTCTTGCCATCCTTGGTAACGGACAGCTTGCCCTTCGCCACCAGCTTGCCATCGCCCATATGGACGGTGATCTTGTTCTTCTTCATCAGGTGGGTGACGCCCTGATTGAGCTGCTTGGCAACGCCGCGCGACCGCTTCACCACCGCTTCGATGTCCGCCGTGATATTGTCCGCGGCCAGGCCATAATCCTTGGCATGCTGCATATAATGGAAAATCTCCGCCGACCGCAGCAGCGCCTTGGTCGGGATGCAGCCCCAGTTGAGGCAGATGCCGCCCAGATTTTCGCGCTCGACGATGGCCGTCTTGAGGCCGAGCTGCGCAGCGCGGATCGCGGCAACATAGCCGCCGGGGCCGGAGCCGAGGACGATGAGATCGTAGGTATCAGCCATGGGTCACACTCGCTTCTTGTAATTAGGCTTCCGCGATCGGCGGAACGGAACGGGGCTGGCGATCCTCTCCGATCGCCACGAAGGTAAAGGTCGCCTGGGTAACGCGATAGGATCGGTCGTCATGCCGCGCACGACGCCACGCTTCTACCGCAATCTTCATCGACGTGCGCCCAACGGATTTGAGGGTAGCGAACACCGAAACCTCGTCACCGACCACGACCGGACGCAGGAACGTCATGCCCTCCACCGCAATCGTCACGGCACGGCCATGGCTGTAGCGCGCAGCCACCGATCCTGCCGCCGAATCCATCAGGCTCATCAGCCAACCGCCGAAAATATCCCCATAGGGATTGGTATCGGCGGGCATGGCGATGACCCGCACCGCCGGGTGATGCTCCGGCGGCTGCTCGTCAACGAACGGCATCAGGCCAACATGCCGATCGGGTTTTCGATCAATTCCTTGAACGCCTTCATCAACCGCGCCCCATCGGCGCCGTCGATGGCGCGATGGTCGAAGCTGCCGGTGGCCGACATGACGGTCGCGATCTGCAGGCTGTCATCGACCACGAACGGCCGCTTCTCGCCCGCGCCGATCGCCATGATCATGCCCTGGGGCGGGTTGATGACCGCCTCGAACTGCTTGATGCCGAACATGCCCATGTTCGAGAGCGAGGCGGTGCCGCCCTGATATTCTTCCGGCTTGAGCTTGCCGTCCTTGGCGCGGCTGGCCAGATCCTTCATCGCGTCGGAGATGGCGGCGACGCCCTTGCTGCCGGCATCGGTGATGATCGGGGTGATGAGACCACCGGGGATCGACACCGCGACCGAAATGTCGGCGCGCTTGAACTGCAGCATCTGGTCGCCCGCAAACTGGACGTTGCATTCGGGCACTTCGGCCAGCGCCACGCCGAGCGCCTTGATCAGCAGGTCGTTGACCGACAGCTTGACCTTGCGGCTGGCAAGCCCCGCATTGAGTTCGCCGCGCAGTTTGAGCAGCTTGTCGAGCTGGATATCGACCGTCAGATAGATGTGCGGCACTTGCTGCTTGGATTCGGTCAAGCGGCGCGCGATCGTCTTGCGCATGCCGCTCAGCTTGACGACCTCGTGCGGAATGCCGAAATCCTGCGCGCCGGTCGGCGCGGTCGGTGCCGGGACCGCCGGAGCCTTTTCGGCGGGGGCGGCAGCAGGCGCCGCGGCCGACTTGGCCGTGCCAGCCTTGGCCCCGTCCAGATCGCCCTTCACGATGCGGCCATTGGGACCGGAACCGGTGACCGCCGCCAGATCGATGCCCTTGTCCTGCGCCAGACGGCGCGCGAGCGGGCTGGCCTTGACCCGACCCTCGGCGGGGGCAGCAGCGGCGGGCACAGCCGCAGCCTTTGGCGTTGCGGCAGGCGCTTCGGCTTCCGCCTTGGCAGGTGCCGCCCCGGCCTTGGGCGCAGCTTCGCCACCACCGGCGGCGACGGTCGAGACGTCCTCACCTTCTTCGGCGATGATCGCGATCACGGTGCCGACTTTCACGCCTTCGGAGCCTTCGGATACCAGGATCTTGGCGATCACGCCTTCATCGACCGCTTCGAACTCCATCGTCGCCTTGTCGGTCTCGATTTCCGCCAGCAGATCGCCGGACGATACCGTATCCCCTTCCTTGACCAGCCATTTGGCCAGCGTCCCTTCCTCCATGGTGGGGGACAAAGCGGGCATCTGGATCGTCTTGCTCATGCGTTCTGGGCCTCTTCTTCAATTATGCGGCACGCGCCATTTGCTGTTCGTTTTCACGCATTCGCCGGAACGGTCAAGGGACGCCTTGCGCCAAAGCCGATTATGGCCCACATTTCACCCCTATGGTTCGTTCAGTTCGATTGACCGAACGGCATGGCCATCAAATCTTTGCAGGGGCAATATTCAGTGCGGGCATATCTGGTTGTCGTGGACGAATCGCCGGCGGCTGAAACCGCGCTGCGCTTTGCCGCGCGACGCGCAGCCAAGACCGGCGGAACCGTCCGCATCCTCGCCCTGATCCCGCCGGCCGAGTTCGTCCAATGGGGCGGCGTGCAGGCCACCATGGAGGATGAAGCGCTGCAACGCGCCGAGGCGCTGGTAACCAGTGCAGCCGGAACATTGATGGATGAATCCGGCATCCGTCCCAGCATCACCGTGCGCCAGGGCGAAGCCGTTGCTGTCGTGCGCGAAACTCTCGACGAAATGGACGATGTCGCCGCACTGGTATTGGGCGCTGCCGCCAGCGGCCCGCCCGGCCCTCTGGTATCGCATTTCGCCGGAGCAGATGCGGGCCGAATGCCCTGCCCCATCATGGTCATCCCCGGCGCGCTCGACGCGGAATCGATCGACCGCCTGAGCTAAAGGCGCACACTCGATCCTCCCCGTCATTCCCGCGAAAGCGGGAACCCATCTCCCACCCAAACGCCCCTAACCCGACGTCGAGATCGAACCACCACAGCACGGGCAAACACGCCTCTGCTGCCAATTACCGCTTATGCTTACCCCGCTTCGCGCCCACATGCCGGATGTTGATCGGCCGCCCGCGATGGCTGCCCGGCCGTGTCCGGTCGCGCTTCATCGGCCCGCCGCGCGGCGCGGGATGATCGGGCAATTCGAAGCGTAGCGATCCGTTGATCGGGTCCGCTTCGGCCAGCCGTAATTCCAGCCGCTGGCCGACCGTATAGCGATCGCCGCTCTCGACCCCTTCCAGCGCCTTGCCCGCCTCATCATAGAAGAAGCGTTCCGCTCCCATCGTCGATACCGGCACTAGCCCGTCACCACCCAGTCCATCGACCGTAGCGAAGAAGCCGAAATTCTGAACCCCGGTAATCCGCGCCTTGACCAGCTCGCCGACATGGGCGGCCAGGAACGCGGCAACATAGCGATCGACCGTATCGCGCTCGGCCTCCATCGCGCGCCGTTCATGGCCGGAGATCATCTCGCCGACCTTGCCCATATTCTCATAATCCTCCTGGCTCAGCGAGGATCGATCGGGGATGGTCCCGTCCTTGGGCGCGGGCAGTTCCAGCCCATAAGCCCCGACCAGCGCGCGATGGACCAACAGGTCGGCATAGCGGCGGATCGGCGAGGTGAAATGGCTATAGGAGCCAAGCGCCAAGCCGAAATGCCCCATATTCTGCGGGCTATAATAGGCCTGGGTCTGGCTGCGGAGGATCTGCTCCATGATCTGCGGCTTCGCTTCCGCTTCCCCTACCCGCTTGATCAGATGGTTGAAGGTCGCGAGCCGGATTACCTGCCCCAACGCAAATTCGATGTCGAAGGTCGCCAGATATTCCTTGAGCGCGACCAGCTTGTCCCGGCTTGGCGGTTCATGGACGCGGTACATGACCGGTGCCTTCTTCGCTTCCAGCGCTTTGGCCGCCGCGACATTGGCGGCGATCATATAATCCTCGATCAGCATATGCGCGTCCAACCGTTCGCGAACAGCGACGCTGACGATCTTGCCCCATTCGTCCAGCACCACCCGCCGTTCGGGCAAGTCGAGCGCCAATGGCTCACGCGCCAGCCGCGCCTTGTGCAACAAGGCCCAGCAAGCCCAAAGCGGCTTGAGCGCCGTTTCGAGCAATTCATGCTCGCCCGTGCCGTCGATCGCCGCCTGCGCATCCTCATAGGCCATGACCGACGCGACGCGGATCACCGCGCGACTAAAGCGCCAGGCGGTCACCTTACCCTGCGCATTGATGGTCAGGTGGCACGCCATCGCCGCCCGGTCCTGTCCGGCCCGAAGCGAACACATGTCCGACGATAGCTGATGCGGCAGCATCGGCACGACAAGGTCTGGAAAATAAACGCTATTCCCGCGCTTGCGTGCTTCGCGATCGAGCGCGCTGCCGGGGCGTACATAGTAGCTGACGTCGGCAATCGCGACGATCGCGCGAAACCCACCACTATTGTCCGGGTCGCTGTCCGCTTCCGCCCACACGGCATCATCATGATCGCGCGCATCCACCGGATCGATCGCGACGATCGGCAGATGGCGCAGGTCTTCGCGCTTCTCCTCATGCAGCGGCAGGGCAGCGGCGACCAGCGCCTCTTCCTCGGTTGCTTCGGGAAAGACATGGGGGATGCCATGTTTGTGAATGGCGATCAGGCTGAAGCTGCGCGGGGCGAAGGGGTCGCCCAATATATCGGTCACCCGCGCCGAAATGCGCGGCGGACGACCGGACGGCTCGGCCAGAACGAGGTCGCCCTTCTTGGCGGTGCCGGCATCGCTGATCGGCGTATCCTTGCGAATGCGCTTATCCACCGGGCGCAGCCATAATTTGCCGTCGGCCATCTCTTCGACCACGCCCAGCAGCATTTCGGTCGCCTTGGCGAGCTTCTTCATCGGATGCGCGACCCAGCCGCGCCCCGCTTCCTCGGTCCGCGCCAAGATGCGATCGCCGATGGTCAGCGCGCCGCGCTTGCCGCGCTCCACGATGCGCAGGCGCGGCGCGGGTTGGCCTTCTGCCTCCCACCGTTCGGGCGTAGCGATCAGCGTCGTATCATCGACATCGATGATCCGCAGTACTGTAACCTTGGGCACCCCGCCCAGCTTGTGAAAAGCGCGCGCCGGGCCAAGGTCGATCAGCCCTTCGTCAGCCATATCCTTGAGCAACGCCTTGAGCGCGATCTTCTCCTGCCCCTTGAGGCCGAAGGCCTTGGCGATCTCGCGCTTGCCCGCGGGCTGGTCCGATGTGGTGATGAATTCCATCACCTGATCGCGTGTCGGGAAGCCCGCGGGGCGGACCTTGTCCGGTGTCTTGTGCTTTTGGGTTGATGCCATATCCCTAGCTATAGGGACGCCGTCCGTGTGACGCCAGCCCTGGTCCGAACCGCTGTTCTACTGACCCGTTGCCATCGTTCTTTATTTGTTCTAATCTTCGTGATGGCTATCGAAAAAGGCAGAGGCGCGACCGTCAATGGCGAAAGCCATCGCTTCAATCTGCCGCAGCGCGCGGTAGACGGTGACTGGCTCGATCTGGCCATGCTGGAAGGCGCACTCCCGCGACTCCGCACCGAAGTCACGGTCGAACGACCACGCACCATCATCGCCCGCAATGCCTCACCCGACATCGGTTTCGACCGATCGATCAACGCCTATCGCGGCTGCGAACATGGCTGCATCTATTGTTATGCGCGGCCGAGCCATGCCTATCATGACCTCTCGCCGGGGCTGGATTTCGAAACCAAGCTGTTCGCCAAGCCCGATGCCGCCGCCCTGCTGCGCGCCGAACTGGCCAAGAAAAATTACAGCGTCGCGCCGATCGCGATGGGCACCAATACCGATCCCTATCAACCGATCGAGAAGGATTGGCGGATCACGCGGCAAGTGCTGGAGGTGCTCGTCGAAACGCAGCACCCGACCTTCATCACGACCAAGTCCGACCGCATCCTGCGCGACATCGACCTGCTTGCAGACCTGGCGCGTGACAATCTGGTGGCGGTGATGCTCTCCATCACCACGCTCGACCCCAAGGTCGCCCGCACGCTGGAACCGCGCGCACCCCATCCCGAACGCCGACTGGAAGCAATCGCGCAACTGGCGCAGGCGGGCATTCCCGTGTCGGCCAACATGTCGCCGATCATCCCCGCCATCAACGACCATGAAATCGAAAGCGTGGTCGCCCGCGTCGCAGCGGCAGGCGCGCGAGATATCAACTATATCCTCGTCCGCCTGCCACATGAGGTGGCGCCGCTGTTTCGCGCCTGGCTCGACGCGCATCACCCCGACCGCGCGGCCAAGGTGATGGCCATCATCCGCGACCTGCGCGGCGGGCGCGACAATGATCCCAATTTCGGCATCAGAATGCGCGGCCAAGGGGTATGGGCCGATCTGATCCGCAGCCGCTTCGTCAAGGCGCGGCGGAAGGCGGGCTTTGGCGACGATCGGCTGACCTTGCGCACCGACCTGTTCCACCCACCCGAAGGCGCGCAGCCGCGGCTCTTCTGATCAGCCGACCAGCCGCATGCCCGACCGGCGCGTGCGCGTCTTGTAGCCGTCCGCCTTCACATCCATCCGCTCGAAGCGATGAATGGTCAGACCCCGGATCGCACCGATCGCATCGACCTGATCCGCCCCCAGGCTGAACCTGTCGCCCAGGAAGACGCGCGCCGCCTGGCCATCGCTGACCGGCGCGCGCAGGAAGATTTCGCTGCGTCCGCCTTCGGCCTGCCCCAATATCTCGGCAAGCTTGGCAACCGCCTCGGCCGTTTCCACATCGACCGTCAGTTCCATGCGTGAGGCACTGGCGATCTGGCGGAAGGGTTCCACCCCGCGAACAGTAACACGCGGGGTTTCCTCGCCCGGTAGCCGGTCCAGTTCCACAACCAGCAGGGCGCAATCACCGTCGCGCGCCAGTTCTTCGATCGCCTTGCATGCATCTTCCTCGAAACAACTGGCCTGAAACTGGCCGCTACTGTCGGAGAAGGTCGCGTTGGCGTAGCGCGCCCCGCGCTTGGTTTCGCGCCAGCGCACATCTTCCACCATGGCCGCCATGATGGTCATGACGCGCCCTTCCTCGTTGGGCATGCCCACCGGCTGCTGACAGACCGCGCCATAGCTGCGCGCGCCGCGCGCGTCGGCCAGATGGCGGTAGCGATCGACGGGATGGGCGGAGAAATAGAAGCCGAACGCCTCCTTTTCCTGCGCCATGCGATCGGACACGGTCCAGGCCTGATGCGGCGGAATGCGAACATCAGCATGGGGCGTCTCAACGTCGCCGAACAGGCCACCCTGCCCGCTCTCCCGCGCCTGCGCCGCGCTGACGCCGACGGCCAGGATCGTTTCTGCGGCAGCATGGACTCCCGCACGGTCGGGATGGACATCATCGAACGCCCCCGCCGCCGCCAGGCTTTCCAACTGCCGCCGGTTGAGCAGACGCGGCTCGATACGGTCGGCGAAATCATCCAGCGATTTGAATGGCCCCGCCGCATCGCGCTCCGCGACCAACTGGTCCATCGCCTTCTCGCCCACGCCCTTGAGGCCACCCAGCGCATAGCGCACGGCAAAGCCCAAACGCGGGTCTTCGCCTTCATAAGGGACAGCCTCGACCGAAAAGTCCGCCTGGCTTCGGTTGATGTCGGGCGCAAGGCAGGTCAGCCCCATGCGGCGCATATCATCGACGAAGATCGTCAGCTTGTCGGTCAGATGGATATCGAAAGCCATCGACCCGGCGTAGAATTCCGCCGGATAATGCGCCTTAAGCCAGGCCGTCTGATAGGCGAGCAACGCATAGGCGGCGGCGTGGCTCTTGTTGAAACCATAGCCTGCAAATTTGTCGATCAAGTCGAACAGTTCGTTCGCCTTGGCCTTGGGAATGTCACTCTTGGCGGCGCAGCCCTCGACGAAACGCGAGCGCTGCGCGTCCATCTCCGCCTTAACCTTCTTGCCCATGGCGCGGCGCAACAGGTCGGCGTCGCCAAGGCTGTAGCCCGCCAATATCTGCGCTGCCTGCATCACCTGTTCCTGATAGACGAAGATGCCATAGGTTTCTTCGAGGATCGGTTTCAGCAATATGTGGGGATATTCGATCGCCTCCTGCCCGTTCTTGCGGCGGCCGAACATCGGAATATTGTCCATTGGGCCAGGCCGGTAGAGCGAGACAAGCGCGATGATGTCGCCGAAATTGGTCGGTCGGACGGCGGCGAGCGTCTTGCGCATGCCTTCGGATTCCAACTGAAACACGCCGACCGTGTCGCCACGCTGGAGCAGGTCGTAAACCGCGCTATCGTCCCAGGCGAGCGTATCGAGATCGACCGTCACGCCGCGCGCCGCCAAAAGCTGGACCGCTTTTTGCAGCACCGACAGCGTCTTGAGCCCCAGAAAGTCGAACTTTACAAGGCCAGCGCCCTCGACATATTTCATGTCGAACTGGGTCACGGGCATGTCGGACCGAGGATCGCGATAGAGCGGCACGAGCTGCTGCAAGGGCCGGTCGCCGATCACCACGCCGGCGGCATGGGTGCTGCTGTGGCGGGGGAAGCCTTCCAGCTTCATCGCATAGTCGATCAGCCGTTTGACCTGCGCGTCATTGTCATATTCGGCGCGGAACTCGGCAACGCCGTTCAACGAGCGTTCCAGCGTCCAGGGGTCGGTCGGGTGGTTGGGCACCAGCTTGGCTAGACGGTCGACCTGGCCGTAGCTCATCTGGAGCACGCGGCCGGTATCCTTCAGAACGGCGCGCGCCTTCAGCTTTCCGAAGGTGATGATCTGCGCGACATGATCGACGCCATATTTCTGCTGGACGTAGCGGATGACTTCGCCGCGCCGGGTTTCGCAAAAATCGATGTCGAAGTCGGGCATCGACACACGTTCCGGGTTCAGGAAGCGTTCGAACAGCAGCCCCAGTTGCAGCGGATCGAGATCCGTGATCAGCAGCGCCCAGGCCACGACCGACCCGGCACCCGAACCACGGCCCGGACCCACCGGAATATCATGATCCTTGGCCCATTTGATGAAGTCGGCAACGATCAGGAAATAGCCGGGAAAGCCCATCTGAATGATGATGTCCGTCTCGAACTGGAGCCGGTCGAGATAAGGCTGACGGGCGGCGCTATCGATGATCCCCAGCTTGGCGAGCCGGGCGTCAAGGCCCGCACTCGCTAAGTCGCGCAGCATCCGCGCCTCGCCCTCGATATCGCCAGCGAGGCTCGGAAGGATCGGCTTGCGCTTGGGCGCGGCGACGGCGCAGCGTTGCGCCACGACCAGCGTATTGGCGAGCGCTTCGGGCAGATCCTCGAACAGCCGCTTCATTTCGCCGGTCGGCTTCATCCAGGCGTCGGGCGAACTGGTCCGCCGGTCGGGCATATCGACATAGGCGCTGTCCGCGATGCACAGCATCACATCATGCGCAGCGTGGAAATGCGGCTCGGTAAAACAGGTCGGGTTGGTGGCGACCAGCGGCAAATCGCGCGCATAGGCGAGATCAAGAAGATGGGGCTCGGCCTTGCCTTCGACGGGATCGAGACGGCGGGAGAGTTCGACATAGAGCCGGTCGGGAAATAGCGCCTGCAGCCGGTCGGCATAGGCGAAAGCCGCGTCGGGCTGATCCTCGGCAAAGAGGCGTGCCAACGCCCCCTCCCCGCCTGCGGTCAGCGCGATCAAGCCTTCGGTCCGTCCTTCCAGCACGTCGAGGCCGACATGAGGCACTTCTTCCAGGGGACGGTCGAGATGCGCCATCGAAACGAGCGCGCAGAGATTGTCATAGCCCGTCGCGTCCTGCGCATAGAGGGCGAGCCAGTCATGGACCGCCGACGCATTGGCCGGACGGCCGGGCCGCAAGATGCCGAGCATGGCGCCGATGATCGGCTGCACCCCGTCGCTCTTGCACGCATCGGAAAAGGCCATCGAGCCATAAAGGCCGTTGCGGTCGGTGATGGCGGCGGCGGGAAAACCCAGCGCCTTGGCCTGTTTCGCGATGACCTTGGGATCGATCGCGCCTTCCAGCATGGTGTAGGAGGAGAATATGCGGAGGGGAACGAAAGCGGCATGAGGCATGGCCCCAATATGCACCTGCCGCGATTCGACGCCAGCCCCCTGCGCATCATTCTTCCAAATCGCACAATGATCTTGCCTTCGGGGCGTCCTGCTGGTCAAATTCCGCCACAAACAGGGAGAAGGCCATCATGACGGACATGAACCCGGTTTCCACGCCCCCCGGACTGATCGACAGGGCGAAATCCATATTGCTCAAACCCAAAAGCGAATGGGAGGTCATCGACGCTGAACCTGCCAGCGTCGGTAGCATCTTCATCGGCTATGCGATGATCCTGGCCGCGATACCGCCGCTGGCCGGGCTGATTGGTGGCCAGATGTTCGGCTATGGCGCGCTTGGCATAAGCTTTCGGCCATCGCTGGTCGGCGCCGTTGGCAGCGCCATTGCCCAATATGTCTTTTCACTGATCGGCCTGTTCGTGCTGGCCTGGCTGATTAACTTGCTGGCACCCCGGTTCGGCGGCCAGAAGGATATGATCAAGGCGGTCAAGGTGGCGGCCTATTCGGCGACGGCAAGTTGGCTGGCCGGAATATTCCTACTGCTACCGATGCTCGGCATATTGAGTATATTGGGGCTCTACAGCCTCTATCTCCTGTATCTCGGCTTGCCACGATTGATGCGGGCACCAGCCGACAAAGCCATGCCTTATACGATCGTGACGATCGTCGCCGCCATATTGCTGTCCCTCCTTGCCGGTGCCGTCGCCGCGCCCTTTTCGCGATTTGCAGCGCCATCAGTGGGGGACTCCGCAGTCGATGGGCAAATGACCATTCCGGGTGTCGGCACGGTCGATCTCGGCAAACTCGACGCCGCCGGCAAAAAGATGGAGGAAGCCGCGCGCAAGATGGAGGACGCGGCCAAGACCGGCGCGCCCGCCGTCGCCCTGTCCCCGTCCGCGCTGCAGGCGTTGTTGCCTGAACGAATCGGTCGGTTCGAGCGGACCGAAATCGAAAGCGCGGGAATGGCTGGCGGCGCGCAAGCGAGCGCCCGCTATCAGGCAGGCGACGACGATATGAAGGTGGAAATCATCGACATGGCGGCGATGGGCGCGATGACCGGGATCGGCGCAGCGTTCAATGTCCAGTCCAACCGAGAAACATCGACCGGCTATGAGCGTACCCAGACGGTCGATGGACAGTTGGTCAACGAAAGCTGGGATAAGGAAAGCCGCAATGGCAAATATGCGACGAGCATTGCCAATCGCTTCATGCTGTCAGCCAGTGGCACCGTGGCCAATATCGACGAACTCAAGTTTGCGGTCCAGACGATCGGCCCGGAGAAGCTGGCCGCGATGGCGCAGTGACAGACAAGGCGCGACATCCCTGTTGGTGTCGCGCCTTGCCTTAATGTTGTTCCAGCCGTCCTTCGTGCAGGCGAACCACCCGGTCCATCTTTTGCGCCAACCGCTCATTGTGCGTGGCGACCAGCGCGGCGGAGCCTTCGCCACGGACTAGTCCTAAAAATTCCGCAAGCACGATGTCGGCGGTGCGCTCGTCCAGATTGCCGGTCGGTTCGTCGGCCAGCACCAGCGCGGGGCGGTTGGCCAGCGCGCGGGCGACGGCGACGCGCTGCTGCTCGCCGCCTGACAATTGGCTGGGGCGATGGTCGAGCCGGTGGCCGAGACCAAGCGCGGTCAGCAGCGATTCGGCACGCGTCTTGGCTGCACCTATGTCCACGTCGCGGATCACCTGCGGCAGGATCACATTTTCAGTTGCGTTGAAATCGGGCAGCAGATGGTGGAACTGATAAACGAATCCCAATGCGTCGCGACGCAGGCGGGTGCGGCCGTCATTGTCGAGCTTGGCCGCTTCCTCGCCGCCGATGCGGATCGAACCATCGAAGCCACCCTCCAGCAGGCCGACGGCCTGGAGCAGGGTCGATTTGCCCGACCCCGATGGCCCAAGCAAAGCCACGATCTCGCCCGGCCCCACATTGAGGTCGACGCCGCGCAGCACGTCGATGGTGACGCCGCCCTGGGTGAAGCTGCGGGTGAGGCCCGTGACCTTCAATATGTCATTCATAGCGCAGCACCTGGACCGGATCGGTATTGGCGGCCTTGAAGGCCGGATAAAGGGTAGCAAGGAAGCTGAACACCAGCGCCATGATGCAGATCGTGGCAATCTCCACCGGATCGGGCTGCGATGGTAATTCGGTCAGGAAGCGGATCGAGGGATCCCAGAGATTCTGACCCGTCACGAACTGGATCGCATTGACGATCCCCTGGCGGAAGAAGAGGAAGGTGAAGCCCAGTATCATGCCAGCCACCATGCCCAGCGTGCCGATCGTCACACCCACGGTCATGAAGATCTTGACCAGACCGATCCGGCTGGCCCCCATCGTCCGCAGGATGGCGATGTCACGCGTCTTGGCGCGGACCAGCATGATGAGCGAGGAAAGGATATTGAACACGGCGACCAACACGATGATCGATAGGACGACGAACATCGCAATCCGCTCGACAGCCAGCGCCTCGAACAGCGAAGCGTTCATCTGTCGCCAGTCGGTGACGACGGCGCGCCCTGCGACTTTGCCGGCGAGTGGCTCCAATATCTGGCCGACCCGATCGGCATCGACGGTTTCGACTTCGATCATGCCAACCACGTCGCCGAGCAGGAGCAGCGTCTGCGCATCCTCCATCGGCATGACGACGAACGCCTTGTCATAATCATAGACGCCGACTTCGAAGATGGCGGCGACCTGATAGGCGACCTGGCGCGGCACCGTGCCGAAGGGGGTCGAGCGACCGGCCGGATTGATGATGGTCAGGCTGTCGCCCAACTGGATGCCTAGATTTTCCGCCAGCCGCGAGCCGATGCCGATCCGGCTGCTATTGGCAGTCAGATTGTTGAGCGTCCCGGCCAGCACTTTGCCCTTGAGCGTCTTGTTGGTACGGATGTCGGGCACCGTCATGCCGCGCACCAGCACGGCCTCCACCCGGCCGTTGAAGGTCGCGAGCAGGGGCTGTTCGATCATCGGCGTGGCATTGGTGACGCCGGGCGTCGCCCTCGCCTGCGCCAACACCGACTGCCAGTCAGGCAGGCGGCCGCCATAGCCCTGCACCACCGCATGGCCGTTCAGGCCCACGATCTTGTCGAACAGTTCGGCGCGAAAGCCGTTCATGACGCTCATCACGATGATGAGCGCGGCGACGCCGAGCATCACCGCGGCCAGGCTGATGCCGGCGACGAGGAAGATGAACCCTTCCCCCTTGCCGGGCAAAAGGTAGCGCTTGGCGATCATGCGTTCGTAGCGGGAAAGAATCATGTGGCGCGGACGGCCTCTGTGGAAGGATAGGCTGATCGTCTAGGCATGGCGGGACCGAACGGCAAGCATTGCCAGATTGTTGCATCACGGCCACAGGGCGCACCGCAAAATCACAGACGTCCGATTTTGCCCGTGACTCCGGCCCGCCGCAGTCATAGCAAGACCCTAGAAGCACAGGTAAAAGGCCGTGGTTCAGGGATACTGCATCCCGCTTCGAGCTTAGGGGGCTGAGAAGCGGTTGAGGCAGACCAAGGGGGAGACGAGCAATCGTCTATGAAGCGCCCGGATCGTGAAAACACGATCCGGGCGCTTTTTATTTGGCGTCTGTTTCCGGGAATAGACATTGGACAAAAGGTCCAAGGTCGGCGTTTTTCCGCGCGCGCCATGCCCGTTTCGCCCTCTTGAAACCGTCGGCCTCAAAACCATATCCACGCTGTCCAGCCGCCCTATGGGGTTGGGCGCAGTATCGCCGGACGCCTGTTTCGGGTCCGGCCCGTTCATTTTGCTCTTTGGGAGATTATGACAATGCGTGCATTTGACCTTACCCCCTATCGTCGTTCCACCGTGGGTTTCGATCGTCTGTTCGACCTGATCGAAAACAACGCCCGGTTGAGCCAGGGTGACAATTATCCCCCGTTCAACATCGAGCGCCTGTCGGAGGATCGCTATCGCGTGACGCTGGCCGTTGCCGGTTTTCGTCCCGACGAGATCGACATCACCGCGCAGCAAAACCTGCTCCAGGTGATCGGTCGCAAGGATGAAGGGTCGGCATCGGATCGGTCCAAATATCTGCATGTCGGCATCGCCAATCGCAGCTTCGAGCGGCGGTTCGAACTCGCCGATTTCGTGCGGGTGGAAAAGGCCGACCTGGCCGATGGTCTGCTGGTGATCGACCTGTTGCGTGAAGTACCTGAAGCAATGAAGCCCAAGAAGATCGCCATCAATGGCGGTCAGCTTGTGGAGATCACCGCCAAGGACCGCGACGCCGCCTGAGCTGTGGAATGACGTAAGCCTGTGGGGCGCGGCCTTTGCGAAGGCCGCGCCCTTTTCTATATCTCGACCTGGCTGCCCAGTTCGACCACGCGGTTGGTGGGCAGGCGGAAGAATTCCATCGCGCTTTCCGCGTTGCGCAGCATCCAGGCGAAGATTTTTTCGCGCCACAGTGGCATGCCGGGCTTGGACGACGGCAACAGGGTCTGGCGCGCCAGGAAGAAGCTAGTATCCATCATCTTGAATGCCTGACCGCAGCCCGACACATTCTTGAGCGCGGCGGGAACGTCGGGCTCCTGCATGAAGCCATATTGCAGCACCATGCGGAAGAAGCCGCGACCCAGATCCTCCAGCTTGCAGCGGCCGTCATCCTCGACCACGGGGACATCCTTGATCTTGACGGTCAACAGGATCACTCGCTCGTGCAGCACCTTGTTATGCTTGAGATTGTGGAGCAGCGCATGGGGCACGCCATCGGGCGTCGAGGTCATGAAGACCGCTGTGCCGGGAACGCGCACCGCGCTGTTGGCGGCGGACGCCACGAACACCGGGATCGGCATCGCGGCTTCGCGCAACCGATCCTGCACCAGGCGGCGACCGCGCGACCAGGTGGTCAGCAGAGTGAAGATGATGAAGCCGATCAGCAGCGGGAACCAGCCGCCATCGGGCACCTTGGTCAGGTTGGCCGCGAGATAGGCACCATCGACAATGTAGAAAACGGCCAGCACCGGCGCGGCATAATACCATTTCCAGTTCCACAGCCGGTACAGCACGACGGTCAGCAGGACGTTGTCGATGAACATCGCACCAGTGACCGCGATGCCATAGGCGGCGGTCAGGTTGGACGAGGTCTTGAAGGTCAGCACCAGCAGGATGACCATCACCATCAGGCCCCAGTTGATGAGGGGGATGTAGATCTGGCCCGCCGTCGCGGCGCTGGTGTGGGCGATGCGCAGGCGCGGCATGAAGCCGAGCTGGATCGCCTGCTGCGTGACCGAGAAGGCACCGGAAATCACCGCCTGCGACGCGATGATCGCGGCCATGGTGGCGAGTGCGATGAGGGGCAACTGCGCCCATTGCGGCGCGAGATTGTAGAAGGGACTGTCGAGCGCTGCGGCCCCCTCCCGGAACAGCAACGCGCCCTGCCCCATATAGTTGAGCATCAGCGCGGGCAGGACGAAGGCGAGCCAGGACACGCGGATCGGATTGCGGCCGAAATGGCCCATATCGGCATACAGGGCTTCGGCCCCCGTCACCGCCAGCACGACCGAGCCGAGCGCCAGGAAGGCGGGCAGCGGATCAGTGACGAAGAACATCACCGCCCAATAGGGGTTGAAGGCGTAGAGGATGCCGGGCGTCTTGATGATCGAGAGAATGCCCAGCGTCGCGATCGTCACGAAATAGAGCAGCATGATCGGACCGAACAGGGTCGCGACCTTGTTGGTGCCCAGCCCCTGTATCCAGAACAACCCGACAAGAATCAGGATCACCACTGGCAGGATCGCAGGGGCCAGCACCGGATTATAAACGGCAAGACCCTCGACCGCCGACAGGACCGAGACGGCCGGTGTGATCATCGAGTCGCCGTAGAAGAGCGCCGTCGCAAAGACGCCAAGCAGGACGATGCCGCGCGACCAGCGCTGCGTCTTGGTCTGGCCGTTGATCAGTGCGAGCAGCGCAAGGCTGCCGCCCTCGCCCTTATTATCCGCGCGCATGATGATGCTGACATATTTCAGCGTCACCACCAGCATCATCGACCAGAACATCAGGCTGATGACGCCCAATATATGGTCGGGGTCGAGCGTCAGTTCATGATGCCCGGCGAAGGTTTCGCGGAAGGCGTAGAGCGGGCTGGTGCCGATGTCGCCAAAGACGATGCCGATCGCGCCGACCACCAGCTTGACGGTGGCCTTCTGCCGGGCATGGCCGTGGCCGGATTCTTCCTCGCCGGACGTCGGCGCGGTGTTGGGAAGCAGGTCAGCCATGCAGGAAAAACGCAATGGTCATACTGTGTCGACATCCGAAGAGAAGCGATGACGGACGATGCTGTCACCCCACAAACCGCCGCGCCCTACCATGCCCTCCGGGGGCGTGCAATGCGACGCTGCGTGCCTAAGGTGCGGCCGTTCCATCCTGAGCCAGAAGGGCATCGATACGCGCGATATTGGCTTGAAGTTCCGTTTTCATCCGGCTGCCTTCCGGCGCGCTATCCGCCAACGGCGCCCAGATGCCACGAGCAGCCTGCAACTGGTTGTTGCGTGCCAGCGCCAGGCCGTAGAAATAGCGCGGCGCGAGACCTTCGCCATCCAGCGCCATGGCCCGCCGGAACGCGAAATCCGCGCCCGGCGACAATATGCCATCGGCATGGGCGACCAGCGCATTGCCAAAGCCGAGCCAGAGCGTGGCGTCGTCGGGCCTGGCGCGCAGGCCGGATAGCAGGATGTTGGCGGCATCCTTTGTCTTGCCCTGACGGCCCAGGCCATCGGACAGAATCAGCCATTGCCCGGTCGGGCCGAAACGTTCGCCGAGGCTGCGCCGTTCTTCGGCCAGCTTCTCGTCAAACTGGCCCTCGACCGGCTTGGTCGACCGCGGCGCACCGGCAAGGCTGGGGTTCCCCTGCCAGGCATAGCCCGCCAGCCCCAGCAGGAGCGCGGCCGCGCTGATCTCCCGCGCGGAACGGGGGATGCGGCCAAGCAGCAGCATGGCGAGGAAAGCCAGAGCCGCGAGGCCGAAGGCGAGGAACCAGCCGGTCATGACCGCACCTTTCGCTTGATCCGGCCGCGCAGGAGCAGCAGGCCAAGGCCAAGCAGCAGCAAGGGTGCACCCCAGAGCGGCCAGAGGATGGGGGCGGCGGTAGGCTCGTAGCTGACCCAGTCGCCATAGCGGGCGATCAGCCAGGTGCGGATCGCTTCGGGCTGCTCGCCCGCCATGATCCGTTCTCGGATTTGCGAGCGCATGTCGCCGGCCATGCTGGCATTGCTGTCGGCGATCGACTGGCTCTGACAGGTGAGGCAGCGGATGGTTTCCATCAGCGCCTTGGCCTTGCGCTCCTGTGCGGGGTCGGCGAGTTGGCGATCGGCATAGGGCGCAGGCGGCAGCGCGGTCTGGGCGGCGAGCGGCGTCGCGATCAGCGCGAGGAGGAAAGCCATGATCAGTCTCATTGCGCGGCCCTCAGCTTTTCGAGGATCATCGGCACATCGTCGGCGCGGATGTCGCCAATATGCTGGTAGGCGATGCGCCCCTTGCCATCGATGACGAAGGTTTCGGGCACGCCGGACGAGCCGAGCGCGATTTGGACGGCGCTGCGGGCGTCGAGGCCGATGCGGGCGTAGGGATTGCCGTAGCGGGCGAGGAAGGCATCGACATCGGGCCGGGCGTCGCGGATGGCGATGGCGTCGATCGGGACACCGGCCTGTTTGAGCGCCAGCAATTGCGGGGCTTCCGCTGCGCACGGGACGCACCAGCTGGCAAAGATGTTGAGCAGGCGGGGCTGGCCGGTGGCCATTTGCGCGCTGGCGAGTGGCGGGCGGTCGCTGGCGGCGGCGGGCAGCGTGAAGGCCGGGAGCGGCTGGCCGATCAGGCGGGAATGGATGACGCGGTCATCGGGCTGGAACAAGCCGCTGGCGAACAGGGCGATGAAGCCCAGGAAAAGCCCAAGCGGCAGCCAGATCAGGAGCTTCCTCATGCGGTGGCCGCCCTGGCGCGCCACTTCATCAGCCAGCCGCGTCGTTCGCGGCCCAGCAGCGCGAGGAAGCCGCCCAGCGCAATCAGGATGCCGCCGAACCAGATGAGGGTGACGAAGGGCTTCCACCAGATGCGCAATTGCCAGCGACCGCCGTCGACTTCCTCTCCCAGCACGACGTAAAGTTGGCCGTCCCAGCGGGTGAGCAAGGCCGCTTCGCTGGTGGTGGTCGGAGGCGAGGCGAAGAAGCGGGATTGGGGGTGGATCATCACCGGCGCGCCGCCGCGACGGACTTCCATGTCGGCCTGGAGCGCGGTCCAGTTATCGCCCGCTATGGGTTGGATCTGTACGAATCGCAGTTGCCAACCTGCGGTCTGGATCATGTCGCCGGGGCGGGCGGCGACCAGTTTCTCGACCGTGAAGGCGGAGTCGCTGGCCATGCCGCCTAAGCTGACCGCGCAGCCGAGATGCGCGATGACCATGCCATAGGTGAAGAGCGGGGTGCGGCGCAGATTGCGTTTCCACAACGGCGCGAGGCTGGCGACTCCGACCGCTCCGGCGATGACGAGGCCAAGGAACGGCAGGATGCCGATGCGGCCCCAGGCCAAAACGGACAGCGAAGCGGACAAGGATAGCGCTATGAGAAAGGGAATTAACAAACGTTTGGTCACCACCCGCGCATCGTCCCTGCGCCAACGCACCAAGGGGCCGACAGCCATGGCGATCATCAGCGCGAGCGCGATCGGCCCGGCGATCCGGTCGAAATAGGGCGCGCCGACCGAGACTTTGTGGCCAAAGGCTTCGGTCATCAGCGGATAGAGGGTACCGACCAGGACCAGTCCCAATATGACCGTCAGCAGCAAGTTATTGATAACCAACATGGTTTCACGGCTAACCAACTCGAATGGCGCGCCTTCGCGTACGGCACCGATGCGCCAACCGAAAAGGGCGAGCGCGCCGCCGATATAGAGGGCGAGCAGGCCGAGGATGAAACTGCCGCGTTCCGGGTCCACCGCGAAGGCATGGACGCTGGTGAGGATACCCGAACGGACGAGGAAGGTGCCGACCATCGACATGGAGAAGGCGACGACCGCCAGCATGACCGTCCAGGCGCGCAGAGCGTCGCGGGTCGCCAGCACGGTAACGCTGTGGAGCAAGGCTGTCGCGGCGAGCCAGGGCATGAGCGAGGCGTTTTCGACCGGATCCCAGAACCACCAGCCGCCCCAGCCCAATTCATAATAGGCCCAATAGCTGCCCGCGGTGATGCCCAGCGTCAGCATCACCCAGGCGGCCAGCACCCAGGGGCGCATCGCGCGGGCAAAGGCGGCATCGACCTGCCGCGTCAGCAACGCGCCGATCGCGAAGGAGAAAGCGACCGAGAGGCCGACATAGCCGATATAGAGCGTGGGCGGATGGAAGGCGAGACCGGGATCTTGCAGCAGCGGGTTCAGCCCCTGCCCGTCCGCTGGCGCGGGGGCGATGCGGGCGAAGGGGTTGGAGGAGAAGAGCAGGAAGGCGTAGAAGCCGAGCGAAATCGCGGCTTGGCCGCCCAGTGTCGCTATATGGGTGTCGCGGCGCAGCGCGCGCTCGAACAGCGCAACGGCGGCTCCGGCGACGCCCATGACCGTGACCCAGAGCAGCATCGACCCTTCATGATTGCCCCATGTGCCCGCGAATTTATAGAGCCAAGGCTTGGCCGAATGGCTGTTGGTCGCGACCAGCAGCACCGACATGTCCGAGCGCAAAAAGAGCGTGACGAGCGCGATGAAGGCGATGGCGGTCAACACGCCCTGCGCCACGGCGGCGGGACGCACGGCGGCGAGCAGGTCGGGCTTGTTGCCCTTAAGGCCCGTGAAGGCGAGGACAAGCTGGAGCAGCGCCAGCGCAGCGGCGAGCCAGAGCGCGGCGAGGCCGATTTCGGCGATCATAGGGCCTTATCCACGCAAAAATGATCCTCCCCCTGTGGGGGAGGTGGCTGGCCGCAGGCCAGACGGAGGGGTGTCCTGCTATCGAGAGGGTGACACCCCTCCGTCAACGCTTCGCGTTGCCACCTCCCCTGCCAGGGGAGGATGAGAATATCGTACAGCCTCACTGGTCCACCTCGATTTCACGGGTGGTTTCGTTGTAGCTCATGCCTTCCAACTCGCGGGGCATATAGCGTTCGTCATGTTTGGCGAGCAGGTTGGTGGCGACGAAGGTGCCTTTGGTATCGAACGATCCTTCGGCGACGACGCCGCTGCCTTCCTTGAACAGGTCGGGCGCGATGCCGCTGAAGGTGGCGGGCACGGTGGCCTTGCCGTCGGTAACGTCGAAAGTGATGGTGACGCCATCGGGCGCGCGCTTGAGGCTGTCCTTGACCACCATGCCGCCAAGGCGGATCGGCTTGCCGGGTTCGACACCCTTGGTCTTCACATCGCCCGGCGCATAGAAATAGGCGGCTTCATCCTTGAGCGCGGAGGCGGCGAGCAGGCCCGCACCGATGAGCGCCACCAATGCAGCGAGCGCGAGGATCAGCCGTTGATGCTTGGCCTTCATGCGCGGTCCGCCAGTTGCTCGGCCTGGGCCTCGGCACGGCGCATCGCGCGCCAGCTAAGCCAGCTGACCGCCGCCGTGCCCAGCAGGGTGACCGCATAAGCGGCGATGACGAAGGTCCATTGCTGCATCGGGGTCACCCTCTCGCGAGACGCTGCATGCGCGCCTCGACCTTGTTCTGCGCCAATATCGCGCGCATCCGCATCAGGACGATCGCGCCGAACCAGAGTGTGAAGCCGAGCAGCGTCAGGCCCAGCGGCCACAGGATCGCCATGTCGATGCTTGACCCGCGCATGGTGATGGATGGCCCCTGATGCAGGCTGTTCCACCACACGACCGAGCGATTGATGATGGGAATATTGACCGCACCGACAAGGCCGAAGATGGCAGTGACGTTGCTGACGCCGCCCTGCCCGGCCCCTTGGCGGGCGCTGGCATTGGCGAGCGCGATATAGCCAAGATAGAGGAAAAGCAGGACCAGCATGGAGGTCATCCGCCCGTCCCATTCCCACCAGGTGCCCCAGGTCGGGCGACCCCAGATCGATCCCGTGGCCAGGCATATGGCAGTGAACAGCGCGCCGGGCGCGGCGATCGCGCGGCCTGCCACGGCGGCAAGCGGATGCCGCCACACCAGTTGCATCAGCGCGGCGATGGCGATGCCGGTCCAGCCGCCCATACCGAGCCAGGCGGCAGGCACATGGATATAAAGGATGCGCACCGTCTGCCCCTGCAAATAGTCGGCGGGCGTCAGCCACAGGCCGCACGCGCAGCCCGCCAGCAATAGGGCAAGCCCCGGCCAGAACAGCCAGCCCGTCAACGGGCGCGCGATCTTGAGGAAGCGGGCGGGATTGGCGAAACGATGCATCAGGGCTGCGTCTGTAGCGGGGCATGCAGGGCAATGCCAGTGGGGCGTTTTGCGGATGGACGGGGATTTACGCAGCGCAACGACGAGATTGACAGTCCGCGCCTACTTCGCCGATAGCCGATGCCATCGGGCCAACACGGACGCCCGGTCAGACGGGGTCCGTCCAAGTCCGTTCCATTCGTCGTGACTGCGGCGTGAGGAGCGTTAGATGACCGACCCGATTACCGACATACAGCCGCCGCGCATCAGCCTGATCGCGCTGTTCCTCAAATTCCTGCGTTTCGGCGCGCTCGCCTTTGGCGGGCCGGTGGCGCAGATCGCGATGGTGCGCCATGCGTTGGTCGAGGAGGAGCGCTGGATCACGCCTGGGCGCTTCAACCGATTGCTCGCGGTGTTGCAGATATTGCCCGGACCCGAAGCCCATGAACTGTGCGTCCATCTGGGGATGATGGCGCGCGGGCGGATGGGCGGACTGCTCGCCGGGCTGGGCTTCATGCTGCCGGGACTAGCGCTGATGATGGTCGCGGGCTGGCTTTATGTCGGCTGGATCGCCGGCAATGCGGGACTTGCGGGCGTTTTGCTCGGCGTGCAGATCGTGGTGCTGGCGATCATCTTGCGGGCCGTCGTGCGGATTGGTCAGCATATCATCGAGGATCGGACGCTGGCGGTGATCGCCGTGGTGGCGCTGGTCGCGACGCTGGCGAATGTGCCATTCTGGGTCATATTGATCGCGGGCGGGGCCGCCTATGCGCTGGCCAACAGGCCGGTGATCGCCGCGCTGCTGCTGATCGTGCCGGTCATCGGCGCGGGGATGATCGGCCATGTTGCGGGCGAAGCGGAAACGGCAGCGCAGATGGTAGCCGCTGCCCCAGCCACCGTGGCGATGCTGTTCATCGCCGGATTGAAGGGTGGTCTGCTGACCTTTGGCGGAGCCTATACCGCCATTCCCTATGTCCGTGCCGATACGGTCGGGCGCGGGTGGATCAGCGATTCAGCTTTCCTCGACGGGATCGCCCTCGCAGGGATATTGCCTGCGCCGCTGGTGATCTTCGCGACCTTCGTCGGCTATGTCGCGGGCGGGCCGATCGGCGCGCTGGCAGTGACGGCGGGGATGTTCCTGCCTGCCTTCGCCTTTTCGATGATCTTTTTCGAACGGCTGGAAGCGGTTGTCGAAAATCCGGCGCTGCACCGGATGCTGACCGGCGTGGCGGCCGCCGTCGTGGGCATCATCGCCGCGACATTCGTGCAATTGGCCCAGGCGACGGGCGCGCGCGTGGACAGGCCGGTCTTCGCGATGCTGCTGTTCCTGGTTGCTTTGGTCGTGGCCTGGCGGGTCAAGGGCGCGTGGGTGACGCCCGCGATCGTGGCGGGCGGGGCGCTGGCGGGATGGGTCATCGCGCCCTGATGACGGGGTCCGGCGGCGCAGTCCCGACCAGTCGAAATCGCCGCTCGACGCTTTTTTGTGACAGGAGGGCGACAAAGCGGCTTCGAGTGACTATATGCGCGCTCAACGACGACCCCTGGATATTCCTTATGGGTTGTCAGGAACGGCTATGGAACCGCTCGCACCCATGATGACTACGAACCCCTTCGACGACGACAAGTTGCGCGAGGAATGCGGCATTTTCGGCGTTTCGGGCGCTGATACGGCGTCCGCTATCGTCGCGCTTGGCCTCCACGCGCTCCAGCATCGGGGGCAGGAAGCCGCCGGTATCACCAGTTGGGACGGGCATGATTTCCACACCCACCGGGCCATGGGCCATGTGGCGGGGAATTTCGACCGGGACGAGGTGATTCGCGGATTGCCGGGCGACGCGGCATGCGGCCATGTGCGCTATTCGACCACCGGCGAGACGTCGCTGCGCAATGTGCAGCCGCTCTATGCCGAACTGAATTCGGGCGGATTCGCGATCGCTCATAATGGCAATATCTCCAACGCGATGAAGGTGCGGCGCGAGCTGATTCGGCGCGGGTCGATCTTTCAGTCGACGTCGGATACCGAGGTCATCATCCATCTGGTGGCGACGTCCAGCTATCGCACGCTGCTCGACAAGTTCATCGATGCGTTGAAGCAGGTCGAGGGTGCCTATTCGCTGATCGTCATGACGCCCGAAGGGATGATCGCCTGTCGCGATCCGCTGGGCATCCGGCCGCTGGTGATGGGCAAGCTCGGCGATACGACGATCTTCGCATCCGAGACGGTCGCGCTCGACGTGGTGGGTGCCGAATATCTGCGCACGATCGAGCCGGGCGAACTGGTGATCGTCACCAATGAAGGCGAGATTCGGTCGCATCGGCCGTTCGGCCCGGTGCATCCGCGTCCCTGTATCTTCGAGCATGTCTATTTCAGCCGCCCCGATTCGATCGTCGACGGGTCGAGCGTCTATTCGGTCCGCAAGGCGATCGGCGCGCAACTGGCGATCGAGAATCCGGTCGAGGCGGATTATGTGATCCCCGTGCCCGACAGCGGCGTGCCCGCGGCGATCGGCTATGCCCAGCAATCGGGCATTCCGTTTGAACTCGGCATCATCCGGTCGCACTATATCGGGCGGACCTTCATCCAGCCGGGCGACAAGGTGCGCCATCTGGGTGTGAAGCTGAAGCATAATGCCAACCGCGCGCTGATCAAAGGCAAGCGGATCGTGCTGATCGACGATTCGATCGTGCGCGGGACGACCAGCTTGAAGATCGTGCAGATGATGCGCGAGGCGGGCGCGGCAGAGGTTCACATGCGGATCGCATCCCCGCCGACCAAGCATAGCTGCTTCTATGGCGTCGATACGCCCGAACGCACCAAGCTGCTGGCGCACAAGCTGGACGTGGGCGGCATGCAGGATTTCATCCATGCCGACAGCCTGTCCTTCATCTCGATCGATGGCCTGTACAAGGCACTGGGCGAGGCGAAGCGGGCCGACACGCGGCCGCAATATTGCGACGCCTGTTTCACCGGCGATTATCCCACCGCGCTGACGGATCAGGATGATGTGGTGGTGACCAATCAGCTGGAATTGCTGGCCGAGCGGGTGGCCTGACGGGCTTTCCTTGCGCTTTTCTCCGAACCTAAAAGATCCGTTCGGGCTGAGCCTGTCGAAGCCCCTTCCTTGTGCAGGAAGTGAGGCCCTTCGACAGGCTCAGGGCGAACGGAACATAAATCAGTTTGAAAATGACGAGATGCTATGACTGACACTTCCTCTCGCTCCGGCCCCCTCTCCGGCAAATTGGCGCTCGTCACCGGGGCCAGTCGTGGCATTGGCGCGGCCACGGCCGAGGCTTTGGGCCGGGCGGGTGCGCATGTCGTGCTGACCGCGCGGACGACCGGCGGGCTGGAAGAGGTGGAGGAGCGCATCCACGCCGCAGGCGGCAGCGCGACGATCGCGCCGCTCGACCTGATCGATGGCGAGAGCATCGGGCGGCTGGCGCAGGCGATCGGGGGGCGCTGGGACGCGCTCGATATATTGGTGCTGAACGCCGCGACGCTGGGCGCGCTGGCGGCGGTGCCGGCGATCGACGCCAAGGAATTTGCGCGACTGTTGACGCTCAATATCGCTGCCCCCCAGGCGCTGATCGCGGCGTTCGACGGGATGCTGCGGGCCAGCAAGGATGCGCGGGTGGTGGCGGTGACGTCGTCGGTCGTCAGCCCGCGCGCTTATTGGGGTGCCTATGGTGCGTCGAAGGCGGCGCTGGAAACGCTGGTGGGTGCCTATGGTGAGGAGATGAAGAATATCTCGGCCATCCGCACCCATATCGTCGATCCGGGCGCGACCCGCACGGCGATGCGCGCGCGGGCCTTTCCGGGGGAAGACCCTGCGACGCTCAAGGGGCCGGAGGTCGTGGCCGATGCGATTGTCGGACTGGTCGCGGCGGATACGCCGACCGGGCACCGGATGCGGGTTGAGGGCTGAACGCGGCGCGGGCGTTTCTCGACTGCGCTCGACACGAACGGCGGTTTTAGGCGGGCTTCACCAGCGTCACTTGTGCCACGTCGATGCCGCCGCCGCGGAAGCCGCCTTCGCAATACATCAGATAATAGCGCCATAAGGCCACGAAATGTTGGTCGAAACTGGCGGGCAGCAGGCCTTGCTCGATCGCTAGGTCGAAGCGTAAGCGCCAGCGGCGGAGTGTCTGCGCATAATGCTGGCCGAAGCGGTAGATGTCGCGCCACTCCAGCCCCTGTTGCTCAGCCAACGCGCGGAAGCGGCTTTCCGACATCAGCATCCCGCCGGGGAAGATATAGGTCTGGATGAAGTCCGCGCCGCGCGCATAGCGGTCGAAGATCGCGTCATCGATCAGGATATATTGGATCGCCGCGCGGCCGCCGGGCTTGAGCAAGCGGTGGATGGTGGCGAGATAGGCGGGCCAATAGCGCTGGCCGACGGCTTCGACCATTTCGACGCTGGCGATGGCGTCACATTGGCCCTGCGCATCGCGATAGTCGGTGAGGCAGATTTGCGCGCCGGAGCCGAGCCTGTCGCGGGCATAGTCGGCCTGCTCGGTCGAGAGCGTCAGGCCAGTATAGGCGATCGTCTGCCGCTCCATCGCCTGTTCGGCGAGGCCGCCCCAACCGCAGCCAATTTCGAGCAGGCTATCGCCATTCTTGAGCGCCAGCCGGTCGAGAATCGCATCGACCTTGCGCCGCTGGGCCTGTTCCAGGTCTTCCGACCCGCTGTCAGGGTCTACGAACAAGGCACTGGAATAATGCATGAGATCGTCCAGCCAGAGCTGGTAGAAATCATTGCCCAGATCATAATGATAGGCGATATTGTGGCGCGACCCGGTGCGGCTATTGCGCCGTGCCCAGTGGATGGCGCAGCCGATCCAGCGGGTCGGGCCATTGGGGCGCGCGACGCGGCCGAGCGCGACGGCATTGGTCATGAACAGGGCAAAGAGCGGCACCGGGTCTGGGCTGGTCCATTCGCCCGCCGCCCAGGCGCGATACCAGCCCGCCGACCCGCCGGTCGCCAGCCGCACCAGTGCGCGCCAGTGGACGAGATGGACTTCGCAATGCGGCCCCGGCGTCCGACCGCCCAGCATCCGGCGCGCGCCGTCGGGCAGGGTGGCGTCGAGCGACCCTTGATCCAGCCCCCGGTCGATCCGGTCGAGCAGGCGATGGAAGAGCGGTCCCAACGCGCGGCCCATCCGGCTGGGCTTGCCGGAACGGGGCGGCTGGCGCACGGAAAGCGCGCGGCGGCCGCGGCGTGGATCGACTGCATTCATGGCGTCATTCCTGCCCGAAGCAGGCGGGCGCTGCAATCACCCCTTTGCGTGGCAATAGGCCGCTAAGGCGCGCTCGCGGCCTTCACGATGCTCGATGATCTTGGGTGGATAAGCGGCGGGGCGCGCGCCATGGGCGTCAGGGTCGTGGATAACGCTGTCGTTGAGATCGGCCAGTTCGGGCACCCAACGGCGGATATAGGCGGCGGCGTCGAATTTTTCCGACTGGCTGAGCGGGGCCATGATGCGGGTGAACAGATTGGCGTCAACGCCGCTGCCCGCGACCCATTGCCAATTGACGCTATTATTGGCGTAGCTGGCATCAACGAGCGTGTCCCAGAACCAGCGTGCGCCGTGGCGCCAGTCGATCAACAGATGTTTGATGAGGAAGCTAGCGGCGATCATGCGGATGCGGTTATGCATCCAGCCGGTCGCCCAAAGCTGGCGCATGCCCGCATCCACGATCGGATAGCCGGTGCGCCCGGTCTTCCAGGCGGTAAAGTCCGACCCGGCGCTGCGCAGGTCGCGCCATTGCAGCGCATCGAAATCCGACCGGGCATTTTCCGAGCCATAGGTCGGCATCTGGCAAATCTGCACATGAGCATAATCGCGCCAGATCAGCTCCTTGAGATAGACTGTTGCATCCTGTCCTGAAGCGGCAACGCGGTGCCAGACGGTAGCGGGCGAGATTTCGCCGAAGTGGAGATGGGGCGACAAGCGCGAGGAGCCTTCGACCGAGGGCAGGTTGCGCGCGACCGGATAGTCGCCGACTGCATCGAGAAAGCTGTTGAGGTGCGCACGCGCGCCTGCTTCGCCGGGCGTCCAGTCTTCGGTGAAGCCGGTCGCCCAATCGGGCCTGGTGGGGAGCAAGGCCCAGTCCTCCAGCGCGTCGCTGGCTGGCCATTGATCCGGGGACGGAATGGCCGCAGGCGCGCGGGTCGGCGTGGGCGGTGGCATATGCTCCATCACCGCGCGGGAAAAGGGCGTGTAGATGCGATAGATGCCCCCTGCCCCGGTCCGCACGGCACCGGGCGGCAGCAGCAGACCGCCATCGTGGAGGCAAAGGTCAAGCGCCTTGGCCACCGCCTTTTCGGCGTTACGCCACCAGGGTTCATAATGGTGCAGGGCATGGACGCGGCGCGCGCCGGTTTCTTCGGCCAGTTGCGCCAGTATCTCGGCCGACGCCCCGCGCCGCAGGATGAGACGCGACCCCTTTTCGCGCAGCCGCTCGTCCAGGCTGGTCAGGCTGTGGTGCAGCCACCAACGCGACGCGCCACCCATCGCCCAACTGCGCGGCATGTCATCGTCCAATATATAGACCGGGATGACCGGCCCCTCCTCCACCGCAGCGGCGAGCGCGGCCTGATCGGACAGGCGCAGATCCTGGCGGAGCCAGAGGAGGACGGGGGCGTTGCTGGACATGATGGGGCAATGCGCGGCACCGGGCCGGGTTCCAACCACCCTATCGGGCATATTGTGGACCAACGGCCCGTCGCAAATCAGGCCATGCGCGATTCGATCCATGGACGCGCACGGCAGCCGCGCTTATCCTTAGGTTCGGTGCCCTGCTGGGGTCTGTGGCACCATATGAGAAAGATTCAGGGGATTTATGGCTTCCACGCCCAATGAACGGGAAATGGCATATCGGCCGTGCGTCGGCATCATGCTGGTCAACAGGGATGGTAAGGTTTTCGTCGGCCAACGGCTCGATAATGTCGTGGAAGCCTGGCAAATGCCGCAGGGCGGGATCGACGAGGGCGAGGACGCCAAGGCCGCGGCGCTGCGCGAACTGGGCGAGGAAACCGGCATCGGGCCGGAGCATGTCGAGATCATCGCCAAGGCCAGGGATGAGCATTTCTACGATCTGCCGCCTGAATTGCTGGGCAAATTATGGGGCGGCAAATATCGCGGCCAGCGCCAATATTGGTATCTCGCTCGTTTCCTGGGGCAGGATAGCGACGTCAATATTCAGACCAAGCATCCCGAATTTCGCAGCTGGAAATGGGCCGAGCCTGAAACGTTGCCGGAACTGATCGTACCGTTCAAGCGCAAGCTGTATCGCGATATCCTGCAGGAATTCAAATCGTTGATCTGACCGTTGCGATACCGTTCCTGCGGCAGGCCGTGCGCAAAACAGGCACTTAGGGGCTTAAGTTTTGCCGTCGAGCGGGTATGACGGAGCCATGCGTGCCTGTTTGATCCTGATATCGTTCCTGTTTGCCGCCCCTGCTTTGGCCGCCGACCCCGTTTTGCTGCCGTCATCGGTACGCGAAATGCTGGAGGCGGCAATCGCCAATGGCAGCGAGACGGAGATCGCCACCGTCGCCAAGATCGCGCGGCAGACCAATCCCGCGTCGGGTGACGAGATCCAGCGGATGGTCAATAGCTGGAAGGAACGCACCAAGGCGACTCACGACACCGTGATTCGCGAGGCGCGGTTCACCGAATTATGGACCGGGCGGGTCGAGGCGGGCGGGTTCCGCTCGACCGGCTCCACTAGCGAACTGGGCCTGAGCGGCACGGCCACGGCGACTCGCGCAGGCCTTCAATGGACGCACAAGCTGAGCGCGACGGCGGATTATCGTCGCGCCAATGGCGTGACCTCGCGCGAACGCTATCTCGCCAGCTACGAGCCACGCTATCAGTTCGATCCGCGCGGTTTCGCCTATGGGCTGACCCAGTTCGAGCGGGATACGTCGATCGGCTATGACGAACGCTATACCGGGTCGGTCGGTATCGGTTACAAGCTGATCGTCAGCCAGCCGCTGGATTTGCAGGTCGATATCGGTCCGTCGGTGCGACACGCCAAATATCTGACCGGCGAGCGCGAAACCAAGCTCGGCGCGCGTGGATCGATGGCGGCGGTGTGGCGCTTGTCGCCGACGCTGACGCTCAAGCAGACGGCGGCGGGCTATGCCGAGAGCGAGGTTTATTCGCTCAACTCGCTGACCGCGATCGAGACGAAGGTGGCGGCACGGCTGTCGGCCGCCCTGTCCTACAACGTCCAATATGAGTCGGAAACGCTGCTGAGCGCGCGCGATCTGGACACGCTGAGCCGGTTGACGCTGACCTACGACTTCTGACGCGGTGGGGGTGGAGGCGCGCGACGCGCTCTGATAGACCCTTGCCATGAACTCCTTATCAACGATCGAAGCCGCCCTGCTGGAGCGGGCCGCCGCTGCGCCTATGCTGTCGCAGGTGCAGGATTGGGCGGCGATCAACAGCGGGTCGCGGCATCTGGACGGGCTGGCGCGGATGGCCAGCGCGCTGGCGGATAGCTTTGCCGTGCTGCCGGGCGACGTGACGCTGATCGATGCGGCACCGGTCGAGACGATGCGCGCCGATGGGCAGGTCGAGATGATCATCCATGGGCAGCATCTGCATTTGTCGGTGCGGCCGCAAGCACCGGTGCAGATTTTGCTCACCGGGCATATGGACACGGTCTTTGCCGCCGATCACCCGTTCCGGGCGCAGCGCTGGATCGAATCCGGCGTGCTGAACGGGCCGGGGGTCGCCGACATGAAGGGCGGCATTGCGGTCATGCTGTCGGCGCTGCGGGCGATCGAGGGGACGGACGCGGCGCAAGCACTTGGCTATGACGTCGTCATCAATAGCGACGAAGAAGTGGGCAGCCCCTCCTCCGCTGGCTTGTTGCGGGCGGTGGCGGCGGGCAAGATCGCGGCCTTCACCTATGAGCCTGCCCTGCCCGATGGCACGCTGGCGGGCGCGCGGGCGGGGAGCGGCAATTTCTCGATCGTGGTGAGCGGGCGCAGCGCCCATGCCGGGCGCAATCCCGATGAGGGGCGCAACGCGCTGCTGGCGGCGGCCGATCTGGCGCTGCGGCTCAAGGCCGGGAGCGGCCCTGGCTGTTCGTGCAATCCGGCGAAGATCGAGGGCGGCGGGCCGAATAATGTCGTGCCCGACCATGCGGTGTTGCGGGTCAATTTCCGGCCCCGGACACCGCAGGATGAGGCGGCGGCGCGGGCGCTGATCGAGCGGGCGATGACCGCTGTGGCGCGCGACCATGACGTCAGCCTGCATCTGCATGGCGGTTTCGGACGGCCGCCAAAGCCGATGGATGACAAGGCCGAGCGCCTGTTCGGGCTGGTCAAGCAATGCGGAGCCGATCTGGGGCTGGAGATTGGCTGGCGCGATACCAGCGGGGTGTGCGACGGCAATAATATCGCGGCCTGCGGCGTGCCGGTGGTCGATACGATGGGGGTGCGCGGCGGGAGCATCCATAGCGATGCCGAATTTCTGATCGCCGACAGCCTGCCCGAACGGGCGCAATTGTCGGCGCTGGCGCTGCTGCGGATCGCGCAAGGCAAATATAAGATATGAACAAGAGAGGGTAAGCGCTTGAGTTTCATCATGCGAACCGCACGGGCGGAGGATTTGCAGACGCTCTATGAAATGGCGAAGCTGACCGGGGGTGGCTTCACCAACCTGCCGCCTGACCGCAAGTCTTTGGCGGCCAAGCTGGAGCGGACCGAGGCGGCGCTGGCGCGGGCGGAGGATGGCATTGCCGACGAGTTGATCGTCATGGTGCTGGAAAATGTCGAGACGGGGCAGGTGCGCGGCACTTGCCAGATTTTCTCGACCGTGGGGCAAAGCTGGCCCTTCTATTCCTATCGGCTGGGGATGCTGACCCAGCATAGCCGCGAACTGGGCCGGACATTCCGGGCGCAGATGCTCTCGCTCACCACCGATCTGGAAGGGTCGGTCGAGGTCGGCGGGCTGTTCCTGCATCCGCGCGAACGGGCCGAGGGGCTGGGCCTGCTGCTGTCGCGTAGCCGCTATCTCTATATTCGCGGGCATCGGCAGCGCTTTGGCGACAAGGTGATTGCCGAATTGCGCGGCGTGATCGACGAGGCGGGCGGGTCGCCCTTTTGGGACGGTTTGGCCGGGCGCTTCTTTGGCATGAGCTTTCAGGAGGCTGATGAATTCAACGCCGTCAACGGCAACCAGTTCATCGCCGACCTGATGCCCAAGACGCCCATCTATACCGCGATGCTGACCGACAGCGCGCGCGCGGTCATCGGCCTGCCCCACCCCAATGGCCGGGCGGCGATGCGGATGCTGGAGACCGAAGGGTTCGACAATGCGGGCTATGTCGATATTTTCGACGGTGGCCCGACGATGGTCGGGCAGATCGACCAGTTGAAGACGATTGCGGGCGCGCGCGACGTGACACTGGGCGCGACGCATGAGAAGGGCGGCGACAAGATGCTGATCGCGACCGGGCGCCTCGCGGACTATCGCTGCACCTGGGGTTTCGTGCAGGAAGCGGATGGCGTCGTGTCGCTCGATGCGGCGAGCGCGGCGCGGATCGGGCTGGAACCGGGGGTCGAATTCACCATGGCGGGGCGGGCATGAGCGTTAC
>NZ_JPPQ01000069.1:1059922-1074318 GCF_000743655.1 Sphingobium sp. ba1
GCGGTCCCCCTCCCCGTGCCGGGGAGGAATGGCGTGATCATCGGTCTCGGCTCCGACCTCTGCAATATCGAGCGAATCCAAAATTCGCTCGATCGCTTCGGTGCGCGCTTCGAGAGCCGCGTGTTCACCGAGGTCGAACAGACCAAGGCCAATCGCCGCCCCTTCACCAAGGCCGGCACGCTGGCCAAGCGCTTCGCCGCCAAGGAAGCCTTTTCCAAGGCGGTCGGCACTGGGTTCAAGGCCGGCGTGTTCATGAAGGATATCGGCGTGGTCAATGCGCCGTCCGGCGCGCCGACGCTGGCCCTCACCGGTGGCGCGCTGGCCCGGCTCGACGCTTTGGTGCCAGCCGGACATAGACCCGTCATCCACCTGACCCTGACCGACGATCATCCCTGGGCGCAGGCCTTTGTCATTATCGAGGCGCTTCCCCTGTGACGACCGATCCCACCAGCCTGCACGACACGACCACCGACGCGCATAGCCCTTCCGAGGACGTGATGCCCAAATCGGACGTCAATTGGTGGCAGGAGATCAAGAGCATCACGCTGCTGATCCTGGCGGTGCTGGCCTTCCACAGCTTCGTCGCCAAGCCCTTCTATATCCCGTCCGAATCGATGATGCCGGTGCTGCTGACCGGTGACCGGCTGGTGGTGAGCAAATTCCCCTATGGCTGGTCCTATGTCTCGCCCAGCTTCCATCCGCTGCCCTTCCTGAAGGGACGCATCTTCGGGCGGTTACCGGCACGCGGCGACATCGTCATCGTGTCGCCGCAGAATAGGCGCGAGGATTATATCAAGCGAGTCATCGGCCTGCCCGGCGACATCATCGAAGTGCGCGGTGGGCAGGTGCTGCTCAACGGCGTGGCGGTGAAGCAGCGCATCTTGAAGCCGCTGCGCCTGCCCGTCGATAGCAATGCCCCCTGCCCCCCGCTGCAATTCCCCGGCGCGCGGATGCAGGGTGCGGACGGCAAGGATTATTGCGAATTGCCGGTGCGGCAGGAAATCCTGCCCAATGGCAAAACCTATCTCACCATCGACATGGGGCCGAGTGCGCTCGATTGGTATGGCCCGGTGCGCGTGCCGGAAAATCACGTCTTCCTGATGGGCGACAATCGCGACAACAGCGCCGACAGCCGCGCGCCGCTGGAGGAAAACGGCCTGGGCGGTCCCGTACCCTGGGAAGCGATCGGCGGCCGCGCCGAGTTCATCACCTTCAGCCTGGACGGCGATTCAAGCTGGAACCCGCTGACCTGGTTCGGTGCTTTCCGCAGCGGCCGGGCCGGCAACAGCCTGCGGCCGCAGAGCGTGACGGAGGTAGAATAGCAGACGTAGCTCGGCGCGTTGGCAGCGCCCCATGTCAAGCGCTTACCAGGCCGGAGTTCCAACGGTTCACTATTCTGACAGCAGGCGTCCAAATCACGCCATTCCGATATTGATGTCGGAAATCCAGCTTATGCTCGGATCGGCCATTCGGTATTGGCAAATCGGAACTGCACCGCAATGTTGATGTCCAAATTAACTTGCGGTGATCCAGAAACTGCCGTTCGCCCGCATCTCACTATGTTGCGCCCGCGCCCAAAGTTGAAACGGTCGTGGATTACCGAACTTTGATCAGCATCGCGGTCATTCTTTTGGCGGCGAAGGGCGGGAGTTTAACCGCTTTTGCCGCTGCGATGTCTGCGGCGCTGGGTTTGCCTACCTGGATCAGGGCGACCATGCCCATCGAATAATGCGGCATGCATTTGATGCCATAGAGGCCGGGCTTGGTTACGGTCAGCACCGCTTCCTTGTTCATACCGCCCTTCATCGGCGTCGCGCCCGCTGGCAGCATCGTGGCCATGGTTTCGGCATTATGGCTGGCATCGGTGGGCTGGAAGCGAATCACGTCGCCCGGCGCGGCCTCCACAAAGGCCGGTTCGAACACCATCGCGCCCTCCGCGCCCTTATTTTTCATATGGACGATGATGTCCTTGGCCGAAGCTGGAAGAACGGTCCCGCCCAGCATGAGGCCGACCAGCGCCACGCGCAGCGTCGAACGATGAAACATGGCATCTCTCCTGATATTATGGGCGCAAAAGCGCGGTCCGCCAGATCAATGGCGGAATCGCCGAAGCGTGCAATTGCACCTTGGTCCTACCCCTCCTCCGGTCGGGCGTTGATCAGCGGACGACCCAGGTCGCGCCAGCCGTCGGTCCCCTCCGCCAGCCACCAGATATTGGTATAGCCCAGCGCCCGCAGGCGGCGCGCCGCGTTCCAGCCCATCCAGCAATCGGCAAGGCAGAAGGTGATGATCATGCGGTCCCTGGCACCGCCGGTCAGGCGGACGAGGCCATCACTAAACCATCGGTCGATCGCGGGCGAGAGGTCGCCGCGTCCCGCTTCGGGAAACCAGTGCGCGCCGGGGATGCTCGGTCGTTCGCGGGCCAGGCGCCAGCGTCCATCGGCTTCGCGATGGCCGCCCTCGGCGGGTAGGACGTCGATCAGGATCGCGTCGATATCCGGCCGCAGCAGGGCGACCGCGACGGGGGCGATCCGCCCGACACCGTCGGGGGGCCGGGGAACGGGCGCACGATAATGCGCGACGCGATAGCCATCCGCGCCGAACAGCGTGTCATCCTCTGGCTGGGCCTGTGCGCCGGTCGCAACCAGCGTAAGCATCGCAGCTATCGCTTTGCCCCTCGCGCCCATATGTCCCTCCCCCGCTGCGTGACCAAAGGTGCAATGGTAGCGCCTTTCGCTTCGCCTTAGGCTTGGACTTTGGGAGAAGGTCATGGCGCGGCGTAGGCTTTTTCAGCTTCTGGTGGCCATGCTGCCAATGGCGATGGCAATGCCCGTGCTTGCTCAGCCTCCCTACCCCGACGATCCGTTGCAATCGCCGATGTGGACCGCACATGCGCGGCTGATCTTCGGAGATGACCCGGTGCGGTTCGATCCCCGCATCCGGTTGCTTTATCCGCAGGTGGCGGAAAACCAGCGCAGCTTTCCCGTGGCATTGGATGCGCGGGGCGTTGGCCCCGTGACGCGCATGGTGATCTTCGCTGATCTCAACCCGATACCGATCGCCATCGACTATCGCCCGGATCTGGCGGAACCCTATATCGCGACCCGGATCAAGCTGGATCAGCGGACCCCGGTAAGGGGAGCGGTGCAGCTGGCCAGCGGACAGTGGCTGGTGGCGGGCGGATGGGTCGATGCGGCGGGCGGCGGTTGCTCGGCACCGCCGGTCGGTCGCATCACAGGCGATTGGGCCGCCCATCTGGGCGAGATGCGGGGGGAAGCCTGGCCCATGGGGACGCAGGGCAGCAGCCGTCTGCGTATCACCTTCCGACATCCGATGGATACGGGGCTGGTGGCCAATATCCCCACCTATGCGATCGAGGAGATGAGCGTGCGGTCGGACAGCGGAACCATGCTGGGCCAGATGGCGCTCTTTGCGTCGGTTTCGGAAGATCCGGCGATCACCCTCATGCCCCGCGCCGCGCCTGGTGCCATCCTGTCGATCATGGCGCATGATACAAACGGGCGCACCTATGCCGCCAAAGTGCCGGTGGCGCGACAATCCGGTTCGATCCTGGCGGCGCAACCATGACGATGACGCGCCGGGCCATGCTCGCTGGATTGGCGCTGTCGGCGACGGCTGGCATAGCGAATACCACTTATCCCATCCATCCCGTAGCGGTGGCGGACGGCATATGGATGATCCACGGCGACGATGCGCCCATCCAGTCTTCCAACGGCGGAGCTATCGCCAATATCGCGATCATCGACACGCCCGTCGGCACGGTGCTGGTCGATAGCGGCCCTTCGCTCCGCTATGGCCGGGCGCTCAAGGCAGTGGCGGAAGAGCTGACAGGCAAGCCGGTCATCCGCGTCTATGTGACGCACCTGCATCCCGATCATGGCATGGGAATTGCGGCCTTCGATCCGGCGATCGTTGCCGCGCTGCCGCAAACCATCACGGACATGGCGCGGGACGGGCGCGGCTTTTCCGATGCGCTGTATCGCCTGCTGGGGGACTGGATGCGCGGCACTGACTTGGTGTTGCCGGGGCGGAAAATCACGGAGGCGTCCGAGGATTTTGGCGGGCGACGCCTACGCCTGATGGCGCTGGCGGGGCATAGTGCGGGCGATCTGGCGCTGTGGGACGAACAGACCGGCCTGTTGATCGGCGGTGACCTGCTGTTCCATGATCGCGCGCCTGCGACACCGACCGCAGACCTGCCGCGTTGGCGCACAAGCCTCGACAGCCTCGCAAAGCTGCCGCACCAGGCGGCGTTGCCGGGCCATGGTCCCTTCGATCCGTCGGGGCAGGAAGCCATTGCCCAGACACGCGACTGGATCGACTGGCTGGAGGAAGCCTTGACCGCCGCCGTCCGATCCGGCCTCGACATGGTGGAGGCTGGCAGCGTGCCGATCCCTGCCCGCTTCGCCGGGATGGCGGCGGCCCGCTACGAATTGCAACGCAGCGTGTCGCATTTCTATCCAGGGCTGGAAGCCAAATGGCTGCCAAGAGTGGATATGCCCGAAGGTTAGAAGCCCGCCCTTACCCCGACATACCAGCGTCGCGGGGCGCCCGGCCCATAAGCGCGCGGATTGCTGGCGCCGGGGACTTCGACGAGGTCGATCTCATCCACTTCGCTGAAGGTTCCGAATGTTTCATAGGTGCGGCCGAATATGTTGCGCACTTCGCCGAACATAGTGACGCCCGGCACGATATCGATACCGGCGCGCACGTTCGCGATCGCATAGCCAGGCAGCCGGGGCGTCAGATTGGCCTCATCGCCGACCAGATATTGTCCCGACCGCGCGATCAGGTCGCCACCCACCGACCAGCCTTTGCCCGCATAGTCCAACGTCAGCGTCGCGCTGTGCCGGGGGATGCCGGGCAACCGATCACCGCGATTTACGTCGATCGTGCCTTCGTCCTCCGCCATCGGGTTGGACGGACTGCTCAGCTCCATGGCGCTGCGATAGGTCGCATCGGTGAAGGCATAACTCAGGCCCACGACCAGCCCGCCATGCTCGGCTTTCAGCGATGCTTCGACGCCCTGCCGCCGGGTGCTGCCGATATTCTGGAAATAAGCGCGCCCGCGAATTTGCGAGGCGATATATTGGATATCGTCCTGATTGGTGGTGCGATAGGCCGACAGGAGCCAGCTCGCCCGCCATCCGCCAAGACCAAACGCACCCGACGCGCCCGCTTCCCAGCTTTTGGCGACCACCTGTTTGAGCGGCGGATCGGCGATGAAGAAATTGGTGAGGCTGCACGGCGCATTTTCGTCTGCGCAGGAGAGTTCCGCCGGAGTCGGGGCGCGGTTGCTCTGCGCATAGCCCGCGCGCAGCGACAGGCCTTCGGACATCTTATAGTCCAATTCGACACCGGGATTGAGCCGCCTGAACCGATGCGTTCCGTTGAGCGCTGTGCCGATGTGATCGACGAGCTGAATCCGCGCATGGTTCCAGCGGAGGCCGATTTCGGCCGACAAGCCGGGCGCGATCGGCACCCGGTTCTGCACGAACACGCCCCAATAATTGGTGTGGGCGACCAGGCCGACCGGCGCGATCGCATTATCCTGCTGGACGATGCGGCTGCCCAGGCCCTCGACGCTGCGATCGTCGGTCAGCGCCCCCAGTTCGGTCGACGTGTCGAAGCGCGTGCGGCTGGTGTCGTAGCTGACGCCGATCGCGAAATGGTTGATACCGCCCAGCAGGGCACGATCGTCGATGATCTGGACCAGAGCGCCCATCGCCTTGGTCTTGGTGCGTCCACGATTGAGCACGCCATAGCCTTCGCCCCCAAGCGTATCGGCTATGGGGTCGCCGTTGGCGTCGGTCAGGATCGCCTGCACCTCTTCGCCATCGTCGTCGGCGCCTATTGTTTCCAGGCATAGCAGGCCCGCCGCATCGTCCGCCTCGCACCCTTCGATGTCAGCCGCATCGCCGTTCATGGTCCGCAATGTGAGTTGCTGGGCATAGAGCGTGCCTTCGATCCGGGTCGTTGGCGATAGCGCGACCCAGGGGTGCAGGCTTGCCCGACCATAGCGGCTGCGGCCATTATCGGGCCAGGTGAAAACAGCCCGGCGGTCGGCCGCCAGCAATTCGATCGGCGACACGCCATTGCCGGTCAAATCCGTGTTCGCGCCTACGATTTTGAGGTGCAGCCCGCCGCCTGCGGTGTCGAAGCCCAGATCGGCATAGCCATTATAGAGGCGCGACAGGCTGAAATCGCGCCAGCCCTCGTCGCGACTATATTGGAACGCGCCAAAGGCGCTGACATCCCCGCGCGCCACGCCGCCCGCAATGCTGGCTTCGGCATAGCCGAACCGCCCGCCGGTGGCACTGGCCTCCAATCCCGGATGGCTACGCCCGGTCTTGGTTTCCAGCAGGATCGCGCCGCCCAACGCATTGAGGCCATAGACCGGGCTGGCATCCAGCAGGCTTATTTTGGCGATGGCGGCTTCGGGGATCAGGTCGAACTGGACCGTGTCGCCAAAAGGCTGGTTGAAGCGCGCCCCGTCCATATAGACGGCCAGTCCCTGCGATTGCCCCTGGAGCGGGGAAGCGATGAAGCCGCGATAGACCAGATTGGGCTGCCATGGGTTATTCTGCGCATCCTGCAAGGTGACGCCCGCCATGGTCCGGGTGAGGGCGGAAAGCAGGTCGGGCATCCCCGCTCTTGTTATATCGGCCGCGCCAAGGGCCAGCCCATCATCGCTGTCGATCCCCCCACCCGGCGCGGTCACGATGATGGTTTTCGACCTGCTTGCATCGGCGGTTTGCGCCGATGCAAGCGCAGGGGCCAGCGCCATGGCCGCGATTCCCGTCGATAGTCGGCCCCATCCGCGCATCTCGTCTCTCCCATTCCCTGTTATGCCCAAAAGGCTAGGGAAGGCGGGATGGGCGCTCCATTATACCTTGGGTCAGGCGGGAACGATCGCGCGGGTTCGCACCAGCTCCTCGACTACCGTCGGGTCGGCGAGCGTGCTGATATCGCCCAGCGCCTGGGCGGATACATCGCCCTCCGCAATCTTGCGCAGGATGCGGCGCATGATCTTGCCCGACCGGGTCTTGGGCAGGCCAGGCGCGAACTGGATGACGTCGGGAGTCGCGATCGGCCCGATTTCGGCGCGGACCCATTGCACGAGCGTCCGGCGCAGGCTGTCGCTCGGCTCTTCGCCCATGTTCAGCGTCACATAGGCATAGATGCCCTGCCCCTTGATATCATGGGGAAAGCCCACCACCGCCGCTTCGGCGACCTTGGCATGTAGGACGAGCGCGCTCTCGACCTCGGCGGTGCCCATGCGATGGCCCGATACGTTGATGACGTCGTCAACGCGCCCGGTGATCCAATAATAGCCGTCCGCATCTCGCCGGGCACCGTCGCCTGTCGTATAGGTGCCGGGAAAGGTCGAGAAATAGGTCTGGAAAAAGCGATCATGGTCGTTCCAGACCGTCTGCATCTGCCCCGGCCAGGATCGGGCGATGACCAGATTGCCTTTGCACGGACCTTGCTGCACCACGCCTTCGCCATCGACGATCTGCGGTTCGACACCGGGCAAGGGGAAAGTCGCACTGCCCGGTTTGAGCGCGGTTGCGCCCGGCATCGGCGCGATCATCGCCGCGCCTGTTTCGGTCTGCCACCAGGTATCGATGATCGGGCAGCGCCCTTCCCCGGCAATGGCATGATACCAGCGCCACGCTTCCGGGTTGATCGGCTCGCCCACGCTGCCCAGCAAGCGGAGCGAGGATCGGTCGGTCGCGGTGACGAAATCGTCGCCCTCCTTCATCAGCGCGCGCAGCACGGTGGGGGCGGTGAACAGTGTGTGGACCTGATGCCGGTCGACTACTTGCCAGATGCGGCTGGGCGTCGGCCAACTGGGCAGTCCTTCATACATCAATGTGGTCGCGCCATTGGCGAGGGGGCCATAGACGATATAGCTATGCCCCGTGACCCAGCCGATATCGGCCGCGCACCAATAGACGTCGCCTGGCCGATAGTCGAAGCAGAGTTCATGCGTCAGAGAGGCCCAGAGCAGATAGCCGCCGCTGCCATGCACGACGCCCTTGGGCTTGCCGGTGGAACCCGATGTGTAGAGCAGGAACAGCGGATCGCAGGCGTTCATGGGTTCGGGCGGACAGTCCGACACGACGCCTGCCATGGCATCATGATACCAGATGTCCCGGCCCGGCAGCATATCGATAGCGCCGCCGGTTGCCTGCACCACGATGACGCGACGGATGCTGGTGCAATGGTCCATGGCGAGCGCGGCATCGACATTGGCCTTGAGCGGTACGCGCTTTCCACCACGACGCCCCTCGTCGGCTGTGACCAGGATGGTGGAATCGCAATCGGTAATCCGACCCGCCAGCGCTTCGGGGGAAAAGCCGCCAAACACCACCGAATGGATCGCGCCGATCCGGGCGCAGGCCAGCAGGGCGATCGCCGCCTCCGGGATCATCGGCAGATACAGGGTGACGCGATCGCCCTTGCGCGCGCCCGCGTCTTTCAGGACATTCGCGAAGCAGCACACGGCATGATGCAGTTGCCGGTAGGTCAGGCGGCGCGGCGCTTCGGCTGGATCGTCAGGCTCCCAGATGATCGCGACGCTGTCGCCATGGTCGGCCAGATGGCGGTCCAGGCAGTTGACGGAGACGTTCAATGTGCCGTCGGCAAACCAGCTGATGCCGAAATCCGCTTCGTCAAAGCTGCTTTCGCTCGCTTTGGAGGGCGGTAACATCCAGTCAAGCCGCGCAGCCTGTTCGAGCCAGTAGCTTTCCGCATCCTCAAGCGACCGCTTATGATCGGCCATACGGCGGTCCTCGTTCATGCGGGCGCGCGTCGCCCATTCGGCGGGAACGGGGAAAAGCTCTTGCGACATCATATCTTCCTTCAGTGGATGAAACGCAGGCCGATCCACAGGGTCCGGGGCGTGCCCAAGTCCATCGATCCTGCAACATTGCGGGTGACCATAGTGGCGTCGAACAGGTTTTCGGCCCGTGCCACCAGCGACAGACCATGTCCGATCGGCAGGTCGGCAAAGGCATCGACCGTCAGGGCGTCGGGAAGGACATCCCCCTGGAGATCGTCCTCATATTGTTTGGCGACATAGCGCAGCGTCGCGAACGCCGAAGGCCCCGTTGTCGGTTGCCAGCCAAGGGTAGCGCTGGCGGCGTGGCGGGGGCTTTGGGCGGGGGCAAAGCCGTCGAACGCCAATCCCGGCGCACGGACGATGCTATGGCTATAGGCATAAGAGCCGGACAGGAGCAGGGCGTCGCGCAGCCGCGCGCGTCCGGTGAGTTCGACGCCCTTCGCGATCACCGCCGACACATTGCGCCGCTGGCGCAGATTAGGGGCGATGGTGACATTGGCGATGGCATCGTTCAGCCGATTGTAGAAAAGCGTCAGGCCAAGCGTGGCATCGGCAGCAGGATTGATGTCCAGCCCGACTTCCACCCCCTTCAGCCGTTCCGGCAGGAGTGCCGCATTGGCTTGTGTGGTGATCGGGAAGACGACGAACGGACGGTAGAGTTCGTTGAGCGTGGGCAGGCGGAAGCCGGTATAGGCCGCGGCGCGCAGGGCGACGTCCTGATCGACGCGGAACAGCGCGCCTGCACGTCCGCTGACCTGCCAGTCGCTGCGCCTGGCGAAATCGCTGTTGCTCGTCACGACGCCCGCCGCGGTCCTGCTATCGAAAAAGCTCCGGCGGATCGTCCAGCGATCGGCGCGAATGCCTCCCGTCAGGACCAGCGCTCCCAGCGTCCAGTCATCTTCCAGGAACAGACCGGTGGTGATCTGCTGCCCGCCAGCGCGGCGACGCGCGGTTACCGGATTGGCGGCCAGATTGGCATTATAGGCTTCCTCCGCCATCATGCCGTCCGCCAGCCGCGTATCGATGCCGAGCCGCAGCACATGCGCGCGTCCGACCGGCGGTCGCAACTCGATCTTGCCGCCAAGGCCGGTCGACGGCGTGTTCCGCTGATCGAGCGACTTGCGATAGGTCGATGCGCTGATGACGATATTGGAGAAATTGCGTGCCTGCACATAGGCCAGCGCATCCACTTGCCAACGGCCCCTGACCATCAGCCGGATGCTGGCATCCTGTCCCTCGCTGTGGCTGTCCGCCCCGGCAAAGCGCAGCGTCCGGTCATCGCGGAAGAACAGGCTGCGAAACTGCACTTCCATGTCGGATGACAGTGGTGCGACCGCGCGCAGGTTGACCGACCAGCCAGCATAGGCCGCTGGCGTGGTCGCGGCGACGCGCTGGGATTTCGGTGTCGTATGGAAGCCGTCGCCCCGGTCCCACCGGCCAGACAGCGACACGAAACCGCTTCCTAAATCCTGCGTCAGGGCACCGGATACTTCGCTGGCATGACGGCTGCCGTAAAAGGCGCTGGCGGATAGGTCCGCCAGGTCGTCCCGCGCCGCACTGGCCAGCTCGATCGTGCCCGCCACCGCGCCTGCACCAAAAGCACCCGATCCGCCGCCGCGCGTAACCCGCACGGCAGACAGGCGATCGGGCACCAGCGCGCTAAAAGGGATATAGCCGAAAAACGGGTCTGCCATCGGCACGCCATCCAGCAACACCAACGTCCGGCTGGACGCATTGCCGCCCAATGCCCGCAGAGTCGCACCCTGCGCCGAGGGGTTGGCCGACCGGCTGTCGGAACGGCGAAACTGCTGAAACCCCGCAACATCGGCCAGGATCGTCTCGATGCGGTTGGCGGCATTGCCGGTCAGGCGATCCCGGTCGATCATGACCGATCCATAAGCCGAACTGCCCGGCGGGAGAGGTAGGCTTTGACCCAGAACGACGATGGCGTCGCCTTCCTGTGCCCTGGCATTCGGCACCGGCAGGACATGGGCCGCACAGGACAGCATTAATGCGCCCCATGCGATCAGGCTGTTGCAACGCATTGTGCCGTCTTCCCCCTTTGTCGCCCCTGGGCGCGGCGACCTCCTTTGATCGGAGGCCGCCGCGCCATGCCCTCTGTTCAGAAGAACAGGATGGCGCCCGCTGCGACCGTGTCGGCTTCCGCTGCATTGCCGTTATGGGCCTGCGATTTGGTGCGGATATATTCGCCGATCAGCGTGACCCAGCTGGTCAGGCCATAGCGTGCCTGACCGACCCAGCTGCTGCTCTTGTCGAGCAGCGTAGGATTGGCCAGGGCATCGGCGGCGTTGGCGTAATGGAGGTTGCTTTCGCCATAGCTGCCGCCGACCGAAAATTTGCCGAACGTGGCCAGCCCCTGCAGGTAGAAGCCGTCGCTGTCGCGCTTCGCCCCGGTCGCATCGGTATCGAACAGGTTGAGCGCGGTCGTGCCCAGCCCTGAGCCATTATAATAATAGCCCGTCAGCATGATCGGCCCATAGCCGATCTTCGCCCCCGTATCGAAGCCGCTGCCCGTATAGGTCACGCCATCGATGCGATGATGTTTTTGCGTGATGCCCGACAACCAGGCGCGCGCGGACAGATCGCCGAATTTTCCGTCATAAACGATCTTGCCCTGAAAGCCCGGCGACTTGCTGTTCTCGCCCGGCCCGGTGAGCGATTCGAGCGGTTGGAAGATACCGGCGGAAATCTGGAAGCCGCCCAGCTTTGGCGAGGAATAGGTGATCTGCGGCTGAAAGTCGGTGTAGATATAGCCGATGCCGATCCGCCCCAGCGACGTGTTGGACGGCGCGACATTGCCGCCGCTCGACCCCACCGACAACAGGGTGATGTCGTTCAATATGCCTTCTGATCCGAACAGTCCGATATCGCGGCCCAACTTGAATTCGCCCAGTCCCGCACGGCCGATGGTCATATAGGTCTGGCGAAAATCGATACCGGCCGTCTGCAAGGCCGTATTGCGTCCGCCGCTATTGGCACCCCCGCCCGCGGCATAGGTCGCGCTGTTGATGCCCGGATACATGCCGAAATGTGCGCCCACATCCCAGCCGCCCTGGTTGGTCGTAATATCGAATTTCAGATAGCCGGGCAGCAGGCCGTTGCGGACCGACGCGCTCTTGCCACCGACTGGCACCACGCCGCCGACTACGGTTGTGTTCGGGCCGGGGGCCTGTCCGTTTTCATGGGTGTAGAAGCCATTGACCGACCCGGAAATCTTGACTGAAACGCCGCCGACTTCCATGCCGACGCCGCTATCGCTCATCCGCACCAGCCGCTTGTCGTCCAGCGACGCGGCCGCGACCTGAGCCGGTGGCAAAGCAGTGGGTGCGGTTGCGGCCTGCGCCTCGTCCTGCTGCGCCAGTTGCTGATATTCCTCGTCGGTCAGAATCCCCTTTTCGTGGAGCCTTTTCAGCAGCTCCGCCGTCGTTCCCGCCGCCGCCGGTGTTGCGGTCAGCGCGAACAGCATCGCCATCGCAGCCCCGCCCAGCCATTTCCCCCTAGACATCTCATCCCTCCCATTATGCGCCGGTCGTGCCGACGGGCGAAAGAGTGCGTCGAGTGCGGCGGGGTGCAAATTGGACTTTGGTTCTCGTTCCTTGGGTCAGAGGCGCAGGGAGGTCAGGGCGCGACGGCGATCCCCCAGGGGCCAGCGCCCACCGGCACCGTGCCGACGACCTTCGCACTGGCGAGGTCCACGATCGACACGCTATCGGACAAGCCATTGGCTGCATAAGCGCGCGTGCCATCCGCGCTGATGGCGACGTGCCACACCCGCTTGCCCACGGGCACATAGGCGCGCACGGTGCGCATCGCCACATCGACCAGCGCGATATGGTTGGCGCGGCCCAGCGCCACGATCGCCGTCTTGCCATCCGGCGTGAAGCGGATGCCGCAGGGCAGGATCAGATGGTCCTGCACCCCCGCAATGGCAAAGCGGATCGCCGCCGTGATCTTGCGCGTGTGTGGGTCGGCGATCTGGACGGTGCCGCCAATCTCGGCTGCGATCCATAGCTGCGTTCCATCGGCGGTGAACTCGACATGGCGGGGGCGCTGGTCCGTCTCGGTGGCGGCCACCATAGTTCGGGTCGTCAGGTCGATCCAATTGACGACATTATCCTCCTCCGACGTCACGACCACCCATCGGCCATCGGGACTTTGGGCGACCCCCTCCGGTTCCTTGCCGACATCCACCTGAAAGGCGACTGTGCGGCTTTCCAGGTCGATGGCCGTCAGTGCCGCATCATCTTCATTGGCGACGAACAGCGTCCGTCCGTCGCGCGACAGGAAAAACTGTTCTGGGTCCTGGCCCGATGGCAGGTCCGCGATGATCTTGCCCGTGGCGCGGTCGATCAGTTGCACGGCATGATCGCTGCTGGCGCAGAGCAGGATATATTTGCCGTCCAGGCTAAGCGTTATGCCGCGCGGGCGCCCCCCCACCGGCCAGGTTGCGAGCGGCGTCATAGTGGCCGCGTCGATCACGCTGATGCTGTTGCCCCGTTCATTGGAGACATAGAGCGTTTCGGCATGGAGCGCAGGCATGCCCGCAACCATCGCCAGCCCCGCCAGAGCGGCCTTCATCATGGCTAATCCTCTCCTCCATCGGCGCGTCATTGCAGCGCCCGCCCGGCCTATCGGGCTTATCGGTGCGGCGGGATTGTACCAATGGCCAATGGGGTGCGTGCCTCCGCTTCCCTACAACCCGTCTCCACAAGCGAGAGCGGCCGATATGGGCCGACAGACAGAGACGAGGATGGATGATGAGGAATAAGGGACGTATCGCATTGATCGGCGCCACCTGCCTACTTGGCGCGTCGATCACCTCATCCTTGTTGGCGCATGGCAATGTCACACCCCAGGCGGTGGAAACGGCGGCGTTGCCCGACATTGGCGAGGAGTGGCTGCAACATAATCCCTATCGCGGCAATGCCGACGCGGTGAAGATCGGCGAGTCGGCTTATGGCCAGAATTGCGCGCGCTGCCACGGGCTGGACGGTGAATCCGGCGGCATTGCGCCCGACCTCCGCTATCTGGAAGTCGGCGACAGCGGAGATGAATGGTATATCCAGCGCTTCCAGCACGGGTCCAGCCATGACGGCAAAGTCTATATGCCGCCCATGGGCGAAGTGCTGGGCCAGAAAGCCGGGTGGGCGATCCGCGCCTGGCTTGAAACCAAGCATCAGGAGTAAGCCGCCATGGATCGTCGCGTCTTCCTCCACCATGCGGCAATGGCCGCGATGCTCGGCATGTCGGGCTTTCCCTTGGGCGAAGCCGCAAAGGCCGCGCCGCTGGGCCGGGTCAAGGAACTGGGCGTGCTGCGGGTCGCCGTATATCGGGACAATCGCCCTTGGTCCTGGCGCAAGGATGGCCGACTGGTCGGCATCGACGTCGATCTGGCGCAGGCGCTTGCCAAGGGGCTGGGCGTGCGCGCCGATATTGCCGAGCTAGTCGCTGACGAAAGTGCCGACGATGATTTGCGCAATGGCGTATGGCGGGGCGGCCTGCTCGG
>NZ_JPPQ01000069.1:1074328-1077354 GCF_000743655.1 Sphingobium sp. ba1
TGGTCGCTCGCCGAACACTGACATTGCGAACAATCCTTGAAATGGGTTTGGTCGATCTACGTTTGGTTTTCTGGGTAACCTTAGACCCACTTACTTTTTTTGCCATCGCTCATTCCAGTAGCTGGGAACAGACTTTTCCAGAATTGGGTATCGCGGATGTGCCCCGATCTCTCAAGGACGGGCTTCTAAACGTTGTTTGTTCCAGACAGCAGAGATAGAAATTTGCCTGATTTCGTTCGTGTAAATCCACTTCATGATGAAAAAACACGATCCAAAACACTTCACTAAGCAAGTTGTATGGCTCACTGAGGCCGAGACGGCATTGCGATTGAATCTGTCTAAAAAGTGGCTCCAGGCCCAGCGGTTTAAAGGCGGCGGTATCCGCTATGCCAAGTTTGGCTCGGCGGTGCGATATAGTCTCGCTGATATCGAGGAATATGAAGCTCGGTGTCTCCGCCCCCATACTTCCGACTTGGGAAGTGACGCTGAGAAGGGCTGCTGATGGCCCGCCGCAACATCACGGACCTCCCCGATCCGAAAGAACGCTGTCGCCCGGATCGGGCACCACCCTATGGCAAGAAGAAGCAGAAGTTTCCGACCTTAGCGGAAGCGCGGGCCGAAAATCTAAAACGGGCCAAATTGATCCGCAAAGCCTGCCGTAATCCAACCAATCTGTTCAACCGTGACGATGCCCTGGCGCTTGCCGATCTGCTGGAGAAGGCGGCGCAAGGACAAGAATCCGAGAGCTTGGCCTGCAAGGTCTATATGGGCCGGATGCGGATCAAGATCGGCGGCGCATTGTGGAAGCTGGCCGATGAAGAGTGATCCCAAGAGCTTCACCATTCTATTTCGCGACTGGATATTCACCCCTGAAGAACTCTGGAACATCAACCCGCATCAGCTAATTCGCCGGTTCCTGCGCATTTTGCAACGCGCCGACGTCTACCGGAAGCGCGGTTACATATTCGTAGGCCTTCACGGGGAGTTCAATCGCAACACCGGATGCTTCCACCTGCATCTCCACGGCATCGCGGACGGCGAAATGGTGAATGTGGTTCGCGGTTTGAAAAAGCTACCTCGCTTCCGATTCGACAGGAAGCGTGACCTCCGGTCCCCTATCCGCGTCACCCGGCTGCGTATGACCAATCTGCCATATCCCTTGCTCTATACAGTGCAGGATTGGTGGCCCGGTCGGTTCATACTCGTGCGCAATGGCAAACCGGTTCGTAGCCGCCGCCAGCGCATCCCCGAACCCTATCACACCTTGCTGCTCCTGTGGCTCGACCGCTGGAGTCTTGCAGACATGATCCTGATGGTCGGGATACGTGCGGGCAAGCATGGGTTTGCAAAACGTGCATGAATAGGAGGGAGGTATTAAGGTTAAAATCTTTGAATCTGGCCCATAGAGACACATAGAACCTATTTAGACCAGTATAGCTGGTAATATGCGTATATATTTATTGGTAACACAACATGAAGATGTCTGTTCTGGTGATCCAGTGCAGTGCTTTGTCATGAGTTGGGTATTTTGGGTAAATCGGGGAGATGCATCTATCTCCCTAAACTTTTTGAAAGACGCATCAATGAAAAAGTATTTTTACATCAAAGTGCGCGGAGTCCGCGCTAGGAGCGGAGCCTTGCTGTATGAGGTGACCGAGTACGATAAAATCGGCTACATCGACGTGGTCGAATTTATGCGCCGACCAAATGACGCGATCGCGGGCTTGGCGGCGGCAGGCATGACATTTGTCGGCAAGCGTCGTGCCAAGCTTATCGACGTTTTATCCGATATCGAGGATTTCGTGGACGAAGCGGTATTCGACCGGATCGGATGGAATGGGTCATATTTTGTGTATCTCGACGGCCACATCTTTGCTCCTAAGGGGGCACCGCCAGCGCAGGTCATCTGCGAATTGAAACCCGAACGTGTCGGTCAAGCCGAATCGTTGGAGGGCTGGCTGGCAGGCGTGCCCGCCCGCGTTGCGGGGCATTATGTATGCGAATTCATGTTTATGGCAGCATTTGCAGCACCATTGCGCTCGCTTTTAAACCGAGATGAAAACAGCGGTTTCGAAATCCCAGGCGAGGCGGCCTGCGCCAAGAGTACACTCCTTAATCTTGTCTCATCGATCTGCGGTGGATTCTTGGGTGGCGATCAGGGCAAGTATCCCCTATCGTTTGCAACCACGGCGGCAGGCATCGAATGGGAAACCCAGAACTATTCTGATCTTCCGTTGATTGTCGACGACGGAACCCTCTATGAACTGGGTGCCTCCCCACGCGCGCGAGCAAATAGTTTGATGCAGCTCCTCATGTCTCTTGGCAAGGGAGAGGAAAAGCGGCGGTACGGCACGACGTCTCGGAAGTTCAAATTTGTATTTCTGACCAGTGCAAATCAGTCGTTGCTGCAAATTATCGGGGGGCAAAATGCTGCTGAGGTGGTCGAAGCGGTGTCGCATCGGCTTTCCACAATCCCGTTGTTCGGCCGGGAGTTTGGGGTATTCGACCGGTTGCCAGACGGCTATGTCGATATCGGCGATTTCATAGCGGACTTGATCAACGCTGCCTCCGCAAACCACGGTTGGTCAATGCGGCATTTCCTCCAGCAGCTTGTGGAGAAGGTTGCCCTCGATCCAGTCGCATTTCGGGACCGCCTGGAATCTCATATCGCGAGCTTTCGCGAGCAGGCGAACATTGAGTTGAACGGTGGCGCAGCTCGCCGCGTCGGCGACTCATTCGGCCTTGTTTATGCTGCTGGACGCCTGGCAAAGCATTTTGGTGCCCTTCCAGAAACCTTTGACCCCCTCGCTTCGACCCTCGCCTGCTATAGTCTTCACCGGGCGTCAGTAGCACCCACACCATCTCCTGCCATGCTGCTAAAGGCACTGGCAGAAGACAATGAGATCATAGACCTGGACAAGGTCGGCAGGCGGCACATGAGTGACGAGCAGTTCGCAATTGTGCAGGTGTTGTTGCCCCCTAAAGGCCGGACAGTTCCTCACGGGTTGAACGTTCGATAAACTCTC
>NZ_JPPQ01000069.1:1077364-1089480 GCF_000743655.1 Sphingobium sp. ba1
GGGTGGTGTCGGCTGATGGCGGTGTCCTGTTCGATGAGCCGTCGCTCTGCTGCTTCGCGGGGCGCGTCGATGCCGGTGAACTGGTCACTGCCGGAGCTGCCGTTGGCCCCATGCAGGAGCGTGCATCCGGAGACCTGCGGATCGTGCGCCCTCTGCATCGCGGGGTGCTTTGCGATATCGCGGCGGCCCGCGACTATCTGGCCTATGCCGTGCGATCGAGTGTCGGCCAGCGCAGGCTTCGCTCCTTTCGCGCAATCATCGGAGTGCCAGCTGACGCTACCAACGCAGAGCGTGGCGCGCTGCTCACCGCGGCAAACGATGCTGGTCTGGGGGCTGTCGAACTGTTGACGGAACCCTTGGCTGCCGCGTGGGGAGCAGGCCTTCAGGTCGATCATCCCCGCGGCTCCATGATCGTGGAATGCGGTGCCGGTACGACGGAGTCGGCCGTCCTGTCACTGGGCGGAACCTGCGCGACTGCATCCCTACGCGGTGGAGGCGATGCGCTTGATCGCGCGATTGCCGATCATCTCCATTTTCAGCACAAGTTCCTTATCGGCATGAACACTGCTGAACACGCGAAACGCGACATCGTCAGGATGCTCCAGGATCAGGCAGCCCCTGCCGCCACGATCCGGTTGAAGGGGCGCGACCTTGTGAACAGATTGCCCGCAGCCCTGGAACTGCCGATAGGTGATCTGCTCCCCGTGGTCGAAAAGCATATTGCCGGCATCACCAGGATGGTTGTGAACCTGCTGGGCCAGATATCGCCCGAACTGAGCCGCGATATCCACGATAACGGCATTGTCCTGACCGGCGGCAGTGCAGCCATCAATCTTGTCCGGCCGGCATTGGCCCAGGCCACCGGGCTGCATGTCGCCCTTGCTTCGAACAGCGCTTATTGCGTGGCAAGCGGCCTGCAAAAGGCGCTCCTGCACTGATCGGGGCGTGACACCTGGTTTGACTTGAAGATCGCTTGCGGCCATCATCGTGTCATGTTCCGGATTGCCACACGTCAGCGTCAGCGCTGCCATGCGAGTTCGCTTCTCGTGGGCCAATAGCCCCGGACAGCGAGAGCCGCGTCCGGCGCAGTCCGGGGCAAAACCGACCATCAGCCTTTACATCGCGCTTTTCCAGCGCACCGCGCCTGCATGACCGGCGCTGACGGAGAACACCATGACCACCCATCGCAAGGCCCGGGCCCGGCCACTGATCCAGATTCGTGAAACCGACGCTGAACGGATCGGAAATCTTGCCATCGAGGCGGAGGAACGGCTGCCGCAGGTGGCCGAACTGCTCCTCGCCGAGATCAACCGCGCCAGGATTGTGCAGGATTCCCGGCTGCCGGGGGATGTCGTCGCCATGCAATCGACTGTAAAGTTTGTTGACGAGGCGAGTGGCGCCGAGCGCACGCTGCAACTTGTCTACCCTCAAGCTGCCGACATCGAAGCGGGACGCATTTCGATCCTGTCGCTGGTTGGGGCTGGATTGCTCGGCCTGAGACCGGGGCAGTCGATCGCATGGCCCGATCGTGCCGGAAAGCAGCGGGCCTTGCGGATCATGGAAGTAAATCAGGAATAAGGTAAGGGCGGCACATCGCCCACCCGCACAATCGCGGGCATTCGGGCTCAGCCGGAAAACGTGACGGATGTTCGGGTGAGGCGCACCCCACCCGAAAGTCCGCCTGGTTCAGCGGATATTCCTGCGCTGCACCATGTTGACGATCCCGAGCAGGATCACGGCGCCGACGAAGGCAATGATCAGCCCGGTCAGAGAAAATTCCTGCACACTGCCGCTGATGCCGAGCAGTGGTCCGGCAACCGCATTGCCGATCAGCGAGCCGATGCAGCCGACAACGATATTCCAGAAAATGCCCATCGAGGCATCACGGTTCATCACCTTGCTGGCGAGCCAGCCGGCGATGCCGCCCACGATCAGTGCAATGATCCAACCCATAGTCTCTTCCTCCTCAGTTGCGGATTTCCAGGTGCGTCACGCTGACGTCCACGAATTGATCGTTGCCGATGTTTTCCGGTGCTTCGCCAGGTGACAGCATGACCCGCCAGATCAATGCCCCGATCGCCGAACCCACAAGAGGGGCGACCCAGAACAGCCACAATTGGCCCAGGGCCGCGGTGTCGGCGAAGATGGCCACGCCTGTGGACCGGGCCGGATTGACCGAGGTATTGGTGACGGGGATCGAGATCAGGTGGATCAGGGTCAGCGCCAGGCCGATCGCGATCGGCGCAAAGCCTGAAGGGGCCGCCTTTGATGTCGCCCCCAAAATGACGATCAGGAACCCTGCCGTCAGAACGATCTCGATCAGCAGGGCTGCCTGCATCGAGTAGCCGCCGGGGGACAGGTCGCCAAAGCCGTTCGATGCAAAACCGCCGGCGCTCCACCCGGTCTTGCCCGAGGCGATGGCGTAGAGCACGACTGCGGCGGCAACCGCGCCTACCACCTGAGCAATCCAGTACGGGATCAGCTCCTTCCACGAGAACCGATTGGCCAGCGCCAGCCCGAGCGAAACCGCGGGATTGAAATGGCCGCCGGAAATCCCGCCGACTGCATAGGCCATTGTCAGGACCGTCAGGCCGAAGGCCAGCGAGACACCGGTGAACCCGATGCCGAGCTCCGGAAATCCGGCGGCCAGGACGGCCGAACCGCAGCCTCCGAATACCAGCCAGAATGTGCCGACGAATTCGGCTGCGAATTTGCGTATCATTGGCTCTCCCCCTACGCTTGTGTGGTGCCATGAGACCAGTAGGCCGCGCCGCCCGTCAGCGGCCGAGCCGTCCTGCCATGCCCAGAATGTCGTCGAGTGGATTGCCATCGCCGTCGAGGTCGATCAGCGAGGCAAGACCGCCAAGACCGCCGCTTTGCGCCGCTCCGCCTTGAGTGCCGCCCATCTCGCCGCCGAGAACCTGGCCCAGCATGCCGCCAAGGCCGCCGCCCTGTCCGGTGTGAGTGGCCCCGCCGCCCGCCTTCTGGCTGGCCAGATACCCGGTGACGGCCATGGCCAGCAGCGGCAGCATCTTCTTGAGCAGCGCTTGATCGATGCCGGTCGATTGCGAGGCCTGGCCAGCAACAGTCCGGCTGACCTCCTTCGAGCCAAAGATCTGGCCCAGGATTTCATTGCCAGGTGCTGCGGGGGTCGGAGCACTGCCGGTCACTGCCTCCAGCAGGCCGCCGCCGCCGGCACCGCCCAGCATGTCGATCAGTCCGCCAAGACCGCCCGGCGCGGGCTGCGCCTGCTTCTTGAAGCCGCCGAGGATGGCGGGAAGCAGCGCCTCTGCTCCGGTGCGGGCTGTTGCGGGGTCGACACCCAGTTCACGTGATATGGATTCAAGCGCCCCAGTCTGTTTCATGATGTCTGCAATATTCACTGCGGCCTCCTGTTCGTAAATGACACCAGACGTGTCCGATAAACGTCATGATCATCGCCCATGACTTGCCAAAACAATATGGCTCCCGCACACTCGCTTTGGGATAATGTCAGAGAGCAAGGAGAAGCGCGATGAGTTTTTTCGGTAAGATCAAGGACGCCATTTTCGGCAAGAAGGCAGAGGCGGCTCCTGCTGCTCCTGCACAGACCACGGCGGCTCCCGCGGCACCGACCCCAGTCGCACCGCAGCCGGTTTCCGAAGTCGACGTGGAAGCCATCCTCAGTGGCCTTGCGGCAAAGTCCGACCAGAAACTCAACTGGCGAACCTCGATTGTCGACCTGATGAAGCTGCTCGGCCTCGATTCCAGCCTCACCGAGCGCAAGGGCCTCGCCCAGGAACTCGGTTACACCGGTGCGCTTGACGGTAGCGCTGAAATGAACATCTGGCTGCACAAGCAGGTCATGCGGGAACTGGCGGCCAATGGCGGCAAGGTTCCGGCCGAACTTCTGGATTGATCGTCAATCTGGGGGCGACCCAAACAGGGGATTTTCAGGAGAAGCACCATGGCTATCGCCAAAGTAATCGAAGTGATTTCCAGCTCGACGACGGGTTTTGAGGATGCGGTTTCCAGCGGCATTTCCAAGGCATCGGAGACCGTGAGCAATATCGAAGGTGCCTGGGTCAAGGACACCAAGGTCACCGTCAACGATGGCAAGATCAGCGAATGGCGGGTGATCCTGTCGATCACCTTCATCGTCAAATGACGCACCTTGGATACGGTCGCCGCTGACGACGGTTGCCGATGATGCACGATAAAGCCGAGGATCTGCCCTGCAGGTCCTCGGCTTTGTTCATATCTTGCCGGCTTGGCTGCGTAGGGGCGAGCCGGGGTTCGCCTTCAACGATCGACGATCGCGCTCAGCCGATGGTGGAAGGGGCGGTGCGGGGTTTCCCCGCGCGTCAGGTCGTGAAAGGTGCCGCCGCCCAGGATCGGCAGGATCCCCTCGACTTTGAGCAGGTCTTCGAAGCTGTGCACGTCGACATGAACATGTAGCCTGCCATCGAAATCGAAGCTGATGATCGCGTCTTTGGGGCATGCGCCCTGCAGCATGGTCAGGACCTTGTTCAGTTCGTCAGTGATCATCGAGGACCGCTGGTCAGGCAGGCGTTCTACACTTTGCTTTTGAGCCGGATTCTCGCTCATGGCCTCTCCCGATTTCCTGGTGTCCGGATGCAATGCCCCTCGATCAATGGCTGATCGCGGGATCCATGGTCTTGGCCTGATCGACCCATTTCTGGACCTGCGATGCAGCAGGCACTGCTCGGGTGAGCTTATTCGCCTCGTTCACCTCTTTCATTTTCGCTGCCAGGTTCTCGGCATTGCGGGTGGCCAGTTCCTTGACCGTGTCAACGCCGGCGGCCTCGAGCAGTTCGGAATATTCCTCGCCCACGCCTGAAATCCGCATCAGGTCGGCCATGTTGGCCCACTTGAGCAGCTGGCTGGCAGAAAATCCGGTTTGCGTGGCAACGTCGTCGCGGCCTTTGCGGCTGCCGCAGGCGCTGAGCAAATCGTCCGTGGTCTTGATGCCCGCTGCCTGCAGGGGTTCGGCGTACTTCGCTCCAATGCCTTCGATTTCATCGATCTTGTACGCCATCATCCACTCCTTGCTTTACGCCTTGCCTATTCTGCGACTGCCAGCCTAACCGGACTGATCAGGCCATGCAAACGCCGGTCAATATTTCTGTTGGCGGTCATAGAGGTCACGGTAGTGTTGCAGCTTCGTGACCCGCAGCCCCTGCATACCAGACCGGTCGACGGCGCGCTGCCAGGCGGCAAACTCCTCGATGGTCAGGTCATAGCGCTCGCAGGCTTCGTCGATGGTCAGCAGCCCACCGTTGACGGCAGCAACCACTTCGGCCTTGCGCCGAACGACCCAGCGTCGGGTGTCTCTTGGCGGCAGCGAATCGAGGGTGAGCAGCTCGCCGAGCGGCCCGATGACCGCAGCGGGACGGATTTTCTGGTTCTCAATCATAATGAATACCGATCGCCTGGCCGCAAGCGCTGGCGCCGTCTCCTTTGTCAGCAAGGTGTGGAAGCAATCATGGCCGGGAGGAGGTTAACATTGCGTGAGAGAAGGGGGCTTTGGGAACATCATGCGCCCGCTGTCCCGGATGCCGGAAGAAGCCGTGGGCTGTTGGGAGGGCGCGAGGTGAACGGGCCTGCTGACAATCCCGTGACTCTCAGCTGGGCGAACAAGAGCGGCATAACCAAGGTCAACAACGGTGCCGCCATTCCGTGGTGCAGGCTCTTGATGGCCGTCGTCGCACACGAACCCTGGCGTAGTGGCTCGACGGTTCTTCGACAGTTGACCTGCTTCGCCGACGATCTACGCTGGAGGTCCCATTAGACAAAAAGAACAGGAGAACGTCATGAAAGCACCAGCCACAACTATGCTTGCCCTCAGCCTGATGTTGGCTGCCTGCAACTCCAAACCGGAAGAGCCTGCAGATGCTTCGACAGAGACGGCACAAACGACAGCCAACGTGACCGCACCTGCCGCGCCCGCTGCGGCGATGAAGCAGGCTCCGGAAGGATTGCCCTCGCGCATCGCGCGTGAAGTCATCACGGCTAGCGGCCAGAAGTGCGACGGCATAGCGAAGGCGGAACGTCAGGCCAGCGATGGCACAATCGTCGCGAACTGCACCGGAGGTGAAACTTACCGGATTTATACCGAGGAAGGCAAAGGGCCTGTCGCATCAGCAATGTGATGTAGGGCTGCACGCGCTGGCTTGCCGCATACCAGTCTCTGCGCCGCCCGAGCGCGGAGACTGGATGATGGCTGCGAGATAATCGTCCTGCGGTGACGATTCTGAATCGCCTCATCACCTTGCGATTGCCATCGGATTTCTCTGCGAGCCCGTTCTGCAAACGGGCATGAACCTTAATCTAGCAATGGCGGGCTGATCCCTCTCTTCGAGCCCAAGCAGGGATGACCGGGATGAGTGCAGTAGAAATCATCAGCATTGCCGCAAGCATCAGCCTGCTTGCCGGTTGGCGGCTCTATCTCTGTATTTTCGCCGTGGGACTGGGCATGCGATTAGGGTGGATCGCCATGCCGGGGCACCTCCAGTCTCTCGATGCACTGGCCAGCTATTGGGTCCTCGTAATTGCCGGGGCCGGCGCAATCGTCGAATTCTTCGCGGACAAGATAAGCTGGCTCGATAGCGCCTGGGATATGGTCCACACGCTTGTTCGTCCAGTGGACGGAGCCTTGCTTGCCCTCGCGATTGTCGATGCCGGAAATCCGGTCTGGCAGATCGTCATCCTTCTCCTTGGCGGAGGAGCCACCCTGCTTGCGCATGGAGCCAAGGCGGGGACCAGGGCGCTCGTCAATACGAGCCCCGAGCCGGTCAGCAATATCGTTGTTTCGAGCGGAGAGGATGCCGTGACAGGCGGCGCCTTGATCGCAACTTTGGCCAGCCCAATGGCTGCGGGCCTCATTGCAATCGCGTTGCTGGCAAGCACGATTCTCATCCTGGTCTAGCTGCGCCGCTTGCTGAGAAGCGGATCTGGTCGGCCGGCGTCTTGAAGAGCCCATGGCCGTGAGCTGATTACCTCAGATTTTTCTGAAGCGAGACTTTCAGGCATCCCGTGACGCATGCCTAAAGCAAAAGAGAGTGGTTCGCCTCCTGCATCATGCCCGTGGCCGTGCGGGAGGCGAACTTGCAAACCCGAATCAGGCGGCTTCGGCCAGAGCCTGGGCAATCTGGTCCTTGAGCGCGAGGCGCTGCTTGCGCAGTTCGGTTTCGCGATCCTGCGACACCGGCGCGATGTTGGTTTCTGCGCGATGGATCTCGTCGTTAACTGCGTCATAGTCCACCAGCAGCTTGGCGAACCGGGTGTTCGACACCTTCAGTGCGTGGATCTGGTCCATCTGGTCAGGAAATTCTTCGCCCAGAGTGTGGGGGGTATTCGACATTCAAATTCTCCAATCGCAAACACGGCCCGGTCTCAAACACGGCAAGAAGAATCCCTCGCGCCGCGCCGGAGCTGGCCGTTCCCTAACCCTAGGGATGGCGAGCACAACTGTCGACGTCGCTTGAAGGCCGGAAGAAATCCTGCAGGCCGGCATAAAACAACGAATCCTTGCCTGCCGGCTTTGCGCCGAAGGACTTCTCGTTGTCAGGCAGCGGCGGCGCTTGCTACCAAAGGGCAGGAGACTTGAAAGGATAATTGTCCATGCCGAATGCCGACGCCGCCCGAGCACGCCTTTCGCAACAACTCACCGAACTCGAAGGCCGGCAGCAGCGCCTCGCTCAGGATCTGGCAGAACCCTTGAACCCGGATTCGTCCGAACAGGCGGTCGAGATGGAGGATGACGCCTCTCTCGAAGCGCAGGCCGCGCTGGTTGCGCGCGAAATTGCGTCGGTCAACCGGGCCTTGCTGCGCATCGAAAATGGCACCTATGGCGAATGCGTGCGCTGCGGCGATGCCATCGCTCCCAAGCGTCTTGAGGCGCGCCCGGAAGCAGCACTCTGCATTTCCTGCGCAAGCAGCGAGCAATGACCTCGTCCGATTGAAAGCGCATGACCGAAAGCCCTGCTCAGCCATGGCGTGACGTTCTGGATTTCTGGTTTCCGGAAGGGCGCACTGCTGATTTGGACGCAGAGACTCATCGCAAGCATTGGGTCTGGCGCATGCAGGGCGGTGCAGATGAGGCGATCGTCGCCAGGTTTGCGGAACTGACGGTGCGCGGGGCAGAAGGCGCGCTCGATCATTGGGCAGACGAACCAGAGGGCCGGCTCTCGCTCATTGTCGTGCTGGATCAGTTTTCACGGTCACTCTGGCGAGGCACGCCCCGGGTATTTGCGCATGATGCCGCAGCCTTGGCGCTGGCCATGGACGGTCTGAAGAACGGGCACTTTCAGGCCCTTGTGACACCCTGGTTCAAGATCGCCCACACCCAGCCACTCGGTCACTGGGAGGGCCCCGACCACCTTGAGCGCATTGATCTCCTCATCCGTCTGCGGGGAGAAATTGCTTCCACCGCCCCGGAACACTTGCAGTCGATCTATCGATCCCTGGTGAAACAGGCCGAAGACGTCCGCCAGGTCGTTGCAGCATTTGGCCGTCACCCGCACCGCAATGAGATCCTGGGCAGGCAATCGATGCCTGCGGAACAGGAGTACCTTGGAAAGGGCGCTTTTCCGCACCTGCGCGCATTTCAACCAGAACGGCTGTGACGGCAGGCCTGCACGGTTCTCGACCCCGGCAACCTTCACGTCAAGCAAGTGGCATTTTGTCAGACAGTTCGAGAAATGACCTGTTATGGTCCCAGCATGGGCCACGGCATGAGGGGAGACGTTCTTTGAGTACAGGCACGACAACAGCGCACATCGTCGAGACCGGTGAAAGTGCTTTTGCCGTCAGCATCGACGTGTCCGGCCATCACCTCATCGGCGATGAGCCTGTCGAACAGGGTGGCGGGGACCTGGGACCGGCGCCCTATGACCTGTTGCTGGCAGCACTGGGCGAATGCACGGCTATGACGGTGCGCTGGTATGCCCGTCAGCAGAACTGGCCGCTCGAACGCGTGGAAGTCACCCTGACGCATGCCAAGGACACGGTCGAAGGAAAGTCGGCAAAGACGGATCATTTCGCCAAAACAATCCGTGTCATCGGCCAGGATCTGTCCGATGAGCAGCGGGACAAGCTGATCACGGTCGCGGCACGCTGCCCGGTACAGCGCACGCTGGAGGGCACGCCGGTAATCACCACGGTTGCGGCAAGCTGACGAAACCCGCACCCCGACAGGAGAAATCAGGCGATGAGCTACTATATTTCCGCCAGGTTGAAGGTCCCGTTCGATGACGCCATCGCGCGCGCAGAGGCTGCGCTGAAGACGGAGGGGTTCGGCGTGATCAGCCGGATCGATATCCAGCAGACCCTCAAATCCAAGATCGACGCCGACTTCCGCCCCTATACTATCCTTGGCGCCTGCAACCCGACATTGGCGCACGAGGCGCTGCAACTGGAAGACAAGGTCGGCCTGATGCTGCCCTGCAATGTCATCGTGCAGCAGTCAGGTTCGGCCGAAGTTGAAGTCGCGGCGATTGACCCGGTGGCGTCCATGCAGGCCATCAGCAATCCTGAATTGGTAAAGGCGGCCGAGGTGGTCCGGGCCAAGCTCGCGCGCGCGATCGACCGGCTGCGGCAATCCGAAATTTAGACCATCGAAAATCAGCACAGGAGGAAGAGGATGAGCGCATTGGAAAATCTGAAGACGGAACTCGCCGCGTTGCGCGATGAGGCCAAGGTGCAGGCCCATCTGGGCAGCATGGAAGCTCAGCAGGAATGGCAGGAAGCCGAAACCAAATGGAACCACTTCGTGTCCGAAGCAGGCCTTCATGACAGCGAACAGAACATCAAGTCGGCGCTGGAGATCCTGGCTGACGAGCTGCGTGCGTCCTACGAGCGGCTGAAGAAGGCGCTCTGAGCTCCAATTCAAAGTCTACACAGATTCATGCCAAGTCGGGCCCATTGGCAACCTCTAATCCGATAGGCCCGATGGAGCCCAGTTTGATGACGTCACGCATTGCCCATCCATTGCTCCAGTCCCGGGTGATGGACGCCGAGGCGGCCGCGGCGCTGATCGCGCCGAGCACGACCGTGGGGATGAGCGGTTTTACCGGCGCGGGCTATCCCAAGGCGGTGCCGCAGGCGCTGGCGCGGCGGATCGAGGCGGCACACGCGGCCGGCGATCCGTTCGCGATCAGCGTGTGGACCGGCGCCTCGACAGGTCCCGAGCTGGACGGCGCACTGGCCAAGGCCAAGGGCATCGATTTTCGCCTGCCCTACAATTCCGATCCGATCGCCCGCGGACAGATCAACCGCGGCGAAATGAACTATTTCGACATGCACATCAGCCAGGTCGCGCCGATGGCGTGGCAGGGCTTCCTCGGCCCGCTGGATACCGCGCTGGTCGAAGTAACCGCGATCCTGCCAGATGGTTCGCTTGTCCCCGCCTCGTCAGTGGGCAACAACAAGACCTGGCTGGACCGCGCAGACCAGATCATCCTTGAGGTCAATCGCTGGCAGAACCCGGCGCTCGAGGGAATGCACGACATCTATTATGGAACGGCCCTGCCGCCGCACCGCGTGCCGATCCCGCTGATCAGGCCCGATGACCGGATCGGCCAGCCCACCTTTCGCTGCGATCCTGCCAAGATCGTCGCCATTGTCGAAACCGACACGCCTGATCGCAACCAGGCGTTTAAGGCGCCCGACCAGAGCGCACTCCTAATTGCCGGGTACCTGATGGAATTCTTCGCGCATGAAGTGGCCAAGGGGCGGCTGCCGGACAATCTGCTGCCGCTACAATCGGGCGTCGGCAATATCGCCAACGCCGTCCTGACGGGGCTGATCGACAGCCCGTTCGAGAACATGACCGCCTATACCGAGGTTTTGCAGGATGGGATGCTGGAGCTGCTCACCTCGGGCAAGCTGCGGATGGCCTCGTCGACCGCGTTTTCACTCAGCCCGGAAGCAGCGCATGCGCTCAATGCCGAAATGGACCGCTACCGGGAACGGATCATCCTGCGCCCGCAGGAAATGAGCAATCATCCAGAGCTGATCCGCCGGCTCGGCTGTATCGCCATGAACGGCATGATCGAGGCGGATATCTACGGCAACGTCAATTCCACCCATGTCATGGGATCGGCCATCCAGAACGGCATCGGCGGCTCGGGCGATTTTGCCCGCAATGCCTATATTTCGATCTTCATGGCGCCATCCACGGCCAAGGGTGGGGCGATTTCAACCATCGTGCCGCAAGTCAGCCACGTCGACCATATCAATCAGGATGTGCAGGTGGTCGTGACCGAGCAGGGCCTTGCCGATCTGCGCGGGCTAGCGCCGAAACAGCGCGCCCGGCTCATCATCGAGAAATGCGTCCACCCCGACTACCGGACCATGCTCGCCGATTATTACGAGCGCGCCCTGCGCGATTCCTACGGCAAGCATTCGCCGGCGCTGCTGACCGAGGCGCTGGCCTGGCACCAGCGCTTTATCACGACGGGTTCCATGCAATCGCCTGGCACCCAATGAGGCTTAGCGCCGCGTCATTGTCGGTGTTCCTTCTCCTGACTGCGAGTTGCAGTGGATCAGAGGTTCCCCGCACCCACGACATGCGCCACATGCCGAGAGTGCGGGCAGTGACCGATACAGTTGTCGAAGCACTGCGGAAAAACGCCGCGATTCTCAATCCGGGTCACTGAACCCCAAGTGTTGATAGAGCAAGACAGGCTCGAGCACACGCTGGAGCCAGCTTTTCGTCGCAATACCTTGATCAACCGTCGCCGGATCCGCTGCTACCTAGAGAGCTACCTAGCGATCTGCGAGCGGAAATCCGGTTGGCCCAAGGGCCATTTAATACGTTGAAATATATGGATAATTTGGTGGACGCACTTGGGCTCGAACCAAGGACCCGCTGATTAAGAGTCAGCTGCTCTACCAACTGAGCTATGCGTCCACACCGGCATCGGACTGTCTGGAAGAGCCAGTGTCCGTTGGCGTGGGCGGGCAATTAGCAGCGTCGGCCGGATTCGCAAACCCTAAATTGCGTTGCGGCGCAAAAAGTTTCAGCGCCGTGACATCGCACCGGCCTCACGCCCAGTTTCTATGCCCGCTGCTGCGGCGGTTGCTGCGGTCGATGGCCATGATGATCCCCACGC
>NZ_JPPQ01000069.1:1089490-1106426 GCF_000743655.1 Sphingobium sp. ba1
CTTCAACACCGCCAGCGACACGACCGTCAGCGCCGGTGAATCCCTGCGCCGCGCGACATGCTCCATGCCAAGGTTAAGCAAGGCCGCGATCAGCAGCCCGTTGACCAAAAGCGATGCCGCTGCTGGTCCGCCGATGCGAAAGGAAGGCGCTGCCCGTGCCATGGCGTTAGAACATATTAGCCACGGTGAACTTGAAGCTCTGCCCCTCTGCTGCAAGCGCGGAGAGATGGCGGCGATAGTTTTTGTCGAAGACATTATCCATCGCGATGCGGAACTCGAAACCTTTCGCCGCGCCGCTCTGCGGCCTGAACGCGAAGAAGAGATTATGGACGCTATAACCCGGCGTCGGCAGGCCGGACCCGGCCGATGAGAAATTGCCGGTCGTCACCCTGTCCTGCCGTTCGGCAAATTCGCCGGACCAGCCGCCGGACAGGCCGGTGGCGGTATCGACATAGCCCAGCGTCAACCGATAGTCGTTGGCCGGAATCGTGTTGAGATAATTATCCGTTAGCCGGTCCTTGCCATCGACGAAGGACGCGTTGGCGCGGGCGAAGAAACCGCCGAGGCCATATTCCGCCTCCACCTCGATACCCTTGAAGCGTGACCGGCCGATATTCTGGAAATAGGGCGTTCCCGACGTGGCCGCCCCCTGGATGATCAGATCCTTGACGTCATTGCGAAACAGGGTCGTCTTGGCCCGAAACCGGTCATTCGAGCCTATCATGTCATCGAAGGACAGGGTGAAGCCCGCCTCGATATTATCCGATTTCTCCGGGCGAAGACCGGAATTGTTGGGACGCCCCAGGGGCGCGGGGGTCGCAGCACGCGTAAACACTTCGTCGACATTGGGCATTCGCACGGTGCGCGCCACCGATCCGAACAGGCCGATCCAGGGGGTGATGTTATAGAGCGCCGCCAGCTTGGGCGAAATGCCGCTATCCTTGACCCGCTCGGTCAGTGTCGTGCCGCCAACCACCGTGTCACCGGGTTTCAAGTCGTTCCAATCGACCCGGACACCCGGCATGATGGTCAGCTTGTCGGACCAGACGATCTCCAACTGCCCGAACAGGCCATAGCGGTCCATACTGCCTTCGGGATGGGTGCCCGCGCCCGGCGTGACCGTGCCGTCGAACGCAACGCGCGGGTTGCGCCGTTCCTGGGTGCTCCACTGACCGCCTAGAATCAGGAAGGTCGTCCAGTCGCCGCCCATGGCGAACTCGCTGCTGTTCTGGACCTTGGCCTGCCAGCTTTCATAGGAAAAATCGGAATAGGCGAGGGGGCCAAGGAAAGTGGTTTCGGTTTGATGCACCTTCGATAGGGAATAGGCGATCTGCGCTTCGATATTGAAAATCTTGCTGCCGTCGAAGTCGTTTACATAGCCGAGCACCGCCGTCTTGTCGTGAACGCGGCGGCGCATCAGCGCCGCGCCTGTCGCTGCGGATATCTGATCATAGACCTGCGGCGCATCGCTCACCCAGTCCTGGTAGCTGGCCCAGATCGCATGTTTCTTGTTGCCGCCGATTGCTACCCGGCCCTTGACCAGCCAACTATCCGACAAGGTGGCGGAAGCCGCTACCGTTTCACCATTGCCGCTCTTATAATCGTCGCTGCGCCGGTAATTATAGCTGCCCAGCAGTTCGACCCCCTCGACCGGCTGCACCGCGACGATCCCCGACAGGGTACGCGCCTGCGCGTTGGTTTCGGTCGCAGCCTTCAGCCGCACCGCCAGCGGATCGCCATCGGCCAGAAAGTCGGACGCATCCTTGGTCGTGAAATTGATGACGCCCGCCAACGCGCCCGCGCCATAGAGGGTTGAAGAGGCTGGGCCGCGCAGCACTTCCACCCGCTTGTAGAGTTCCGGCTCGCTGAACAGCGCCCCCATGCGATATTGTTCGTAGAATTTGGTCACGCCATCGACGGTCAGCAGGATGCGATTGTCGCTGTCGCCGATCGCCGTGCCGAGGCCGCGAATGTTGAACCCCTGACCCAGCTGGCCGACGCCGCCCTGGACATTGACGCCCGGCATGGCCTCCAGCAATTCACCAATCGTCGTTGCCTGGATCTGGTCGATATCGTCCTGATCGAGCGTGCTGACCGCCTGCGGCGTGTCGATCGCGACCTTTTCCGTGCCCGCGGATATCACCATCCGATCGAGCGTCATGCGCGTCGTTTGCGGCGCATCGGCGGCGGTGTCCTGCGCCCATGCCTGGATCGGCGTGACGATCAGCGCGGTCCCCAATGCCAGCTTCATTTTGGTCTTCAACATCATATGCGGCCCCCTTCGGCAGTAGGCGGGCGTTGACCCGCCCGGTCCAGCCAGCACCTAGCAGCAATGAATGATATTGCAAGTGAGTCGCATTAGATATAGTGCTGAGGCTAGAAAGGGGATTTATGAAGATATCGCGATTCCATTCCGCTGCGCTGGGCCTGACATTGTTCTGCACCACCATGGCGCAGGCCCATATGCCCTATATGTTGCCGACCACATTCGACCTGGGGGCCAAGGGCGACCATGTCACTGTCCAGGCGGCCTTTGCCGAGGACGCCTTCCTGCCCGAAGTCGCCATGCGCGACGCACCCTTCCATCTGGTCGCGCCCGATGGCCGGGACGTGCCGACCGGCCCCGTCACCCATTTGCGCGACCTGACTGTCTTTGAAGCGGCGATTCCCGCCGACGGCACCTATCGGGTGACCAGCGGCCAGCGTGCCGGGCGCAAGGGCAAGATGTTCCGGCAAGGCGACAAATGGGCGATGCGCGGTGAAGGCGGGACGCCGCCCGCTAATGTCGAGCAGGTCGATGTGCAGAGCATGACCCTCGCCGAAGCCTATGTGACGCGCGGCCAACCGACCGACACGACGCTCAAGCCATCGGGGCGGGCGCTGGAAATCCAGGCGATCACCCACCCCAACGCCATCGTTGCCGGATCCGGCGCCAGCTTTGCCTTGCTGTTCGAGGGGAAGCCGCTTCCTCAGGCCGACATCAGCCTGTTCCGCAGCGCTGGTCTTTATGACGGGCGCAAGGTCGTCGCGCAGATCAAAAGCGGAACCGATGGGCGCTTCGCCCTGACGCCGCCGGATGCGGGCACCTATCTCATCCTTGTACGCCATCGCGGCGCAGCCCCGGCAGGGTCCGAAACACCCTATCGCAGCTACACCTATACGCTGACCTTCGACGCGGCCTGATCGCCCCGTTCTTCCTTCATCGGAGATAGTATGAAAATCCAAATTTCTCTCGCTGCTGCCTTGCTCGCCATCGCCGGGAATGCCGCAGCCGCCCCACATGAAGGTTCCGCCTTCATCCGCGACTATGATGCCGAGAAGGACGGGCAGGTGACCCGCGCCGAATTCGACGCCGGGCGACTGGCCCGCTTCCAGGCGACCGACACCAACAGCGATGGCTGGGTGTCGGAGGCCGAATATGTCGCGGAATATCGCGCCCGGCTGGAACAGCAACTCGCCAGATCGGACCGCAGCGAGGAAAAAAAGACAGAGGAACGGCAACGTCAGATTCGCCAAACCTATGTCCGCTTCGCTGTACTGGACAAGGATAAGGACGCAAAGATGACCCAGGCCGAATATGACGCCTCCGGCACCCGTGCCTTCGCTGAGCAGGATAATGACAGGGACGACATAGTGACTGCCGCTGACGCGACGGCAACGGCTGCTCGCCAATTGGCGGCCCGTCAGGCTGCGGACAAAGCGGATCGTTGATGGCTGATGGGGGGGCAGGTTGCGACCGCGAACCTGCCTCCAACGGCATAACCGAAAACGCTCTTCCACTCCAACCGTGCCGCACTAAAACTAACTCGCCACTCCAGTAGTTTTTTATCGCTGATCCATGGGTGATGGCGCTGCTATCTCATCCATAAGCCAATGGCGAAAGCGGCGCATCGCATCACTTTCCGGGCGTGAGATCAGACGAGTGAGCCAGTAACGGCCGACGTCGACCGTGATTGCAAAAGGCTGCATCAGTTGTTCCGAGGCCAGTTCGCGGGTGAACATCGCGAGCGGCACCAGCGCGACACCATGTCCAGCGGCAGCGGCCGAGGCCATCAGCGCTGAACTATCGAAAACGGGACCGCGCAGCATCGGGACAGGTACGGCTGCAGCCTCGAACCACAGCGCCCATTCATCGGGTCGGTACGACCGCAACATTTGTTCATGGAAAAGGTCGATGGGGGCCTTCAACCGCGCGGCAATGACCGGCGCACAGACGGGTGCCATGGGTGCAGCCAGCAATGGCTCGGCATGCGTACCATGCCACGCACCGTCGCCAAAGCGGATCGCGAAATCGAGCGCTTCGCCCGCCAGATCGACACGATTGTTGTTGGTCGAGATGCGCAGATCAATCGAAGGATGCAAACGGGCAAAGGCGTCCAGGCGCGCAATCAGCCAACCGGTGGCGAACGTGCCGACGACCCCGACCTTGAGCGCCTCTCGGAACCGGCCATCAGCATATTGGTCGAGCGTCGCGCCGACACGATCAAAGGCTTCGGCAAGTACGGGCACAAGCGCATGCCCCTCGTCGGTGAGCGCGAGGCCGCGCGGCAGCCTGAGGAAGAGGCGCGTGCCAAGGCGACGTTCGAGCTGCGCGACCTGATGGCTGACCGCGCCCTGACTGACGCACAATTCTATCGCTGCGCGGGTGAAATTGAGATGACGCGCTGCCGCCTCGAAAGCGCGCAGGGCGTTGAGCGGAAGTTGGGCGCGATCCATGGCCTTGCCATCGATTATTCTCATGGCTTTGTCGAGAAATCATGCTTTGTAACGTGCGACGTCGGCGGGCATCCCAGCGGTGAATGGGAGACAGGATATGATCGCAATACTGACAATCGCCGCCCTGGTTTCAGGTCCGCAACCAACCATCGGGCACGGGGCACCGTCTTTGGTCGCTGCCAAGGCCAGCGTCCCCGCACGAGGCCAGATCGATCCATTGACCCGCCCGATGGCTACAGAGCGGGCCAAGGAATGGCTTGCGCCAGTGCCGCCGGAAAAAATCTTCGGGAACACCTATCTCGTCGGCTTTGGGGGACTGAGTATCGCATTGATCGACACAGGTGCAGGGCTGATATTGATCGATGGCGCACTTCCGCAAGCGGCACCGGCGATAATGAATAATGTCCGCGCGCTTGGCTTCGACCCTAAAGACATCAAATTTATTCTGAGTACGGAACCGCATTTTGATCATAGCGGCGGACTTGCCGCGCTCGCCCGCGACACCGGTGCAACCATCGTTGCGAGCGCGCGCGGGGCTGAAGGCTTGCGGTTAGGGGCGCATATGAAAGATGATCCACAACTGGGTTATGGCGGCCGCTGGCCGCGTGTGACGCGCCTGCGCGCCGTCAAGGACCGCGGAGTGCTGAGGCTTGGGCGCACGGCGATCACCGCACACGCAACATCCGGTCATACGATGGGCAGCATGAGTTGGAACTGGAAAGCCTGTGAAGGCAAGGTCTGCAAGGCGATCGTCTTCGCCGCCAGCCTCAATCCGGTGTCAGCCGATGGCTATCGCTACATAGCGCCCTCAAGCGCTGCGATCATCAGGGGTTTTGCGGCGAGCTACGAGCGGATGGACAGATTGCCATGTGACATACTGATCTCGGCACATCCGGATAATGCAGGCCAAGGTCGATATAATGATACGCCTGGGGCCTGCCGCCGCTATGCTGCCCGATCGCGTGAATTGCTTGCGAAGCGCCTCACTCGCGAACGTGCCGGGATCGAGCCATGATGCGCGCTTCCTAAGCCAGGCTGGCTGGCAACGTCGCGCGTAAAGCGAGCGGCTTCGCCGTCTCTTCCCTAGGGCCGTTCACCGGTACGGGGATGACCAAAAGAGGGATATCGTCAGCAGTTTGGTCAAACCCCCTTGAATATTCGCACGCGCCGATTTATCGCGAATAATTCGCATTACTAAGCAAGGGGCGCTCTATAATGACCCGCGGCACAATCCGCGTGTGGTATCTCGTTCATAAATGGACCAGCCTCATCTGCACGCTGTTCCTGCTGATGCTTTGCGTCACCGGACTGCCGCTGATCTTTCACGATGAAATCGACGCGCTGTCAGGCGAACCCGACAGCATGGCGGTAGCGGGACCGCCTTCATCCAGCGATGCGCCCGGCTTGAAATCGCTTGATGCTTTGCTGGGGACGGTTTTGGCAAATGCACCGGGCCAAGTTCCGGTATTCATGGCGTTCGACAATGACACGCCACTGATGACCATCACCACGGCCCCGCAGCCGGACAGCAGTGGTGCGGACATGACCATTCACGTTCTTGATCGCGCGACCGGGGAAGTGACGGGTCGGGAGAGCGAGGAAGGCGTGATGCATTTTCTGCTCCAACTGCATACCGACATGTTTATGGGTCTGCCCGGCATGCTTTTCCTGGGTGCCATGGGCTTCCTGTTTTTCATCGCGCTGCTGTCAGGGACGGTTCTCTACGCGCCCTTCATGCGCAAGCTGGACTTCGGCACCCTGCGCGTGAGCCGTAGTCGGCGGCTGCGGCAGATCGACTATCATAATCTGTTGGGCATCGTTGCCCTGGCGTGGATGGGCGTCGTCGGGCTGACCGGCGTGATCAATGCCGCCGCGACGCCGCTGCGCCAGATGTGGCAGATGGGCGAACTTGCCGAAATGACCCGCGCCTATGCGGGCCAGCCACCATTGCCACCGTCGCGATACGGGTCGATCGACAAAGCCATGGCGGCGGTACGGGCGGCGCGCCCTGGCAATAACCCGCAATTCATCGCCTTCCCTGGGGGTGGGTTCAGCAGCAAGCATCATTATGCCGTTTTCCTGCAGGGCACGACGAAGCTGACCGAACATGTGTTGACGCCAGCGCTGGTCGATGGCGAAAGCGGCGTGCTGACCGACATCCGCCAAATGCCCTGGTACATGGTTGCGCTATCCTATTCGCAACCCCTGCATTTTGGCGACTATGGTACGCTTCCGCTCAAGATTCTCTGGGCGATCCTTGACCTTTTCACCCTCTATGTCCTGTGGACCGGCTTGCTGCTGTGGCTGGGCAAGCGGCGTGCGGGCGCTGACGCGCATGTCCGAGAGGTCGAGAGCGGTGGTCTCGTGGCGGCAGCGGAATGACTGGCAAGTCCCGAAATCATGTCCGGTCGCTTCGCCATATTTTCGCGGCGCCGCTGATCATCGCGCTACTGAGTCTGGTCGGGCTGGTGTCTGCGCTGGCCGGTGACGGCGCGGCGGATTGGTTGTCTTGGGCGGCTCTCCTGGTCCCGCCTCTCGCGGTCGTCTGGGCGATGCGGAAACATAGACGCTGATTCAGCCCATCTTTCGATCTTTTATCCTGGGGGATACCATTGTGACGTCCAAATTTTCGCGCCTGATGATCGGCGCATCGCTCGCGACCTTCGCTGTGCCCGCCTTCGCGCAGGACAGTGCCATCATCGTTACCGCGCAGAAGCAGAACCAGACGGCTGTGTTGCGCGGAGGTAATGTCGGCATATTCGGCGACAAGGCTGCGCAAGACACGCCGTTCAGCATCAAGACCTATAATGAGGCGCTGATCCTTAACCAGCAGCCGCAGACACTCGGCCAGGTCTTGGAAAATGATCCCTCGATCCGCACGACGCTGGGCTTTGGGATTGCGGGCGAACTGTTCGTCATCCGCGGCTTTGCTCTGAGCGGAGACGATGTCGGGTTCGGTGGCCTTTATGGCATAGCGCCGCGCCAGTTGGTCGCGCCCGAACTCGCCCAGTCGGTTCAGGTGCTGAACGGCTCCAGCGCCTTCATCAACGGTGCCGCGCCGGGCGGCAGCGGCATCGGCGGCAGCGTCAACCTGATGCCCAAGCGTGCGGGCGCGCGTGATCTCAATCGGCTGACCGTCAACTATACCGGGCCAGAGCATATTGGCGGTGCGTTCGACGTCAGCCGTCGCTATGGGGCGAACGACGAATGGGGCGTGCGGATCAACGGCACGGCGCGACGGGGCGATGTGGCAATCGACGATGAATTTCGCAGCTCCTACCTGTTGGGCGGCGCCATCGACTATGACAATGGCCCGCTGCGGCTCGCGCTCGACATCGTCTACCAGCGTGTAAGGGTGGCGCACCAGCGGCCCAAGCTGGTGGTCGGCAATATCATTCCTGCCGTGCCGGGGTCATCGACCAATTATGGTCAGCCATGGCAGAATAGCACGCTGCGCGATATCTTCGGGCAATTTAGGGCCGAATATGACATTGCCGACAATGCGCTGCTCTATGCATCATTCGGCGCGCGCGACGGGTCGGAGCGCGGCTTCTACCAGACCATAAGACTGACCGACGCAGCAACCGGCGCGGCCACGGCACAGGGTTCCTATATCCCGCGCACGGATAACAACGAGGCGGCTACCGTAGGTCTGCGCGCCAAGCTGGCATCGCGCCTCTGGACGCATGAGGTCAATGTCGGCGGATCGATCAACTGGCTGGTCAACCGCAATGCCTATTTATTCTATGCCGCCTCGCCGGTGGCGACCAATATCTATGATCCGGTCGCTGTCCCGCGTCCCGATGTGGTCACCTTCGCAGGCGGCGATATTGACGATCCGTTCCCGATCAACCGGCAGAAATTGAGCAGTCTGTTCGTGTCCGACACCATCGGTTTCTGGAACGACCGGCTGCAGATCACCGCCGGACTGCGGCTGCAGATGATCGGCAGCAAATCCTATGCCGCAAACGCCACGGGACCAATCGCTGCCGGTGGCTTGACCGGCCGCTATGATGAAGATGCCGTGACGCCGGTCCTCGGTCTCGTCTTCAAGCCCGTCAACGGCGTGTCATTCTACGCCAACCGGATAGAGGCGTTGGTGCCCGGCGCCACTGCAGCGGTCAGCGCCAATACCGGCACCGGCGTCCTGCCCGTCAGCAATGGCGGTGAGACGCTTCCCCCCTTTCTATCCACGCAATATGAATTGGGTGGCAAGGTTGCGCTTGGCAAGCTGAACGCCAGCCTGGCCTTATTCCAGATCGATCGCGACATCGCTATCTATACGCTCGACACGGCGCAGCCGGGCTTTCTTGTCTATGGCCCGTTCGGCACGCAGCGGCACCGCGGTATAGAATTGAGCATCGACGCGGAGCCGGTAGACGGCCTGCGCCTGATCGCTGGCGGATCGGTGATCGACGCCGAGCTGCGTCGGACCCAAGGTGGGGTCAATGAAGGCAATAAACCGACCGGCGTTCCCGAATATATGCTCAATGCCAATGTCGAATGGGATCTGCCGTTCGCCCCGGCGTTCACCGTTACGGGCCGGGCGGTGCATACGGGAAAGCAGGCCGCCAACCTTGATAACACGCTGTTCCTGCCTAGCTGGACACGGTTTGACCTCGGCCTGCGCCATGTCTCGCTGCTGGGCGACAGCCCGCTAACGCTGCGCGCGGGCGTCGATAACATAGCCAACCGGCGCTATTGGGCGTCCGCGTTCGACAGCTTCCGTCCCGACCTGTTGCAGGGCATGCCCCGCACCTTCAAAGCGTCGGCATCGATTGAATTTTGAAAATTCTGCCCGACCCAATCTATAGATCGGGCAGAATCTGATCAGCTCTGCCCCAATGGGCCAGATCCTTCGAAGCCGCGCGTTTCACCATCTCGCTTGCATCCCCGATATGCCAATGGTCTGGGCCATCGAGCGTGCGCAGTTCCTCCCAGCTGATCGGCACGGCGATCGGTGCGAACGGCCGCGATCGCGCGCTATAGGGCATGACGGCCGTCGCGCCGCGCTGGTTGCGCAAATAGTCGATGAAAATCTTGCCCGTCCGCTTCGCCTTGGCGAGTGCGGCGGTGAACCGGTCGGGGTCAGCCTGCGACAAAGCGGTGGCAAACCGATGCGCGAAATCCTTGACCTGCGGCCATTCCGCGCTGGGGGTCAGCGGCGCGATCACATGCACCCCCTTGCCACCCGTCACCATCGGGAAGGTCACGAGGCCCATCTGCGCCAGCATATCCTGCAGGTGGAAGGCCGCCGACACCACATCCTTGAACGCCAACCCCTCATCGGGATCAAGATCGAACACAAGCCGGTCGGGCTTCTCGACATCCTCGATCCTAGCGCCCCAGCCGTGAAATTCGATCGTCCCCATCTGAACGCAGGTCAGCAGCCCCGCAGGCGCATCGACGAAGAGATAGGGTTCTTCATGGCTGTCCTTTTCGAGGATACCCACCTGCTTGACGTCGTTGCCGAAACTGCCAGCATCATGCTTCTGGAAGAAGCATTTCTTGTCGCGGCCCTGCGGACAGCGCACGAGGCTGATCGGCCGACTACCTGCCCAGGGCAGCATGATATCCGCCACCGTCTCATAATAGTCGGCCAGTTCGCCCTTGGTGAGCTTGCCTTCCGGGAAGATCACCCGATCGCGATTGCTGATCTTGACCCCGCTGGTCGCGGCGGGCTGCGTCGCCTGTTCGACCGGTGCTTCGACCTCCAGCACGACGGCTTCCGGCTTCTTGTCCTCACGTAGACCCAGATAGCTTGAATGGCGCAGCACGCCTTCGTCGGTAAACTCGGCAAAGGCGACCTCGGCGACCAGTTTCGGTGTGATCCAGCGCGCCTCGCGCACCGCCGCGCGCGGGGCCTCGACCGTCGGCGTCTTCCGGGCCAGCGGTGCCATCAAGGCCAGCAGCCGCGCCATCTCATCTGCCGAAAAGCCCGTGCCGACCTTCCCGGCGAACCGCAGCGCGCCATTTTCATGGACGCCCAGCAGCAGCGACCGGAACCCGCGTCGCTTGTCTGAGGGCAACCAGCCTACAATCACGAATTCCTGTCGCCGGATGCACTTGGTCTTGACCCAATTGCCCGATCGCGCGCCGGAATAGCGCGCATCCATCTGCTTGGAGATGACGCCTTCAAGTCCCGCGCCGCAAAAACGCTCGAACAGTTGCTCGCCGCGCCCAACAATGTGGTCGGAATAACGAATATGCCCCACCCCGTCGCCGATCAGCGTGGCGAGCATCGCCTTGCGTTCAAGCAACGGCCGCCCGGTCAGATCCTCGCCATTCAATGCCAGCAGGTCGAACGCCATATAGTCGATCCGACCTGGATCGTCCTTGAGGGCGGCCTGCAAACCCTGAAAGCTGGTGCGGCCATCGGGCAGGATCACAACGGCCTCGCCGTCGAGCAAAGCGCTGGATACGTCCAATTTTGTCGCGTCGGCGATTAACCCGGCAAAGCGATCGGACCAGTCGAGGCCTGATCGGGTGTAGGCGCGGCCATTGTCGCCGCCGATGGCCAACAGCGTGCGATAGCCATCATATTTCAGCTCATGGAGCCAATGATTGCCCGCTGGCACATGATCGACCAGCGTCGCCAACTGTACCGGCTGAAACGGCGGCGGAGCATCGCCCTTCGCTTTTCCGCGTACAGCCGCTTTCGCCTTTGCGGCTTTGCGCTTGGGAACGGTTTTTCCGGCGGCGATTTCCTCCATCGTGCGGCCGCTGTCGATACTGGTGAGATGGTGACTGACCAGATCGTCCGACCCACCGGCGAAGCCGTCATTGACCTTGCGCAATATCCAGTTTTCGCCGCGCTCCTTCCCCCGTGGCTTAAGCCGGAACAAGATCCATTCGCCCTGCATCCGGCGGCCGTGGAGGACGAAATGGAGATGCCCTTCGGGCAGCGTCTTGCGGGGGTCTTTACCCGCCACAGCTTCCCATGTGCCATTGTCCCACAGCATGACGGTGCCGCCGCCATATTCGCCTTTGGGGATCAGGCCTTCGAACCGCGCATAATCAAGCGGGTGATCTTCGGTCCGCACGGCCAGACGCTTGTCGTCGGGATTGGCGCTCGGCCCACGGGTGACGGCCCAGCTGACCAGCACGCCATCCAGTTCCAGTCGGAAATCATAATGCAGCCGCGACGCTGCATGTTTCTGGACGACAAAGCCGTTGCCGGTCGTCGGAAACGCCGCGCCCGCAGGCTCGGCCGTGCGCGCAAAATCGCGCTTCGCCCGATAAAGGGCCAGGCTGTCCTTCGGAGATTTATCCTGCGCCTTGGCCATGCCGGTTTGATCCGTCCCTTTGCCCGTCAATCCGCAGACGTGGCGACTCGTTCCGAGGGTATCTCAATCGGGTCATGCCCGCTTCTTGGCGGATGTTTTGCCTGCCGACTTCGCGCCGCTTTTGGCCGCTGCCTTGCCCGCTGGTTTCTTCGCGGTCGTCTTGGCCTTGCTCGCCGGGCCTATGGATTTCTTGAGCGCCGCCATAAGATCCACGACATTGCTGCCGCGTGGATCGGCGCTGGCGTCATCATCGCTATCGATGTTGAGCGTCTTCCCCTTCTTCTTATGCTCGATCAGCTCTTTCAACGCATCGACATAGCGATCGTGAAAATCGTTCGCGTCGAATTTGCCTGTTTTCTTGTCGATCAAGGTCGTGGCGAGTTCGAGCAATTCATCGTCCGGTTCGTCATCGCCAATCTCGCGGAAATAGCTGGCGGCCTTGTTGACTTCATCGGCGTAGCGCAACGTCTCCATCACCATGCCGCGCCCGCACGCCTTAATGCTGACGACATATTCCCGGCCACGCATCGCCAGTTGGCCAAGGCCAACCTTCCGACTGCGCCGCAGCGCTTCCCGCAGGACGATGAAGGCTTCCTCCGCCAGGTCGTCGGCGGGCACGACATAATAGGGCTTTTCGAAATAGATCATGTCGATGTCGTGTGCATCGACAAACTGGGTCAACTCAAGCGTCTTCTTGCTCTCCAGCTTGACGCCTTCGATGTCCTTCTCGTCCAACAGCACATATTCGCCCTTGGCATATTCAAAGCCTTTGACGATGTCGTCGAGATCGATCGGCCCGATGCCGGGCACGACCTTTTCATATTTGATCCGCTTGCCCGATGGCTCGTGGATCTGGTTGAAGGCGATCGTCGCGCCACTTCTGGTCGCGGAATAGATTTCGACAGGGATGGACACAAGCGCGAGTCGGATCTGGCCTTTCCAATAGGGTCGTGCAGCCATCGTCATCTCCTGTCGATCCATAGCATAACCCGCTGCGCATGGCCCCGTTCCGTCGCATGAAACGCAACCGCTCGCCGCTCATCCGCAGGGACTTCTATGCCCTCGGCGCGAAACCATTTTTCCGGTCAGACCTGGAGAACGAATTCGGTCGGCGCAATGACGCGGCCATATAGAAAGCGCGGAAGCGTTATATCCATCCTGCAGTGCTACGGGACATCGAAGCGCACCTCCTGACTGTTGCCATCATAAGAAATCGTCTGTCTGGCTGGGGTTGCAGTGGCTGCGGAAGGATCGGCATGTCCTATGACGGTAATTTTAAGCCGACGCTGCTTTATCAGCGCAGGGAAAGACCCGCGCCGTTGACTGATTGTCAGCGTCCGTTTCGCATCATCCCAGTCGAGATCAAAGCGTGCCGACTGCCCCTTTTCATAGGCATAAGTCTCGTTGTCGTCCTCATAGAGCGTGAAATGCCCACTTGCCCCCGCATAAATGCGCACATCATAGGGCGCGTCCGGCTTTTCCGTCGCATATTGCATCACCGGCCCCATCGGCACGATTGATCCAGCCCGGACGTAGAGTGGCATGATGTCGAGCGGCGCTTCGCGCGACACCGTTTCGCCCCCGCCATGACGTTGGTTGATCCAGAAATCATACCAGTCCGTCCCTGCTGGCAGATAGGTCCGCATCGTCAGGTCACGCGGCGCATTAATTGCGGCTTTGTCGCGCTGCAGTTCGCTCGGCTTCCGCCATATGAAGCGGAACACCCGCCCACCTTCGGGATGGAAAAACTCCAGCCGCACGGGAAGCGCCTCGCCCTTCTTCAGCGTCTGCTTCACCGTCCGCGTGCGCGTCGCGCTGCGGTTCCATTCGTCGATCACCACCTTGCCGCCCAGATATAGCCGCATCCCGTCATTGCCGTTCAGCCCGATCTCATACTCGCCATCCTCCGGCGCGATCAGTGTGCCGTTCCACCGGGCGGAAAAATGGCTGAGCGATGTGAGGCCCGGCGGCATTTCGGCCAGCGGTGGGTCGGGCCATGTATGGTCGATCTTCGCGTCCACGCCCTTGCCACGCGGCGTCTCGAAATTCTCGCCCGCGAAATATTGGACATCCAGCCCCGGTTTGCCATCAGCCGAGCGCAAATGCTGCGCTGGCACCATCGTCGGTAGCGACGGCAGGATATTATACATCGCCCGCGTCACGGGATGCACCAGCAACGATGATCCGAACATGAAACTGTCGTTGATGTTACGCACCGCCGGATCGTCGGGGAAATCCATCGCCAGCGGCCGCATCAAGGTGGAGCGATCCGCCGTCACCTGCGCGCTCAGGCTATAGATATAGGGCAACAACCGATAGCGCAGGTTCACCGTGTCGAGCAGCGTCTTGTACACCGGCGGGTCCAGCGTCTTGAAGATATAGGGTTCGCGCTCCACGTTCGTCCCATGCACACGCATGATCGGGTTGAACGCGGCATATTGGAACCAGCGCGCAAACAGTTCGCGCCATGCCGGATTCTTCTCGCCACCGGGAAAGTCGCTGACGAAGAACCCGCCGGTATCCTGCGTCCAATAGGGATTGCCCGTGACCGTCACATTGACGCCGCCTGCCACCTGCTGCGCGAATGTCTGCCAACTGGCATAGATGTCGCCCGACCATGACACCGCGCCCGTGCGCTGCGCCCCCGCCCAGGCCGATCGCGTCAGCGTGAAGACGCGCTTGTCGCTAATAGCGCGCTGCCCCTCATAGGTGCCTTGCGTCGTCAACAGCGAATAGGGGTTCAGGTAACGAGTGAAATCGCCCATCGCATTATGGCCCAGCGCCTTGGTGTCGCGCACATTGTCGACCGGGTTCCACATGGCGGAACTCACCTCGACCTCCGTCCCGTCCATCCACAGCGCGTCCACGCCCTTGTCGAGCAGGCCGGACTTGATATGTTTGAAATAAATCTCCCGGCCCTTGGCGCTATAGGCGTCATAGACCCGCGCCTTTTTGGAAATCCAGTGCAGCGGTTTGAAGCGCAGGCCATATTGGTCGAGTTCGCGCGCCAGCGCCGTGTCATTGCCCACCGATGGCCAGATCGACACCATCAGCTTCATGTTGAGATCATGGATCGTCCGGTTCATCCCCGCCGGGTCGGGAAAGCGTTCGGGGTTCCAGATCATGCCTGACCATGTGCCGTCGCGGTCGCTGCCCCAATATTGCCAGTCCTGCACGATATAATCGAGCGGGAAGCCTTCCTTGCGAAAGGTCTTGGCAACCTCAACGATGCGGTCCTGCGTGGGGTAACGCTCCTTGCTCATGAACAGGCCGAACGCCTGTTTGGGAACCATCGGCGCGTCCCCGGTCAGCCAACGATAGGCGCCCACGACGCTATCGAGCGTGTCTTTGGCCGCCGGATCGCCCGCCATGAAATAATAATCCACGCCGCCCGGCGCGCTTTCCGCCCACAACCGCGCGCCCTGTGCATCATCCTTGAACCGCATCTGGGAATAGGCGTCCCACAAAATGCCGTATCGCTGTGTCGATACCATCACCGGGATGATAATGCCGACATTGGTCTGGACCAGCAGCAATTCCTTGTTCCGGCGATTGACCTCATCATCAGCGGTGAAGCCGAACCCGTAAATCCCCTCATCGGGTTGCAGCGTGAAGCTATTTTCCACCTCATAGGTCGGCGCGTCGGAGATAGTGCGCTTCTCGATCGACTGCGGTGCCTCTGCCTTTTCGCGCGTCAGCAATCGTCCCGACGGATCATGATAGGTCAGCGCGCCGCTGCCTTTGTCGATGCTCACGCGCAATTTCTGCCCGACCAGTTCCAGCGTGTCGGCCGTCTCGCGTACGGTAAAGGGCACCGCTTCAGGCTCGCGAATGACGACCAGGCTGCGCTGGGTCCAATAGGATGCGCCCAGATTGGCGTTCACCCGCACGACCGTTGGGGAATAGAAGATCACCGACTTGGTGACGCCGTTCAGCCGAAACTGAACCCCGCTGCGCAGCTTTTGAAAGTGGAACGCCGCATCATCCGCCGGAACAAGCGCCTGCATCTGTCCCAACTCGTCCAGTCCGGTCGGCGGCGGCGCGGCCCGTGCCGATACCGGCGCCAATGCCAATATGGCCGCAACCGTACCCATCCAATATGGCGACATCAGCCCTCTCCTCATTTCGTTCGTCATTATGCGACCGTTCATCGTGCGAAACGCCAATAGTCGAAATCGAGCAGCGAGCGTTCGTCATCGCCCTTGCCCTTGAACAGGATGAACAGGTCGCGGACGCCAGTCGCGCCGGCTACCAGGGTCGATTGCTCCTGCCAATGCCCCGCCGCGCCGGTCGTCCCAACCGCCAGCGTGCCGATCACCGGCCCGGTCAGGCCGTCCACCCGCAATTCGATTTGCGCGCCGGGCAGCGCGTTGGCGACCTTGGCCACGAACGTTCTAGCCCCGTCCGTGCCAAAATCCACGCCCGCCACCTTGATATAGCTGCGGTTCGTGGTGCGCGTGACGATCATCCCGCCTGCATCCCCGGCCTCCGTCAGCACCCCCGGTGCCCAATCATAGGGCCGGTCCCGGTCGCGCTTGATCCGTGACGTCCAGGCAATCGTCTCCGCCTCCACTCTACTGTACGGATCGACCGGAGCAATCTGCGCTGCGCCCTTCGTGTCCCACCAGGGCTGTTTGGGGATGGTGCCGTCGGCATTATAGGTGAAGCTGGTGACGTTGATCGCCCGCCGCTCATGATGGATCGGCGTCATGTCGAAATTCAGCTCATAATGAAATCCGAACAGATAGGATTTGCCCTTATAGTCGACGATGCCGGGGTGGTTGCCGGTCGAGCGCGGGCTGGGGTCCATGAGCTTGCCCTTGTGGACCCACGGCCCGGTCGGCCCCTTGCTCATCGCATAGCCGATCCCTTCGGGCCTCCGTACATTATTTGGACACAGATTCACGGTAGCCACTTCGCGAGTTCAGGCCTGC
>NZ_JPPQ01000069.1:1106436-1111977 GCF_000743655.1 Sphingobium sp. ba1
GGCCCTCTTTTTCTGCGCTCGCGGTGAAGGGCATGGCTAGCGGCAATAGATGCCGTTCCTCGGCGAAGGCCGTGGCACAGTTCAGACCGTGGGACTGGACCCCGGCCTCGGCCGGGGAACATCCATACTCGCGGCGATCAGACGGCCGGGCGCGTCCACAAATGCGCAGGCCGGGGCGTGTCAGCAGGCCAGCGCCTAGCGCGACCGATGACCTGCATGCCCGCCCGCGCGACCCAGCCTAGCTTCGCCGCCTTGGTCGTGATCACCCGCGCGTCCCAGGCCTGTTCGCCCCGGCGCGCGACTTCGCGGGCGATGTCGCCATAGATGCCCGCCGCCGCCAGCACGGCCCAGGCCGCCCGTGGCGGCAGCGCGCCGGTGCCATGGCGCGCGCTCTCCTCATAGGCCGCGGCCATGTCCGCCATCCGCCGCGCCAATATGGCGAGGCGCGGCCGGAGCCAGGGCTTCATATGTTCGCCGGGCGGCATATCCATTTCGGCCAGCCACTCCTGCGGCAGGTAGCAGCGGTCGGCGGCCTCATCCTCACTGATGTCGCGGGCGATATTGGCGAGCTGGAACGCCAGGCCCAGGTCGCAGGCGCGGTCGAGCGTCGCCTGATCATCGGGATCGACCCCCATCAGCACCGCCATCATGCAGCCGACCGCGCCCGCGACATGATAGCAATAGCGCAGCATATCGTCCTGGCTGCGCGGCCGCCATTCGCGCGCGTCGAGCGCAAACCCTTCGATCAGATCATGGGCATAGCGGGCGGGAATGGCGCATTCGCGCATCACCACGCCAAAGCCGTCAAAGGCCGGATCGCCGGTCGGTTCGCCGCGCAGCGCCTGATCGGTCATCACCCTGATGGTCGATAACCGCGCCTGCCCGTCCACCACGCCCTGGAGCGTGCCACCATGATCCTGCCCGTCAGCGATATCGTCGCATTTGCGGCACCAGGCATAGAGCAGCCAGGCGCGCTCGCGCGTCTGCGGGTCGAACAGGGTCGATGCCATGGCGAAAGATTTGGAGCCGCGCGCAATGCTCTGCTTGGCATGGGCGACGAGCGCGGGGCGGTCGAATATGGGCAGGTCGGTCATGCCATCGCCATGCCCTGCCCGTCTGCCCAAGTCATCCCCTATCCCTATGCCTGGGCTACAGGATCAGAGCCGATCCGCCTTCATCGCAAAGATGGTCTCATGTGGCTGATAGGCGGCCAGCGCGTCGAGCAATTCGTCAATGCCCTGGGCATGGATCAAAATCTCGGCATGTTGCGCGCGGATGAAGCCCGCTTCCACCATCTGCCGGTTGAAGCCGATCAACTGGTCATAGAAGCCCGCGACATTGAGCAGCCCGACCGGCTTTTGATGATAGCCAAGCTGCGCCCAGCTGATCGCTTCCCATAATTCGTCCATCGTGCCGACCCCGCCGGGCAGCGTGATGAAGCCATCCGACAGGTCGGTGAAGAGCTGCTTGCGCTGATGCATCGTCTGGACGACGTGTAACTCCGTGCAGCCGCGATGGGCCACTTCCGCACCAACGAGCGCTTCGGGGATCACGCCGATCACCTCGCCGCCCGCCTCCAGCGCCGCATCGGCGACCGCGCCCATCAGGCCGAGCCGCCCGCCGCCATAGACGACGCCGATGCCGCGTTCGGCCAAGGTGCGGCCCACCATGCGCGCCGCGTCGATATAGGTCAGGTCGGCCGGCGTCGCCGAACCGCAATAGACCGCCAATTTCTTCATCGTCTCTAGCCCAGATCTTCCAGCATCAGCGCGGCGGTTGCCTTGGCGCTGCCCACCACGCCGGGGATGCCCGCGCCGGGATGGGTGCCGGCCCCTACCAGATAGAGATTGGGAATGACATCGTCGCGATTATGCGCGCGGAACCAGGCGCTCTGCGTCAGCAACGGCTCCAGGCTGAAGGCGCTGCCCAGATGCGCATTGAGGTCGCGGCCGAAATCGGTCGGCGCATAGTGGAATTGCGTGACGATACGCGACCGGATGTCGGGGATCAAGCGATGCTGGATCTCGTCCAAGATACGCTCGGCATAGGCTGGCGCAAACTGATCCCAGTCGATCGGCAGCTTGCCCATATGCGGCACCGGGGCGAGCGCATAGAAGGTCGAATGGCCTTCGGGGGCCATCGACGGATCAGTGACGGTCGGGTGGTGCAGATAGAGCGAGAAATCCTCCGGCAGCACGCCATGATCGTAGATACCGGTGAGCAGCCCTTCATAGCGCGGCCCGAACAGGATCATGTGATGCGGAATGCCGGGCCAGCTGCCCTTGATACCGAAATGCAGCACGAACAGGCTGGGCGACCAGCGCTTGTTGGCGAGCCTCCCGCCCTGCTTCTGTCCACGGGGATGATGGCCCAGCAGGTCACGATAGCTGTGCATCAGATCGGCGTTACTGGCGACCGCATCGGCCTCCCCGCGCCAGCCCGACGCGGTGTGGACGGCGGTGACCTTGTCACCATAGGTTTCGATGCGGGTGACCTTGTCGCCCAGCCGCAACGTGCCGCCCAGCCGCTCGAAATGTGTCGCCATCCCCTCGACCAGCTTGTTGGTGCCGCCCTTGGCGAACCACACGCCACCATCCTTTTCCAGCTTGTGGATCAGGGCATAGATGGCACTGGTCTTCATCGGATTGCCGCCGACCAGCAAAGTGTGGAAGGACAGCGCCTCGCGCAGCTTTTCATTCTTCACATAGGAAGACACGACCGAATAGACTGACCGCCACGCCTGGTAGCGGGCCAGCGCCGGGGCGGCCTTGATCATCGAGGCGAAGTCGAGAAAGGCGACCGATCCGAGCTTGCGATAGCCCTCTTCGAACACGCCCGCGGCATAATCGAGGAAGCGTTCATAGCCCGCGACATCGCCCGGATCGAGCTTGGCGATCTCGGCACGCAGCGACACTTCGTCATTGCTGTAATCGAAATTGGTGCCATCGCGCCAGTTGAGCCGGTAGAAGGGGCTGACCGGCATCAGCGTCACATCCTGCGCCATGTCATGGCCGGACAGACGCCATAGCTCGTTCAGGCAATCGGGGTCGGTGATGACGGTCGGCCCGGCATCGAAGGTGAAGCCGTCCTTCTGCCACATATAGGCCCGGCCGCCGGGGCGATCGCGCGCCTCGACCAGCGTGGTGTCGATGCCTGCGGATTGCAGGCGGATGGCCAGCGCCAGGCCGCCAAAGCCCGCGCCGATGATTATCGCTTTCCTGGTCATCAGGCGGGCGGATTCAGCAATGTTCGCATGGCATCCCTTATGGGCACGGGGGGGCGGCCGCACAAGATGCGGACACGGTCAGTGATGGTGGAACGTCCGGCGTAGAAACGCTGGATGAGGGGCGCGCGCAGGCCATAGAAGCGCGCGAAGATACGCCAGCGCTGGTCGGGCACCGCCGCACCGAACAGCATCTTGCCAAGCAGCCGATAATAGCCGCCGCTGCGCCAATGCGCCGCCGCATGGGCGCGCGTGACGGTCGCCAACTGGTCGAGCGGCTGATCGACCAGCCAGGTGGCGAACCGCACCGCGTCAGGCAGCGAATAGCCGGTCATCGGCTGGAACAGCCCGGCCCGCACGCCCGCGCGCGCCACCGGATCATCCTTGGGCCAATAACGGTCGAAATCGCCACCATGGACCACGGGCAACACGCCCTGTTCGCGGTGGATCAGCGTGCCGGTCCAGCCCTTGTCGCTGGCATAGGCGGCGATACGCGCGTCGATGGCGGCCACGTCCAGGTCGGGCGTGTCACTGTAATAGGTATCCTCGATGAAGATCGTATGATCGTCCCACGGCAGCAGATAGACGAAGCGATAGCCATCCATCTGCTCGACCGTTGCATCCATGATCACGGGCCGGTCGATGCCATGCGGCGCATCGAGCCGCAGGGCATGGCCGACAAACTTCTGCCAACCACAGCGCAGCGGCGACAGGTCCGCCGCCCCGCGCGCGTCGATCACCGCCCCCGCGTCAATCTCCCGCTCGTCGGTCAGGCGGACGCTGGTCGGCGTGACGGCGGCGACGCTCGCGCCGGTCATCGTCACATCGCCCAGCGTCGCCCGGACATGCGCGTCGAGCCGGGGCGAGGCGATGCTGTTATAAGGGGTGTCGAGACGGCGATGATGGCCTGGAAAGCGGACCTCATGCCCCTGTTCCCAGCGATGGGTGACAAGCGGATCAATGAGCCAGCGGTCCTGTGCGGCCACGTCGCCATCGAAGAAGGACCAGATGTGGTTGCCGCCGATCGCCGCGCCGCTTTCGATCAGCCGAATACGGACATCGGGCCGCTTGGCCGCGAAGGCAAGCGCGATCAGGCTGCCGGACAGGCCGCCGCCAAGGATCGCCAGATCGCAGTCCAACCGGTTTGTCATCGCTCCCTGTTAGGCGAGGGGGGCTGGCAAAGCCATGGCCGAAGTGGGAGTAAGCTATGGTTTTTAGGGCAGGTGATGGGCCTTGTCGCGACCGCGCCCATAGTATAGGGGGCTACCCTATGCATATAGTCGCGGATCGAGACAAATTACTGGCGCGGGTGCGCCGGATCGCGGGGCAGGTCGCCGCCGTCGAGCGTCAACTGACGGGCGAGGCGGGCTGTTCGGAAACATTGCAACTGGTCGCTTCGGTGCGCGGCGCGGTCGGCAGCCTGATGGAGGAACTGATCGAGCAGCATATGCGCGAGCATGTCGCCTGCCCCGGCCTGTCCGACGAGGCGCGCGCCGCGGCTGCCGAAGAAATGCTGGCGCTGATCCGCCGTTACGGGAAATGACGATGCACGACGATCACTCTCACGGCACCGGGCACGGCCACGCCCACGCCCATCATGACCACGCGCCATCGCCCGCCAGCATGGATGGCGAGGACAGCCATTATTTCGACCATATCTATCTGTCGGACGGGCATGATAAAAATGCCCGGCGGACGCTGTGGGTCGTGTGGCTGACCGCCGCGACCATGGTGGTGGAGATCGTCGCGGGCTGGATGACCGGCTCGATGGCGCTGCTCGCCGATGGTTTCCACATGGCGACCCATGCGGGTGCGCTCGCCGTGGCGGCGGCGGCCTATCGCTATGCGCGGCGGCACGCGCGCAATCCGCGCTTCACCTTCGGCACGGGCAAGGTCGGCGACCTGTCGGGCTTTGCGTCGGCGCTGCTGCTCGGCGTCATGGCGCTGTTCATCGCGATCGAATCGGGGATGCGCTTCCTGGAGCCGGTGCAGGTCGCGTTCGGTGAAGCGACGCTGGTGGCAATCGTCGGCCTCGTCATCAACATCATCAGCGCGTTTTTGCTGGGCCACGACCATAGCCATGATCATGGACACGGACATGATCATGGCGACGACCATCACCATGGCCATGCCGACAACAACCTGCGCGCCGCCTATGTCCATGTGCTGACCGACGCGTTGACATCGGTACTGGCGATCGCGGCGCTGCTCGCCGGGCGCTATCTCGGCTGGTGGTGGCTGGACCCGGCGGTCGGCATATTGGGGTCGATCGTCATCGCGCGCTGGGCCTGGGGCCTGATGAAGGACACCGCCGCCAT
>NZ_JPPQ01000069.1:1111987-1131939 GCF_000743655.1 Sphingobium sp. ba1
GATCCGTTCGAAAAGTTCGAAAGTTTCGCGCATCACAATAATGCGATGCTGCGGGAGTTTCTGGACCGTTTCGGATTCGATTATGAATTCGTGTCCGCCACCGACCGGTATCAGGCGGGGGCGTTCGACGATGCGCTCAAAAATGTCCTGCGCCATTATCAGGCCATCATGGATATCATGCTGCCGACCCTGCGCAAGGAACGGCAGGCGACCTATTCGCCGGTACTGCCGATCAGCCCCAAAAGCGGCATCGTCCTGCAAGTGCCGGTCGAGGTGATCGACGCCGACGCTGGCCTCATCCGTTTCGAGGATGAGGGCGAGATGATCGAGCAATCGATCCTGTCCGGGGCAGCCAAGCTGCAATGGAAGGTCGACTGGGCGATGCGCTGGGTCGCGCTGGGCGTCGATTATGAGATGGCGGGCAAGGATCTGATCGACTCGGTGACGCAATCGTCCAAAATCTGTCGCGCGCTGGGCGCACGGCCGCCCGAAGGCTTCAATTACGAGATGTTCCTCGACGAAAAGGGCGAGAAAATCTCCAAGTCGAAGGGCAATGGCCTCAGCCTCGAACAATGGCTGACCTATGGCCCGCAGGAAAGCCTGGCTTTCTATGCTTATCGCGAGCCGAAGAAGGCGAAGCAACTGCACATGGGCGTCATCCCGCGCGCGGTCGATGAATATTGGCAGTTTCGCGGCAATTATGCTAACCAGGCGATCGAGCAGCAGCTCGGCAACCCGGTCCATCATGTGCATGATGGCAAGCTGCCGGACGGCACGCTGCCGGTAACGTTCGGCCTGTTGCTGAACCTTGTCGGCGTGATGGGGGATGCCAGCCGCGATCAGGTCTGGGCCTATCTCAAAAATTACGTCGCTGATGCCAATGCGGAAACCTACCCGGAATTGGACGCGCTGATCGGCCATGCTCTGGCCTATCATCGCGATTTCGTGGCCCCCACGCTGCAACGTCGCGCGCCCGACGAGCATGAGGCGGCGGCTCTGCGCAGGCTGGATGCGGAACTTGCCGCGCTGCCGGAAGGCGCATCGGCCGAGGATATCCAGAATATCGTCTATGCCATCGGCAAGGACGAGGCGTTCGGTTTCGCTGAACTGCGCGACTGGTTCAAAGCGCTCTACCAGACGCTGCTCGGCGCGGATCAGGGGCCGCGCATGGGCAGCTTTATCGCGCTTTACGGCATCGCCAACAGCCGCGCTCTGATTGCGGAAGCGCTGGCGGCATAAAGGCAGCGCCTCGCGCTGGAACATTTGCCCGGACGGGCCGTTTGCGGGTCAGTCCACCCCCCTTTCGGACTGATGGCGCGCCCCGCGTGCCATCGGCCGCGCCTGCCCGGCAACGGGCAGCGCGGCCAAGGGATGAGACCAGAGAAACGGCCCCAACGCTCGTGCGTTGGGGCCGTTCTCCTGTCAGCGGACTCTTACCAGAAGAAGCCGCGATGCACCTGGATCACGCGACCATTGCGCACATTCACCAGCATCACGTCGTTATAATGCCGGACCCAGCGCTGGTTCATGCCCGGACGGGGCAGGCGATAGCGATAGGGGTCGCTGATATAATAGCGCGAGTTGTAATAGGCCGGGCGAAGCTGCGCGCCTGCATTCCACTGATTGTAGCGGAAGGGCGCCCGCCAGTTGCCGGCGCGATAGACGCTGCGATGGCTGCGGCGATAATCGCGCCAGTCTTCGCGTACTTCGCGGCGCGCCTCGCGCACGTCGCGTCGTTCATCGCGCACGTCGCGGCGGTCGCCATAGCGCTGCGCCTGGCGCAGATCGCGCTGTTCTTCGCGCAACTCGCGCTGGCTTTGGCGGACTTCGCGGGCGGACTGCGCCGATGCAACGCTCGGCGCAACCGTTGCGGCCAATAGGCCCAGGATGATCAGTTTACGCATATCTCGTCTCCATATTGTCTGGCGGCTCAACCGAAAGGAAAAGGTCCGGCTCCGCTGCCAACACACAGAGATATGCCGCTCCGCGGCTGAACGATGCGCGAATGCGTCTGTCAGTTTTCAGTCATTTATGTCGCAAATTGTATCGGGCTTCAGTGGCCCCAGCGATGCTCGCGAAACCATTTGGTCACGACATATTTGGTGCCAGCTTCCACGGGACGCGCGGCGTGCAGGCTCATGGCGTTGGGCGCGCCTGTGCGGTCCATATTATCCCAGGCCAGCAACATGCCCTCAACCGGCGGCACCATGAATTCGCAATGCGGGAAGTGGGTTTCACCGCCCGCTTCCACGGCTGACAGATAGATCATGGCGGTCCAGCTACGTTGTCCGCCGCTCTTGCGCATCCGCTGCCAATAATCCGCGGTGACCGGAAAATAGTCGCAATGAACCTTATATTCCTGCCCTGCCGCATAACGCTGGCCTTGCAAGGTTTCGCCATGGTCGGCGGGAAGGCCGGTCAAGGCGCAGATCCGATCGCTGACCGTTCGGACCAAGTCGTCAAAGGGGTCGAGGTTGCAGCTATGGCTGGTGCGATAGTCCGCATTCGCGCTGCCCGAAAACAATGTCGATGGCTGTGCGCCCGCGTCGATGATCGCCCGCAGACCCGAACATTCCGCGCTGCTCAGAAAGCCGTGGCGTCCAAAGATGTCGATCCGGTCGCTGTCGATGCGGCTGACCATCGGGTTTCGTTCCAGCCGAGCGCGCACGTCCGCACCGATCTGCGCGCGCGCAGGGGAGGCAATGCCGCCATCGTCCATTATGTCCGTCATTGGCGCTTCCTGACACAGACCGCAGGCGCATGAAAAGACCCCGAAGCGTTGCCGCTCCGGGGTCAGGGATTCCTGAAGGCCAGTTCAGGAAGTTTCGTCACGTCACCAGAAGAACCCGTGGATCACATCGACGACATAGCCGTCGCGCACATCCACCAGCATGGCGTCGTCATAATAGCGGACCCAGCGCAGCGTGCCGTAGGCAGGCGGCAGGCGATAGGCATAGGGATCGTTCAGCCAATAATTATTGGCATAGAGCAGACTGGACAGGGTGATCCCGACCGAAAAGCGGCGATAGCCATAGTCCCATCCGCGCGGGGCATAATAGCGGCCCATGCGGAACTGGTTGCCATTGCGACTGCGATAGCTGTTCCAGTCATAGCGCCGATCCTGCCGCCAGCCATTATCCCAGCGCCGCTGGTTGCTCCAGCGCGCGCGATCGTCATAGCGGCGGCCATTGTTCCAATTATTGTTGCCGACGCCCGCTACCCAGCCACGGTTATTGTTCCACCGCTGGTCGTCGCGCCGATCGTCCCTGCGGTCGTCGCGCCGATCCTGTCGATCATCACGGCGATCGTCGCGTCGATCATTACGCCAGTCCTGCCGTCCATCCCGGCGGTCTGCGCGGACATCCCGGCGATCGTCCCGCCGCTCTTCGCGCCGGTCCTGCCATCCGTCGCGTTGGCCAGGCGTGGTCACGACCTGGCTTGGCAGGTTGCGATCAGGCGTGGCGCGCACGCGCGGGTCGGCACGGCGCTGATCCCGCATGTCGGGGCGATAGGGTGCCATCCCGGCGGCGGGCCTTGGTGCCTGGGCCGGACGCTGTATCTGTGGCTGCCCTTGCGGGCTTACGTTCCCGCGCTGCTGCCAGCGATAGGACTGGTCGCCTTGCGGTCGAACCATGCGATTGCCCCGCTGTTCGCCCGCGCCACGATCAGGCCGTTGCATCCGCTCGCTGCGATTGCCACGGTCGCGCGGCTCACTTTGTGCATAGGCAGGCGTGATGCCGCTCAGCAATGTCGCGCTCATCAACCCCGCCAGCATCATCTTCCTGAACATGGTTCGGACTTTCTTCATGTGGGCACACAATGCGCCCTGATGTTCTACGACTATGCCATTCGGCGTGTCGCAAGTCTGAACCCATTCGTCAGCCATTTGAAAGCATTGGACGATGATGAACATGGACTATGGTTCATCTTGTGATCTTGATAAATATCGCTTGCCCGATGTTCGATATGTGCTGTGCAAGCATAAAAGCTGATCCAGATCAGTGCAGCGGTCACGAACTCGCTATAGGACTGCGCCGTGAAAAAATCCCCCCATGTTGGCGCAATCCGCCTGGCCTTGCGCGACGCAACGACAGACAATCATCGACAGGTCGATGCGTTGTTTGCTGATCATGCGATGGATTCGCCCGACAGCTATCGCCGCTTTCTGACGGCCCATGCCCGCGCTCTGGGTGCGCTGGAGCCGGTTGCACGGCCGTCGGTGCCCCGCCTGCCGCTGTTGGCATCCGACATCGCGGCACTGGGACAGGTCATGCCCGCACCCCTGCCACTGGAGGATCGTGCCGGCGAGGGCTATCGCTGGGGGCTGCTCTACGCGCTCGAAGGCTCGCGGCTTGGCGGTGCGATGCTGGCGCGCAAGGTCGCACCTGATCTGCCCACCGCCTATCTCTCAGCGGTCCATGGCAAGGGCGAATGGCTTGCCTTCCAGCACGCGCTCGATAGCGCCGGTGCGGAAGGCGGCGAAGGCTGGCTGGACGATGCCGTGCAGGGTGCCCAGGCGGCCTTCGCCCTCTTCTCGCAAGCGGGCACGGCAGAGCGAGCGGCTGCCCATGGCTGATGCCGACGCTGCGACCGACTTCGCCGTCGATCTTACCAATTGCGATCGCGAGCCGATCCATGTGCTTGGTACCATCCAGCCGTTCGGTTTTCTGATAGCGCTGACTGCCGACTGGCTGGTGTCGCGCGTATCAGCCAATAGTGCCGCCTTCATCGGCCACGAACCCGAAGCCTTGCTGGGGCGGCCGATCAGCGCGGTCTTTTCCGCCGATGCGATCCATATGCTGCGCAACCGCATCACCCTGCTGCGCGGTCCCGATTCGGTCGAGCGCATCTTCTCTCTGGCGCTGATGGACGGCGGCCCGGCGTTCGACATCGCCGTGCATTTTTCCGGGCAGTTGGTCGTGATCGAGGGCGAGCCCGCCTCACATGATGAGATGGAAGCGAGCAGCATCGTCCGCTCGATGGTCTCCCGGCTGGCGCAGGTGGAGGGCATGGCCCCGTTCCTGCGTGACGGCGCGCGGCAAGTGCGGGCACTGACCGGCTTCGACCGGGTCATGGTCTATCGCTTTGCGGAGGGCGGCGATGGCGAGGTGGTCGCCGAAGCGCTGCGCTCTGGTGTCGACAGTTTCTATGGCCTCCATTATCCCGCATCGGACATCCCGGTGCAGGCCCGCGCCCTCTATCTGCGCAATATCTTCCGCGTGATCGCCGATGTGAAGGCCGTGCCGGTTCCGGTGGTGCCTGCGCTCGATCCCACCGGAGCGGCGCTCGACATGTCGCTGTGCCTCACCCGCGCCGTGTCGCCGATCCATATCGAATATCTCGGCAATATGGGGGTGGGGGCATCGCTCTCCATCTCGATCATCGTCGAAGGCAAATTATGGGGGCTGTTTGCCTGCCACCATTATGCGCCCCGCCTGCCGACTTTCGCGCAGCGCAGCGCGGCCGAACTGTTCGGCCAGATCTTCTCGATGATGCTCGAAAGCCGCGAGCGCGCCGAAACCGCCACCTATGAGGGCAGGGCGCGGCAGGTGGCCGACCGGTTGATGGCGGCCGTCGCGCAGGATCATGACCTGCTGTCCAATGCCCGCTGGCTTGGCGACATCATTTTCGACACGATTCCGGCCGATGGCGTGGGCATCTATATCGACGGGCAGATGACCTTTTCCGGCCTGACGCCCGATCCTGCGGCCTTCTCGGCCATCGTCACGATGCTCAATCGCGTGGCGACCAGCCAAATCTATACGACCGACACTCTTTCTGCGGTGCTGCCGGGTGCGGCCGATTATGCCGACCGCGCAGCCGGACTGCTGGCGATCCCGCTGTCGCGTCGTCCGCGCGATTATGTCGTGCTGTTCCGGGCCGAACAATTGCGCTCGGTGCGCTGGGCCGGGCAGCAGGACAAGCATATCGAATATGGCCCCAACGGCCCACGCCTGACCCCGCGCAAGAGCTTCGAAAGCTGGTCGCAACTGGTCAAGGGCGTAGCGCTACCCTTTGCCCCCGCCGAATTGCGTGTGGCAGAAGCGCTGCGCACGGCCCTGCTCGAAGTCGTTCTGCGCCTGTCCGATTCGGCCGATCAGGAACGGCAGCGCGCGAACGAGAAGCAGGAATTGCTGATCGCCGAACTCAATCACCGCGTCCGCAACATCCTTTCGCTGATCCGTGGCCTGTTGTCGCAGACGCGCGATAGTGCGGCGACGGTCGAGGAATTTATCGGTACGCTCGAAAGCCGCGTCCATGCGCTGGCGCGGGCACATGACCAAATCACAGCCGACCGCTGGAGCCCTGCGCGCCTATACGACCTGATAGAGGTGGAAGCGGGTGCCTATCTGGGCGAGCGCCGCGACCGGGTGCAATTGTCCGGTCCCAATGTGCTGCTGACGCCCGGCTGTTTCACCGTCATGGCGCTGGTCATCCATGAAATGCTGACCAATGCCGCCAAATATGGGGCGCTGTCGGACAGCGGCGTCGTGACGATCGACTGGCGCGTGGACGAGGATGGCAGCCTGCTGCTGGACTGGACCGAAAGCGGTGGCCCCGCCGTGGTCGCGCCGACGCGCCGGGGTTTCGGCTCGACCGTCATCGAACGCTCGATCCCCTATGATCTGGAGGGACATGCCGAAATCAACTACCGGCTGGCCGGGATCGAAGCGCATTTCTGCATTCCCTCGCGGCATATCGTCTCGGTCCTGCCCGAAGCCGTGTCGCGGGATCGGGCCAAGCCGGTGCCAGCCGCGACGCCCTGCCTGTTGCGCGGCCGCAACGTCTTGCTGGTGGAGGATAATATGATCATCGCCATGGATGGCGAGGATGCGCTGCGCGATCTGGGGGCCGAAGTGTCGACGGTCGCCAGCGTCGGTCGCGCCCAGGAAGCGATCATGGTCCAGTCGATCGACCTGGCGGTGTTGGACTTCAATCTCGGCCACGAAACCAGCCTGCCGGTGGCGGACCTGCTGACACAGAAGGGCATCCCCTTCCTCTTTGCCACCGGCTATGGCGACGGACTGGAATTGCCCGAACGGTTCGCGCATATCGTGCTGGTCAAGAAACCCTATTCGGGCACGACGCTCGCTCAGGCCTTGGGACCGATGATCGCGCCGTCCGACTAAGCAGTCAGGGTTTTCCGAGCGCTGGCACCGTCTTCGAAGCATTTTCCGGGGTGATGCCGGGCGGCGGCGCGGCGGCAACCCGTTCTTCCCCGCGCATGATCCGTCCCGCCCTTTTGATCGCGCCACGCAACCGGGGATAGATGCCGCATCGGCAGATATTGGTGATCGCGGCGTCGATATCCTCATCGCTGGGGTCATTGCTCCGGCGGAGCAGGACCGACGCCGCCATGATCATGCCGGGAATGCAATAGCCGCATTGTGAGACATTGTCGGCGGCGAACGCCTGTTGCAGTGGATGACCGCGATCGGGCGACAGTGCCTCGATCGTCGTGACGAACCGCCCTTCGGTCTTGCCGATCGTGACCTGGCAGGACCGGACCGCTTCGCCGTCGATATCCACGGTGCAGGCGCCGCAGTCGCCGGTGCCGCAGCCATATTTGGTGCCGGTCAGGTTCGACGCATCGCGCAATGCCCAAAGCAGCGGCGTTTCCGGGTCCATGCGATATTGCACGGGCCGGTCATTGACGGTGAAGCGGGTCATGCCGCGTTTTCTTCCTCCGCCTCGGCCTTGTGATAGAGGACTTCGTTGCGGATATGGATGGTGCGAGCGGCCAGCCGGATTTCCTGAATGAAGGTGCCGAATGCCGCTGCCTGCAACAGCATCGCCAGAATGAACAGGATGGCAATCGCCGTGCCGAGATGGGCATCGACCAGTTCGGAGGCGAACAACAGGATCACGACCAGGCAGATGGCGCAACCCGACGCCACGCACAGGAAAATCGCGCCGTTGACCACGCTCATCCGCCGGTCGAGTACACGAATTTCGCCGACCAACCGGTCATGTTCCTCGCCACGCGACACCATCACGGCCTTTTCGACGACCCGCGCCCGATCAATGACGCGCGCCAGACGCGCGGCGCAAACGTTGAGGAATGCGCCGATCCCGGCGAGCAGAAACACAGGTGCCACGGCCAGCTGGATCGTCTGGGCGACCTGCGAAACCTGGGGCAGGGAAATAAAGCCGCTCATCACGCTCCTGTTCGCCTGATGATCAGGCTGCGCCCTTAGCGGGCGTGTTGATACCCATCGACTGGAGATATTTCTTCACGTTGCGCGCGGCCTGCCGCAACCGCTGCTCATTCTCCACCAGGGCGATGCGGACATAGCCTTCGCCATCCTCGCCATAGCCTACCCCCGGCGCGACGGCGACCTTGGCATGGGTGAGCAATTGCTTGGAAAATTCGAGGCTCCCCATCTCTTTGAGCGCAGGCGGCAGCGGTGCCCAGGCGAACATGGAGGCGGGCGGGGCAGGGATGTCCCATCCGGCGCGGCCGAAACTTTCCACCAGCACGTCGCGGCGCTTGTGATAAAGCTCGCGGTTCTTCGCGACGATATCCTGCGGCCCGTTAAGGGCGGCGCAGGCAGCCGCCTGGATCGGCGTGAACGCGCCATAATCGAGATAGGATTTCACCCGGCTCATCGCCGCGATCAACTGTTTGTTGCCGACCGCAAAGCCGATCCGCCAGCCCGCCATGGAATAGGTTTTGCTGAGCGAGGTGAACTCGACTGCGATGTCCTTCGCGCCCGGCACCTGCAGGATCGAGGGCGTCGGTTTGCCGTCATAATAAAGTTCGGAATAGGCAAGGTCGGACAAGATCCAGACCTTATTCTCCTTCGCCCAGGCAACGAGCCGCTCGTAAAAGGCCAGGTCCACCGTCTCGGCGGTCGGGTTCGACGGATAATTGACGACCAGGATCGACGGGCGCGGCACGGTGAAGGCCATCGCCCGGTCGAGCGAGCGGAAGTAATTTTCGTCCGGCGTCGTCGGCACCGACCGGATCGTGGCCCCCGCCAGAATGAAGCCGAACATATGGATCGGATAGCTGGGGTTGGGGGCCAGCACGACATCGCCCGGTGCGGTGATCGCGGTGGCGAGGCTCGCCAGCCCTTCCTTCGACCCCATGGTCACGACGACCTCGGTTTCCGGGTCGACATCGACGCCGAAGCGGCGACCATAATAATTGGCCTGCGCCTTGCGAAGGCCGGGAATACCCTTGGACTGGGAATAGCCATGGGCGTCGGGCTTGCGCACAACCTCGATCAGCTTGTCGATGACATGCGGCGGCGGCGGCAGGTCGGGATTGCCCATGCCAAGGTCGATAATATCCTCGCCCGCCGCGCGTGCCGCTGCCCGCATCGCATTGACTTCGGCGATGACATAAGGCGGCAGGCGCTTCATGCGGTAGAATTCTTCGGACATTATAGGGGCTTTCCTGAAAGCTCTCGGTAGGGAATAGTGCGGCGCACGCCGTTGTCGCGTCACAATCTGGCTATAACCGGCCAGCCTGCGCCACGCCAGAAAAAGCGGCGCGACGAAATGATGCCAGGAAGAGGAGAGTGGCCATGGAAAAAGCTGATGTCATGGAGCCGCATCTGCCGACGCTGGACCAGATGCAGCAATGGACGCATGCGATCGGTCGCGCCCAGCAATTGATGCTGGAACAGGCGGCGGGCGCGTCGGGCATGACGCTGCCGTTCGATCCGCAAACCGTGGCGCGCATTCAATCGAGCTTTGCCGACGAAGGGCTGGCGATGTGGCAGCGATTCATCGATTCGGGCGGCATGTGGCGGGACGAACCAGCCCCCGTTCCGGCCGACAGCCCCGCCGCGCGCAAGGATCGCCGCTTCGCCGACCCGGCCTGGACCCAAAACCCCTTCTACGACATCATCCGCCAAAGCTATCTGCTGGTGTCGGACTATATGACCCAATTGGCCGATGCGGTGGATGGCGTGGACCCCAAGCAGAAGGCCAAGCTGCGCTTTGCCACCGGTGGCATGCTCGATGCGCTGTCGCCCTCCAACTTCCCGCTGACCAATCCGGCGGTGGTCCAGAAGACGATCGAAAGCGGCGGCGAGAATCTGGTCAAGGGCTTGCAGCATATGCTGGCCGACATGGAAAAGGGGCAACTGACCCATACCGACGGTACCCAGTTCGAACTGGGCCGCAATATCGCCGCGACGCCGGGCAAGGTCATCCATGAAACCCCGCTCTACCAATTGATCCATTATGCGCCATCGACGGACACGGTGCTGGAAACCCCGCTGATCATTTTCCCGCCGTGGATCAACCGTTTCTATATTCTCGACCTGTCCCCACAAAAAAGCTTCGTCAAATGGGCCGTGGATCAGGGGATCAGCGTCTTCCTGGTATCGTGGAAATCCGCCGATGCCTCGATGAAGGATCTGACCTGGGGCGATTATATCCTGCGCGGCCAAGTCGATGCGATCGACACGGTGCGCGACCTGCTCAAGGTCAAGAGCGTCCATACGATCGGCTATTGCGTGGCGGGGACCACGTTGGCGGCGACGCTGGCGCTGCTGACGGCAAGGGGCGAGGCGGAGAAGGTGGCGAGCGCGACCTTCTTCACCGCCCAGGTCGATTTCAGCAAGGCAGGCGACCTGACCCTGTTCGTGGACGATGAACAGATGAAGCTGGTGGACAAATTGTCGACCGGCGGCTTCCTCGACGGGCGCTACATGGCGCTGACCTTCAACCTGCTGCGCGGGCGCGACCTGATCTGGAACTATGTCGTCAACAACTATCTGTTGGGGCAGGATTATCCGCCGTTCGACCTGCTCTACTGGAATGGCGACACCACCAACCTGCCCGCACGCTGGCATCGCGACTATCTGACCCAGTTGTATCGCGACAATTTGTTGGTGACCCCCGGCGCAATCAGTGTCGATGGCACGCCGATCGACCTCAAGACGGTGCAGACGCCTGCTTATGTTCAGGCTGGCAAGGAAGATCATATCGCGCCGCTGGAAAGCGTCTGGAAGCTGACCGAGAATCTGTCCGGTCCGATCCGCTTCGTGCTGGCGGGATCGGGGCATATCGCGGGCGTCATCAATCCGCCCGCCGCCCATAAATATCAATATTGGGTCTGCGACGAAGCCCAGCCGACGCTCGACGCCTTCGTCGCGCAGGCCAAGGAAACCAAGGGAAGCTGGTGGCCGGACTGGCGCGGCTGGCTCGAAACGATCGATTCGCGCACCGTCGCGGTCAAGGGCGCGCGCCAGCCAGGCAAGGGGCGGCTCAAGGCGATCGAAGATGCGCCAGGGCGCTATGTGAAAGGCGAATAAGCAAACCCTCCTCCATGCTGCGGCGAGCCGTTCGCGACATGCGACAGGCCGCAGATGGCACTTTTGTTGCACTGCACAATAAATCTTGCAATTTCTTATTCGCGGGCTTATTGTGCAGTGCAACAAACGGAGGATGGTCATGGCTGTTACCCCAAAGACCGGACGCAATGCCCAGCCCGGTAAAAGCGACTCGGCGACATTATCGGCAAGCGAAGCATTGAAAGCGGCTGAGGCGGCGATCGAGCCAGCGCCGGCCGTTCGGAAACCTGCCCCGCGCAAGGCGGCATCGAGCGTTCCGGCGATGGACGCCAATCCATCGGCTAAATCGGTCCCCGCAATGGACGCCAATCCGTCCGCGAAGTCCGTGCCTGCGATGGATGCCAATCCGTCCGCCAAATCCGTGCCTGCGATGGATGCCAATCCATCCGCCAAATCGGTGAAGGCAACAGACGCCAGTCCCGCGGCGATCGTCGCTGCAACGACGGCCGTCGATGCCATGCCCGAACCCGATACGGAAGCGGCCGCTGAGGCGGCCCCCGACGCTGAGACACCAAAGAGCCTCGACGAAAAGGCCAAGACGACCGCAACCCTGCCGCTGCCGGCAACAGAAGGAACGAAGATCATGAACGACGTGATGGAAACCGGAAAGAAGTTCGCCGAGGACACCAAGGCCAAGCTCGAAACCGCCTATGCCGACATGAATGAGAAGGCGAAGGCCAGCGTCGAGAAGTCGACCAAGGCGATCGAAGAAATGAGCGACATCGCCAAGGGCAATGTCGAAGCCATGGTCGAATCGGGCAAGATCGCTGCCAAGGCGATGGAAACGATGAGCCAGGAAGCCGTCGACTACAGCCGCAAGAATTTCGAGAAGGCGACCGCCGCCCTCAAGAGCTTCGCGACCGTCAAGACGCCGACCGAATTCTTCCAGCTCCAGAGCCAGATGTTCTCCAGCAGCTTCGACGAATTCACCAAGGAAGCCGCGAAGAACAGCGAAGCGATGATGAAGGTTGCTGGCGACATCGCCCAGCCGCTGACCGCGCGCGTGACGCTCGTCACCGACAAGGTGAAGTCGCTGGCCGCTTAAGCGCCCGCGCTTTCCTGCCTGTAGTTGAAAGGGCGCTCTTCCCCGATGGGAAGGGCGCCCTTTCGCGTTAACGCTGAAATCCGGTTTGCTGCACCGTCCTGCCCCATCGGCCCCTTGCCATGGCCGGACAAATCGCCATATTCTTGGTCATCATGAACAGCATCACCTCAGCCTATGCCGACCCAGCGAAGATGGCGGGTCAGGACCAGGACGACCAAGGCGAAGGCCCTGGCGGCCCCAGCGTCGGCATCGCGACCCGCACCCGTACGCGCACCAAAAAACCTTCGCTTTATAAGGTGTTGATGCTCAACGACGATTATACCCCGATGGAATTCGTCGTCCATGTGCTCCAGCATTTCTTTCGTATGGACATGGAGCAGGCAACCCGTGTCATGCTGCACGTCCATCAGCGCGGCGTCGGCGTATGCGGCATTTTCAGCTACGAAGTTGCAGAGACCAAGGTTAACCAGGTGATGGACTTCGCCCGGCAGAACCAGCATCCGTTGCAATGCACGCTGGAGAAGGCCTGACCATTCGGGTGCATGGCTAAAAGCGCATAGCGCTTTTATTGATCGGTAAAATCGATCATCGAGCGCGGTATATACTGTTTTGTCGAAATGCCATTCGGGCCTATTCTCCCCTCATCCAAGATGAGGAGAATGATGATGGCCGACAAGCCGACCATGACCACCAGCGCGGGTGCGCCGATCGCCGACAATCAAAATAGCCTGTCTGCAGGGCCGCGCGGCCCCTTGCTGCTGCAGGACTATCAACTGATCGAGAAGCTGGCCCACCAGAATCGCGAACGGGTGCCGGAGCGAGTCGTGCATGCCAAGGGTTGGGGCGCGCATGGCGTGCTGACGATCACCGGCGACATCTCCCGATATACCAAGGCCAAGGTGCTACAACCCGGCGCGCAGACGCCGATGATCCTGCGCTGCTCCACCGTGGCGGGCGAAGCGGGCGCCGCCGATGCTGAACGCGACGTGCGCGGCTTTGCGCTGAAATTCTATACGCCCGAAGGCAATTGGGATCTGGTCGGTAACAATACGCCGGTCTTCTTCGTGCGCGATCCGCTCAAATTCCCCGACTTCATCCACACGCAAAAGCGTCATCCCCGCACCAATTTGCGGTCACCCACTGCGATGTGGGATTTCTGGTCTTTGTCGCCCGAATCGCTGCACCAGGTCACAATCCTGATGTCCGACCGTGGCCTGCCCACCGACATACGGCACATTAACGGCTATGGCAGCCACACCTTTGCGCTGATCAACGATGCGGGCGAGCGCTTCTGGGTGAAATTCCATTTCAAGACGATGCAGGGTCACCGGCACTGGACCAATGAGGAAGCGGCCCAAGTCGTCGGCCGCACCCGCGAATCCACGCAGGAGGATCTGTTCGAGGCGATCGAGACCGGCAATTTCCCCAAATGGAAGATGCAGGTCCAGATCATGCCGGAAGCGGACGCCGACAAGACGTCCTACAACCCGTTCGACCTGACGAAGGTTTGGCCCCATGCGGACTATCCGCCGATCGACATCGGCGTGATGGAGTTGAACCGCAACCCGGACAATTATTTCGCGGAAATCGAACAGGCGGCGTTCAGCCCGTCCAACATCGTGCCGGGTATCGGCTTTTCGCCTGACAAGATGCTCCAGGCCCGTATCTTCGCCTATGCCGACGCCCATCGCCATCGCATCGGCACCCATTATGAAGCGTTGCCGATCAATGCGCCGCACTGTCCGGTGAACCATTATCACAAGGATGGGGCGATGCGTTTCTTCCCCAACAATCCCAATCCGGCGGCCTATTATGAGCCGAACAGCTTTGGCGGGCCGGTCGAGGATCATCGCTTCGACGAGCCGCCGCTCAAAATTGCGGGCGACGCGGATCGGTGGAACCACCGCGAGGGCAATGATGATTTCGTCCAGCCTCGCGCGCTGTTCAACTTTTTCGACGAAGGGCAAAAGGCCCGCCTGTTCGCCAATATAGCTGCGGCTATGGGCGACATCCCCGACTTCATCGAAGAGCGCCAGTGCAAGCTTTTCGATCAGGTCCATCCCGACTATGGCGCAGGCGTGCGATCGGCGCGTGCGGCGATTAAGGACCGCAACCCGTCCATCTCCGCTCCCACCGATCAGACCCTGGCCGACGCATCCGCCTGACAGCCGGTTTGATAGCGCCCATCCAGTCTTCCCCCCGGTGTTCGCGCACCGGGGGCTTTCTTTGACTTTTGTTGGACAAAACGAGCCGTGAGCAAATTTTAACGATATCGCTCTATCTCAGGTTGGAACATGCAACGTTCCACTTCTCGACTATCCCGCGCTTTGCTTTCGCTGGTTCTGACCGGCAGCCTTTACTTTGTCGCGGCGACTTTTGCTTTGCTATTGTCGCGCTTCGAGGGCGGTCTGGCGTTCATTTGGGGCGCGAACGCCTATGTGATGGCGAAGCTGCTGACCACGCGAGTCCGGCGCTGGGCCCCAATCATTCTGGCCTGCGCCATAGCGAGCGCCCTTTCTACCAGCCTGTTCGGCATGGGGCCGCTGGCGGCGATACCGATGGCCGTCATCAACATGGCCGAAGCGCTGATCGTGGCGCTGATCTGCCGTCATTTCCTGTCGGATCGGCCGACGATCGGCGCTACCCGGCCGTTGATGATCTTCATCCTGGCTTTGTGCGCGGTAGCCGATGTGATCACGGGCATCCCGGCGGCGGCGGTGGCGTCGTTGTTGACGCCGGTGTCGTTCGGCGCGTCGTGGGTCCAATGGTATACGGGCCATGCGCTGGGCGGGCTGATCTGCGCGCCGATATTGGTGATGCTGATGCAAGGCGAGTTGCGCCGCTGGCGGCGGGACAAGTCGAGGGCGGAAAAGATCGAGGCCGTCCTCATCCTGGCGCTGTTCACCCTGATCATCGTGCATATCTTTTACTGGGCGCGGTATCCGATGCTGTTCGCGCCGCTCCTGCCGCTCGTCCTGATCGCCTTTCGCGTCGGGCATATGGGTGCCGCGGCCTCGATCGTGATCCTGGCGCTGATCGGTGGCACCGCGACGCTGTCGGGCGGGGGGCCGTTGACGATCGTGTCCGCCGATATGGGCGCGCGCGTACAGGCGTTCCAATTCTATCTGGCGCTCAGTTTCCTGCTGTCGATGCCGGTCGCCGCCGAATTGAACGGACGCCGGCGCTTGTTCCAACTGTTGCGGGAAAGCGAAGCGCGCTATCGGGCGATCGCCGAACATAGCGGCGACGTGGTGCTAAACATCGGCGTCACCGGCATAATCGACTATGCTTCGCCCTCGGCCTTCGAACAGGTCGGTTGCGCCCCGGAATTGCTGATCGGCCAATCCGCCGCCGATCTGGTCGATCCGCAGGATCGGCCACAGGTGATCGCCGCCCATCGTCGCGCCTTGATGCGCCCTGGATCGATCCACACGGTCGAATTCCGGCCGCTCCTGTCGATCGGCGCCATGGAATGGTGCGAAATGGTCACGCGCGCGGTAGTCGACGAACGGGGGCAGCCCAGCGGCGTCATCAGCACGATCCGCGACATGTCCCGCCACAAGGCGCGGCAGCGCGCGCTGCAACAGGTCGCAGCCCGCGATTCGCTGACGGGGGCGGATAGCCGCCGCGCCTTCCTCGAAAAGCTGGAAGCAGAGATATTGCGGACCCGGCATGGCGTCCGGTCCAGCCTGCTGCTGATCGACATCGACCATTTCAAGGCGGTCAACGACGTTCATGGTCATGGTGTCGGCGACGAAGTGCTGACCGCCTTTGTCGATCGGTTGACGCCGGGGCTTTCTGCCCAAGACAGTATAGGCCGGTTGGGCGGCGAGGAGTTCGCGATATTGCTGCCGGACAGCGATATCGATCGGGCGAGCCTGCTCTGCGAACGCCTGCGCGCGCTATTGCGCGATCCGATCCCGGTGTCCTGTGGCAAACATATCGGCATCACCTTCAGCGCAGGTCTGGTCGAACTGGATGACACGTCCACGCGATCGGCGATGCTCGAAGCGGCGGATAAGGCACTCTACCGCGCAAAACATAGCGGCCGGAACTGCCTGCGCCTCGCCGCCTGAACCGCCCGGCGAGCTTTCACAAAAAATGTCGATGTAATGTTGTAACCTACGCTGGCTTGGCCTATGTGGTGTCCATGTCCTCGACCCTTCGCCAATCCCTGTTGACCGGTCGCGTTGATCGCATTGCGATGGCGCTATCGGGGCTCTGCGTCGCGCATTGCTTCGTCACTGCCGTCGTGCTGGGCGTATTGGCCAGCGCCGGGGGCATTTTCGAAAGCCCGCTGTTCCATGAGGTCGGCCTGGTGCTGGCGATCCTGCTGGGCGCGATCGCGCTCGGCCATGGCGCGATGGTCCACCGGTTCATGATGCCCGCCGCGATCGGTTCGCTCGGCCTTGGCGTCATGGCGGGCGCGATGACGATGGATCATGGCTGGCAGGAAAGCATCTATACGCTGATCGGCGTTGCCATCCTCGCGCTCGGTCACGACCTCAATCACCGCGCCGGGCGCTAGGCTCGGCCATCGTCGCTCGTCAGAGCGGCTTATGGCTGTTGCGATGCTCGCCCTTCACCCATCGCACCGTTCCGGTGCTGGCGCGCATCACGACGCTTTCGGTGGTCAGCTTGCCGCCGGGCAGGCGCTTCACCCCGTCGAGCAGTGATCCGTCGGTGACGCCGGTGGCGGCGAAGATGCAATCGCCCTTGGCCAATTCCTTCAGGTCATAAATCTTGTCGAGGTCGGTGATGCCCCATTTGCGCGCGCGCTGCTTCTCATCCTCGTTACGGAACAGCAGCCGACCCTTGAACTGACCCCCGACGCAGCGCAGCGCCGCGCAGGCCAGCACGCCTTCAGGTGCGCCACCTGACCCCATATAGAGGTCGATCGTCGTTTCCGGGTCGGTGGTGGCGATCACGCCTGCCACGTCGCCATCGGGGATCAGCATGATGCCGCACCCAATGGCGCGCAACTCCGCAATCAGTCGCTCGTGGCGCGGCCGATCAAGGACGCACACGATGATGTCGCTCGGCTCCACACCCTTGGCGGCGGCCACGGCTTCGACATTCTCCTTGGCCGACCGGTTGAGGTCGATGACGCCATCGGGATAGCCGGGGCCGACCGCCAGCTTGTCCATATAGACGTCGGGCGCATTGAGCAGTCCACCTTCCTCGGAAATGGCGAGGACAGCCAGCGCATTGGGTCCGGCCTTGGCAGTGATGGTGGTGCCTTCCAGCGGATCGAGCGCGATGTCGATTCGCGGACCTGTGCCGATCGCATTGCCGACCTTCTCGCCGATATAGAGCATCGGCGCTTCGTCGCGTTCGCCCTCACCGATGACGACGGTGCCGTCCATATAGAGGTCATTGAAGGCCAAGCGCATGGCTTCGACGGCGGCGGCATCGGCGGCCTTCTCGTCGCCCCGGCCGATCAGTTTCGACGCGGCGATCGCGGCCGCTTCGGTGACGCGGACCATTTCCAGCACCAATACCCGATCAAGGGGCGAACTTGCCTGTACCATCGTCATTCCTCTGCCTTTTCTTATTGGGGCAGGCGATAGGCGGTCCCCCCAACCTTGTCGAGCAGCATGGCCATGATGCCGCCATGATCGCTTGCTCTTGTGCGCGCATGGTTCGCCGGGCCCTCTTTGCAATCGTCCTTCTAGCAAGCCACCCCGGCACAGCGCTGGCGCGCGACACCGAATCGCTGATGGCGGCCTATCGCACCAAGACGCAGGTGATCCGGCGATGCGACCGTAGCGGGGACGCCATCGTCGTCTGCGGGGAGAGCCAGGCGGAGCGTAATGCGCGCGAACGGCTCCCGCTCCCGCGAGAGGAGGCAGACAGCAACGCACCGATGCGTGGTGACACGCCCCGCGCCTCGGCAGCGCCGGTCAAGCAAGGCAGTTGTGGCGTATCGGGCGGGCAGGGGGCGGGCTGCGTGGGTGGCCTGTCCGTCTTGAAGGCGGCCGACATGATCGGCAAAAGCATCACCGCGATCGTCGATCCCGATGCTGACCTCGCCCCACCGCCCCCACTGCCCGATCGCTTCAAGGGCACGGGGCAACGGTGAGCGGCACTCAGTCGAGAATATGCATCACCATCGGCGTGCCGAGCAGGCTGTCCGACCCGGCGAGCCGTTCGAGCGTGTCGCGGATGCAGCGTTCCTCGCCCGCATGGGTGACGATAGCGACCAGCACGCCGTCTTCCTGATGCGCGCCGCGCTGGATCATGCTTTCGATCGACACGCCCGCATCGCGCGTGGCGGCGGCGATTTCCGCCAGCACGCCGGGACGATCCTGCACCATGAAGCGCAGATAGGTGCGGCCGATGCGGGCACCGGCGTCGGCCGTATTCTGCGGCGTCAGGGCGGCGACTGGCATGGCGAAGGCATCGCCATATTCGTCGCGGGCCACGTCGATCAGGTCGGCTACCACCGCCGACGCGGTCGGACCATCGCCCGCGCCACGTCCCTGGAAGAAGAGGCGGCCGACGAAATTCCCCTCGGCCACGACCGCGTTCAGCGACCCGTCCACATGCGCGAGCGGGTGGTCGAGCGGCACCAGCATCGGGTGCACCCGCTGGAACAGTCCATCCGCGCCATTCTGCGCCATGCCGACCAGACGGATGCGAAAGCCCAGCGCGGCGGCCTCGGCAATGTCGGCGGCGATGACGTCGCGGATGCCAGTGGTGGCGACCGCGTCGAAATCCAGCTCCGTGCCGAACGCCAAGCTCGCAAGGATGGTCAGCTTGTGCGCCGCATCCACGCCATCGATGTCGAAGCTGGGATCGGCCTCGGCATAGCCCAGTTCCTGCGCCTCTTTCAGAACCTCGTCGAAGCCGCGACCTTCCTTCTCCATCGTCGTCAGAATGTAATTGCAGGTGCCGTTGAGGATGCCATAGACACGGGCGATCTCGTTGGCGGCGGCCCCTTCGCGCATCCCCTTGATGACCGGGATGCCGCCCGCGACCGCCGCTTCATATTTCAGCGCAATGCCGCCCTTTTCGGCAAGGCGGGCGAGGTCCAGCCCATGATGCGCCAGCATCGCCTTGTTCGCGGTGACGAACGGCTTGCCCGCAGTCAGGCACTGGCGCGCCAGCGTCAGCGCCGGGCCGTCCGACCCGCCAATCAGTTCCACCACCACATCGACATCGTCGCGGGTGGCGAGGCTGTTCATATCGTCCACCCATTCATAGGGCGACAGATCGACGCCGCGATCCTTGTTCCGGTCGCGCGCGGAAATGGCGACGATCTGGATCGGACAGCCCGCACGCCGGGCAATCAGGTCGCCATTGGTGTTGAGCAGCCGAATGACCCCGCCGCCCACCGTACCGAGACCGACGAGCGCGACGCGCAACGGGGCATGGCGGTGCAGATTGGTCATGGTGGCGTCACTTTCTTGGCGAAGATGATGAAAGCCGGGCTGATAGCCGCCCGCGCCCGACGGTCCAAGCAAAAGCTGCCCTCCTCGATCACGGCGCTATGCGCGTCCGTCCGCATGGTCCCAGCGCTTCGATCACCAGGCGATAGTCGGCGCGCGCTGCCTCTGCGTCAGCCACGGCCAATGTGCGGACCGCGCGGGCGG
>NZ_JPPQ01000069.1:1131949-1135005 GCF_000743655.1 Sphingobium sp. ba1
TGATTTCGCCTCAAAGGCCGCGCGCCTCATCATCGAAGTTGATGGGGATACACATTCCGCCAAAGATCGCTATGACGCCCGACGAACCGAGTTTCTGGAATCGCTGGGCTATACTGTGATCCGTTTTGCCAATTCCGATGTCATGCACAATATCGAGAGCGTGTTGGGCGTGATTGCGCAGGCGTTGCATACTCCCCCTCTCCCCAACCCTCCCCCCAAGGGGGAGGGAGCTAAGGTATGACCATGATCCCGCCCGGCCTTCTTCCCGAAGGATTATCCGACCGCCTGCCGCCCCAGGCCGAAGCCTCCGCGCGCCTCGCGCGCCGCGTGCTCGATACGGTGGCGACCCATGGCTATGAGCGGGTCATGCCCCCGCTCGCGGAATTCGAAGACACGCTCACCCAGCGCCTCAAATCCATGCGCGCGCAGGATATGGTCCGCGCCGTCGATCCCGTGTCGCAGCGCAGTCTGGCGCTGCGCCCGGACATGACCGCGCAGGTCGGCCGCATCGCCGCCACGCGCCTCGCCGCCGCGCCGCGTCCCTTGCGCCTTTCCTATGCCGGGCCAGTCATCCGCCTCAAGGCCAACCAGTTGCGCCCGGAGCGCGAGAAATTGCAGGTCGGCGCTGAACTGATCGGCACCGACAGCGTCGCCGCTGCCGTGGAGATCGTCAATGTCGCGATCGAAGCGTTGCAGGCGGCGGGCGTCACCGGCCTCACCATCGACTTCACCCTGCCCGACCTGATCGACATGCTGGCCGCCGGGCCGCTGCCATTGGCGGCGGGCGAGTTGGAAGCGGTGCGTACCGAACTCGACGCCAAGGATGCGGGCGCTCTTGTGGCGCTTGGCCCGCAAGCCGCCGCCTATCTGCCCCTCATCGAAGCGACCGGCCCGTTCCACGCCGCGATGGAGCGCTTGGAAGCCTTCAACGCAAGCCTGGGCGGCGCGATCGACAGCCGTATCGCGGGCCTGCGCGCCATCGCCAAGCCGATCGGCTGGGACATCACGCTAACGCTCGACCCGACCGAACGGCATGGCTTCGAATATCAGAACTGGTTCGGCTTTTCGATCTTCGCCGAAGGGTTCATCGGCGAAATCGGACGCGGCGGCAGCTATGCGATCTGCCACGCCAATGGGCAGGATGAACCGGCAATGGGCTTCTCGCTCTATCCCGATCCCTTGATCGACGCAGGCTTTGGCGGCGAAACGCCCAAGCGCCTGTTCCTGCCGCTGGGCGCCGATGCGACCCGCGCCGCCGAACTGCGCGCCGAAGGCTGGCACACCGTCGCGGCGCTGGTCGGGGATGAGGATGGCGCGAAGCTGCGCTGTTCGCACTGGCTCGACGGCGCGGAGTTTCGCCCCTTCTGACTTGACTTGAGGGCTGCGGCAGGGCTAACCGCCGCGCGAACAGGGCGGCTTTGCGCCCAATCGATCCTACCGGCATGCCGAGTCCCGTCGAAGGGCATGGCCGGTCCGCGCGGCGGGCGGAGATCTGTATCCATGGCAAATGTAACCGTGATCGGCGCCCAATGGGGTGACGAGGGCAAGGGCAAGATCGTCGATTGGCTGTCGGAGCGCGCCGATGTCGTCGCCCGTTTCCAGGGCGGCCATAATGCGGGCCACACGCTCGTCGTCGGCGAGAAGGTCTATAAGCTCTCGCTGCTGCCGTCGGGCATCGTGCGTGGCACGCTCAGCGTCATCGGCAATGGCGTGGTGCTGGACCCCTGGCATTTCCGCGATGAGGTTGCCAAATTATCCGCGCAGGGCGTCACCATCACGCCCGACAATCTTCAGATCGCCGAAACCTGCCCGCTGATCCTGCCCTTCCACCGCGACCTCGATGGACTGCGCGAAGATGCCAGCGGTGCGGGCAAGATCGGCACCACCCGGCGCGGCATTGGTCCTGCCTATGAAGACAAGGTCGGCCGCCGCGCCATCCGCGTGTGCGATCTTGCCCATCTCGACGATCTTGGCCCACAGCTGGATCGCCTGACCGCCCATCATGACGCATTGCGCACCGGCTTTGGCGAACCGCCGATCGACCGCGCCGCGCTGATGGCGGAATTGACCGAGATCGCCGACTTCATCCTGCCCTTCGTCAAGCCGGTCTGGCTGACGCTCAACCGCGCCAAGGCGGCGGGCAAGCGCATCCTGTTCGAAGGCGCACAGGGCACGTTGCTCGACATCGACCATGGCACTTATCCCTTCGTCACCTCGTCCAATACGGTCGCGGGCACGGCTGCGAGCGGCACCGGCCTTGGCCCCAATGCGGCTGGCTTCGTGCTGGGCATCGTCAAGGCCTATACCACCCGCGTCGGCTCCGGCCCGTTCCCCACCGAGCTGGAGGACGCCACCGGCCAGCGGCTGGGCGAGCGCGGCCATGAATTTGGCACCGTCACCGGGCGCAAGCGCCGCTGCGGCTGGTTCGACGCCGTACTGGTCCGCCAGTCGGTCGCGGTATCGGGCGTCACCGGCATCGCGCTCACCAAGCTCGACGTGCTGGACGGGTTCGACACGCTGCAAATCTGCGTCGGCTACAAGATTGGCGAGCAGACGTTCGACTATCTGCCCGCCCATGCGCAGGATCAGGCCAAGGCCCAGCCGATCTACGAAAGCATCGAAGGCTGGCATGACACCACGGCTGGCGCGCGCAGCTGGGCCGAATTGCCCGCGCAGGCGATCAAATATATCCGCCGGATCGAAGAGCTCATCGGTTGCCCGGTAACGCTCGTCTCCACCAGCCCAGAGCGCGAGGATACCATCCTCGTGCGCGATCCCTTCGCGGATTAAGGGCAATGGCGGAGAAGTTCGAACGGCACCGGCAGCCCTGGACGCAGGACGAAATCCAGAAGCTGCACACGCTGGCCAAGAAGGGCATGGGGCTGAAGGCGATCGCCAAGGCGCTGACCCGGACCGAGGAATCGACCAAGGCCCGCGCCAAGGAAGACGGGTTGAACATCGCTAAATTGCGGTGAATCCGTTGTTCCCCGGCGAAGGTGTTTTATCCCGTCTGTTTGTATAGAGTTGTTTGGAGTGGCTGCTGGATTGCGCCATCT
>NZ_JPPQ01000069.1:1135015-1138088 GCF_000743655.1 Sphingobium sp. ba1
CGCCGCGGTCATCACCACGCCGCGCGAAGTGCGATCGAACAGGCGCGCGCCCAGTGCGTCCTCCAGCGCGGTCAGGCGGCGGGCAACGGTGGTGTGGTTGACGCCCAGCGCCTGCCCCGCGCTGGTCAGGCGGCCAGCACGCGCGACGGCAAGGAACAGGCGAAGATCATCCCAATGCAGCATATATATCCATGCACAACAGATGCGCACATATGATCATTTTTGCGCAGGGCGCCATAGGCTAATCGCCGCGTCAGGCATTTATCGCGAGGGCATCATGCGCATTATCGACAATTTCATCGGCGGCAGTCATCAGGCATCGACATCCGCTCGACTGGGCGACGTGTTCGATCCGGCGACCGGCAAGGTGCAGGCGCAGGTCCGCCTGTCCGATCCCACCGAACTGGACGCGGCCGTCGCCAATGCGCAGGCGGCGCAGCCCGCATGGGCGGCGATGAACCCGCAGCGGCGGGCGCGGGTGATGTTCAACCTCAAGGCGCTCATCGAAACGCATATGGATGAGCTGGCCGAAATGCTGACGGCCGAACATGGCAAAGTGCATTCGGATTCCAAGGGCGATATCCAGCGCGGGCTGGACGTGGTGGAATTCGCCTGCGGCATTCCGCATCTGTTGAAGGGCGAATATAGCGAAGGCGCAGGACCGGGGATCGACGTCTATTCAATGCGCCAGCCGATCGGCATCGCGGCGGGGATTACGCCGTTCAATTTCCCGGCGATGATTCCGATGTGGATGTTCGCGCCAGCGATCGCGTGTGGCAATGCGTTTATCCTCAAGCCCTCCGAACGGAACCCGTCGGTGCCGATGCGGCTGGCGGAGCTGGCGATGGAGGCGGGGCTGCCCGCAGGCATCCTGAACGTCGTTCATGGCGACAAGCAGGTGGTGGACGCGATCCTCGATAATCCGGCGATCCGCGCCGTCAGCTTTGTCGGCTCGTCCGATATCGCCCAATATGTCTATGGTCGCGGCGCGTCGAACGGCAAGCGGATGCAGTGCATGGGCGGCGCGAAAAATCATGGCATCGTCATGCCCGACGCCGATCTGGACCAGGCGGTCGCGGATATTCTTGGCGCGGCATACGGGTCGGCGGGCGAACGCTGCATGGCGTTGCCGGTAGTGGTGCCGGTGGGCGAAGCGACGGCGGTGGCGCTGCGGGCCAAGCTCGAAACCGGGATAGCGGGATTGCGCGTCGGCGTGCCGAGCGATCCTGACGCTCATTATGGTCCGGTGGTCAGTGCGGCGCATAAGGCACGGATTGAAAACTATATTCAGATGGCGGTTGATGAAGGGTCTGAACTGGTGATCGATGGGCGCGGCTTTGCGTTGCAGGGGTATGAGGAGGGGTTTTTCCTGGCGCCGACGCTGCTCGACCATGTGAAACCGGACATGAAAAGCTATAATGAAGAGATTTTCGGGCCGGTGTTGCAGATGGTGCGAGCCGACACGTTCGAGGAGGCGCTGAGCTATCCGACCAAGCATCAATATGGCAACGGCGTGGCGATCTTCACCCGCAATGGCGATTATGCGCGGAAATTCTGCGCCAATGTCGAGGTCGGCATGGTGGGCATCAACGTCCCGATCCCGGTGCCGGTCAGCTATCACAGCTTTGGCGGCTGGAAGCGGTCGGGCTTTGGCGACATGAATCAATATGGCATGGATGGCGTGCGTTTCTATACGCGGGTCAAGACGATCACCCAGCGTTGGCCGAGCGGCGGTGCTGTGATGGATCAGAGCTTCGTCATCCCGACGATGGGCTGACGGAGAGGGCGGGTCGGCCACGGCTCGCCTTTTCATCGCTGTCGCACTGCTATAGCCTTATGTTACACAAGATGATGGGAGAGCGGTGATGAAACGGATGGGGGCGATACTGGCTGGACTGTTGCTGGCAAGCCTAACCAGCAGCCCGGTCACGGCGCGGACGCTGCTAGACTGCCCGCTTCGCGATGCACCGTTTTCGATCGAGTCACCCTTGGTTGATCTGTTGCTCAACCCGGTGGCGAAAAGCGTGCTGGGCACCCAGGCTCCCGATCTCTTCAAGGCTCTGCCTCCCAGCTTTACCTCGACGAAGGCGCCGACATTCGCGGCTATTCTGACGGTACGGACGATGGGGGAAAAGGCCATGACGCCAGAAGCGCTGGCCGCTATCGACCAGCGTTTGCGGGCAATCCCGGTGACGGATGCGGACCGGGCGGCACGGTGCGCCCGTTATGATGATGATCGTCCGAACTTTACGCTGCCTGATAAGAAGCTGGCGGTCTTGCTGTTCGAGAAGATGACCGGTTTCCGGGATGGGCCGTCGGTCGAAGCGGCAAAGGCTGCCTTTCTGGCCATGGCACAGCGTGAAGGCTGGGCGATCGTCGTGACCGACAAGGGCGGTGCGATGAATCCCGCGACCCTGGCGCAGTTCGATGTCGTCATCTGGAACAACGTCAGCGGAGACGTATTGACCCTGTCCCAGCGCAAGGCCTTTCGCGACTATGTCGAGGGCGGCGGCGGTTTCGTAGGGGTGCATGGATCGGCCGGCGATCCGGCGACGTTTTGGGACTGGTATGTCGATACGCTGATCGGCGCGCGCTTTGCCGGGCATCCGATGGAACCGCAATTTCAGGATGCGCGGGTCGTGGTCGAAAATACAAGTCATCCTGTCAATCAGGGTCTGCCCAAGGCGTGGGTCATGAATGACGAATGGTATTCCTTCAAAAGCAATCCGCGTGGGACCGGGGCGACGATCATCGCGACGTTGGACGAAGGCAGCTACAAGCCCGGCGAACCGTTGACGATGGGTGATCATCCCATTGCCTGGACGCGCTGTATTGGCAAAGGGCGCATGTCGTACAGCGCTATTGGCCATCGCCCGGAAACCTACGTTGACGTGCATCATGTACGGTTGTTGGAAAATGCGGTGCGGTGGGCGGGCGATCGACGGGCGACGTGTCAGCCTGAATAGAAAGGCGCTTTAACATAATATATATTATCGATTATTTTTGCTGTAAGCGGGTGGATTCTAGATCGAAGTGCGAAATCCTAGGATTTATAGGGGTTTGATCCCCTTTC
>NZ_JPPQ01000069.1:1138098-1144055 GCF_000743655.1 Sphingobium sp. ba1
AACGCGGTTTCGGCCTACAGCAACTGCGGCAGCGCCCAGGTCATGCTGGCAGGTTATGCGGACAAGTCGGGTTCGGCTTCGTACAACGTCGGTCTGTCGCAGCGTCGCGCTGACGCCGTTAAGGCATACATGGCGTCGAAGGGTATCCCTGACGGCGTGATGACGACCCAGGCGTTCGGTGAAACGAACCCCCGCGTCGAAACCGCCGACGGCGTTCGCGAACTGCAGAACCGTCGCGTGGAAATCACCTACGGTCCCGGTTCGGGCATGTAAGATTTTCCGTCCTTCGGGATGGAGAATGGATGAGGGGCTGGTCGCAAGACCAGCCCCTTTTTCTTTGTTGGCGAAAGATGTAAGAGTATTGCAGGAAACTTTCTAGTGCAGCACACATGCTTCCACTATGCTGTCTGTCCATATGACATATATTATATGATTGCGGGCAGGGATTGCTTTAGGGGAAGTAAGTGATCGAGATTAGTGATCCTAAGCCTGTTTCATTAGCATGGTCATTAGCATGTATGGCTGCGAGTTTGGTCGTAGCCGTGTCCTTCAACGAAACGATCCTACCTGATAAGGGCAAGGTAGTTTTTTTGGGTTTTTTCGTAACTACGTTCGTTGGTAAATCAATCGTTGGAATGGCAAGCAGAAATACGATCACGATATTTGTTTCGGCCGTTGCTCTGGTTCATATTGCTTTGATTCTAGTCGCGCCTCGCGATAGCCTTTATCCGGGAGGCATTCTCTTTCCGATTGGGATCATAGACATCGGTGTTTGTTATCTAGCTTTCCGCTGGATGCAAAAAGCCCTGGACGTGAGCCGCTAGACTGGTCATCCGCCCATCGCCGCGAAAGGACCATTAGGAAGTGGCGGTCTCGCACCTTGCCTAATGGTGAGGTAGCACCGCTCCATATAATCAGGTTCGCATCGACCGCCCTGTTCGCTGAGCGGCGTCCAGTGGGACGGCAGGCTCTGCGCTCGTCAGTGATGCGGTATTTCCTACCGCAGTTCCACCATTCCGCTATTATTTCGGTTCCGTGATGACAAACGGGAGTCGATCCGCAACAAAAGCCATCCTGTCGCGTTGCTCGATAATCCATATCCCTAGGAGTCTGCCATGCATTTTGCGCCATTTCTTGCCGCCCTGCCTTTAGCTCTGGTCGTTGGCGCTTGCGCAACTACCACGCCTGATGCCGCATCCACGGCCGCGCCGATGGCGGGGGCCAAGCTGATGGCGGGCGACGGCGCCGCGCGGGGCGAGGCGATGATCACGCAGGCGGCCGATGGGCTGCATGTCGTCGTCAAGGCGATGGGCCTGACGCCCGGCACGCATGCCGTTCATATCCACACCACGGGCACTTGCACCGGGCCCGACTTTGCCAGCGCGGGCGGTCATTGGAACCCGACCAATCGCCAGCATGGCAAGGATAATCCTGCGGGCATGCATATGGGCGACATGCCCAATATGCTGGCCGGGCCGGACGGCACGGGCAAGATCGAATATCATGTCGCGGGCGGGATGATCAGCGGCGGGTCGATGCCGTTGATGGATGCCGATGGCGCGGCGGTCGTGATCCATGCGCAGGCGGACGATAATAAGAGCGATCCGGCCGGTAATGCGGGCGGGCGCATCGCCTGCGGGGTTATCGCAGCGAAATGATTCTGATGGCGCGGCGGGCTTGGCCGGCCGCGCTTCAATCTTGGAAATCGCCTTCGCCGACATGGGCGCCGAAACGGGCGATCGCGTGATAGCTCGCCCCGTCATGGCCAAGATGGCTTTCGAACAGGGCAAAGCTGTCGACCGCAAAGGGCGGGCTGGTCAGGGCGGCGTGGCGGGCGAGGAACGGGTCGAGCAGGCCGCCGCCCCGACCAAAGCGCGCCAACGTGATATGCGGTCGATAGGCGCGGCCTTCGGGCGGCAAGCCGACGGCGACGCAGGCGCGATCGATCTTGCGGTGCAGGCTGGCGAGGGGATCACGCGGTTCGACCCCAGCCCAGAGGGTGTCGACCACGCCCTTGCGATCGAAGATGCCGACCCCCGCGACCCCGACGTCGAAGGGCGTAAAGCGGATGAGCCGAAGCGCATCGACAAGGTCGTTGGCGCGATGGCGATCCACTTCGCCGACGAAGCGCAGGGTGAGATGGAGTTGGGCATCGCTTTGCCACCGGGCTCCGGCCACGCCCGCCATGATGGCGAGCAGCGCGGCGCGATGGCTGGCAGGAGGGCGGACGGCGACGAACAGGCGATGCATAAGACGGTGATAGCGATTAGCGAACGCCCGCGCCAATTGTAACGTTAGAATGCTGCTGCACCCCGGACTTGAATATGCCGGGCAAAAGGGCGATAATAGAGGTGTCGGCATTGGATGACCGACAAAGGAGACGAATTTCATGGCCAACTGGTCCGACCCCCGTTCCGACACCCGTTCGAATATGGCGGGCTTTGGCGGCGCGACCGCTGACCGTAGCGCGGCGTTCGACGCCGGACTGCGCAGCTATATGCTGTCGGTGTATAATTATATGGCGAGCGGCGTCTTGCTGACCGGCGTCGTCGCGATGCTGTTCGCGTCGAGCGGCATGGCCGCGCAGGTGCTGGGCGGTCCCGGCATCCTGAAATATGTCATCATGTTCGCGCCGTTGGTCTTCGTGATGGTGCTGAGCTTTGGCATCAACAAGCTGTCGACGGCGGCTGCGCAGGGGCTTTTCTGGGCCTATGCCGCGGTGATGGGCCTGTCGCTCTCGTCGATCTTCCTGGTCTATACCGGCACGTCGATCGCGCAGACCTTCTTTGCGACCGCCGCCGCTTTCGCGGGTCTCAGCCTGTTCGGCTACACCACCAAGAAGGATCTGTCGGCTTTCGGCACCTTCCTGATCATGGGCGTGGTCGGGCTGTTCGTTGCGATGCTGATCAACCTGTTCCTCCAGTCGAGCGTGATGGATTTGGTCATCAGCGGCGTCGGCGTACTGTTGTTCGCGGGTCTGACGGCCTATGACACGCAGAAGATCAAGAGCATGTACGCCTATGTCCAGGGCACGGACATGATGGGCAAGACGGTCATCATGGGGGCGCTGAACCTCTATCTCGACTTCATCAACATGTTCCTGTTCCTGCTGCGCTTCATGGGCGGCAGCCGCGACTGATCGACTGCGGTGAGAGAATAGAAAAAGGCCCGGCGGAGCGATCCGCCGGGCCTTTTTCGTTTTCAGCCTGCGCGTGGCAGCGTGTCTCGACTTCGGTCGACACGAACGGGATCGATCAGGCTGGCTTCTGCATTTCGGCGATGAGGGCGTTATCGATCGCCTTTTGCCGTTGATAGGCGGGGCGGGTGCGCAGGCGGTCGGCATAGGCGGTCAGCGCGGGTGTTGCGGGCATGGTGCCGAAGGCGAGGCCCCAATCGACCTGGGAGCCGACATAGACGTCGGCGGCGGTGAATTGGTCGCCGCAGATCCATTGGGGCACGGAAACCGCCTGTCCCAAAGCCTGCAGCACGTCGTCGAGCGTGCCATAGCCAGCCGCGCGCTCGCGGCCTTCGGGGACGACGAAGCCCATCGCCTTGTTGGTGATGGCGGATTCGAGCGGCCCGGCGGCGAAGAAGAGCCAGCGATAATAAGTGCCGCGGGCATCGGTGGGCGGAGCGAGATTGGCGGCCGGGAAAGCGTCGGCGAGATAGGCGCAGATAGCGGCGCATTCGGTGACGATGGTATCGCCATGGCGAATTGCGGGCACCTTGCCCATCGGGTTGATGGCGAGATAGTCGGGTGCCTTCATGGTCGTGCCATAGTCGAGAATGACCGTGTCATAGGCGACGCCGGTTTCCTCCAGCATCCAGCGGGCGATCTGCCCGCGCGACATGGGGTTGGTGTAGAAAGTAAGGCTGGTCATGGGATCGACTCCTGATAGGCGGCGACGACTATGCGGCAAGAGCGGCGGCGGAACCAGTCGGGGGGATCGTTGCGCCGTTCAGGATCTATAGGTTTTTCGTCATCCCCGCGAAGGCGGGGATCCATCTCAGGCCCTATCGAAAGACCGAAGGTTGGGAGATGGGTTCCCGCCTTCGCGGGAATGACGATGATTCGTATGCGATCCGCATTTCGCAACGATCCCCAGTCGGCGAACGGGTCATGCGTAATATGTCCGAATTTTCCGATTTTTCCCGGCGCGATTCAGAGATAGGAAAGGGCTGCGCGTTAATAAGTTGCGATATTGCTCATGCTTCATGGTATTCCTTTATGATCCAGGCCCGGCCCGTACCGTCGCAGCAGATGCAGGGGAGACGCATGTTGGAAGATCGGATCGCCAAGCTGTCCGACGTGCAGAAGCAATGCCTGCGCCTCGCCGCGAGCGGATGCAGTTCCAAGGAAATCGCGCCTGAAGTCGGTCTGTCGCACCAGACGGTCGATCAATATATCCACCGCGCCCGCGTCACGCTGGGCGCGGAAAATCGGCGCGATGCGGCCCGTATCCTGATGGATGCGGAGAGCGCGCAGCCGTTCAAACAATTTGAATTAAAGCCGTCCCGCCTTGATGACCCGCAGGATTCCTCCATTGTGGACCTACCGGCTGCCGAGCCAGTGACGTTAGTCGAACGGATCGGCCTGCCGCCCATCGGAGGCAAGACGAATGACCTGACCGTTCAGCAAAGGCTATATGCGATAGCCCGGATTGCCTTTTTCCTGATGATCACCGCGACGGCGATCATCATCATCAGCAAGGGTGCGTTCGTCGTCCTGTCCTGACCCTGACGACGCCGCCTGACCTTTCCATCTTTTCAACCTAGCAACGTGGAGCCATGCGGTTCCGCGAGGGGATATGCCATGCCTGATTATAATCCGATGCTCGCCCGCCGTGTCGTGACCGATATCGGCCGTACGCATAATGCGATCGACGGGGCGCTCAAGAAGCTGTCGATGCTGACGACCGACGTGCTGGAAGCGTTCAGCGACGCGCAGTTGAACGACGCGATGACGCAGCCGGTGCTGGAAGATATCGCCAATGGCTTTTCGACCATCGTGGCGGGCCGCGGCGCGTTCGTCAGCGCGCATCAGAAGCTCATTGAGATGAAGATGGAGTCCAATCTGCGCAAGGTGGAGATTGGTTGCTCGATCGGCCCGATCTGTCCGCTGCCGTTCGTCGAGGAAGCGCAACTGCGTGAGGTTGCCTAACCCGATCCGCAATGATGCGGTGCCTGCGATCATGAAGTGACCCCACGGCCATGCTGCTTCTGACCTATTGGATCATGACTCTTTGCTGCTGCATTTATGCAGCGGCGAAGGGGGGCACGACCGGGCGGGCGGGTGCGGCCATCGTCCTGTTCAAGACGGTGGCCATCGCGCTCGTTACCTATGTCGAGCGCGACTGGCAGATCACGTCCTATTCGCTGTTACAGGTGGATGCGGCGTGTCTGGTCGCCTTTTTATGGCTGAGTTTGCGGAGCGACGAATATTGGCCGCTCTGGTCGACCGCCTGCCAGTTTCTGGCGGTGGCGATCCATGTGACGACATTGGTGCAGCCCGAACTGACGCCGAAAGTCTATCAGGGGCTGCATAGCTTGTGGGCCATACCGATGCAGTTGTTCATGCTGCGCGGGATCGTCCTCGACCGTCGGTTCCGGCGGCGGCGCGGCAGGATGATCGCGGCATGACGCGGCTGCATCCCCTATCTGGAAAGTCCGTGGCGATGAGCCAAAGCTATCGAATATTGCATGTCGATAATGACAGCGACATGCGGCTGGTGGTCGAGATGGCGACGCTGCTGGATACCGGCATGACCATCCGCAGCGTGCCGAGCGGCGCGGCGGCGATCGACCTGTGCCTGGCGCAGCATGCGCGACCGGACATTCTCATGCTGGATTATCGATTGCCGGACATGAGCGGGCCGGAATTATTGCGGCGGTTGCGCCGCGATCCCGCCTTTGCGGACATGCCGGTCATTTTCCTGACCGACAGTTCGGGCCATGAG
>NZ_JPPQ01000069.1:1144065-1200565 GCF_000743655.1 Sphingobium sp. ba1
TTGGCCGGATCATAGCCGAAGAAGGGCGCGACATCGATGATGTCGAGCGTCTGGGTCGCCAGGTCCGCCGTCAGCAGCAAGCGCCCATTGGGCAGCGACGCGGTAAAGCGCCCGGTCAGGTCGCTATCGCCAAAACGCCCCTTCAACCGGGTGAAGCGCCATTCGTCGCCCACCTTGGTCAAGGCCGAGGTAAAGCGATAGCGGCGCGTGTCGGGAATCGCCGCGCCCAGGAAATCGAAGAGCAAGCTGAGGTTCGGCCCGCGCGTCACCAGTTGCAGGTCGCTGCCTTCCAATTCGGTCGCGCCGCGCAGCGTGCCGGTGACATCGACCACCGTCGCGCCCGCTTCCGCGCGCAGCACCAAGCTGTTCTTGCCGCCCGATACCGTGGCGTTGGGGGACAACAAGCTGCCCTTGAGGTCGAACGGCTTGCCCCGCATGCTGCCCGTGCCCGACAGCCGCACGTCGCTCGCAAAGCGGGTGTCCTTCGCCTGCACCGTCTCGAACCCGATATCGGCGTTCAACTGCATCTGCGGATCGCGATAGCGCAGCGTCGTCCCCGCCAGCCGCGCCTGCCGGATCAGCGGCCATGTCATCGGCTCGCCATCCGAGTTCGGGTCGCCAAGCGTCCATGTATTCTGCTTGTGGTCGCGCGACCATTCCAGGTCCACCGCGCCATTGCGCAGTTCCAGCCACGACAGGCGCGCCCGGTCGCCGAAGAGCAGGCTGAACGGCGCGATCCGCGCGTCGATCAGGTCGGCGCGGAACAGGTCGGGCTGGCTCGCCCAGGGCAGGTTGGCGATGCGCGCCTTTTCCGCCAGCAGCTTGATGGAGAAGGGCGCGAAATAGAGCTGGAAATCGCCGCCCACGCGCACGTCGCGCTCCAACTGGCTGCCGACGATCTGCTCGAACGGCCGTTTGAGGAAGCGTCCTTTGGTGATGAACAGGATCAGCCAGATCGCAAAGAGAAAGCCCAGGATGCCAAGCAGGATCTTCACCGGCAGCGGCAATTTGCGCCACCGTTCGCGCGCGCGGGTCACATGATGACGCACGGCGGCACCGCGCCCGGCCGTCGGCCGCTCTGTCATTTCGGGCTCAGCATCGACCATCGCGCGCTCAACGCGCCAGCGCGTCAAATGGCTCCCGCGACCCCCAAAACGCGAATCGCTTGCCTTTTCCCCGGCCGCCCCTTATGGCGCGCCCTTCGCGATATTCAGTGGGACCGCCCGGCTAACTAGGGCTGCCGGGGCTGTCTGTAATCGTCGCGCTACGCAAAGGAGACGAAAATGCCCAAGCTCAAGACCAAGAGCGGTGTGAAGAAGCGCTTCAAGTTCACCGCTTCCGGCAAGGTCAAGCACGGCGTCGCTGGCAAGCGTCACCGTCTGATCAGCCACAACGCCAAATATATTCGCCAGAACCGTGGTACTTCCGTGCTGTCCGATGCCGACGTGGCTCACGTCCGCCTCTGGGCGCCCTACGGCCTCAAGTAAGGAGTAAGGGACAATGGCACGCGTAAAACGGGGTGTAACCACCCGCGCCAAGCATAAGCGGCTTCTGGTACAGGCGAAGGGCTATTATGGCCGTCGCAAAAATACCATCCGTATCGCCCGTCAGGCCGTCGAAAAGGCCGGCCAGTACGCTTACCGCGATCGCAAGGTCAAGAAGCGCAGCTTCCGTGGCCTGTGGATTCAGCGCATCAACGCGGGTGTCCGCGCTGAAGGCCTGACCTATTCGCAGTTCATGCATGGCTTGAAGCTCGCCGGTGTGCAGCTGGACCGCAAGGTTCTGGCCGACATCGCGATGCACGAAGGCGAGGCGTTCAGCGCCATCATCGCCCAAGCCAAGGCTGCCCTGCCCGCAGCCTAAGGTCGATCGATCGCAAGATCGTCAAAAGGGCGCCGGGGCAGATGCTTCCGGCGCCCTTTTTGTTTGGCTGGCGGACGGCAGTACATCCGTTCGTTTCGAGCGAAGTCGAGAAACGGGTAGAACCGACCTCGGCAAAGTCATACCTGCCCTATGCTATCGGCTTCTCGACTTCGCTCGAAGCGAACGGAAGAGGGAGTCGCTCTGAGGACCACCCCATGTCGCTGCATCTCTGGTGGCTCTATGTCACCGCCGTCTTCCTCATCTCCGCCACGCCGGGGCCGAACATGCTGCATGTGATGACGCAGAGCATCCAGCACGGACCGCGCAAGGCGATGGCGACGATGGCGGGGCTGATGAGCGCGGTGCTGCTGTGTCTCGCCGCCTCGGCGCTGGGCCTTGGCGCGCTGTTCAAAACCTCGCCGCGCCTGTTCGACATACTGCGCTATGCAGGTGTCGCCTATCTCGTCTGGCTGGGGATCAAGGCCTGGCGCGCCCCGGTCGGCGACGCCGCCGTCGCCGCTCCCGCCCGTTCGCACCACGCCCTCTTCGCCACGGGCCTGCTCACGGGCCTCTCCAACCCCAAGCTCATCATCTTCGCCGCCGCGCTCTTCCCCCAGTTCATCGACACCGACCGCCCCTTCGGCGTTCAGCTCACCATCCTGGTGCTGACCTTCGTGGTGATCGAGAGTTTCTGGTACAGCGTCTATGCACTCGGCGGCGTGCGCCTCGCCCGCTGGCTCGCGCCCGCCAGCCGCCAGCGACTCTTCAATCGCGCAACCGGCGTCATGTTCATCGGCTTCGGCGGCGCGTTGCTGGGCGCGCGGGCGTAGGTTAAACTTCTCAGTCCGTCACCCCCGCCTCTTATTTAGTCATTCCCGCTCTCTATTTCCGTCATCCCCGCCTCTCACTTTGTCATTCCCGCGAAGGCGGGAATCCATCTCCGGGCCTAGCCGATGCAGCGCGACTTCGATCCCACCGTCTACATATTGGCAAGCCACAAAAACGGCACTTTGTACGTCGGCGTCACCTCAAACCTGCTCCAACGCCTCTATCAGCATCGTTCGGGCTTGATCGATGGCTTCGCAAAAGACTACGGCATCCAGCGACTGGTCTGGTTTCAAAGCGGTGGATCGATGGAAGAGGCGATCCGACGTGAAAAGCAGATCAAGAAGTGGAACAGGCCATGGAAAATCAACCTGATCGAACAAGCCAATCCCGACTGGAGAGATTTGGCGGTCGATCTGGGATTTGATCCCTTGGAAAGTCGGCGCATCAATGGAGCGCCATGACATTTGGACAGGCGGGGAGATGGATTCCCGCCTTCGCGGGAATGACAGTAGATGACAGACATTAGCGCATTGAAAGCCGGGCTGATCGCCGACATCGACGCCGCCGACACGCCGGACGCGGTGGAAGCGTTGCGGGTGGGGGCCTTGGGCAAGAATGGGGTCATCACTGGCCTGCTCAAGACGCTGGGGCCGATGTCGCCGCAAGAACGGCTGGAACAAGGCCCGCCGATCCAGGATCTGCGCGAATCCGTCACCGCCGCCATTGCCGCGCGCAAGGCCGCGCTCGAAAGCGCCGCGCTCGACGCGCGCCTGGCGTCGGAAAAGATCGACATGACCCTGCCCGCCGATCTGGGGCCGCAAGGCAGCGTCCACCCGGTCAGTCAGGTCATGGATGAACTGGCCGAAATCTTCGCCGATCTGGGCTTCTCCGTCGCGACCGGGCCGGAGATTGAGGACGACTGGCATAATTTCACCGCGCTCAACATCCCCGAAACCCATCCCGCGCGCGCGATGCACGACACCTTTTACTTCCCCGACGAGGAGGGGCAGAAGCGGATGCTGCTGCGCACCCACACCTCGCCGGTTCAGATCCGCACGATGATGACGACGCCCCCGCCGATCCGCATCATCGCGCCCGGCCGCGTCTATCGCAGCGATAGCGACGCGACCCATACACCGATGTTCCACCAGATCGAAGGCCTCGTCATCGACAAGGGCATCACGCTCGGCCATCTCAAATGGACGCTGGAAACCTTTTTGAAGGCCTTTTTCGAACGCGAGGATATCGTCCTGCGCCTGCGCCCCAGCTACTTCCCCTTCACTGAACCCTCGGTCGAGGTCGATGTCGGCTATACGCTGACCAACGGCCAGCGCGTCATCGGCGGCGACGGCGATGCGCCCGATGGCGGCTGGCTCGAAGTGCTGGGCAGCGGCATGGTCAATCGCCGCGTGATCGAAAGCTGTGGCCTCGACCCCGACGAGTGGCAGGGCTTTGCCTTTGGTACCGGGGTCGACCGGCTTGCCATGCTCAAATATGGGATGAACGACTTGCGTGCCTTCTTCGACGGCGACCTGCGCTGGCTCAAACATTATGGCTTCTCCGCGCTCGACGTGCCCACGCTCAGCGGAGGAGTAGGCGCATGAAGTTCACGCTCAGCTGGCTCAAAACGCATCTCGCCACCGATGCCGACCTGGCGACGATCCTCAAGAAGCTCAACGCCATCGGCCTGGAGGTCGAGGGCGTCGAAAACCCCGCCGAAAAGCTCGCCGCGTTCAAAATCGCGCGCGTGCTGACCGCCGATCCCCATCCGCAGGCGGACAAGCTGCAAGTGCTGACGGTCAATCAGGGCGACGGCACCCCGCTGCAGGTCGTCTGCGGCGCGCCCAATGCGCGCGCAGGGCTGATCGGCGTGTTCGGGACGGAAGGCGCGGTCGTGCCGTCCAATGGCATGGTGCTGAAAAAGACCGCGATTCGCGGCGTCGATTCCAACGGCATGATGTGTTCCTCGCGCGAGCTGGAACTGGGCGACGATCATGACGGCATCATCGAACTGCCCGGCGACGCACCGGTGGGGCAGGTCTATGCCGATTGGGCGGGCCTCAACGACCCGGTCATCGACGTGTCGATCACCCCCAATCGCCAGGATTGCATGGGCGTGCGCGGCATCGCGCGCGATCTCGCCGCTGCTGGTCTTGGCACGCTCAACGCGCTGATCGTGCCGCCGATCGCCGGCGTCGGCCCCGGCCCGGACGTGCGCACCGACGATGCCGAAGGCTGCCCCGCTTTCTACGCGCGCACCGTGCGCGGCGTGACCAATGGCGCGTCGCCCGAATGGATGGCGCGGCGGCTCAAGGCCATCGGCCAGAAGCCGATCAGCACGTTGGTCGACATCACCAACTATATCATGATCGACCTTGGCCGCCCGCTGCACGTCTACGACATGGCGAGCCTCAAGGGCGGCCTGGTCGCGCGCAAGGGCAAGCCCGGCGAGCAGATATTGGCGCTCAACGGCAAGACCTACACCGTCGATGACACGATGACCGTGATCGCCGACGATACCGCCGTCCACGACATTGGCGGCATCATGGGCGGCGAACATTCGGGTGCGCAGGATGGCACGACCGACGTGCTGATCGAATGCGCCTATTTCACGCCCGAACGGATCGCGATGACGGGGCAGAAGCTGAGCCTCACCTCCGACGCGCGCGGCCGCTTCGAACGCGGGGTCGACCCCGCCTTCCTCGACGACGGCCTGTCGATCGCCACCAGCTTGGTCATCCATCTTTGCGGCGGCACGCCCAGCGAACCGACCCGCGCGGGCAGCCCCCCGCTCACCCCCAAGGTCATCGACTATGATCCCGACCAGTGCCTGGCGCTGGCCGGTGTCGATGTCCCCGCCGACGAACAGAAGCGCATCCTGACCAATCTCGGCTTCACCGTCACCGGCGAAGCGGCCAGCTTCGACTATCAGGACGGTATGCCCGTCAGCCTGCCCGGCTATTGGGCCGTCACCGTGCCCAGCTGGCGGCGCGACGTCGATGGCTGGCCGGACCTGGTCGAGGAAGTGGTGCGGATCGTCGGGCTGGACCATGTGCCCTCCACCCCATTGCCGCGTGTGCCGGGCGTCGCCCGCCCCACCGCCACGCCCGAACAACTGGTCGAACGGCGCGTGCGCCGCACGGCGGCTGCGCGCGGCCTGTCCGAAGCGATCAACTGGTCCTTCCTCTCCGAAAAGGAAGCCGCATCGGTCGGCGGCGGCGACTGGGTGCTGGCCAACCCGATCTCCGAAGACCTCAAGGTCATGCGCCCCTCACTGCTGCCCGGCCTGCTCTCGGCGACCCGCCGCAACATGGATCGTGGTGCCTCTTCGGTGCGCTTGTTCGAGCTTGGCCGCCGCTATTTCAAACAGGGCGAGCGCGCGACCGTGGGCTTCGTGCTGGCCGGCGATCAGTCCCCGCGCGGCTGGCAGACCGGCAAGGCGCAGCCTTTCTCTGCCTTCGATGCCAAGGGCGAAGTCGTCGCCCTGCTCGCGGCGGCGGGCGCGCCGGTCGCCAATCTGCAGAATTTCGGGGAGGCTTCCGGCGCTTATCATCCCGGCCAGTCGGGCACACTGCGCCTTGGCCCCAAGGTGATCCTCGCCGAATATGGCGTGCTGCACCCCGCCCTCGCCAAGCAGTTCGGCCTGACCGGCACGGTGGTGGCTGGCGAAATCTTCCTGGATGCCATCCCGGGCAAGCGCAAATCGGGCTTCATGCGCGCGCCCTACGCGCCGCCCGCGCTCCAGGCGGTGAAGCGCGACTTCGCCTTCGTCGTGCCGGAGCAGCAGGAAGCCGACGCGCTGGTCCGCGCAGTCAAGGGCGCGGACAAGAAGGCGATCGTCGATGCCCGCCTGTTCGACGTCTTCACCGGACCGGGCGTCGAGGAGGGCCATAAGAGCCTCGCCATCGAAGTCACGCTGCAGCCCGGCGACAAGAGCTTCACCCAGGATGATCTCGACGCGATCAGCGCCGCGATCGTGAAAGCTGCCCAGAAGCTGGGCGGCGTCCTGCGGGGGTAAATAGCCAGCCTGTTCCCCGGCGGAGGCCGGGGTCCAGTTCCACGCTCTGAACTGGACCCCGACCTTCGTCGGGGAACAGGCTCGAAACGGCTTACTTCTTATCGTCGTCCTTCTTGGGCTTCGCCACCACCGGCGGCGCGATCGGGGCGATCTTGCAGCCCTTGGCCGAAGCCAGCCCGCGCAGATAGCCGCGCCGCGCGATTCCCGCCGTCACCGCCGCCTGCAAGCGCCGCTCGGCCGGGGCCGCGCCGCTGATCTCGCGCACCAGCCCGCGGAACGGGATCAGCGAATTGACCACCGTCTTGCCGACCGCCGACGCGATCTTGCCGGTGCGATTTTCGTTCGCATCCTTGCCCGCGACGAAATCATCGCCCAGCACCGCGTTCAACTCGCCCAGCCCCCGGTTCAACCCGGTGCAGGTGCGCGACGGCGGCGACGCATAGGGATTCTCGACCGCCTTGAGCAGCACCGGCGGAATTTCGTCCTTCTCAAGCCCGATGTCGCGCACCGGCTGACTGGCAATCTCGCCCGCCCGGTCCAGCGTATCGTCCCTTGGCTTGTCCTTGTCCTGCGCCAGCGCGGTCCCCGACAACAGCAGGGACAGGGTGGCAGCAGCGATAAATGATTTCATGATATTTCTCCCGATCGCAAAACCAGCGACCAGGGGTTTCAGTTCCCAGACGAAACGATTGCCGGGGCAGACAGGCCCATGCCGCACCGCTATGGGGGGCGGGACAGCCCAGGAGCCGCCTTTGTCCGACGCCCTTATCGCCATCACCTCGCCCGCCTTGTCCGCCGCCATCAACCCCTTGGGAGCCGAACTCTGGTCGCTTCGGGACGCCGATGGCCGCGACCTGATGACCGATGCCGATCCGCGCTGGTGGACGGGCCACGCGCCCCTGCTCTTCCCCTTCGTCGGCCGGTCGCGCGGCGATGTCTATCGGCTGGACGGCCAGGACTATCCCATGCCGCAACATGGCTTCGCCCGCCGCAGCGCCTTCGCGGTCGTGGAGCAGGGCGACGACAGCGCGCTGTTCCGGCTGGAGGCGGACGATGCCAGCCGCGCCATCTATCCCTTCGATTTCCGCTTCGACATGGGTTTCGCGCTGACCGACGCCACGCTGCACATGACCGCCACCGTCGCCAATCGGGGCGAGACGGTCATGCCCTTCTCCTTTGGCTATCACCCCGCCTTCGCTTGGCCGCTCCCCTATGGCGGCAGCGTCGAGGAGCATCGCATCGTCTTTGAACATCCCGAACCCGCCCCCATCCGCAAAGTCGGCGACGAACCCGGCCTCATCGCCCACGAACACGCGCCCTCGCCGGTAGAGGGCGACAGCCTCGCCCCCACCCACGCGCTATTCGCGGGCGACGCGCTGATCTGGGATGACCTCGCCAGCCGATCGCTCCTCTGGGGCGTGCCCGGCCAGCCCCGGCTGCGGATCGACTTCCCCGATACCCCCTGGCTTGGTCTGTGGCAAAAGCCCGGCGCGCATTATCTGTGCGTCGAACCCTGGGCCGGGATGGCGGATCTGGTCGGGTTCGACGGCGACGTCTGGGCCAAGCAGGGCATCATGGCCCTCCCCCCCGGCAACGCCCGCAGCTTCCGCATGGACGTCAGCCTTGTGGACGTGTAACGGCGCAACTCAGTTTCCGTTCGGGCTGAGCGAAGTCGAAGCCTTCCACTGAACGCAGTGAAGTGCCTCGCCTCCGCTCGGCATGGCCCTTCTACTTCGCTCAGGGTGAACGGGTTTAGTTACTCCCGACCCAGAAAATCATCATGACCATCCCATCCCGCCGCACCTTCGCGATCATTTCCCACCCTGACGCCGGTAAGACCACGCTGACCGAAAAGCTGCTGCTGGAAGGCGGCGCGATCCATCTGGCGGGCGAGGTCAAGGCGCGCGGGCAGAACCGCCGCGCCCGGTCGGACTGGATGAAGATCGAACAGCAGCGCGGCATTTCCGTCACCTCCTCGGTCATGACGTTCGAGCGAACGCGCGATGGCGAAACCATCACCTTCAACCTGCTCGACACGCCGGGGCATGAGGATTTCTCCGAAGACACTTATCGCACCCTGACCGCCGTCGACAGCGCCGTTATGGTGATCGACGCGGCCAAGGGCATCGAGCCGCAGACGCGCAAATTGTTCGAGGTTTGCCGCCTGCGCAACCTGCCCATCATCACCTTCGTCAACAAGGTCGATCGCGAAGGCCGCGAAACCTTCGGCCTGCTCGATGAGGTCGCCGACCAGCTGCAGCTCGACGTCTGCCCGATGAGCTGGCCGGTCGGCATGGGCGGCGAATTTGAAGGCATTTACGACTTCGCCACCAACCGGCTGATGCAGCCGACCGGCCCGTCCAAGGAATTTGACGGCACCCGCCATCAGTTTACCGGCCTCGATGATCCCAAACTCGGCGACTTCCTCTCCCCCCGCGCGCTCGAACGGCTGCGCGAGGAAGCGGAGCTGTCGCAGGGGGGCTATGCCAGCTTCGACCTCGACCGCTATCGGCAGGGCGACCTGACCCCCGTTTATTTCGGCTCGGCGCTCAAATTGTTCGGCGTCACCGAATTGATCGACGCGCTCGCCGCCCATGCGCCGCCGCCGCGCGCGCAACCGGCCGAACCCGCCGCGGTCGAACCCGACGCCAGCGAAGTCACCGGCTTCATCTTCAAGGTGCAGGCCAATATGGACCCGCAGCATCGCGACCGCATCGCCTTCATGCGCCTCGTCTCAGGCAAGTTCAAACGCGGCATGAAGCTGACGCCGTCAGGCTCCGGCAAACCGCTCGCCGTCCATTCGCCGATCCTTTTCTTCGCGCAGGATCGCGAGCTGGCGGATGAGGCTTTCCCCGGCGACATTATCGGCATTCCCAATCATGGCGCGCTGCGCGTCGGCGATACGCTGTCGGAGAAGCCCGGCCTGCGCTTCACCGGCCTGCCCAATTTCGCGCCAGAAATCCTGCGCCGTGTGCAGTTGAAAGACCCGACCAAGACCAAGCAGTTGCGCAAGGCGCTGGACGACCTGTCCGAAGAGGGGGTGATCCAGGTCTTCTACCCCGAAATCGGCAGCCAATGGATCGTCGGCGTGGTCGGCCAGTTGCAGCTCGAAGTGCTGATCTCGCGCCTCGATGCCGAATATAAGGTTGCGGCCGTGCTGGAAGCCTCACCCTTCGACACCGCCCGCTGGATCGGCGGCGACGACGCGGCGATCAAGGAGATGGTCTCCTACAACAATGCCAATATGGCCAAGGACCGCGACGATAATCTCGTCTTCATGGCCAGAAGCGCCTGGGACATCGGCTACCAACAGGAACGCCACCCCAAAGTCACGTTCAGCGCCACACGCGAGCGGTAGGGCGGCTTGCGGCTACCCGCGTGACTGCAAGGTGGCACCATTGCCGACCGCCATCACCATAGACAGCCGCGGACCGGTTTGAGCGGTTCCGGGGCGGGGGTGCCGATGGATTGAAGCAGGTCGATCTCGATCGTGCGGCACATGGCGCTCATCGATACGTCGTGGACGGTGTTGGCGAAGGGATCGACCAGATCGTCGCCGATGCGCAGGACCGCGAGGAACATGAGGCCCGCCACGGTCGAGCCGAGCGGGGTGGCGAGGCCCAGCGTTTCGACCAGGCCGATCGGCAGGAAGATACAGAAAAGATGCGTGAATATCGTCGGTAGGTAGCGATATTGCACGGGCAACGGTGTGTTCTTGAGCCGCTCCATCCCGCCCTGGGCATTGGCGATGTCGACCAGCACCGCTTCCATCTGTGTCTGCTGGATCGTGTCGATCCAGCCTGCGCGCCGGGCCATGTCGATACGGCGGCCGGTGCTGTCGAGCAGGCCGTTGGCGGCATTGGTCCGCGCGAGCGCGAGCCCCTTGTCCTTTTCCTCCAGAAAGCGCGTAACATCCTCATCGAGAGGTTGCCGCCGCAACTGGCAGCGCAGCGCGTTCACATAGGCGATCTGGCGCTTGACGATCTCCCGCTTCATGTCGCGGCCATCGGGGTCAGGCAGGAAATTGCGGGTCGCGCGCGCAAGGCTGCGCGAGGCGTTGATCATCGCGCCCCACAGCATCCGCCCTTCCCACCAGCGTTGATAGGCCGAGTTCGAGCGAAAGCCGAGGAACAGGGCCAGCGCCGAGCCGAAGATGGTGAGCGGCAGCGAGGGTGCATTGAAGGGCAGTACATAATAAGTGAGAGTGACGACGCAGTCCCAGACGAACAATATCGTCAGCGGTTTCCAGACTTCGGAGGCCATGCGCCGCATGGAAGGAACGGGATCGACAATCATGGGGGTCTCCGGGAGAATGGACCGCGCCAACGCGAGAGGCGCGTAAAAGCTCCCTCGATACCATAGCGCAATGACTGGAAAGTCGTGCAACCGGCACCCCGACCGAGTGGTTGACCCGGAACGGTAGCCCAAAAGGATGAACCATTGACCGGCACGACACCCACGACAGGCACCGAAACCGGCCGGAAAAGCGCAGCGCTATCGCTGCAATGGCAGATGCTCGCGGGGTTCGGCATCGGCCTGCTATCGGGCCTCGCTGTCTATATGGCCGCACCCGATGCCCCTTGGGTCATGGGCGTCACCACCTATGTCACCGGGCCGATCGGCCAGATTTTCCTGCGGCTGTTGTTCATGCTGGTTATCCCATTGCTGGTATCGGCACTAATCGTCGGGATTGCGGAAATGGGCGAGATTCGGGCGTTGCGGCGCGTCGGGCTTCGCACGCTCGTCTATACGCTCATTGTGTCGGCCATCGCGGTGGCGGTCAGTCTGTTGGTGGTCGACCTGTTGCGGCCAGGCGCGGGCATCGATCCTGTCACTGCGCGCGCGATGCTGAGTGATGCGGAACCGGGAGCGCAGGCTATATTGAGCCGGGGCAGCGACGCACCGCAGGGGATCAATGCCTTCATCGCGATCGTGCCCGACAACATCATCGCGGCCATGGCGGGCAATGACATATTGGCGGTGATGGTCTTTTCGCTCTTCTTCGGCATCGGCCTGGTGCTGGTGCGGACGCCACAGACGCAGATGCTGCTGACCGCGATGGAGGGCGTGCTGGCGGTGACGATGCGGCTGATGGGGCTGGTCATCCGCCTCGCGCCGATCGCCATCGCCTGTTTCATGTTCAATCTGGCGTCGCAATTTGGCTGGGATTTGCTGATCCGGTTGTCGGCCTATGTCGGTGTGGTGCTGCTCGCGCTCGCGATCCAGATGTTTGGCGTCTATTCGCTGCTGATCGCCTTCATCGCCAAACGGTCACCGCTGCGCTTCTTCGCTGACGTGCAGGAGGCGACGGTCATGGCCTTTGCCACTGCCTCCTCCAATGCGACCTTGCCGACGGCGCTGCGCGTGGCGGAGGATAATCTGCGCCTGCCGCGCCGGATCGCCCGCTTCGTCCTCACCATCGGCGCGACCGCCAACCAGAATGGCACGGCGATGTTCGAGGGGATCACCGTGATCTTCCTCGCCCAGTTTTTCAGCATTGAACTAAGCATCCCGCAGCAGGTCATGGTGATGATGATGTGCATATTGGGCGGCGTCGGCACGGCGGGCGTGCCGGCCGGATCGCTGCCGGTCGTGGCGATGATCCTGGGGATGGTCGGCATACCGCCCGAAGGCATCGGGCTGGTGCTGGGCGTCGACCGATTGCTCGACATGTGCCGCACCGCGCTCAACGTCACCGGCGATCTGGTCGCGGCGACGGTGATCGCGGCAGGTGAGGAGGAAACGCCCCCCGTTGCCTCGTAGCCTTGCGGGAGGCGGTTCCCTAGCGAAGGCCGGAGCCCAATTATGACCGTGGGACTGGACCCCGGCCTTCGTGTTGAGTTCCGTCTGATTAGCGAGGGCGTCGTTTGGGGACTGGTATTTGAGGCATCGCAGCCTTGTACGGTTATAGTTCTGGACGGTTTGATGGAGGAAGGCATTTCTTTGGTCGTGAGACAGGAAGTGGTTTTTGCCGCGATTGGTACCGGCGCTGGGATGGTGTCGCAGGGCTTCGGCAAGACGCCGGTTGAAACGTTCGACCATGCCGTTGGTCTGGGGGTGGAAGGGCTTTGTGAGGCGATGCTCGATGGCGCGGTCCTGGCAGATGCGATCGAAGGGATGTCGTCCTGAAGGTTTGCCCTGGGGCTTGTCCTTCATATCGACGGCGAAGCGATCCGTGAACTCGGACCCATTGTCGGTGAGGATGGTGTGGACCTGATGGGGGAAGACTGCGAGGAATCGTTCGAGGCAGGCGGCGATGCTATGGGCATCGCGTTGCCGGACAATCTCGATATGGACGAAGCGGGTGGCGCGGTCGATGGCGACGAACACATAAGCGCGCTGGGCTTGCAGGCGGGTGAGATGCTTGAGGTCGATATGGATGAAGCCGCAGGGTGTGTCATCGGGGAAGCGGCGGCTGGGGCTAGGCTGGGCTGCGGGCTGGGGTCTTTGGGCCACGCCGATACGCTTCATGCAGCGGTGGATGGCGCTGCGCGAGAGGGTGGGATTGACGCACCGCTGCATGACCTGGACGATGTCGTCGAGGCTCAGGCCGATATCCTGCCGCAGTTCGCGAATGAGCGCTTCGTCGGTCGGCGAGGTGCTTTGTCCCAGCCTATGCCGGGTGTGCGATCCGTCGGTGACGCGATCTCTGGCTTTCCAGCGCCGCACGGTGGTTTCGCTGACACCGAGCTGGCGGGCCAATTGCGCCACCGACAGCGCGCTCGACTGGATCAAAGCCCGCGTCTTGGGCGTGGTTCGGGCATTAGCGTGCAAGTGGATCTGCATGATATCCTCGCTTGGCAAGATGGCGCAATCCAGCAGCCACTCCAAACAACTCTATACAAACAGACGGGATAAAACACGGAGGCCGGGGTCCAGTTCCACGCCCTGGACTGGACCCCGGCCTCCGCCGGGGAACTCTATCCGTGCCGCCAAAAGCTGCGCCATCACGTCGCGCAACTTACTCCACCCCAGCCCGCTGCTCCGCCATCCGCAAACTCAGCAAGCCCAGCAACTCGACCCCCACCTCGACCGCACCATCGGGCAACCCACCCAGCAATCCCTCGCGCACCTCCGCCAGCCGCGCCGCGATCTTCTCCGCCAGCGCCTTGCCCGCCTCTGTCAGCGCCAGCCGATTGGATCGTTTGTCATCAGGGTCGGCGATCCGCTCGATCCACCCGGCGATCTGCAACTGGTCCAGGGTCCGCACCAGCGAGGGCGGGCTGATATCCAGCAACAATGCCAGCTCCGCCTGTCGCGGCGGCTCCTCAAGCTGATCGAGATGCATCAGGCACCATCCCGCGCTGCTCGACACGCCGAACTGCGCCAGCGCCGCATCCCCCATCTGCCGCCAGCCGCGCGCGACCGGAGCCAGCAGATGCAGCAAAGCCAATTCCTGTTCCGCGTCCGCCATAATGATTAGATAGCTAACTAATCAATTTGGCACAAGTCGCAACCTATGTCCGCATCGCTGTCCGCTTTAGGGGTCCGGGCCTCGCCCGAACCCCCAACCGGTCAGGCCCGCCGCGTCCCCGTAAAGGCCGAAGCCCCGAACGCGCCCAGCTGCATCGTGCCCGTAATCGCGTCACCGCTGACCGTCGCTTCGCATTCCAGCGTCATCGGCATCGGCATGGTCATCTCCATCTTCCAGGTCAGCACGTCGCCCGCGACCTTGCCATCGACCACGTCCAGCGATCCCATCATTCCGGCAAAGGTGCCATTGAACCGATCACCATTGCTGATGACGGTGAAGACGCCATTCTGGTCGCCCATCGGCGTCTTGGCCACGCAATCATAAGCGCCATCGACAGTTGCCATCTCATTCACTCCTTTAGGCTTTTTCTCAATCAGCCAATGTGCCGGTTTCGACCGGCAAGCCCACCGCGTCAAGCTGTGGCCGCACCAGTTTCGCGTCGCCCACCACGACCCAGATCAGCCCGTCGGCGTTGATCGCCTCGCGCGCTGCCTTGTCGAAATCGGCCGCCGTCATCGCCCGGTAGATTTTGGGCAGCGTCTCGTAGAAATCATCCGCCCGGCCGATCAGGTCGTTGCGCATCATCGCCCCCAGCAGGTCGGACGAGGTTTCGAAACTGCCCGGCAAGGACAGGATTTGTCCGTTGATCGTCTGGTCGCGCTCCGCCTGGGTCGTGCCCTTGGTCGTCAGGAAATCCTTGATGTCCTGCCGCGCCGCGATGATCGACTCGCCCGTCTTGTCGCTCTGCACCGGCGCATAGACCAGCAGCGGGATCGTGTCCTTGACGCCGGGCAGTGCCGTCCCCGCGCCATAGGCCCAACCCTTGGTCTCGCGCAGGTCCATGGTCAGCCGCGACGTCGTGCTGCCGCCCAGCACCTCGTTGGCGGACTGGAGCGTCACCGGATTGTCGGTGCCCTTCTTGGCGGTCAGCACCCCGGCCAGGATCATCGACTGCGGGCTTTGCGGCTTGTCGATCAGGATGATCCGCGCCGGGCGCGCCATCCGGTCCATGCGGAACAGCTTGGTCCCCTTCGCCGCCACCGGGGCCTTCCAGTCGCCAAAGCGCTTTTCCAGCAGGGGCAGCAATTCAGCCAGGGTCGTGTCGCCGGTCACGAAAATCTTGGCATTGTCGGGCCGCAGCCAGCCGTCATGGAAGGCGACCAGATCGGCCCGCGTCACCGCCTTGACCCCGCTCTCGGTGCCCGACCCGGTGAAGGGAATGCCATAGGGATGCGCCGTGCCATAGAGCAGAGGCGGCAGCATCCGCTGGGCAATCGCCATCGGCTCGGTCTTCTCCGCCGCGATCCGGGTCAGCATCTGACCACGCAGCCGCTCGACCTCCGCCGGGGCAAAGGCCGGATTGCGCACCACATCGGCCAGCAAGCCAAGCGAGGCATCCAGATTGGGCTTGAGCGCGAACAGGCCGACCGTGGTGCGATCCATGCTGTTGCCCGCGCTCACCGCCGCGCCCAGCCGCTCCTGTTCCTGCGCGATGGTGAGCGAACTGCGGGTCTTGGTCCCTTCGTCCAGCAACGCCGTGGTCAGCGCCGCCGTGCCCAGCTTCGTCCGGTCATCGGCGGCATTGCCCGCATCGAACGCCACCGACACCCGCACCGTCGGCACCGTGGCGCGGCGCGCGAAGACGACCGGAATGCCGTTGCTGAGCTTGGCATGTTCGAACGGCGGAAAGTCGAGGTCAGCGACCGGCTCGATTGGCGGCTCGGCAATCTTGGTCGGCTTGGGCGGCGTTGCGGCCGTGGGCGCAGGCGCATCGGGATCGCGGAAATAAGCGGGTTGCATCGTCGCATTGCCCGCCAGCGCATTATCCGCCGCCGTCCGCTCGCCCGGTGCCACCGTCAGGCGGAACACGGGCCGTCCCAGCCATTTGCGCGCGGCTTCCGTCACCTGTGCCGGGGTCGCAGCGGCATACGCGGCCAGATCCTTCTTGTAGGTCGCCGGGTCATCCGAATAGACCGCCCCCTCGGCCAGCGTCACCGCCTTGCCGGAAAAGCCGCCGACTTGCTCCAGGCCCGAAATCGTCCCCGCCACCCGCTGGGTCGCGGCGCGCTGCACCTCGTCGGCGCTTGGCCCCTTGGCCAGATAATCGGCCAGCAGTTGGTCGAGCCGCTTGCCCACCGCCACCGCATCTTCACCCGGCTTCACGTCCACCGTGATCTCGGCGATGCTCAGCTTCTCGAACGGCTGGACATTGGCCTTGACGCCCACCGCCACCTTCTCGTCGCGCACCAGCGTCGTATAGAGCCGCGACGATCCCAGCCCGCCAAAAACCGATAGCGCGAGGTCAAGCGCAGGCAGGTCCGCGCTATTGACACCCGGCACCACCCAGTTGCGATAGAGCCGCGTCGCCGCGACATTATCCTTCATCAACTTCTCGACATCCTTGTCGAGCGTCGGCACGGTCGCGTCCACATCCTGGGGCGGCGGGCCAGCCGGGATATTGCCGAACCAGCGTTCCACCTTCTTCTTCGCGGTCGCCATGTCGATATCGCCCGCCAGCACCAGCACCGCATTGTTCGGGCCATAATGCGTCTTGAACCACATCTGCACATCAGCGAGGCTCGCGGCATTCAGATCCGCCATCGACCCGATGGTGGAGTGGCGATAGGGATGGCCTTCGGGCAGCAAAGCGGCGAGCTGCGCATATTCGACCAGGCCATAGGGCTGGTTCTCGCCCATCCGCTTTTCATTCTGGACGACGCCACGCTGGGTATCCAGCTTCGCCTGCGTCACCGCGCCCAGCAAATGCCCCATCCGGTCCGATTCCAGGAACAGCGCCCGGTCGAGCGCGCCGGTTGGCACCGTCTCGAAATAATTGGTGCGATCGAACCAGGTCGTCCCGTTCCAATCGGTCGCGCCGATATCCTCCAAACGCCCGAAGAACGGCCCATCGGCATTTTCCGAGCCATAGAACATCAGATGCTCGAACAAATGCGCAAAGCCGGTCTTGCCCGCAGGCTCGAAGCGCGACCCGACATGATACCAGACCGACACCGCCACCACCGGCGCCTTGCGGTCGGTATGGACGATGACGCGCAGCCCGTTCTTCAGCGTGAACTCTTCATAGGGAATATCGACCGCCGACACTAGGCTGGAAAGCGGCGCAGGCGCGGCGACGGCGGCCGCACCCTGCGCCAGCGCCTCCGTCACGGGCGTCATCGCCAGCATGGACAGGCCGATCAGCAGGGGCAGGCGGCGCGGCAGGGAAGACAGGATCATGAAGGAGCCTTCTGACAAAAGCAGCGGGGTGAAACCGCCCGCAGGATGGCGCTAGAATAGCGGGGCGTTTTAGCAGCGCAATACGCATACGGCTGGACAGCGCGAACCGCGACGATAGGTTCCGCTCCATCATCGACGTTAAAAGAGTAACCCATGCGCCTTCGCCTCCCCGTCCTCGTCTCCCTGATCGCCCTCGCCGCGCCCGCCATCGCGCAGGAACCGACCTTCTCCCCCGATGCGATCCGCGCCGACGTGGCATTCCTCGCCGACGACCTGCTCGAAGGACGCGACGCGGGCACGCGCGGCTATGACATCGCCGCCCGCTACGTCGCCGCCCGATTTGCGGCGCTCGGCCTGACTCAGGCGGTCAAGGATAGCTGGTATCAGCCGGTCACGCTGGCATTGGCTGATCTCGACAAGAGCGCGCCCGCCGCGCTCTCCATCGGCGGCCAGCGTTTCGCCAATGGCACCGATGTCGCGATCGGCGGCTTTGGTCGCGAAGCCAGGCAGAGCATCGCTGCCGGGGCCGTGTTCGTCGGCTATGGCCTGCAATCGGATCGCGAAAAGATCGACGATTATGCCGGGCTGGACCTCAAGGGCAAATTCGCGGTCGCCCTGTCCGGCTCGCCCGTCGGCATGCCCAGCGAAGTCGGCGCGCATCTTGCCGCTGAAAAGGCGCTGGCGGCGCAGAAGGCCGGGGCCATCGGCCTCATCACTCTGCCCAGCCCCAGCCTGCTCGCCCGCATGCCCTGGGACAAGCTGCGCGAGCGCAGCAACGATCCGGTCGTCAGCTGGATCGATGGCCAGGGCCAGCCTTATGTCCGCACCCCCGCCATCCGCGCCACGGCCACGGTCCACGGCCCGGCCGCAGACGCGCTCTTCGCCGGATCGCGCGGCAATCTCGCCGCCATCATGAAGCAAGCGGCCAAGAAGGGCGGGCGCCCCAAGGGCTTTGCCCTCAAGCCGCTCGTCACGCTGGAGCGCGCCAGTTCCGTCAGCACGGCCCCTTCGGCCAATGTGCTGGCAGTACTGCCCGGCTCCGATCCGGCGCTCGCCCATGAATATGTGCTGCTGATGGCCCATCTCGACCATAATGGCGTCAAGCAGAGCGCGAAGGGCGACGACAAAATCTATAATGGCGCGATGGACAATGCGTCGGGCACCGCCACCATGCTGGCGGTGGCGAAGGCCTTTGCGCAAGGCGGCGCACGGCCCAAACGCTCGATCCTGTTCGCTGCCGTCACCGCGGAAGAGGACGGCCTGCTCGGCTCGCAATATCTCGCCAAACATCCGGTCCTGCCCGCAGGCGGCAAGCTGGTCGGCGTCGTCAATCTCGACATGCCGATCCTGACCTATGATTTTCAGGATGTCGTGGCCTTTGGCGCGGAACATTCGACGCTCGGCCCGATCGTCGACCGCGCCGCCCAATCGGTCGGCGTCGCCCTCTCGCCCGATCCGCTGCCTGCCGAAGGCCTCTTCACCCGTTCCGACCATTATCGCTTCGTGCAGGAAGGCGTGCCCGCCGTGTTCCTGATGACCGGTTTCGCCGGGCCAGGCAAAGCCGCGTTCGAACATTTCCTCAAGACCCAATATCACCAGCCATCCGACCAGATCGACCTGCCCTTCAACTGGGATGCCGCCGCGAAATTCGCCCGCGTCAACTATGCCATCGCCCGCCAGATCGCCGACGCGCCGGAAGCACCATGCTGGTATGCGCAGGATTTCTTCGGCGACGCCTTTGCCGCTGAGCAGCCCAAGGCCCCGATGCCCAAATAAGTCACGCGCCTGCGGAAATTGCGTATCGCCCCTTGTGTGGTTTTTGGGCAACACCACATGAGGGGCAGCACCACGAAGGGCATGTTATGAACCTCGAAAAATTCACCGACCGCGCCAAAGGTTTCCTGCAATCGGCGCAGACTGTCGCGATCCGCATGAACCATCAGCGGATCAGCCCGGACCATCTGTTGAAGGCGCTGCTGGAGGATGAGCAGGGCATGGCATCGGGCCTCATCAAGGCCGCTGGCGGCGACGCGCCCACGGCGCTGCGCGAAACCGACGCGGCGCTGGCGAAAATCCCCGCCGTGTCGGGCAGCGGCGCGCAACAGACGCCGGGCCTCGACAATGACATAGTGCGCGTGCTGGACTCGGCCGAACAAGTCGCAGCCAAGGCGGGCGACAGCTTCGTCACGGTCGAGCGGCTGCTCCTCGCGCTCACGCTGGCCACCACCACGGCGGCGGGCAAGGCGTTGGCGGCTGCCGGCGTGAAGCCCGAAGCGCTCAACGCCGCGATCAACAGCCTGCGCCAGGGCCGCACCGCCGACACGGCGGGCGCGGAGGATCGCTATGACGCGCTCAAGAAATTCGCCCGCGACCTGACGCAAGCCGCGCGTGACGGCAAGCTCGATCCCGTTATCGGCCGCGACGAAGAAATCCGCCGCACTGTCCAGATTCTCGCCCGCCGGACCAAGAACAACCCCGTCCTGATCGGCGAACCGGGTGTCGGCAAGACCGCCATCGCCGAAGGGCTGGCGCTGCGCATCGCCAATGGCGACGTGCCCGACACGCTCAAGGACCGCACGCTGATGGCGCTCGACATGGGCGCGTTGATCGCGGGCGCCAAATATCGCGGCGAGTTCGAGGAACGGCTAAAGGGCGTGCTGGACGAAGTGAAGGCCGCCGAGGGCCATGTCGTCCTCTTCATCGACGAAATGCACCAGTTGATCGGCGCGGGAAAATCCGAAGGCGCGATGGACGCGGGCAATCTCTTGAAGCCCGCCCTCGCGCGCGGTGAGTTGCACTGCATCGGCGCGACCACGCTCGATGAATATCGCAAATATGTCGAGAAAGACCCTGCGCTCCAGCGGCGGTTCCAGCCCGTATTCGTCGGCGAACCGACGGTCGAGGACACCATCTCGATCCTGCGCGGCCTCAAGGAAAAATATGAACTGCACCATGGCGTGCGGATCACCGACGGCGCGATCGTGTCGGCGGCGACGCTCTCCAACCGCTACATCACCGACCGCTTCCTGCCCGACAAGGCGATCGACCTGATGGACGAGGCCGCCTCGCGCCTGCGCATGGAGGTGGAGTCCAAGCCCGAAGAAATCGAAAATCTTGATCGCCGCATCATCCAGCTCAAGATCGAGCGGGAAGCGCTCAAGAAGGAAAGCGACCAGCCATCCAAGGACCGGCTGTCCGCGCTGGAGGCCGACCTTGCCAATCTGGAGCAGCAATCGAGCGAACTGACCAGCCGCTGGCAGGCGGAAAAGGACAAGATCGCAGGCGAGGCCAAGATCAAGGAACAGCTCGACGCCGCCCGGCTCGAACTGGAACAGGCGCAACGCGCGGGCGACCTCGCGAAGATGAGCGAGCTGTCCTACGGCACCATCCCGGCGCTGGAAAAGCGGCTGGCCGAAGCGGCTACCGCGTCGGAAGGCGCGATGCTGCGCGAGGAAGTGACCGCCGAAGACATCGCTGGCGTCGTCGCCCGCTGGACCGGCATCCCGGTCGAACGGATGCTGACCGGCGAGCGCGAGAAATTGCTCGCCATGGAAGACACGCTGGGCAAGCGCGTCATTGGCCAGGCTCATGCCGTCCGCGCCGTATCGACCGCCGTGCGCCGCGCCCGCGCGGGTCTGCAAGACCCCAACCGGCCGCTTGGCAGCTTCCTGTTCTTGGGGCCGACGGGCGTCGGCAAGACCGAACTGACCAAGGCGCTGGCCGGTTTCCTGTTCGATGACGACAACGCCATGGTCCGCATCGACATGAGCGAGTTCATGGAGAAGCACAGCGTCGCCCGGCTGATCGGCGCGCCTCCGGGCTATGTCGGCTATGAGGAAGGCGGCGTTTTGACCGAAGCCGTGCGCCGTCGCCCCTATCAGGTCGTTCTGTTCGATGAGGTCGAGAAAGCCCATGGCGACGTGTTCAACATCCTGCTCCAGGTGCTGGACGATGGCCGCCTGACCGATGGGCAGGGCCGCACGGTCGATTTCACCAACACGATCATCGTGCTGACATCGAATCTGGGCAGCCAATATATTGCGGGCCTCGCCGATGATGAAGCGGTCGAAAAGGTCGAGGATCAGGTGATGGAGGTCGTGCGCGGCCATTTCCGGCCTGAATTCCTCAACCGGCTGGATGAGGTCATCCTGTTCCACCGCTTAGGGGCCGCGCATATGGCCCCGATCGTCGACATTCAGGTCGCACGGGTCGGCAAGCTGCTCAAGGACCGCAAGATCATCCTCGACCTGACCGACGGCGCCCGCGCCTGGCTCGGCCGCGTCGGCTATGATCCGGTCTATGGCGCGCGCCCCTTGAAGCGGGCGGTGCAACGCTATCTCCAAGACCCCCTGGCCGACATGATCCTGCGCGGCCAAGTGCCCGACGGATCGACGGTGCGGGTCGAAGATGGTGATGGCGCGCTGGTGCTGGGGGTCAGCTAAAGGACGAGGGCGTTGCGATCGGCAACGCCCTTCCCGATTCGGGTCAGCCGTTTGGGTTCATGCCTGCCCGGCTGCGGGTGATCATGTCATCGGCGTCGCGGTTCTGCTGTTCTGCACTCGCGCGCCATTCCGCATTGGTCTTGCAGACCCGCTCCTTCTGAACCAGCGACCCGGTGACGGCAAAGCGCTTGCAGCGCACAGCGTCGGGGTGATTCCGGTCCAATTTCGGCTTTTCCTGTGCAACGGCAGGCAGGGCGATCATGAACAGGGTCGATGCAATTACGGTCTTCAAAACATGCATGGTCAATTCTCCCAAAAGATCGGCCATCCGCCCCGTCTCTTCTGCGGGCTACGCCTTGGCCGACCGCTTAGTCGCCAAAGCGGGGATGGATTATCCTGCTGGCGTCGGCTGAGACATAGAATTGCGGCAAGAGCAGCGGTGGCGCAAGTGCGAAATGGGATGATGATGCGCGATCTATGGATCCAACCGCGAAGATTTGGCCGATCCTGTGGCGCAGCTTGTGCCGCATAGGCGGTCATGCCTACAATCCGGGTCATGACTGCTGCCCTCCCCTCTATAGATGACGTCATGACCAGCGCGGAGTGGCTCGCGCACCGTTATGATCCGGGGCATGACGCCTTTCACATGCTGCCGGTTGCGCGGGCGCGCCATGCTGCCGTTCCGTTCCTGACCGACGAATATCTCGTGCCGACACAAGCGCCTATGGTGTTGCGCCGAGCTGACGCCATGGAACGCGCCGCGCCGCCAGCACCCATCCACTTCATCTTTCATTCGGCCTATTGCTGCTCAACGTTGCTAGCCGCCGCCTGCGACATGCCCGGTACAGCCATGGGCGTGAAGGAACCCGTCCTGCTCAACGACTTGGTGGGCTGGCGATACCGCGGCGCGAAGGGGCCGGACGTCGCGCGCATATTGGATGATGCGTTGCGTCTGCTCGCCCGCCCATTTGGTCCCGGCGAAGCCGTCATCATCAAGCCTTCCAATATCGTCAATCCCCTGATGCCCGCGATCATGAGCCTGCGCCCGGAGGCCCGTGCCTTGCTGCTCCACGCGCCGCTCGACGCTTATCTTGGTTCGATCGCGCGCAAGGGGATGTGGGGACGGCTGTGGGTGCGCGACCTCTTCGGCAAGCTGGCGCGTGAAGGGATGCTGGGGGGGCTGGGCATCGCGCCTGCCGACTATCTGGGGCTGACGGACATCCAGGTCGCAGCAGCCGGATGGCTCGCGCAGCAGCAGCAGTTCCAGATGGTGACCCAGCATTTGGGCCAGCGCGTGGCGACGCTGGACAGCGAGACATTGGTGGCGCGTCCGTCGGACAGCCTGGCGGCTTTGGCCAGATTGTTCGGCCTGAACATCACGGCGGAACGGATCAAGTCCATCGTTGAAGGACCGGTCTTTGCGCGCGACGCCAAAATGGGACGTGATTTCGCGCCCGGTCAGCGCGCGCAGGAAGCGCGGCTGGGGTTGGACATGCATCGCGAGGAAGTCGAAAAAGTCAGCCAATGGGCTGTGTTGCTTGCAAACAACGCCGACATCCCGCTGACATTGCCGCTGCCATTGCTGGGCTAGATACTGGGCCATAACGGCGACCTGGCGTCAGAAGCAGCACAACATGAAAAAAGGGCCGGTGTTTCCACCGGCCCTTTTTCTCAAAGCATGTCCGAACGGATCAGAAGCGGAACTTCACCGCAGCAGCGTAGCGACGACCCAGCGCGTCGTAGGTCGACGGATAGACGTTGCCGCTGTTGTAGGCGGTCGAACCGATGGTCGAACCGACAACCTTGGGCTTGTTGTTCAGCAGGTTCTGTGCCGTCAGCGTCACCGTCAGATTGTCGGTGATGTGGAAACGGCCCGACAAGTCGAAATAATGTTCCGAAGGAATCTTGCGGAACTCTGGTTCGACCATGCAGCCGTCGGGATCAGTCCCTTCTGGATCGGCGCATTCAAAGCCGATGGCAGCAGCCAGATCGTCGGCCAGTGCTGCGGGTTCATATTCCACAGCGTTGATGAAGCGCCACAGCAGCGAGATGTCGAAATTGTCGAACGACAGCGTCGAACGCTGCGAGAACTGGAACTCCGGCTGAATGGAGGGGCAGTTCACGCTGTAGTAGCCCACGCAATCGCGATTGACCGAGGTTGGCGATGCCTGGAACTTCGAACTGTTGGTCCAGTTACCGACGAACGACAGAGCCAGCTTCGCAAAGCCAACATCCTTCGCATAGTTCATCGTCAGATCGATACCATCCGTCGAAATCGTGCCGAGGTTCGACAGTCCCTGGAACAAGCCAGTGGCCGTATCGCCGTCAAGTCCGCCGGTGAGCGGGTCGCGACCGATGATCGTGCATGCTTCGCTGGTGGCATCCAAATTGTCGAAGCAGGCAGCGATCGCATCACCAGGCGTCGGGGACGAAACTGCACCCTTAACCTTGATGTTGTAATAATCGATCGTTGCGGAGAAGCCCGACAGAAACGCCGGCTGGATGACAGCGCCGATGGTGTAGCTGTCCGACTTTTCCGGACCGAGGGCGAGGTTACCACCACCGGTCGAACGGGCCTGACCAGCGCTTGGCTGCTCGATGAAGCCGATCGTCGATGCAGGAGCACCCTGAGCGATACAGACGGCGCGCAAGGCAGCGTCGGTAACGGGAGCCGAACCCGCGCAAGGATCAACCGCAAGATTGGTCAGGCCGGTGGTGACCGGCGAGAACAGCTCGGCGATGTTAGGCGCACGCACGGCGCGGGCATATTTGCCGCGAACCTTGAAGCCATCTGCCGGAGTCCAGCTACCGCCTGCGTTATAGGTCCAGGTTTCATAACCGGGGCTGCCTGCAGCATCGATGCTATATTTGGAATAGCGCACGCCGCCTTCGATCGTGAGATCCTGGAAGAAGGGCTTGTCGGAGATCAGCGGAAGGATGACTTCGCCGACCGCTTCATAGACATCATAACCACCGTCGATGTTCGGTGCAGCGCCGCCGGCACCGCCCAGATCACCCGACTGCGACAACAGGTCGGAAACCTGCGACGCCTGATATTTACGATATTCACCGCCGATTGCGAAGGCAACCGGGTTGGCTGCCCAAGGCGAGGTCACGCCAATGTCACCGCTGATCGTGGCACGTGCCTGCGCCAGCGAGAATTTGGTGATGATCTGGCTTTCGGCAGTCAGGAAGTCGTTCATCTCATCAGTGATCGACCCTTCAGGACCGAAGATGTTGAGCGGAACGCAACCATTGGCCGCATTGAGGCACTCGGTCGTGCTGGTGGCATTCAAAGCCTGACGCACGCGCGAGTTCAGCCAATAGCCCTGCTGGGTCTGGACATTCTCGCTCTCGCCATAGGCGCCGAACACATCCCAGTCGATCGTGTCGGTGATACCGCCACGCGCACCGAGCTTATAATCGAAGAATGTGGTGGTGAACTCCGAAACGCGGGGACCATTTTCCACGGCGCGGCGGGCGAAGTTGGAGGTGAAGGTGCGGTAGTTGGGATCGTTGGGATCGGTCGCACCGGCTGCCGCTGTACATTGGCCGATGGTCAAGCCGTTGGCAGCGCACAGTTCATTGCGAGCGGCCGTTGGCAGATAGGGGTTGCTGTAAGGCACCGTAATGGGGATGCCGAAAGCACCCGACGGCGCGATGATGGTCTTGACCGTGTTCTTCGAGAAGATACCACGGGTATAGACTTCAACCGCGTCGCTGACTTCATAATGCGCCGATCCGAACATGTTGAAACGTTCGAATGGCGTCTGGAAGATGTTGTAGGGGTTAAAGTTGAACAACGAGTAGGTCGGAACCAGTTCGCCGGTGGTAGCATTGATCTGCTGCGTGCCGCCGCCGGGAACGCTGATGCGAACCGGGGTCGAAGTGCCCGAACCACCGATCGCGCCGCTGTAGGAATCAACATTGTTGACCGAGAAGGGACGACCACCCTGATAGATCGGGTCGGTCTGCTGATAGCCGATCGAGAAGACCGCATTACCGCGACCATCATCGAAATTGGCGCCCAGCGTCACGTCTGCGCGCAGCGTGTGGCCGTCGCCTTCTTCCGTGATCTGGTTCGAGAAATTCGCTTCCAGACCCGAAAAATCGGACTTGGTGACGAAGTTGACAACACCCGAAATGGCGTCGGCGCCATAGGTGGTCGATGCGCCACCGGTCAGAACGTCAACGCGCTCCACCAGAGCGAGCGGAATGTTGTTGAGATCGAAGCGGCCGTTCAGTTCGGCAGGAACCAGGCGCGTACCGTCGAGCAGGACGATGTTACGGTTGGAACCCATGCCGCGCAAATCGACGAACGAAGCGCCGCCATTGCCGTTGTTGACGGCCGAACCGATGCTGGGAACAATACCCGGAATTTCACGCAGAATTTCTTCGGCGGTGTTGTTCTGCTTCAGTTCGATGGTGTCAGCGCTGGTCGTCGTGACCGGGCTGGAGCGCTCCAGGTTCGGATTGCGGATCAACGAACCAGTAACGATGATGGTGTCGCCCGCTTCTGCACCAGCGGCCTGTGGCGCTTCCTGTGCGAATGCGGCGGTTGCGATCAGCGACGCGCCCAGGATCGCCGGTGCGGCGCTGGCACGCAGAAGTGCCCTCTTTGAAAATGTCTTCACGGTCCAGTCCCTTGCTCTGGAGGTTGGCAGATGACCTGCCACTCTATGTACCTACGGAGGGATAAGGTGCCCGACAGCGATCCCCCCATATGCATGGCCGCGAAACTGCGCGGGGAGCAGGGCGCTGTAAAGCGCGGGAAAAGGGCATTCACCGCTTTTGAATGGGGCTGTATCATAAATGCAACAAGCGCGTGCTAGAGCTGTTTTACGGCTGATTAGTAACATAATTTCGCGAATGCGCCCTCTTGCGATCCATTGATGTCTGCGCGTCGATCCAGCTCGACTGAAAATGGCGCAGACGCGACTGGCCGTGGCGATCCTGCGATATATTGACCTTGTTTTCAGCCGATGCATGCTAGGGCGTGGACGGGTCGATTGAAGAGGAGAGACGGCATGAAGCGCTTGAACACCGGACTGATAGGCGTGTTTTTGTGCCTCACTACGGCCAGCGCGAGCGCCGCGCCGCAGCGTCAGCAGCCCCGGCCGGAGATTTTCACGGACCTGCTGCAATGCCGGTCCATCGCGCAGGATGCAGAGCGACTAGCCTGCTTCGACCGTCAGGTCGGCGCGATCGACGCCGCTGCGCAGCGCGACGAAGTGGTGGTGTTGGACAAGAGCGAACTTAACAAGACGCGCAAGACGCTATTCGGTTTTTCCTTCCCCAAGCTGCCATTTCTGGGCGGCGGCGAAGAGGATGACAGTGGCGACGCGAAGGTGGACGGCGTCGATCAGATCGAGGCGGTGATCACGTCGGTCCGCAGCCTGGGCTATGGCAAGTGGCAGATCGGGCTGGAAGATGGCGCTGTGTGGGCCACCACCGAAGCGATCAGCGCGCGCGACCCCAAGGTCGGGCAGAAGATCGAACTCAAGCGCGCCGCCATGGGCAGTTTCATGGGCAAGGTCGAAGGCGGCCGCGCGGTGCGGATGAGGCGGGTCAGCTAAACCGCTTCATCGCCCCTATTCACCGTCCGTGCGGCATCGGCCCCGCGACCAGCAGCGGGTCGATGCGCGCGTCGTTCCACTTCATGCCCCAATGAAGATGCGGGCCGGTCGCGCGGCCGGTCGCCCCGATCGCGCCGATGCGTTGCCCCTGGGTCACAGTGTCGCCCGGCTTTACATCGATTCGCGACAGATGCAGGAAGGCGCTGTTGAGGCCATGGCCATGGTCGATCATCAGCAAATGTCCTTCCAGCGTAAAGGGCTTGGTCGCTGCCGCCAGGATCACCACCCCATCGGCGGGGGCGACAACCGGCGTGCCGGTCGCGCCCGCGACATCGACGCCGCCATGATAGGCGCCCGGCTGCCCCTGATAGACACGCTGTGATCCGAACAGGCCGGAAATGCGCCCCATGGTTGGCCAGATGAAGCGTTGCCGCCAGCCCTTGGCATCGGTTTTGAGCCTACGGGCGGCAGCGATCTGCGCCAGTTCGGGCCGACGCAGCGCCAGGAAGGCTTCCGTGCTTTTGGTGGGGCGCATCGGTGCGTTGATGCGCTCGATCCGCCAGGCGCGGGGCGCGATGGTCAGGCTTTTTTCGATCGTTCGCCCGTCGGCGCGTTGCGCCGTCAGTCGGGTGGTGGGCGCGGCGTCCCGGTCGAAGGCGATCAGGAAGCGGCCATCGGCATCGACTGACACGACCTCCTCACCCAGCCGAAGCGAGACTATATCGGCAGGCGCGGTGCCAGCCACTACGCCGCCCTGCGTCATCGTGCCGGTAAGGCGGAGGTCGTCGGATAGGGGCGGTGCCGCCGCTATCGTTGTTCCCAAGACGGCAGGCAACAGCAGGAAGGCGAGACGATTCATGGAATGCGCTTCGCCGCGCGTTCCGCCTGCACCGAGGCTTCCGCGCTGGCATAAGGTTCCTGCCTGGCGATGCTCCAATAGCGCAGATCTTCCAGCGCGATCTTCCGCCCCGTGACCGCGCACAGCACATGGTCGCCCGCCTGCAACACGCGGAAGCTGTAGGGCATATAATGAAGCCGGGCGATCCGGTCGCGGTTGGACATGAGCATCGGTCGGGCCTTTCAGACGGTCAGGAGAAAAGATCCTGTTGCGGCGGTGCGTCGGCGCTGCGCGGTTTGCGGGACTGGCGGGATGTGGACGATATAGCGGCAGGGTCTGGCTTCTCAAGCAAGGCTGCGCCCTGCCCGACCGTCGCATCGACCGTCCCGTCCTTGAAATGCAGCGTCACCGCGCCTGCAGCCTGCGCGGCGGCGACGGATTGGACGAGCCGCCCCCCCGCCATCACGCGGGCATAGCCGCGCGCCAGCGGCCGGTCGGGATCGAGCGAGGTGAAATGACGCGACACCCGGTCGAAGGCGGTCGCGCGATCGGTCAAAACCCGCGCCAGATAATCGGGACGCGGCCGCAACCGGTCGAGCCGCTCGCTTGCACGGGCGAGTTGCTGCTGGAGCAGCGCCGGTCGCAACGCGCCGCCCGCCTGCCCCAATTGCGCGCGGGCGTCGGCAATGCGATGGCGCAGGCCACTGGCCAGGGCCTCGGACAATTGATCGAGCCGCTGACGCTGCGGCGCGAGCAGCATGTCGGGGGTGGGCATGAGCCGCGCCTGCATGTCGAGGCGCTCTTTCGCCTGCGCCGCATTGCGACGGACCGCGCGTCCGGCCCGCAGGCCCATTTCAGCGAGGGTGGCGAGCAGGTCGGCGCGCACTGGCACCGCCATCTCCGCCGCTGCGGTGGGGGTGGGCGCGCGGCGATCGGCGGCATGATCGCACAGGGTCGTGTCAGTCTCATGCCCGACCGCCGAGATGATCGGGATGGTGCAATCGGCGACGGCGCGGACGACGATTTCCTCGTTGAAACTCCACAAATCCTCGATCGACCCGCCGCCGCGCGCGACGATGACGAGGTCGGGCCGGGGCACTGGGCCGTTGCCGTCCATGGCGGAAAAGCCGCGCACGGCGCGCGCGATCTGCTCGGCGGCACCATTGCCCTGCACCAATACCGGCCAGACCAGGACGTTGGTGGGGCAGCGATCGGCAAGGCGATGGAGAATGTCGCGGATCACCGCGCCGGTGGGCGACGTCACGACGCCGATGGTGCGGGGCAGGAAGGGCAGAGGCTGTTTGCGCTCGACTGCGAACAGGCCTTCGGCAGCAAGTTTCGCCTTGAGCTTTTCGAGCAGCGCCATCAGCGCGCCTTCGCCCGCCAATTCCATCCGCTCGATCACGATCTGATATTTGGAACGGCCGGGATAAGTGGTGAGCTTGCCAGTGGCGATCACCTCGACCCCGTCCTGCGGAGAAAAGGCGAGGCGTTGCGCCCCGCCCTTCCACATCACGCCATCCAGCACGGCATTATCGTCCTTGAGCGCCAGATAGAGATGCCCTGACGCCGCGCGCTTGAAACCGGAAATCTCGCCACGCAGGCGGACATGGCCAAAGCGGTCCTCGACCGTGCGCTTGAGCATGCCCGACAATTCACTGACCGAGAGCGGCGGCGCGTTGTCCCCTGCGCGTTCCTCCGCTAACAGGCGGCCCATACTGTCATAGGCATCGAAATCCGGGGACATGGGCGACATGAATATCCTTTTGCTTGGCGGCGGTGGCCGCGAACATGCGCTGGCGTGGAAGCTGGCGCAATCGCCCCGGCTCGATACGCTCTACGCCGCGCCGGGCAACCCCGGCATAGCCGAGCAAGCGACGTTGGTCGACCTCGACGCGACGGATCATCGCGCCGTGCTGGATTTCTGCACCCGCCATTCGATCGGGCTGGTGGTGATCGGTCCCGAAGCGCCGCTGGTGGACGGGCTGGCCGATAATCTGCGCACCATGGGCGTTCCGGTGTTCGGCCCCGACAAGAAGGCTGCACAATTGGAGGGGTCCAAGGGGTTCACCAAGGATCTGTGCCAGCGCGCCCATATCCCGACCGCCGCCTATCAGCGCGTCACCAGCAAGGACGGCGCCATCGCCGCGCTCGACGATTTCACGCTGCCGGTGGTGATCAAGGCCGATGGGCTGGCGGCAGGCAAGGGCGTCATCATCGCGGAGACGCGGCAAGAGGCGCTCGATGCGCTCGACACCATGTTCTCCGGCGTGTTCGGCGCGGCCGGTGAGGAAGTGGTGCTGGAAGAATATATGACCGGCGAGGAAGCCAGTTTCTTCGCGCTAACCGATGGCAGTGCCATCCTGCCCTTCGGATCGGCGCAGGATCATAAGCGCGTCGGCGATGGCGACACCGGCCCCAATACCGGGGGCATGGGCGCCTATAGCCCGGCGCGCGTGCTCACGCCCGAACTGGAGCGGCAGGTGATTGAGACGATCATCAAACCGACGGTGGCGACGATGGCTGCGGAGGGGATGCCCTATTCGGGCGTCCTCTATGCCGGGCTGATGCTGACCGATCAGGGGCCAAAGCTGATCGAATATAATGCCCGTTTCGGCGACCCCGAATGCCAGGTGTTGATGATGCGCTTCGATGGCGATTTGGTCGATTTGTTGCTGAGCGTGGCGCAGGGGACGTTGGCCGAGCAGGGGCCGGTGCAACTGGCGGACCGCACGGCGCTGACCGTCGTGATGGCGGCCAATGGCTATCCGGGCACGCCGGAAAAGGGCGGCGCGATACAGGGGATTGATGCGGCGCAGGCGCAGGGGGCGATGGTGTTCCATGCAGGGACGGCGCAACAGGGTGGCGCGCTGGTCGCCAATGGCGGACGCGTTCTCAATGTGACCGCGACGGGCGAGAGTGTCGGCGCAGCGCAGGCGGCCGCCTATGCCGCGGTTGATGCGATCGATTTCCCGACGGGCTTTTGTCGTCGCGATATCGGCTGGCGCGAGGTCGCACGCGAACAGGGGTGAAGGCTTGCCGTTCGGGACAAAGCGTCCCTACATAGCCGCACGATATTCAGGGAGGCGCGTGATGCAGGAATTCTTCATGGACTATGGGCTGTGGCTGCTGGTCGGGCTGCTGGTGATCATTGGTCTTGTCTTCCTGTTGTCGGGCAAGGGTAAGACGAAGGAGATTGCGCCGCCTACTGCGGTTGAAGCGGAAACAATCCCAGTTGCAGCCGTGCCGGTCGTCCCGCCCGTGGTGATTGAGCCGGTGGCCGTCGAACCCGTGGCGGTAGAGCCGATTGCGGTAGAGCCTGTGGCGGTGGTCGAAGCGGAAGCGCCTGCGCCCGTGGCTGCCGGGACACCGGAAGCAGGCGAGGATGACCTGTTGCGCATGAAAGGGGTCGGCCCCAAGCTCAAGGCGTTGCTGCACGACCTTGGCATCACCCGCTTTGCGCAGATCGCTGCCTGGACCGACACGGACATCGCCGCGATCGACGCAAGGCTGGGCAATTTCAAGGGCCGTCCGATCCGCGATCAGTGGGTCGATCAGGCGAAATATCTGGCAGCGGGCGATATTGCCGGGTTCGAAGCCCAATATGGCAAGCTGTAAAGCCTGACCGTCAGCCCGGCGCACCGCCCAATATTTCGCGGGCGCGGGGCGCCAGCCGATCCGTGGCGGCAGCATGAATGCCGGGCGCAGCGCAAAGCAGGCCGAAAGCGGTCGGTTTGGGGCGGTTGAAGCGCATCGGCGCACCCAAGGCGTCGGTGACCGTCGCCCCGGCCCGCTGGCAGATCAGCGCGGCGGCGGCGACATCCCACTCATTGCCCCAGCGCACCGTGGCGACCAGATCGGCCTCGTCGGCGGCCACCATCGCCATGCGCAGCGCGATGCTGTTGGGTTTTTCGACCGTCACCAGATCCCGGTCGATGCGCGGCAATTGATCGGCGGGGACGCGGGCACCGGGCAGCGTCGTGCGGTCGCCTGCGCGCAGCGTCTGCCCATTGCGTGTCGCCGAGCCATCCGCCTGCGCGATCCACAATTCATTGCGGGCAGGCGCGGCCAATATGCCAAGCCGAACCGCGCCATCCTCGATCAGCGCCACCGACACCGCCCAGCCAGGCCGTCCGCGCAGATAATCGCGGGTGCCGTCGATCGGATCGACCACCCAGACGCGCGGCACGCCTAGGCGATGCACCGTGTCCGCCGTCTCTTCCGACAGCCAGCCCGCTTCCGGGTCGATCTGGCCCAGCCGCTCGCGCAACAGCGCATCGACTTCCAGATCGGCCTCACACACCGGATGGCCGGGCACTTTTTCCCACTGGCGCACGCGGGTATCGCCGCCCGCCCAGAGGGTCAGCGCATGATCGGCCGCATCGGCGACCGCTGACACGATCGCGCGCAGATCTATCTCAGCCCCCGGCAACGGTCATTCCATCCACGCGCAGCGTCGGCACGTTCATGGCATAGCGAAAATGCAGGTCGTTGGCGGGGATGAGCGCGCGGAACATCGCCTTCAAATTGCTGGCAATAGTGATTTCCGACACCGCATGGGCGACCGCACCATTTTCGATCAGGAAGCCCGCCGCGCCCCGGCTATAATCGCCGGTGACGCCATTGACGCCCATGCCGATCAGTTCGGTGACATAGAGGCCGCGTTTTACGTCCGCCATCAGATCGCCCGGCGACACCGTGCCCGCCTCCATATGGACGTTGGTGATGCTGACGCCCGGCGCGCCGCTGCCGCCCCGGCTCGCATGGCCGGTGGGTTCCAGGCCCAGTTGCCGGGCCGAAGCACTGTCCATCAGCCAGCCGGTCAGCACGCCCCGGTCGATCAGCGCACGCGGTGCAACCGGCAACCCTTCGCCATCAAAGGGGCGCGAGCGCAGCCCGCGTGGCACCTGCGGATTGTCGATGATAGTGACGCCCGCGTCGAACAGCGCTTCGCCCAAGGATTCGAGCAGGAAGCTCGACCGGCGCGCGATCGCCGGGCCGACCATGCCGCCGATCAGATGGCCAAGCAGGCTGGAGCCGATGCGCGGATCGAAGATCACGGGCATGACGCCGCTTTCGACCTTCACCGGATTGAGGCGGGCGACCGCGCGCTGGCCTGCGCGCACACCGATTGCCTCGGCATTGTCCAGATCCTCCAGATGGCGCACGCTATGGCTGGCATGGTCGCGCTGCATGTCCGACCCAGCGCCCGCCAGCACGCTGGCCCAGGTCGAGTGATTGGTGCCCGCATAGGCACCGGCAAAACCATGGCTGGTCGCCAGTGCCACCTGGCTGCGGCCGTTCGATGCGCCGCCGCCTTCGCTGTTGGTAATGCCGGGCACCGATCGCGCTGCTTCCTCCGCCAGCAGCGCGCGTTCGCGCAGCGCGGCGGGTTCGGGCTCTCGCTCGTCGGTCAGGTCGAGCGCAGGCGGGCGCTTCTTCATAAGGCGATCTTCGGGTGCGAGACCCGCATAAGGGTCTTCCGGGGCTTCGCGGGCCATCGCGACGGCGCGATCGACCAGCGTGGCGAGCGTTGCCGGATTCATGTCCGAGGCGGAGATGCTGGCCGACCGGCTGCCAATGAAGACACGCAGGCCGATCTCTTCGCCCTCCGACCGTTCGACATCCTCCAGCAGGCCGAGCCGCACCGACACATTGGTCGAGGCGTTGCAGGCATAGATGGCGTCGGCCGCATCCGCCCCTGCCTTGCGCGCGGCGCTGACCAGATCCTGCGCGCGCGACTGGGCTTCTTCTAGGCTGAGCATGGAGGCGTGGGTGTCCCGAAACGATAAGAGGAGCCTGTGGCCTTACGCGCTTGCGCCCATGGGAGCAACGCCCGCCAGCCAGCGGTCAAACAGGTGCCAGGCGACCGCCATCTGCGGCGGCGCGAGGAAGGGCGCGCCGGGCTCCTCCGCTATCGCCGCGCGAACGGCGTCGGCATCGCACCAGAAAGCATCCTCGATCTCGGTCGGGTCAAGCGTCAGCGCGTCGTCCTCCGCCTGCGCGATGCAGGCGATCATCAGCGAAGAGGGAAAGGGCCAGGGCTGGCTCATGACATAGCGCACGTCGCGGACACGGATGCCTGCTTCCTCGAACAGTTCGCGCGCCACGGCTTCCTCGATCGTCTCGCCGGGTTCGACAAAGCCCGCCAGCGCCGAATAGCGCCCCTGCGGCCAGGCATGTTGCCGCCCGACCAGCACCCGGCCTTGATGTTCCGCCAGCATGATGACGACCGGATCGGTGCGCGGGAAATGTTCGGCGGCGCAAAGATCGCAACGCCGCGACCAGCCTGCCTTCACCGGCTGGGTCGGCCCGCCGCAGACGGAGCAGAAACGGTGGCGTGCATGCCAGTGAACCAGGCTGCGCGCGGTGCCGTAGAGCGCGACCTCCGCTGCTGGCACCAGCCCGGCGATGGCACGGCTGCGCGGGGTAGGGATGAGGTTGGGACCGAGATCGGCGACCAATCGCGCAAAGATCGGTTGTCCGGCGGGATCGATGCCAAGTAGCACATGATCCGCGACATGGGCGTCCGCGGCCAGCGGCTCCAGCAGCAGATGGCCATTCACCTCGACTGGCTCCAGCCCGTCAAGCACGAGTAGCCGCGCTGCGGGATCAACGAAGGCGTCCGCCAGCTTGGCCGGATTGGAGCGGATATGATCCACCCGATCGATCGTGCCGCCAGCGAAGCCGGGCAGTTTCTCTATGACCGGATTAGTGCCGTGCATCGCTGACATCCTCTTTCTTCATGGCCGTTTCAGCCGCGCGCACGAACAGCGTCGGCAATCCCGCCTCCGCCAGTTGATTGATCGGCCACCATTCGCCCGCACCCGACGGTACATGATCCTGATTCACCTGGATCGCATGGACCGTCAATGCCAGCGAGAAATGGGTGAATACATGGGCGACCGGCGGCTCCAGCCTTCGCCATGGCCCGGCGAAGGGCGGGGTCGGATCGGGCGCGTCGCCCCACCCTGATCCGAGCAAGCCGCGCATCCCGCCCAGCAATCCCTTGTCCGGGCGGCGCACCAGCCAAACATGGCCGTCTGCCCGCTCGATCCAGAAGGCGTGGCCCAGCCGATGCGGCTTGGCCTTTTTCGCGGCCTTGACCGGAAAAGCGGCCGGATCGGCGGTCAGGACGGCAGCGCAATCGGCGCGCAAGGGGCAGATGCTGCAGGCGGGATTGCGCGAGGTGCAGATGGTCGCGCCCAGATCCATCATCGCCTGGGCAAAATCCCCGGCGCGGGCATCAGGCGTGATACTATCCGCCGCTTCGCGGATCGCCGGACGGGCAGCAGGCAGCGGGGTCCTGATTGCGAACAGCCGGGCGACGACCCGCTCGACATTGGCATCCACCACCACGGCGCGGCGACCAAAGGCGATGGCGGCAACCGCAGCGGCGGTATAGGTGCCGACGCCCGGCAGCGCGCGCAGGCCTTCTTCCGTATCGGGAAACGCGCCGCCATGCTCGCTCGCCACTGCGCGCGCGCAGGCAAGCAGGTTGCGGGCACGGGCATAATAGCCAAGCCCGGCCCAGGCGGCCATCAGATCGGCGTCCGGCGTAGCCGCCAGCGCCTCCACGCTCGGCCAGCGTTCGGTGAACTTAGCGAAATAGGGGCCGACTGCCGCCACCGTGGTCTGTTGCAGCATCACTTCGGACAACCAGACGCGATAGGGATCGGTCGCATTGCTCCCCGGCGGCGCGCGCCAGGGCAGGCGACGGGCGTGGACATCATAATGGGCAAGCAGGTCGCTCGCGATTTTTGACTCTCTACCCTCGACGCGCATGGCGGCCCTATGCCATGGTGCGGGCGATGACGGAACGCCCCCCAGTACCGAAAGTGAAAAGCCGCGCCGCCTTGCCCGTGGAGCGGCCCCGGATCGGTGCGAGCCGCCAGATTGCCGACCTGATGCCCGACATCGGCCGCGCGGCGTTCCGCAAGTTCGGCTTCGTTCAGTCCAGCATCGTCACCCGCTGGACCGAGATTGTCGGCAGCCATTATGCCGCGATCACCGCGCCCGAATCGATTCGTTTCCCGGTCGGCAAGAAGGCGGGCGGGACATTGCAGCTGACGGTGATGAGCGGCCATGGACCGATGGTGCAGCATATGCTGCCCGACATGATCGAGCGGGTGAACCGCTTCTTTGGCTATGCCGCCGTCGCCAAGGTGGCGATGCGGCAAGGCGAGATTCTGCCAGCAACCGCCGAACGCCGTCCGCCGCCGCGCAATTTGCGGCCGATCCCGGTCGAGTTGGGCGATTCGTTGCGGGGCATTGGCGATCCCGAATTGCGCACCGTACTGGAATCACTGGCACAGGGGCTTGCCAATAGCAGCGGCCCGCCCAAGATCGGCTGATGCCGTTACGCTTTCGTTCAGCCGATATCTGCCAGGAACCCGTCCCCATGACCATCGCCCGCTTCCTGCCCCTCGCCCTCATCGCCCTGCCCACTGCCTTGGTTGCCGCGCCTGCCACCAACTGGGTGAACCGCGTCGTCATCTCGCCGGTCGGCGGGCATGTGATGGGCAATCCGTCCGCCACCACCAAGCTGGTCGAATATGTGAGCTATACCTGCAACCATTGCGCCCAATTCGTGGGGCAAGCGAGTGGGCCGCTCAAGACCGGCTATGTGAAGGGCGGCAAGGTCAGCGTCGAGGTGCGCAATGCGGTGCGCGACAAATATGACCTGACCGCCGCGCTGCTGGCGCGCTGCGGCGGCCCGGCCCGCTTCATGGGCAATCATGAAGCGCTGTTCGCCAATCAGGATGCATGGATGGCACAGATCGAGACCTATGATCGCGACGCGACCAAGCCGACCGACCAGATCGCCGCGCTGCGCGACATCGGCCAGAAGACTGGACTTTATACGCTGATGGGCAAGCGCGGCTACAAGCCCGCACAGCTCGACGCCTGCATCGCCAGCCCCATGGGCATGAAGCAGGTGATGGCGATGACCGACGATGCGTGGAAAAAGGTGAAGATCACCGGCACTCCCGGTTTTACCGTCAACGGCACGCGGGTCGAAGGATCGACCTGGACCATCCTTCAGGCCGCATTGCCGCCAGCCGCGCGCTGATCTAGACTTGTCCCCCAATCATCCATCATCGGAGCCTTGCCCGTCGTGAAAGCCTTTTCCGGTCTTGCCCTTGTCGCCCTCAGCCTGACCCTCGCCGCGTGCGGCAAGAGCGAGGAAGGCGCCACGCCCACCGGCGAATCGGTCGCCGCCGTTGCGCCGCCTGCCGGTACCAGCTGGTCGCAGACGGTCGCCGAAACGCCGGATGGCTATTTTCTGATGGGCAATCCCGCCGCGAAGGTGAAGCTGGTCGAGTTCGGTTCCTATACGTGCAGCCATTGCAAGGATTTCACCGCCGAAGCGTCGGAAGAAATCAACAAGCTGGTCGATACGGGCAAGATGAGCTTCGAATTCCGCCCCTATGTGCGTGACCCGATCGACATTTCGACGGCGCTGCTGGCGCGTTGCGGCGGCAAGGATATCTATTATCCGCTGTCGGAGCAGTTCTTTGCCAACCAGACCGCCATGTTCGACAAGGCGCAGGCGATGGGCGATGAACGCTATCAAGCGGTTATGAGCGCGCCGCCCGTAGAGCGTTTCGGACAGTTGGCGAATGCTTTGGGCCTCGTCGAATTCGCCCAGCAGCGCGGCATTTCGGCGGATCAGGCCAAGCAGTGCCTGGCCGACACGGCCGCGGCGGAAAAGCTGGCCAAGGGCGTCGAGACGGCCAACAGCCAGTATCAGATCACCGGGACGCCCAGCTTCCTGATCAACGGCGTGCTGGTCGACAATGCTGCGAACTGGGCCTCGCTCCAGCCCAAGCTCAAGGCAGCGGGACTCTGATTGTCGGCCGGGGGGCTGACATCGGCGCTTGAAGGAACCGGGGCAAGGCATCGCCCCGGTCCGATCCCGTGCAGATAAAGCGGCTCAAACTCTCCGGCTTCAAAAGCTTCGTCGATGCGACCGAATTGCGGATCGAACCAGGCCTGACGGGCATCGTCGGCCCCAATGGCTGTGGCAAATCCAACCTGCTGGAAGCCATCCGATGGGTGATGGGCGAATCGAGCGCCCGGTCGATGCGCGGCGGCGGCATGGAAGATGTGATCTTCGCGGGCACCGCGACCCGGCCGCAGCGCGATTTCGCGCAAGTCTCGCTGCTTACGGTGCAGGAACAGGGCGAATTGTTCAGCGCCGTCGATGTCGGTGCGGATGGCGAACTGGAAGTCACGCGCCGGATTGAGCGCGGTGCAGGCAGCGCCTATCGCGCCAATGGCAAGGATGTCCGCGCGCGTGACGTCGCGCTGATCTTCGCCGATGCCGCCACGGGACCGCATAGTCCGGCGCTGGTCAGCCAGGGTCGGATTGCCGCCGTCATCGCCGCGCGGCCGCAGGAGCGGCGTGCGATGCTGGAGGAAGCGGCCGGGATTGCGGGCCTGCATGTACGGCGCAAGGACGCCGAGCAGAAGTTGCGCGCTGCCGAAGCCAATCTGGCGCGGCTCGACGAAATATTGATCGACATGGATGCGCGCGCCAACAACCTGCGGCGGCAGGCGCGGGCAGCGGAACGCTATATCCGCCTGTCCGACCAGATCCGGGTGGCCGAGGCGCGCGTTTTGTTCGCACGCTGGCGCGAGGCCAATGCCAGCGCGGAAGCCGCCCGCGCCGACGCGAAACAGGCCGATCATAACGTACATATCGCGCAGCAGGCGCAAGTCGCAGCCGTGGCCCAAGCGCAGGAGGCCGTCACCCTATTGGCGGACAAGCGCGCCGCCGCCCAGCAGGCGCGCGAAAATGCCAGCGAAGCGGGGCATAGGCTTCAGACATTGCGGACGCAGCGCGATGCTGTCGTGCGACGCTTGCAGGATCTCGTACAACAAAGCGTACGACTGGAAGAGGATCGGGCGCGGGAAGGGACGCTCGCCAATGACGCGGCCGAGGCGATTGCGCGACTGACGGCGGAGATTAGCGGGCTGAAGGCGCGGATCGCCGAGACCGAGACATTGCGGCCCGATTTTGCGGCACGGATCGCCGCTGCCGAGAGTGGCGCACGCGATGCCGAGTTGGATCTGGCCAAGGCGATGGCGAAGCAGGCGGGCGAGCAGGCTGAACTGCGGGTGGCGGAAGCCGCGCTGGTGGCCGCGCGCACGCGGTTGGAGCGGGCGGAGCGCGAGGCGTCTCGCCTGGCCGCCGAAGCGGCGGCGCTGCCCGATGCGGCACCGTTGGAGGCGCAGCGCGCCGAGGCGGTCGCGCGGCAACAGCAGGCCAGCCTGGATCGGGATGCGGCCGAGGCGATGATCCGCGAAGCGGAAGCCGCGCGTCAGTCTGCAAGCGAGGCGCGGGCGTTAGCGCAAGCGGCGCTGTCATCCGCGCGCGCGGCACTGGCGGCGCTGGACAGTGAAGCGGTAGCGTTGCGTCGTGCCGTCGATAGTGGTTCGGGCGGGCGGGCGCGGGCGCTGGACCAAGTGAAGGCTGCGCCCGGTTATGAACGCGCCTTGGCGGCGGCCTTGGGCGATGATCTGGAAAGCCCTATTGCCCCGGAAGGCAAGCGTCGCTGGGCGGGGGCGCAGGCGCAGTCCGATGACCCGGCGCTGCCTGAGGGCTGCGAGTCGCTCGCCGATCATATCAGCGCGCCACCCGAACTCGTGCGCCGTCTGGCCCAGATTGGTTTTGCGGAGCAGGATGCGGGGCAGATGCTGCGCGTCGGCCAGCGTCTCGTCACCCGCGATGGGCAGATGCGGCGGTGGGACGGCTATGTCGCGATCGAAGGCGGCGCGGCGGCAGCCGAACGCTTGATCCGGCTCAACAGGCTGGAGGCGATCGTCGCCGCCCGGCCGGCCCTCGCGACCGAGGTCGATGCGGCGCAGGACGCAGAACAGGCCGCGCGGGCATCCGAACAGGCCGCGAGCGATGCAATGGCGGCGGGACGTACCCGACTGACGCAGGCGGAGCAGCAGCAGCGCGCCGCTCTGCGTGCGGCGGACGAGGCGACGACCGCGTTGGAGCGCTTGTCCGGGCGGCGCGAAGGGGTAGAGGAGCGGCTGATCGAAGCCCGGCGTGATTGCGACTCCGCGCGAGCCGAGCTGGATATGGCGCAGGCCGCGCGCACGGCGATGCCCGACGGGGCGGACACGCGGGCGCTGGTTGCTGCGCTGACGCAGGCGAGTGAGAAGACGCGCGCCGCCGTCAGCCAGTTGCAGGCCGACAAGGCCTTGGCTGACCGCGCGCTGTCGAGCGACCGCGAACGGCAGGCGGCGGCCGAGGCGGAGATCAAGAGCTGGCGCGGACGGGCGGGCGAAGCGGCCAAGCGTATTGGGGCGATGGTCGCGCGCGGCGAGGCGATCGCTACCGAACGCACGACGATCGAGGATCAGCCCGACTCCTTGGCGCAGGCCATCGCCGCATTGGATGATCAGGGCGCCGCACTGGCGGAGGCGGCCGAAACCGCCAGGCGGGCGGAATATGAGGCGGAAGCGACGCTGCGCACCGCCGAACATCGTGCAGCGCAGACGGGCGAAATGCTGGCCGCAGCGCGCGAGGCGCGCGCCACGGCCGTCGCCCGCGCGGAAGCCGCAGATGAAAAGCGCATCGAAACCAATCGGCTTTCGGGCGAACGGTTCGAATGTCCGCCGCCATTGCTGCCGGAGAAGCTGGGCTTTGCCAGCGCCGACATCCGCATCGCCCAGACCGAACAGGCCGAGCATGACCGCTTCGTCGCCGAGCGCGAACGGATTGGTCCGGTCAATCTGGTTGCGGCACAGGAACTGGGCGAACTGGAAGCCAGCCAGGCCGCCAGCCGCGCGGAGAGCGAGGAACTGACGCAGGCCATCCACAGGCTGCGCGGATCGATCGGCAGCCTCAATCGCGAAGGACGGCAACGGCTGCTCGCCGCGTTCGAGGCAGTCGACGGCCATTTCCGTCGCCTTTTCACCACGCTGTTCAACGGCGGGCAGGCGCATCTGGAACTGATCGACAGCGACGATCCGCTGGAGGCGGGGTTGGAAATCATGGCGCAGCCGCCGGGCAAGAAGCTGGCCGCGCTGACTTTGCTATCGGGCGGCGAACAGGCTTTGACGGCGGTGGCGCTGATCTTCGGCCTGTTCCTGACCAACCCCGCGCCAATCTGTGTGCTGGACGAAGTCGATGCGCCGCTGGATGATGCCAATGTCGAGCGCTTTTGCGACCTGCTCGATGCGATGGTGGCGCAGACCCAGACCCGTTATCTGATCGTGACCCATAATGCCGTCAGCATGGCGCGGATGCACCGTCTGTTCGGCGTCACCATGGTCGAACAGGGCGTCAGTCGCCTGGTCTCAGTCAACCTCCAGAGCGCCGAGGCATTGCTGGCGGCGGAGTAGACCTAGCTCCTGCCGAACCAGCCCTTCATCCGGCGGAACAGGCCGCGTTCGCTGATCGATTCGAACATTTCTTCGGGGCCTTCGGGGTCGAGCACTTCATGATCGGCGAGCCAGGTCTGGACGTCGTTCAAATCCGGGGTGACATAGGGGCGTAGCGTCCGCCCCGGCTTCTGGCGCATTTCCTCGATACCCGCCACCAGTCCGCGCTCCGCGATCACGGCGGCGACGCGCTCGACCGGCATGTCGAGATGTTCGGCGATCAGATCGTTGCGAATGGCCAATATACGGTCCTGCCGCCTCCCGTTGGCGGGCAGGATCGTGTCGATCGTCACGTCGCATTCGGTGTCGAGCCGCATCGACCGGTTGTTCATGTTGGAGGAGCCGACCCGAATCAGCCGGTCATCCACGATCAAGATCTTGGCATGGATGTAGATGGGCACGCCCCGCGTGGTGAAGGCGTGATAGATGCGGAAGCGGCCATGGGTATCGCGCGCCTTGAGCGCTTCGTAGAGACGGGCGCGCGCCGTATCCATCGCCTGCTGTTCCAGCCAGCCATCGGCCTGTTCCGGGTTGACGATGACGATATCCGGGCCATCGGGTTCGGCCAGCCGCTTGGCGATCGCCTCGGCGATGCGGCGGGAGGCGAAATATTGGCTTTCGGCATAGATGCAGCGTTTTGCGGCCGCGATCTGGTGGCAATAGAGATTTTCAATCTCCGTGACGCCATCCTGATCGTCCATTTGCGGCGCGGATCGGGAAATGGCGACATCCACCCCTTCAAATTGCACAGGGAGACGATCGGGCCAGCAATCCTCGCCGCCTTCCACCGGCTCCAGATCATCACCACCCGCCATCTTCCAACGCATACGCGCATGGGCACCGAGCGCGGCGGCGACAGGTCCGGCCAGTGCCGTGGTCGCATCATGCCAAGGCCCATAGGGCGAGCCGTCGGGATGATGACGTCCGGCTTCGTCGTCGCGATGATGGCGCGTGTCCCAGCGATCGCCGGTCATATCGATACCGCCGCAAAAGGCGAAACAATCGTCGATCACCACGATCTTCTGATGGTGGGAGGCCGCGGGGGGGTGATGCCCGTCCAGCTTCACCGTGACGCGCGGATGTGCCATCCATTTGAGTGTGGTGAAGAGGTTGACGGGGCTGACCATCGACTTCATCGCGCCGATATCCCAGCGCAGCAGGAAGATTTCGAGGTCGGGCGAGCGGTTGACGAGCCAGCTGATGAAATCGCCAATGACGGCGGGTGCGCCGTCTCCGACCTCATCGTCGCGCACCAGGCTGATCGCGGCATCGAAATCCCAGCCGATCAGCATGATCCGCTTGCGTGCCTTGAGCATCGCCGCGCGGCCGTGGCGGAAATAGGTGTCCGCGTCGATGATGACGCTGGCGCGTGTGGCTGTCTCGATGCGCCAGCAATCGTCGCCGGGCACTGGACCTATGGGATGCGCGCTCATGCGCTGCCTACTACCAGACAAGCCAGGAACATCAACAACCCCGCAAAACGATTGGCGCGAAACTTGGTGAGCGGGTCTACGCCGTCTTCGCGCAAGGTCGCAACCTGCCACAGCAGATGCCCGGCCATCGGCAGAAGAGCGACAAGCGCCAGGCCATCTGGCCGCACCTGCCAGATGGCCGTCGCCCAGAGGGCAAGCGCCAGCGCATAGCATAGCGAAACGCCCGCGCGCACATGCCGCCCCATGGACAAGGCGCTCGAACCGATACCGATCAGCGCGTCATCCTCCCGATCCTGCAGCGCGTATATGGTGTCATAGCCCACGACCCAGAAAATGGTTCCGGCGTAGAGCAACAGACCTCCCACAGTGAGCGTGCCCACCACTTCGCTCCAACCGACCAAGGCCGCCCAGGAAAAGACGAGGCCCAGCCAGATTTGCGGCCAGCCGGTGATCCGCTTCATGAAAGGATAGGCCGCGACCAGCGCCAGCGACGCAAGCGCCACGACCTGCGCATAGGGCCGCAATTGCAGCAGTACGACAAGCCCGACCGCGCAAAGGACCAGCAGCCAGAGCCAAGCGGTTCTGAGCGAAATCGCGCCGCTGGCAAGCGGGCGCGAAGCCGTGCGTGCGACCTTCGCGTCGAGATCGCGATCGACGATATCGTTGAACACGCAGCCCGCGCCGCGCATCGCGATGCTGCCCAGCAGAAACCATAGGATGAGCGGCCAGCGGACAAAGCCGCCCCCGGCCAGCGCCACGGCCCAGGCCCCCGGCCAGAAAAGCAGCCACCAGCCGATCGGCCGGTCGAACCGGGCCAGCAGCGCAAGGCCGCGCGGCGTGTCCGGCAGGCGCGACAGCAGGCCGCGCGCTTGGGTGTCGGGGACGATGCTACTGCTCACACTATCTCCGTTTCGCCGCTGATCGCGGGGCGCGTCTCGACTTGCTTCGACAGGAACGGCATTAGGGGTCGCATCGCCATACGGAAAGACCGAAATGACCGCTACCCCCGCCTGGCCGCCGCAAAGCGCCCCGCGCCTGCATGTCGAGACCCAGTTGGGCGAGGGCGTGGTCGTGTCGATCGACGGCAATCCGGCCCATTATCTGATCGCCGTCATGCGGGTGAAGCCCGATGACATCGTGCTGCTGTTCGATGGGCGGTCGGGCGAGTGGGCCGCGCGCGCGCGCGACATCCGCAAGCGTGATCTGGTGCTGGAATGCGTGGCGCAGACCAAGGGGCCGGAGACGGTCGCCGATTTCTGGCTGTGTTGCGCGCCGATCAAGAAGGGACGCATCGATCTGATCGCGGAAAAGGCGTGCGAATTGGGGGTGGCGAAGTTGCAGCCCGTGCTGACTCGCCGCGCGGTGGTGGACAAGCTCAACCTCGACCGGCTGCACGCGCATCTGGTCGAGGCCGCCGAGCAATGCGGGCGCACCGCGCTACCCGAACTTTCCGCCATGGTGAAGCTGGATGGGCTGTTGCGCGATTGGCCGCAGGCGCGGCATCTGTTTTTCGCTGACGAAACCGGCGGCGCACCGATGACCGAGGCCTTTGCCACCCATCCCGGCGCGGCGGCTTTCCTGATCGGGCCGGAGGGCGGATTCGACCCTGCCGAGCGGGAGGCGATCCGCGCGCATCCTCAAGCCGTACCCGTCTCTCTTGGCCCCCGCATCCTGCGCGCGGAAACCGCCGCCATCGCCGCTACGGCGGCCTGGATGACGATCAATGGCGACTGGAAATAGTTTCATTTCGCTATTGGATTGAACCGGATAGCAACACAGCCTATTTGACCGATGCCCGCTGCTGTTTGACGGGCAGAGGGGAAGCAGTAAGGGCGGGGCATGAGCACAAGAACCGACTCAGCGGGCCAAGATCCCGTCATCGAAAGCCGCGACCAGCTGATCGCGGCCTTTGCCAAGGGCGAAAAACCCAAGGACCGCTGGCGCATCGGCACCGAGCATGAGAAATTCGTCTATAGCCGCAAGGATCATCACGCCCCATCCTACGAGGAAAAGGGCGGCATCCACACGCTGTTGATCGGCCTGACCCGTTATGGCTGGAAGCCGGTGTTCGAGGGCGAGAATATCATCGCTTTGTCGGGGGACGATGGCACGATCAGCCTGGAACCGGCCGGGCAACTCGAACTGTCGGGCGCGCCGCTCGACAATCTGCACCAGACCTGCGCCGAAACCGGGCGGCATCTGGAACAGGTGAAGCATGTCGGCGACATGCTGGGCTTGGGTTTCCTGGGTCTTGGCATGTGGCCCGACAAGACGCGCGCCGAATTGCCGATCATGCCCAAGGGCCGTTACGAGATCATGCTGCGGCACATGCCCCGCGTGGGGTCGATGGGCCTCGACATGATGTTGCGCACCTGCACCATCCAGACCAACCTGGATTATGGCAGCGAGGCCGACATGGCCAAGAAGTTCCGCGTCTCGCTGGCGCTGCAGCCGCTTGGCACGGCTTTATTCGCCAATTCGCCCTTTACCGAGGGCAAGCCCAATGGCTTCCTGTCCTATCGCAGCCATATCTGGTCGGACACCGACCCCAAGCGCACGGGCATGCTACCCTTCGTGTTCGAGGATGGCTTTGGTTACGAACGCTATGCCGACTATGCGCTCGACGTGCCGATGTATTTCGTCTTTCGCGACGGCAAATATATCGATGCGTCGGGCCTCAGCTTCCGCGATTTCCTCGACGGCAAATTGTCCGTCCTGCCCGGTGAAAAGCCGACCGAGAAGGATTGGGAGGACCATCTCTCCACCGCCTTCCCCGAAGTGCGGCTGAAGAGCTTTCTGGAAATGCGCGGCTCCGATGGCGGTCCGTGGGGCCGCATCTGTGCGCTGCCCGCCTTGTGGGTCGGCCTGCTCTATGACCAGGGCGCGCTCGATGCGGCGTGGGATCTGGTCAAGGATTGGAGTATGGAGGATCGACAGATTTTGCGCGATTCCGTGCCCAAGCTCGGCCTGGACGCGCCGATCGGTGGCGGTCGCACGCTGCGCGATATTGCCAAGCCAGCGCTGGATATTGCGCGGTCGGGGCTTGCCGCACGGGGTCGGCTGAATGCCGCGGGCGACAATGAGACGGGCTATCTGTCCGATCTGGAAGAGGTCGTGTCTTCCGGCACGACGCATGCTGAACGGCTGCTCGATCGCTATCATGGCGAATGGGGCGGCGATGTCAGTAAAGTCTATGCCGAGGAAAGCTTCTAGGCCGCAGGCTGCTCCGCCGTCGGTGCCACTGCAGTCGCTTCCCGCTTGCGCCCGGTGACCCAGGCGAAGAAGCGGGGCACCGTGGCGTTGCGTTCCATCCAGTCGCTATAGGCGCGATAGTCGGGGTCGGCGGACAGATGCTGCTCCTCCGTCCGGGCGCGCCAATAATAGACGGCGTTGGTGAGGCCCAACATCGCGCAATTGCGCACGATGTCGGTGATCGATCCGCTAACGCTGAGGAAAGGTAGCGCTGAAAACCACCAGAAGAGGTTTTTCGACAGATAGGCCGGGTGCCGGGTCCAGCGATAAGGACCATGGGTCAGTATGCCGCGATGGGTAAGGTTGGAAAAGCGCAGGCCGAACGCCATCGTCGCCCAGGCATAGATGGCGGTCAGCAGCACCAGCCACCCGCCCAGCAGCCATTGCAGCGTCGTCGATCCTTGCGTCCAATAATCCCATTCCGCGCCGCCCGCATGATAATCGAGCGGCCCGCCGCCGCCCATCAGGACGAAAGGCGGGTAGCAGATCAGGGCAGCCAGCCAGCCAGCAAGATAGGGATTGGCGGTGCGGATATGCGAATCGAGCGGCTTGAAGGTCAGGATATAACCGACCGTCGCCAGACAGACGTCGATCATGAACATGACCGCGATCAGGAACCCAGCGAGCGCGATCGGATTGGCCAGCGCATCGGCGATCCGCCATTCGACCACGCTTGAAAAATTACCCGGTACGATCGACACCATGAAGGCCAGGAAGAAGCCCTTGACCGCCCAAGCGCGAGCGTTATGCGCGACCTGTACCATGTCGGGCGCGCCCGCCGCGCCGCCGATCACCCATTGGCCAAAGCTGTAGGAGGCATCCTTTGGATCGACCATCCGCCGGTCGATCCAGATCACATAGGGGATGGAAAGTGCCAGCAGCCATGGCGCGGCGCTGGTGAACAGGTCCATCGAGAAACGGTAATTGCCGCTCCAATACCAGCGCGCGACGCAATAGAAGATGGCGATGGCGAGCCAGATCGCCCATAGCCCGGCGATCTTGACGATGCTGATGTCCAGCACGCTGCGGACCGGACGGGCGGGCGCGTGCCAGTCTATGCCGGTCGAAGCATTGCGATGCACTTTGTCGATCAGCAGCGACCACAGCACCATCGGCACGCCGCAGGCCACGACGGCGACCAGTCCGGCATGGGGACCGTTCATGCCATAATGGCGCGCGACCAGGGTCCAGAGGCCAAGGCCCACCAAACCAGCGATGCCGACGCCATGGCTGACGGCGGATTTGGGGCAGGGGTCGTCAGAGTCGCGCATGGCGGCAAGCCCTAGCAAAATTTGGTAAGCAAGCGGTGAAGGCTTTGGTGGCTGGACCGTTGCAGACAAACTGCTTAACCTGCAGCAAGGTCGTGAACCCATTTTATCTCAATGCGTTATGCCCTCATCAACCGATAATGATGGAGGCAGGAGATGACGATCGCGGTGCGGTTTCCCGATGGCAGCATCCAGAATGTGCCTGCCCAATTGCGGGAAATCAGCGATTCACCCGGCTCCACAACCTCTCCGCGTTTCGAGCGCGTCCCGCTCAATTGCGATTCCAACTGGACCTTTCATCGACATGGCCAAAATTGGTACGCGATGCCGCGGTCCGGCAGCCTGTCCGCGCTACGCCCGGCCGTAGCGGAATGGTGGCGGTCGGTGGCCCATATGGAGGATGACGCCGGAAAAGCCGTTGGTCCGGCCAAGACAGCGCGTGGCCAACGGCAGCGCCAGCGATCCGGCTGGGGCAACGCCGCTTGAGGCACTACCCACCCAATACGTTGATCGTGAACGCCAATATGCCAAGGTTGAACAGGAATGCGGCGAGGCTCTGAAACAGCGCCGTGCGGCGCATGATGCTGCTCGTAACAGATACGTCGGATGTCTGGAACGTCATGCCGAGCGTGAAGGCGAAATAGAGGAAGTCCCAATAGCCCGGCTCGTGCGTATCCGGGAAGTCGAGGCCACCGCTATCCTCTCCCTGCGGTCCGGCGCGATAGAAGATATGCGCATAATGCATGGCGTAGACGAGGTTGGAAAACAGCCAAGCCACCAGCAGCGTTACTAGCAACAGCACAACTGTTGCCGCCTTATGCCCGCCCTGCTCCCCAACGGCCACGCCGACAGCGACCAGGACGACCAAGCTGACGATGGCGGTTATCAGCAGCATCAGTTCGCGATTGGCATCATTCGCCGCCGCCTTGCGCCGCATCGCGGCGGCATCGGCCCGGATGAGCGACGTTACCGACAGCATGAAGGCGATTGCGGCCATATCGAATCCCGCCATCACCGCCTGATGCCAAGGCAGAACCAAAGCCAAAGGCGCGATCGTCGCCAGAAACGCCAGGAACATGCCATAGCGCCAGGGAAAGATCGGCGATCCTGATCGAATGCGGTTCATGCCGGATACCAACGCGCAATCAGCGGGTCGCGCAAGACCTGATCACAGCACCGCGGCGATCAGCCCCCGTGCGCGCGCTTCATTGGCTTCAAGATACCAGTTTTCTGGCGCTTTTTCGAGCAGCTCTTCCATGGTGATATCCGATCCCAAGATCAGATTGTGAAAGCCTTCATTCTGAATCGCGATCGACGACTGGATTTCGTTGAGCGTTCCCTTGAGCGTAGCGATGCAGGTGGACAGTGGCCCCGCGAGCTGGATCGTCTTGGTGATCAGCCGCTCGTGGATCATGAGGCGCGTACCCCGCGTGACATAGCGGTTTTCGGTTGCGAAGAAGCTCATGAAGGTCGCGCCCGCCGAATAAACCGCCGTGCGGCCGAGAAACACCAGACGCCGTTCAGGGTAAAGATCGGAATGGAAACGTATATCCTCACCCATCAGACGCGCGATTTCGGGGTCGCCGCCCAAGGTGGAGATTTCGACCACCACCAGACCCTGCTGCGGCGCGGTGGACAGGCAATTCTTGAAATGAAGATACATGCCATGGTCAACCACGCCCGAAAGCATGATCGCGGGATATTCGAAATCCTTGGGGCCGAGCATCGGCGCGGTCATCTGCATCATAATCGCCTTGATATGGAATGGGTTTGGGCAGCATTACGCATGGCGCGCGGAAAAGCTGCCTCATGCGCCTATTCTTTTGACTGGCGCGCGGCGCGACAGGCTGTAAAGAACAGATCATGACCAAAAGGCAGCGGGCATGATCGCGAAACTCAAGGGGTTGCTGGACAGCACGGGCATCGACCATGCCATCATCGATGTGGGCGGCGTCGGCTATCTGGTCGGCGCATCGTCGCGCACGCTGGCGGCTTTGGGTCCGGTGGGGGAAGCGGTGACGATCCACACAGAAATGCTGGTGGCGGCGGATTCGATCCGCCTGGTCGGATTCGCCCGCGCGGAGGAGCGCGACTGGTATCGGCTGCTGACCCATGTGCAGGGCGTCGGATCGCGCGTGGCGCTGGCGATATTGTCGGCGCTCGAACCGCTGGAACTGCACCGGGCCGTCGCCATGGGGGACAAGGCGATGATCGCCCGCGCCAATGGCGTTGGTCCCAAGCTCGCCCAGCGCATCGTCAATGAATTGAAGGACAAGATCGGCGCTGCCCCGGTCGGCAGTCCGATCGGCGCGGGCGGCGTAGCCGTGCTGCCGACCGGCAGCTTCGCCGCCGACGCCTTGTCCGCGCTGCAGAATCTGGGCTTCAAACCCTATGAAGCCAGCACCGCCGTCGCATCCGCCGAGGCGGAACTGGGTGACGACGCCAGCCTGGACGCGCTGGTGCGGCTGGCGCTGCGGAAGGCGGCGAAGTGATGGGTGCATTGGATTGCATGGATAAAAGGCTTATGACGTGACCATGGCCGACCTCAACATCTCCATGCCGCCCGCCCTTGAACAATGGGTCGACGCCCGTCTGGCGCAGGGGCGCTATGTCGATGCCGCCGATTATCTGCGCGACTTGGTTCGCCGCGATCAAGAGGCGTCCGAATATGATCGACAATGGGTTCGCGCCCGCCTTGAAGAGGGCTTCGTGTCAGGCATTGTCGATGCAGAACCGGAAGATGTCCTGAAAGAGATTATGGCGCGCTTGCCGGATGCCTAAGATCAGGCTGACGGTCGCCGCCCGACAGGATCTGATCGCCATTCAGGATCATGGTCTTGAATATTTCGGCCTGGAGGCTGTTCGGGTGCACATGCAGGGTTTCGAGCGCATCTTCGCCTTGTTGCGCACCCATCCGGCGGCGGGCGAGGCGAGACCCGATTATGGCGACGGCATAAGAGCTTTTTCGCATCGACCCCATCGAGTGTTATATCATGTCGGCGAGCAAACCATTTTGATCCTGCGTATACTGCATTCCGCGATGGACGCACCGTCGGCCTTGGGACGTCGTCCATGACCGACGACCGCCTCCTAACCTCTGCCCGTCGCGTCGAGGATGTCGACGCGGCGCTGCGTCCCAAGTCGCTCGACGAATTTATCGGGCAGGAAGCGGCGCGCGGGAATTTGCGCGTGTTTATCGAGGCGGCGAAGGCGCGTGGCGAGGCGCTGGATCATGTGCTGTTTTTCGGCCCGCCCGGCCTTGGCAAGACGACGCTCGCGCAGATCGTCGCCAAGGAAATGGGCGTGGGCTTTCGCGCCACGTCCGGGCCGGTCATCGCCAAGTCAGGCGATCTGGCGGCTTTGCTCACCAATCTGGATGAGGGCGACGTGCTGTTCGTCGATGAAATCCATCGGCTCAATCCGGCGGTCGAGGAAGTACTCTACCCGGCGATGGAGGACCGCGCGCTCGACCTGATGATCGGCGAGGGGCCGTCGGCGCGATCGGTGCGCATCGACCTGCCGCCCTTTACGCTGGTGGGGGCCACGACGCGGCAGGGCTTGCTAACGACGCCGCTGCGCGACCGGTTCGGCATTCCGGTGCGGCTGCAATTCTACACGGTGGACGAACTGGAGCTGGTGGTGCGGCGCGCGGCGCGGTTGCTCGACCTTGCCATTACGCCCGATGGGGCGATGGAGATTGCGCGGCGATCGCGGGGGACGCCGCGCATTGCCGGGCGGTTGCTGCGCCGGGTGCGCGATTTCGCCAATGTCGCGGGCGTTGCGGCCGTGGACGCTAAGGTTGCCGATGCTTCACTGCGGCGGCTGGAGGTCGATGAACTGGGCCTCGACCTGATGGACCGGCGCTATCTGATGATGATCGCGGATATTTATCGCGGTGGGCCGGTGGGGGTCGAAACGCTGGCGGCAGGCCTGTCCGAAGCGCGCGATACGATCGAGGAAGTGATCGAGCCTTACCTCATCCAGCTTGGCCTCATCGCCCGCACGGCGCGCGGCCGATGCCTCAACGGCCCGGGGTGGAAGCACTTGGGCCTCAATCCGCCGCAGGATGTGCAGAACGGGCTTTTCGATGGATGAAACCTCATAAAGTCGATGGCCGTTACGGCAAGGCGGAGCTATAGCCTGACGATGAGCAGGCGCGCAGCAGACGCGCCGGAACCGTAGGAGCAGCGCCTTGAGGGCCATCGAAAAATTCCCCAATCTGGTCACCATGTTCTTCGCCCGCGCAGGCGAAAAGGGCGACGCGCCCTTCCTGTGGCGCAAGACGGACGGCGCCTGGCAGTCGCTAAGCTGGAACGCGGTGGCGCAGCAGGTGGCAGCCCTGTCCGCCGCGCTCAAGGCGCAGGGGCTGAAGCCGGGCGATCCGGTGATGTTGGTTAGCGAAAACCGCCCGGAATTTTGCATCGCGGACCTCGCCATCATGGCGGCGGGATGCATCACCGTGCCGACCTACACCACCAATACGACGCGCGATCATCAACATATATTGACCGATAGCGGCGCGCGCGCGGTCATCGTCTCGACCGCAAAGCTGGCGCAGGTGCTGATGCCCGCCGTCGTCCGATCGCAGGCCGATTTCATCATCGGGATGGAGCCGTTGCGCGGAACGCAGGGGCAGATCGCCTGCCATATGTGGGATGAGCTGATCGCGGCCCACCCGGTCGATGTCGCCACCTGTGCCGCCGCCCAGACCGCGACGCGCCAGGACCAGGCCTGCATCATCTATACCAGCGGCACCGGCGGCGCGCCGCGCGGCGTGATGCAGCATCATGGCGCGATACTGCTCAATGCCGAGGGGGCAGGCGCGGTCGTAGCGGAGGATTTCGGTTGGGGGGAGGAGGTCTTCCTGTCCTTCCTGCCGCTGTCCCATGCCTATGAACATAGTGGCGGGCAATTTCTGCCGATGCTGCTGGGCGGGCAGATCTATTATTCGGAAGGGCTGGAAAAGCTCGCCAGCAATATCGAGGAAACGCGGCCGACCATCATGGTGGTCGTGCCCCGCCTGTTCGAAGTGCTGCGCGCGCGGATCATGAAGTCGATCGAAAAGCAGGGCAAATTTCCCAATTATCTGATGGCCCAGGCGTTGCGCATTGCGGCGAAAGAGCAGCATGGACGCAAGTCCCTGCTCGACCGGCCGATGAAGGCGCTGCTCGCGCGGACCCTGATCCCCAAGATCCGCGCCCGTTTCGGCGGCCGGTTGAAGGCGCTGGTGTCGGGCGGTGCGCCGCTCAATCCCGATGTCGGCCTGTTCTTCGACGCGATGGGCCTAACGTTGCTTCAGGGCTATGGCCAGACTGAGGCAGGGCCGGTGGTGAGCTGCAATCGCCCGCGCGCGGGCATTGCCATGGACACGGTTGGCCCGCCGCTTGATGGCGTGGAAGTGCGGATCGCCGAGGATGGCGAAATTCTGGTCCGGGGCGAATTGGTCATGCACGGCTATTGGCGCAATCCGGCGGAAACGGAAAAGGTGTTGAAGGATGGTTGGCTCCACACCGGCGACATCGGCGAATTCGATGCCAAGGGGCGCATCCGCATCACCGACCGCAAGAAAGACCTGATCGTCAACGACAAGGGCGACAATGTCGCGCCCCAGAAGGTCGAGGGGATGCTGACGCTGCAGGCCGAGATCGGGCAGGCGATGGTCCATGGCGACCGGCGGCCCTATCTGGTCGGGCTGATCGTGCCGGATGCCGAATGGACGCTGGAATGGGCGCAGGCCAAGGGTTTGGCGCTGGCGGAGGCGCGCGCCGATACGGCCTATATGGCGGCGCTACGTGCGGCGGTGGACCGGGTGAATAGCGACCTGTCGGTGACCGAGCGGGTTCGTCGCTTCATCCTGGCCGACGAACCGTTCACGATCGAGAATGAGGAAATGACCCCGTCAATCAAGATCCGCCGCCATGTGATCCGCAAACGCTATGCCGACCGGTTGGACGCGCTTTACAAGGGCTGAGCGGGTTCGCCTGAAGGCTGGTTCGGCCGGTCGGCATCGGCGACGCCGAATGTCGCCCATTCCGCAGCACCGGCAGGCGATTCGGGTAGCATCTTGGCCGTTTCGACCGTCATCCGGGTTTCGCTGTGCCGCCGATGGATATAGGCTTTGGCGATCATATTGGCCGAAATCGGCGCGGTGATGAACAGGAAGAGCGTGATCAGCAGTTCATGCGCCGACCAGCTGAGGCCATGGGTCGGGAAATAGAGCATCGACGCCATCAGGCAGCCGCCAACGCCCAGCGTGGTCGCCTTGGTCGGGCCGTGCAGACGGGTCATCAGCGATGGCAGGCGCGCCAGTCCCCAACTGCCGATCAGCGCGAAGGCACCCCCGAGCAGGATGAGGAAGGCGATGAAGATGTCGATCAAGGCGGTCATTCCGGCTGGTCCATCCTATTCCACAATGTCGCCGCGCAGCAGGAATTTGGTATAGGCGACCGTGCCGACGAAGCCGACCATCGCCAGCAACAGCGCCGCTTCGAAATATGTGCCGCTTTCTTCCAATATGCCGAACAGGATGATGAGCGCGATGGCATTGATGACCATCGTATCGAGCGCCAGGATGCGATCCGGCGCGGTTGGCCCCCGCAGCAGGCGATAGAGGTTGAGCAGCATCGCCAGCGCCACGCAGCCCATCGCGATCGACAGAGCGGTCTCTATCATCGGAAAATCTCCAGCAGGCGGCGTTCATAGCGCGCCTTGATGCGCGTGATTTCCCCTGCCGGATCGCCGGTATCCAACGCATGGACCAGCAGATGGCGGCCGTCGGTCGAAATATCGGTGGAGACGGTGCCAGGCGTCAGGCTGATCGTGCCCGCGAGCAGGGTGATGGCCTCGGCCGAGCGCAATTCGAGCGGTATGCTAAGCCAGCAGGAGCGGAAATCGCGGTTGCGCCGGAACAGGATCAGCCGCGCAACCTCAAAATTCGCAACGACGATGTCCCATAGCACCAGAAAAGCATAGCCGAGCAAAGGCAGGCCGAGGCGCATTTGCGGCCGGTCCGGCCAGAAGGGCGCAGTGAAGAGCGGCACGACGATTGCGAAGAAGAGGCCGAGCAGGAAACCGCCCATGCTGAGGCTGTTGAGCACCAGCATCCACATGGTGACCAGCAGGAGCGTGAGGCCGGGATGGGGCAGCAGGCGTTTCATCGGACGGCTCCCGGTGCATCTGGCCCCAGCACGGCGCCGACATAAGCGGGCACGTCGAACAGTTGGCGGCTGGTGGCGTCAGCATAGGCGGTCGCCGGGCCAGCGGCCACGGTCAGCACGCCCAGCATGACCAGCAGGAAAAAGGCCGGCAGCGCTTCGATCGCGCGAAAGGCGGTGCGGTTCTTGGACGTGGGTGGGCCGCTGCCTTGTTTCCAGAACACGGTGGTTCCGGCCCGTGCCATGCCGACCACCGCCAGCAGGCTGGTCCCCAGCACGAGCGCCCAGATGCCGATGACATAGGGCGATGTCAGCGATGCCTGAAGGATGAGCAATTTGCCGATGAAACCCGACAGCGGCGGCAGGCCTGCCAGGGCGACGGCTGCCGCCAGGAACAGCAAGGCCAGCCTGCCCTGCCCGGCGAAAGCCGAGGTCGGCACGATCGAGTCACCCTCGGCCGGACGCCAGCGGATGATGAGATCGATCGTCAAGAACAGCAACGCCGCGGCCAGAGTGGTATGGGGCAGATAGAAAAGTGCGGCAGCCATGGCGCGCTGATCGAACTGGGCAACGGCGACGAGCAAGGTGGCGGTCGAGCCAATCAGGCCGAACGCCGCCATATCGCGCAAGCCGCGCGCGGCGAGCAAGCCGACAAATCCGAGCAACATCGCGATCAGTGCTGCGGGCAGCAGCAACTGCCCGACCCAGTCGCCGAAGATCAGCGGTGCGGTGCGGATGATGGCATAGGCCCCGACCTTGGTCATGATCGCGAACAGCGCGGCGACGGCGGGGGCTGTCGATCCATAGGTGCGCGGGAGCCAGAGGTGTAGCGGCGCAAGCGCCGCCTTGAGCGCGAACACCGTGACCAGCAGCAACCCGCCCGCGCGCAACAGCCCCATATCCCCCGGCGGTAGGGCAGCAGCGCGCACGGCCATATCGGCCATGTTGAGCGTACCGGTGATCCCGTAGAGCAGGCCGAGGGCAATCAGGAACAGGGTGGAACCGATAAGGTTGACGATCACATATTGCACGCCCGCCGTCAGCCGCTGCGCGCCCTGTCCGTGCAGCATCAGGCCATAGGAGGCGATCAGCAGCACTTCGAAGAAGACGAAGAGGTTGAACAGATCGCCGGTCAGGAATGCGCCATTGATGCCGAGCAGCTGGAACTGGAAGAGCGGGTGAAAGTGCCAGCCCTTGCGATCGAGGCCGGTCAAGGTCGCGTGAGCCGCCACCGCCAAGCCGAGGACGGCGGTCAGCAGCAGCATCAGTGCCGCCAGCCGATCCAGCACCAGCACGATGCCGAAGGGGGCGGGCCAGTTACCCAGCGCATAGGCGGTCGGTCCGCCTGCGATGGCCTGCCCCATAAGGATCATTGCCAGCAGAACGAGTCCAGCCGCCGACCCGACCGAGATGGCCGCACCGATCCAGCGCCGCCGACGGCGGAACAGCAAAGTCGCGGTTCCGGCAAAGGCAGGGAGCAGCAAGGGCGCAGCGATCAGCGCGTCGATCATGGCGCCGCCTCCCGATCGGGCTGGGGCGGATCGGCCTCGACAATGCCGTCGACCTGATCCGTGCCGGTTTCCAGGAAGCTGCGCAGCGACAGCACGACGGCGAGCGCGGTCATGGCGAAGGAAATGACGATGGCGGTCAGCACCAGAGCTTGCGGCAGGGGGTCGGCATAGTCGGTCACGCCCTTTTCATAGAGCGGCGGGC
>NZ_JPPQ01000069.1:1200575-1222633 GCF_000743655.1 Sphingobium sp. ba1
GCTTTGGCATGTATGCGCCGATGCGGATCGACCATCATGGCTGGCAATTGGCGCTGGCGCTGACCATGCTGGCCGGGGTGATCGACACCAACCGGCTGCGCGGCGGCATCATGGCCGGGGTCAGCAGCGCGCTGTCGATCGCGATCGGTATGGAGATGATCGTCTATCTGGCGGCGGGCGGCGGGCTGATCGCGCTGCGCTGGGTATTTCGCGACGGTGCCGAGCGGCGGATGCTGCCCTATGCGCTCAGCCTCGGTGGCGCGACCTCGCTCTGCTATCTGGTGTTCGCCAGCACCGCCAATCGGGAGCAGGTCTGCGACGCACTCTCGCCGATCTGGGTGGCGGTATTCGGCGCGGCATCGGCGGGCATGGTGCTGCTGGCGCTCGCCCCCTTGCGCGGCTGGATGGCGCGGCTGGGTGCAGGCGTCATCGTGGGCGGCGCAGTGGCGATCTTCTTCTGGCTCAACTGGCCCCAATGCCTCAGTCCTTATCAGATTTCGCCCGAACTGGAGCGGCTGTGGCTCGCCAACATCCGCGAGGCCAAGCCGATCACCGCGCAGGCCCAGTCGATGGTGGTGCCGTTACTGGCGATTCCGCTCGCCGGGCTCGTCGGGCTGCTCTGGGCCTTGTGGGATGCGCGGCGCGACGCTGAGCGGCTCTGGGCCTGGGCCACCGTGGGGCTGATGATGGTCTTCGCCATCGCTTTGCTCTTCTGGCAGCTGCGCGCGGGGCCAGCCGCGCAATTGCTGGCGATCCCGCCTGCCGCCTGGGCCGCGCATCGTCTGGTCGTCGTCATCCTCACTGGATCACGCCGGGCCAGGATTGCGGGCGGGGCAGGGGTGGCGTTGCTCGTAGCGATCGCCTGCGCCTATCCGCTCTATCCGCAGGCGTTGAAACTCTATCAACAGGCGACCGGTAAGACGCCGCGTCCCTGGCGCCCGTCCGCCGTGGCGCGCAACGATGCGATCAAGAAAGCGAACGGGCGCTGCCGGACCCAGCCTGCGCTCGCGGTGCTGGATCAACTCCCGCCCGCGACCATCTTCACCATGGTCGATCTGGGGCCGCGCCTGATCGCGACCACACATCATAGCGCGCTCGCCGGACCCTATCACCGCAACGGCGCGACGATCCTCGACATCCACCACGCTTTCGACGGCCCGGCGCGCGACTTCCGCGCTATCGCGGCGAAGCATCATGCGACCTATCTGCTGGTCTGCCCCTGGTTTCCCGAAGGCACCATCTATCAGTCGCGCAATCCCACGGGCTTCTATGCCGACCTGATGCGCGACAAATTGCCCGACTGGCTGGTGCCGGTCACGCTGAACACGGGCATGACCTTGCCCTATCAGCTCTACCGCATCGACTATTCAGCGCCGGGCGGCGAAAAAGTCCCGCAACAGCGCTGAGGCCTCCGCTTCGGCCAAGCCGCCATAGACGTCCGGGCGGTGCAGGCATTGCGGCTGGGCAAAGAGGCGCGGTCCTTGCTCGATCGCGCCGCCCTTGGGATCGCCCACCGCATAATAAAGCCGGGCGATTCGCGCGTGAGAGATTGCCCCCGCGCACATCGGGCAGGGCTCCAGCGTGACCCACAGGTCGCAGCTGGTCAGGCGAAAGTCATTGAGATGCGCCGCCGCCGCCCGCATCGCCACGATTTCGGCATGGGCGGTCGGATCGCAATCGCGCCGGTTGCGATTCTCGCCCTCACCGATGATCGCGCCATCCCTGGTCACGACGGCGCCGATCGGCACTTCACCCGCCGCCTCGGCCAAACGGGCAAGATCGAGCGCACGGCGCATCGGGGCGGGCAAGGGAAAGGGCGGAGCCATGGCTCCGCCCGTTACAGGATCAGGCAGGGGAGGGGAAGAATCAGGGCTTCTTGACGTCTACCGTGGGCACTTCGACGGTTTCGGTGCGGCTGCCGACATCGACCTTGGCGACATTGGCCTCATATTTGGGCAGCGTGCCTTCCTTGACCGCGATCTGCGGCAATTGCCCATCGCGCGTCTTTTGCAGGTCGATAAAGCCCGTGGCGATGCCCCCGGCCAGGACCAGCAGGATAACGACGAGTAGACCACCAATGAATCGCATTTCGACCTCCCTTAGGATAACAACGGCTCAACGCAGGCCTCACCCAAAGGGTTGCATCCAACGCGCGCGGGTTGACGGGAGCCACGAATCCCATTATCGGCGCGACTTTCCGAACGAACCCGAATTACAAGGTTGATTGACTATGTCGCGCATTTGCGAGCTGACCGGCAAGGGTCGCCAGGTGGGTCACAATGTTTCCCACGCCAATAACAAGACCAAGCGGGTGTTCCTGCCCAATCTGCAGAATGTTTCGCTGATCTCCGAAACGCTGGAATCCAGCTTCAAGCTGCGCGTGTCGACCCATGGTCTGCGTTCGGTCGAACATAATGGCGGCCTGGACAACTGGCTGGTCAAGACCAGCGACGACAAGCTGTCGCTCAAGGCCCGTCGCCTCAAGCGCGATATCGTCAAGAAGCAGGCTGCCACCGCCGCCTGATTTCTATCGATTCGTTTCGGCATAAGAAGCGGCCCCGCAACGGGCCGCTTTTTTGCGTGATGGACTTTCGGCCTACGATCACCTGATGGTTGAGGGCGGACCGATCACTTTTTTTTGCCCGCGCCCCGGCCCGCGATACGGTCGAGGGCGCGGCGTTCGGCTTGGCTTGCACTATTGTAGGTCTCTTCGCTCGCCAATTTGCGCCAGCGCTCCAGACGCGTGCGCTCAAGCTGTCCGCTGGCGATAGCGGTCTGAACCGCACAGCCTGGTTCGACATCATGGGTGCAGTCGGAAAAGCGGCAATGGTCCGCCATATCGACGATGTCGTCGAAAACCTCCGCAATGCCGGTTCCCGCATCGACCAATTGCAATTCCCGCATGCCAGGCGTGTCGAGTAACCAGCCGCCACCTTCCAGCCGGTGCATCTCGCGTACTGTGGTCGTGTGCCGCCCTGTATCATCGCCCTTGCGGATGGCCTGCGTCGCTATGCTATCGGAACCGCGAAGGCTGTTCACCAGCGTCGATTTGCCGACGCCCGATGACCCCAGAAGGGCGACCGTCTGGCCCTTTCCACACCATCTGGAAAGACGCGCGACACTGTCCCGATCCCGCCCGTCAATGGCCTCGATCGCCAACCCCGGCTGCAAATCTCGAACCGCGGCCACGAAAGAGTCTGGCGTATCCGTCAGGTCGATCTTGGTGAGAATAACGACCGGTTGCACGCCGACCTCCCGTGCCAACACGAGATAGCGTTCCAGCCGCGGGGCGCTGAAATCTTGATTGCAGGAAGCAACGACGAATAGCGTGTCGACGTTCGCCGCGATCAATTGCGTCCTTTTATCGTGGCCGGCCGCGCGCCGTTTGAACAGGTTTGCGCGTTGCAGGACATGTTTGATCTCAAACGTGGCATTGTCGATCAGCAACCAGTCGCCGACCGTGGGATGTTCTTCGGCGATCGTGGCATCGGCGATATGGGGTGAGATCAGCCGCGTCGTTCGCTCACCGGCCACCGCGATCTTGCCGCGATGAACGGCCATGACTCGGACGGGATGGCATCCCGCAGCCTCATGGGCCGCCATCTGCGCGCTGAAAAAGGACCGCCATCCAAGCTCTTCCAAAGTCTCAGTCATTATGTCCACATATCCATCGCGCCGTTCCTGGCTTTTAATTCCCATGGGCTGTGCGCGGCTACCAAAACAAGATGTTTAAAATAACGCCGTCTCCGTCGCGCATGGTGGAGGCCGTCGAACGATCAGCCGTAAAATTCGCTCTCGATCTTTGAAAGCGTGTCGAAGCCATCGGCGATATGGCCACGCATGGCGGCTTCGGCGCCTTCCGCATCGCCCGCCAACAGCAAGGCGACCATTTTCTTGTGATCGGCGTTAGCGGTGCGCAGGCGGCTTTCGTCGTAGAAGCTTTCGAACAATAGCCGGTGGATGGGGACGTTCAGGCGCTTGAGCAATTCGGCGATGACGCTGTTGCCGGACCCCTGCACGATGATCCGATGCCATTCGAGATTCAGCCGGCCAAAGCGGTCGGGCGCGCGATCGATCACGCACTGGTCCAGTTGATCCTGCACCGCGCACAGTTGGCGCTTATCTTCGTCCGAGGCATGGCGCGCAAAATCCGCGGCGCAGATGCCTTCCAACGCGATGCGGGCGCGATAGATTTGCGCGACTTCCTCCAAGCCCGTGCTCTTGACGGAGGCACCGCGAAACTCCTCGATCTGGACAAGGCCTTCCCCCTCCAGACGTTGCAGCGCCTCGCGCACCTTTGACCGGCTGGCCCCAGTCTGGCGGATGATGTCGACCTCCACGAGCCGCTGTCCCGGCGAAAAACGCCCGTTTCTGATGCGGTTGCGGACCCAGTCCGCCACTTCCACGCCCGTTGGCGCGCGTTTTTCCATACCGTCCATAGGCTGATAGTCTCGCCATCGAACAATATTGTCAACAATATTGTCAGCGAGTTTTTGGTTGCATCAGCCTGCCTGATCGCTGATGAAATTGTCAACAATAGGAGAGAGCGATGCAGGCGGCGCGATCGATCGCAATGCTGGCGGCCTTGGGGGTCGCCATGCCGGGGCTGGCCAGGGACTATGCCGATGTGCAGCGCAGTTCGGTCTATGTGCCGGTGCGCGATGGCACGAAGCTGGCCGTCAACCTGTATCGCCCCAGCGACAAGGACAAGGTCGCGGCCGAAAGGTTGCCGGTGATCTTCGTCTTCACCCCTTATCGGGCACGGTTTCGGGACAAGGATGGCGCGATCAAGGAAGTCGCCCTGGACGACCGGCTGGCGTTACGATCGTTGATCAGGGCGGGCTATGTCGTCGCTGTCGCGGATATTCGCGGCAAGGGCGCGTCCTTTGGTCGCCGTCACGGTTTTCAGGACAGGACCGAAGCGCGTGACGGCCATGATCTGGTCGAATGGCTGGCGCGGCAGCCCTTTTCCAGCGGCAAGGTCGGCATGATCGGTTGCTCCTATCTGGGCGGCACCACCTTTCACACCGCCACCACCGCGCCACCATCCCTCAAGGCCGTGTTCGTCGGTGCGTCCGACCTCGACAAATATGCTTTCGTTCGGCGCGGCGGGATCACAGCACAATTCAACACCCGGCCGGACGAGCCGCTGAGCGACGATCTGGCGAGCCTGCCGGTCGATGGCGACCGCGACGGCGCGCAATTCCAGGCGGCGGTGCAGCAACATGCGAAGAACACGCCGATGGCGGCGCTATGGTATGGCATGCCGTATCGCGACAGCGTGTCGCCGCTGACCGGCAACGCCTTCTGGGAAGAGGTCGGCGTCTATCGCTATCTCGATGCGATCCGGCAGGCGGGGATCGCCACCTATTTCTGGAGCAACTGGCAGGACGAACCAACCGCCCAGTCGATCCTGAGCGCAGCGAACATGGCGGGATCGAAGTTCCTGGCCGGGCCGGGCAGCCATTGCGTGCCGCCGCCGGGGTTCGACTTTACCGGAGAGGTCGTCCGCTATTTCGACCATCATCTCAAAGGCGTCGCCAATGGCATCGCCGCCGAACCGCGCGCGACCTATTGGGTCGAGGGGCTGGACGGCAAGGGCGGCTATGTACGGTCCAACGCCTTACCGGGCGAGACCGCCAAGCCGATCCGCTGGTTTTTCGACGCAGGGCGGAGCGGCACGGCCCGGTCAGTCAATGACGGACAACTGGGCACCCAGACGGGCAAGGCGGGTACGGACCGGTTTACCGTGCGCTACGACCTGCCGCCCGCCGACTATTTCGCCTTCTGGGCCAAGCCGATGGACGACAAGGGGCTGAGCTATACCAGCGCGCCCTTGGCCAAGGCGACCAAACTCATCGGCTATCCGGTTGTGCGGTTACGCGTTTCGGCGGACAAGCCCGACGCCAATATCTTTGCCTATCTCGACCAGGTGGCCGCCGACGGCACGACGGAAGTGGTCGCCTTCGGGCGACTGGCCCTGTCGCACCGCAAGACGGGCAAGCCACCCTATGAGACGATGGGCCTCCCCTGGCATTCTGGTTTGCGCACCGATGTCGCGCCATTGCCGCCGGGGCAGCAGGCGGACCTGGCGATCGACCTGACGCCGGTGTCGCGGGTCGTGCCGGCCGGGGCGCGGCTGCGCGTGACGATCGCGGGCGCAGACCCGCGCCAGCGCAACCTCAAGGATATCGAACAGAAACCCGCACCGGTCATCACCGTGCAGCGGGGCGGAACGAGGGCATCGTGGATCGAACTGCCGATCGCGGATTGAACGACGGCGCAATGATAATGGCCGCGCAACGCGGCGAGGGAGGATGGCATGAACAGGAATCGTAAAGGTGGGATCAGCCTGCGGGCGGCTTTGCAGATCGGCTGCTGCGGGATCGCTGTAGGTCTATCAGCTGTGGCGGCAGCGCAGGAGGAGGCGAGCACCGCCGACATCGTCGTCACCGGCAGCCGCGTGCGCGGCGCGGCCCCCGTTGGCTCCACCGTCACAACGCTCGGCCGGGCCGAAATGGAAGCGTCCAGTGCCGTCACGGTCGATCGCATGATCAAGGAAATTCCGCAGGTCTTTGACCTTGGCGTGTCGGAAAATTCACGCGGCCAATCGGGCGGCAGCGGCAACATCACCTATGGCAACTCGGTCAATCTGCGCGGTATCGGCCCCTATGCCACGCTGGTCATCATCGACGGCCATCGCGTGACCAACAACAGCAGGTCGATCGACCCCTCGGTCCTGCCCTCTCTGGGTGTCGAGCGGATCGAGGTCGTGGCGGATGGCGCATCGGCCGTCTATGGGTCGGATGCCGTGGCTGGCGTGGTCAATCTGATCCCGCGCCGGTCGCTGGACGGGGGCGAAGTCTTTGCCCGGTCGGGCATCGCCTCACGCGGCGATTTTCATGAAACGACGCTGGGCGCGGCCATCGGCAAGGTGTTCGACCGCGGGCAGATCATGGTCGCCTATGAGCATGTCGAACGATCGAACCTGAGCGGCGATGACCGGTCCTTCTTCACGAGCGACCAGCGAGCGTCAGGCGGCGGCGATTACCGGATCGCGCGCTGCGCACCCGGCAACATCAATGCCAATGGCACCACCTATGCCATTCCGACAGGTGGCGTGACGCAGGCCAATGCGGGATCGCTGGCGGCAGGCGCGATCAACCGGTGCGATGAGCTGGCCAATCAGGATTTGATGCCGGAACAGAATTATGACTCGGTCAACAGCACGGGCCGGTTCGAATTTAACGATTGGCTGAGCGTCTTCTATGATGGCTTTTACTCCAAACGGAACTTCTATCGCCAGTCGGCCTATTCCAACGCCCGGCTGACCGTGCCGCAGACCAATGCCTTTTTCGTGCGGCCCGCAGGCTTTACCGGCACCAGCTATACACTCGATTATAATTTCCGCGACGACGTGCCGACCAATGACAGTTTCGGATCGGCCGAAAGCTGGCAGATCACGCCCGGCGTGCGCGCCAAGCTGCCCCATGATTGGGAAGCCGAAGCCTTGTTCGGCTATGGCAAGACCAATGATTTTTCCGGTTCCTATCATGGCATCAACAATGCAGCGCTCAACGCGGCACTGGCGAGCAGCGATCCTGCGACGGCGTTCGATCCCTATGGGCTGGGACGCACCAGCGAGACGCTATTGGCGACGATCGCCAACCAGATATTCCTCGCCCCCACCAATGGTCGCCTGAAAACCTATGAGGCCCGGCTCAACGGACCGCTCTTCACCCTGCCCGGCGGCGCGGTGAAGCTGGCGACGGGCTATGAACGGCAGGATTTCACCGTTGCCTTGGGGTCTGCGCGAGGCGCGCCGACCAACCCGATCACCTTCCGCCATTTCGGCCGCAAGGTGGATTCGGTCTATGGCGAACTCTACATCCCCATTTTCGGCGCGGACAATGCGATGCCGGGGTTCGAGCGGCTGGAACTGAACGCAGCGGTGCGCCACGACAAATATAGCGACGTCGGATCGACCACCAACCCCAAATTCGGCATCAATTGGCAACCGGTGCGCTGGGCCAAGCTGCGCGCCAGTTACGGCACATCCTTCCGCGCGCCGACCATCCCGGAAATCTATGGCAATTCCAACAATATCTTCGGCCAGAACTACCAGAATCCGGCGGGTGGCGCGCCGCTGCAGGGCTATGCCCTGTCCGGTCCCAATCTGGACCTGAAACCCGAAACGGCAACGACCTGGTCGATCGGTGCGGACTTTGATCCTTTGCCCAACCTGCGTTTCGGCATCACCTATTGGGACGTCAAATATGAAAATCAGGTGCTCGCCAATCTGTCGAACCTGACCATCCTCGGCAATGAAGCGGAATATGCCGGGACCGACATCATCCTGCGCGGGGCGGCCGCGGCGGCGCGGGTACAGGAATTGCTGGCGCAGGGCGTGGCGCTGGCAGGCGGCTCCTTCCCCGGTGGCGATCCGGCGAACGTCACGCTGTTCGTCGACGGGCGCAGCCAGAATCTGGGCGTATCGGTGACGCGCGGTATCGATTTTACCGGCACCTGGAACACCCGGCTGGGCGCGAAGGACGCGTTGACGGTCAATATATCCGGCACCTATCTGACCAAATATAATGTCGCCGTGACGCCTGCGGCGCCTCTGGTCGATCGGCGCAATGTCATCTTCAACCCGTTAAAGCTGAAAGCGCGCGCAAGCGTGACATGGGATCATGGTCCGTTCAGCGCACGAGTGCTGGCGACCCATGTCGGAGGCTATCGCAACAATCTGTCGAGGCCGGTGCAATCGGTAAAAAGCTATACGCCGGTCGATCTGACGCTGAACTGGAAGGTGGGCGATCAACAGGCTGACGGCTTCTTCGAAAAGGGACTCGTGCTGGGGCTGGAGGTGCGCAACATGTTCGATATCGCGGCGCCCTATGTGAACCTGGCGCCCAATGGCAATGGCGGCGGCGGCTATGACGCGACGGCGAGTGACCCGATCGGGCGGCTGTTCGCGGTCAGCGTGCGCAAGTCCTTCTGACGCGGAGCGGATGACAGCGTGACACAGGATGCGATCTCGATCGTGCTGGCAGGCGATCTGGTTCTGGACGAGCCGGATGGTGCCTATTGGCTGGCCGGGATCGCGCCCGCGCTGCGCGCTGCGGACCTTTCGATCGGCCATTTGGAGGTGCCGCATACGGTGCGCGGGGCGGAGTTGAAAGGCGATGTCCCCGCACCCGGCGCACCGCCCGAAAATCTGGCCGCCATTGCCGATGCGGGCTTTGCCATGCTGAGCCTGGCGGGCAATCACATCGCGGATTGCGGGGCGGAGGGCATCGCCGATACGATAGCGGGACTGGATACGCTGGGCGTGGCGCATTCCGGCGCGGGGCTGACGCTCGCCGCAGCACGCGCACCGGCCATCGTCACGCGCGGCGGACATCGGATCGCACTGCTCAGCTATAATTGCGTGGGTCCGGTCGCAAGCTGGGCGAGCAAGGATAAAGCCGGATGCGCCTGGCTGCGGATCGAGACAGCCGACGGCGCGCCGATCGCGCCAGCGGCCGCGCTCGCCAAGGTGACGGACGAAGCACGCGCCATGCTCAAGGGCGACATTGCCGCCGTTCGGGACCAGGCCGACATCGTGCTGGTCGCGCTACACAAGGGCATCGTCCATACCCCCGTCCAGTTGGCACCCTATGAGCGGGCGGTGTCGCATGCCGCGATCGACGCGGGCGCGGATGTCGTCATCGGCCATCACGCCCATATCGTGCGGGGCATCGAATTTTACCGGGGCAAGCCGATCTTCCACGGGCTTGGCAATGGCTGCGTCGTGACGAGCGCGCTCAGCCCGGCGCAGGACCATCCGGCGCGGGCGGAATGGGCGGCGCGGCGGCGGACTTTGTTCGGGTTCGAACCCGACCCGGCCTATCCGCTCGCGCCTTTTCACCCCGAAGCGGTCAATGCCTTTCTGGGCCATGTCACATGGGATGCGGACCGGACCATCGGGGTCCGCATCATTCCGGTCGATGTCGAGCCGCCCGGTCGTCCAACACTAGCGTCGGCGACGCGCGCGGCGGAGATTTGCGCCTATGTCGAACAGATCACGCACGCTGCCGGGCTTCCGGCGATCACAATCAGCAACGACGGTCGGGTCGAAGAGGTGACTGCATGAATGCTGCCAAGACCATGATGATATGGACGGGCGGGGTCGCTTTGATCATCGCAGCCGCGCTCAATCTGCTGGCGGTGATCGGTCGGCACACCGGCCTGCCGCTCAAGGGCGCGATCGAACTGGTGCAGGTCGTCGTCCTGATCGGCGGATCGCTGGCGCTGGTCGCCGCGACGCTGGGCCGCAACCATGCGCGCGTTCACCTGATCCTCGATCGGCTGACCGGCAGGAACCGCGATGTCGCCGAATGGGTCTGCACCGCGCTGTCGATCCTGTTCTACCTGATGCTGCTTGGCGGCTCCTGCTGGCTGGCCGTTGATCTGTGGGGCAGCCAGGAGGTGAGCGAACTGGTCGGTGTGCCCTGGTGGGCGATGCGCGCCTTCCTCAACGTCACGCTGGTCGTCATCATCGCGCTGCTTGTCCGCCAACTGGTGGAAGGGCGCCGACCATGATCCTCGCAACGCCCGAAACCGGGCTGATCGGCCTCATCCTCCTGTTCGCCATGCTGTTGTGCGGCGTACCGATCGGCGTTTCGCTGGGCCTTGTCGGCGTCGGCGGCCTGATGGTCGCACTTGGGCCGGAGGGGGCACTCATCAAGGCGGGCGTCGTCGTGGTCGAGACGCTGACCCGCTATGAACTGGGCACATTGCCACTGTTCATGCTGATGGCGCACCTCTTCTTTGCGGCCAATGCCAGTCGGGATCTGTTCGATGCCGCCGCCAAGATGATTGGCCATCGACGCGGCGGCCTCGCCTATGCGTCGATCGGCGGCTGCGCCGGTTTTGGATCGATCAACGGTTCCAGCCTGGCGACGGCGGCGACCATCGGCCTGGTCGCGCTGCCCGAAATGCGCCAGCGCGGCTATAGCGATGCGCTGGCGACCGGTACGGTCGCCGCCGGTGGCACATTGGGCCAGATGCTGCCGCCTTCGGGTGCGCTCATCGTCTATGGCATCATCGCCGAACAATCGATCGGCACGTTGTTCACCGCCACCCTCATTCCCGGCATTTCGCAGATGCTCTTCTATTGCCTCGTCGTGTGGCTTCTCGTGCGCTGGCGTCCTTCGATCGCGCCGCCGAGCGAGCGGGCGAGTTGGGCAGAGCGCGGCCGGGCGATGTTGCGCATCGCCGACATGCTGCTGCTCTTGGCCGTGGTGCTGGGCGGGATCGTACTGGGCTGGTTCAGCCCATCGGAAGCCTCCTCTATCGGTACGGCGGGCGCGCTGGCCATTACCGCATGGCGGGGGCGGCTCAACCGGGAGGTGCTGTTCCGCGCGTTTTCCGAAACCTTGCGGACGGCGGGTCTTATCTTCCTTGTCATCATCGGCGCGATCATCTTTTCGGTCTTCATCAGCGTGACCGGGCTGACCGAAGCGGTCGGTACTGCCGTGTCGGCCATGGACATGGGCACCATCCCGACCCTGCTGGTCGTCGCGCTGCTTTTGCTGCTGCTGGGGTCGGTGCTGGATGGGCTGGCATTGATGCTGCTGACGACGCCCATCCTGCTGCCGATCGTCGAAGGGGTGGGCATGTCGCCGATCTGGTTCGGCATCTTCATCACCCGCGCCATGGAGATCGGCTTCGTCCATCCGCCGCTGGGGATGAACCTCTATGTCATCCAGGGGGTAGCCAAGGACGTGCCGTTGGGACGGATATTCAAGGGCGTGCTGCCCTTCCTCGGCAGTGATCTCATCCACCTGCTTCTCATCATCCTTTTCCCGGCCATGGCGCTGTGGCTGCCCACTGTTATTGGACAATGACCATGATTGCCTATGTCGGCCCCGACCTGCCGCAAGATGTGCTGACCGCCACGGGTGCCTGTTCCGGCCCGGTGGGATGGAATGTCGATCGGCCCCTTCCGGCGGCGGATCGCTGGCTCGAAAGCAAATTTCCGCTCTGGACGCGGTCCATCCTGCAGGATTGGGCGGATGGCGCGCTGAATGGGCTGGACGCGGTGCTCTTCTCGCGCGGTGACGATGCAGCGCAGCGGCTCTATTATTATATCTGCGAATTGCGGCAGCGGGGCGAGATTGCTGGTCCCGAACCGATGATCTTCGACACCGCCACGATCCAGCGCGCCAGCAGCGTCGCGCATATGGGCAAGGCGATCAGACGACTGGCCGAACGCCTCGGCATCGACGATGACGCGCTGGAGCAAGGGATCGTGGCGACCAACGCGCTGCGGCTTGCCGCGCCGCAAGTCTGTGGCGACGCGCCATTGTGCCTGCTGGGGGGCACACCGCCGCCCGATGCCCGCATCCATGCGATGATTGAGGCGGCCGGATGGCGCGCGGCCGGACCGACGCTGGCGCAAAGCTGGCAGAATCCCAGCGACCTTCGCGTGGACGAAGGCAGCGGCGATCCATGTGCCGCGATCGCACGCCATTTGCATGAGGCCGCGCAAGGCAGCCGGGCCTTTCGCGATCATGCCGACGCACTTGCGGCGCAAGCGCGGCACACCCGCGCATCGGCGGTCCTGTTATGGTTCGCGGAAGAGGATGAGGCACGCATCTGGCACTTGCCCGCGCTGCGGGACGCACTGGCCGACGCCAATATACCGACGCTCATCCTCACCCGCCGCGACTGGCGCGCGAACGATGGGGTGGCAGAGGAGATTGCGATATTTTTGAAGGAGTTAAAGGCATGACCCCGCTTGCAGGTCATCGCGTCGCCACATTGGGCGGCATGGCGGACCGCCCGCTGGCGCGCTTCCTGGCGTCGCTGGGCGCTGAACTGGGCGGAGGGGTCGAAAGCGCGTCCTTCGTCATCGACGATCTCGGCTTGGAAAGCCTGAAAGACGTCGCGATACCGGAGACGGCTGTGCATGTCTCGGTCACCACCTTCGGGTCGGGCGGGCCGCGATCCGGCTGGAAGGGTGGCGAGTTCGTCGCGTCGGCCATGGGCGGGGCGCTGCGGGTGACGGGTGAACCCGACCTCCCGCCGGTCAAGGAAGCGGGCGATGCCTGCACCTTCCATGCGGACATGGTCGCGGCGAGTGGTGCGATGGCCGCTCATTATGCACGCGGCACGCATGGCAAGGGGCAGCATGTCGACATATCCATCCAGCAGGTAGCCTTCAGCCGTAATTTCAACGGGATATTGTGCTGGCAATTCGACCGGCGCAAACTGAAACGGGTCGGCGGCGCGCTCGCCTATGGCAAAGCGACGGTGCGTGCGATCTGGCGGCTGGCCGATGGATGGTGTTTCCATTCGCTGATGACCGGGCGACTGGGTGCGCCCGCCAATCAGGCTCTGTCCGACTGGATGGATGCCGTCGGCGCGCCCAATCCGCTGCACGGCACCGATTGGCTCAGCTATAACCGTTCCACCCTGCCCGCCGACACGCGCGCGGTGTGGGAAGCAGCCATCGACGCCTTCTTCCGGTCGCGCACCAAGGCGGAGATCGCGACCGAAGGGCTGCGGCGGGGGATCAATGCCTGTGTAGCGAACGAACCGGCCGATGTGCTGGCGGACCGGCATCTCGCCGCACGCGGCTTTTTCGACACGCCATCGGGCCTGCCGGAACGATTTGCCGCGATCCGCGCGGGTTCGGCGGTTGCCGCGCCTGCCATTCATACAGGCGATCGGCCGGGGCCATTGGCAGGTGTCCGGGTACTTGATTTCGCCTGGGCACTGGTCGGGTCGATCACGACCAAGACGCTGGGCGACCTGGGCGCGGAGATCGTGAAGATCGAAAGCCGCACGCGCCCGGATCTTGCCCGGTTGGATGTGCAGGTGTCCGCATCGCAGCCCGGCAATTGGGACGACAAGCCCTGGTTCGCCCATCTCAACTCGTCCAAGCGTAGCCTGTCGCTCAATATGAAGAAGCCGGAGGCGCGCGAACTCATCGATCCGCTGATCGACTGGGTGGACGTGGTGGTCGAAAATTTCTCGCCGGGCACGATGAAGAAGCTGGGGCTGGACTATGACGCGCTTTGCCAACGCGATCCGGGCATCGTGATGGTGTCGGGCAGCGTGTTCGGGCAGACCGGGCCGCTGGCGCAGGAATGGGGCGTCGATGGCACGGGTGGCGCCTTGTCGGGGCGCACCTTCCTGACCGGCTATCCGACGCGAGACCCGGTGATACCCGGCGCCGTGCCCTATGGTGATGTGATCGTGCCGTTCGTGATGGCAGGGGCCGTGGCAGCCGCGCTCCAGCACCGGCGCGAAACGGGACGTGGCGCGCATATCGATGCATCCATGTATGAAATCTGCGTGCAGCAGATGCGCGATAGCCTGTCCGCCGCGCGGCGCGGCGAGCGACCGCAACGGTCGGGCAATGCCGATCCGGGCGTCTTCTTTCAGGATGTGTTTCCGGCACGCGGCGAAGACCGCTGGGTCGCGATCAGCCTGTTCGATGAGGCGGATCGCGTGCGCCTGCACGCGATGACCGGTCCCGATGTCGCGGCATGGACCGCGCAGCGCGAGGACCATGCCATCGCCTCTACCCTTCAAGCGGCCGGTATCGCCTGCGGCGTGGTGCAGGATTGTGAGGATATGATCGACCTTGATCCGCAACTGGCCGGACGTGGCGCGCTGGTGACGCTCGATCATCCGATCCTGGGACCGTTCGGCCATATCGCGACCCCCATTTCCCTTTCCCGCGACAGGTTCGCACCCTTCCGCGCGCCTGGCATGGGTGAGCATGCCCATGCCATCGCCCGGACCCTGTGCGGGCTTGATGATGCGCGCATCGCCGAACTGGAAGCGGCAGGAGTTTTTCAATGAACGACATAATAGCCCCCCGCGCCACCGGTCAGCGCAGCCGCAAGGATCTGGCCTGCACCTCGGTCGCCAGCGCGTATCAGAAGCAATTTGGCGCGGACCTCAAACGGCGGGTCGTGGACGAAGGCGAACCCTTCGCCATCGTCCAGGCCGACACGCCGCACGAGATTTTCCATGTGATGGACATCCCCATCATCACCAACCAATGGTGGTCGGCCTATATCTCCGCCAAACAATTGTCCGGCCATTATTTCGACGTGATGGCGCGGCATGGCTATCCTGAAAACAGCTGCAAATATTGCTCGCTTGGCCTGGCCTGCACGCTGGCGAACGATCCCAAGACCGCGCCCTGGGGCGGATTGCCCAAGCCAACCGTGCTGGTCGCGCGCCTGACCTGTGACTGCATCCAGCATGTCTTTGGCCAATGGGCACAGGCGCTGGGCAGCGAATTTTTCCCGATGGAAGCGCCGGCATGGGAGCATAAGGAGGCCCATTGGTTCCAGCATAGTCGCAGCGCGTGGCGGCGGGTCTATGAGCCGGATCGCATCGCGCTGATGGTCGCGGAAATGCGCGATCTCATCAGCTTGTTGGAAAATCGCACTGGCCGCCGGTTCGACGAGGCGAAGCTGCATCACCTGATGGAGCGGATCAACGAACAGGAAGGCTATATCTGGGAAGCCGCGCAGGCGATCGGCAGCGCGCGCCCCTGCCCGGTGTCGATCGCCGAACAAATGCCCAATACGATGATTCCGCAATGGCATCGCGGGTCGGACTGGGCCGTCGCCCATGCCAGGCGCTTTCGCGACGAAGTCATGGAACGGGTGGCGAGCGGCGCGGGTGCGGCCGACAATGAACGCGTGCGGCTGATGTGGATCGGCGCGGGCGTGTGGCATGATCCGGGCTTTTATCAGGCGCTGGAAGAGCGACTGGGCGCGGTCTTCGTCTGGTCGATGTATATGCCCTTTGCCGGGCCACAATATATTCGCGAGTTGCAGGGCCAGCCGATGGATGCGCTGGCCAGCCGCATCTGTTCGATGAACGAAGTGCTGCATCTGCCGCCATGGATGAACGGGTGGATGACCAGCGAGGCGGAACGGTGCGGCATCGATGCCTGCGTCATCCTGCTGCCGCCCGACAACCGCCTGTCGCAATCGGGCACGAAACTGACGGCGCTTTCACTGGAAGCAGCGGGCGTTCCGGTGCTGGCGATCGACGCGGACATGGTGGATGCGGCCAATTGGAACCATGACGCGATGGTCGCGATGGTTGCCGACTTTCTGGCCGCGCGGGGGCTGGCGTGACGCTCCGCGCGCTGCTGTCCCTGTTGGTGCCGCTGTGCCTGATGACGGCGTGCGCCCGGCCGCTACCGCCCGGTGTGACGGAACTGACTTATGCGACGCCCTACAGCCCGAACCATCCGTTCAGCAAAGCGGACAAGGCATGGATGGAATTTGTCGAACACAAGTCGCAAGGGCGCATCCGCATTCGGCCGATCTGGTCGGGCGCGCTGCTGTCGTCGGACATGTCGATGGAGGAATTGCGCTATGGCGTGGCCGATGTCGGCCTCATCACGCCCATCTATGTGCGCGGCGGCACCCATCTGATCCGCATCCAGACCGGTTTCTACAGCGGAGCGGACAGCATCGACTCGCAGTTGAAACTCTATCGCTGCATCGCCGCGGCCAACCCGCAGATCGGCCATGAATTGCACGGGCTAAAGGTGCTAGCGGTCCAGGGCGGCTCGCTCGCCGGGATCGTCACGACCGACCGGCAGGTGCGCAATCTGGCCGACCTGCGCGGGCTGCGGCTGCGCGCGCCCACCGAATTGCTCACGGTGCTGGAGTCGCTGGGCGCGGACCCGGTCAACATGCCGATGGCGGATGTCTATTCGGCGATGGCCAAGGGGGTGATCGACGGCGTGATCGCGCCGGGCGACACGTTCAAGTCGCTGCATTTCGCGGAAGTGGCCAGCCATTATAACAACCTCGCTATCCCGCGTGGTGCCTATCCGGCAAGAGCGATAGGGCTGACACGATGGAACCGGCTGAGCGAGGCGGAGCGGGCGATCCTGACGCAGTCGCAAGCGGTGTGGGAGGATGCGCTGTCGCGCGAAATCCATGCGGCGCTGGTCAAGGGGCTGGAGGAAGCCAAGGCGCAGAAGGTGACGATCTCCGGCATGTCCGCACAGGAACAGGCGCGCTTCGATGCCCTCTATCTGCGCGATTCCGAAGGCAATGCCCGCAGCCTGTCGCGGTTTGGCATCGACGGGATGCAGGCGTTCCGAACGGCGCGGGCGGCAGTGCGCGGGCGCGACGATATACAGTGCGGAGGGAAGATATGACGCCTTTGATCGTGATCGCGGCGATGGCAACGATGATCGTCGGCACCGCATCGGCGCAGCCGACGCAGGACAAGGTCGCGCGCCGGATCGGCGATCCTGCAGGCACGGGGCGATGGCCTGCGGTCGCGGAAGGCTTTGCCGACGCGCCCGGCTATACGCTGTACCGTCCCGCCACATGGCCGCGCGAACGATTGCCGTTGGTCCTGTGGGGCAATGGCGGCTGCCGCGACAATGGCCTGTCGGCCAGCCATTTCCTGCGCGAAATCGCCAGTCACGGCTATATCGTGATCGCCAATGGCGCCCCACGCGAAGAACAGCCGCCGCTGACAGCCTTGCCGAACGAGGATGATGCGCCTGCACCGGTGGGGCCGCCACCGGCCAAGGCCGACGAAACGCAGGTGGATCAGTTGCTGGCGGCGATCGACTGGGCGACGCAGGGCATCCATCGCGATCATGTCGATGCACAGCGCATTGCGGTGATGGGGCATAGCTGCGGCGGATTGCAGGCGCTGGCCGCAGGCGCTGATCCGAGGATCGACACGGTCGTCGCATTCAACAGCGGGGTCTATAACCGGCCCGGCGGCGGTCTGAGCGGTGTCTGGATCACCAAGGATGATTTGAAGAAGCTCCACATGCCCGTTGCCTATATATTGGGCGGGCCATCCGACATCGCCTACCCCAATGGGAGCGACGACGTGGCGCGACTATCGCATGTCCCCGTCTTCTACGCGAACAAAGATACGGGGCATGGCGGCACATTTTCGCTCGTCAATGGCGGGGATTATGGTCGGGTCGCGGTCGGATGGCTCGACTGGCAATTGAAGCAGGATGCCGGTGCCGCCGCGATGTTCGTCGGTGCGGACTGCACCCTTTGCCAAGACCCCAGTTGGTCCATCATCCGCAAGCAATTCCCGGAGCAACCATGAACAAGCCGCTCGCGGGCATCCGCATCGCCGATTTCAGCCATGTCATGGCCGGTCCCTACGCCTCGCATCTTTTGCGTCTGATGGGGGCGGAGGTGATCAAGATCGAGCCGCCGCAGGGCGACAGCTTCCGGTCCTACAATGTCGATCCACGGTTCGAGGGCATGTCCCCGGCATTCATCGCCGCCAATGCGGGAAAGAAATCGATCGCCCTTGATCTGAAACAAGCCGACGATCTTGCGATCGCCCAGGGTATCGTGTCGCGCTGCGACGTCCTGCTCGAAAATTTCCGCCCCGGCGTGATCGATCGACTGGGGCTTGGCTATGATGCCGTCCGCGCGTTGAACCCGGACATCATCTTCTGCTCGGTATCGGGCTATGGGCAGGACAGTCCGCAACGGGACTGGCCCGCGATCGACAATATCGTCCAGGCTACCAGCGGCATGATGATGCTGAGCGGCGAAGAGGGCGATCCGCCTGTCCGCGTCGGCTTTCCCATCGTCGATACCTTGACCGGCCAGACTGCCGCCTTCGCCATCCTCTCTGCGCTGATCCGGCGCATGCAGGGTGACGGCGGCAGTTTCATCGACGTCTCCATGTTCGACGCCAGCCTGGCGTTCATGACGTCGGCGGTGACGCCCTTCCTGGTGACGGGGCGCGCGATGACGCGCATGGGCAATACCGGCTATAGCGGCCTGCCGACCGCATCGCTGTTCACGGCAAGGGACGGCCGCCAGGTGTCGCTGGGCGTCGTGCAGCCCAACCAGTTCGCCGCCCTCGCCCGCTTCACCGGCCGCGAGGATTGGTTGCGCAATCCGCTCTTTGCCACGCCGGAGGCGCGACGCGCGAATTTCGACGCCATGAAGGCGGAGTTGGAAACGGTCATCGCCACCCGCGACGCCGCTGATTGGGAAGCGGGCATGAGCGCGGCAGGCATACCCTGCGGCATGGTCCGCCGCGTGGACGAAGCCGCAGCCCTGGCGCGGCCGGACGCCTTATTGTCGTTCGATGGTCTCGGCGGGCCGGATGGCGCGATCCGCGCGCCAGGTGCTGGCTTTCGCCTGACGCCAGGCGCGCAGGAGGGCCAAATGCCGCCCCGACTGGATGAACATCGCGATGAAATATTGGATTGGCTCGGCGTTGCCGACGATCGATAGCCACGGATATCCGCGTTAACCGGCTATATTTTGTCCCATCGATATCAGGTCGTCGCTCCCTTCAAATCCTCAGAGCAACCAGTGGCGCAGGCCTAAGGATAGCAGCCCAAGGGCCGCGATGCTCGCGGCCCAGATGCCGATGAACCAGCCGATTTGGCGTAGCTGTTTACGCATCAGTGATAGCCATCGCTGCCGACCTTGCCGCGGAACACCCAATAGGCCCAGGCGGTGTAGGCGAGGATGATCGGGACGAGTACCGCGCCGCCGACCAGCATGAAGAGCTGGCTGCGATAGGGGGCGGCGGCTTCCCAGATGGTGACGCGCTCTGGTATCACATAGGGCCAGATCGAAATGCCAAGGCCAAGCAGGCACAGCCCGAACAGGGCGAGCGCCCAGAGGAAGGGCTGCGCGTCCTTGCGTTGGGAAAGGCTGCGGTAGAAGAGCGCGGTGACGATGATCGTCGCCAGCGGTACTTGCGCGGTGGCCAGCACGCCGGGCCAGGCCAGCCAGCGGCTTTGATAGCTGCCCTCCAGCGTCAGCGTGGCCAGGCTCACCGCGCCGATCACGACCAGCATGACGATGCCCAGCCGCCCGGCATAGGTCACGGCCTGGCGCTGCAAGCCGCCCTCGGTCTTCCAGTTGAGCCAGCAGGCGCCGAGCAGCGCATAGCCGACCATCAGGCCAAAGCCGGTGAGCAGCGAGAAGGGCGAGAGCCATTCCCACCAGCCGCCCGAATAAGCGCGGCCTTCGACACTGATGCCCTGCAGCAAGGCACCCAGCGCAATCCCTTGGGCAAAGGTGGCGACGGCGGACCCGCCGGTGAAGGCGCGGTCCCACCAGGCGCGATGCGCGGGATCGCGCCAGCGAAACTCGAACGCGACGCCGCGCAGCACGAGGCCGAGCAGCATGGCGATTAACGGCGCATAAAGGGCGGGCAGGATGATGGCATAGGCGAGCGGAAAGGCGGCAAGCAGCCCGCCGCCGCCCAGCACCAGCCAGGTTTCATTGCCGTCCCATACCGGCGCGATGCTGTTCATCGCGGTGTCGCGGTCCTTGCCCACCTTGAACAGCGGGAAGAGCAGGCCGATGCCGAGGTCGAACCCGTCCATCACGACATAGGCGATGATCGCAAAGCCGATGATGGCGGCCCAGATGACGGTCAGGTCGATCATGCTTCGCCTCCTTCGATGGCGGGTGCGGGGGTGATGCCTGCGGTGCGGATCGGCGCGCCGTCCAGCGTGCTTTCATGCGCTTCGGGCGGCTTCTTCATCAGGTGCAGCAGATACCAGATGCCCATGCCGAAGACGCTGAAATAGACGATGACGAAGGCCAGCAGCGAGGCCGCAACCGCGGGCGCATCCAGCGGTGAGGCACTTTGCGCGGTGCGCAGCAGGCCGTAGACGGTGAAAGGCTGCCGCCCGACTTCGGTCACAATCCATCCCGCCAGCACGGCGACGAACCCCGATGGCCCCAGCACCAGTGCGGCGCGATGCAGCCATGGCCAGTCATGCAGCTTGCCGCGCCAGCGCGCGATCAGGCTCCACAGGCCCAGCCCCAACATCGCAAAACCGATGCCGACCATGACGCGAAACGCCCAGAAGACGATCCCGACCGGCGGCTGATCGGCTTCCGGCACGGTGTCGAGCCCCTTCATCGGCGCATTGAGGTCATGCTTGAGGATCAGCGACGATGCCTTGGGAATGGAGACTGCATAATCGACCCGCTTGTTGGCGCTGTCGGGGATGCCGAACAGGATGAGCGGCGCGCCGTCGGGGTGGCTGTCATAATGGCCTTCCATCGCCATCACCTTGACCGGCTGATGCTCCAGCGTGTTGAGACCGTGCATGTCGCCCGCGAAAATCTGGATCGGCGCGACGATCGCCGCCATCCACATCGCCATGGAGAACATGGTCCGCGCGCCGGGGTTGGTCCGGTCCTTGAGCAGATGCCAGGCCCCCACGCCGCCGACCGCAAAGGCCGTGGTCAGATAGGCGGCCAGGACGGTGTGAACCAGGCGATAGGGGAAGCTGGGGTTGAAGATGATCGCCATCCAGCTGGGTCCGGGCAGGAACTGGCCGTTCGCGCCGATCTCGTAACCGGTCGGCGTTTGCATCCAGCTGTTGACCGACAATATCCAGAAGGCGGAGATGAAAGTGCCGATGGCGACCGCGCAGGTGGCGGTGAAGTGCAGCTTGCGCCCGACCTTGTTGATGCCGAACAGCATGACGCCCAGGAAACCGGCCTCCAGGAAGAAGGCAGTCAGCACTTCATAAGCCATGAGCGGGCCGATGACCGGACCCGCCTTGTCGGAGAAGACCGACCAGTTGGTGCCGAACTGATAGGACATGACGATGCCCGACACGACGCCCATGGCGAAGACGACGGCGAAAATCTTGAGCCAGTAGCGGAAGAGATTGGCATAGACGCCCTTGCCGGTGGCGAGCCACAGCCCCTCCAGCACCATCAGGAAACTGGCGAGGCCGATCGAAAAGGCCGGGAAGAGGAAATGGAAGCTCACCGTGAAGGCGAACTGGGCGCGGGCGAGGATCAGGGCGTCTAAGGAGTCGAACATTGGACATGTCCTTTCGCCCGATCTTGTACCAGATGGGCAGGGATAAAGAGATAGGTCAGATTGTCAGAGGCCGGGCAGGAAGGCAGCCGCGCTGCGCCAGAGCATGTAAAGGGCGACGACGAAGATCAGGATCGCAAAGACGGTGGTCAGGCGCCCGGTCTTGGCCCCCAGCCGCTCGGCCAGCCGCGTGCCGCCGACGCTGCCGA
>NZ_JPPQ01000069.1:1222643-1250175 GCF_000743655.1 Sphingobium sp. ba1
TCAACATGGCCGATGTCGCCGAACGTCGCCCAGCCAGCAGCATGATGCGCTTCGCGCGTTTTGTCCGGCGCATTGTGGTAAACGAGACCTGCGCGACCTTCGAAATAGACGGTCCCGGTCTGACCTGCGGCAAGTTCGGATCCATCGTCACCTACGATGTGGATCGTGCAGCCATAGGGTTTCCCAACTGTGCCGGGCCGCTGGAGCCACTCGGCACTGTTGCTATGGGTGAACCCTACGCCCTCTGTGCCCGAATAATATTCGTGGAGAATCGGTCCCCACCACTCGATCATCGAGCGCTTGATATCAGCAGGGCAAGGTGCGCCGGCATGGATCGCGACGCGGTGCGAAGACAGATCATATCGTTTGCGGGCTTCATCCGACAGATCGAGCAGGCGGGCGAACATCGTCGGCACCCATTGGCTGTGGGTAACCTTTTCTTGCTCGATCAGCGCAAGCGCCTGCTCCGCATTGAACTTGAACATCATGACGACGGCGCCGCCGCTACGATGCTGTCCCATTGCAAACCGAAGGGGCGCAGCGTGATAGAGCGGCGCGGGCGACAAAAAGATGCTTTCGCCATCCATGTCGAAGAGGTCGGCAGCGCGGGCGGCGCGGCGCATGTCAGATCCAAGTGGCGCGAAGTCCAGTGCTCTTCGAACGGCTTTTGGTCGTCCGGTAGTACCGGAGGTATAAAGCATGTCGCCGCCCTCAATCGCATCAGGCAACGGTAGATTGGGATCGACGTCATGCGGTACCGCTTCGAACCCTGGCACCGGATCGAGAGTCAGTACGAGCGGCTTTGCGCCGCTCATTATCGCAAGCGCTGCGGATGCTGGTTGCAGAAGCGCCGGATCGAGGACGAGTGCGCGGGCACCGCTATCGTCAAATATATAGGCGAGTTCGATTGGCGTCAGGCGGGTCGCTATGGGGATGAAATAGACGCCGGATCGCTGAGCGGCCCAAGCGGCAACGAAGAAATCGAGCCGGTTACCGATGAGAAGCGCGACGGCGTCGCCGCGAACGATTCCGCTAACGTGGAGACGCTGAGCCAGTGCCAGCGACCGCTGATCGAGCTGGCCATAGGTCAGTCGGCTGCCGTCCTGCGCGATGACGGCATCGCGATCCGGCGAGACGGCAGCAATTGCACCTGGGTGGCCGATCATCTGACCACCTCCTTGCTGAAGTGGCTTGTTTCATTGATGCTCAGGACCTGAAGGTTGCCTAGTCGATCACCCATCAGCCGCGTGATGCTCCCATTGCGGGGCACGAAATTGGCAATACCGGTCAGACCGAGCGCGTGGGCCAGGAGGATGTTAATCGGAAATCCATGGGTAAAGATCGCGACGCGGCGGCCGGCGACGGCGTTAAAAATCGTTTCAAAGCCTCCAAGAACCCGTGCGCGAAACTCCGCTTCGTCATGCCCGTAGTATCGAATTGGGTCGCGCAGAAACTCATCCCACTCACCTGCGGCCTTGATCGCTTCCGGCGAGATGTAGAGATCTTCGCCGTTATCGACCTCGCCAATGTCTGCAAGCTGGGAAATGGGAAGTCCGAGCGCGGCTGCGAGCGGTTCGCCACTCTGCACTGCGCGATGAAGGGTGCTGGCGTAGATAGCATCGATGGGCTCGCGCGCCAGGCGCTCGCATGTCTGTGCGGCCTGTACCCGGCCCGCTTCAGAAAGCGGGGGATTGGAAGCATCTCGGGTGTGAGCATTTTCCGGCAATCCGTGCCGAACAAGTATCAGTTGCACGAGACATTCCCCCCGGTTTCTTCAGGTGTTGCCGCAGTTCCGGCTATCCTGCGCGCATTGGAGAAGCCGCCATCACAGGCCAGGTTGATCCCGTTCACCCATGACGCTTCGGGGGAGAGCAGGAAGGCGATTGCCGCTGCGACCTCGGACGGTTCGCCGTGACGGCCCACGAGGTCAGCGGCAGCCTTCAGCCGGGACGCGCCCATCGACTCCTCAAAATCCTTGAGGATAGGCGTTTCGATAGGCCCGGGGCTGACAGCATTTACCCGGATGCAGCGCGACAGCAGCTTGGCCGACAATGCTGAAACCCAACCATTGGCGAGACTCTTCGATGCGGCATATGCATCGGGGCCGGACAAGGCGGCCAGCCGCCCGGTGATGACTGCGTCATCGCGTAGCAACAGGCTTTGAATTTCATCTGCGGACCAGTTGCAGCGATGCGCAGTGACGCTCGATACCACGACAATCGCGCTGCCGGGCTGAAGCTGGTCGAGAAGCTGGCCGCTCAGAAGGCGAAGAGCAACGATATTGACTGCGGCTATCCGTTCGGAAGAGGCGGTGCCCGGCAAACCAGCGACATGGGCAATCCCGTCGAGCGGGCCAAGGATGTTCCTTGCCGCCCGCGCGATCGAAGCGGGGTCGCACAGGTCGCAGGATATCCCATCCGGCATCGGTTGGAGATCGAGTGGAATGACGGTTGCACCCTGCTTGCGCAGGTGTTCGCTCAGGCGTGCGCCAATGCCGCTGGCCGCACCGGTTACGACGATACGTCGCGCGTGCATGACCGCGCTCATCGCGACCAGCTCAAGGTCAGGTCGTCATAGCCGGTGAACCAGTTGGAAGCGGCGCGGGTCGATGGCGCCACTACTTCCGCGTGGCGTATCTCCCGAAGGAACTCCTCCAAGAAGATTTTAGCCTCCAGGCGTGCCAAGTGCGCGCCCATGCAGAAATGGGCGCCGACGCCGAAACCAAGATGACGATTGTTTTTTCTGTCGACATGAAACTCGTCAGCGGCATCGAACGCGCGCTCGTCACGGTTGGCCGACGAAAAATAAAGGACGACTTTCGTTCCAGCCTTGATCGGAGTTCCGAACAGATCTGCATCTTCGGTCGCGGTGCGCCGCATCTGCAACACGGGCGAAACCCAGCGCGCCATCTCCTCGATCGCCGCGGGAATGAGGCCTGGTTCGTCCCGCAGCTTCGCCAGCTCCGCCGGGCGGTTGAGAATCGCCTCCAAGCCGCCAGTTAAGAGAAACCGTGTCGTCTCATTGCCAGCGACGGTTAGCACCATGAAATAGGCATCTAGCTCTTCTTGTGACAGCGTCGCGCCGCCGACATCAGCGTTGACGAGGACGCTAGCGATGTCGTCGCCGGGGTTCGCGCGCTTCTCGGCGGCGAGCTCGCGGAAATAGTCGAATAGATGGTGTCGGGCGTCGGCCTGCACCACATCGGTTGCGGTGACGTCGCTCATCGTGTTGGCCCAATGAACGAGATCCTGCTGACGGTTCGCGGGTACGCCGAGCACCTCCGCGAACACGATCATTGGGACGGCGACCGCGATTCTCTCGACGAAGTCAAAGGGCTGGTTCTGAGGAACAGCGTCGATGAGGTCCCGAACGATCTCTCGAATTCGACCTTCCCTCTGCTCCAGCAAAGAGCGACGGAACGCACCTACACCCGGTGCACGGAGGCGGCCGTGAATGGGTTGGTCGGCATTGTGAACGCTCGGAGCGCCATGTCCCTCGGCCCGCTTGTCGCGGATCTGCGTCCCTTTGCTATTGATAAAATGCAGATGGTCCCGACCGACGGCGGAGACATGATCATAGCGCGTCAGCGCGTAGAATCCGACGCTATCCGGGCCTTCGTTAAAGTGGACAGGATCTTCGTCGCGCAGCTTGCGGAAGAGCTCCTGATCAGTCTTTGAGGTGTAGTGGGTGAGGTCGAGCAGATCGACGTTGTGAGCCTGGATCATCGGCGAGCTTCCTCCACCGTCAGATCCGGCTCAGCAGTCGCACCGCCGAAGATGCTGCGAAACCAAATGATGCCGCAAATCTGGCCGAGTTCGTCGAGCCTTTCAGGCGACGGGCGCTGCTCGGCCAAGCCGATATGAACATACGCCAGTTGCTCGATCATCGACCCCAGCGACTCCGCCATCAGCGACACATCCATTGCCGGATCGATCGAGCCTTTGGCCTGAAGCTTCTGCATCCACAGACGATTGCGCTCGATGAACGGAACGCGCATCTCCAACCACGTTTCGAGGAACCTGCTCGGCCCAGGCTTGGCGGCGGCTTCGCGGGCGACCCGGAGCATATCGCGATGCTCCGCGTAGGTATGAAAGAAGCTCGCATTGTAGTCGATCATCTCGCCAAGCATGCCCCCTGCGCTTGATGGCTTCTGGCGGCGCACCGGTCGGCGCAGGCCTTGGTGAAGCTCGTCCAAGACGGCATGCAACAGGTCGTCTTTATCGGTGAAGTGGCGGTAGAAATTGCCATGGCTCACGCCTGCGAGCTTCGCGACATCGGCAACGCGCGCGATCTCATAGCCATATGCGGAGAAGGCCTTGCGCCCTGCGTCGATCAACTTTGCTCGCGTTATGGCGCCGCGGCGGGTCGGCGCGATCGGCTTTGTTGGGCGATCTGTGTCGCTCATTTCTCAGGCTTCCCTCTCGTCGAATCATGAGGCTGACGGTTGCGCTCAATTGCAAACGTGATATCAGTGTCATGTTTCGAGTCAAACAAGAAAATGGAGAGGAATGATCGTGAAGGACAAAGTGGCGATCGTAACGGGCGGGACCGGCGGTATCGGAGGCGCTGTCGCCGAACTCTTTTTAGAAAGAGGCGCGAAGGTCATCATAACGGGCAGAAATCAGGAAAAGCTCGACGAGGCGGCGGCCAGGCTCTCAAGCTTCGGATCGATCATTGCAATCCGTGCCGACGTGTCGGTTGAGGCCGACACCGCAATGGTCGCAGCGCTAGCCATCGAGAAATTTGGTCGGCTCGACATTCTCGTGGCTAACGCTGGCGCGGAAGGCGCCGTAAAGCCGCTCCTGTCCCTTTCATCGCAGGAGTTTTCGGAAGTTCAGCACACGAACATCACCGGCACATTCAACAGCATAAAGCACGCCGCTTTGGTGATGAAAAATAGCGGAGCAATAGTGGCGACGGGATCGGTGGCTAGTACGATCGGGGTCGCTGGCCTGGCGTCATATACAGCAAGCAAACACGCCATTGCCGGCCTTGTCAAAGTCGCGGCGATCGAGCTGGCGACCAGCAACATCCGCGTCAACGCCGTCGCACCGGCTCCCATAGACAATGAGATGATGCGCTCGATCGAACGGCAGGCAATTCCTGATGCCGATCTTGAATCTGCGAAAGCGTATTTTGCGTCGCTGAACCCGATGCAACGCTACGGGCGTAACGACGAAGTGGCTCGCGCGATCGCGTTTTTGGCAAGTGATGAAGCAAGTTTCATCACGGGGGTTGTCCTGTCCGTAGATGGCGGCCTCGTCATTCAATGATGGGCTGCGCAGGTGAAGCTTTCTTCCACCATGGACGCGGAGCTTTGCGGCCCCGCCGAACGGATGGGGTGCGGGAAGAATCACGGCGCTACACGTGCATTCAATGAACTTCGGAAATCGCACCCTTCGGGAACAAATACAGATGGCTGAAACATAATGGTGAGCTTTTCTTTTGATCTGAGTGGACGCACGGCCCTTGTGACCGGTGCATCGTCCGGTATCGGACGCCGTTTCGCGCGCCTCCTCGCTGCATCCGGCGCGAGGGTCGTTGTTGGTGCGCGCCGCATTTCCCTGCTTGACGATCTGTGCGCAGAAATTCGCAGCGAAGGCGGTGAGGCCGCCGCGGTCGCAATGGATGTGGGCGACGAGCTATCCACCATCGCCGCTTTCGACGCGGCAGAAGGTGTATTCGGGAGTGTCGATACGGTCGTCGTGAATGCCGGTATCAGCCCGGCCGGCAGCGCTCTCGGATTGGCGGTTGACGATTTTGACGCCACGATGGCGATCAATGTGCGGGGTGCATTTTTAAGCGCTCGCGAGGGCGCACGTCGCATGGTCGCCGCAGGGACCGCCGAAACCGGTCGAGGCCGGATAGTCCTCATCGGTTCGGTGACAGGCCATCACACTTTTCCGGGAATTGTTTCCTACGGAGCCTCGAAGGCGGCCGTGGCACAGATGGGAAAATTGCTCGCCAAGGATTGGGCGAACAAAGGTATCAATGTGAACACCATAGCGCCCGGCTACATGGCGACCGACATGACCAACTCGCTGTGGGAAATTGAGAAGGGTCGTAAGCTGATCGAGGGGTTTGCGCGGCAACGTCTCATGGATGTCGACGCCCTCGATCCCATGCTTCTCTATCTCTGCTCCGATGCCAGCGCACCGGTGACGGGCGGTCTTTTCACAATCGACGACGGTCAAACACTGTGACCGTATCTCTTATTTAAGGATTATTTTATGGATGTAGCGGGGATAGCTGCGATAGTGACAGGTGGCGCTTCTGGTCTTGGTGGCGCAACTGCCGCCCGGCTGGCAAAGGCGGGCGCTAGAGTCACGATTTTCGACATGAATGCGGACCTCGGATCCGCGCATGCCGCTGCGATCGGCGGTGCATTCATAGCGGTCAATGTCTCCGATGAGGATCAGGTTCGCGACGCTGTGGCGAGAGCTGAAGCACTCCACGGTGTCGCGCGCGTCCTTGTGAACTGCGCTGGCATTGGGACGCCGGCAAAAGTGATCGATCGCGAAGGAAAAGCGCTCGCGCTTGGCGACTTTGCCCGCACGGTCTCGGTGAACCTCATGGGAACATTCAACGTACTCTCCAAGTTCGCTGAACGGCTGCATGGCGCGCCGCAGGTTGGTGAAGAGCGCGGCGTGATTATCAACACAGCCAGCGTCGCAGCCTTTGATGGCCAGATCGCGCAAGCCGCATATGCCGCTTCGAAGGGCGGTATCGTCGGTATGACGCTGCCAGTTGCGCGCGAACTCGCACGCTATGGCATCCGGGTCATGACGATAGCGCCCGGCATCTTCTGGACGCCCCTTCTGGCAGCATTGCCTCAAGAGGCTCTAGATTCGCTCGGGAAGCAGGTCCCGTTCCCGAGCCGTCTCGGCCAGCCGGACGAATATGCCCAATTGGTGCAGAGCATTATCGCGAACCCCATGTTGAACGGCGAAACGATCCGCCTGGACGGCGCAATCCGGATGGCGCCCAAGTGAGCGGAGTGGGGAAAGAAAGAGCGGGCGAGATCGCGGCTCGGGTCGAAGATTTTGTCCGCGGGCAGATCATTCCTTACGAAACGGACGAGCGGCGTGACCATCATGGCGCGCCAACGGACGAACTTGTGGGCGAGATGCGCGTCAAGGCAAAGGCCGCACAAGTCCTCACGCCGCATATTCTCGGCGACGGCGCACATCTCTCGCAACGGGAGACAGCCTTGGTGCTGATCAAGTCCGGATTATCGCCGTTGGGGCCGCTCGCGGTGAACACCATGGCACCAGATGAGGGCAACATGTTTCTCATCGGAAAAGTCGGTACGGAAGAGCAGAAAGCCCATTTTCTCGCGCCGATGATCGCAGGCGATGCCCGATCAGCGTTCCTCATGACCGAGCCTTGGGAAGATGGCGGTGCTGGCTCCGATCCGTCGATGATGAAGACCACGTGTCATCTCGACGGCAATCATTGGGTCATCAACGGACGGAAAAGGTTCATCACAGGCGCGCAGGGCGCCAAGGTTGGGATCGTGATGGCCAAGTCGGAAGACGGCGCCTGCATGTTCCTCGTTGATTTACCCGATCCTGCCATCAGGATCGAGCGCGTACCCAACACAATCGATACCTCCATGCCAGGCGGCCACGCAGAGATAGCGATAGACGGGCTGCGGGTCCCAACCGACCAGATGCTCGGGCATTCGGGCGAGGGCTTCAAATACGCCCAGATAAGATTGTCGCCTGCGCGACTGTCGCACTGCATGCGATGGCTGGGATCGTGCATTCGTGCCCATGAGATAACGACCGAATATGCCTGCCGCCGCCAGGCTTTCGGGAAGGCGCTTGTTGACCATGAGGGTGTGGGCTTCATGCTGGCCGAAAACATGATCGACCTGCAACAGGCTGAGTTGATGATCCTGTGGTGCGCCGACGTGCTTGATGGTGGCTCCCTTGGCACCGTCGAAAGCTCGATGGCGAAGGTCGCGGTTTCAGAAGCGCTGATGCGGGTCGCGGACAGGTCGGTCCAGGTCATGGGCGGCACCGGCGTTAGTGGCGATACTATCGTAGAGCAGGTCTTCAGAGAGATACGCGCTTTCAGGATCTACGATGGCCCGACTGAAGTTCACAAATGGTCGCTGGCGAAGAAGATCAAGCGCGACTGGGGCAAGGCCCAGTCATGAGCGCCGCAGGACAAGACGCCAATCTCGGTACGACTCCGGTCCGTGCGGGCTACGAGTTTGATGAGCTATCGCTTGCGCGCTGGATGGAGTGCAACATCGATGGTTTCGTCGGGCCTCTCAGCGTCGAACAATTCAAAGGTGGGCAGTCCAACCCAACCTACAAGCTCAGTGCGGCCAGTGGCAGTTATGTTCTCAGGCGCAAGCCTCCGGGCCAGCTGCTCAAAGGCGCGCACGCGATCGAGCGGGAAGCTAGAGTTCTGCAAGCGCTCGGCGGTGCGGGTTTCCCGGTTGCGCGGGTACACGGGATTTGCACCGACGAAGCGATAATCGGCACTTGGTTCTATGTGATGGACATGGTCGAGGGCCGCATTTTCTGGGATGCCACTATCCCGGAAGTGGATGCTGCTGACCGACCTGCCTATTTCGACGCGATGAATGCGACAATCGCGCATCTGCACTTGCTCGATGCCGACACCATCGGTCTCGGCGACTATGGCCGGCCCGGTAATTATTTCGCGCGCCAGATCAGTCGCTGGTCGCAGCAATATCTCGACGATAGGGATGCCGGGCGGGATTCCAACATGGACCGGCTGGTCGAATGGCTTCCTGCCAATATCCCCGTCGATGAGAATGAGGAAGTGAGCGTCGTTCATGGCGACTTCCGCATCGACAATATGATTTTCCATCCCACCGAGCCAAGGGTTGTGGCCGTTCTTGACTGGGAACTCTCTACACTGGGTCATCCGCTCGCTGACTTCGCCTACCATGCCATGATGTACCATATGCCCTCGCACATCGTGGCGGGGCTGGCAGACGCGGACCTCGGAACCCTCAATATTCCTTCCGAAGATGCTTATATCGAGGCCTATTGCCGCCGCACTGGTCGCGCAGAAATCCCCGGCTATCGTTTCGCGCTGGCATTCAACTTTTTCCGGCTCGCGGCAATTTTCCACGGCATCAAAGGCAGGGCGATCCGCGGAACGGCGGCATCTGCGCAGGCCCAAGAGCGCGCCGCTGCCTTTCCCGAACTCGCGGCACTCGCCGTCGCCCAAATTTCTGGAGGATCATGACCATGGCTGAAGCCTATATTGTCGAAGCATTGCGCACCGCCGGCGGACGTCGAAATGGAAGACTTTCCGGCGTCCATCCTGCGGACCTCGCCGGTGACGTCCTGTCGAGCCTCGTCGCACGAACAGGCGTAGATCCTGCGGCGATCGAGGACGTCATCCTCGGTTGCGTGACGCAGGTGGGCGAGCAATCCTTCGCGTTCGCCCGAAATGCCGTACTTGCCTCAACGCTGCCGACCACCGTTCCGGCTGTGACCATTGATCGGCAGTGCGGCAGTTCGCAACAGGCTGTCCAGTTTGCTGCGCAAGCGGTGCTGTCCGGGACACAGGACGTCGTTATCGCAGCCGGCGCTGAAAGCATGTCCCGCGTGCCGATGTTCTCCAATCAGTCCGCCGGAAGCCCTGTGAGCGATCGGATACGCAAGCGTTTCGGCGTTGAGGGGTTCAGCCAGTTCGAGGGTGCGGAGATGATGGCCCGTAAATATGGCTATGATCGCGAGACGCTCGACCGCTTCGCGCTTCACAGTCATCAACTTGCGGCAGCGGCGATCGCAGTCGGCGCCTTCGACCGCGAGATTGTGCCAATCTCGGTCGACACGCCCGACGGTCCATCGGTCCATCTGGTTGATGAAGGCGTCCGGGCTGATTCCACGCTCGAGAAAATCGGATCGGTCAAAACACTGATCGAGGGAGGCTTGATCACCGCTGCCAATGCTAGCCAGATCTGCGACGGCGCGTCAGCCCTGCTGATCGTCAGTGAGCAGGCGCTGAAGGCGCACGGGTTAACGCCGATCGCCCGTATCCATGCAATGGTTGTGACCGCCGGTGATCCGATCATCATGCTCGAAGAGCCAATCACGGCCACGCAACGGCTGCTTGAGCGGTCGGGGCTGTCGATCGCCGATATTGACCTTTATGAGGTAAACGAGGCCTTCGCCCCCGTGCCGCTTGCGTGGCTCGACGTTCTTCAGGCAGACCCCGAGCGTCTCAACGTCCATGGTGGGTCGATTGCCCTTGGCCACCCACTTGGCTCTTCAGGCACCAAGTTGATGTCGACATTGGTGCATGCCCTTCGCCGACATGGAAATCGCTATGGCCTGCAGACGATGTGCGAAGCCGGCGGCATTGCAAACGCCATGATCATCGAAGCGCTGTAAGCCCCGGAGAGCGAATAATGCCCAATATCACTGTCGTTTTGCGAGATGAGTCGCGCCGCACCGTCGAAGGCGTTGTTGGCATCTCGGTCATGGAAGCCATCCGGGATGCCGGCATTGACGAGATGCTCGCGCTATGCGGCGGCTGCTGCTCGTGCGCGACCTGCCATGTCATCGTAGAGAACGGGGCTGGCAATTTTGCCGCGATCGGCGAGGATGAGAATGATCTGCTCGACTCCTCGGACCATCGCACTGATCGCTCTCGGCTTTCATGCCAGTTGATCGTGGCGGATACTGCAGAAGACATTGTGGTACGCATCGCTCCGGAGGATTGAGCCAGTCACTAGCGTGATGAAAACATGGGACGTGGAGTAAGGGCCTTGGAAATCAACGACGTTGCAACTGGAGGCTGTCTGTGCGGTCGGGTCTCATATCGGCTCGCCAAGGACCCACTTCTCACTGCGATCTGCCATTGCACCCATTGTCAGAAACAAAGTGGTGCTGCTTTTTCGGTAAATTTGGTCGTCCAAGCTGCCGACCTCGTGATCGCTGGTGACATGGCGTCTTTCGAGGACAGAGGTGACAGCGGGAACATGATTCACCGGCGATTCTGCGCATCGTGCGGCTCCCCGATAATCACCGTGCCGGTAGGCAAACCAGGCATTGTCTACCTCAAGGCCGGCACTCTCAATGACACATCAGGCATCGATCCCGCGGTTCAAATCTGGTGCTCTAGCGCGCAATCATGGTGGCCACCCGAGACTGAGCTTACGGCATTCGATCAGAATATGCCGGGCTAGATCGGCTTTCCTCGTCGACGCGGTGATCCTCTGCTTCTGCATGGTCGGGCACCGACAAGGGCGGAGACATCCTTTTCAAGCTCCTCCTCCAACTCCGACTGGAGGACAGGCAATACAAACGTCCTCTGCAAGATCACAGCGATCAGCAGGCTATCCTCTTCCCTAAATGGGGGCTTCAAGGTCGAGTGCTATTGCGAAGACGAACCCCTAGTGGGCAGGTGGGGTCATCGTCAGCACCGCTTTTACGATCCTTCCGGCATGTTGATCTTCGACCGCCTGATTGATCTGCTCAAACGGATAGAGCGTGATGAGCTTGTCAAAGGGAAAACGTCCATCGCGATAATGCGATATCAGCTCGGGGATGAAGCTGTCAGGCTGACTATCGCCTTCTATAATACCCTTGATGGTATAGCCGAACATCAAGACTGTGGATGCCAGGCCTGGCAGTCGTTGCTCAGGATTTGACGGCACGCCGAGCAGGCCCAAGGTCCCATGGGGGCGGAGTGATCCCAGCGCACTCTCCATAACCTGACCGGCGCCGGTGGTATCGAGCGCATAGTCTGCCCCAGCACCCGTGATTCCGCGAACAAACTTCGTCACCTTCTGGGCGGATGGATCAACAACGTGAGTCGCGCCAAGTTCTAGCGCGAGAGTCCGGCGTGCCGGCATCGGGTCCGAGACGATAATTGTCGAACAGCCGGCGATTACTGCGCCCAATACAGCGCTGAGGCCGACTGATCCGCCGCCGAAAATGACGAGTGATGAGCCGGGCGGGCATGCGAGTGCTCGCAACACAGCACCAGCACCTGTCTGCACACCGCATCCGAGCGGGCCAAGCAGCTTGAGCGGTATATCCCGGTCGACCTTTACCACATTCGTCTCGTAAGCAATGGCATAGGTCGCAAACGAGGATTGGCCAAAGAAGTTGCTCGATACTGGCCCGTCCTGGTTGTGGATCGCTTTCGATCCATCAACCCTGCAGCCGGTATAGTTGAGGGCGAGCGCCTGCTCGCAATAGGTAGGCTCTCCGGCGAGGCAGCGCGTGCACGTACCACAAGAGCGGAAGCTCAAGACAACGTGATCGCCAGGAGCAACTTTTGTCACTGCCGAACCGGTCTTCACGACGATGCCGGCACCTTCATGGCCCAGAACCGCTGGCAAGGGTACGGGCAGGATCTGGTCTCGCGCCACGATGTCCGTGTGACACAATCCCACAGCTTCGATCTGCACAAGGATTTCGTCGGCGCGAGGCTCGTCCAGATCCACTTCTGAAATCTCAAATTGATGCTTGGGAAGAACGGCAAGAGCGGCGGTGATTTTCATTGGACAGGACCTCAGCTGATTTTGACGACGATCTGCCACGTGCCTGCGATCCTGACCCTAGCCGAAAGGAGGGCAAATGATCTTGCAGAAGTTTATCTATTCGCATAAATAAAGATTCGGAGGATAGAATGGGAAGAGTCGGAGTTCGCCTGGATGAACGTGGCCGGGTCGCCGCGCGGGAGAGGTTGCTCGAGGCGACCAGCACCCTGCTCAGCGAGCGCGACACGCTTGATGTTTCTCTCAATGAGATCGCCGTGCGCTCCGGACTTAATCACGGGCTAGTGAACTATTATTTCAAGGGAAAAGAAGGCCTCCTCTTGGCGCTTCTCGAGCGCGACGCTGCGAAAGCACTGCATGAGCTCGAATATCTCGTCGGCCAAGAAATCGCGCCTCTAAGAAAGCTCGAGCTTCATATCAGAGGTGTCATAAATGTCTATTTCCGCTATCCCTATATAAATCGACTAATCAATGTTTTGCAGTCGAGTAATGCTGAAACTGCTGGTGAACTGGCTCGAATTTTTATAGCTCCATTACAGAAGTTTCAAAAGCAGATCATTGACGAATGCGTCCGTTCGAACGACATTCGTTCGCTAGATCCAGCATTATTTTACTATACCGTGATCGGTGCTTGCGAGTTTCTTTTCCATTCTCGCAACACACTTCCGTATCTATCCGGTTCGACGGAGATTACGGTACAGCTAAAGGAAGAATACGCCGATCATCTCGTGCGTTTCCTGTTGGACGGACTCAAAACCAGAAACGAGCAGCCCGCATAGAGGCGGCCGAGGAGTAGGATCATGCTCAAGACCAAGGTGAGACCGGTGGACCCCGTCCACATGTCTACACCGCACGCGGCGAACGAGACTGTCGGAAAGCCGATCGAAGCCTTCGTACCGACACGGGCATTTGCCCGGCTGCGAGCAGGGAGGGCCGGTGTCACCATTCTTTCCGCCCCACCGGGCTATGGCAAGACGACGCTTCTGCGCGCGCACGCCCAACAAGTTACGTGCGCAGGGGGCGTGATCGCTTGGTGCCCGTTGGATCGCATGGTGGCTGGCTCGCCACTAAGCGACAACGCCGACATCATCTTCATCGATGACGCCCATGACGCGGATCCGCGAAAGGTCGCGAGGCTCGTTCGAACGATTACCTCAAGCGACGCGGCACAGCGGTTCGTGATCGCAACGAGGACGCTGCCTGACATGGACTGGGTTGCACTCGTTGCGAAAGGCAGGGTCGAGATTCTCGACGTGGAGGCGCTCACGCTCGACGAGAGTGAGGTCGCTGCGATGTTGGAGATTTATGCCGGCAAGGCGCCAAGCGTCGAACAAGCGCGCAAGGTATCGCGCTGGATTGATGGATGGCCGATCGCCGCGCAGTGTTACGGCATGCTGGCGCGGCGGCGGGGCGGATGGTCTAGAGTCGATATCAGAGAGGTCTATCCGCGTGAGGAGCTCGGCCAGTATCTCAACGAGAGCATCTATGTGGAGTTGGACGATGCCATGCGTCGTTTTCTCTTCGATCTGGCAGATCTCGGACGATTCTCGCCTGCCATGCTGACAGATGTCATGGATCCCTCCGCGGAACTTTTGCTTCAGCGCGCACGGCTTGAAAACGTGATGATCGTGGCAGCGTGCGGCGGAGGGGACTGGCTGCGCCTTCATGGCGTGTTTCAGACGTTTCTGGACACCAGGAAGCGTCAGGCCGGCGCGAGCAAGAGCATTTCGCTGCTTCGCGCTGCGTCAGCTTGGTGTGAGCGTAAAGGCGCCATCTGCGAAGCGGTCGATTATGCTCTCGAAGCCGGAGATCTCGACCGCGCGCATGACCTGCTCGTCGGGAACGCGGCCTTCATCGTCCATGGGCTTGGCGAGTTGCCAAGAATGCTGGCCTGGACGGAGCGATTGGAAAAGGCCGGCCAACCGATTTCGATCCCGCTGCGCCTTTGGAAAATATGGGCGCTCGTTCTCGTGCTCCAGATCGACACTGCATGTGCAGACCTTGATATTCTCGACGAGGAAATGCCGCAGGACGCGCCCAGCGCATGGCGCGCACATCGCGATCGGCTGCGTGTCAGCGTGGCGGCACGCGGCGACGACGTGCCACAGCTCATCGAGTTTGCGGACCGGTGGATGTCCCAGTGGGAGCCACTTGACGCGTTCCACACCGCAGCGATCTGCGTCATCAGATCTCTAGCGCACTATCAGATGGGTGATCGCCATGCTGCTAGGCGGGACATGCTGGTGGCACGCCAAAAGGCGGGAGAAGGCGGCGGAGCCTATGGGCAGCTTTGGGTTTCCAAGGCGGAAGCCTATCTCGAGTTCCAGAGCGGGCGGGTGTCACGGGCCCGCGAAATCATACTTTCAGCGCTAAGCAGAGCGGAAGATTTTGAAGGTGTTGCAGCATCGACGATCGGGACGGTCCATCTCCTGGCTGCCCGGATTCTCGTCGAAACCGGCGAGACATGCCTCGCCCGCGAGCATTTGGCGGCAGGACACCTCCACGTCGGCGATAATGGTCTCATCGAAACACATGTTGCAGCGCTTGAGGCCGCGACCCTCCTCGCCGAGGATTCCGATGGGATAGACGCGGCACTTTGTGAGACGACCCATCGTTTGATCAGAGGGCTGCGCTACGCGGTGAAAGCAGATCTGCTGACGATCGCACTGCAACTGCGTCATGGGCGGAGGAAGGAGGCCGCGGAAGATTTTCACACTGCGTTCGCGCGGGCAGATAGCGCATGGCTCCACGTCGCCACAGGTCACCGCGTACCGACGTGGATGGCGCATGAGGTAGAGCAATCGCACGCATGGATCATGCTCGAAGAGGACAGACCACAGGATGCGCTCACAATCGCCTTACGCATGCTACCGTTTGCAGAAGCGGAGGGCCGCGCGCGCGACCATATCACGCTTCTGATGCTGGCAGCGACTTGCTTGCTCATGTTGAGCAAGGCCGTCGACGCAAAGCGCAATCTCGAGCGGGCCATGCGCATCGCTGGAGAGAGAGGGTTTTATCGGACAGCGGTGGACTGCGGATGGGGCCTGACGCAGCTTTTATCGGAGCCAGAGCTTTCATCAGCAACCAGTGGGGCTGCGGCCGACGTGCTGGAACGGTTACGGGCGCGCTATGGATTGCGCGGGGAAGCGGGAGGTGATCAGCTGCCGGCCGACCGCCTCACAGCGCGGGAACTGGAAGTTCTGACTTTGCTCGATAGCGGCCTCACCAGCCAGGCTATCGCAGACCATATCGACCTCGGTCTATCGACGACGAAATGGCACATCCAGAACATTTACAACAAGCTGGGTGTTCGCAACCGCTCGGGCGCTCTCGCGCGCGCCCGACGGTTGGCCATGTTGTGACTGTCAGCCAGCCTTGGCGGGTTTGACCGTGATTGTCTGAGGCATCGTATATTCGAGCAGGCCGCCGAGGCCATTTTCCACGCCAAGGCCCGATTGCTTGTGGCCGGCGAAGGCCTGAAATGGGGAGAGGTGTTGTACCTCGTTAATCCAGACCGTTCCCGTCTCCATGCGGGCTGCGATCGACAACGCCGCATCTGTGTCGGCGGACCAGACCGATCCCGCGAGCCCATATTCCGATGCATTCGCCTTCGCGATCACGTCGTCGATGTCGTTGAACCGGAGCAGCGGCAATATCGGGCCAAACGCCTCTTCCTGCACGACCCGCGAGTTTTCGGGCGGGTTGTCGATAATCGTCACGGGGATGAAGTAGCCGGGCTTGTCGGTCGGGACGTCGCCGCCCGTCAGGAAGCGGTAGCCGGACGATTTGCAGTCATCGATGATGTCAATGACGCGCGCATATTGCTGCTTGTTCTGAACGGGTCCCAGCTGCGTGCCCTGTTCCGATCCATCTCCCATCTTTACCGATTCCGCATAGTCGGCGATGGCACGGCTCAACCGGTCATAGATCGCCTCATGCACATACATCCGCTTGGTCGCGATGCAGATTTGCGCCGAGTTGCGGAAGGCGGCCCAGAACAGGTCCTTTGCTACGGCATCGACATCGACGTCTGGCAGGATGATCGCGGCGTCGTTGCCCCCTAGTTCCAGGGTTACGCGCTTGAGATCAACCGCAGCCGACGCCATCACGCGCTTGCCGGTAGCCGTCGATCCGGTGAAGCTGACTTTATCGATTCCAGGATGAGCCGTGACCATCGGCCCCAACGCATCACCACCGGAGATTATATTCAGTACACCTGCGGGAATGACGTCGCGCAGCAGTTCACCAATCCGCAGCATCGTCAGCGGCGTGAACGGAGACGGCTTCAGGATCATCGTGTTGCCGGCGCGCAGCGCAGGCGCGATCTTCCAGAAAGAGAGCAGTACTGGAAAATTCCAGGGCGAGATTCCGGCAACGACACCGATTGGCACATGACGAGTTTCTGACCGCCGCTCGGCCGTATCCTCGTTGACTTCGACCGGGATCGCCATGTCCGCCATCGAAGATAGCCAGTAAGCCGCCCCCATGACCTCAAACCTCGCTTCGTCATGGGGTTTACCCTGCTCGCTCGTCAGCAGACGCATCAGCTCGTCCGCATTCGCCGCGATCACGCCGGCCGCCGTCTTGAGCACTTGTCCGCGTTCGCTATCGGGCTTTGCGCGCCATGCCGGGAAGGCTGCACGCGCGCTTGCGACCGCCTCGTTCAGTTGGTCCGTCGAACAATCCGGGGCCGAGGCGAATGGCGCGCCTGTCGCGGGGTTGAGGACGCTTATCGCGTCTCCGCCTTCAACGCCCTTGCCGGCAATCGTCATTGAGTAATGTTGCATCGCTTGTCCCTTCAACGGCCAGTCCAGCGCGGTGCGCGCTTTTCGATGAAGGCACGGGGGCCTTCCTGATAATCCTCGGTCAGCGCCAACCGCTTCCCCATGGCGGCGGCGGCGGCTTCGAGTTCGTCTTCCGGGCAATTATAGGCGTCCCGCGCGATCACGAGGCTCTCGCGAACGGCGATCGGGGCGTTGGCGGCAATCGTTTCGGCCAGCGCAAGCGCCTGCGTGACCACCTCGCCCTTGGGGACCACGCGGTTGACGAGACCGAACCCGAGGGCGCGGTCGGCGGTGATCGGCTCGCCCGTCGCGATCAGTTCGAGCGCAATGGCGCGAGGGAGACAGCGCGGCAGGCGATAAAGCCCGCTCGCTAGCGCGGCCAGCCCGCGCTTCACCTCAGGCAGTCCGAACTTCGCGTCGTCGGAAACGACAGACATGTCACAGGAGAGGACGATTTCCGTACCGCCGGCCAGAGCGACGCCGTTCACGGCCGCGATCCACGGCTTTCGACGTGCCGCCCGGACGAAGCCTGCAAAACCGCCGGCGCGTGTAACCAGGTCGCCAATGCGGCCGGCCGAAATCTCCTTGAGATCCGCCCCGGCACAGAAAGCCCGGTCGCCCGCGCCCGTCAACACGACGCAGCGTATATCGTCATCGGCTTCGGTCTCGATTACTGCTTGTTCGATCGCGCGCGCCACTGCACCGTTGATGGCGTTGCGCGCATCGGGGCGATTTATGGTGATCTGCGCCACATGCGGGGTAGGATGGTCAACAAGGATGTCGGTCACGAAAGTCTCCATTCCAAAAGTCCGTCGCCCGCCGTGGTGACGACCCCCCGCGCGCCGACCGGCGAGCGGGCGCTGTCCGTCAGTCGCGCGAGCGTTGCAATATCTTCGGCGGGTACGCGCGCCATGGTGCGATGCCCCTGCGGTGTCCGCACGATCACGATTGCGCGATCGACGGCGCTCTCCCGCCCGTAAAGGATGGTGAAGCTCTCTACCTCGGCGCTGCCGCTATGGCGATCAATGACAAGCGGCACGGGGCCGCGAAGTGCGTTCGCCTGTCCGTCGATGCGGTAATCGGGGGACAGCGCCTCCACCCCCGGCCGGGACGACAGAACTACGGCATGATGCTTAGTGACGAAATCGCCCTGTCCGTAGAGCAGTCCTCTGCCCGATGCGGTCCGCAGCTGTCGCACCATCGCGCATGTCGCGTGCAGCATATAGTTGTTGAACGGTCCTCCGAAGAAAGTGAGGCCGCCGGTGACGGTCGGCGAGACACTTTCGGGCAGGCCAAGCGTTCGGCGCGCCATTTTGGGAACGCAGGGAAAGCAGCTGTACAGTTCAAGATGGTCGAAGGGTCCGTCATTGAGCGCAACGGCAGCGTCCAGCACGACCTGTTGCGAGGGCGATGCATGATAGCTGTCCCGATCCAGATAGTCCTCCGGCTCCTTCGACGCCGCGCCACCGATGATATGCGCCATGGCATCCGGGGCGATACCGAGCGCAAGGGCGCGCGCTTCGGACATCAGGATGACGGCCGCGCCCTGGTTGACGCTGGGGTTGGCGACCATCAGCTTGGGGTATGGCCATGCGACGAGCGGGTTCCTGTCCGAAACAGTTTCGATTTCGTCCGGTGCGACGGGGCGTTGCATCCACGCGTAGGGATTTTTGGAAGCAACGGCGGCGTAACGAGACCACAAGTCGGCGGATTCGCATTGCGCCTCGGCAGGCGTGAGGTGCCAAGCATGCAGCGACGCATTTTCGAACAGAGGATAGATGTATGTCGGCTGCGCGATCCCGTGCGCACGGCCCATTGCGGACACCATCTCCTCGACACGCCATGGATGTTCCATGACGCGCGCCTTGGCCGCCCAGGGCAGGTCTACACCCGCCCGGCGCGCCTTTTGCACCGTGCTGCGTGCTTCCCCGCCACATACAAGTGCGACCTGCGACTCTCCGCTGACTATGCGAAGCGCGGCATCGTGGAGCAGCCTGAGCGGACTCTCCCCACCGCCCGGATGATAGACTGCCCGCCGCGGATGGATTGCCAGACGTTCACAAAGCCTGCGCGCCGTGTCTTCGTACCGCCAGGTGATCTGGTGGACCACCTCTACCGCGTCGATCAGGGAGAGAAGGTCAGCGCCGCTATCCTGCGCTGCACGGCGGGCCGCAGCGGCCATCAGGTCGAGCGGGTCCAGTCCCAGCGCCGGATCCGCAGGCCGGTCCCTGATCTCCCCGATCCCGACGATGACGACATTGGTCATGCGGCCGCGTCCGACGCCTTGTCCATGCCGATGTCCGAGAGAATTTCGGCCGTATGCTCGCCAAGGCGGGGCGGGTCGCGACGCACCGTGGCAGGCGTCGCGCTGAAACGCACCGGATGGCGCAGGGAAATATAGGTCCCTTCGCTCGCATGATCACGCTTCTCGAAAAAGCCCACCGCATTGAGATGCTCGTCGTCCAGCACCTCATCCAGGCGGTTCACTTTCATGCACGGGACATTGCGCTCGGTCAGCGCAGTCACCCATTCGAGGGTGGTCTTGGTCTTCGCGACCTCCTCGATCATCGCATAGATTTCGCTGATGTTCTCCGTACGCAGGGCATAGGTCGCATAGCGGGGATTTTTGGTGAAGGTGCCAGGCGGCAGGCCTCCGATTTCGAAGAAATCGTCCCATTGCGAGTCCGAATAGGGAAGGATTGCCAGATAGCCGTCCTTGGTCGGGTAAGGCTTGCGATTGGGATTGAAGACGCGGCTGTATCCGTAATTGCCCGTAGGTGGCTCGAATGTGTGGCCGTAGAGGTTTTCGCTCATGTTAAAGTAGCTGAAGCACTCGAACATGGGCACCTCGACAAACTGGCCCTCGCCCGAGCGCTCTCGGTGAAATAAGGCTGCCATTGTCGCGTAAGCGCCGAACAAGCCGGAGGATTTGTCGGCAATTAACGAGGGCTGGTAGCGCGGCGCGGGATCGCCATCCACCCGACTTAAGAGATCGGTACCACCAGCGGCAGCTTGGATCAGGTCGTCATAAGCCTGCTTTTTAGCGTAAGGCCCCTCCGATCCGTAGCCTGAGCAATGCACGTAGACGATGTCCGGCTTCAGGGCCTTCACACCGCCATAGCCGAAGCCAAGCTTCTCGAGCCCCCCCATTCTCACATTCGTGATGAAAATGTCGGCGTCGGCGATCAAGCGGCGCAGCGCTTCCCGGCCGTCCTCCTTTTTAAGGTCCAGAAGCACCGACCGCTTGTTGCGGTTGTAGTGCATGAAGATCGGCCCCATCGCCGGAGTCCTAGCCGACTTACCGGTATACCGGAAAATGTCGCCCCCATTGTCCGCTCGCGTGCCTGGTGCCTCGACTTTGATGACATCGGCACCGAGATCACCAAGGATCTGCGAGGTATAGGCACCGAACAGGACGCTGGTCATATCGACCACACGAATGCCGTCTAATGCACCTGGAGTAGCAATGGGGGCGGTCACGATCACCTCGGGAGTTAGTATTTGAAGGATGCGACAAGCCCGTAGGTTCGCGTCATGCCGGGAACGCGAATGGACGTATCGGTGAGAATGTCAGTTGCGGTGTAGTAGTTCTCGTTGAACAGGTTCCGGGCGTACAGGCCGATACTCCAGCGATCGTCTTGGCGGTGCAGCGCAATGTTTGCGTTGACGATGGTGTAGGCCTTCACGTCGAAGACCGGGTCCTCGTCGAGCGATCCGACCGTCTTGCCCTGATAATTTCCGTTGGCGCCAAACTGGATTGCCAGTTTGTCGTCGATCGGCATGTCGTAGGACGCCAGCGCGTTGAGCTGATATTTCGGCGTGAACGGGAAAGCCGACCCGGCAAAATCCTGGGCTTGGCCGAACCGGTTGAAGCCAGAGAATTCGGTCACTTTAGTATGGGTGTAGGATGCACCAAACTTGAACAGCAACTCGCGGCTCGGAGTGATGGTGATGTCCGTCTCTGCGCCATAGACTTCCGACTTTGGAACATTGACGATGCGCGTTAGGGACACGAAGATCGGATCGAGTATCTCGCCGAAAACCTGCTTGTCGCGATAGTCGTAGAAGAAGCCGGCGGCGTTGAACTGGACGAGCCGATTGAAAAGTCCCAGTTTCAGGCCCGCCTCATAGGCTGTGACCTTCTCCTGCCGGGCGGGCACGAGCTGTGTAACGACATTGGCCGCAACGACCGGGAAGGCGCCCGACTTGTAGCCGCGGCTAACCGACGCATAGGCAAGCGTCCGGCTGTTTGGCGTCCAGGTCAGCGCCAGGCGGCCCGAGACATTGTCCTGCTTGAGCTGACTGCTCACCAGACCTGATGGACCAGAAAAGTCGGCCTTGTACGTCAGGCACTGATTGGTGCCGATGCCCGGATTGGCAAAAGGCCGCCCCGTTCGCGCGGCCACGATCGCCGCCACGCCGGTATTCCAGACCGGTGCGGTATTGCCTTCATTGTCGGCGGAGCAACCCTTGAAGTCCAGCTTGTCGTCCGAGTAGCGGACACCTCCGCTGATCTTGAACTGGTCGGAAATCGCCCAGTCTGCATTGGCAAAAGCCGACAGCGAACGACTTATCTGGCTCGAAAGGTTGCGGAATGTGTTGAAGCCATTGGCGATCTGCGCCGGGGTATAGGTCGTCTGCGGCACTGTCCCACCTAGGAAGGCCAAGGTATTGAGGATTGAGGAATCGCGATAATAGCCAACCTGATCATCACGAATCTTGTCTCGTGAATAATAGCCGCCGACGACCCAGTTGACGGCTCCCGTGTCACCAATCAGCCGCAACTCCTGCGAGAACGACCGAATGCGACCGTCCGACAGATATTCCGATGGTTCGAACGTGGTGCCGTCCACGTCGTTCATGTCATGCCGTTTCAAGTCGGAATAGCCGGAAAGCGATGTGACGGTTAAAGCATCGCTGAGTTCATAGTCGATACGCCCAGTTACCGACCAGAAGTTGGAGTCGGCCTTGTACGACGGCTTGCCGGCATAGGTCGGGCCCCAACTCGCTTCGCCTGCCTTCCAGTCGGTGCGGATTTGTGCGGCAAGGCCAGGCGCGGCGAAGGGCGCCGAATCGGGATTGAACGCCACGGCCTGAACCGCAATCGTGTCGGAATTATCCTCCCAGAACGAACCGCCAAGCGTGACCTTAAGCCGATCGGTTGGCTCCCAGAGGAGCGTGACCCGTCCGCCCATGCGGTCCTTCTCGCCAAGGCGCTGGCCAGGGACGTTGACGTTGCGCTGCCACCCCTTGTCAGACGTGTCCCATCGGCCCGCCACGCGAATGCTCAGCGTGTCGGTCAAAGGCCCGCTGACAAACCCTTCGAAATTGATTGTCTGGTAATTCCCGACCTCGGCAGTCAGGCCCGTATGGAAATCCCGCGTCGGTTTGGCTGTGATGAAATTGACCAGACCTCCGGTCGTGTTGCGGCCATAGAGCGTGCCCTGGGGGCCCTTCAGCACCTCGACCCGTTCGATGTCGTAGGACGGTCCATTGCTCATGTACGGATAGGCATAGGCTACTTCGTCGACATAGATGCCAACCGGCGAAGTCGCCGACAGGTTGGGCGTGTTGAAGCCGATGCCGCGTACAGTGTAGATGGGCGTGTTGGCGCTGGAGCGGCTGAAGTTGAACGCCGGAACCAGCTGGGAAATACCCGACGCATCGGTCACACCTGCCTTTGCGAGCGCCTCGCCGCCGAACGCCTGGATCGACAGCGGCACCTTGTTGATGCTTTCCGACCGGCGTTGCGCGGTTACCACAATATCGCCCATACCTGCATCCGCGCCCTGCGTTGCGGTTGCAGCATTTCGATCCTGTGCAAGCGCAGCGGTCGGAAGCACCGCAAATACTATTGCAGCGATCGAAACCGACGTCAGAAACTTTCTCTCAGGCATATCCACCCCTTCCTCTTTTGCCAGGCCCGACGGCCTTGTTGTCGATGGCCTAGACCCCAAGGCGAAACCGCAACCCCGCAAAAAGGACGGGCATTGATCGGATTGTCGGGCGACGTTGCTTGGCGCCCCATCCTTTCGGGTGGGAGCTCTGCAAAAGAGGTCCGGCATACCGGGCTCCGCAGAACAGCAACGGGAGAGCGATTGATGGCGGGAGGATCGACACTGGAGGACGTCAGTGCAGAATTTGAGGCGGCCACACTTCTCGATTTGCCCGGCACCAGCGTCTATGACGCGATCCGACGCCAGGCTGATCGCTTCCCTGACAAACTGGCGGTCATCGACATTCCGGATGCGCGGCTCGACACCGTGCCTACGACGATTACCTACAAGGCACTGCATGCTGCGATCGTGCATGCTGCCAATCGCATGCTTGAAATTGGTCTCTGCGAGGGTGACCGGATACTCTATCTGGCGCCCAATTCTCTTGCCAGTCTGACAGGCTTTTGGGCGGCGCAACTGGTTGGCGTCGTCGTGCCGGTGAATCCGTTTCTGAATCCTGATATGATCGCCGACATCGCGCGGGCAACGGGTGCGCGGGCGGTCATGTCAGCTGGCTGGCAAGGGGCAGACGGCAGCTTCGAGCTTGCGTGTACGCTGATATCGGCTGCTCCGGACCTGCAATTTCATCTCGTCCTGGGCGGCGACGTGGCGAGAGGCGCGATCGACCTGCTTGCTAGTCCGGCGATAGATTTTGACGCTTCCTATCGGGGGCGCCTGCCTGACCTCAACGACATAGCTGCCTATTTCCCGACCGGCGGTACGACCGGCGCGCCCAAGGTCGCCCGGCTCTCCCACCGTAACCTGCTCGTAGGCGCCTTCAGCAGTGCCGTGGCTAGTACAGTCGATGCGGATCAGGTCGTCCCCTTCGGATTGCCAATGTTTCATGTTGGTGGGGGCGTAATCGCTTCCATGCGTACATTGATCCTTGGCCAGACGATGGTGGTCTTGACGCCCGCAGGGTTCAGGACACCCGGTCTGACCGAAAATTTCTGGGCATTGGCCGACAGGTTTGGCTTCACGCAATTCATCTCCGTCCCCACGGTGTTCGCTGATTTGCTCGCCACCTACTCAGGGGGTGGGACTACGATCCGCTATTTCATAGCCGGCGCGAGCAAGCTGCCGGCCAGCCTCTGCAAGTCATATGAGAAGCTCTTTGGGAGCGGAATCTACGAAGGCTATGGCATGACGGAAACGGCAGGTTTCTGCTGCGTAAATCCGTCGACGCTGCCTGCACGACCGGGAAGCGGAGGCATTGAAGCGCCATTATACAAGGTTCGGGTCGTCCTCCTCGACGATGAGGGCCGGTTCGTTCGAGAGTGCCAGTCTGGCGAGACCGGCAACATCGTGGTCTCCGGGCCGGCGGTGTTCGCGGGCTATCTCGACAGCTCACAGGATGCCGGAAAGTTCATCAAGGGCATGCAGGACGGCCGCTGGATCGACGCGGGTGATCTTGGACGTTTCGATCCTGACGGCTACCTCTGGATCACGGGCCGCGAGAAAGATCTTATCATTCGCGGCGGGCACAACATCGACCCTGCACCGATTGAGGAAACCCTCCTTGATCACCCGGATATCGTGGATGCGGCGGCCGTGGGCATGCCTGACGTGCGGGTTGGGGAGATGCCGGTTGCCTTCATCCAGCTCGCCGATGGGGCAGAGCTGAACGAGGCGAGGCTGCGAACATTCTGCCAGGAGCGATTGCCCGAACGCGCCGGTACTCCGGCGAGGATATTCGCGCTGGAAGCCCTGCCACGCACGGCGATGCGCAAGATCTTCAAGCCGGAGCTGCGTCGCCTCGCTGCCGTTGCCGTAGTCGATGCGACCCTCGGCGCAATCAACTCCACGCACGACTATAGCTGGCAGGTCGTCTGTGACGACCGTGGCTGCATCGCAGTGGAGATTTCCTTCACCTCTCACGATTCCGCGATCGTCAGCCTGATCGAGGATCAACTCGGTGCGCTCAATCTGCACGTGATATTCTGCGAGACAAGTTCATGACTGAAGTCCTTACTGCCGAATCTCTGGCGCGACCGTCGACGTTCGCGAAGCCCGCTGAGGTCTACGACCTGTATGCCAGGCTACGGCGCGACGCCCCAATCGCGAGGGCAGAGCCGCGCGGCTATCGTCCATTCTGGGTCGTGACACGGCATGAAGACATCATGGCCATCGAACGCAATTCAGCCACCTATGCAGCAGGTGACCGCACCGTACTTCTGCCGGAAAAGGTCGAAGCGATCTACGAGGCGAAATATGGCGACCGTAATGGCGTCAAGCCGCTGACCCATATGGATGGCGGCTATCATCGTGCCCATCGCAGCGTCACGATGGACTGGTTTGGCCCGAAGAACCTTCGCAAGTTCGAGTCTCAGATCGCGCTGATCGCTAAGGAATTTGTCGATCGGATGGAGGATATGGGCGAAGCCTGCGATTTTTCTGCTGACATCGCTTACTGGTTTCCCCTTCGGGTGGTGATGACGCTGATGGGGGTGCCGAGAGAGGATGAGGCCCATGTTCTCCGTCTGACGCAACGGTTGTTCAGCCCGGCGGACAAAGATCTCAAAACTCAGGCCGACGAGAAAGCTGCGCCAGCGCCCGGCGGCTCGCGAGACGTTTTCGCCGAGTTTGGCGAATATTATCAGGGTCTGACAGAGGACCGCCGCAAATCGCCCCGCAACGACATTATCTCGACGATTGCCAATGGGGTGGTGAACGGCTGTCCGATGGCACAGCGAGAGATGACCTCCTACTACGTGATCGCATCCACTGCCGGGCATGACACGACAGCAGCATCGATCGGTGGAGGGTTACTTGGCCTGATGCAGTTCCCCGAGCAGCTTACGAAATTGCGCAGCGACCTTGGTCTGCTCAATCTGGCGGCCGAAGAGTTCGTGCGTTGGACGGCTCCGGTAAAGCATTTCATGCGAACACCGCAGGAAGACGTCATCTGGCACGATACAAGGATCGCGGCCGGTGAAAATATCATGCTTTGCTATCCGTCGGCGTGTCGGGACGAGAGCGTCTTTCCGGATGCCGGCCAATTCCGCGTCGATCGCTCCAGCAATCCCGCGCATCTGGCGTTCGGCTACGGACCGCACTTCTGTCTCGGTAAGTTCCTTGCCACGATGGAAATTCGCGCCTTCTACGCCGAACTTCTTCCCCGGCTCAAGCAAGTCGAACTTGCAGGCGATCCAACCTACATCGAGTCAACTTTCGTGAGCGGCCTGAAGACGCTTCCCATCCATTTTCGGTTCTGAGCATGGACTGCCCGAAGCTCTACCACAGCGCCAACTCCCGCTCGTTTCGTGCCCTATGGGCACTCGAAGAGGTCGGCATTGCCTATGAACTCGAGATGATGGCGTTCCCGCCGCGCAGCTCGTGCCCGAGCTATCTCGAGATAAATCCGCTTGGAACCGTACCGCTCCTTGTCGATGGCGATCTGCGCATGACCGAGTCAGCAGCCATCTGCCATTATCTCGGTGCAAAATTCGCGCCCGACAGACTTGTGCCGAATGCCAGTGATCCGAATTTCGGAGCCTATCTTAATTACCTCCATTTTGGCGAGGCGACCCTGACCTTTCCCCAGGCAATCGTCCTGCGGTACGGCCAGTTCGAGCCGGAGGACCGGAGGTCAGCACAAGTCGTGGCGGACTACTCTCGATGGTTCCTGGCGAGAGCCCGCGGAATCGAGTCTTTCCTCTCAGATGGTGACTTCGCTGCTGGCTCCTCGTTCAGCATGGCGGACATCTCAGTGGGGTACGCCGTGATGCTCTCCCAATTTACTGGCCTGTTTGAGGACCTGCCTGAGACTGTTCGCCAATATTGGCTCCGCCTTCAAGCGAGGCCTGCTTACGAGCGCGCGATGGCTGCTCAACGATGATCGGCAGGCTCGAGATCGAGGATCGGCTCGCCCACGGACATAATGCTGCTATTGGAGTGCGCTATTCTGCACATGGCGCCGACTGGGCAGAACTGATCTTACCCTATGACGTCGGCCTAGCGGCCGACTGGAGCCAGGGCGTATTAGCCTCGGGTCCGATCATCACAATGATGGACCTTGCAACAAGTTTCGCCGTTTGGTTGCGCAAAGGCCATTTCACCAATCAGGCCACACTGGATTTGCGGGTCGATTACATGCGCCCCGCCATTCCGGGCACGGATGTAATAGGTCGGGGCGAATGCTATCGCCTAACGCACAATATCGCATTCGTACGCGGGCTGGCGCACCAGGGGAATGCAGTCGATCCTGTTGCTCATGTGGCGGGAACATTTATGTTTCTCGGAGGGGC
>NZ_JPPQ01000069.1:1250185-1256679 GCF_000743655.1 Sphingobium sp. ba1
GGAAAGGGCCAATGTCGGTGAGCCTCGATCCGTCTTCGCCAGCCACCTTGGGGCATGGACGCCCGATCGTGCCGCACACCATGTCCCAGACGATCAGCCCATCCACCCGCTGATTGCGTGAGATCACCTCGGCGCTGAGGCGAGTGTGGATCCCCGACCAGGCATTGCGCCGTGGATCGGCGCCAAGGTTGGTGCAGATGCTCCAGATCACGAACTCATCGGCATCGGCCGGACGCTCGAATATGTTGGTGTTGTTGCCGTCCAGGCAGCCTTTCAGGTCAATGACGGCTCTGCGCCCGCTTGGGAGCCGGACGGCATAATCGTTGCGGCTGGAGTCCTCCGTCAGGTCCCATCCTGCGATGAAGCCTTCATCCTCCATGTGGTTCAGGACGTGCTGAACGAACTCGCGCTTGGCGCGCATCGTCGCGGAGAACTGCCCCCTCACCCGCTCGACCGCGCCCCGGAAGAGGCCCGAATTGTAGAAGTCGCGTTCGTCCAGGCCATGATCGCCGAGGCGGTGCGCCTCGGTCTTCAAGACCTCCGCGAACCGCTCGATTTGCGCGCGCAGATCGCTGTTCTGCTCGCAGGGGATGACGCTCATGCAGCCGCCCGTTCGGCCGCCTCCGCCATGCCGAGCAAGGGTTCCAAGATATGATGGGCCAAGTGCCGAACCACCGGCACCGCCACCCCGTCTCCGGTGAGGTGATAAGCTTCATTGTAGTTGCGGGGCAGCTTGTAGTCGTCCTCCAGGCCCATCAGGCGGGCCGTCTCACGCGCGGAGATCAGCCTCGATCGGACCTTGGCGCCGTCGATGACGACGATGACCTGCCGACTGGACCCGCCTGCGGGCGTTCGCAGGCAGCCCGAAATGTCATCGAAACGCACTTCCGCGCGCTGCACCTTCACGCCCTTTTCGTTGAGCCGCGTGCGCTTGTAGACGCCGCCCACCACGCGATGCCCGGCCCGCTTGGCCGCGTTCACCTTGGCGAGGTTGAGCGGCGACATCATGCCTAGGAGTTGCTGGGTTTCGGCCGGCGTGTGCCACGGCACGCTCGATGGGTTCTCCTCGATCATGTCGGCGAACGTCGTATTGCGGCGGTTCGGCGTCGGCATGTTCCACCACAGCATTGCCTCGCGCAACGCCGCCGGCAGCCGTTCTACGGCGCTTTGCAGCCCGCGAGTGTGGAAGGGCTCAATGGGACCAGGCGCGAGCAATGCCGGATCGACCTGCACGTCGCCATGAACGCCGATCACGAACAGCCGAGGACGGGATTGCGGGAGGAACAGGGCCGCATTGATGACGAGGGCGCCGCAGCGATAACCAGCGTCGGCGAAGGTCTGGCAGATCGCCTCGAAATCCTTGCCCCCATGCGAAGTCAGCGTCCCGCAGACATTCTCGAGCGCGATCAGTTGGGGCGCGCGATCGTCCGCGATCAGCCCCCTGATCACGTCCCAGAACGGGTAGAAGGTTCCAGACCTCTCGCCGCGTAAGCCGGCGCCGCCGCCTGCGAGCGACAGGTCCTGGCAGGGGAACGACCCCCAGACCAGATCAGCGACGCCGGGCAAATCCGCAGCGGTGATTTGCTTCACGTCGCCAACCTTCAGCTCGCCTCCCGTCCCCCAGTTGGCTTGGTAGGTGAGCCCCTTCTTATGATCGAAGTCGTTGGCGAACAGGCAGGTCCAACCCGCTCCCAGCCCGGCGCGGGCCATGCCGCCTCCGGCGAAGAACTCATAAAACTCAGCCATTGGCGACCCGACCTTCCTCACGGCGGTCATTGGCGCCCGTCTCGCGCGCCAGCTTCTCCGCGATGGCTTCGGTGATCCAGGTGTTGCGCGAGACGTTGCCGGGACGGCCGGCGCGCGCAGCGTCGATCAGCGCGAACGTCTCAGCAGAGAGACGCAGGTTTATGCGATCAAGGTCGCGCACCGTGGCGGGCTTGGAGTTCGTGGTCATGGCGCCATTGTGGCGCCACAATCATCTTCTGTCTAGTATGTTCTGCGTCTGTTCTAAAAAATGAGCAAGCCCCCTACTCTTCTCCAGGATCAGACTCGCCCGTCAGGCCCAGCAGCTCGGCATGGTAGCTCGCCAGTCGATTGAAGTGAGCATCCATAGCCCGAGCTACTTGGGGTGAGTTTTTCACCGCCAGGAAATGGCCGACGATCTGAGTGTAGTGGCCTGCCTGGCGCGGAAGCCGCTGCACCGGATCGATCTTGTCGGCGATCTCCTCATCCGACATGACCTGAATCACCTGGGCTGGCTCCGGCACCGGCGCGCCTTCCGGAGGAGCCGCAGGAATCGACCCGTTCATCAGTTGAGACTTTGGGTTGAAGTGGTGGAACAGCACGCCTTCCAGCGGCGTGATCTCTTCCTTCGTTTCCACTGGATAGGCGAGCACCCAAGCGATTTCCCAAACGTCGATCTGACGATTGGCAATAATGTCGGAGCGGGCGGAAGTCAGATGCCGCGCAACGCGGCTGCGAATGCCATCTTTGGACTGGCCAACGTAGATCGGCACTTGGTCCAGATCGCAAAGGACGTAGACGCCAATCTGGTTGGTAAGGGTGCGGACCGCCTTCTTCCTGAATGTAAAATCGATCGCCACCGCTTACTCCGCCTGAATATCTAGCGGCACGATAGCCTTGGTAAGTTGCAGGCGCCAAGTCGGCGCGTCCTTCTGGACCGCGCTCTATCTCCGCTTCGCTCCGACCGAGCCGCCGATCGGCGTCTCGTCCCACACGGGTGACGATCGCTCGCGCGAGGGACGGGCGCGCCCGTCCAGGGTGGCGCCGGCGACGCCGGCGGCGTTGCATTTGATCGGAGGGAAAGTGGGGCGCCGCCCCCCTCTCCCAGCAACGGCAATCAGCCGGACCGTGGCTCGGCTACGCCTGCGCCCGCACCACACCGGTAGATTCCCGCTGCCCCCTCACCCCCCGCTGTTCGCCACGAGGCAGAGCCGATGGCCAAGGCCATCGCCCCGAGGGCGATTTGAAGGGAGCAGGACATGGAGCAGGATAATCGCGAAAGTTGGCTGAACCGGGTGGCGATCGGCATGGGGCCGCTATTCAAGGCGCTGGACGCCCCCCTTCCCTCCCGCGTGCGGGTGGCGATCGGCTTCACCAGCAGGGGAGCCAAGGGCAAGGCGATCGGCGAGTGCTGGGACAACCGGCGCAGCGGCGACGGGCATTTCGAGATATTCATCCGGCCCGACCTTGCCCACGCCCCTGATGCGATGCCAGCGCAGATCGCCGCGATCCTCGCGCACGAGCTGGTCCACGCGGCGGTCGGGATCGCGGCCGGACACGGGAGAGCGTTTAAACGGGTCGCAGTCGGGCTGGGGCTGGTCGGGCCAATGCGCGCCACCACCCCCGGGGGCGCCTTCCTTTCCGCCATTGCACCGATCCTCGCTGCGGCAGGCCCCCTGCCCCATGCTCGGCTCGACACTGACGGGGAGACCACCCGGCCCAAGAAGCAAGCGGCGCGGATGCTGAAATGCGAATGCGCGACGTGCGGCTATACCGTCAGGACGGCACGCAAATGGCTGGAGACAGCGGGCGCGCCCTTGTGCCCGGTCGACGGCCACGGACCCATGCGCCACGATGCGCTCGACAGCGACGATGAGGCGGCGGGCTAATCTAGATCGCAAAAGTCAGCTAACGGCAGGTGGCGGAACTCCAATGGGTTGTGCCATCCTTCCAATCTGCATAATATCACACCAACAAGATTGAAGGTGTGCACACGTGCAAATAATCACACTAGCAGCTCAAAAGGGCGGGGTTGGGAAAACCACGTTGGCCGTCAATCTGGCGGTTGCTGCCCAATCCATCGGTATCAAGACCGCGCTGTTCGACCTCGACCCGCAGGAGAGCGCCACAGCATGGAGTGAGCGCCGTGAGGCCGAACTGCCGCATGTCGAGCCGATCAGCGCCCGGCGGCTGGATCAGGCGATCGATGCCGCCGGAGCGAATGGCTTTGCGCTCACCATCATCGACACACCACCTGCCGCTGGCGCTGAAGCCGTTGCCGCCGCGCAACGCGCCGACCTTGTTCTGATTCCGTGCCGCCCTTCCCTCATCGATTTGGACGCGATCAAACGCACCGCCCAGCTCATCAGCAGCACCGGCAAGATCGGCTATGTCGTGCTCAATGCTGCACCCCCGACGGCCACGGCGCTGTTGGAAGATGCCCGGACCTTGGTTGAGGCCTCGGGGCTGAAAGTCGCACGCGCGGTGCTGCGCGAGCGCAGCGTCTATCGCGCAGCATGGCCTTACGGGCTTGGCGTCATCGAGCATGAGCCGGCGGGAAAAGCCGCTCAGGAGATTGCATCCCTGCGTGAGTTCCTGTTTGAAGTCTTGCAGGACTGCACACCTGCAAATGTGAAGGTTTGATATGGCACGTCGTTCATCTCTTCTCGCGCCGGCGATCCCGGAGAAGCCAGCGCAAGACGCTGCGGCGGAGGCGCGGCCTTCCCCCGCACCGGAACAGCCGGCAGCACGATCCGGCGGGCGACGACCCGGCAAGTATCATCTCGGAGCCTATTTCGATCCGGCAGACCCGACTGCGGAGGCCTTCCGAGTGTTGGCAGCGCGGACGCGGCGCAGCCATCAGGACTTGCTGGCCGAAGCGATTGCCGAGTTGGTGGCCAAGTATGACGCTAAGCAGCAGTTTGGCCGGTGACGGTGTGCAATATTGCACACTTGCAAGCGTGCAAGGTTGAAACGTGAAGAAGCGGCAGGACCCTAATCCGGAGTTCGATCTCTTTCTGCCGATCATGGGCGACCTTCCGCTCAAGGATCAGCGGGAGACGATGGAACGACCATTCTTCTCCTTGCAGAAGCGCAAGCGGGTCAAGCCGATCGAATATACCAGCCCCGATGGGGCGACCTGGGTGAAGATCGAAGCGATCCCGGCTTATGGCATGGCGACGATCTGGGATGCCGATATCATCATCTGGGCCACCTCGACGCTGAACCGAATGCGTGAGCAGGGGATCAACGACCTTCCGAGGACGCTCAATACAACATCTTACGACCTTTTGCGGGCGATCAAGCGCGACACCAGCGGGAGGGCCTACCAGGAGCTGCAAGCGGCCCTCCAGCGACTACAAACCACTTCCATCTCTACGTCCATCCGCGCGCCCAAGCGGCGCAGCAAGGCAGGCTTCAACTGGCTGGATAAATGGACCTTGGAGGTGGACCCCGACACTGACCAGCCCCGTGGTTTGACCATCACTCTGTCTGATTGGGTCTATGAAGGCATCATGGCGGAGCGCTCGCTGCTCACCATGCACCCCGACTATTTCCTGCTCTCCGGAGGACTGGAGCGAGCACTTTACCGCATCGCCCGCAAGCACGCCGGCAACCAGCGAGGCGGGTGGACGTGCCGGGTTGAGGTGTTGCGCGACAAGACCGGTAGCGACAGCAAGCCCAAAGAGTTCAACCGGATGCTGCGCAAGATCATCGAGGCAAACCAGCTTCCTGATTACGCGGTGGAAATGGCTACGACCGTAGATGGCAGCCCGGCCGTGACGTTTCGGTTGAGAGGGGAGGCGGAGGCCTTGGCGCTGTCCGAGCAACTCCAGGCCGAGCAGGAACGGCGTGCCCGCTTGGAGGCCGATCGCCGGAGAACCTCCGAGGTTGATGACCTCATGGACCGGCTTGCACGCCGCTCCTGACTATCGTGGTTTCACACACCGCAGCTTTGGACGGGCGGGCAACGAGACCTGGATGATGAGTCAAAAGCCGCCCCGAGAAGGGAAATATGGAGCCACTTACTATCGTGGGATCACACACCTTCCGTTCGTGGTTTCACACACCCTGCTATCGTGGGATCACACACCGAATCACGTGGTTTCACCCACCGGGTGATGTGGCAAGTGATTGTACCGAAAGCGATATTTCCGCTTTTCCACAGGCTTAACTTGTTTAACGATTCCTATTTAACAGAATCTCTTAACGTCAGGACGCACCCAGAGCCGTGACCTGAGAAGAGCAATGCGGAATTGGCCTACCGGCCAATGCGCCTTCGTTCCGCGACGGCGATAGCCGTCACCAGAGCGGCCTAACGGCCGCAGGGCTTCCGGGAGAAGCCAAGCGAAACTGGCGATGTGTACCTTCAGCGTCTCGCCGGCGGAGAGGGCGGCGAAGGCGATACCCCAAAGCTCACCGTTCGATCTTCCAGAACGGGTGTGTGCGATCACGCCGGATCGAACAGGCCGGCGAACTCGCGCTGGTCATAGTAGCGGACCTTGCTGGCCCAGAGCGGGCGTTCGCCCTGGCGCAGCAACAGGAGCGTGTCGGCCGGCATCCGCATGATTTCGTCGGGCGTGACGAGCCGCCGCGCCGTGACATGCGTGCTGACGCTTTCCGAGGGACCGGCGCGATTATCGCCCCAGCCAGTGCCGCGCGACGTGCTGAGGGTCGCATATTCCAACGTCGGCCCCTGTGCATTATCAGGACACGGATTCACGGTAGCGGTTTGATGAGCAGCGGCATGA
>NZ_JPPQ01000069.1:1256689-1267178 GCF_000743655.1 Sphingobium sp. ba1
TCGAAAGAAGATGGCGGTTCATCGGGAAGGGCGCGGCAAACATGCCGTTACCCATTATCGGATGGAGGAACGGCTGACTGGCGCGGCGATGGTCGAATGTCGCCTGGAAACCGGCCGAACGCATCAGGTGCGCGTGCATATGGCGCATATCGGGCACCCCTTGATCGGTGATCCGGTTTACAGTAGGGATAGAAAAGGTTTCAAATCAATACTGGAAACGCTGGGTTTCAAAAGGCAGGCATTGCACGCCAAAACCCTAGGGTTCATACATCCGGTGACGGGCTCGCCCCTCCTGTTCCAAAGTGCACTGCCCATGGACATGCAGGAACTGTTAAGCGAGCTTAGAGTATAGGTTTCGACATGTTTGCGACGGCGATTTGGATGCCTCTTCTGGGTCCCGCCGCGCATGAAAGGGAAAGGTGAAGCGACATGGCCAACAAGAGCAATGTCCCCGCGGTGCCGGCGCTGGGCGGTGAAGCCAGCCTCAACCGCTATCTGTCGGAGATTCGCAAATTTCCGCTGCTCACCCCTGAGCAGGAATATATGCTGGCGAAACGCTATGAGGAGCATCAGGATCCTGAAGCGGCAGCGCAGTTGGTAACCTCGCATCTGCGCCTCGTGGCGAAGATCGCGATGGGCTATCGCGGCTATGGCCTGCCGGTCAGCGAGCTGATTTCCGAAGGCAATATCGGCCTGATGCAGGGCGTGAAGAAGTTCGAGGCCGAGCGCGGCTTCCGTCTGGCGACCTACGCCATGTGGTGGATTCGCGCGTCGATCCAGGAATTCATCCTGCGGTCCTGGTCGCTCGTGAAGATGGGAACCACCGCGTCGCAGAAGAAGCTGTTCTTCAACCTGCGCCGGATGAAGAATAACATCGAAGCGTTCGAGGATGGCGATCTCAAGCCGGAGGATGTCACCAAGATCGCTACTGATCTCGGCGTATCCGAACAGGATGTCGTGTCGATGAACCGTCGCATGGCGATGGGTGGCGACACGTCGCTCAACGTGCCGATGCGCGAGGATGGCGAGGGTCAGTGGCAGGACTGGTTGCAGGATCATGATCCGCTGCAGGACGAGCGTGTCGCCGACGAGCAAGAGCGGACCCAGCGCCATGAGATGCTGGAAGAAGCGATGACCGACCTCAACGATCGCGAGAAGCACATCCTGGCCGAACGGCGTCTGGCCGAAGAGCCCAAGACGCTCGAAGAACTGAGCCAGGTCTATGGCGTCAGCCGCGAGCGGGTGCGCCAGATCGAGGTGCGGGCGTTCGAGAAGCTGCAAAAGGCGATGATGCGGATTGCAGGCGACCGGCTGGGCCAGATGGCGCGCTTCGCTGCCGCCTGACGGATCGGGCTACCAACATTAAGAGGCTCCGGCGTAAAGCCGGGGCCTTTTTTGTGCGCGCGGCTTGAGCGGCGTGGCGGGAGTGCGTTACGCTCCTGCCATGACCGCAAAACCCCTCCGCTCCCCCCGTCGCCGTTCGCGCTGGATCGTCCTTCCCTTCAAGATCATTCTCGGCTTCGTGGTCCTGTCGCTGCTGATGGTGGTGGTCTATCGGTTCGTTCCGCCGCCGGTCACCATGACCATGCTGCTCGATCCCAATGGCATTACCAAGGACTGGATGCCACTCGACGAGATGGACCCCGACATGGCGCGCGCGGCGATCGCCGGGGAGGATGGCAAATTCTGTACCCATCATGGCTTCGATGTCGATGCCATCACCAAGGCCGCGTTGAACAATGCCAGCGGCGGACGCATCCGGGGCGGATCGACGATCAGCCAGCAGACCGCCAAGAATGTGTTTCTCTGGCAGGGCGGCGGTTTCGTGCGCAAGGGGCTGGAGGCCTGGTTCACGGTGCTGATCGAAGCGATCTGGGGCAAGCCGCGGATCATGGAAGTCTATCTCAACGTCGCCGAAACCGGCATCGGCACCTATGGCGCGCGGGCGGGCGCGATCCGCTATTTCAACCATGGCGCGGGCCAGTTGACGCGCGCGGAAGCCGCTCGCATCGCCGCCGTTCTCCCTCTCCCCAAGAAGCGCGCGGCCGTTGCGCCCACGGGGTTCACCCGTCGCTATGGCAATACGATCGCGGCGCGGATCGGCGCGGTGCAGCGGGACGGGTTGGATAGCTGTTTGCGGTGACGCATCCTCTTAACTTCGCATATTTCCCGCAGATTTCGACATAAAGTTACGCGCGGCTGATCCTATCGGAAAGTGCGGCCTAATGGTTGATATCCTTTTATAGGCGGGCGTAGCCAAGTAGGACAGCGCGATTGCAGGCACAGAAAAAGGGCGGGGATTGCTCCCCGCCCTTTTCTGTTTCGTTGGCTTTGGTCGGATCAGAAGCTGACGTGCAGCGAACCCGATACCGCGCGCGGCGAACCGATCTGCACGAAGCCGGGGCTGCCATAAACGCCCGTGGTCGTGTTGACCGACTGGTTCAGACCACCGCCGAAACCGCCGACATAGAATTTGTCGAACAGGTTGCTGACGTTCAGCTGGAACCAGGTATCCTTCGCACCGAAGCGGGCGAGCGAGACGCGAGCGTCCAGATCGACCAGCGTGTAGGCCGGGGCCGCGGCGCTGTAGATTTCCACAGGCGTCAGAGCAGCCGCGGTGTTGCGGTAGGTCGGCAGGTTCGTGTCGAACACAAAGCGCTTGCCGGTGCGCTTGGCCTGCACGCCCAGAGTTACGCCTTCGAAGTTGACCTCGGCGCGACCGCCCAGGGTGAAGACGGGGGCGCCGCTTTCACGCTTGCCAGCCGTCGGGGCGAAGACTTCCGTCGTCACGCCGCCGGTGGTGACTTCGCCGATCACGATATCATCCTTGATCTTCGACTTCAGATAGGAACCGAAGACATAGAGGGTGAAGTTCTCGATCGGCGTGTAGCCGATGCTGCCATCAAACCCGTACTTTTCCACCTCACCCAGGTTACGGAAGACTGAAACGTTGAGTTCAGGGTCGAAGGCCGAGGCCAAACGGTTCTTGTAAGCGGTGTACCACAAGGTTGCCTGTGCCTGGAACTTGGAGGTCGAGTAGCGGGCACCAAGGTCGAAGCTGTCGGTCGTTTCGGGCTCAGGGTTCGCGCTTGCCGTATCCTGCGGGAAGAAGAAGGCGTTGTAGAGCGAGTCGGTGCCCGGCACCGACAGCCCCTTGGAATAGTTCCAGAACACGCTGGCTTCTGGCGTGATCTTGAAGTTCAGGCCGAGGTTCGGCAGCACCTTGTCATATTTATAGGTGCGTTCCTGCGGTCCAGCCCAAGTCGGACGCAAAGCGGCCGTATTGCCTGGAATGACGCCGTCCGTACCGAAACATTCGACAAAGCCGGCTGCGCTGCTGGTGAAGCAGTTGTTCTGCAGCTTGCGCTTGAAGAACGGTGCGCGAACGCCCGCCTGAACCGTCAGCATTTCGTCGAAGAACTTGCCGATATATTCGCCCGAAATCTGATGCAGGATCGCATAGGAAAGGCGATCACGCTTTTGCAGGATCGATCCGTTGACTGCGGCCTGCGGGTCATCGGACGGGAACACGTCCTGCGTTTCGCCGGTGCGGCCCAGCAAGCCGACTTCGCCGGTCTGACGATGGCGGCCATGATCGAAGGTGTAGGCTACGCGAACGCGGTTATTGTCATCGATGTCGTACCGCAGCGAGCTGAGGACAGCGTAACGGTCAGTCGTCGTCTGGCTGGGTGCCAACACATTGACCTGGTCGAGCAGATCGCCGTCACCGTTCAGATCGCGACCGAAATAGGGCGAACCGCCGAAATAACCGGCCTGACCAACGAAAGCCGAACCCGGATCGAGATCGAACAGACCTTCACGCGCAGCAGCGGTGCCGCCGCCATTCGCCTTCACATATTGATAGCTGGGATCGACCGTCAGGGTCAGCTTGTCCGTCAGCGTGAAACGCGAGTTGATGCGGATATTGCCGGTGTTGGACGGGTTGAAACGATAGTCGAACAGGGTGCCGCAGCTACCCGCAGCATCGGCAACGCCAGCTACGCCCGTCGGAACGGTGCAAGGTGCGATGGTGTAGAAACGCTCATCCTTGGTGATGGGATAGCGGTTGGCCGAATTCGGTCCAGCGACACGGCCCTGGTCGGTATCGACACGCAGGGGAAGCGAACCGAAGAAGTTGTTGCGGTTGGCGTTCCAATGGCCAGCGATCGAGACGAAATCGCCGTTGCTGCCAATCGGCTGATAAATCTTGGCGTTATACTGCTGCTTGTCGATCTGACCGAAATTGTTGAACACATTGTCGTTGCGCGTGGTCGATGCCGAGAACCAAGCCTTGGTACCAAACGGCGTGAACACACCGGTTTCAACCAGGCCGAACAGGCGGAAGAAGTCATAGTCGCCAGCCGCGCCGACCATGGTGACCTTGAAATCGTCCGACCCGTTGATCGAGCGATAGTTGACGGTGCCGCCCGAAGCCGCTGCCGTCGGGCTATCGACATCGGTCGAACCGAGGTTGACGTTGATTTCGTTGATCAGTTCGGGGTCGAGCTGCTGGTTGGAATAGATGGCATAGTTGCCGGTATCATTGAGCGGCATGCCGTCAAAGGTGAGCGACACGCGATCGGGACCGAAGCCGCGAATGTTCAGCGTACCACCGGCCGAGCCATAAGGATCGTTGTTCTGGAAGCTGACACCTGGGATCAGGTTGATCGCGTTCAGGATGCTGTTGCCCGAACCCTGCTTAGCGATGATTTCCTGGGTCAGGACGCCCTTGGCTTTGGTGGTGTCGGGCAGAACGACGCCGCCGACACCTGCATTGACGCGCGCGCCGGTGACGACGATCGTGTCTTCAAAATCCTGCGAACCGGTCGACTGCGCGAAGGCGGCGCCCGGAATGGCGACGGCGATGATCGCGGCGCTGCCCATTAGAAACTGTTTCATTTGACCCTTTTCCCTTTTTCAAAGGTGGCGCGTGGGCGCCTGTGCTGTGCTGTTCTCTCAAGCCGGGACCGCATTTGGCGGTTACTGGCGACGGCCCTGTGATGCTCTGATTGCAAATTTGTTACAATGCAGCATCCAGACTGTCACATTCCTCCACCACCCCGCGCCGTTGCGCTTGGGGACGCCCCGCCTCTGGCCATAAATCATTGCATTTTAGTGACTTAATGGTGCGGTGGGGACTTAGTTTGACAGTGGTGCAATTTTGCAACGCGGCAGAAATTTTTGTGCGCTGCACCCGCAGATCATAAAAAAGGGGCCGACGATCGTGCGTCGGCCCCTTTTGGGATCAGTTATGGACAGGAAGACGTCAGGCGGCGTCTTCGGCCCGATTCTGCTTTTCGCTGAATACGCGGACCGGCTCTTTCTTGCCTGCGACCACTTCCTTGTCGACCACCACTTCGCCGACGCCCTGCATCGAGGGAAGATCGAACATGGTGTCGAGCAGGATCGATTCGAGGATCGAGCGCAACCCGCGCGCGCCGGTCTTGCGTTCGATGGCGCGCTTGGCGATCGCGGTCAGCGCGTCGTCGGTGAAGCTCAAGTCGACATTCTCCATGTCGAACAGCTTGCCATATTGCTTGACCAGCGCGTTCTTCGGCTCGACCAGGATCTTGACCAGCGCGGAGACGTCCAGATCTTCGAGCGTCGCGATGACCGGCAGACGACCGACAAATTCAGGGATCAGGCCGAATTTGAGCAGATCCTCCGGCTCGCTCGACCGCAGCAGTTCGCCAGTCTTGCGCTCTTCGGGCGCGGCGACATAGGCGCCAAAGCCGATCGACTTGGCTTCCAGACGGTCGCCGATGATCTTTTCCAGACCCGCAAAGGCCCCGCCGCAGATGAAGAGGATGTTGGTCGTGTCGACCTGCAGAAACTCCTGCTGCGGATGCTTGCGCCCGCCCTGTGGCGGCACCGACGCGGTGGTGCCTTCCATCAGCTTGAGCAGCGCCTGCTGCACGCCCTCACCCGACACGTCGCGGGTGATTGAGGGGTTTTCGGCCTTGCGGCTGATCTTGTCGATTTCGTCGATATAGACGATGCCGCGCTGCGCCTTTTCGACATTATAGTCGGACGCCTGGAGCAGCTTGAGGATGATATTCTCGACATCCTCGCCGACATAGCCCGCTTCGGTCAGCGTCGTCGCGTCGGCCATGGTGAAGGGCACGTCGAACGTCTTGGCCAGCGTCTGCGCAAGCAAGGTCTTGCCGCAGCCAGTGGGACCGACGAGCAGGATGTTGGACTTGGCGAGTTCGACCTCACCCGGCTTCGAGCCATGGTTGAGGCGCTTATAATGGTTATGGACCGCGACCGACAGGACGCGCTTCGCCCGGTTCTGGCCGATCACATAATCGTCCAGCACATCGCAGATTTCCTGCGGGGTCGGCACGCCGCCATCCTTCTTGCCGACGAGGCCGCCCTTGGTCTCCTCGCGAATGATGTCGTTGCACAGTTCCACGCATTCGTCGCAGATGAACACGGTCGGCCCCGCGATCAGCTTCCGCACCTCATGCTGCGACTTGCCGCAGAAGGAGCAGTAAAGCGTGCTTTTTGAATCGGAGCCGGTAAGCTTAGTCATTCGCCATTCTTTCTTCCCTGCCGCTTTGACGATCGACCTGATCGCATCGGCGAGGGATATTCTGGTCCAAAGGCCATCCTAGACCGTGGCGCGCCGTTTCCACAAGGGGAGAAGTGGCGCGCCGCGGCAAAGTCAGCCATCAACTATCCGACGGATCGGCCAAGGAAGGCCGCTGGTCGAACACTTCATCGACAAGGCCGAAAGCCTTGGCCTCGTCCGCTTCGAGGAAGGTGTCGCGATCCATCGCCTTCTCGACCTCTTCCAACGACCGTCCGGTATATTTGACGTAGAGGTCGTTCAGGCGGCGGCGGATACGCAGGATTTCCTTGGCCTGGATCTCGATATCGGACGCCATGCCCTGCGCACCGCCGGAAGGCTGGTGGATCATGATCCGGCTGTTGGTGGTGGCAAAGCGCATGCCCGGCTCGCCCGCGGCCAGCAGGAAACTGCCCATCGAGGCGGCCTGGCCGACGCAGAGCGTGCCGACCTTGGGCCGGATATATTTCATCGTATCGTGGATCGCCATGCCGGACGTCACTACGCCGCCGGGCGAGTTGATGTACATCCAGATGTCCTTCTTCGGATTTTCCGATTCGAGGAACAGCAGCTGGGCAACGATCAACGAGGCCATATGATCTTCGACCTGGCCGGTCACGAAGATGATCCGTTCGCGCAGCAGGCGCGAGAAAATGTCGAAGCTGCGCTCGCCACGGTTCGACTGTTCGATCACGATGGGGACCAGCGCGGCCATGGGGTTGGTCATGATATCGGTCATTATGCTCTTTCAGTCAGCTGCTTTTGCCCGCCCCTACATCGTCACAAAAGGCGGCAGGTTCAAGGGGGAACAGGTGCAGCGGGATCGGGCTAGTCGCGCGCGGCGTAATCGGACGGCGCGCGGTGGGCGAGATAGGCCAGACGACGCACTTCGCGGCGGCCCCGCACGACGGTATCGAGGATCAGGCCGCACATCGCCGACAGGGTGGCGAGGATCATGAGGCCGGTCACCAATATCGCGGTCGGGAAGCGGGGCACGAGGCCCGTTTCCATATAGGTGACGATCAGCGGCGCGGCGAGGCCGAGCGCAAGCAGCGCCAGGAAGGCGGCGATGATGCCGAAGAACAGCACCGGCCGCTCGATGCGATAGAGGGTGATGATGGTGCGCAGGATGCGGAAACCATCGCGATAGGTGCTGAGCTTGCTGACCGATCCTTCGGGTCGCGCGCCATAAGCGGTGATGACTTCCGACACCGGCATGGCGAGTTCGAGCGCGTGGACGCTGATCTCGGTTTCGATCTCAAACCCAGCGGACAATACCGGGAAGCTTTTGACGAAGCGGCGGGAAAAGACGCGATAGCCCGACAGGATGTCAGTGAAGCTGCGGCCGAACAATTGTTTGAGCAGGCCGGTCAGCGCCCAGTTGCCGAGGCGATGGCCGGGGCGATAGGCTTCCTCCGCTTCGCTTTTGCGGCAGCCGACCACCATGTCGAGATTGTCGGCGAGCATGGCGGCCACCATCGCCGGGGCGGCGGCGGCTTCGTAGGTCGCGTCGCCATCGGCCATGATGTAGATGTCGGCATCGACGTCGGCGAACATGCGGCGCACGACATGGCCCTTGCCCTGTTGCGATACGCGGCGGACGATCGCGCCCGCATCGGCGGCCAGGTCGCGACTGCCATCGCTGCTGTTATTGTCGAAGACGTAGATGACCGCCTGCGGCAAAGCGCGGCGGAAGTCGGCCACCGTCTGCACGATGGCCTCTGCCTCATTGTAGCAGGGCAGGATGACCGCGATGCGCGGCGATCCGGCGGCAGCATCGCTGGCGAGAGCCATATCCACGGGCGGAAATTCCTTCATCGTCAGCCTATCCTCTGGTCGTCCGCGCGCCAAGACATGGACCGGCAGGGTTAATATTTCCTCTGCCATAATGGCCCAGACATGAAAAGCGCCCGCGCTTCACGAGGAAGCCGGGCGCTCTTTCAGTCTGACGAAAGCCTTATTCGGCCTTGGCAGCGGCCTTCTTGGCAGGGGCCTTCTTCTTGGGCGCGGCCTCGGCGGCGGGTGCCTCCTCGGTTGCGACCGCGTCCTCGGCGACATCCTTCTTGGCGGCAGCCTTTTTCGGTGCAGCCTTCTTGGGCGCAGCTTCTTCCGCGGGGGGCGCTTCTTCGGCTACCGGGGCGTCTTCCGCCTCGGCCTTCTTCTTGGGCGCAGCCTTCTTGGCCTTCGGCTTTTCGTCATGGTCATGACCGCAATCGGGGCCATGCACATGCGGCTTGAGGTCGCCGTCTTCGGCTTCGATCGCTGCTTCCAGCTCTTCCTTGGTCACGGTGCGTTCGGTGACTTCGGCTTTGTCGAACAGATAGTCGACGACCTTGTCCTCATAGAGCGGGGCGCGCAGCTGGGCGGCGGCCATCGCGTCCTGGCGGACATATTGCACGAAACGCTCGCGATCCTGCGGGCCGTATTGCTGCGCGGCCTGCATGATCAGGCGGTTCATTTCCTGTTCCGACACGGTCACGCCATTGGCCTGGCCGATTTCCGAGAGCAGGAGGCCAAGGCGGACGCGACGCACGGCGATGGCGCGATAGTCTTCTTTCTCGGCTTCCATCTCGGCGAGTGCGGCGGCCGGGTCTTCTTCATGGCCCGCTTCATGCTGAAGCTGCGCCCAGATCTGCTCGAATTCGGCTTCCACCATGCTCGGCGGAACGTCGAAGTCGTGCGAGGCGGCGAGCTGGTCGAGCAGCTTGCGCTTCATGTGGGTGCGGGTCAGGCCGTTATGCTCCTGCTCGATCTGCCCCTTGAGCAGGTCGTTCAGTTGCTCCAGCCCTTCCAGGCCCAGCGACTTGGCGAACTCGTCGTCCAGCTTGGGCTTGTCGCCGTCCAGGATCGACTTGACGGTGACGTCGAAGGTCGCCGCCTTGCCGGCCAGATGTTCCGCGCCATAATCTTCGGGGAAGGTGACCTCGATGGTCTTTTCTTCGCCCTTCTTCACGCCGGTCAGCTGTTCTTCGAAACCGGGGATGAACTGGCCCGCGCCGATCTTGAGCCGGATGTCGTCAGCCGAACCGCCTTCAAAGGCTTCGCCATCGACCTTGCCGACGAAATCGATGACCAGCGTGTCGCCGTCCTGCGCGACATGATCGTCGGCATGTTCTTCCAGTGCACCCTGCTGGGTGGCGATGCGACCGGCCGATTCCGCGACCTGTTCGTCGCTCACGGGAACGGTCAGGCGCTCAAGCTTGAGGCCATCGACGCTGGGGGCGGCGATTTCCGGCAGCACTTCCAGCGCGACCTTGATCTCGGCATCCTTGCCGAACTCAAAACCCTCGTCCAGCTCGACCGAAGGCTGCATCGCGGGACGCAGCTTCTGGTCGGCGATCAGCTTCTGGATGCTTTCCTGGATGCTGTTGTTGAGCGCGTCGCGCTGCAAAGCCTCGCCATGCATCTTCTTGACCAGGTTGGCGGGCACCTTGCCGGGACGGAAGCCAGGCATCCGCACCTGCGGCGCCATGGTCTTGACTTCCTTTTCCACTCGCGCGTCGATATCCTTCGACGTGATGGTTACGGTGTAGGCGCGCTTTAGGCCCTCGTTCAACGTCTCGACAGTCTGCATCTCTTCTCTCAAACGCTTTCTTCAGCTGAATTTCGGTGGCGCCTGCGATGGGCCGGGGCCTGGCGCACTGGTGCGGGCGAAGGGACTCGAACCCCCACATCTTGCGATACCAGAACCTAAATCTGGCGCGTCTACCAATTTCGCCACGCCCGCATCGGTCGCCGGTCGGCGCGGCATAGAGAAAAGCGGGGAAAGAGGCAAGGGATAGTGGCATGATGCCGGGAACCCTGTTGCCGGGCCGTGCGTAGCCTATCGACCAACCCCATGAAGGAGTGCCGCAGTCATGGCTACCCAGCCCGATCCCAATCCCGACGGCCTGCCCCCACCCGACATCATCGAACCCC
>NZ_JPPQ01000069.1:1267188-1272516 GCF_000743655.1 Sphingobium sp. ba1
CGCGTCGTCACCATCGCGGTCTCTTCGTCCCCCGACAACAATAGCGTTACGGTGCGGCGCGGCGTCCAGCCGTCCTTTTTCAACTGCGCCAGCGTCGCGACCATCATCGCGACGTCATATTTATTATCCTCCGCGCCCCGCCCGAAAATATAGCCCTTCTCCTCCACCGGCACGAACGGATCGCGAGTCCAATCCTTCGGGTCGGCCGCCACCACGTCCATATGGCCGATCATCAGCAACGGTTTGAGCGTCGCATCCCGCCCCCGGATCGTCGTGGCAAAGGTCGCCGTCTCGCCCATCGGCGTGATGACGACATCCGCATCGGCAAAGCCCGCGCCTTTCAGCACCGACGCATAATAGGCCGCGAGCTTCGGCACCTCGCCCGCCCCCTCGACCGTACGAAAGGCAACAGAGCGCATCAAGATATCCTTCGCCACCACCGGGTCCGCCGCCGCCATCGCGCCGCTCGGCAGCATCGCGGCCACGCCCGCCAGAAACCCACACCGCCACCCCATAAACCTGCCCCTCGATTTCGTCAGACCGCCAATGTGGCACAGCGACAGGCAACCGCCAATCCTCCGCACCCATCCTCCCCTTGCAGGGGAGGTGGCTGGCCGCAGGCCAGACGGAGGGGTGTCACCCTCTCGATAGCGCAACACCCCTCCGTCAGCACTACGTGCTGCCACCTCCCCCACCGGGGGAGGATGTAAAGACACCCCCCCGCCAAAAACTAAACCCCGCCCAACTATTGCTTGCGCGCAATCCTGCGCCACTCCCCCATATGCTACGCCGTTCGCCCAAAGGATTTGCGCCCATGACCCTCCCCTATCGCAGCTTCGGATTTCAGGTGCTGGTCGGCATGGTCGCAGGGCTGGCGCTCGGCCTCCTCGCCCGGACCATGGGCACAGGGCCGGATGGCGACCTCAACTGGCTCGCAACCGCGCTCCAGACGGTCGGCACCATCTTCGTCGCGCTATTGAAAGCCATCGTCCCGCCGCTCGTCTTCGCCGCCATCGTCGCGTCGATCGCCAATCTGCGCGCGCTCGACAATGCGGCGCGGCTGGCGGGGCAGACGCTGCTCTGGTTCGCCATCACCGCGCTGATCGCGGTCAGCATCGGCCTTGCCATCGGCATCATCGTCCAGCCGGGCATGGGCCTTGGCACCGCCGCGCTCGCCGCCAAACAGCCCGACGCGGTCGGCGGCTGGCTCGATTTTCTCAAAGGCCTCGTCCCCGGCAACAGCCTGGCGCTGAGCGGCAGCACCAAGATCGCGCCCGACGGCACCGCCAGCACCAGCCTCTCCTTCAACATCCTGCAATTACTGGTCATCGCCATCGCGGTCGGCCTCGCCACGCTCAAAGTCGGGGAGAAGGCCGAACCCTTCCTCGCCTTCGTCCGCTCGCTGCTCGCGGTCGTGCGCGCGCTACTCGGCTGGGTCATCCGCCTGACGCCGGTCGGTTCGGCAGGCCTGATCGGCGCGGCGGTCGCCACCTATGGCTGGGACGCGCTCGCAAGGCTGAGCGTCTTTACCGGCGCCATCTATCTCGGCCTCGGCATCGTGCTGCTGATCGTCTATCCGACGCTGCTGCTCGCCCATGGCCTCAAGCCCCTGCCCTTCTTCGCCAAGGCCTGGCCCGCCATCCAGTTGGGCTTCGTCTCCCGCTCCTCGGTCGGCACCCTGCCCGTCACCGAAGCCGTCACCGCGCGGCTCGGCGTCGACAAAGCCTATGCCGCCTTCGCCATCCCGCTTGCGTCCACCACCAAGATGGACGGCTGCGCGTCGATCTACCCCGCGCTCGCCGCCATCTTCGTCGCAGGCTTCTATGGCATTCCCCTTGGCCCGCTCGACTATGCCCTGATCGCCCTCGTCTCCGTCATCGGCTCCGCCGCAACCGCAGGCCTGACCGGCGCCGTCGTGATGCTCACCCTTACCCTCTCGACGCTTGGCCTCCCGCTCGAAGGCGCAGGCCTGTTGCTCGCCATCGACCCCATCCTCGACATGGGCCGCACGGCGGTGAACGTCGCGGGCCAAGTGCTGGTCGGCGTGGTCGTCGCGAAACGCGAGGGGATATTGGACGAGGCCGCTTATTATGGCGAGGGGGCGTTGGTGGGGGGATAGCGCCAATTGTGGTCATTCGCTGGTGCCCATATCCGTCCCAAAAGTTGCCGTTCGTTCATCATCCTGCACTTGGAAAGCAGAACGGCTGCAAAACCGCCGCGGTGCGCTGAGAGTTGATACTTATAGTCCGTGTACTTAGAATCATCTGTCCCGCTTGCAGGACAGGATGAAAAGAGCGAACGCCTCTTTCGAGAACGAGAGAACCCGGCTGGGCCGGTGCGTCCGTTTTCTTCGGCTGAGGGCTGGACTGTCTCAAGAGGATCTTGCCGACGCATGTGGTCTTGACCGCACCTATGTAGGCGGAATTGAACGAGGCGAGAGGAACCCAAGCCTGAAGAACATTCTGAAGCTCGCCAGCGCTCTCGATGTCGCCCTGCATGAGCTTTTCAACGATGCTCTAAATGCAGGTGATTCCGCTAATGCTCGACAAGAATGAAATCCTGTTGCGGCTTCACTCTCGCCTCGCTCCATCAGTGGAGCGAATTTCTAAGCTTGCGCTGACCCATCAGCAAAAAGCTCAGCAAGTAAACGCGCTGGTCGCTGAAGAACGTGATAATCTGTCTGCATCTATTTTACAGATGTGGGAGGTAGATCGTGGGACCGCAGCTTTAGTCATCCAATATTGCTGTACCGTCGCTGGGTTGGAATATCGCCATCAAGTCTGGCCATATGAATATATGGCATTTTCAAGACGCATCGGTGAACTCTGGGAGGCATTTTGTCGAACAGCCTGGACGTACCCGGCGGACACGACCGTCGTACGAATGGACGCTCCTAATTTTGCCGAGGTGCGTAAAGCGCTACTTCAGCGGATAACTGCCAATCTTGGAACACATGATAAGGCTAAGGAGGTGATGACGGACGTCTCGACGCTGTTCGAGATCGTTGGCGAAATCAATATGAAGGAGGACGAAGTTTTCCGGAAAGCGGACATACCATATGTCATTGATTTTAAGAGCGGCTTTGGATCCAATGAAAAAGGCAACATGTTACGATTGCTTACTGTTGGTCGAGCATATCACATATGGGACCATAGAACCAAGCTAATGCTCTTGGTCCGCCAGGATGAAAACAACAATTATTTGAAGGTTCTACGTCGGTCAAATTTATGGGAAGTTTATACCGGAGCCGATACCTACAAAAAAATTGAGGAAATAACTGGCGCTGACATCCAATTGGTGCGGGACGAAGTTATAGACTGGCGGGACGATCTAAGCGACGGTTTTTATCGATATTTAAAGAACCAACCCACCGACCTTACATCCTATCTTGTTTGGTAAAAAAGGGCTGCATGAAACTATCGCATGTATCAACTTGCAAGAAATTTTCAGCAACGGCCACCGATACGATCCGCTTTGCCTCCGAATAATCCTTTGGCCCGAAGCGTGGGACGGGGAGTCGCTTGAGGTAGTTTGCTGAGTTGTTGGCGCTGCCGTTCACAATTTCGTTACGCAGTTCGGTCGCCTTCGAGGAGTTGAGATAAAGCAGGATTGCCTCACGCGCCTCTTGATCATGTGGGAAGACTCCAACAACCCCTTGGTCAAAAACAGCACTATCCATCAGCGAAGCCGAAAGTCGGCGAGATGTCACCATTGGTACAGCAATTCCCGGTCTAAAATAATAGCTGGAATTTTGCAGTCTCGCCTTCTTGTTTGTTTTGTAGAAGACGACTGCCTCGCGGTCCCAGCGGAGCGCCCATGCAGTGCTATCGACAAAGGCACGATGGCCACCTCTGATAAGGGGCACATAAGCGACGACAGTATCTAGGCCGTGCTGACGCTGGTCCGAAGATAGATCTCCCTCATAGACACTTTCCCAATGGATCGAGTGACCATTGAGGCGCTTTGTGACCCGAGCAGGGTCGTAGCCAATGAAGCGACAGTTATCGCCTGTATATATTCCCGTTTTGCACTCTGCCACTTGACCCAACGTGGTCCAACTTTCCGTTTCAGATCGCACTTGGCCCATGCTGGATCGCCAACCGCTATCAAGGGATTTTTCTAGACAAGATCCGGTGATCGAGAACACGGCGTTTTCGGGCTGATCCAAGAGCGGGCACTTTCCGTCAAACGCTTCGATCCATGTCAACATTGTATTTTCGGTAGCGCAGCGTTTGGACCCAGCGATAATGCAGAGGTTGCCATAGCCGAAGTTCACTGTCTCGAAGCGCTTTGATGGAAAGCGGATCACATGCGTCGGCTCGCCATGCTTATATATATACTGACGCAAGGGTGAGTGGTTGGTACTTGTAAGAAAGGTGTCGGGAAGGAGGAATACATATCTTCCACCTTTACGGAGCATCATGAGCGAGAAAGCCAAGAACAAGCCATACGACTCGCGCACGTACAGATAGGGAAAAGATGCTTTCAGGCGCTTCCGATACTCTGGACTAAAAAAAAGACCAAAAGGCGGATTTGAAATTACAGCATCATAGTCGCGGCGGAAAGGGGATAAGCCAGCCAGCATAAGACCATTCGCAAACATGTCGATGAAGTCTGCCCTGTGAGTGTTTAGGGGCAGACTTGAAAATCGCTGCTTAGTTAGGGCTAAGACAGACGCATCTACATCTACGGCGTCTATATGTGCAGGTGATCCTTGTAGACCGCTCAGGAGAGCTCCATTTCCAACACTCGGCTCAAGGATTCTAAGTCCATTCACGTCGCCCAAGAGCTTCGCCATAGCCGAGTTTACCTCATAAGCTTCGGTGAAATACTGCTTCAGGGTTGACTGCTGGGTCGGTGAGCTTGCCATATCCTGCCTTGACTGTGATACTTATAATCATCTATAGACTCGGATGGCTTGAGATGCAAACCCTTTGCTGCTCTCGCGCATGAGTGAGACTTCAGGCTGTCCTGCGTCATATGTTAGGACATCATCATCGTCCTTCCTCAAGGGCGGGGCCTGATCATGCTCGGAGGAAAATCAGGCGGGAACGTAACGGGCGGTGTCATGCGAAGGGCAGCTTTCTGAACATAGAAGGTCAGGACCGGCTATTTCGCCGCCGTTCCTCCCGCTGCACATACTCACCACGCGAACAAAAACTTCGCAAAAACCTTCCTATTGCGAAGTCCGCCCTGCAAACCCCAATCCCAGCAAAATCGAACCCTGCAACAGTGTGAACTTCACAAGCTTCGCACAGCACCACCCCCCCTGTCAACGGCGGAGCAAAAGTCGGCCATTCGGCGGCGTAAAACCAGGCCATCGTGTTA
>NZ_JPPQ01000069.1:1272526-1282859 GCF_000743655.1 Sphingobium sp. ba1
CCACCGCACCCGCGACCGGATGATCGACGTGCATCATACCATCCTGCCGCTCACCGCCCGTCCCAAGCCCGATGCCGCCGCGCTGATCGCTGACGCCCAACTGATAGCCGACGGGTTATATATGCTCTCGGCCGAAGACCGCGTCTGCCACGCCGCCGCGCATATGCTGGCTGACGGTGATCTGCAGGGCGGGTTACGCAACCTGTGGGACATATATGGCCTGCTTACCGAATGCGATCCGAGCCTGTTGGACCAGCGCGCCGCCCACCACGGCCTGCGCGCCCATGTGCAGCAGGCGCGGCGCCTGGCGCTGGCCCTCTATGGCGACGGCGCGCGCCTGACCCTGTGGGACCACCTCGTCCGCGCCCGCCTCCTCGCCCGCGACGGCTGGGGTCGTGAAACCCGTAAGGCCCTGGTCTTCGCCTTCTTCCTCCGCTCCCACTGGCTCCGCATGCCCCCCCTGATGCTCGCCCGCCACCTCTGGACCAAATGGCGCAAAGGCCACCGACCCACATGAAATGTTGGCTGTTCCGTTCGCCCTGAGCCTGTCGAAGGGCCTTGCTTGTCTCCGCTCTACCGACATAGTATGTGTATAATTCTCTAATCGGATACACATCATGCGCACCAATATCGTAATTGACGACGAACTCATGGCGCGGGCCATGCACGCGACCGGCATCAAGACCAAGAAAGAGGCCGTGGAACAGGGGCTGCGCACCCTGCTGCGCCTGAGCGAGCAAGCGGAATTGCGGTCGTTGCGCGGCGCGATCGAATGGGACGGTGATCTTGACGTCCAGCGCTGCGACGGATGATCCTCGTCGATAGCAGCGTCTGGATCGACTATTTTCGCGGTATCGCGACGCCCCAGGCCGACCGTCTCGACAGTCTGTTGGGACGGGAACCCTTGCTGGTCGGCGATCTCATTCTCGCTGAAATATTACAGGGCATCAGTGCTGACCGGGAGTTCGACCGCGTTCGCCGCCTGCTCCTGACCATGGATGTGATCGTCATCGGCGGAGCGGAGGTGGCGATCGATGCTGCTCGGCACTTCCGCCACCTCCGCGCATTGGGCATCACTGTCCGCAAGACGATCGATACGCTGATCGCCACCCGATGCATCCGCGACGGCCATGCGCTGCTTTTCAGCGACCGTGATTTCGACCCTTTCGTTACGCATCTGGGACTGAGGACCGCGATGGCCTAGAAGCAGGATGCGCTGCTAAGCCGCCATTCCCCTATTTCTCCTTCAATATATCCAGCGCCAGCACCGTCATGGCTTCGCTCGCCGAGGCGATCACCTTATCGGCCTGCGGTGCCCAGAAGGGGCTGTGCAGCGACGGCAGCGTCGCCTGTCCCGCGGCGGCCGCGGCCATCTTGTCGGCGGGCACGCCGCCGACCCAGAAGATGAAGCTGTTGATGCTCTTGTCCGCGCGATAGAAGCGGCCGAAATCCTCACCGCCCATCACCGCCGGGGTCTTGACCACCCGATCATCGGCGAAATGGGCTTTCAGCACGCCTGCCATCTGTTCGGCAAATTCGGGCGGGTTGAACGTCGACGGGGTGAACTCGTCCTTCACGCTTACTACCGGCATCCGGTTGTCGGGGATGCCCGCCGCGATCGCCTCGCCGCGCGCGATCCGTTCGATCCCCTTGATCAGCTTCTCGCGCGTCTCGTCCGAATAGCTGCGGATGGTCAGCAGCAGCTTGGCTTCGTCGGGGATGATATTATGCTTCGCCCCGGCCTGGAAACTGCCGACCGTCACCACGGCGGGGTCTTGCGGCTCCTGCTCACGGCTCACCAACGTCTGCAGCGACCCCACGATCCGCGATCCCAACACGATCGGATCCTTGGTCGTTTGCGGATAGGCCCCATGGCCGCCGACGCCCTTTACGAGGATGTCCACGCTGTCGACATTGGCCAGCGCAAAGCCCGGCGTATAGCCGATCTTGCCCGCCTCCAGATTGGCGGCATCATGGAAAGCGATGGCATGGGTCGGCCGGGGGAAGCGCGTGTAAAGCCCGTCCTCCAGCATCAGTCGCGCCCCGCGCCCGACTTCCTCGGCGGGCTGGAGGATCATGACCAGCGTGCCTTTCCAGTCATCCTTGCGCGCCGCGAGCAGCTTGGCGGTCTGGATGAAGGCGGTCATATGCGTGTCGTGGCCGCAGGCGTGCATCACGCCTGTCTCGACGCCTTCGGGCGTCTTGGTGCGGACCTTGGACGCGAACTCCAGCCCCGTCTGTTCGACCACCGGCAGGCCGTCCATGTCGGCGCGGATCAACAGTACCGGGCCGGACCCATTCTTCATCACCGCCACGACGCCGGTGCCGCCGACCTTCTCGGTCACGTCATACTTCATCGCCTTCAACCGCTTGGCGAGCTTGGCGGCGGTGTTGACTTCCTTTTCCGACAGTTCGGGGTTGGCATGCAGGTCGCGATAGAGCGCCATCAGCCCGTCCATATCCTTGGCGATCGCCGCGCCGATCTCGCTTTGTACGGGCGGCGCTGCGGCGACGGGGGTGTCCGCGGTTTGGGCGGTGGCGATGGACGAAAAGCTGACGGCGGCCATGATGGCCGTAAGCGCGTGGCGCATGCTGATATGTCTCCCTTGGATCGGGGGAGCATAAGCCTATTTTGCGCCGGTTAAAAAGGGGCTGTTTCCTCGCCGCCCTTGTAAACTTGCGCATAAGAGACTATTTCACATGTGAAAGGAACGATCCGTCGCACGACGCGGCCCGATGATCGTCCTCCCTGCGGCACTACCTTATTTTGGCCCTGCCGCCACGAACGCCCCATTCCTCGCATTAGGAGCCTGATCCATGGCCCAGACATCGGCATTCTGCCTCACCCAGCAGTCGCTCCACATCGCCCGTTCGCAGTCGGAAACCCTGCCCAACACCCGCCGGATCGCGCTTGCCGCTGCCGATGCCTGGGGCAAGGAAGCGACGCTCGCCGCCAATGCCGAACGCCGCCGCGCGACCCGCACGGTCGCGAGCGAAGATGAAGCGATCGTCGCGGAATTTCAGGCTGAAGACGAAGCAGCCGCGCGCGCGGCCGGCTGACCTTTTCCCCTAATCGAAGGAATGGACGATGGCCAAGAGCCAGAAGAAATCGAACAAGGAAGTGCGCAAACCCAAGGCGGAAAAACCGCCCAAGGCCAATGCGTCCAACCCATCCAGCAAGCCAGCGCCGGTCGGTATCGTGACGTTGAAGAGCTGATCGATGACGACGCAAACACCTGACGCCGCCGCCACGCCAACGCCCGCGCGCACCGCGCCCGGCCGACGCTTCACGCCCCGCAACGCCGTGCGCCTCGCACCGGATGCGGCGGAACGGCAGGGCCGCGTCACGCGCCTTGCCATCGAGGCGCTAGGCGCTTCCGCTGCGATCCTGTTCCTCAACAGCGAACATGACGGCCTGTCCGACCGACCACTCCCGCTGGCGACTGCCAGCGAAGATGGCCTGCAATCGGTGCTGCGCCTGCTGGAGCCAGCGGCCGCCTGAACGAACCGGTGACGGCGCTTTATTGCGCCGTCCAACCCCCATCGATGCTCATATTCGCGCCGGTGATGTTCGCGGCGGCGTCGCTGCACAGGAACAGCGCCATGGCCGCGACCTGTTCCACCGTCACAAATTCCTTGGTCGGCTGTCCCGCCAGCAGCACGTCGTTCATGACCTGCTCGCGCGTCATGCTGCGCGCTTTCATCGTGTCGGGAATCTGGTTCTCTACCAGCGGCGTCCAGACATAGCCGGGCGAAATGCAGTTGGCGGTGATCCCGAACGTCGCGACTTCCAACGCGACCGTCTTGGTGAAGCCCGCAAGGCCATGCTTGGCAGTGACATAAGCGCTCTTGAACGGTGACGCCGCCTTGCTGTGCGCCGATGCCGTCTGGATGATGCGCCCCCATTTCTTCGACTTCATATAGGGCACGGCCAGCCTGGTCGTGTGAAAGGCGCTGGTCAGGTTGAGCGCGATGATCAGGTTCCACTTGTCGACCGGGAAATCCTCGACCGGCGACACATGCTGCGTACCGGCATTGTTGATCAGGATGTCGACCCCGCCAAAGGCCTCGGCCGCGTGCGCCATCATCGCCTCGATCTCGTCCGCCTTGGTCAGGTCATGGCCGCTATAGAGCGCCTTGGCACCGCTCAGCGCCTCTAGCCCCAGCCGCTCCTTCTCGATCGCATCGGCATCGCCAAAGCCGTTGATGACGACATTCGCGCCTTCGCCCGCCAGCACCTTGGCATAAGCGAGGCCAATGCCCGACGTCGAACCCGTGATGAGAGCGGTCTTGCCCACCAGTGACTTGCTCATGCCTTTTTCTCCTTGAGATGATCGGGGGCGTCGAGATCAAAGGTCGAACTCTTGCCGTTCAGGATGTTGCGCGCGATCAAATCGCCCTTGTGCATCACTTCCTCCACGGCATCGCGACCCTGCGCCCAATGGTCGAGCATGGTCGAGCGCGAAAATTCAAAGTCCTTCGCCCCGCTTTCCCAATCGCGCGTGCGGTAGATGAGGTGGACGATGTTGACCGACCCGACATCGAGGATATCGCGCAACTTCTGCGCTTCTGGTTCGCCCTGCAAGGCGGGCGGCAGCTTGTCGAGCAACGCCTTGATCGCGCCATGCTCGCGCCGCAGCCGCAGATATTGGTCGGTAACCTGGCGGGTGCGGCTGGAAAACTGGATGTCCTTCGCCCGCGAATAGACGTCGGTCATGTGGCGCGGCATCGGCCCTTCGGCGGGGAAGAGGTCGACCTGGAACACCAGCATGTCGTCGGTCTGGTGATCAAGCACGTGGGCGAGCGGCGTGTTCGACACGATGCCCCCGTCCCAATACCAGCGCCCGTCAATCTCGATCGGCGGCAGGCCAGGGGGCAGCGCGCCCGATGCCATGATGTGCCGCGCGTCGATCCGCGTATTGCCGCCGGGGCCGCGCGTATCCCAATAGGCGAAATTGCCGGTCTCGACATCGACCGCGCCGACCGACAACCGCACCGGGCCGTCGTTGAGCAGATCCCAATTGACGCAGGCGTCCAGCGTCTCCTTGAGCGGTGCGCTGTCGTAGAAGCTGATCGCACCGGGCGTGCCTTCCGGCATCAGGGTGGCGGGCCACAGGCGGGGGCGGAACATGCCCGGCACGCCGAAACTGGCTACCGTGCCGGCAGCGAGCAGATGCATCGCTTCGCGAATCTGGTCGATTTCGGGCAGGATGATGTTGGGCATGCCGCCCGACACCGTATACCAGAATTTCTTAAGGCGGCTGATCCGGCGATGCGGCTCGTTGCCCGCGATGATTGCCGCATTGATCGCGCCGATCGAAATCCCCGCGACCCAGGTGACGTCCACACCCAGTTCGTCGAGTCGCTCATAGGCGCCGGACTGGAAGGAACCGAGCGCCCCGCCGCCTTGCAGCAACAGCGCGACTTCGCGGGGAAGGGGGAGCGGCGTACGCGCACGGCGCAGCGGCTTGGGGTGGATGGGGGGATCACTGTCAGCCATGTCGCACTGCAATATAGGGTTTAGGCCTCGCAATCCAACGCATAGTAGCAGGTAAATTATTCACCGCCTTGCAACCGCATGACCCTTGCGATGGTTTCCAGCCGCCAGGGAATCGCGTAGGCCGCGATGGATAGAGGGAGGGTATCATGCGGCTCGACGACGAACAGGAAAGCGGCAATTTCGAAGTGCAGGACGGCCGGGGCGGGGGCGGCGGCCTTGGCGGAGGCCTCGGCATGTTGTTGCCGCTGATCGGCAGTCGCTTTGGTTGCGGCGGCATCGCCGTGGTTTTGGTCATCATGGTGGTGATGGGCATGAACCCGCTCAGCATGATCGGCGGCGGTGGTGGTGGTGGCGGCCAGTCGGTGCAGACGGAACGCCCCGCGACGACCGAACTCACCGACATCCAGCGCACGTCGCTCAAGGTGCTGGGATCGACCGAGCGCCGCTGGGCCGACATCTTCAAGGCAGAGGGGCAGCAATATCCGCCACCCACCTTGGTCTTCTACACCCAGAACGGCCAGTCGGGCTGCGGCGCGGCACAATCGGCCATGGGGCCGTTCTACTGCCCGGCCGATCAGCGCATCTATATAGACACCGACTTCTTCAACGAGATGGAGAGCCGCTTCAACGCGCCGGGCGACTTCCCGATCGGCTATATCATCGCGCATGAAGTGGGCCATCATATCCAGACCATCACTGGCACCGCCGACAAGGTCCGCGCCGCCCAAAGCCGGGCCAGCGAGGCGGAGGGCAATGCGCTCCAGGTCAAGATGGAGTTGCAGGCCGATTGCTATGCCGGCGTATGGGCCGCGCGCGACACCAATTTGATGGAAGCGGGCGATCTGGAAGAGGGCATGCGCGCTGCCGAAGCGATCGGCGATGATACGCTGCAAAAAGCGGCCGGACGTCGTCCCGTGCCAGAGAGCTTTACGCATGGCAGCGGCGAACAGCGCATGGTCTGGCTACGCAAAGGCCTGTCGACCGGCGACCCCGCTCAGTGCGACACGTTCAGCGGCGCGATCTGACGGTCATTCCGCGTTGGGCGACCCCGGCGGCGCGGAACGGGACGAAAAGATCGGCCCGCTGGCTGTCGTGGGCATTTCGGCATTGGGCACGATCGCGGGTTGGCCTGCGCCCGGAAGCGGCTGCCCATAATCGGGCATCGCCGCGACGGGTGGCGCTTGGGGCATGACAATGGGAGGTGATGGCGGGACCGGCGTAACTGGCGCGGGGGTCGCCGCCGCCACGGCGCTTGTCTCCGCTGCAGGCTGCGGCTTGGGCACCACCGCTTCCACGATCATGACCAGCAAGGGCGCACCCAACAAGGTGGCGATGGCAAAGTTGCGATAGAGCATGGAGCCGTCCCAGATCCCGACGATAATGCAGTCTGCATTTAAGGATCAGAGGTAAAGAAACTGCTGCCCTACCAGGCAACGCGCCGTTTCAATGATGATCGAGCTTCTTGAGCAGTGCCATCATATCGTCGGGCAAACTGTCGCGCGGCGGGCTGTAGGTCTTGCGCAAGGCATTGCCGATCCCCTCATAAGGGGCGGGCAGCGCGACGGTGACGATCCGGCCTTTGTCGCCGTCGCCGCCCGTTGCCGATCGGCAAGCATATTTGCGCTGCATTTCCATAATCCATAGAACGGTCGTCGGGCCAAAAAGTTGCTGGCATTCGTCGCATGGTCACGCGATAGCCCGCGCAAAGACGGGAGAGAGTGCGTGACGGACTGGCCGCAGACACAAGCACGGATACGGGCACATTCGCCCTTTTTGGCGCGGGTGCTGGATCGCTTGCCGACCTTGGCCGATTGCCTCGCGACCGGGGATTTCGACGCCGCGCTGGCCATGGCCCATGCGGCAGGCAGCCCGCAGGACGGGGTGGCCCGATCGCTGCGGCGACGGCGCAACGCCATCGCCCTGACCGTCGCGGCCGCCGACCTGTCAGGGGCGTGGGATCTGGACCGGGTTACCCGCACCCTGTCCGACTTTGCCGACACCGCGCTGGAAGAGGCGCTCGCCGCCGCCATGCAGGAACGCTATCCCGACATGCCTCATCGCGGCTTCGTCGTGCTGGCGCTTGGCAAGCATGGCAGCCGCGAACTCAATTATTCCTCCGACATCGACCCCATTCTCCTCTACGATCCTGCGACCTTGCCGCATCGCGATCGCGAGGATGTTGCCGATGCCGCGGTGCGGATTGCGCGACGCATGACCGAATTGCTGAGCGCGCCCGATGGCGACGGCTATGTCTTTCGTGTCGATCTGCGGCTGCGCCCGTCGCCCGAAGCGACGCCGATCGCGCTGCCGGTGGAAGCGGCGATCGGCTATTATGAATCGATGGCGGTCGGCTGGGAACAGGCCGCCTTCATCCGTGCGCGTGCCGCGGCGGGCGACATGGAACTGGGCGACTATTTCCTGCGCCAGATCCGCCCCTTCGTGTGGCGGCGCAGCCTCGACTTCGGCGCGATCGATGCCATCGTCGATATCAGCCGCCGCATCCGCGACCATTATGCGCAGGGACAAGCGTTCGGCCTGGGCTATGATTTGAAGCGCGGACGCGGCGGCATCCGCGAGGTCGAATTTTTCGCGCAGGTGCATCAGTTGATCCATGGCGGGCGCAATCCCGCACTGCGGTCGGGCAACACGCGCGAAGCGCTTAGCGCACTGGCCGACGCGGGCGTAATCGAACCCGACGTCGCGGCGCGGCTCGATGCCGCTTACATCCTCCTGCGTACCATCGAGCATCGCCTCCAGATGGTTGACGACCTTCAGACGCACGAACTGCCCAAGAGCGACGCAGCGCTCGACAATGTTGCCCGGTTGCACGGCCTTGCAGATGGTCCGGCGCTGCTCGCCGTGCTGACCCCGCATGTCGAATGGGTCGGCCGCAATTATGACCGGCTGACCCCGCAGACCGACGACACATCGCTGTCCCATGACGAAGATCGGCTGAAGGGCCAGTTGCTCGCCATGGGCTTTGTCGATGCTGACACGCCGCTCGCCCGCATCGCCCGTTGGCGCGGGGGCACGATCCGCGCGCTGCGCAGCGGCCCCTCGCGCGAGGCGCTGGAAGCGCTGCTACCCGGCGTGATGCGCGCGATCGCCAAGGCACCCGATACCGCCCGCGCGCTCAACCGGCTCGACGACATGATTGCCCGGCTGCCCAGCGCCATCAATTTCTTTAAGCTGCTCGCCGCCCGGCCCGCTTTGGTCGAACTGCTTGCCGAGATATTGAGCCATGCGCCGACGCTGGCCGATGCGCTCGCCCGCCGGGTCGAACTGATCGACGGGCTGATCGACGCCACCGCCTTCGACCCGCCGCCCTCGGTTGAAGGGCTGACCGCCCAGCTTGGCGCGCTGGAGCCGGGCGAGGATTATCAGGCGCTGCTCGACCGGGTGCGCCAGCGGGTGGGCGATCGCCGCTTCGCGCTGGGGGTACAGATCATCCGTGGCGGGGATCCGCTCGAAGCCGCGCGCGGCTATGGCCGCGTGGCTGAGGCCGCGATCGAGACATTGGCTAATGCCACCATCACCGAGTTCGAATCCGCGCATGGTACGGTGCCGGGCGGCGAACTGGTCATATTGGCGCTGGGCCGGATGGGGGGCGGCCTGCTGACCCACGCCTCCGACCTTGATCTCATCTATCTCTTCACCGGCGATTTCCAGACCGAGTCCGATGGTGCCCGGCCGCTCGGCGCGACCCTCTATTTCAACCGCCTGGCCCAGCGCGTCACCAATGCGCTGTCAGTCCATACCGCCTCCGGCCCGCTCTATGAGGTCGATACAAGGCTGCGGCCATCGGGCGCGCAGGGGCTGCTGGCGGTCAGCTTCGACAGTTTCGCGAAATATGAGCGCGAAGCCGCCTGGACCTGGGAGCATCTCGCGCTCACCCGCGCCCGGCCTGTGTTCGGATCGCCCGAAGCTCACGCTGCGCTGGAGGCCATCCTCGCCGAGACATTGCATCGCCCCCGCGACTTCGATGAACTGGCGCGGCAGGCGGTGCAGATGCGGCGGGACATCGCCACCCACAAGCCGCCTGCCAGCGACCTCGACGTCAAGCTGGTGCCCGGTGGCCTGGTCGATCTCGAATTTCTAATCCACGTCTCGCAATTTCGTTACGGCATGGCGTTCGACCCGGATCTGGGCAAAGCGCTCGCGGACCTCGTCGCTGCGGGGCATCTGCCCGCCGATCTCATCGCCGCGCATGACCTCATTACCCGCTATCTCGTCGTCTCGCGTCTCGTCGCGCCCGGATCGACCGAACCGGCCGAAGCGACCCGTCCGCTCGTCGCGCGCGCCTGCGGGGCTGACCATTGGGACAGTCTGCTTGAAAGCTATGCGCAGGCGCGGCAAAGCGTCGGCCAGGCCTGGGCCGCGCTCGCCGCGCCCTATTCGGAGGATATATGATGCTGCAACAGGGCGACGCCATCCCCACGGGGACGATCAAGGATGCCGATGGCGTGGAGTTCACGCTGGACCGCTATGCAGGCAAGCCGCTCGTCGTCTATTTCTATCCCAAGGCGGACACGCCGGGCTGCACCAACGAAGCCAAGGATTTCACCGCGCTGGCCGACGAATTTGCGGCGGCGGGCGTCCCGGTCGTCGGCGTGTCGAAGGACAAGCCCGCCAAGCTGCGCAAATTCGCCGACAAATATGGCCTGTCGGTGATCCTGGCCTCCGACGAGGAAGGTACGCTGTGCGAAGCCTTCGGCACCTGGGTCGAAAAATCCATGTATGGCCGCTCTTATATGGGCATCGAGCGCGACACCTTCCTGTTCGACGCTGATGGCCGCCTGCAGCGTGTCTGGCTCAAGGTGAAGGTCAAGGGCC
>NZ_JPPQ01000069.1:1282869-1301333 GCF_000743655.1 Sphingobium sp. ba1
ACGAGGGATGTGAGGGCCGGGCGGGAGGCGCGCAGCGCCTCCAGTCCATTGCGGGCGCGGGTGACATCGGCCGCTGTCGCGGCGCCCGTCCGCTGCCGGGCGGCCGCATAATCGACAAGGCGACTGGCCGTAGCCTCGCTGCGATCGAGGACATCGAGGCGCCGCCTCAGCCCCTGCAGCTGCTGATAATTTTCGACGACATCGGCGGCGACCATGAGCCTGACGCCATCGGCCGTTCGTGCGGTGCTTTCGGAAAGCGCGCGCGCCATTTCGGCGTCGGCATGGCGTCCACCGAACAGGTCAGCCTCCCAGGTGGCTCCAAGACCCACCAGATATCCACTGCCGCTGTTTCCGGACAGCGACGGCAGCATGGCCTGCCACTTGTCATCGATCCCGGCATCGCTCTGACTGGCCCACGCTGTGCCATTTGCGGCAACGGTAGGATAAAGCGCCGATTCCGCGACAGTGACTAGCGCACGCGCGGCGGCGACATGGGCCTTTGCAGCGCGGATATCGGCGTTTGCTTCGAGCGATTTCTCGACCAGCGCATCAAGAGCGGGATCGCCCCACGCCGTCCACCAGCGGTCTGTCCCGGTTATTGCCGCGTCGTTCGCCGCCGCCGCATCCAGGCGATTGGGCGGAGTGATGCGTGGCGCGTGCGCGGGCGTGTTCGGGACGCTGGCGCAAGCGGTGAGCAGCAGCGCGAGCGATGGAGGAAGCAATTGGCTATGCATTCTGATTTTCCTGGGTGATGTCATCCATGACCTTTAGCCCTGCCTTGAGAGCATCGAACGGAAGCGGCTGACGGCCATCGCCACGAAGAACACGCCCGAGCCGCAGATGATCGCGAGTTCCGGCAGGATCGTTCGCACGCCCGCGCCGCGATAGAGGATCGCCTGGGAGAGGCTGACGAACTGGGTGGTCGGCAGACATAGCGCAATCGTCCGGATCGCCGAGGGCATGCTCTCGAGCGGCGTTGCCGCTCCCGAGAGCAGATAAGCGATGGCGTAGACGGGCACTGCGAAGAGCCCGAACTGCGGCATGGATGGCGCGAGCGTTGCCATCCACATGCCGAGCGAGGTGACCGAGAAGAGGTAGAGAAACATCGCGGCAGTGAAGAGCAGGAGAGATCCGGTCAGCGGCACGCCCAGAACGCCATGAACGACGAACCAGAGGGACGCGATCGAGGCCAGCAGGATGACGAGGCCGTTGGCAAGGATCTTGGCGAAGGCGATCTCGCTGGCGCGCACGGGCATCACCAGCAGATGCTCGATCGTGCCATGCTCACGCTCACGGATCACCGCCGCGCCGACGAGGATGATCGAGAGCACCGTCACGTTGGTGACGATCTGCATGACCGAGGTATACCAGGCCGACTGGGCGTTGGGATTGAAATGCATCCGGCTTTCGACCTGGACCGGCAGCGCCTCCAGGAGGCCCCGGGCATGGAGGAAGTCGAGCGTTTCCTGCGCGAATATCTGCTGGAAATAGGCAGCGCCCAGACCTGCCTGCGTCATGGCGGTCGCGTCGACGAGAATCTGGACGGAAGGCGACCGGCCCGCGAGCGTATCGGCTTCGAAGCGGGGCGGGATTTCGATGACGAAGATATATTTTCCGCTATTCATCGCAGGGCCGATCGCGGATCGCTCGATGTCCTCGGGTGGTTTGAAATAGGGCTGCTGGATGGCATCGCGCAGCCGGCGCGACAGTTCGGAATGATCCTCGTCCATGATCGCGACCGAAGCGTTCATGACCTCTGCGCGTACCCCGTTCGCAACAAGCTGGATCGCCACGGTGAAAGCGAAGAGGATAAGCGCCATCAGCGTCACATCCTTCATGACACTGCGCAGTTCCTTGCCGCTCAGAAGCGCAACGTTGAGAATCCAGCGCGTCATTTCTCCTGCTTTCCCAGCATCAGGCGTGCGCCGCCCACGAAGAGGAATGCGAGCGCCATCAGGGCCAGATAGGCCTGGCCGAAACTGGCCATGCCCAGACCCTTGGTGAATGTGCCGAGACTGACGATCTGGAACCAGGAGGAGGGGAAGGTCAGCCCGATGATATGGCTCGGGCCTGTCAGGGTGGAAACGGGGTAAAGGAGCCCGGAGAAGTTCACCGACGGAATAAGACAGATGAGGGATGTCGCGAAGATGGCGGCGACCTGCGAGCGCACAAAGGCCGAGATCATCAGCCCCAGCCCGGTGACAGACAGAATGAAGAGGAACCCGCCGATCAGAAGGGCCGGCAAGGACCCCTTGAGCGGTACTCCCAAAATGAAGACAGTCACCAGGATCAGCGTCACGAAACTGATCATCGCAAGAAGGGCATAGGGCATCTGCTTGCCGACCAGGAATGCGCCCAGGCTCGCCGGCGAAGCGTAGAGATTGGTGATCGAGCCGATTTCCTTTTCGCGCACGACCCCAAGGGCCGTCAGCATCGCGGGAATGAGGATCATGCAGAGCATCAGGACGCCCGGCGCCATGGCGTAGATGCTGCGAAACTCCTGATTGTAGATGAAGCGCGGTTCGATTGTGGACGAGAGATCAGGCACAGCGAAGGGCTGCGCGGACCGCAACTGGTCCATTGCGTAGCGAAGGAGAACAGCCTCGGCATAAGCGCGGGCGTTCGACGCGGGGAAAGGACTCGCGCCGTCGATCCGCACGTCGACCGCGGGCCGCCGCCCTGCGGTCAGATCGCGTCCGAAGCCGGGGGGTATGTCCAGCACCATCTTGGTCGATGCCTCGCGCAGCGCCTGATCGGCGGCCGCGTCGCTCGCAAGTTCGGGCTCAACCCGGAAATAGCGTGACCCTTCAAAATAAAGTTGCAGGTCACGGCTGGCGGCACTGCGGTCATGATCGAGAACGGCAAGGCGGATATTCTGGACGTCGAAGGAAATGCTGTAGGCTGCAATGCACAGCAGGATGATCGGGCCGATCAGCGCGAAGGCGAGCCGGATGCGATCGCGCATGAGTTCGGTCGCTTCGCGCCGGGCAAAGGCCCAGGCGAAGCCCGGCCAGCTGCCGGCAGCGGTTGGTAATCGCGGCCGGCCGGGAGCCGTCGATCGCGCACCGGCGGCAGGAGTGGACGAAGCGACCGAAGCATCGACCGGCAGATGGGCGGAAGCAGTCGGCGCTTCGTCATTATCCTTCTCGAGGACAGCGATAAAAGCATCCTCGAGCCGCTGCGCATCATATCGCTGTGTGAGTTCCGTCGGCGCGCCGACCGCCAGAACCCGCCCGCGATGCATCAGCGATATGCGGTCGCACCGTTCCGCCTCGTTCATGAAGTGGGTGGAGACGAAGATCGTTACCCCTTCATCGCGCGAGAGGCGGATCAGATGGCGCCAGAACATGTCGCGCGCCGCCGGATCGACGCCGGACGTGGGCTCGTCCAGGATCAGGATCTCGGGTCGATGGAGGCAGGCGGCGGCGAGTTGCAGGCGTTGCCGTATGCCGAGCGGCAGAGCGGCGGGAACGGCATCGGCATGGGCTTCGAGCTCGAACTGGGCAAGCGCGGCCGAAACCAGTTCGCCTGCCTGCTGGCGTGGCACGCGATAGAGCCGCGCATGAAGGACCAGGTTCTGGCGAACCGAAAGCTCTTCATAGAGCGAGAAGGCCTGCGACATATAGCCCACGCGCATGCGCGTCTCCATGTCTCCGGGGGCGATCGGCCGCCCGAAAAGGCTGGCCGTTCCGTCCGTCGCATCGAGCAGGCCGGTCAGCATCTTCATGGTCGTGGTCTTGCCGCAGCCGTTCGAGCCCAGAAAACCGAATATCTCGCCGCGTCCGATGCGAAAGCTCACATGATCGACCGCTACGAAATCACCAAAGCGCCGCGTCAGATCATGCGCCTCGATTGCCGGCGCTTCGCCCTTGTCCTGCCAGGCCGGCACGACCAGCGCGTCGCCCGATGGCCGCTTGTCTTGCGGAAGCAGGCGAACATAGGCGGCTTCGAGCGTATCCGCGCCCGCGTCACGCATGATCTCGCGCGTATCCCCTTGCGCGATCACCTTGCCATCGTCCATCGCCACGAGGTGGCCAAAGCGCTCTGCCTCTTCCATGTAAGCCGTGGAGACCAGCACGGTCATGTCCGGCCGCTCCGCGCACATCGCATCCACCAGTTCCCAGAACTGCCGTCGTGAAAGAGGGTCTACCCCCGTGGTGGGTTCGTCGAGGATGAGCAGATCCGGATCGTGCACCAGCGAGCAACACAGGCCCAGCTTCTGCTTCATGCCGCCCGAAAGTTTGCCGGCGGGCCGGTCCGGAAAGGGTGCAAGCCCCGTCGCGTCCAGCAAGCGCCGCATATGCGCTTCCCGCTCGACTGCAGACAGTCCGAAGAGGCGACCAAAGAAGTCGATATTCTCGCGGACGGAAAGCGTCGGGTAGAGATTGCGACCAAGCCCCTGGGGCATATAGGCGACGCGGGAAAGGAACTCCTCCCGCTTGCGACGCTCGGTGAGATCGAAGCCGAGAACCGAAAGACGTCCCGTTTGCAGCTTTTTCACGCCGGATATGAGGCCGAGCAGCGTCGACTTGCCTACGCCATCGGGCCCGACCAGCGCGGTGGTCTTCCCCTTGGGCAGGGAGAGCGAAACCTCGTTCAGGGCGATGATACCGCCATATCGATGCGAAAGGCTTTCGATCCGTATCGCCTCTTCGGGGAGGATCTGAGCGGGCGGGATCATTTGTCGATCTTGGTGAGGTCGGGCCAGGGCTGGCGCGTATCGGTGCGCACGAACCCGTCCGCCGTCATGCCGGCTTTCAGCCTTCCGTCCAGGCCACGGGCGAGATCAGGCGCGATCTGCAGCTTCACCCGGTAGGACAGGTTCTCGCGTTCGCTGGCCGTCTCGACGAATTTTGGCGTGAACTGCGCACCGGGCGCCACGAAGCTGACGCGCGCGGGAATGGCGTCGCCAAAACCCTGCGGAAGAATGCGTGCCTCGTCGCCGATCCTGATCTTGCCGGCGACCGAAGCGGGCAGGAAGAAGGTGAGCCAGGCATCCTCGGCATTGACCAGCGACACGATCTTGCCGCCCGGTGGCAACATGGTTCCAGGCTCGACGATCCGATATTCGACGCGCCCGGGCGTCGGTGCGATGATCCGCAGGTCGGCAAGGCCGGCTCTGGTTTGCGCGATCAGGGCGTCGGCCTGGGCAATGGCCGAGCGTGCCTCGCCGACACCGCCGCCCGCCGCCTGGGCGCCACCTTGCGCAGCACCCAAGGCCAGGCGACGCTGCTCCAGCTCGACGTTCGAGACCATGTCACGCTCCCGCAGCTTGCCGGTCTCGACCCAGTCGATGCGGGCGAGCTGAGCCTGACTGTCCCGCGCGGCGAGCTCCCCTTGCGCGCGCATGAGGGCGGATACTGCCTGTTCGCGCTTGGCAAGCGCTCCGGCGAGTTGGGTTTTGAGGTCTACATCATCCTGCCGGGCGATGACCTGACCCGCCCCGACGAGATCACCTTCATGGACGTCAAGCGACATCAGGCGGCCAGGATATTTGGCGGCAATATCGGTGCGCGTCATCTCGAGACGGCCGTTGCCGCGCACGATGGTATCGGGGAGCTTGTCGGTGCGTCCAAACATCCACCACAGCCCGAAAGCCAGGGCGATGAGGACGACGGCCAGAATGGGAATGACGATAGGGCCCCGCAGCTTCACGCTATACCTCCTTGAGCGTTCATCGCACGAGCGCCACGCCGATCCGCAGGCGCGTCACGTGCTTGTTATAGTCGAGCAGATTTTCGCCATAGCCGGTGAAGCCCTGGCCGAAGAGATAGAAGTCCGGGCCTCCGCCCAGGATACGCCGGAACGGGTAGGAGAGCTCGGCGGTCAGAGCTCCCTTGCCGCTACCCAGGTTGAGACGGGTAGAAGCCGAGACGCGCAGCCCATCATCCTCGCTGGCCTCAATGAAAAGCCCGCTATTGCCGCGATATCGGCGAATGTCAGGATTGTCCGAAAGGTTTCCGAGATAGAGCCACAGCCGCGGCGCGATCGTCAGCCTTCGGTCCTCGCCGAGCGAGAAGCCGGCCATCGGGGCCAGATAGAGCATGTTGAGGCTGCGCGAGGCTGCGCCATCGCGTCCATTGGACTCATGGCGAAGGCCGATCTGGCCGCTGATCGTGGCCTTATCTGACACGGGCAGGGCAGGCGAGAGATAGAAGAGCTCGGGTTGATAATCGATATTGCGGAAGGGCGAGGATTTCGCCGCCACGTCCCAGAACATGCGCTGGGTATAGGCGAAATAGAGGCCGTCGATCAGCGAGGGAGAGCGGTCCATCCGCGCTCGACTTCCGAACAGCTGATATTTGAAACTGATCTGGATGCGTGCGTCTGTGTTGGTGCCGGGGCCATAGACCGCATAGATCGGTTCGTAGACCGAGAGATTGGGGATGAAAGCATTGCCCCGGGTTCGGTCTGTCGGCGATGGTGTGACGGAGTCTGGCGATATCTGCGGAGAGGTCGGAGGCGTGAGCGAGGGCGCGGCAGTCAGGGCGACCGGGGCAGAGCGGTCGGCCTCAGGATCGACGCCGATCGTCAGGAGGATTTGCTGCGTTGACCAGGAGGGAATGGACAAGGCCGCGCCGTCCATGACGTCCTGAAAGTCGATCCGGTAGCGCGCCGCCGCAAAGCCATTGGCCCGGATCGTCAGAACCGCAGCCTGTTTTTCGCCTCGTTGCAGCCAGACCTTTCGATACGTGCCGTTGCTGACCAGATCGGCCGCAACCTCGTCGGGAAGGCGAACCTCCTGCGCGGCCGCCCCGGCATTGAGAACGCGCACATCGACAAGGATATGTCCGCTCTGATCGCGGTTGCCTGCGCGCTGGACGACATACTCCAGAGCAGCTTGCGCGTGCGCCTGCGACGCCAGTACGGCGCTGGCTGCGAGGGCAAGAGGGGCAGCCCGAACGATCACGCGAAAAGATGCTGCCCGTTATCGACCGGAATGATCGTGCCGGTGATCCGCTTCGCGGCATCGCTGACGAGGAAGGCGGCCAGCGCGCCGACGTCGCTTACGTCAACCAATTTTCCTGCGGGAACCTGCGCGGCAGCCCGATCGAGCAATTCGTCGAACCGGTCGATTCCGCTTGCGGCGCGGGTGGCAATCGGCCCTGGTGAAATAGCGTGTGCCCGAATGGCTTTGGCGCCCAGTTCCGCGGCGACATAGCGCGTTGCGCTTTCCAGGGCCGCCTTGACGGGACCCATCAGGTTATAGTGTTCGACCACCCGCTCCGAACCATAGAAGGTCACGCAAAGCAGGCATCCGCCCGTTGCCATCAGCGGTTCGGCGAGCTTCGCCATGCGAAGGAAACTGTGGCAGGACACGTCCATCGCCGTCGAGAAGCCTTGCGCACTGCTGTCGACCACCCGACCGTGGAGATCCTCCTTCGGCGCGAAGGCGATCGAGTGCAGCAGGAAATCGAGGCCACCCCAGCGTTCTTGCACCTGGCCGAAAAGCGCCTCGAGTTCGCCGGGGATGCGTACATCGCACGGCGCAGTCCATTCGACGCCGAGCTGGTCGACGACAGGCTGGACCCAGTCCTTTGCCTTTTCGTTGAGATAGGTGGCGGCAAGCCGGGCGCCGCACCGGGCAAATGCCTCCGCGCATCCTGCCGCGATGCTATGTTCGTTTGCGATCCCGATGACGAGGCCGCGCTTGCCGGTCAGATCTACAAGCGGTGTCATTGGGCGGTCTCCTGCAGCAGGCTGAGCGTGTGAATTGCGATCATGCGTTCCTCGTCGGTGGGGATGACGAGGGCCTTGATCCGGCTCTCGGGGGCGCTGATCAGCGTCTCACCTGCAGCATTGGCGCGATCATCGATCTCAAGGCCCAGCCATTGGAGCCGGCGACCAATAAGACTGCGCATGCCCGCGTCATTTTCGCCGATGCCAGCAGTAAAGATGATCCCGTCCACACCCTCCAGCGAAGCGGCAAGGGCGCCGGTGTCACGGGCTACCCGCCAGGCGAAGAGATCAATCGCTTCTTTCGCTTCGGGTGCGTCGCTCGCGGCAAGCGTGCGCATGTCGCTGGAAATGCCCGACACGCCCAGAAGGCCCGATTGCCTGTAAAGCATATCCTCTATCGTCTTGGCGCCCATGCCCATCTGCGTCATGAGATGCAGCACGACACCGGGGTCGAGACTGCCCGAGCGGGAGCCCATCATCAAACCGTCGAGCGCGGTGAACCCCATGGTCGTGTCGACGCTTTGCCCCGCCGCCATGGCGCAAAGGCTCGCGCCATTGCCCAGATGTGCGGCGATGACCTTGCCCGAGGCCAGCGCCGGGTCGATCGCGGCGAGGCGCCGGGCGATATATTCATAGGAAAGGCCGTGAAAACCGTAGCGACGGATGCCCTGGTCGTGAAGCGCACGGGGGATTGCGAAACGAGAGGCGAGGGCTGGCTTGTCATGATGGAAAGCGGTGTCGAAGCAGGCGACCTGAGGCAGGTCGGGATCAAGCTTGGTGATCGCCCGGACGGCAGCCAGGTTATGGGGCTGATGCAGGGGCGCCAGCGGACAAAGTGCTTCCAGCTTGTCGATCAATTCAGAATCGATGCGCCGCGGGACGGAAAATTCTGTGCCGCCATGGACGATGCGGTGTCCGATGGCGGCGATCTCATAGCCTTCAAGTGGATGCTGCATCGCCCAGGAAAAAAGATCGGCCAGCAAGTCGGCGTGGGTAAGGCCTGCGCCATCCGGCCAGGTGCGATCGAGCAGGATCGTACCGTCCGTCCCTCGGGCCTTCAGCGCTGGCACTATCCCGATTTTCTCGATCTTTCCGCCGGCCGCGAGTTGGAGGCTGCCTCCCGGCTCCATGGCGAAGAGAGAGAATTTGATGCTCGACGAGCCGGAATTGAGGCTGACGACCGCCTTCATGCACTCTTGCCCCCGGGCAATCCAGGGGCTGCCGGCGTCACGGCGCGCGCCATCAGCACCGCCACTGCGCAGGACGCGAGACGCGTGCGCAGGCTGTCGGCACGGCTCGTCAGGATGATCGGCACGCGCGCGCCAAGCACGATACCGGCCGCGTCGGCGCCGCCCAGGAATGTGAGCTGCTTGGCCAGCATGTTCCCGGCTTCGAGGTTGGGCACGACCAGAATTTCCGCATGGCCCGCAACTTCGGAAACGATACCCTTTTCCCTGGCCGCGGCCTCGCTGACCGCATTGTCGAAGGCGAGGGGTCCATCGAGAATGCCGCCGCTGATCTGCCCGCGATCCGCCATCTTGCAGAGCGCCGCCGCATCCAGCGTCGAAGGCATTGCCGGGTTGACGGTTTCGACCGCAGCGAGGATCGCGACTTTGGGCGCCTCCATGCCGATCACATGCGCGAGATCGATGGCGTTGCGGATGATGTCGGCCTTTTCCTCGAGGGAGGGGGCGATGTTGATAGCGGCATCGGTAATGATGAGCGGTGTCGGCCGGCCAGGCACGTCCATGACATAGGCATGGCTGATCCGTCGTTCGGTGCGAAGGCCTGTAGCGGAAGAGACTACCGCGCCCATCAGTTCATCCGTGTGCAGTGATCCCTTCATGACGAGCTGCGCTTCGCCCGTGCGCACCAGTTCCACCGCCTTGGCCGCTGCGGCATGACTGTGCGCCACCGGCACGATCCGGAAACCGTCGATCGCGCGCGAGGCCGCAGTGGCTGCGGCCTTGATCTTCGCATCGGGCCCGATGAGGATCGGGGCGATCAATCCGGCTTGCGCCGCATCGAGCGCCGCAGTGATGGCGGCTTCGCTGCAAGGATGCACGATCGCCGTCGGGACCGGATCGCTACCACCGGCAAGCTCCATCAGCCGGCGATATTTGTCATGATCGTTGAGGCGAACGTCCGGCAGCTCCGCGCGCGGGCGCAGCACCTTTTCGCCGGGCGCGATCACCTGGGCCTGGCCAGTGATGACATCCTCGCCATGCTGGTTGGCGCAGCGGCAGTCGAGGATCAGGATTTTCTTCTCCGCACGCTTCTCGACGACGGTGACCGAGGCGGTGATCGTGTCGCCCGGTGCGACGGGGCGGCGGAAGCGCAACGACTGGTCCAGATAGATGGTGCCAGGACCGGGTAGTTGCGTTCCGAGGACGGCGGAGATGAGGCCGCCGCCCCACATGCCGTGGGCAATGACGTGGCGGAACATGTCGGTCGCGGCATATTGCGCGTCGAGGTGAGCCGGATTGACGTCGCCAGACACCAGGGCGAAAAGCTGAATGTCTTCCGGCTCGAGCGTTCGTGTGACCGATGCGGTGTCGCCAACTTCGATTTCATCGAAGGTGCGGTTTTCGATCATCGCTGGACCGGCCATCGCTCAACGCTCCTTCACATAGTGGCCAGGTGCCGGATAGAGCGCGGGATATCCCTTGTCGGGCGATCCCATCGGGGGAGGCGGGACGGGCTCGCTCGAATGGTCGACCAGCCATTCGCCCCAGGCGGTCCACCAGCTTCCCTCATGCGGCTCGGCGCGCGTAAGCCATTCCTCCGCGTCGAGCACGGGGCCGTCTTCCACACGATCGAGCACGCTGTAGCGACGCCCCCTGTGGCCCGGCTCCGATACAATGCCGGCATTGTGACCGCCGCTTGTCAGCACGAAGCGGATGGAGGCCGGGGAGAGCATGTGGATCTTGTGGACCGACTTCCACGGCGCGACATGGTCGCGTTCGGTTCCTACGATGAACATCGGTTTGCGCAGCGCCGACAGGGAAATAGCCCGGCCGTCGACCTTGTATTTGCCTTCGGCCAGATCATCATCGAGAAACAGACGGCGCAGATACTGGCTGTGCATGGCATAAGGCATGCGCGTGCCGTCGGCGTTCCACGCCATGAGATCGTTCATGGGCGCACGCTCGCCCATCAGATATTCGGTGAGGATCCGCGACCAGACGAGATCGTTCGAACGCAGAATCTCGAACGCACCGCCCATCTGGCTGCTGTCGAGATAGCCCCGGCTCCACATCATGTTCTCGAGCAGATTGAGCTGGGACTCATCGATGAAAAGGCCAAGTTCTCCGGGTTCGCTGAACTCGGTCTGGGCCGCGAGCAGGGTGACGCTCGCCAGCCTGTCGTCGCCATCGCGCGCCATTGCGGCTGCGGCGATGGACAGCAATGTGCCCCCGAGACAATAACCCAGCGCGTGGATATGCGCGTCGCCGCAGATCGCGTGGATGGCATCGATCGCTGCCATCGCGCCCAGCCGTCGATAGGCGTCCATGTCGAGGTTGCGGTCGGCGCTGCCCGGATTGTGCCAGGAGATGGCGAAGACCGTGTAACCCTGGCCCACCAGCCAGCGGACCAGCGAATTGTCCGGCGAAAGATCGAGAATATAATATTTCATGATCCAGGCGGGCACGATCAGCACCGGCTCCGGATGGACCATCCCGCTCGTCGGTTCATACTGGATCAGTTCGATCAGTTCGTTGCGATAGACGACCTTTCCTGGCGTCGCGGCAACAGTCTCGCCAACCGGGAACGCCTCAACTCCCGCCGGTGATTCCCCTCGTGCAAGGCGGCTCATGTCCTCGAAAAGATGCTCGATGCCGTCGATGAGGCAGCGCCCGCCTGTTTCGACGATCCGCTTCTGGAGCACGGGATTCGCCGCGATAATGTTCGTCGGCGCGACGATGTCGAGGATTTGGCGGGCCGCGAACGCAACCATGTCTTCATGATGACGGTCCACGCCCTTTATGCCCGTCGTGGCGGCGTGCCACCATTGCTGGGTCAGCAGAAATGCCTGCACGAGAAGATCATAGGGCTGTTCCCGCCAGGCAGGGTCGTCGAAGCGGCGGTCCTGGGGCAGCGGCTCGATTGCGGGAAGGGTGTCGGGATCGCCGGCGCGCCGGGCTGCATAATCAGCCAGTCGCATATATTTGCGACCCAGCTTGGTAGCCAGTTGCAACTGCCTGCCCGGAGAGATGGCGAGATGGAGCGCCCAGTCCGACCATGCCTGAACAAGCGTTGCGGGAGACAGGCCATGCGTTGCCTGAGCCACCATCGCAGCCGCTGCGTGATCGAGCGTCTCGGCGAGGCCGTCGAGGGGGTCGGTTTGGTGTTCATCGATCGACATGCTCAATCTCCTGCGGCGGCAGAGCGGCAATGCCTGCGAGCAGGCGAGTCCCTCTGCTGTGTTTCTTTGCGCAGGCGCTCGGCAGCCTGCAGAAAGGTTAAGTACCTCCCCTTTGAGGTTCACCGCGGCGGAGCGCATGGCTCGCCGTGGAGCAAAGTCTCGACGATGGTCTCTGCGATGAGAATTCGGGCGGCGTCCTCAGGGATCTCGGGAGCAAGCGATCGCAGGACAGTAGGAAAGCTGGCGGGTTGATTGGCAGCGGCGCTCAGCAACGCGAAAAAGAGCGCAGGGTGACTGGCCCTGATTATGCCCTGAGCGATTCCGGCCTCGTAAAGCGTCCGACAACTTTCATAGGCAGGATGGATCAGTTGTTCCGTAACCAATGTCGACCGCTCAGACCTATCCGCTGCGTGCCGAACGACAAAATCCCTCACATAGGGATGGTCCGAATAAAAATAGATTATGCGCGTAATCGCGTCGCAAAGTCGGTCATGAACCGAACGGCTATCGTCTGAGGCAATCTTGGAAATTTCCGCGATTATTCCGGTCGTGCTCTGTGTTATCGCTTCCAGGCAGGCTTTCCAGAGTTGAGCTTTGCTTCCGAAATGCACGCGGATGAGGTTTTGACTGACGCCAGCGGCCGATGCGATTCCTCTCAGATCTGCGCGCTCGAACCCGTCATGCGAAAATGCGCAGATGGCAGCCGCCAGCAATTCCTGTCTGCCACCAACCATATCCTTCTGCCTGCGGCCTCGGGGCGACGGGAGAGGATGAATGGCGACCTCTGTCGGCATGTAGACTCCATGATATGTTCAATTGAACATATATTATGGGTTGCACTTGCACAATGCCTGTTCGGCCGAAAAATCGAACGATCAGCAGAGGATGGGCGAAGCGCCTCTGAAAATACGGCAGTCCCGCTGGTGAGTGATCGCGACGCCTGGCGTCGATCAGACACCTTTACCACGCAGTGCTCGCTCCCATCACAACCGGGCCGCCGGGGCGACGAGTTCATAACCGAACTGCAGCGCCTCGCGGCTCCGCATTGAGCGCGATCTCAAGAATATGGAACAGAGTGGAGAGGCTGCGGAAGCTGAAGCCCGCACGCCCCGAGCTTCGCCTCGCTCGAAGAGGTAACGCAGCGGCCGAGGTCATCGGGCTATCCGTTCATCCTCGCGGCGACCGGGCGAACCCAAGCCCAGCGAAACTAGCCGACTCTCGTCCGTCTCGGGAGGCGCCACGGTCGCTGCTTCCCGCTGAGGGTGTCGCACGGAAACCGAGTATCCATACTTGAACGATCGTTCCCGAATCGCTATACATGACCTATGGCAAGACCTCGGGAATTCGACACGGATGCTGCCCTGGACGGTGCGATCACCGTGTTCAGCGAGCATGGATATGAGGGCAGTTCGGCGCAGATGCTCGTGGACGCCATGGGCATTGGGCGGCAGAGCCTCTACGCGGCCTTCGGCGACAAGTGGCAGCTCTATTGCGCGGCGGTGCGGCGCTACGGCATGGGCGAATGCGCGGCGCATTTCGAGGCGCTTCGCAGCGGCGCGCGCGCCATTGACGGGATCGGGGCCATGCTGCGGCGCGTCGTGGAGACAGCAGCCACGCCCTGTCTCGGCGTCGGCTCGACCTGTGAGTTCGGCGCATCGCGGCCGGACCTTGTCGATATCCATGCAGCACTGGGCAGGACATTGCACATGGCCATCGCCTCGCGCATGCGCGACGCGCAGCGTGAGGGCGATGTTGCAGCCAGCCTCGATCCCGAGGCTCTCGCGCAATTCCTGATCGCCAATATCGCCGGGATCCGCGTCGCCGGGCGTGGCGGCGCCGACCGATCAACCCTGGCTGCCCTGCAGGAGATGGTCATGCGCGCGCTGCGCTGACCCCTTTTTTGACCAATTACTGAACGATCATTCAAGATAGGAGAAAGACATGCGAGCAGTGGTGATGACCGCGACCGGTGGCCGCGAGGTGCTGGAGCAGATCGAGCGACCGGAGCCTGTCGCCGGGCCGGGCGAGGCGCTGGTCGAGATCGCGGTTGCCGGGGTCAACTTCATGGATATCGGCGTGCGTCAGGGGATTGCCTGGACTGACATGCCCAATCCCAAGATCCTGGGCGTCGAAGGCGTCGGTCGAGTTCTGGCAGTCGGCGAAGGCGTCGAGGCTGTTCAGCCCGGCCAGCGTGTCGCCTGGGTCTATGCGCCCGGCAGTTATGCTGAGCGGGTCGCGATCCCGGCAACGTCGCTGGTGCCGGTTCCCGATGCGGTCGACGATCGAACGGCGGCCTCGATCATGATGCAGGGGCTGACCGCCAGCCATTTCGCGACCGACTTCTATCCGGTCCTGCCCGGTGATATCGCCTTCGTTCACGCTGCGGCAGGAGGTCTTGGCCTGCTCCTGACCCAGATCATCAAGTTGCGCGGCGGCCAGGTGATCGGTCGGGTCTCATCTGAAGAAAAGGTCGCCACCGCCCGGGAGGCGGGCGCCGACCACGTCATTGTCGATACGGAAGGGCGATTTGCCGAAGAGGCCCTGCGCCTGACCGATGGAGAGGGCGTCCATGTCGTCTATGATGGATCGGGACCGACAACGTTTCAGGGTTCACTCGACGTCCTGCGCCGGTCGGGCACCTTCTGCTGGTATGGCCCGGTGCTGGGTGGGCCAGGGCCACTCGATATCATGAGCCTGCCCAGGAGCATCAAGATCGGCTACGCCGTCTTCTTCGACCATATCCATACCCCGGAACTGCTTCGCAAGCATGCCGCGCAGCTCTTCCAGTGGGTCGCGGACGGCAGGCTCAAGGTCCGGATCGGCGGCGAATATGCCCTTGCGGATGCGGCGAAGGCCCACGCGGATATGGAGAGCCGCAGGACCACCGGAAAGTTGGTGCTGATCCCGTGAGCGCTCGGGTCGCCATGGTGTTCGGGGGATCGCGTGGCATTGGCGCCGCCATCGCAAACCGGCTCGCCGGAGATGGTTTCGATCTGGCGCTGACCTATGTCTCGCAACCTGATCGCGCCGCTGAGGTTGTCCAAGCGATCAACGGCCTGGGACGCAGCGCCATCGCGATTCAGGCTGATAGCGCCGATGCCGATGCTATCACCGCATCAGTGGCGCATGCGGTCGATCGGTTGGGCATGCTCGACGTCGTGGTTGTCAATGCCGGCGTCCTTCGCCGCGCGACAATCGAGGCGTTCACGCTCGAGGATCTCGACCTGATGCTCGACGTCAACGTGCGCGGCGTCTTCCTCGCCATCCAGGCTTCGACCGCGCGGATGCGCGATGGCGGGCGCGTGATCACGATCGGCAGCAACACCGCTATTCGAACTGGCTCGCAGGGCAGCAGCGTCTACGCCATGACCAAGGCCGCCGTCGCGACCATGGTCAAGGGCGTCGCTCTCGACCTCGCGCCCCGGCGTATCACGGTCAACAACATCCAGCCGGGACCGATCGAAACCGATCTGACGGCTGCGATGGTTCCGCGCCTGCGCGACCTCATTCCACTTGGGCGGGTCGGCAAAGCGGAGGAGGTCGCGTCGCTCGTTTCCTATCTGATTAGCCCGGCGGCTGGTTACATGACGGGTGCCAGTCTGACGATCGATGGCGGGTATGTGCTCTAGCGATCGCCACGAAATACTGCAGTTCGGTCGATGACGACGAGAATTGCCGGGCGCCCTTCTCATGATTGACGTTCTGCGCATTCTCTCAATTCTATTGGACGTCGACTGGGTAAGGCATCGCCCTTAAAGGGGCGCGGAAGGGATCACATTGATGTTTACGGACGAAGAGCGGATCAAAGGGTCGGCGAAGCTGCCCGCCCATAGCCGGCACTCCCATGCGCCGCTCAAACTTCTCGCGGAGATGGCTGCCGAACATGGCCGTGAACTCGTCGCTTTGTTCTACGATACGCTGCTTCGTGACCAGGAGGCTGCCCAGTTCCTGAACCACGCTGTGGTGCAGGAGAGGCTCAGCTCTTCCCTCATTGAGTGGCTCACGCAGTTGTTTTTCGGACAGGACATTCGCGACTCCCCCGAAAAGCAGGCCCGCCAGAAGATCATTGGCGAAGTCCACGCTCGCATCAAGATTCCGGTCCATCTCGTAATGACAGGCGCGCTGGTGATCAAGACACGGCTCGCTGAATTGCTGCAGGGTCAGGCAGTCGATCCGTTGGTAGGCATTCGCGCGCTTCAACTTGCTGATGCGCGAATGGACACGGCCGTCATGCTCATCAGCCAGTCCTATGTAAAGGACACCACGGCAAGAGCGAGACTAGATGAAGCCTATCGGCTCTTCTCTCTGGATCAGGACGCTGCAGTCGACAAAGAGACGCAGCGCGCCAGCCTGATGGAGTGGAGCCAGAACACACTGTTCGCGCTTCTGCAAGCTGGCCCTGGTGGCGGGTTGCTCCGCTTGGGCGATTCCGCCTTCGGACTTTGGCTTCGGCATCGGGCACAGTTCATGTTTGAGCAATCGGCGCAGTTCAGCACTGTGGTCCGACTTGTCGAGCGCATCGATGAGATGCTCCTGCCAGAGCTGGATGCTCCCCGTAAGCGTCAGGATGGCTCATCCGCCTTGGCGGATTTGCGCGCCGCAGTTGACGAAATTTCCTTCCTGGTCGCTGATCTCTTCCAGACATTAAGCACCATGGAAGGAGGACGCGATCCGCTGACCCGTGCCCTTAACCGCCGTTTCCTGCCTGCCATACTTGGCCGCGAGGTCACATTCGCGAAGGAGAACGGGACAGCGCTCAGCGTCATGCTGGTCGATATCGACCACTTCAAGGCGATCAATGATCGGCACGGCCATCAGGTCGGTGATGAAGTCCTCCGGCAGGTGGCACAAGTGATCGTCGGGAATGTCCGGGCGACGGACTTCGTTTTCCGGTACGGGGGCGAGGAGTTCCTGATCGTCCTAGTCGAGACAGGCATCGAGGCTGCGGCCAACATAGCGGAGCGCATTCGGGCAGATATGGAGGGCCATATTTTCGAAACGGGAAGCTCGGGCGGCCTCAGTGTCACCGCGTCGATCGGCATTGCCCTGCATTCCGGCCATCCCGATCAGAAATTCCTGATCAAGGCCGCGGATGAGGCACTCTATCGGGCCAAGGCCGCAGGTCGCAACACGGTGGAACTCGCCCCGATTTATGGAGAAGGCGGGAAGGGGATTTGGCCGCTTGCCACATGACGTTCTTTACACCCAGATGTTTACGGGCATCAGGCTCCAAGTTTCCTGGATTTATCGGTGGCGGTATCGCTCGAGACCGCCACTTGCGTGGCTTGCATAACCAATCTCCCATGCTGCCCGAACATGGGAGGCACGGTAGGGATTGGCGTGACGCGGCAAGCCGGCCTGTGCGGCCTTCAGACCCCATCGATATGCATGGTCGAATTGCACTGATGGGCTCCTTCCCGATCAACCGATTGCCCGGCGACGGCGGCGGAGCATAATCGCGCCGACTGCCAGAACGAACAGGCCAAGCGCTCCTTTGCATTCCAGTTCCGTGTTTTCGCTGAAATCAGGAGACGACATTGCGACGCAAGCTCGTCAATGCGAGTGTGGCGAGCCTCTTTTCGCCTACGCCATTGCCGGAAAACTTGCTCATGGCCAAATCTATGGTGCGGACAAGCGCGTCGTCAGTGCGATCTGCCGCTGTCGATTTGCGCGCGTAGTGCTGCCTTACTCGCCCCAAAACAAGCGAAAGGAGACGGGCATCTTTAGGGCTCGCGATACGCCGTAGTCTTTGCAGTTCGTCGAGAGAAATTCCGACGCGTGTGTCGCGCAAAATCTCAAGCAAAGGAGTTGACGTATCGCCGCCGATCTCTATTAGCCTGGGTGTCAGCAGGCCGATACGATCCAGCATCGTGTTGATCCATTTGGCGGTGTCGGGCATGTGGCGCAAACCTGCTCGCCCGGCAAGATCGCGCCAACCGGCGCGCATCAAACGCAAGCTTGCCTTTTCAGCTCCAATCGTGCGGACGGCCTCCAGAACCAGCACCGCTAGCAGCGCACCGACCACTTGCGCGATTGCGGCGTTGGCGAAAAATGTAAAGCTTGACGAGTAAACAGCATCCAAGCCCATCAAGCCGGGCAGGGCCAGGATCATGCCGATTGCGATGGCTGCTGTGCGGCGATTGACCATCATGGTGCCTATCACCTTGATGGGCGTCAGTCGTGCCGAACAGGTGACGGACAATATCTCAGCGCTCAAGCTTCACTTGTCAGACAAGCATGTTGCGGCGCTCGATGCAGTCAGCGCAGACAGTGGGAAATTTCTCTATGGGCTGTTTCAACCGCAAGTTCGCAACCAGATTGTCTTTGGTGGCGCGGACATCCTGGCCTGAAACCAGCGCGACCAGAGCCGTCGGGGTATCGGCGGCTCCGTTCCAAAGCTATCGGTGAAAGTCCAGGC
>NZ_JPPQ01000069.1:1301343-1310522 GCF_000743655.1 Sphingobium sp. ba1
AACCACCGCTTCGGCAATTTTTCGCAAAACCGGTCATCGGCATGTCGCAAAACCCCGATACTAGCTGAGGGTTCCGGTCCTGGACCACCCACTCGCGTCGGCACCCACTCTCCTCTCTTACGCGGGCCTTGGCAGCTTTCACGCTGCGGACCCTTGCGAATCTCCGCTACAGCGGCAGGCCGACATAATTTTCGGCGATCGTCGTCTGCGCGGCGTGCGACGAGGCAATATAATCAAGTTCGGCCACCTGCATCCGCCGATCGAACGCATCGCCATCCGGGAAGCGATGCATCAGCTTGGTGAGTTGCCAGGAAAAGCGTTCCGACTTCCACACGCGCGCAAGCGCCTTGTCCGAATAGCCCGCCACTGCGTCGGCATCGCCCCGCTTGAAATAGCCGATCAGCGCTTCGGACAGATAATGGACGTCGGACGCCGCCAGGTTCAGCCCCTTAGCACCGGTCGGCGGTACGATATGCGCGCTGTCCCCAGCCAGCATCAACCGCCCATGGCGCATCGGTTCGAACACGAAAGAGCGCAGCGGGGCGATCGACTTTTCGAGCGCGGGGCCGCGAGTCATGTTCGCGGCTGCCTCCGGGCCCAACCGCGTCGCCAACTCGTCCCACAGCCGATCGTCAGGCCACTCTTCAATCTTCTCGTCGAGCGGCACCTGGATATAATAGCGGCTGCGGCTTTCCGACCGCATCGAGGCCAGGGCAAAGCCACGGTCATGGTTGGCGTAGATCAGCTCATGATGACATGGTGGCACGTCCGCCAATATGCCGAGCCAGCCAAAGGGGTAGACCTTTTCATAGGCCTTAGCCACCGAGGCAGGTACCGCCTTGCGCGACGGTCCGTGAAACCCATCGCAGCCACAGAGGAATTGCGCATCGATCCGGTGCGTCGCACCGTCCTTGCTATAGGTAACATAGGGCGCATCGCTGTCGACAGCGTGCAGCGCGACGTCGCCCGCTTCATAGATGATTTCCAGCCCGCGTTCGGGCGCGGCCTCCATCAGGTCGCGGGTCACTTCGGTCTGGCCATAGACCATCACCTTCTTGCCAGTCAGCGCCTCAATATCGATACGGATCAGCCGTTCGCCGTCCGCGAGGTGGAAGCCATCATGCGGCAACCCTTCGGCATGCATCCGTGCGCCCAGCCCCAGCCGGTCCATCAGGTCGGTGGTCGTCCGCTCCAGCACCCCTGCCCGGATCCGCCCCAACACATAATCGGGGGCTGCGCGCTCGATGACAACGACCTCTATGCCTTCGGCCCGCAGCAAATGGCCCAGCAACAGGCCCGCAGGCCCGGCTCCGATAATGGCGACCTGTGTCTTCATCTCATCTCTCCCATAAGGCGGCTTTGGGCCAGAATTGCGGCCTCAGGCGATCGCGCGACAGAGGGAGAGCAACCGATTATTTGGATGATCCGCCGGAAATGGGCTCTCAAACGATGCCATGCTTGACCCGTCCAACCTATTGTCGCATGCCCCAGCGACGCAAAAGAAGATGGACGATCCGGCCGATAGGTGCCTGTCGCGTACCGGTTCGAACCGTCAGGAGCAGGAGCATCCCATGACCGACATCAGACGCCAGTTGGACGAAGCGCCGATGGGCCGGTTGCAGATCACCGCCATAGCGCTCTGCGTTCTGCTCAATGCGCTCGACGGGTTCGATGTTCTGGCAATCAGTTTCGCGTCTCCCGGCATCGCCAAGGAATGGGGCGTCGATCGCGCCGCGCTGGGGTTTGTGCTGTCGATGGAATTGATCGGCATGGCCGTGGGGTCGGTATTGCTCGGCAATGTCGCCGATCGCATCGGCCGCCGACCCACGATCATCGGGTGCCTGGTCGTCATGGCGGGCGGGATGAGCGCAGCCACGATCGCCTGGGACGTGACCTCCCTTTCCCTTATCCGCCTGATAACCGGCCTTGGTATCGGCGGGATGCTTGCCTGCACCAACGCGATGGTCGCCGAACTCGCCAATGCGCGCGCGCGCAGCCTGGCGGTCGCGATCATGGCGGCGGGCTATCCGGTCGGCGCCATACTGGGCGGATCGGTCGCTTCCTATCTGCTGATCGCGGGTGATTGGCGCGATATCTTCCTGTTCGGGGGAATCGTCACCGCCCTGTTCCTGCCGCTGTCGCTATGGCTGTTGCCCGAATCGATCGGTTTCCTGGTACAGACGCGACCGCAAGGCGCGCTGTTGAAGATCAATCGCCTGCTCGCCCGCATGGGCCACGCCCCTGCCACGGCGCTACCGCCGCTGGACGCAGCCGCGCCCAAACCCTCCTTTACCGCGCTGTTCGCCCCCGGCCTGGCGCGCACCACCATCCTGCTGACGCTCGCCTATTTCTGCCACATCATGACTTTCTACTTCATCCTGAAATGGGTGCCCAAGATCGTTGTTGATATGGGCTATCTTCCGTCCAGCGCAGGTAGCGTGCTGGTCTGGGCCAATGTCGGCGGGCTAGTGGGTGCGTTACTGCTCAGCGTCCTAAGCTGGCGCATCGCTGTCCGCCCTCTGGTCATCATTACCATGGTTGCATCGACCATCATGGTCACGTTGTTCGGCCAGGAACAGACGACACTGTCTGGCCTCAGCTTGATTGCGGCATCCGCCGGCTTCTTCACGAACGCTGCGGTCGTGGGTCTCTATGCGCTGATCGCCCAGTCCTTTCCGACCGCCGTGCGCGCGGGCGGGACCGGTATCGTCATCGGCGTGGGCCGGGGCGGCGCAGCGTTGGGGCCGATATTGGCGGGCTTTCTGTTCAGCCTCGACTTCACCCTGCCACTCGTCGCCATCGTCATGGCTTCGGGATCGTTGCTGGGCGCGGGATTGCTGCTGGCGCTGCGCCAACGCCGATAAGCCATGACCGCCTCGCCCGTCCCCAGCTTCTATCTTTATGGCGAGCCACAGCGCAGCGTTGCGGAGGGGTTCGTGCATGTCGAAAGTCTGGACGACCGCTCGCGACCCAGCGAATGGACAATCCGCCCCCATGTCCATCGCGACCTCAATCATATCATCCTGATCGCCGAAGGGGGCGGGGCGATGCAGGCGGAGGAGGCTGCGGTTCGCTTCGACGCCCCCTGCCTGCTGCTCATCCCGGCGGGCATCGTCCATGGTTTTACCTGGGCCAGTGAATCGCGCGGGGCCGTGGTCACCATCGCCGACAGCTATCTGCGCCACCTCGTCCTGCGCGATGCGGACCTCGTTCCTCTCTTCGCCCACCCTCAAGCCGTCGCGCTCCCTCGATCGGACCGCGCCGCAGCAGAAGACGCCATCACCCGCATGGATCAGGAGTTAAGCTGGGCCGGTCCAGGCCAGCGCGCTGCGGTCGAATCCGCATTGCTGCATCTCATGGTGCTGGCGCTACGTCATGCCACTTTGGGCCAGCAGGTTCAGCCCGGCACCCCGCGCCAGGCCGCATTGGTTGCGCGCCTGCGGGAACGGATCGACCAGCGGTTCCGCCTGCGCGAGCCGGTATCCGCCCATGCCCGCGCGCTCGGCGTCAGCCTCACGGCCCTGCGCCAGGCCTGCGCGCGCGTCGCGAACAGCTCGCCCGCGCAGATGCTCGACGACCGCGCGTTATTGGAGGCGCGCCGGATGCTGCTTTATTCCCAGCTGTCGGTCACCGACATCGCCTATGCCGTCGGCTTCGAAGATCCCGCCTATTTTTCGCGCTTCTTCGCCCGCCATGTCGGCCAGCCGCCGCGCAGCTGGCGCGCCGCGCGCGAGAGTTGACGCACCCGCCTGCGCCTTTAAGGGTTGGCGCATGACGGCCGACAAGCTCATCGACCTGCTCGTGGCCCGACTGGTGCGCGACCATGGCAGCAGCAAGCATCACTGGCGCCGGGTGATCGGCCCGCTGCGCGTGTATAGCCGCGCCACCCACCCCCATTGCAACTGGAACGCGACGCCGACCGGTACGATTGCGGACGTCGCGCTCATAGAAAATATGCTCGACGATCTGCGCATGGCGCATCCGCTGCTGACGGCCTGACGCAAAAGGGCGCAGCCGGTTGCCCCGACTGCGCCCTTTCGTGCGACCCCGAAGGGATGTCGATCAGACCAGCTGTTGTTCCAATTCGCCTAGCACGCGATAGCAGTCGAAGACCTTCGCGACGCTCGAATTGGGCTCGCGGCCTTCGCGGATCGCGCCGATGAACTCGCGGTCCTGCAACTCGATGCCGTTCATCGACACGTCCACCTTTGACACGTCGATCGGCTCTTCCTTGCCATTAACCAGATCGTCGTAGCGCGCGATATAGGTGCCCGTGTCGCCGATATAGCGGAAGAAGGTGCCGAGCGGCCCGTCATTGTTGAACGACAGCGACAAGGTGCAGATCGCCCCACTCTCGCTCTTCAACTGGATCGACATGTCCATGGCGATCCCCAGTTCGGGATGGATCGGCCCCTGCATCGCATGGGCCGACACGATCTTGCCCGCCTGATAAGCGAACAGATCGACCGTATGCGCCGCGTGATGCCACAGAAGATGGTCGGTCCAGCTCCGCGCTTCGCCCTTCGCATTGATATTCTTGCGGCGGAAGAAATAGGTCTGCACATCCATCTGTTGAATGTTCAGATCGCCTGCCGTGATCAGATTATGGACATATTGGTGGCTGGGGTTGAACCGTCGCGTATGCCCGACCATGCAGACAAGGCCCGTTTCCTGTTGTTTGGCCAGCACCTCCTGCGCATCGGCCCAGCTATCCGCTAACGGAATTTCGACTTGGCAGTGCTTGCCCGCGTCCATGCAGGCAATGGCCTGCGCCGCGTGCATTTGCGTCGGCGTACACAGGATCACCGCATCGACATCGTCGCGGGCCAGCGTCTCGGCCAATTCGGTGGTCGCATGGCCAATGCCATATTTGTCGGCAATCGCCTGGGTCGCGTCCAGCCGGCGACCGACCAGCGACGTCACCGTCACGCCATCGATATTCTTGAGGCCATCCAGATGCTTTTCGCCAAAGGCACCCGCGCCAGCCAAAGCAATACGCATAATAATCTCCGTACCAATCAAAAAGCCCCTCCCCTTCAGGGGAGGGGTTGGGGTGGGGCCGTGAGGCAGGCGCTGCGCCTGATCTCATGCGCCCACCCCGCCGATTTACTCCGCCGCGATCGCCGTAACCGTATCGCTTCCGGTCATGTCCAGCCCTTCGCCATTGTCCGGGCGCAGCACCAGATGGCCGATCGCGGTGTTGGAGCAAGGCACATGATAATGGCGGTGCAGCGCGCGGGTCTTCTTCCCCAGCGCGCCGCGCATCACCAGCCACATCACCATCTCGATGCCTTCGCTGCCGGTTTCGCGCAGATATTCGATATGCGGAATCCGACGCAGATGATCGCTGTCACCGATCAGCCCGTCCAGGAATTTATTGTCCCATTCCTTGTTGATCAGGCCCGCGCGCGGCCCCTGCAACTGGTGGCTCATGCCGCCCGTACCCCAGATCTGCACGTTCAGATCTTCGGGGAAACTCTCGACCGCTTTGCGCACCGCCTCGCCCAGCGCCCAGCAGCGATTACCCGATGGCGGCGGATAGGTGACGACGTTGACGGCCAGCGGCACGACCTTGCACGGCCAGGCGTCGGGCTTACCGAACATCATGGAAAGCGGCACGGTCAGGCCATGGTCGACATCCATCTCGTTGATGATGGTCATGTCGAACTCGTCCAGCACCAGGCTCTGCGCGATATGCCAGGCAAGGTCGGGATGCCCTTCCACGTCCGGCACGGCACGCGGCCCCCACCCTTCATCGGCCGACTTGTAGCGCTCGCCACAGCCGATCGCGAAGGTCGGGATGATCTTCATGTCGAAGGCGGACGCATGGTCGTTATAGACCAGGATGATGACATCGGGCTTTTCCGCCTTCTCCCATTCACGCGTCCAGTCATAGCCCGCGAAAATGGGGCCGAAATACTCGTCCCGATCCTTGTTGAAGTCCGACGCCACGCCCAGCAGCGGCACATGGCTCGACGCCACACCAGCAGTAATTCGCGCCATATCAGCGATCCTCATTCTTGGCCGCAGCCGCAGCTTCATTGGCCCTGATCGACCGCACGCCTTCGGGCGAACGGCCACCGTTCATCATCATCTCGCGATATTGCGGGAATTCCATGTCCGTCATGGTGCTGACCGCTTCGGCGAACGGAATGCCGTCGGTCGAAAACAGCTTCGCCAGAAAATAGACGTTGCCGCCCAGATCGAGGCAGCGGTTATAGTCCCGCGCCAGCATCGCTTCCTTCTGGTCCTCGGTCAGCGGCCATTCGTCCATATAGGCGCGCTCATCGGCCTTGAACCGGGTGCGATTCTCGTCCTTCATCAGGCTCATCGCAAACTGGTTCATATGATAGCCCTGCCGCGCCCGCTTGGCGGTAAAGACACGGGTGCCGGGAATATCCTCCATCTCGGCCAGATATTCATGGATATCCTGGTGCTTGGGATCTTCTGTTATCATAGTCCCTTCTCCTTCAACTGGGCATCAAGGCGCGGGAACACCCGGCGGGCATTGCCCTCGAAAATCGCGGCGCGCTCGGCCTCGCTGATCTCCAGCGCATCGACATAACGTTTGGTGTCATCGAAATAATGGCCAGTAGTCGGATCGATGCCGCGCACCGCACCGACCATTTCCGACCCGAACAGGATATTCTTGTTGTCGATCACATCCGCCAGCAGATCGACACCCGGCTGATGATAGACGCAGGTGTCGAAGAATATGTTGTTCATTAAATGCGTCGACAGGTCCGGCTTCTTGAGCATGTCGGCGAGGCCGCGATAACGCCCCCAATGATAGGGCACAGCGCCACCGCCATGCGGAATGATGAAGCGCAGCGTCGGGAAATCCTTGAACAGATCACCCTCCAGCAACTGCATGAAGGCGATGGTATCGGCGGCGATATAATAGCCGCCGGTCGCGTGCATCGCGGGATTGCAGCTGCCCGACACATGGATCATCGCGGGCACGTCCAGCTCGACCATCTTTTCGTAGAAGGGATACCAGTAACGGTCGGTCAGCGGCGGATGGGTGAAATGCCCACCACCCGGATCGGGATTGAGGTTGCAGCCGATGAAGCCCATCTCGACGCAGCGTTCCAGCTCGGCGATCGAATTGCTCATGTCGGCCGTGGGCGATTGCGGCAGCATGCAGACGCCGACAAAGGTTTCGGGGAACATCGCCACCACCCGCGCGATCAGGTCGTTGCAGCGCATCGCCCATTCCTTGGCCATCGCCTCGTCGCCGACATGCGGCGCCATGGCCGACGCGCGCGGCGAAAAGATCGTCAGGTCCGCGCCGCGCTCCTTGATCAGGCGCAACTGGTTCGCCTCGATCGTCTCGCGAATTTCCGCGTCGCTGATGTCGGGATAGGGCGGACAGGGCGTACCCGCCTTGAACGCAGTCTTTTGCTCTTCGCGCCAGGTGTCATGCCCCTTCGGCAACACCGTATAATGGCCATGGCAATCGATAATCAGGCTCATCGCGTCTCTTTCCTCAATCCTTATTCCGTCACCCCAGCGCAAGCCGGGGTCTCAGGCGACAGCGCACCACGCCCGCCCCAAAACCCCCGTCATTCCCGCAAAGGCGGGAACCCATCTCCCAACGCTTCCTCCATCGCAAACGCAGGAGATGGATCCCCGCCTTCGCGGGGATGACGGACAGGAGAGTCGCGAACAATATGCGCAATCTTCGCGCCCAGCCCTTCCGGCACTATCTTCACGCCCAGCGCCCCGATCACCCGCTGCCGCTCGACCGTGCCGCGCGTCATCGCGGCCCCCGTGCCAACGCCTTCAAGCGTCTTGACCACTTCCTCCATCTCGGCCGCACGGCGCAGGCCATGCACCAGCATCCGGTCGAGATTATAGTCGGCCCGCGCACCCCAGGGCTTGGCTTTCTCGCTCGCGTCGAGCGATGCCAGCACCTCGTCCAGCACGTCGGCCGCCTCGGCCGCCAGCACACATTCGGCGGTCAGCGCTTCCATGCCCTTGACCATAACCGAGCGGATCATCTTGATCGATGATGCGCGCCCGACATCGGCACCCACGATACGGGTCTTGGCAAAGCCCAGCGCCGCCAGCCGCGCCTGCGCTTCGTCGGCACGGCCACCGCTCAACAACAGGGGGACATTCAACCGCGCCGGATCAACCGGCGCCATCACAGCAACATCGACATAATGGGCACCCGCCGCCGCGATCGCGCGCTCCGCGGCCTGCTTGGTCTGCGGCGCAACGCTGTTCATGTCGCAATAAAGCGCGCCTGGCGCAATCATCGCCGCAGCAGCCTCGGCCACCGCCAGCGCCTGGTCCGCCGTCACCAGCGACAGGATCAGCCCGACGCCATCCAGCGCGTCTTCCAGAAAGCGCGCGGGCAGGACGCCCGCCTGCCTATAGGCCGCCAGCATCGCGTCACGCGTGGCCGCCGCATCGGTCTTGGCATCATAGACATGGGCGGCCGCAGCCCAATCCCCCGCCAGCGCAAAGGTGGACCCTGCCTCGCCAAACCCGATAAGACCGACTTCCTGCTCCATGGGAAAGGGCATGCCGGATTGTATCCCGCCCGGCCAATCATATCCGGGGGCGTATCATAAGATTTTACGAATTCATGGTTGCGACGGCCTGTTCGATTGCCGCCATAAACTGTTGCTGCAACCGGGTCGGTCGCCAATCGGCGCGACTGGTGACGCCGATGGTCCGGCTGATCTCGCCGGGCGCCGGACCGATATCGGCCAGCATCCCGCTGTCGAGTTCGACCCGCAACTGATCGACCGACAACAAGGTGAGATAATCGCCGCTCACCAGCAATTGCCGCACCGTCATCACGGAGCCGCACTCGATCGGCACGGCAGGCAAGTCGCCGCCCAGCGCGGCGAACATTGCCTGCCATAATTGCCGCAGCGGCGTCCCTTCGGGCGGCAATATCCAGGGAAAGCGCCGCAGATCATCGCCATTCCAGCCCTGCTCCAGCACATGCCCCGCCCGCGCGAAGATCGTCGGTCGATCCTCGAACAAGGGTTGCTGGATCAGATCCTGTCCAATGGTCGCATCGCGCAACGCGCCGACCATCATGTCGATCTCACCATCGCGCAACGGTCCCACCAGTTCGGCATGCGACCCTTCGACCACCGAAATATCGACCTGCGGAAAGTCCCGGCGAAAGCTGGTGATCGCCAGCGGCAGCAGCCGGG
>NZ_JPPQ01000069.1:1310532-1318638 GCF_000743655.1 Sphingobium sp. ba1
GCATTGCCTGCAACTCGCCCGCCGATCCGACGAGCGGATGCGAGGATAGGATACGATCGACCAATGTGGTGCCGGTGCGCGGCATGCCGGTCACGAAGATCGGCGCCGCCGCGCTCTCCAGCCCCGCCCCCCATCTGGAGGGCGGACCATCGCCAAATAACCGCTCGATCGCATCGAAGATCGCTTCGTCCTGCGCAAAATCATAACCGATGGCGCGCTTATGCGCGGCGTTCGCCGCCGACAAATGCGCAAAGGCCTCGGTCGCATGGCCCATATCCTCATGGCTTTTGGCCAGCGCATAGCGGATGCGCAACGCATCCTCCGGTCGATCCGCCCGCGCCAGCGCCGCTTCCAGCCGGGGCACAGGGTTGGCCGCCTCGGTCTGGCGCGACAACAGGCTCAGCCCATAATGCGCGCGCGCATTGCCGGGATCGGCCGTCAGGATGACCTCATAATGGCTGGCGGCCGCCTCGACCCGCCCGGTAAAACCGCAGGCCGCTGCCAGATTATAGCGATAGTCCAGATTATCCGGCTCGTCCGCCACCGCCGCTTCAAAGGGCGCCAGCGATGCCGCATGATCGCCCAGCCGCGCCAGCACGCAACCAATCGTGTCGAACGTGCGTGCGTCGCTCGGCCCCATCGCCCAAGCCTGCCGCGCAGCCTGCCCCGCCTCGCCATCGCGCCGCAACAGGATCAGCAACCGCGCATATTGGGCGAGATGTTCCGCCTCCGGCCCGCGCGCCACCGCATGTTCCAGCATCGGCAGCGCCTTGGCCACCTGCCCCGCCTCTGCCGCGGCCAGCCCAAGCAGGAAATAGCCTGCCGGATCGTCCGGCCGCGTCATCGCCAATTGCTGCGCCGCCTGCGCCGCCTGCGCCAGATCGCCCCGCGCCAGCGCCGCGCGCGCCTGCGCCTCCAGCGTCATGCCGTCCCCAGGGTGAAGCCGGCCACCCGCTCGATCATCCAGAAACAGCCGACGATCCCCGCGCCATAGAGCGCCGCCTGCCGCACCCACTGATCCCGGTCGAAGATCGCCGCCAGTTTCATGACGCCCAGCACGCAGCCAACGAAGATCAACTGCCCCAGTTCGACCCCGCCATTGAAGAAGAGCAGGCCCGACAGCCGCTCGTCCGGTGCAACACCCAGTTCGCGCAGCACGGTGGCAAAGCCCAGGCCATGGAGCAGCCCGAAGCCCGCGACCACGGCAAGCTGGCGACGGCGACGGTGCGGGTCTGCCATGTCCTCCGCCCGTGCCCGGATCGCCTCGCGCGCCATGAAGGCGATCGACAGCGCAATCACCGCTTCCACTGGCGGCACCGGCACCTTGACGATGTCGAAGAAGGCCAGCGCCAGGCTAAGCGAATGGCCGATGGTGAAGGTCGTCACCAGCGCCAACAGATAGCGCCCCCGCGCCAACAGGCATAGGCACAGGACAAAGGCCAGATGATCCCACCCGCCCAATATGTGGATGATCCCCTGCCACGTATATTCGACAGCGATCTCCGGCAACGCCCGCTGCCGCGCCGCCACAGCCCCGATCGGCAGCGAGAGCGTATCGCCCGTTGGCTGCAACGCCTGCTGCACCCGCGTTCCGGTGGCGGTCGACAGGAATGTGCCGCCATCGACCGCCCATGGCGTAATGATCGCATCCTCTGCGGTGATGGCCCGGTCGCAATCGATGCTGATCGCATAGCGGGTGACGGTCGCCTCGTTCAGCCGCTCGCGCGCCGTCTCGCGACATCCTTCGGGCAGGCCCAGCGGGTGGTTACTGGCCAGAACGGACGGGATGGAAGCGCTCAGGTCGAAACTGCCTGGCTCCATGCCCGGCTGGATCGCATAGTCGCCGACGCGGAACACATCGGCCTGTGCGGGCGCGGCGACGAACGCCAGCAGCAGGAGCAGCCAACGCAGCATCCTATTGCTCCACCCGCACGCGATAGCCATCCTCCAGCTTCTGCACTTCCTTCTCGACCAGCGCGCCGCTCTGCTCGGCCAGGAAGTCCTGCTTCACCTGATCACGCACCGCGGGATAAGCCAGCATCGCAGCCGGTCCACGATCACGCACCCGCGCGAAATGCCAGCCGCGCGTGGATTGCAGCGGGCCGATCCACTGGCCCGTCGGCGTCTTGTTCAGCGTATCGAGGAAAGGCTGGCCGAACATGCCGCGCAGCATCGACACGCCATAATCGGGCAGATCATGCCCCATCCAGAAATCATCGCCCTTGACCGTCCCACCCGCGTTCAACTGCGCCAGCAAGGCGGGCGCACTAGCGGGCCGCTGTTCGAAGAACACATGGTCCACCGACAGGCGCGGCTCGGCGCGGTACAGGTCGCGATGCGCCGCATAATAGCCCATCAACGCGTCCTCGCTCGGCTCGGCTGGCGCGCCCGCGATCATGAAGCGCACCCGGTCAATCAGCCGCTGCTTGGTGGTCTTGTCGGTCATGTGCATGCCCCGCTCCACGGCTTCACGGAACAGCAATTCGTCGGCGACATAATCATGGATCAGCTTGGCGCGCGCCTCCGCATCCGGCTTCTTGCCCGCCATCATCTCATAATCGTCGGACAGGCTTTTCTGGACCGACAAAGGCACGTCGATCGTCTCGCGCCGCGCCGTCACCGCCCAGTACAGCGCAAAGATCACGCCCGACACCGCCAGGAACAGGATGAACGGATCGCGGGCGAAAAATCCCCGCAGCGAAGCAGACAGACGGCGCATCAGCGCAAGACCCTTTCACTAGGCACCACCGGGTTATGGCAACCCCAGCCTATCCCCCCTCTACGTCAAATGACGCATGGGCCGACATCGCGGCCAGTCGCCCTTCCTCAGCCAAATACCGAAGTTCACACCGTCGCAGGGCCAGTTTGGCGCGCTTCCTGGAGGACACGCTTTGATGTCAGGCGAGCATCTCCGCCGTCACCGGCAGGCTGCGTATCCGCTTCCCCGTCGCCGCATGGATCGCGTTGACCAGCGCCGGAATCACCGGGGGCAAGGCCGGTTCGCCAAGGCCCGTCGGCGGATAATCGGTCTTCACGAATTCCACGATGATGGCGGGGGTGTCGGGGATGCGCTGGAGCGGGTGGGTGTCGAAATTGCCCTGCTCGACTGCGCCCGCGACCTGGGTGATCGCCTGCCCGGCGAGCGCCTGCCCCAGCCCCTCGATCACCGATCCCTGCACCTGATGCAGCGCGTTGATCGGGTTGATGATTTGGCTGCCGACATCGCCCGCGACCCAGACGGTCTTCACCTTGGGCACGCCATCGGCGACCTCCACGTCCAGCACCTCGGCGAAATAGCCCATATGGCTGTAATAGAAGGCAAAGCCGAGGCCCCGCCCCTTGGGCAGCGCCTTGTGGCCGGACCAGTTGGCCATCGCCACCACCTTCTCGATCACGCCCTTGGCGCGCGCGGTGACGAAGGGCGGCTGGTTGGTGCCGCGCGGCATTTCCTTGGGGTCGGCGAGCAATTCGAGCATCAGGCCGGGCAAATCCTTGCCCGCCGCCACCGCAACTTCGTCCATGAAAGCCTGCGTCACGAAACCCAGCGCATTGGAGCCTGGCGCGCGCAGCCAGCCGGTCGGCATGTTGGTCGGCAGAAAACTCTGTTCCAGCAGCACATGCTCGATCAGCCCGGCGGGCAGTTCATGCGCGGGCAGATCGCCACCGCGCACCGCCTTGCCATCCTTGCCGAAGGTCACGAAATGATCGTGAAACGCGGTGAGTTTGCCGCCCTTGTCCAGCGCCGCGCGGAATCCATGCCAGCCCGCCGGACGATAGAAATCGCGGCGCATATCGTCTTCGCGGCTATACAGCAGCTTGACCGGCACGCCCGGCAATTGCGCGGCGATCATCGCGACCTGCACCATATAATCGTTCATCAGCCGCCGCCCGAAACCGCCGCCGATGCGCGAGAAATTGATGCGGATCTTATCCGGCGGCAGGTTCAGCGCCTTGGCCACCAGCCCGCGCCCATTTTCCGGGTTCTGGGTCGGCGCCCAGATTTCGATCGCCCCATCCTTGAACAAAGCCGTGCAATTTTGCGGCTCCAGCGTCGCATGGGCAAGGAAGGGGTAGCTATAGTCAGCGCGCACGACTTTCGCCGCCGACGCGAAAGCCGCGTCCACATCGCCCGTCCGCGTGATGTCGGTATCGGCCTTCGCCTTCCCCCGCGCCACAGCCTGCGTGGCATAGCTTTCCGTCGAGAAGCCAGCGACGGCGCTGGTGTCCCACTCGACCTTGAGCGTCTCGCGCGCCTTGTTTGCGCTCCACCAGCTGGTCGACAGGATAGCCACGCCATCATAGCCCGATTCCGCCGTGCCATCGCCCTTGATCGGCAGCACATGGGCGATGCCCGGCAACGCCTTGACCGCGTCCAGATTAGCCGATGTGAACGTGCCACCAAAGGCCGGGCAGGTTTCCAGCACCGCATACAACATGCCGGGCAGCTTGAAATCGATCCCGAACAAGGGCTTGCCCGCGACGATCGCGGGGGTATCGACCCCGACAACCGACTGGCCGATGATGCGGAAGCTGGCGGGGTCTTTCAGTTTGAGCGTCGCCGGATCAGGCGCAGGCAGCTTCGCCGCCGCTGCCGCCAGCGCGGCATAAGCCACCGACTTGCCCGATTTGGGATCGGTCACCTTGCCGCTGCCGGTCGTCAGCGTCTCCGCGCCAACGCCCCATTGCGCCGCGGCCGCCGCAACCAGCATCGCCCGCGCCGCTGCACCGGCCTGGCGCGTGGGAATCCATTCGCGCGGCGTCGTGCGACTGCCGCCTGCGCTCTGGCCACCGAAGATCGCAGCGTCGGCATGGGTCTGTTCGACCGTGACCTGCGCCCAGTCGACGTCCAGTTCCTCGGCGATCATCATCGGCAGCATCGTCTTGGCACCCTGGCCGATCTCGGCATTTTTCGCGCCGATGATGACGCGATTGTCGGGCAGGATGCGGATGAAGGCATTAAGGATGACCGGCGTGCCGTCCGCCGCCTGCGCCATCGGCACAGCCAAGTCGAACAACAAGCCACCGCCTGCGAGAAGCGAAGCGGAGATGAAACCCCGGCGCGAGAGGATCGCGGCGCTCATGCCGCCGCCGCCTTGATCGCGGCGCGGATGCGGACATAGGTGGAGCAGCGGCACAGATTGCCCATCATCGCCGCATCGATCTCCTCGTCGCTCGGCTTTGGCGTCTGGCTCAGCAGCGCGGTCGCGCTCATGATCTGCCCGGCCTGGCAATAGCCGCATTGCGGCACGTCCTGCGCGATCCAGCTGTCGGCGATACGCTGGCCCACCGCACTTTTCGCCACGCCTTCAATCGTTATGATCTTCGCCCCCTGCACATCGCCCAGCGGCGTCTGGCATGATCGCACGGCATTGCCATCGACATGGACGGTGCAGGCGCCACACAGCCCCGCGCCGCACCCGAACTTGGTCCCCACCATGTCCAGATCCTCGCGCAGCACCCATAGCAGTGGCTTGGCGGGGTCGCCCGCCACCTGCCGCGCCACGCCATTCACCGTCAGACTGATCGCCATGCCGTCATTCCCTCTCATGCCCCGCCCAAGATGCCTGATCGCCACGCCCTGTCCAGCCGGTTCATGACGCAAGCGCCACAATTTTTGTATCCGTATCCTGCCCAGCAGCCGCGTCAGCCTGCCCATGCGCCAACAAGGCTTCGAGTTGCGCGCGCCCGTCAATCGCCCCGCGCGCCAGCAGCCGCCCGCCCGCATCGATCAACGCGGCGCTGGGCCGGGTGCCGATACGGAAATCCGCGCCGACCTGCGCATTGAGGATGATGTCGATGTCGCGGATGCGATGCTGGCGCAGCATGTCGGCATAGTCCTCCGCCCGCCCTTCGCCCAGGAACAGCAGCCGCAACTGCGTGCGGTTCGTCAGCGCCAGCGCGTCGCGCACGGCGGAGCGGCTGGCGGCGCAGCCGGGCGCGATGAACAGCAGCAATTGCGCGCGCCCATCCGCGCTAGGCCCACCGATGGTCAGCATATCGCCCGCCAGCGTCGGCGCGCTCACCACGGGCGCAGCGCGGCCAGGCACGGCCACCACGGCGCGGGGCGCAACCGCCCCGGCCCCCTCCTGCATCGCCCGCACTTGCCGCGACAGGGCGACCACCGCCACCACCAGCAGGATGACGACCATCCACAACAGGAACAGCGACGCGATCAACATAGGGCGGCGCTACCGGAACCGCCAAAGCGCCTCGATAGGGCGTTTGACGTAGGGCCGCGCGTCAGCCCGCTGCTATCGTCCTGGCCGGGATTGCTCGCAGGAGTCCCGACCACGTAGGCAGACGATAATCGCCGCTCCCATGGCCGCTGCCAAGACCCGGACCTTGCACGCAAGGTCCGGGTCTTTTACCCAGCCGCTACGTCAATCACCCCATTTGCCAGACGCGCACCCCTGCCATAGCCTGCCGGGCGGAATGGACCAGGGTTCGGGGGAATGAGATGACGATGAAACGCATGGCGCTGGGCGCATTGCTGATGGCGACGGTGATTTCGTCGGCGGCGGTGATCGCCCAGTCCGACAAGCCCGCCATTCCCCCCGCGCTGGAAGCCAAGATCAAGGATCTGCCCAAGGCCAAGCGCGAGTTTCTGACATCCGACCCGGCCGAAATGTTCGCCGGTTCCTACGACAAATTGTTCGAGCGACTGGCGACCAAGAGCCCGCAGGAAATCGACGCCTATATCGAGGCGATGATGGACGCGGTCGAGGCCGCGAAATTCAATGCCAAGACGGACATGGCGGCGATCCCGCTCGATACCGACAATGAAAATTTCAACGGCTGGAAACTGCGTCGCCCATCCGGCCTTGACCCCAAGCGCGAAGCCGGGCCGTTTGAACTGAGCTATTACGCCAATGGCCGCGGCGGCGGCGTCTATGGCGGCGGCATCGCCACCTTCGCCGGCGCACCCGTCGCGATCTTCCCCGAAGATCTGATCGCAGGCAAAGTGGACGTCGCCATCGTCGGCGCGCCGCTCGACATGGGATCGGGCTATCGCGGGGCCAAGGGCGGCCCGTCGGCGATGCGCACCCAATATGGCGCGGGCGGCATCGACATGTACACGATGGTCGATCCGTCCAAGGAATTGAAGATCGTCGATTATGGCGACATCGCCATCGACAATATGTCGACCGAACGCACCGTCGCCCATGTCCGCGAGCGGGTCGCCGAAATCGCCCGCACCGGCACGCTGCCCTTTATCGTCGGCGGCGACCATAGCCTCGAATATAGCGATGTCGCTGGCCTTGCCGATGTCCATGGCAAGGGCAGTTTCGGCGTCGTCCATTTCGATTCGCATTATGATGCGGGCAAGGGCGGCGTGCATTTCATCACCCATGGCGCGCCGGTCTATCGCGCGGTCAAGGAAGGCCATGTCCTGGGCAAAAATTACATCCAGGTCGGCCTGCGCGGCCCCTGGCCCGAAAAGGAAGGTTTCGAATGGATGCGCGACAATGGCGTGCGCTACCATGCGATGCCGGAGATCGAGAAAAATGGCTGGGCCGCGACGATGGAGCGCGCACTGAAGGAAGCGCGCGAGAGCGGCAAGAAGATCTTCATCTCGTTCGACGTCGACGTGCTGGACCCGGCCTTCATCCCCGGTACCGGCACGCCCGTCCCCGGCGGCCTGACGATGCGCGAGGCGATCCCGATCGTGCGGCGGCTTTGCGCCGAAAATGAACTGGTCGGCTTCGAAATCGTCGAACTCGCCCCCGTGCTGGACCCCACCTATCGCAGCGCGCTCAACGCCAATTTCATCATGCACGCCTGCCTGACCGGCGTAGCGATGCGCAAGAAGGGCATCCGGCAGCCGGGCTTCCTGTCCGACCTCACCACCGAACACGGCCAGCCCTTCTACGGCGAAAAGGCCGCAAAGGACGGCAAGACCGAGAAGGTCGATCCAACTTATGGGCGGGGTGGGCGGCGGCGTCCGACCACCTGATCACGCACCGCCCAAACACGCAATCCCGTTCCCCGGCGAAAGCCGGGGCCCAGGGCCACATGACACAGCGCCTGGGACTCTGGGCCCCGGCTTTCGTGTTGAGTTCCGTCTGATTAGCGAGGGCGTCGTTTGGGGACTGGTATTTGAGGCAT
>NZ_JPPQ01000069.1:1318648-1326812 GCF_000743655.1 Sphingobium sp. ba1
CCGAGCCTGTTGTTGCTCGCCCCCGGACAGGAAGCCTGCCGCCCGACCGCGAATATCCCATAGCTTGGGGAAGAGGTCGAAAATATGCTGCGGCACCTTTGCGCTGCGCTTGCCGCGCCCGGCCAGCGCGGACAAGCCGGTTTCCAGATTTTCCATGACGGTGAGTTGCGGAAACACATGCCGTCCCTGCGGCACGAAGCCGATCCCCGCCCGCGCCCGGCCATGCGCGGGCATGGCGGTCATGTCGCGCCCGTCGAAATGCAGCGTCCCACCGGTCACCGGCCGCGTGCCCATGATCGTGTGAAGCAAGGTGGTCTTGCCCACCCCGTTGCGCCCGATTAGCGCCATCACCTGCCCACGTTCCAGCGTCAGGTCCACATCCCACAAGACCCGACTCTGACCATAGGCGCTCGACAGGCCCGCAATCTCCAGCAGCGCGCTCATGCCGTATGGCCCAGATAGACGGCGGCGACTTGCGGGTCGGCGCGCACTTCAGCGACGCTGCCTTGTTTCAAGAACTTGCCCTGATGCATCACCGTCACCGGCGCGGCCAATTGCTCGACGAAGCTCATATCATGGTCGATCACCAGCACGGTGCGGCTATCCCCCAGCCCCAATATCAATTGCGCAGTGCGGCTCGTTTCGGCCGGTCCCATGCCTGCGGTCGGCTCGTCCAGCAGCAGCAATTCCGCCCCCGTCGCCATCACCATCGCGATTTCCAGCCATTGCTTCTCGCCATGCGCCAGCGTGCCCGCCTCCACATCGGCGCGATGCGTGAGCGCGACTGCCTCCAGCGCTTCTTCTACCGCCGCACGCTCTTCCACCGGGATGCCGATGCCCAAGCTTTTCCACCAGCGCCGGTCGCGCCGCGCCGCCAGCGCCAGATTGTCGCGCACGCTCAAGGTCGGCAACACGCCGGGTGCCTGGAACTTGCGGCAAATCCCCCGCCCGACGATCGCCTGTTCGGGCAGATTCTGGATGTCCTCGCCCTTGAAGACGATCCGCCCTTCGCTCGGCCGCACCCGGCCGATGATCGTATCGCACAGCGTCGATTTGCCCGCGCCATTGGGACCGATAACGACCCGCGTCTCGCCCCGGTTCAGCGTCATCGAAAAACCATCGAGCGCCTTGAACCCGCTATAATCGACGGTGACGCCATCGACGCTGAGCAGCAGTTCGGAAACCGCCGAACCGCTCATGCCGCCTTCCCCTTGGCCAGGCCAGCCAGCCCGCGCGGCAGCAGGGTCACGACGAAGATGAACAGCGCGCCCATCAGATAGAGCCACAATTCGGGGAAAGCGCTCGACACCGCATCGCGCGCCAGATTGACCAGCAGCGCCCCGACGATCGCGCCCGCCAGGCTGTAGCGCCCGCCGATCGCCACCCACACCACCATCTCGATCGAGGGCACGACCCCGATCAGCGCGGGCGACACGACGCCCGCATGCAGCGTGAACAATGCGCCGCCAATCCCCGCCAGCATCGCGGCGATGGCGAAGGCCGCGACCTTGAAAGGCGTCGGGTTATACCCCAGGAACCGCACCCTATTCTCGCCATCGCGAGACGCCCGCAGCAATATGCCAAAGCGCGATGCCAGCAGCCAACGCAGGGCGATGAACGCGACGCATAGCACCGCCAGCGTGACCCAGTAGAGCGCTGATCCGGTGCCGGGACTGGCCAGCCCCACGCCGAAGATCGAGTAGAAGTCGGTGAGGCCATTAAAGCCCCCCGTCACATCCTGCCGACTGATGATCAGCGTCGCGAAGGCGAGGCTGAGCGCCTGCGTGATCAGCGCGAAATAGGTGCCGCCCACGCGGCGATGAAACACCGCCCAGGAAAAGAGCGCCCCGGCCAGCGTCGGGATGATGACGATCGCGGCCAGCGTGAAGAGCGGGCTGGTGAACGGCTCCCACCACAGCGGCAGGCTTTCCCGCCCGCTCCACACCATGAAGTCCGGTATCTCACCGTCCGGCAGATCAGCCAGTTTCATGTGGATGGCGATGGCATAGCCGCCAAGGCCGAAAAACACCCCCTGCCCCAGGCTCAATATCCCGCCATGGCCCCAGATGAGGACGAGGCCCAGCGCCAATATCCCCATCGCCATGAAGCGGGCGAGCAGGTTGAGGTCATAGCTCGACAGCGCGAACGGCGCGACAAGGGCCAGCGCAAGCAGCAGCCAGGGCAGTAGCGGCTTGATCGGCGCAAAGCGCGCGGTGAGGGCGAAAAGATCAGGCATCGAGTTGGCGGGTCTTTACGGCGACGACGCCTTGCGGGCGCACCTGGATGAAAAGGATGACGAAGACGAGCAGCAGCATCTGCGCGACGCTGACATCAACGAATATCTGCGCCAGCGCCGCGAACAGCCCCAGGATGATCGCCGACGCGGTCGTACCAACGATGCTGCCCAGCCCGCCCATCACGACGACCAGGAAGGCGGGGATGATATAGCTTTGCCCGACATTGGGCGTCACCGGGCCAAGCAGCGCGAGCATGACGCCCGCAAGACCCGCAACACCTGAACCCAGGCAGAAGACGGTCAGGTCCACCCGGCGCACATCGATGCCGGTTGCCGACGCCATCATCCGGTCCTGATTGACCGCCCGCACCAGCAACCCGATGCGGGTCTTGAGCAGCACCAGCGCCAGCGCGCCCAGCACCAGCGCGGCGATCGCGATGATGAACAGCCGTGCCGATGGCAGCGTCACGCCGAACGCCACGAAGCTGCCCGTCAGCCATTCGGGCGCGCGCACTTCGACACCGACCGCACCGAACAGGTCGCGCGCGCCCTGTTGCAGGATCAGGCTGACGCCCCAGGTCGCCAGCAGCGTATCGAGCGGCCGTGCCGACAGGCGGCGGATCAACGTCGACTGGATCAACCCGCCCATGGCCGCCGCGCCGATGAAGGCGACCGGAATGGCGAGGATGATCCCCATCGCCCCCGGCACCACCAGCAGGGTCATCCAGGCAAGATAGCCGCCCAGCATCAGCATTTCGCCATGCGCCATGTTGATGACGCGCATCAGCCCGAAGGAGAGCGCCAGGCCAAGCGCCGCGAGCAGGTACAGCGACGCGAGCGACGCGCCATTGAACAACTGGTTGAGGAAGAGGGCGTCCATTATGCTGCGCGTCTCGCGATCAGAAGGGGCTGTGGCATATCATCGCCCTCCGTCATTCCCGCGTAGGCGGGAACCCATTTCCCAACCTTCCGTCTTTCGATAGAGCCGGAGATGGATCCCCGCCTTCGCGGGCATGACGGCGTTGCTAGGCATTGTTAGAGCTTGCAAGTCTTGCCGGGGAAGGCGAGCGCATCATAGGGTTCCGGCGCGATGTCCTTGCCGCTGTCGGCGATGATCTCGAACTGGCCATCGGCCTTGAGCTTGCCGATATAGGCCTTCTGCACCAGGCTCTGGTTCGCCGCGAAGCTGACCGTTCCCATCGGGGTCGCAAAGCCACCCAGCGATGCCGCCGCCTTGCGCACCGCATCCGGCTCGAAGCTCTTCGCCTTTTCGACCGCCGCCTTCCACGCATAGACGTCGAGATAGCCATGGACCATCGGGTCAGTGATGGCCGCATCCTTGCCGAACTTCGCTTTATAGGCGGCGATGAACTTCTCGTTCGCCTCGCCCGTCAGGCTTTGGAAATAATTCCACGCGGCATAGCTGCCCTCGACCAGGCCCGCGCCCATCGCCTGGGCTTCCTGCTCGCCGATCGAGAAGGACATGACCGGCATCGTCTTGGGGCTGATCCCCGCGGCCTGCATCTGCTTGAAGAAAGCGACATTGCTGTCACCGTTCAGCGTGTTGATGATGATGGCGGGCTTGGCCTGCGCGATCTTGGCGATCACGCCCGAAAAATCGGTGCCGCCCAAGGGCACATAGGCCTCGCCCAGCACCTTCATGCCGCCCTTTTCGATATGTTTTTTCAGGATCAGGTTGGCGGTGCGGGGATAGACATAGTCGGACCCGACGAGGAAAAAGCTCTTATAGCCCTGCGCCACTGCCCATTCGAGCGCGGGCAGCGCCTGCTGGTTGGGCTGTGCGCCCGAATACATGATATTAGGCGAACATTCGTTGCCCTCGAACTGCACCGGATACCAGAGCAGGTTCTTCGTCCGCTCGAACACCGGCAGCATCGCCTTGCGGCTGGCCGAGGTCCAGCCGCCGAATACGGTCGACACGCCATCGCTTTCGATCAGCTTCGATGCCTTCTGCGCAAAGGTGGACGGGTCCGACGCGCCATCCTCGACCAGGGCGTTGATCTGCTTGCCCAGCACGCCGCCGGTCGCGTTGATCTCCTCGATCGCCAGCATCTCGGCATTTTTCACCGTGATCTCGCTGATCGCCATCGTGCCGGTCAGCGACTGGAGCACGCCAACCGACACGCTGTCGCCCGCAGGCGCGCTCGCATTGTCGCCGCCGCCGGAACAGGAGGCCAGCGCCAACGCGCAGGCGGAAGTGGCAAGCATAAGCAGCCTGGAACGGATCATGATGTGTAGGTCTCCCCCTGGCAGGCCGGTGGTGGCGCTGCGGCACTCTGGATGGGATCAAGGCTATGGAATGCGGGCTATCCCCCGTATGCGTCATTTGACGTAGGCAGGGCGAAGCGCTTGCGCCTAGAGTTGGGACCATGGCGGGCAGGGCAGAGAGTATGGGGATCGACAGCAACGGCGCGGGGGCAACGCCCGGCCAAGCATTGCGCCCCATGCGCAGCCGGGTCGGCAAAGCCGTGCGCGATCCGCTCTTTGCTTTTCTGGTCGCGGGCGTGGCTCTGTTCGGCGGCTATCAGATCATCGAACGCGGGCAAAAGCCGCCGGTCGTCTTCACGCCCCAGGTCGAACAGGCGATGGTCGAAGACTATGAATTGCTTGTCGGCCGCCCTGCCACAGCCGCCGACAAGGCGCGGATCAAGCGCGACTATCTGGCCGAGGAACTGCTGTTCCGCGAAGCGATCGACCGCAACATGCACCTGACCGACGGCGAAACCCGCAAGCAACTGGTCGACAAGGTCCGCTACCTGATCGCGGGCGCTCCGCCCGAACCGACCGACGAACAATTGGTCAACCATTATGCCGACAATCTGGCGCAGTATCGCGCCGAACCGCGCACCAGCTTCACACAGGTCTACCGGGCACAAAAGCCCGCCGACGCGGCGTTGCAGCTGGCGCAGCTCAATGCCGGGGAGACGATCCCCAGCGACGATTTCTGGCTGGGTCGCGCCTTTCCGCGCTATGGCGATTCGATGGTACGCGGCATTTTCGGCCAGCCCTTCGTCGCCACGCTCAAGACCGCCCCGGACGGGCGCTGGTTCGGCCCGGTCCAGTCGCCGCGCGGCTGGCATTTCGTGCGCAAGAGCGAGAGCATCCCCGCCGCCATGATCCCCTTCCCCGCGATCAAGGATCAGGTGCGGCAGGATTATATGATTGCCCATAGCGAAGCCGCCATCGACAAGGCGCTGTCGGGCCTCAAGGAGAAATATGATGTGGAAGAATAGTCTGGCCGCCCTCCTGCTCGCGCTGGCGGCCTTGCTGCCGGGCACGGCGATGGCCGACATCTTCCTGTCCGCTGATTTCGCGTTGACGCGGGGCGAGGATGCGAACAGCTATGAATTCACCGCCGCCGTGCCCGAAACGGTGGGCCAGCCCGCGCCGATCGTTTGGCCGCAGGGCTGTCGCCAGACCGCGATGACGCGCCAATCCAGCGGCGGCCGGGCGCAATATGCCTATGAATTCGCCTGCGAACGCCCGTTCAGTGCGGGCGACGTCATCCAGACGCCATGGAAGGCCGATGGCGGCCGCTTCGTCACCAATGTCATGGGCAGCCAGGTCGATCGCAGCCTGACCGGCGACGCGAAAGGCATCGCCGTTCCAGTCGGGGAAACCGCGGTCGGCGAACGCCCCCTGACTCAGATCGCGCCGGAATTTCTGGCCCAGGGCGTCTGGCATATCTGGCTGGGCTGGGACCATCTGGCGTTCGTTCTCTGCCTCGCTCTGCTGGCGCGCGGGCGGGACTTGCTCTGGTTGGTCAGCGCCTTCACCGCCGGGCATTCCATCTCGCTGGCCGTCGCCTTTTTCGAACTGGTCCACGTCCCCGTTCCCCCGGTCGAAGCCGCCATCGCCCTGTCGATCGCCTTCATGGCACGTGAGGCTTTGCTGGTCGGGAAGGGCGAACAGGCCTTCGCCTTCCGCCGTCAGTTGACGGTCGTGTCGTTGTTCGGCCTGCTCCACGGCCTCGGCTTTGCGACGGCACTGGGCGAACTGGGCGTGCAGGCGGGCGAGAAACTGCCTGCGCTCATCTTCTTCAACATCGGCGTCGAAGCGGGTCAATTGCTGTTCGTCGGGGCCATCATGGCGACGCTGGCGGGCCTGCGCGCTATCTCGCTCGCCGCGCCGGTGCGGATTGCGGCGCTCTATGCCGTCGGTGCGATCGGCTGCTTCTGGATGGTCGAGCGGGTGGCGGGGTTTGGGATCGCTTGATCGTCCAGACGGTCCCGCGCGACGATCCCGCTGACATTAGCCACAGCGAAACTCACGCCATAGAGGTTGCGCCGTTGCTCGACGCCAGGGATCGGGCGGGGATGGCCGGAGGCATGGACGATCCCGTCCTGCACAACATAGGTTTCGCGCGGGCAGTCCCAATCCAGAGCGACGCCCAACACCCCATCCAGACTGCCCGGATAGCAGGGCTGGCCATCGACATCATGCGCGGCCACGATCATCACGCCCGCCGCTGCCGCTCGTTCCACCGCCGCCGCAAAGACCGGGGCGTGCGCCGGGTTGACGGTGCCAAGGCTGAGGTTGATCATATCCACACGCGCTTCCACCGCCAGATCGATCGCGCGCACTAATGCCCGCGCGCTGGCCCGCAGCCCATCGTGAAACACCCGGATCGGTAGGCATAGCGCATCGGGAGCTTGCTCCATGATGGCGGCCGTCACCGCCGTTCCATGCCCCAGCCGATCGAGCGTATCGTCTGCCGTCACCGCCCCATCGCGCGCCACGGCAAAGCCGGGTAACAGCCGCACCGCGTCGATATGCGGATGGTCGGGATGGACGCCGCTGTCGATGACGGCGATACGGATCGGGTCAGGCATCGACCATTTCGCTGCGCTGCTCGACCCGCGCATGCCCATCGGCCAGGGTGACGACCATATCCGCCATTCGCGCCATAACGGGCTTGTGGGTGATGATGATGATCGTCGCATCGGGCAGCGCGCCGCGCAGCCGCCCGGCGATCAATTGCTCGGTCTCGCCATCCAGCGCCGAGGTCGGCTCGTCCAATATCAGGATGCTGGGCGAGCGCAGCAAGGCCCGCGCCAGCACGATCCGCTGCCGTTCGCCAGCCGATAGAGCCATGCCCCGTTCCCCGGCGCGCGTCGCATAGCCGAGTGGCAGCTTGGAGATGAAGCCATCCAACCCCGCCGCATGGGCCGCCGCTTCGATCTGCTCGCGCTTCACGTCGGGCAAGGCAAAACCGATATTCGCCGCAATCGTATCGTTGAACAGATAGGGCGACTGATCGACCAGAATGATCTCCCGCCGGACATCGTCGAGCCGATAGGCGCGCAGGTCGCGACCATTGACCAGCAGCCGACCTGTATCGGGATCGAGATAACGCACCATCAGGTCCGCCATGGTCGATTTGCCCACGCCGCTGGGGCCGAGAATGGCACACAGGCTGCCAGCGGGGATCGTCAGGTCGATGTCGCGCAACACCGCATCGCGATCATAGCGCATCGCCACCTGCTCGAACCGCATCGTGCCTGCCCGCTCCAGCGGCACCGCATCGGCGCGTTCGACCACCTCCGCTTTGGTATCGAACAGTTCGAATATCCGTCCCAGCGACACGCGCGCCGACGCAAGGCCCGACGTCAGACCCATCAGCGTCTGGATCGGCGAGAGCAGCCGCATATGATAGGTCATGAAGGCGACCAGCGTCCCGATGCTCAACCCATCCTCGATGATGCGCCAGCCGCCATAAAGGATCACTGCCGATGTCGCTGCCGTCATCAGCGTGCCGGGCAGCGCGCCTGTCATGAAGGAGGCCACCTGCATCTTGAGCATGGCACCGACAAAGGCATCGTTGCGGCCCTTGAACCGCTCCACCTCATGCTCGCCCGCGCGCAGGGACGCGACGACGCGCATCCCCATCACCGTATCGACCAGCAG
>NZ_JPPQ01000069.1:1326822-1351773 GCF_000743655.1 Sphingobium sp. ba1
TTTGCCGCGCGCAATGACCAGGTTGCGATCGTCGCGCCCTATTTCCGCGAGAGCTTTCAATTCGCCGGGGTGAAGAGCGAGATCGATGTCAACGCCCCTCCGGCCGACTATCGTGGCAAGCGGCTGGCGGTCGAACTGGACTCGATCCCCGACTTCTACCTGATCGGTACGGCGGGCGGGATATTGGCCAAGAATGTCATCCATTTCCCCAATGGTGCCGATGCGGTGCTCGCCGTGACCGACGGGCGCGCGGACGCCGTGCTGGCAAGCCGGGCGCAGATCGAAGCCGTGCTGCACGATAGCGGCACCACGACAGTCGCCACCCGGACCATGCCGCTGCCCGCCTTCGCATCGGCCGGGTGGGACATCGGCATGGCGGTGAAGGAAAATAGCCGCAATCTGGGCGACGCAGTGGAAGCGATCCTGGCAACGATGCGCGCATCGGGCGAACTGGAAACGATCTTCACGGCGCATGGCGTGCGTTACAGGCCTGCGCTCGCGGCGGGTTGAGCGGCCTGCTCTTGCCCAAATCCGAACGAGGGGATGGCCGCATAGAATGAAGGCGCGACCCAAGGTCCAATTGCTCCGCCAGCCTCACCCCATAATCTGCAGGCCGAAGGCGCCGAGCGCGCCCACAACAGGGAGGATGATCATGAAAGGGCGTTTCACACGTTCGCTAACCGGTGCCGTCACTTTGGCGCTGTTGACGGCCGCGGCACCGCTGGTCGCTCAGGGGCCGACCGATGCGGATTTGATGGCCGATGCGACATCGACCGGCGATGTGCTGACCTATGGCATGGGGCCACAGGCGCAGCGTTTCAGCCCACTCACCGCGCTCAATACCCAGACCATATCGCGGCTGGTGCCCGCCTTTGCCGCATCCTTGGGTGGCGAAAAGCAGCGGGGGCAGGAATCGCAGCCTCTGGTCTATGACGGCACCATCTACGTCACCGGCTCCTATTCGCGCCTCTATGCCTTCGATGCGCGCACCGGCGAGGAAAAATGGGAATATAATGCCCGCCTGCCCGATGGCATCATGCCCTGTTGCGATGTCGTCAATCGCGGTGCGGCCATCCATGGCGACAAGATCATCTTCGCGACGCTCGACGCACGGCTCGTCGCCCTCAACCGGCTGACCGGCAAGGTCATCTGGAACAAGCAGATCGCCGATTACAAGGCGGGCTATAGCGCCACCGCCGCCCCGCTGATCGTCAAGGGCATGGTCATCACCGGCAATTCGGGCGGCGAATTCGGCGTGGTCGGCGCAGTGGAGGCACGCAATGTCGATACCGGCGAGCTGATCTGGCACCGGCCGGTGATCGAAGGGAATATGGGCACCCTGCGCGGCAAGGATAATGGCATTACCGGCAAGCTCAACGCCAGCTGGCAGGGCGACATGTGGAAGACCGGCGGCGGGGCGACCTGGCTCGGCGGCACTTATGACCCGGAAACCAACCTTCTCTATTTCGGCACTGGCAACCCGGCCCCCTGGAACAGCCATTTGCGCCCCGGCGACAATCTCTACAGCGCCTCGACGCTGGCGATCGATCCTGAAACGGGCGTGATCAAATGGCATTATCAGACCACGCCGCATGACGGCTGGGATTTCGATGGCGTCAACGAATTCATCCCCTTCGATGCCACGATCAACGGCAAGCCGATGAAATTGGGCGGAAAGGCCGACCGCAACGGCTATTTCTTCGTGCTGGACCGCACCAATGGCAAATTCATCAGCGCCAATAAATTCGTGATGCAGACGACCTGGGCCGATGGCTATGACAAGAATGGCAAGCCCAAGGTGATCCCGGCGGGTCGGCCCGGCGCGCCCGACGGCACGGAAAAAGGCAAGAGCGTCTTTTCTTCTCCATCCTTCCTGGGCGGCAAGAACTGGATGCCGATGGCCTATAGCAAGGATACAGGGCTGTTCTACATCCCGTCGAACGACTGGGGCATGGACATCTGGAACGAGCCGATCGCCTATAAGAAGGGGGCGGCCTATCTGGGGGCGGGCTTCACGATCAAGCCGATCGCCGACGATCATATCGGCGCGCTGCGGGCGATGGACCCCAAGACCGGCAAGATCGTGTGGGAATATAAGAATAAGGCACCGCTATGGGGCGGAGTGCTGACGACCGCAGGCAACCTGGTCTTCACTGGCACGCCGGAGGGCTATCTCAAGGCGTTCGATGCCAAGACCGGCCAGGAATTGTGGAAGTTCCAGACCGGGTCGGGCGTGGTCGGATCGCCTGTCACCTGGGAACAGGATGGCGAACAATATGTCGCCGTCATGTCCGGCTGGGGCGGCGCGGTGCCGCTATGGGGTGGCGAGGTCGCCAAGTCCTTCAAGGATATCAACCAGGGCGGATCGCTCTGGGTGTTCAAGCTGCCGAAATAAGGGAATAGCTGCTATGATCGTCATGGGGCGCGGGAATTATGCAGGCCAAGCAGGCCGTCTTGCCGTGCCCCCGATCATGGTCGATCGTCATGGGCAGGGGGGACGGATGCAGGGGGATGATGGCGACCTGATGGCGGACGAGGTCATGATGGAGCGAGTGCTGATCATCGACGATCATCCGCTGGTCCGCGACGGGCTGCGCAGCGTCATCGCCATCACCTTCGACGGCTGTGCGATCTTCGAGGCGGCGAGCATGGAGGAGGCGCTGACGACGCTGGACAAACAGTCAAATTTCGATCTGATCCTGCTCGACCTCCACATTCCCGACGTCAAGCGGCTGGACGGACTGCGCCTGTTGCGCAGCCGTTTTCCGATCCTGCCCGTGGTCATGATATCGGGCGCGTTCGACCGCGCGATCGTGCGCGAGGCGCTGACCGCCGGGGCGGCGGGGTTCATCCCCAAGTCGATGAAGCGCAGCGCGATCGTCGATGCGCTGCATCGCGTGGTGTCCGGCGAAATCTACATGCCCGACGCGATCGAGGATGGTCCGCAGGAAAGCCCGGAGGAGGCCGATATCCTCAACCGCATCGGTAGCCTGACGCCGCAGCAGCGGGTTGTGCTGACGCATCTGGTCCATGGCCGCTTGAACAAGCAGATCGCCCATGACCTGAGCGTATCGATGACCACGGTGAAGGCGCATGTCTCCGCCATCCTTCAGAAATTGCATGTATTCAGCCGGACCCAGGCGGTGATCCTGGCCAACCGGGTGCGCTTCGACGGCGATAATTAGGCGATCAGTCCAGGATCGTTCGGAGCAACGCGCGCAGCTGCGCTGGCTTCACCGGCTTGTTCAGCAACGGCGTCGCGGTGGCCGCCAATTGGGTTTTCAGCGCCTCGCCGCGGTCGGCGGATATCATCACGGCGGGCACTTTGACGCCGAAATGATCATGCAGGCGGTGGATCACGGTATCGCCCGTTTCGCCATCTTTCAGATGATAGTCCACCAGGATGATGTCGGGCCGCGCCCCATCGGCGAAGAGCAAGGCGGCCTGATCGAACCCGCCAGCCGTTGCCACCGCACAGCCCCAGCCGGTCAGCAGCGTCCGCATGCCGGACTGGATCTGGCGTTCATTGTCGATCACCAGCACGGAAAGATTGCGCATCGGCCGATCGCGGGACGGCGGCGCGCGGTCGGGATCGTCGTCGCGCTGTTCCTGCCCGATCGGCAGGGTGATCGCGAATGTGGCGCCTTCGCCCGGTGCCGACCGCAATGTGATGGGATGGCCCAGCATGTCGCTGGCCCGTTTGACGATGGCGAGGCCCAGCCCCTTACCCTGACAGCGTGTGTCCAGCCGCAGAAATTCCTCGAAGATCAGCGCCTGCTTGTCCGCCGCGATGCCGGGGCCGGTATCGGTGACGCTGATTTCCACCCCCTGATCCGTCGCCGCGCAGCAGACCCGTACGGATCCGCTGGGGGTGTAGCGAATCGCATTGGAAATGAAGTTCTGAAGGATGCGGCGCAGCAGCCGGACATCGGTTTCGACCCAGAGAGGCTCGGCTATGATCTGAAAGCCGAGGTGCGCCGCACGGGCCATCGGCGCAAATTCCACGTTCAGCGTCTGCAACAGCCGGTCGATACGGATATGCCCGATTTCCGGCTGGATCGCGCCCGCGTCGAGTCGCGAGATTTCCAGTAACGCCTCCAGCAGATCTTCGACCGAATCCAGCGCCGTCGACGTCTGGTTGACCAGCGCGCGCGTCGGCAGCGCAAGCCGCCGGTCACCCAACGCCGCGACGAACAGCCGCGCGGCATTGAGCGGTTGCAACAGGTCATGGCTGGCCGCTGCGAGAAAGCTGGTTTTCGACAGGTTCGCCTTTTCCGCCGCGATCTTGGCTTGCGTCAATGCGGCTTGCACCGCCCGCCGCTCGGCCACTTCGCCTTCCAGCTTGCGATTGAGTTCGACCAGTTCGCCTGTGCGTTCCGACACACGGCGTTCCAGCGTTTCGGCCGTTTCCTGCAAGCTCGCCTGCGCACGCAGCATGTCGGTGACATCAATGAAGCCGAAGACTTGACCGCCGTCCGCCATGGTCTTTGCCCGGATTTCGAAATGCCGCTGGCCAGCAGCGCACCGGCGAACGATCGTTTGATTGTCGGCATGCCCCCCGCGCCAATCGAGACAGCCGCCATCGTCCAGCCCCAGCGTGTCGCGACACCAGCGGACCAGATCGCCATGGCTGGCCAGTGCGCTCGCAAGATGATCCGGCAAGGCAAGCAGGCGGCGCAGCGCTTCGTTCCAGGCCGCCAGTTGCCGACGATTGTCGAACAGGCACACCCCCTCCGACAGATTGTCGAGCGTCGCCTGAAGCACGACATTGCGTTCGGCCAGTTCGCGCGCGCGGGCGCGGGCGTCCTCCGCCTTGGCCTCGGTTATATCGGTATAGATGCCGACGATGCCGCCTTCGCTGGTGCGCAATTCGTTGATCTGGATCCAGCGGCCATCGGCGAGCCGCTGCACCTGCGCGCCATCGACAATGCCATGTTTGGCCAGCCGGTCGGAAACCCAGCGGTCGGGCGCGACCTGTGCCCCGGCCGGGCTTTGGCTATGCGCCACGATCCGCGCAATGTCGTGGAAGGTCACGCCTTCGTCCAGATGGTCTGCCACTTGAGGCCAGAAGCCGAGATAGGCTTCGTTATGGAGGACCAGCCGATCCTCCGCATCGAACAGCACGAACCCCTCGTTGATCGATTCGATCGCATCGCGCAGGCGCATGCGGGCGGCATCGACGCGGGCATGGGCATCGCTCAGGTCCGCATTGGCCTTCGCCAAGCGTCCAAGCGCGTCTTCGAGTTGGACGGTTCGATCCCGCACCTTCGCCTCCAGCGAGATCGCGGTTTCAAACATCGAAAAGGCGTTGGCCGACATGTCGGTCGACCGTTCCACGCGGTCCATCAACGCGCTGTTGATCTTGCGCAGTTTGCGGTTCTCCTCGCGCAGACGCGCGACTTCGCTATCCGCGTCCGACCGGGTGCCATCCTGCGTCATTTTCCGATCGCAAGCCCGCTGAACGTCTGGTTCACATGGAGCGCATGATATTGTTCGCCATAGGTGTTGAAGCCAACGACCCGATGCCGCGCATAAAGGGCGGATACGTCCCGGCTGATCTGCCGTTGTTCCGCATCGATCCGGTTCAGCACGCAATCGAAGGCGATGATCCGATCCACTTCCCCGACATGGACATCGATGTCCTGGAACAGGGCTTCCATGCCGGCGATACGGTCCACCGGCTCGCCGATCGTCAGCACGATGCCCTCGTCGATGGCGCAGTAGAAGCTGAGGCTCCCGTCAGGGTTGGCGCTCTGGATCGATCGGACATGATATTCCCCGCCCGCACGGACCATCGGCGGATGGGCGGCGAAGAACGTCGTCCCCAGCGCTTCGCCGGCATGACCCGCCAACCGCAGATATTCGGCTGCGGCCGGTTCGGCATTGATCTCCGTCACGATCCGTTCAGGCGAGTTCGCGCCGGTAATTACCATCTTCCGGTCGCCCGGCCGATAATGCTGCGCCTTGAACACATGTATCGCCCGGCTCGTGGACAGGATGGCAATGACCGCCGCGCGGGCGTGAAAGCGCCCCCCATCGAATATCGCCGTCTGGCGAAAGGCCAGGTCGTCGCCCGAAGAGCCGCCGATCAGCGGAATGTCGCCCAAGGCGTCCTGGATCGTCATGGTCAGCAATTCTTCGCGATGCGACAGGCCGTCCACCAGGAACAGGGCGACATGATTGACGCTCTCGCCCAGCGCCCGGCTGTCGCGTTCCGCCCGTGCCGCAAGCGCGCGCACCTGTTCGCGCGCGGCTTGGGGATCGAAATTATCGATGTCGTCGAAACAATGGGACGTCATGCGGAAGCTGTCGGCGGGAAAGCCGATGATGGTCAGGCTGTCGCTGTCATAACCATTGCCGGTCAATTCCCCCGAACTGGTGCAGCCGATCACCGTCATACCCTCGCTATGCCGGTTGATCGCCCGCGCCAGCCGGTCGCGATCATAGCGGTGCGAACAGAAGATCATCGCACCGGCCAGCGGCTGTGCGCCCAGCGTCTCGCCCAGTTCTGCCATGGCCTCGAACGGATCATCGGCATGGGAGGAGGCAAACCCTATCCCCGCCTTCAGGATGTCTGTCGTCGCCTTGCCCCTCATCCCGCTGCCTTGTCGTCTTTATGGCAATATCATGCGCAGGGATGATCGATATTGTCACCCGAAACCCGACGCTTTTCGCGCTTTGGACCGGATATGTCGTGCAGAAAGGGGCAAGCGTATCATCGCTTGCCGGAACGGCTGGTCCGCGTCGCGCAATCAGCCGCCGCGCGCCGGTTCTCCGGCGGCCTCCAGCAGCGCCGACTCGCTTTCGCTAAACAGGCGCGAGCGGACCAGGAACCGCAGGCCTTCGGGGCTTTCCAGCGACATGCCCGCCCCCCGGCCCGGCACGACATCGATGATCACCTGCGTATGGCGCCAATAGTCGAATTGCGCGGCGCCGATCCATACCGGCACATCGCCTGCAATCCGCCCCAGCAACACATCCTGCGCCCCGACTCGAAATTCACCGCGCAGGAAACACATCGGGGCGGACCCGTCGCAACACCCGCCCGATTGATGAAACATGAGCGGCCCATGCAGCGCCGTCAGACGAGTGATCAGGGCGTCCGCCTGCGGGGTGGACAGGATGCGTGCCGGAAGCGATACCATCGTCTGTCTCCGCCAAAATGAAGCGGCAGGCATCCCATGATGCCCACCGCCGACCTTCAGAAGAAATCCATTCCTTTAGAAGAAACCCAGGGCCTTCGGGCTGTAGCTGACCAGCAGATTCTTCGTCTGCTGATAATGGTCCAGCATCATCTTGTGATTTTCGCGCCCGATGCCCGACTGTTTATAGCCGCCAAAGGCCGCATGGGCGGGATAGGCATGGTAGCAATTGGTCCACACCCGACCAGCCTGGATGCCACGGCCCATGCGATAGGCGCGCGTCCCGTCGCGGGTCCATACGCCTGCGCCCAGACCGTAGAGCGTGTCATTGGCGATCGCCAGCGCGTCGGCCTCATCCTTGAAGGTGGTCACTGCCAGTACCGGCCCGAAGATTTCCTCTTGGAAAATCCGCATCTTGTTATGGCCCTTGAGGACGGTGGGCGTTACATAATAGCCCTGGCTCAGATCGCCCTCATGGCTGGCGCGTTCGCCGCCGGTCAGCACCTGCGCGCCTTCTTCGCGACCGATGGCGATGTAGGACAGGATCTTTTCCAGTTGGTCGTTGGACGCCTGCGCGCCGATCATCGTCGATGGATCGAGCGGGCTGCCCTGCTTGATCGCCTTCACCCGTGCGATGGCGCGCTCGATGAAACGATCGTAGATCGATTCCTGAATGAGCGCGCGGCTGGGGCAGGTACAGACTTCGCCCTGGTTGAGCGCGAACATGGCAAAGCCTTCCAGGCATTTGTCGAAATAATCGTCGTCGGCGTCCATCACGTCGGCAAAGAAGATGTTGGGCGACTTGCCGCCCAGTTCCAACGTCACCGGGATCAGGTTTTCCGACGCATATTGCATGATCAGGCGGCCGGTCGTGGTTTCGCCGGTAAAGGCGATCTTGCTGATCCGCTTGCTGCTGGCGAGCGGCTTGCCCGCTTCGACGCCAAAGCCGTTAACGATGTTGAGCACGCCGGGCGGCAACAGGTCGCCGATAATCTCCGCTAGCACCAGGATCGACATCGGCGTCTGTTCGGCAGGCTTGAGCACGATGCAATTGCCAGCCGCAAGGGCAGGCGCCAGTTTCCACACCGCCATCAGGATGGGGAAGTTCCACGGAATGATCTGACCCACCACGCCCAGCGGTTCGTGGAAATGATAGGCGATGGTGTCATGGTCGATCTCGCTGATCGAGCCTTCCTGGGCACGGGCGCAACCGGCGAAATAGCGGAAATGGTCGATCGCCAAAGGAATATCGGCATGGGTCGTCTCGCGGATCGGCTTACCGTTGTCGATCGTCTCAGCCATCGCGATCAGATCCAGATTGGCTTCCATCCGGTCGGCGATCTTCAGCAAGATGTTGGACCGTTCGGTCGATGACATCCGGCCCCACGCCGCCTTGGCGGCGTGTGCGGCATCCAGGGCCAGCTCGATATCCTCGGCTGTGCCGCGCGCCACCTGGCACACCACCTGTCCGTTGACGGGCGAAACATTGTCGAAATAGGCGCCCTTCACAGGCGCCGTCCATGCCCCACCGATATAATTGTCATAGCAATCGCGGATGAGGGTGTGGCCGGATAATTTCTCCAGCGCCTGGTGCAGCATCATCATATCTCCTGGGTCAATTTTCGCATTGAAATTCAGGATGTCAGGATGGCAAAGTCGGGGAAGCGCGCAATTAGACCTTTGGTCAATTGCGAGAGACCACGATGATCGCGTCGTCGATGTTAGGGATCAAATGATCCGGCACATTGCTCTGCTCCGCCTTGAGACGGAGGGCGCGCTCCTAGGCGGAAAGCCAGCATGGGGACAACCAAGGCTGCTAACCCCTCTACAGTCGCCCGATAGCGTCGGGATAATGGACCAGCATTGGGCTATTATCGCAAAAAGACAATCTCACATGCTATCAACCCAAATGTTGGTTGCTACGAACCGACACCCGGAAAACCTCTAAAAATCAAAGGTTTTTGAAAATAACTGGCGGAGAGGCAGGGATTCGAACCCTGGGTACCCTCTCGGGCACGCCGCATTTCGAGTGCGGTGCATTCGACCACTCTGCCACCTCTCCGCAGAAGGTCCGCCGGGCCGATGGCCGCTGCGTTCCTGGTCGAGCGGCGGCCATTAGCGAATGAAATCGCGCTTGCCAAGCGGGGTTTCCGGGTTTTTTCTTGTGTCGGCGTTGAACCACCCTAAATTGGGGATATGAGAAACACGATTCAGATTTTCGGCGCTGGCGTCACGGCCCCGCCGATCGTCCATTCCCGCTTCAGCATTGGCGACGTGGTCCGGCACCGCATGTTCGGCTTTCGCGGCGTCGTGTTCGATATCGACCCGGTCTTCGCCAATAGCGAGGAGTGGTATGAGGCCATCCCCGAACATGCCCGGCCCGACAAGCAGCAGCCTTTCTATCACCTGCTCGCCGAAAATGGCGAATCCAGCTATGTCGCTTATGTCAGCCAGCAGAATTTGGTCACCGACGATAGCGACGAGCCGGTCGACCACCCCGCCATCACCGGCATGTTCGGTGCCTATGCGGACGGTAAATATCGCCTGCGCCCGCTCCATCGCCATTAAGGGCGCCGCCGCGCTGCTGCTGGCGCTCGCGCTGCCTGGCATTGCGCACGGGCAGGTGCAAGGCGGACAGGCGGAAGGCGGGCAGGCGCAGGATCGGCCGCCCAATGCCGATCCCAGCTTCCCCTTCGCGCGCGAGATCGAGGCGTTCGCCAAGGCCAATGCCGCAAGTCCGCCGGTCGAGGGCGCGACACTCTTCCTGGGCAGTTCCAGCATTCGCCTGTGGGACATAGCAGGCAGCTTCACCGACATCCCGACCGTCAATCGCGGTTTTGGCGGGGCCAGCACGCCCGATGTGCTGCGCTATTATCGACGGCTGTTGCCTCCGACCAAGCCGCGCACGATCATCGTCTATGTCGGCGAAAATGATCTGGCGGCCGGCGCCAGTCCTGACAAGGTCGCCGCCGACATCCTGACCCTTCTCAAGCGGCTGCGCAACGACTATCCCCGCGCGCCCATCGCCTTCCTCTCGCTCAAGCCCAGCCCGATCCGCTGGACGCTCTGGCCCAAAATGGCGGCGATCAACCAGGCCGTGGCCGCGCGCGCGACGGCGGTGCGCTTCACCTATCTCGACGTCGGCCGCCTGCTATTGGCGCGCGACGGCCTGCCCGACGCCTCGCTCTTTCGCGCCGATGGCTTGCATATGAAGCCCGAAGGCTATCAACGCTGGACGCGGCTGGTGGACAATTGGCTCGATCGTGTCGCGCCCGCCACCGCTGCGGCGGAAAAGGCCTCCTGACGGCCCCAATTGCACTTTCCGATTGATCCACGACCAAGCAACATTATTACCAAGCCCAAGCAACAAGCACGAAGCCAAGGGGATATAGGGTGACAACGGACAAGCCACAGGCTAGCGGGATGGCCGAACTGACGCTGCGCGGCGTCATCCTGGGCGCGCTCATCACCCTCATCTTCACCGCAGCGAACGTCTATCTCGGCCTCAAGATCGGGCTTACCTTCGCGACGTCCATCCCCGCGGCGGTCATCTCGATGGCGATCCTGCGCCTGTTCGCCACTGGCACCATCCTCGAAAACAACATTGTCCAGACCATCGCCTCGGCGGCGGGGACGCTCTCGGCGATCATCTTCGTGCTGCCGGGCCTGGTGATGATCGGCTGGTGGCAGGGCTTTCCCTATTGGCTGTCAGCCTGCACCATCGCCTTGGGCGGCATATTGGGCGTCATGTATTCCGTGCCCTTGCGCCGCGCGCTCGTCACCGGCTCCGACCTCCCCTATCCCGAAGGCGTCGCGGCGGCCGAAGTGCTCAAGGTCGGCGCAGGATCGCGCGCGGGCGCGGAAGAAAATAAGCGCGGCCTGTCCGCCATTCTGCTCAGCGCCGTCGCCGCCGCTTCCTTCACCATCATCGCCAAGACCCGGCTGATCGCCGAGGAAGCCGCCACCTTCTTCCGCTTCGGCACCGGCGCGACATCGATGTCGACCAGCTTTTCGATGGCGCTGATCGGCGTCGGCCATCTGGTCGGCCTGTCAGTCGGCGTCGCCATGTTCGTGGGGCTGGTGATCAGCTGGTTCGGCATCGTCCCCTTCCTCACCGCGCCCGTACCCGCAGGCGCTGATCTCGCCACCATCGTCGGCGACACCTTCCGCACCAAGGCGCGCTTCATCGGCGCGGGCACCATCGGCGTCGCGGCGATCTGGACCCTGCTCAAGATTCTCGGCCCCATCATCGGCGGTATCCGCTCCGCCCTCGTCGCCAATGCAACGCGCAAGGCGGGCAATGCCGGACTGCTGGAACTGACCGAACGCGACCTCCCCATCGGCATCGTCTTCGGCACCATCGTCGCGTCGATGCTGCCGATCGGCGTGCTGCTCTGGATCTTCGCGCAGGGCGGACCGATCGCGGCCAACCCGGTGCCGGTCATCGCGCTGACGCTGGCCTATGTGCTGGTGGCGGGCATCGTCATCGCGTCGGTCTGCGGCTATATGGCCGGGCTTATCGGCGCGTCGAACAGCCCGATTTCGGGCGTCGGCATCCTCGCCGTGCTGGGCGCATCGCTGATGCTCGCCGCCATTTACGGATCGGGCGGCGACCCGGATCGCAGCCAGGCTTTGGTCGCCTACGCCCTCTTCACCACCGCGATCGTGTTCGGCATCGCCACCATTTCCAACGATAATCTTCAGGATCTCAAGACCGGCCAGCTCGTCGGCGCGACGCCATGGAAGCAGCAGATCGCGCTGATCCTCGGCGTCCTCTTCGGCTCGCTCGTCATCCCGCCGGTGCTGGACCTGTTGAACAGCGCCTTCGGCTTTGCCGGGGCACCCGGTGCCGGGCCGAACGCCCTGCCCGCCCCGCAGGCAGCGCTCATCTCTGCCCTCGCCAAGGGCGTATTGGGCGGCGATCTCGACTGGGGCCTGATCGGCATCGGCGCGGGCATAGGCGCGGTCGTGGTACTGGCCGACGAATTGCTGGGCAAGGCGGGCAAGCTGCGCCTGCCGCCGCTTGCGGTCGGCATGGGCATCTATCTGCCGATGGCGCTGACGCTGCTGATCCCGGTCGGCGCGCTGATCGGCCATCTCTACAATCGCTGGGCGCTGCGCCAGTCCAATCCCGAATTTGCCGAGCGCATGGGCGTATTGATGGCGACCGGCTTCATCGTCGGCGAAAGCCTGTTTGGCGTCGCCTTCGCCGGCATCGTGGCCGCGACCGACAGCGACACGCCGCTCGCGCTGGTAGGCGAAAGCCATTGGGCCGTGCCGCTTGCCATCCTGATCTTCGCGGGCGTCATCGCCGGCCTCTATGCCCGGCTGCGCCACTGGGCGAGCGCGCCGCTGACCTGATCCGTTCAGCCGCGCGACAGCCGGACGCGGATACAAATCGGTTCATCGCAGGAGGATAAGAGGATCGGGATGATGGGCAAGACGCGCTGGATGACGGGATCGCTGGTGGCCCTTGGCCTGATGCTCGGCAGCGTCAGCGCCGCCGAAGCGCGCCCTCGCTATGATCGCGGCTGGGGCCATCATCATCGCGACCGGGGCAATGGCTTCGGCTTTGGCGATGCGGTGGGCGTCGCCGCGCTGATCGGCGCGGTCGCGATCGTCGCCTCCTCCCTGTCCAAGGACAAGCAGGCCGCCCGCGGCAACGCGCCCTATGCCGATGATGATGCTCCACCCCCGGCCACCGGCACCGACTATGGATTGGACCGCCAAGGCGCAGCCCCCGGCGAGGAGGATTTTTCCGACGTCGTCGGCAACCCCGACGCTATGGCAGACGCCTGCGCCCTCGCCGCCCGCGACGAAGCGCAAAACCGCGAGGGCGGCTATGCCGAAATCCGCGCCATGGACGAGCCGCGTCCCACCCAGGGCGGCTATAATATCGACGGCGAAATCGAAACCCGCGCCAGCTATCGCGCCACCACCGGCACCACCCGCCGCTTCACCTGCGCCATGCAGGACGGCCGCGTCGCAGAGGTCTATCTCAGCCGCGACGTAGCCGCGCGATAGGGCCGCGCGCCTTCGCTTTATCCTGTCCTCCCGCCCATCGCTGGTCTAGCATTTTTGCTGAACCAAGAGAGTGGCTATTGATGACCTTATTTCCAGCGCAGAACGCGATCATCGTCCTTCCACGGATCGCCTGACCCATGACCGAACACACACTGCCGCGCTATGCGCTGGCCTTTGGACTGGCCGCGTTGGCCGGGATGGTCGATGCGTTGGGCCTGCTCAAGCTGGGCGGCCTGTTTGTGTCCTTCATGAGCGGCAATTCGACGCGGATGGCGGTGGGCATCGCCGGGGGCACGGCCATCGCCGGCCTGGCCATCGGCCTGATCGGCGCCTTTGTCGGCGGCGTGTTCGGCGGGGCGTTGATCGGCAAGCTGGCGGGCCGCTGGCGCAAACAGGCGGTGTTGGCGGCAGTGCTGGGCATGTTGATCCTCGCCGCCCTGGCCGTTGGCCGCCGGGGCGACGCCATCACCTTCCTGATGGCCGCCGCGATGGGGGCCGTGAATAACGTGTTCCAGCGTGACGGTGAGGTCAGCATCGGCGTCACCTACATGACCGGCGCGCTGGTGAAACTCGGCCAATCCTTCGCGCTCGCCCTGACCGGCGGCCCGCGCTTTGGCTGGCTGCCCCATCTGCTGCTGTGGCTTAGCCTGGTGCTGGGCGCGATCATCGGCGCAGCCCTGTTCGCACGCCTCGACCTGTCCGCCCTGTGGGTGGCGTGCGGCTGGTGCGCTGCCTTATGGGGCTTCAGCCTCTATCTCGGCCCGCTCGGTGGGACGGTGACAACGCGATAGCAGGTGCCGCCAGTTTTGGGGGGCATCCTGACTATCAGGTCAAGCCCGGCATGACGGCAACATCTACACCTCTCCCGTCTTCGCGGGAGAGGCTACGGAGACTTGGCAGCTTGCTGCCTAGTCGATGTCGGTGAGGGTCTTGCTTGGAGTGGTAGACAGACCCTCACCCTCCCACGCCTTCGGCGCGGGCCCCTCCCTCTCCCGTGAAGGCGGGAGAGGGCGCACCAAAAACACCCCGCCCCTTTCCTATTAGGATTTTCTCTGGTCTATCCTTCCAGATGAAACTGCGCCTACCACCCTCCCCCACGCTGGCACCGCCCCGAATTGCCCCATATGCGGCGCGCAATCGTCGCGTGACTGTCGCGCGACGGTCGCGTCGTCGTCGTGCCCCTGTCGCGTCGCCGCGCCTCCACCGGGGCCTTCCCACGGCTTTACCGGCACGATTGGTCCAAATCGCTCTGCGACACCGTGAACTTCGGCCCTGTGACCTTAAACGCCGCGCCCCTCGACACCCGCTTGGCATTCGCCAGCCATCGCTATAGCGGGACCAGCATGTCCACCCCGCCCGCCCCCGCACGCACCGCTGCGATCTTCTTCATCCTGGTGACGGCATGGCTCGACGTCATGTCGATGGGCATCGTCATTCCGGTGCTACCGCAACTGATCGAGCAGCTTTTCGGCGCGACCAGTGCGGCGGGCCTGTGGAACGGGCTATTCGTGGCGCTGTGGGCGGGGATGCAATTTCTTTGCTCGCCGGTGATCGGGTCATTGTCCGACCGGTTCGGGCGGCGGCCCGTCATTCTGGTGTCGGTTTGCGGGCTGGCGCTCGACTATGGGCTGATGGCGCTGGCGCCGAGCCTCTGGTGGCTGGCGGTGGGGCGCATCCTCGCCGGGATCACCTCGTCCAGCTTCACCTCGGTCTTCGCCTATATGGCCGACATCACCGCGCCCGAAGATCGCGCCAGGGGCTATGGCCTGATCGGCGCGGCGTTCAGCGGCGGTTTCGTCGCCGGGCCGCTGATCGGCGGGGTGCTCGGCGAAATATCGCTGCGCGCGCCCTTCTGGGCGGCGGCGGGCCTGTCGGGCCTCGCCTTCCTCTACGGCCTGATCGTGCTGCCCGAATCGCTGCCGCGCGACAAGCGCATGGCGTTTAGCTGGCGGCGCGCCAATCCGTTCGGCGCGCTCCGTCTGCTGCGCTCGCACCCCGAACTCTCCAGCCTCGCGACCGTCAATTTCCTGCTCTATTTCGCCCATCACCTGTTTTCGGCGGTGTTCGTCCTCTATGCGGGCGACCGCTATGGCTGGGGCGCATGGCAGGTCGGCACCCTGCTGGCGCTCGTCGGCCTGATGGACATGGGGGTGCAGGGGTTGCTCGTCGGCCCCGTGGTCAAGCGGCTGGGCGATCGGACCACGATGGTCGTCGGCCTGTCGTTCGGCGCGGTCGGCATTGCAGCGATGGGCCTTGCGCCGACGGGGTGGCTGTTCGTCGCGGCCATGCTGCCGAACGCGCTCTGGGGCCTTGCCATGCCGACCCTCCAGTCGCTCATGACCGGGCGGGTGTCGGAAAGCGAACAGGGCCAGTTGCAGGGCGCGAACAACAGCGTCGCCAGCATTGCGGGCATCGCCTCGCCGCTCTTCTTCGGCGCGGTCTACTCCGCCTCGGTCGGCTCCGCGCCGATCCTGCCCTTCATCGGCAGCGCCTTCCTGATCGCCGCCGCCGTTCTGGCCAGCGGCGCGCTGCTGGGATGGACAGCCGGGCGCGGCGCGCGCGCACCTGTGCTGGACAAGGACGCGACAGGACAGTAACCGGACGCGAATCCCTATCCCTCGGACTGACAAAGGCGATTCTATGACGCTGCCCCTTCAGGATTCCATCCTTATCGTGGACTTCGGCAGCCAGGTGACCCAGCTCATCGCCCGGCGCGTGCGCGAAGCCGGCGTCTATTCCGAAATCGCCCCGTTCAACAGCGCGGCCGAGGCCTTTGCCCGGATGCAACCCAAGGGCGTGATCCTGTCGGGCGGGCCATCGTCGGTCATGTGGGAGGACAGCCCCCGCGCACCACAGGCGATCTTCGACGCGGGCGTGCCGGTATTGGGCATCTGCTATGGCCAGCAGACGATGATGCAGCAATTGGGCGGCAATGTCGAAGGTGGCGAGAGCGGCGAATTTGGCCGCGCCTTCATCGAGGTGAAGAAGAGCTGCGCGCTGTTCGACGGCCTGTGGAGCGAAGGCGAGCGCCATCAGGTGTGGATGAGCCATGGCGACAAGGTGACGCAGCTCGCCCCCGGTTTTGAGGTTGTCGCGACCAGCGAAGGTGCGCCCTTCGCCGTGACCGCGAACGAGGCCAAGCGCTTCTACGCCACCCAATTCCATCCCGAAGTCGTCCACACCCCGGACGGCGGCAAGCTGCTTGCCAATTTCGTGCGCCATGTCTGCGGCCTGGCGGGCGACTGGACGATGGCGGAATTCCGCGCGACCAAGATCGCCGATATCCGCGCGCAAGTCGGCGAAGGCCGAGTCATTTGCGGACTGTCTGGCGGCGTCGATAGCGCGGTGGCTGCGGTGCTGATCCACGAAGCGATCGGCGACCAGCTGACCTGCGTCTTTGTCGATCATGGCCTGATGCGGCTGGGCGAAGCCGAACAGGTGGTCAGCCTGTTCCGCGAACATTATGGCATCAAATTGGTCCATGTGGAGGCGGAAGCCCGCTTCCTGGGCGGCCTGGCGGGCCTCACGGACCCCGAAAAGAAGCGCAAATTCATCGGCGGCGAATTCATCGCCGTGTTCGAGGAGGAAGCCGCGAAGATCGGCGGCGCGGATTTCCTGGCGCAAGGGACGCTCTATCCCGACGTTATCGAAAGCGTCAGCTTCACCGGCGGGCCGTCGGTCACGATCAAGTCGCATCATAATGTCGGCGGCCTGCCTGACCGCATGAACATGAAGCTGGTCGAGCCGTTGCGCGAACTGTTCAAGGATGAAGTGCGCGTGCTGGGCAAGGAACTGGGCCTCCCCGACATTTTCGTCGGCCGCCACCCCTTCCCCGGCCCCGGCCTCGCCATCCGCATCCCCGGCGAAGTGACCAAGGAACGCTGCGATATATTGCGCAAGGCCGACGCGGTCTATCTGGAGGAAATCCGCAATGCGGGCCTCTATGATGCAATCTGGCAGGCGTTCGCCGTGCTGCTGCCGGTGCGGACCGTCGGCGTGATGGGCGACCTTCGCACCTATGACAGCGTCTGCGCCCTGCGCGCCGTCACCTCGACCGACGGCATGACCGCCGACATCTACCCCTTCGACGCCGCCTTCCTGAGCCGCGTCGCAACCCGCATCATCAACGAGGTCAAGGGCATCAACCGCGTCGTCTACGACTATACCAGCAAGCCGCCCGGCACGATCGAGTGGGAATGATCCGGGCGGCGGTCAGCATCTGACCGTCATCCCGGTGCCGGGCAGTCCCCGACCCGCTTGCCGGTCAGGTCATGGGTGGTGCGCAGCACCGGTTGCCCGCCCTGCATCTTGGTCATGGTGGTGCCCAGCGTCATGGTGTCGGCGGTATAATTGCCCTCCGCCATGATTTCCGACGTGCCCGCCCCCGCCTTGCAGGCCAGCGTCACGATCAGCCGGCCATTCCGAGCCAGCTTGTCCTTAAATGTGCAATCCGTACCCTCCGCACCGGCAAGCGCGGCGACATCGGGCACACCGTCGGGCGCGATCGCGATGCAGATCTTGTCCTCGCTGACCTGGCGCAGCGCTTCCTGATATTGCGCCGGGGTGACGGTCGGGGTGTTGTAGCCGGTGGTCTTGCGGGTCAATATCCACTCGCCCGCGCGCATCAGGATCGGTGCCGCTTCGGCCTCCGGCGCTGGTGCCGGTTCCCCGCCACAGCCGCCAAGCCCCAGCATCATCGCAAGCGGCAGCGCCGCCAAAAGGCTCTTGTCCATATCCTCTCCCCCGTTCTTACGTGTCGGAACAGGGCCAAGGCTCTACCCGTCGGGCATAAAGCGCAAGTGGAAATGCGCAGCGCTTACTCCGCCGTGCAGTCCGCCCCGATCCACTTGCCCTCCGACCGCGCCTTCATCGCCATGGCGGTGCCGTCGGGGCCGCCCGCCATCTGCATGTCCATGTCCATCGCATAGCTGTCGGACGCATAGGTGCCCGCCATCGTCGCATTCATCGTGCCGCCATCGGCCTTGCACGACACCTGCCCCTTCACCGTCCCGCCGCTGACGGCAAAGTCCTTGAAGGCGCAGTCCTTATTATCCTGGCCCGCAAACATCTCGCCGCTGGGATTGGCCGCTTCTTCAGGCGTGACGCAATATTTGAGCGCGGTCTGGCTCATCATGCTCTTCATCTGATCCTCCATGCCCGCGGGCGCGCCCGGCATTTTGGACAGGTCAATATCCTGGATGGTGAAGCGCCCCTCCCACTGGCCGGGCTTCAACTGCACCTTATCGACCGCGGCCTTCACCTCTTCGCGGCTCATGGCGTCAGTGGCCGCGATATTGCCGGTCGTCTCGCCCGGCTTGTCGCCGCAAGCAGCCAGCATCAGCAGCGCCGTGGCGGTAATCCCAAAAGCCTTCGTCATCGCATTTCCCCTGTTCGCGCGCGGTGGCGGCCCGTTGTTTTCGAGAGCATATCAGGCCGAAGCGACATTTCAAATTCTTAGGCGGTATCGACGCCTCACAATATCGTTCTTGATTTGTTCTGCGTTATTTGTTACATCTACGACAGCAGATCGGGGGGTGTGCGGATGAAAGAGACAAGCCAACAACATAGATTAACGGCCTTCAACCTCTACCTACGTACTGGTCGAAGAATGGATTCTCCACCTCCTCCTGTGGAGATGAAATTCAACCCCTGGCATGATGAAGAGGACGGACGCTTCACCTTCGCCGGGCAGGGGCGCTATTTTCCGGCTGGTGGTACGCGGGGCGTTGTGCCGCCAAGGGATCGGAATCGTCGGGTCGTTCGCGCGGATGACAACGGGATGCCCGATCGCCGTCCGAATCGCGCCGATTATCCGGGCAACCATTCGATCTATATGGTGCAGTCAGGCGATACGCTGACCCAGATTGCCGCGCGCCGAAAAGGGCTGACCGTGCGCGATCTGGCATGGCTGAACCAGCATCCGCTCGATCGGCCGCTCCGCATCGGCCAGCGGATCAAGCTGCCGCATCAGGCCTATCTGGATGCGGGGCAGGCAGCCAGAACCAAGTTTCTGGCGCTGGCCCATTATATGGACACGCATGGCGGGAAATTGCCGCCCGACCCGGCCAATCCGCCTTCGCTGGAAAGCCAGATACTCGACACCAACTGGCGCAAGGAGACGAAGAATGGCTATGATTTCCATATCGATGTCATTGCGCGCAATCGCCGGACCTATGGCGGACTGTCGCTGGCCGCTTCCCCTGTGCGATCACGCCATAGGCAGGCACAGGCGGGTAAGCCAGACCGTCTTGCCAACGACGATGGCGGCCATTTTATCGCTGCTCGTTTCAACGGTCCCCGCGACAGCTTCAACCATTTCGCCCAGAATTCCAACTTCAACCGCGGCAGCTATCGCGTCATGGAAGATTCCTGGGCCAGGGAATTGCGCGCCGGGCATAAAGTGTTCGTGGATATCAAGCCCCTCTATGAAGGAACTTCGCAACGGCCCTACCAGCTCAATGTCATCTGGGAGATCGATGGCAAAAAATTCAGAAGGAAGTTCCCGAACGAAGCGAAAGGCGCCGAAGATGGCAAAAGATAAGTTCGACATTCTGGGGCCGCTTTACAACGAGATCGGCGTGGAGCTGGTCAATATCGTCGGCAGCGATCCCGATGGCATTTTCCTCTACGTTGAAGTCGGCGACCGATGGATCAGCCCCAATATCTTCAAGGATGAAGGGCATCAGATTCGAAATCTCGACGACACCGAGGCTCTTTCCGACCTTCTTTGGAAAGCCTGGTATGCCGAATCGGATGAAGGCGGCATCAAGCGCTGGTCGATCCTGGAATATGAGATCAAGGACGGAAAGTTCGAGATCAACTACCGTTATCCCGACGAGGTGGATGTCGAAGTAATCGATGACGAACGCCGTCAGGCCGCTCTGCGTGCGCGTTTCGGCAGCAAGCCTGTCGTCTATCCACCCATGCCGAAGGGCGCAGTCGAGTTGAAGCCCTGACGTCAATTGCGTCCTGACGCGAAGCCCCCATATTGCCCCCATGGCCATTCAGATCCGCACAACCCTCGACGAACCCGATACCGGCACCAGTTTCGTGCCGCACCGCCCGGCGCGGCCGGAAAAGAGCGAGGGGGGACGGCGCTTCACGCTGGTCAGCGATTATGAACCGGCGGGTGACCAGCGCACCGCGATCCCCGAACTGGTGGAGGGCGCGCTGGCGGGCGAGAAGGATCAGGTGCTGCTGGGCGTCACCGGCTCCGGCAAGACCTTCACCATGGCCAAGATGATCGAAGCGTTGCAGCGCCCTGCCCTGATCCTAGCACCCAACAAGATTCTCGCGGCCCAGCTCTATGGCGAGTTCAAGAGCTTCTTTCCCGACAATGCGGTCGAATATTTCGTCAGCTATTATGATTATTACCAGCCCGAAGCCTATGTCGCGCGGTCGGACACCTATATCGAGAAGGAAAGCTCGGTAAACGAAAGCATCGACCGGATGCGCCATTCAGCGACGCGATCGCTGCTGGAGCGGGACGATGTCATCATCGTCGCGTCGGTCAGTTGCATTTACGGTATCGGCTCGGTTGAAACCTATTCGGCCATGACTTTCTCGATGAAGAAGGGCGGGATCGAGGATCAGCGCGAGATCATCCGCAAGCTGGTCGCGCTCCAATATAAGCGCAACGATGCGGGTTTTTCGCGCGGCAATTTTCGCGTGAAGGGCGACAATCTGGAGATTTTCCCGTCGCATTATGAAGATACAGCCTGGCGCATATCCTTTTTCGGGGACGAGATTGAAGAGATTGTCGAGTTCGATCCGCTGTCGGGGCGCAAGGTTGCGAGCCTCGACTATGTGAAGATCTTTCCCAATAGCCACCATGTCACCCCCGGCCCGACGCTGAAACAGGCGATGGAGGCGATCCGCCATGAACTGACCGAGCGGCTCAAGGAACTGGAGGCTGAAGGCAAGCTGCTGGAAGCGCAGCGGCTGGAGCAGCGGACCAATTTCGACCTGGAGATGATCGCGGCGACCGGAAGCTGCGCGGGGATCGAAAATTATTCGCGCTTCCTGACCGGCCGCCTGCCGGGCGAACCGCCGCCGACCCTGTTCGAATATCTGCCCGAAAATGCGCTACTGTTCGTCGATGAAAGCCACCAGACCGTGCCGCAGATCGGCGCGATGGCGCGCGGCGACCATCGGCGCAAGATCACACTGGCCGAATATGGTTTTCGGCTGCCGAGTTGCATCGACAACCGGCCGTTGCGCTTCAACGAATGGGATGCGATGCGGCCGCAGACGGTCAGCGTTTCCGCAACGCCCGGCAATTGGGAAATGGAGCAGACGGGCGGCGTGTTCAGCGAACAGGTCATCCGCCCCACCGGCCTCATCGACCCGCCGGTCGAGATCAAGCCGGTCGAGGATCAAGTCGATGACCTCATCAACGAATGCCGCAAGGTCGCCGCGCAAGGCTATCGCACGCTCGTCACCACCCTGACCAAGCGGATGGCGGAGGATCTGACCGAGTTCATGCACGAGGCGGGCTTGAAGGTCCGCTATATGCACAGCGATGTCGAGACGCTGGAGCGAATTGAGCTGATCCGCGATTTGCGGCTGGGTGTCTATGACGTGCTGATCGGCATCAACCTGCTGCGCGAGGGGCTGGACATCCCCGAATGCGGCCTGGTCGCGATATTGGATGCAGACAAGGAGGGCTTCTTGCGCTCCGAAACTTCGCTCATCCAGACGATCGGCCGCGCGGCGCGCAATGTCGACGGGCGCGTGATCCTCTATGCCGATCGCATCACCGGCAGCATGGAACGGGCGCTGGGCGAAACATCCCGTCGGCGCGAAAAGCAGGAGGCCTATAACCTAGAGCATGGCATCACGCCGACCACGATCAAGCGCAATATCGGCGACATCATCGCCCATGTCGCGTCAAAGGATCAGGTCACAGTCGACACCGGCGACGCCGACCGCCCCCACATGGTCGGCCACAATCTGCGCGCCTATATCGAGGATCTGGAAAAGAAGATGCGCGCCGCCGCCGCCGACCTGGAGTTCGAAGAGGCCGGGCGCATCCGCGACGAAATCCGCAAGCTGGAAGCCGAAGAACTGGGTCTGCCGCACGAGCAGCAGGTTGCGGCGCCCAGGGGCCGCGCGACCGAGGGCAAGCCGGGCACGCGGAAATTGCGCTACGGTAAGACGCAGAAGAAATTCGGGCGGTAGCCTCAACTGTCTCCCGGCTTAGTCTCCGTCAGAGATAAAGCTCGCCACCATTTCGGTCCTGGCGCGGTCGATGGACCATAGACGGCCTTTCTCGACCGGATCCCAGTCGATCGCTTGGCCTGGTGTGGCAATGCCGATGGTGCGGCGCAGTTCCAGGCGCGATCCGGCTTCGGGTAGCGCCAGTTCATATATTTCCGGCCGATCATGGCCGGTCGCATAGAGGCGACCATCATTGCTCCAGCTAAGGCCAGAGCAACTGAACGGCGCAAAGCGCGCCAGCACGTCGACCGGAAAGGTCCATGCCGCTTCCTGCCGGAAGGCATCGTCCAGCCGCGCCAGCAGCGTGTAGCGATGGTCCCGGTTCGGCTCGCCGCCCTTGCCATCATAATTGGCATAGACCGCCCACCATTTGCCATCATGCCGGTCGAGCGCGGTGAGCGAACCGGGGCCAAAGCCCAGGCTGATCGTGCGACTGTGGCGCATCGTGCGAGTGTCGAAAATCTCGATGGCGCTGGTCTGGGGCAGCTGTGGATAATTTGACGCGGCGCAGACCAGGTCATGCCCCGCGACGGTGCAACTGTTCATGTGGGGGAACAGCCGTCGCTCCCCCTGCCATTGGGCGACCCGCTCGCCGGTGGCGATACGGTATTTGCCGATTCGGTCATTGTCGATGGCATAGAGATGCGTGCCGTCCGATGCGACGCCTTGCCGCGCTTCCGGCGCCGCCATGCGCAGTATGACGGGAACGGGTGGCGGCGATGGCACCTCGGCCATCGGCTCTGCCCCTGCCGGGACAAGGCCGAGCATCAGGCTCGCGAGGATCAGCAGGATAAAGGGCATGAGGGGGGCTTCCGATTGCATCGACCAGCCGATCTAGACCAGCATTATAACGGTTGCGTGGCAAAGGTCGCAGCCATTGTGCCAGGCGATGGCGGTGCCAGGAACATCTGATGGGTGCCCGAAGGCAAGGAGACGGCACGATAGCCATGCGATCGCGCCCAATCGATCAGCACCGCATCCAAACCGCGAGGAAAGGCCGCCGTGGGTTTGCCTTCACTGCCCGTCAGGATGATGGCGGGCGGCTTCGCATCCAGATCCGCTTCGGCAGATAGGATGGTCGTCGCATGAAAGGCCCGCGCCTCATCGCGTGTCAGGATGTGGCGCGTGCGGAACAGGAAAGGCCCGGTCACGAAGCGGCGATCGATCGACAGCGCCGCATCCACCGACCGTTCCGGCGACAGGGTAACGATCGACCCGGACAGGCCGGTCGAAGCCACGATGCGATCCACTGCACGCACATCCTGCATGATCCCCTGAACCGGACTGTGGCCCGCCAGCATATTGGCCGCTGTCTTTGTCGCGGTCTGTGCCACGCCTGCGACGATGCCCAACGCGATCAGGGCGCGGCCAGCGCGACGATGCCAGAAGGGCGCGTCGGTCAACAACGCAAAGCGAAGGAAAAGCGCAGGCAGCAAAGGCCCCAGATATTGGACATAGACCGGTCGCGGCAGCCAGGCGGCCACCAGCCCAGCGACGATCATCATATCGAGCAATCGTTCGACCGGCGTGCGGCGCCGGGTGACCACCAAAGCAACCGCGACCAGCGCAATCAGGCCGCAGCCCTGCGCCAGGAAGCGGGCAAGCCGCATGAGGCTCTTCGGCCCGCCGACCATGGCGGCCTTCTCATTCCAGGCGCGCCACTCGAACGGGGCCTTCAGGCTATAGTCGATAATCCCGAACCAGGCCGCGTCCGGCGCCAGCAGGGCCAGCGCCATCGTCGGCAGACCGCCCAGCACGCCGCCCAGAGCGAGCAGGCCGACTCTGCCCGCGCCAAGCGTCCGCCAGTGCCATAGCGCAAACAGGCCGACGGCGGCGGCCGGAAGGCCATAGCTGATTTTCGCCGACGCGGCCGCCCCCAGCAACAGCCCGGCCAGCAACGCCATCCACCGCGCACGGTCATTCTGGAGCAGACCGATCATGGCGGCCAGCCCGGCCGTCATCAGCAACACGGGCAGCGCATCGTTGCGCGCAACACTCCCGGCGAACAACAGCATATGGCTCGACAATAAGGCCACCGCAGCGATGGCTGCCGCCCGGTCGGACGCACCCGCCCGCCGCGCGGCGATCCACAGACAGACACTCGCCCCCAGCGCGAGCAAGGCATTGATGGCGCGCAGTGTCGGAAAGAGCCACCCCTCCGCGATCCACGCCAGCGGCGCGAACAGCAGTGGTTGCAGGGGCGTCTGGAGATAGGCGAAGTCGCGATAGGGCAAGCCGAAGCGCATCATCGCAACCGCGCCGACATATTGCCCCTCGTCATGATCGATCGGGCGGAACGCCGCCACGGTCAACATCAGGGCCGCGATCAGCAGCAACAGGGCAATCCGCAATGGCATAGGACTTGCGCCTACCAGCCAAGCCGCGCGCGGGCCATCACCGCGCGCGCCTGGTCGGTGGCGCGCAACGAACCGGACAGGTCATCGCGCGCAAATGTCCCGCTGACCAGATTGTCCGGGTCGGTCATATGCAGCGACAGGGTAATCGGTCGCCCGCCGACCGCAGCCAGCGCATAATCGACGCCGGCCTCGACCCGCACGGCGCGCGG
>NZ_JPPQ01000069.1:1351783-1359151 GCF_000743655.1 Sphingobium sp. ba1
CGCACCCGCCGCGACCGCTTCTGCGCCGAGGCGGCCGAGCAGCAGCAGGTCCGTCGCGGCGATGGCGGACCAGGCGATATTGCCCGCGATCATCGGCAGCGCGAGGGCGATGAGGGCGCTGGCTTCGATGCGCCATGGAGAGGGGTGGGTCACGGCCATGGTCCAGAAGATCGGGTGTGCCGTCGTGCCCTGGGCTCCTGCTTGCGCAGGGGCACGGACCGTTGGCTTAGTGCTTTTTCTTGAACAGATGCAGGACGGCGACGATGATGGCACCGATCGCCAGGCCGACAATGCCTGCGCCGATCGCATTGACCACCCAATCGGCCACCGGGCCGATGGCGGGGAGTGCCTGGGCCGCGCCCTGCGCCAGATGGTGGATCATGTCGGGGATCAGATCGAGATGATATTCGTGCAGGCCGTGGACGATGAGGCCACCGCCGACCCAGAGCATCGCGGCGGTGCCGACGACGCTCAATATCTTCATGAGGATCGGCATCGCCTTGACCAGGCCACGGCCGATCGCGCGGGTGACGTAGGAGGCGCGCTGGGCGAGGTGGAGGCCGATATCGTCCATCTTCACGATCAGGCCGACGACGCCATAGACGCCCGCCGTGATCCCGATAGCAACGACGAACAGGACGATCGCCTGCTCCCAGATCGGCTTGTCGGCCACGGTGCCAAGCGAAATGGCCATGATTTCACCCGACAGGATGAAGTCGGTGCGGATGGCGCTCGATACTTTCTGGTTTTCAAGCTCTGTCGAATTGAGGGTCGCCAGCGCTTCTTCGGCGACGTCATGGCCGCCCTGGATCGCTTCCAGCAGCTTTTCCGCCGCCTCGAAACAGAGGAAGGCGCCGCCGACCATGAGAAGCGGTGGCAGCAGCCAGGGCGCGAGCGCGCTGATGAGCAAAGCGGCGGGCAGCAGGAAGAGGAGTTTGTTGCGGATCGATCCCTTGGCGATTTTCCAGATGATCGGCAATTCGCGTTCGGCGGTGAGGCCCATCACGTAATTGGGGGTCACGGCGGCGTCGTCGATCACGACGCCTGCCGCCTTCGTGCCGGCCTTACCAGCCGCGGCGGCGACATCGTCGAGCGAGGTCGCGGCAAGTTTGGCAATGCCCGCGACATCATCGAGCAGCGCGATCAGACCCGAAGGCATGGACGGTCATTCCCCTGTTATGGGCGGTGAATAGCCGCCCCGTGCGCGCGCTTCATAGAGGGCGCGTGGCGGGGGAGCAATGGAGGTTTGGTTCAGTAATTGCCCGGCGGGTCGCTGGCGGGAAAGCTCTCGTCCGACTGTTCATCGACCAAGTCCCAGTCCGCCTCGGCAATGCCCTCCTGTGGCCCGGCGTCGCGGACGATGCCGGAGGAGCCGATGGGACCGCGATCGTCGGGCACCTTGCCGTCACCCATCCATGCGCGCCAGCCTTTGAGCGCGATGGCGCCCAGACCCGTGACGATGGCCAGTTTGAATAGCCCCTTCATGATTGCTTCTCCCGCTCATGATGTATGTGGACCCAGTCGGCGCGATCATGGCCGACCGCTTCGGAGGTCAGCCGGATCTCGCCTTCTTCGTCCGACCCGCCCGAATCGCTTTCATTTGCAGCGGGCGGTGCCACAGTCCAGCGTTCGCGCAGGGCCGCGTCAATCATCGCTTCCCAGATCGCCGCATCGCCGACGGCGCGCATGGCTTCGTCCGGCTCCTTCATCAGGGCGAGGATGCTGGCCGCATCCTGAACGCGGGCGGGCCAGTCGTCGGGTGCGTCCGTGGCGAGATGGCGGGCCAGCTTTTCGATCAGGGCAGGGTTTTTCATGATGGCGCAACGCGCCGCGCTTGGCGGCGTTCCGTGCGTCAGGGCACGGCCTTGCGCACTGGCTTGCGCCTACGGGCGAGGAAGAAGCGCAGCATGGCGCGCGAGGCGTCGGGACCGGCGGGGTCGGTGTAGGAACCCGCGCGCGCGCCGCCCGACCAGGCGTGGCTGCTGCCATGGACGGTCCAGTTTTCCAGCATGACGTCGCCCTTTGCGTCGCGATGTTCGGTGCGGGTGAAGGCGCGTCCGCCCGCCGACATGCCTTCCTCCGTCCGGCTGACCAGCGGGCCGTGGGTCGACCGTTCGAGCAGCGACCGGAAGCCGTCCGCATTGGAGGGGTGGACGACGGTGTCGGCGTCGCCATGAAAGACGATGGTCGGGCGGGGGCGGGGTGTGCGGCCGGTCGGGGCCTCGCTCGTCGAGCGGCCCCGCATGGCGGCCAGCGCGCCGCTGACGGTGCTGACGTCGCCACGGGTCAGGGCGGAATGGATGCCGACCGCGACGAACAGTTCGGGATAGGCCTGGCCGATGATCGCGGCCGCGACGCCGCCTGCGGATATGCCCGCGATATAGACCCGCGTGGGGTCGGCGCGGGCCAGCGCGATGGCGTGGCGGGTCAGCCCGGCGATCAGCGCCGGTTCGCCCTTGCCGCGCAGTTGGTCGCCAGGCCGGTGCCAGTTCCAGCAGCGGGCCATATTGGCCGACCGGGATTGTTCGGGATAGAGCATGATGACGCCGCGTTCGTCGGCGAGTTGGTTCATGCCGGTGCCGGTTGCGAAATCGCCCGCGGATTGGGAACAGCCATGGAGCATCACGACGATCGGCATACGGCGGCGCGCGGAGCCGGTCGGCGTGTAGAGCTTATAGCGAATCGTGCCATGCTTGCTTTCGAACAGGCCGTCGATGAAGCTGCCGGGCAGGGGCCGGGCGGGCGGGGTCGGCTTGGCGATCCGTTTGGTGGCAGGTTTGCGGGCTGGCGCTTTTTTGAGGGGCTTGGCGGGAGTCGTCAGTAGCCCATGCATGGCAAAGGCGGCCGACATCGGGCGGCCCTTCTGCATCAGTCTGGCGGCCTTCATAGCCGAGGCGAATGGATTTTTCATGGGACGTCCCCTTGGCTGACGCGCGGTTAAGGGCCAACCACGATGCAAGCCTGAACGGGGAAACGGACCGCATCCCCGTTCGATCCCGCAGTGCAGCATTTACTTGGACGCGGAGGGCCAACCCTTTGTGCCGCACCAACAAAAAAGCCGCCCGTTGCGGGGCGGCTTTCTCGTTCGATCGGAAGAGGAGGCTCAGGCGTCTTCGGCCGGGGCTTCGTCTTCAGCCTTGTCCATGGCGATTTCGCCAGGCTCAGCATTGGGATCATAGTCTTCGGTGAAGCCGCTCTCGTCCTTTTCGAACAGATCAGCCATCACGTCCACGCCTTGCGACTGGAGATCGGCTTCTTCCGGCGAGCGGGCGACGTTGACCTGGATGGTGGTCACGACTTCGGGGTGCAGCGCAACCTTGACGTCGAAAACGCCGAGCGTCTTGATCGGGCGTTCCAGCACGATCATCGACTTGGTCACGTTGGTGATGCCCTGGGCGCTGAGCGCTTCGAGGATGTCGCGGACCGCAACCGAACCATAGAGCGCACCAGCGTTGGACGACTGGCGGATCAGGACGATCTGGGTGCCGTTGACACCATCGGCCGCGGCTTCCGCGTCGGCACGACGGGCAGCATTGTCGGCTTCGATCTTGGCGCGGTTGGCCTCGAACACCTTCTTATTGGCGTTGTTGGAGCGCAGCGCCTTCTTGTTCGGCAACAGGAAGTTACGGGCGTAGCCGTCCTTGACGGTTACGACGTCGCCAATGGCGCCGAGCTTCTCGATGCGTTCGAGCAGAATGATTTCCATGGGGCTTACTCCCTTACTTCACGATGTAGGGCAGCAGGCCCAGATGACGGGCGCGCTTGATGGCCTGGGACAGTTCGCGCTGCTTCTTGGCCGAAACGGCCGTGATGCGGCTGGGGACGATCTTGCCGCGTTCGGACACGAAGCCCTGCAACAGACGGACGTCCTTATAATCGATCTTCGGCGCATCCTTGGCGGCGAAGGGGCAGCTCTTGCGGCGGCGGAAAAATGGGCGTGCCATGGTTCAGGTCTCCTTATTCGCCAGCGGTTTCTTCGCGGTCGCGGCGCGGGCCACGATCACCACGATCTTCGCGCGGGCCACGATCGCCACGGTCGCCGCGGGGACCGCGATCACCACGTTCCGAACGCTCCTGCTTGCGCATCATCACCGACGGGCCGGTTTCCAGCTCGTCGACCTTGACGGTCATGTAGCGGATGATGTCTTCGTTGATCTGGGTCTGGCGCTCCAGCTCCGCGATCACATTGCCCGGCGCGTCGATGTTCAGCATGACGTAGTGCGCCTTGCGGTTCTTCGCGATCTTGTAGGCGAGCGAACGCAGGCCCCAGGTCTCGACCTTGGTAACCTTGCCTTCATTCTCTTCGACGATCTTGGTGGCGATTTCCGCCAGCGCGTCCACCTGCGCCTGTGCCAGATCCTGGCGCGCAAGGAACACATGCTCGTACAGAGCCATGATAATGCCTTTTCTGTTGGCCGATTGCTGACGCGCACCCCATGTGCAGCGCCCCTCCGGCTGTCGTCTCGTTCCGTATCTTCGCACTAGAGCGAGTCACCCCGGTCCGTCGCGAAGGCGGGCCTATGGCGGAAATGCGGGGGAAAGGCAAGGGGCTCGCGTGGCTATGTGATCCGCCAGACTTGCCAGCGCAGATTGAATAAAGATAGTGCGCCACCATGGCAAAGCGTTCCCCGGCGAAGGCCGGGGTCCAGTTGTTACGTTTGGACTGGACCCCGGCCTTCGCCGGGGAACGGACATAAAATTTGAGGAGCAGGAGAGTATATGGCCGTTGCGATTGCTGCCTTGTCACTGATCCTGCTGATGATCGCGGCCTATCGGGGGATGAGCGTCATCATCATGGCGCCGGTGCTGGCGATGCTGGCGGTGTTGCTGACCGATCCGGCCGCCGTGCCTGCTGCCTTTTCGGGGCTGTTCATGGAGAAGGTGGCGAGTTTTCTGAAACTCTATTTCCCCGTGTTTCTGCTCGGCGCGCTGTTTGGCAAGCTGGTCGAGATTTCGGGTTTTTCCCGCGCGATCGTGACGGCGGTGATCGGCGTGGTGGGCGCGGGGCGGGCGATTCCGGCAATCATGCTGGTGACGGCATTGCTGACCTATGGCGGGGTGTCGGTGTTCGTCGCGGTGTTCGCCGTCTATCCCTTTGCCGCCGAGATGTTTCGCCGCGCCGACATTCCCAAGCGACTGGTGCCCGCGACCATTGGCCTTGGCGCGATCACCTTCACCATGGACGCGTTGCCCGGCACGCCGCAGATCCAGAATATCATTCCGACGAGCTTCTTTGGCACGACCACTTGGGCGGCGCCGGTGCTGGGGACGATCGGGTCGGTCTGCATCGCGGCGATGGGGTTGGCCTATCTTGGCTGGCGGCGACGGACGCTGATGGCGGCGGGCGAGGGCTATGGCGCGCCTGAAACGCTGGTCAACGAGCCGGAGCCGGTGGAGGACGCCGCCCCGGTGCATCCACTGATCGCGCTGCTGCCGCTGTTGGTGGTGGGGGTGGGCAATCTGCTGCTGACGATGGCGATTCCGCGCTGGGTGAGCGGCGATGTCGTCACCTTGTCACTGGTGGGGATGGCTGCGCCGGTGGAGGTGCAAGTGGCGCAGGTGTCCGCGCTATGGGCGGTGGAGGGCGCTTTGCTGCTCGGCATTGCGACGATCCTTGCCTTCGCGTTTCGAACGGTGGCCAAGCGCTTTGCCGAAGGGTCGAAGGCGGCGGTGGGCGGCGCTTTGCTGGCGGGGATGAATACGGCGGTGGAATATGGGTTCGGGGCGGTGATCGCGGCGCTGCCCGGTTTTCTGGTCGTCAAGGAGGCGCTCAAGGCTATCCCCAATCCGTTGATCAATGAAGCGATTACGGTGACGTCGCTCGCTGGGATCACCGGATCGGCATCGGGTGGCCTGTCGATCGCGCTGGCGGCGATGGCGGACCAGTTCTTGATGGCGGGCGATGCGGCGGGGATTCCGCGCGAGGTGCTGCACCGGGTTGCGTCGATGGCGTCGGGCGGGATGGACAGTTTGCCGCATAATGGCGCGGTGATCACGCTGCTGGCGGTGACGGGGCTGACCCACCGGCAGGCCTATAAGGATATTTTCGCGCTGACGCTGATCAAGACGCTGACGGTCTTTGTCGTGATTGCGGTCTATTATCTGACCGGGCTGGTCTGATCCCTTATCGGGCGGCCGGACGGTGCAAGTCGGCTGATCCCATGAAATGAGCGCGGGTCGAGGGACCGGCCCGTTCGAGCAGGGCGGCGACCTTGTCCTTCAAGCTATGCGAAGGTCGGGCGGGGTCATCATAGGCCATGGCCCATTGGCCAAATTCGCGGGTTTCGATCGTGCCTTCGCGCAGCTTGACGACGGCGCGGTGGCGGGGGTCGTCATAGATGCGGGCGAAGATGCGTTCGACCGCATCCCTTGGCCCTTCCAGCACCTGGAGGAAGCGGCGCGAGTTGAACAGCAGGAGGCCAGTCACATCGTCGCGCTGGTTGTTGACGGCCGAAAGTTGCGCGACGGCGGCGCACTCCTGCGGCGTGACCGTGCCGACGACGGTGCTGATATACATGATATGATGTAGTGGCATGGATGGTCCCGGCTCGGCGCTTTGGTATCTTATAGAGGAAAATCCCTTAATATGGGGTATTTAACCTGGATTAGACAGGAAAATGCCCCAGGGGGGAGAGAGAACCCCTGGGGCATCCGTGCGACCCTCCGGCTGTCGGGAGGTATGGGATTTAGCGGATCGCGCCGCCGATGACCGCGCCGATGATGCCGCTGGTGAGGGCGATCAGGACCGCGTCGTTCCCCGACTGGACCCACTGATAGCCGCGCGGCGGGGCGTTGAGGCGATAGCCGCGATAATTGTTGATCACCCGATAATTGGCGGCCTGGCGACGGTCGAAGCGCTGACCCTTGGCCCAGCGATGATTGACCACGGCGGCGCGGTTCGGGCGATAGGCGTTGCCGCGATAGACGACATTGCCATTGTTGCGTACCCCGGTCTTGTTCACGACGGTCTTCTGCTTGACCACGGTGCGGCCGTTGGGCTTTTGCTTGACGACCGTGCGGGTCTGTTCCTGGCGGTGCTGCGCGCCGTAGCTTTGTGCCTGGGCCTGCGCGCTGATGAGGGGGCTGGCGACCAGGGTGGTGGTGGCCAGGGCCATGATGATCTTCTTGAACATGTGCTTGCTCCTTTGCCTGTGTTTCGGGCGCCGTCTCTGGCGTCGAAGACAGAGATAGGCCCCGCTTGTCGCAGGGATGTGCCGGGAAGGGGCAAAGAGTGTCGGAAAATGTATCAAATGGGGGTTTTGCCTGAATGACTGTTCAGAAAGAGCCGGATTTCAGGGGTTTGTGCGCTAGAGTATCCGTGATGGTCAAGCGCATGCTGTGGTCCAGAGACGATCTGCCCTGAGTAGC
>NZ_JPPQ01000069.1:1359161-1390941 GCF_000743655.1 Sphingobium sp. ba1
CGTCGGCGAGGCCCCCGCCCCAATAGGGCATGACCCGCCCGCGATGATAGAGCGTCAGCACGGCCGAGACAGGCCGGTCGCCATCGCGCACGATCAATATGTCCGCATCCTCGCCGAACCGCTCCAGCACGGCGCGGAACAGGCGCGCGGGGAAGACCGGGGTGCCGAGGTTGCGGACGCTAGTGGCGTAGACGCGATAATGGTCGCGCAGATGTTGGCGGCTGCGGCCAATGTCGATCGCCAAGGCGGGGTTCGCCAGCGCCTTGCGCAGCTCGGCACGATGCTTGCGCGGGATGGCGAGCAGTTCCGCGTCGTCGTCGGCGGCGATCGGCCGGACGAAGCCGACATGCTGGTCGGCGCGCTGTTCCCAGGCTCCGCCGGGCACCGGGCCGCCGCGCAGTTCCAGCGACAGGCCGCCGCGATCGCGCGCCAGATCTTCCGCCGCCCTGACGAGGGCCGTGGCGGCGCGATCATTGTCAGCCAATATACCACCATCGACGGCGAAGGCGGTCGAAACGAGCGCTTGGCCGAACAGGCGGCTGCGCACATGATGCAGCGGCAAGAGCCCGCTGATGCCGCCCGAAGGGCCGACCGCTGCGAGTAGCAGGGCCGGATTGGCGGTGCCGTCCTGCACGGCCAGCAACCAGGCCGGGCGGTGAAAGGGGGTGCCGTCGGCATGAGCCATGACATAGGCGTCAACCGCCCGCGCCTGTGCCGGGTCGGCCAGGTCCATGATCGTGACGAAGGGGGTGGCGGACTGCCCCATGGTCAGGACGCGCGTGCCGCTTCGGCGTCGGCCAGCGCATCGACCCGCGTCCAGGCGAAGTCGCGCGTCAGGCGGCGCAGCTTGGCGGCCATGACCGACAGGTTGCTGTAATGGCGCAGGCGCGAGCGCAACGGCGCCTCAGCGACGCGCGGCTGGTCCGGGTCGATTTCCCAAGGATGGAAGTAGATGATAGCGGGCCGCCCGGCCTGATGATTGGCTTGCCGGATCGCCCAGCGCGAAAAGCCATAGGGGAGCAGGCGGAAAAAGCCCCCTCCCCCCGCCGCCAGCGTGCGATTGCCCAGTTTCGCCGTCGTTACCGGCAATTCGACCAGATCGGACCCCGACACGGGTTTCCAGGCGAAGCGCGGCGATTCCGGCCAGCCATAATGATCATGCCGGATCGGCGCGACGCTGGAGGAATAGCGATAGCCTTCCTCCGCCAGGATGGGATGCGCCCAGGGGGTGCGGGTGTCGATCGAGAAACTGGGTGCGCGATAGCCGGTCACGGCCTGACCGCTGGCATCTTCCAATATGGCGCGGGCCTTGCGCAGATCGGAACGGAAGGCTTCGGGGGTGAAGGTGAAGACGCGGGCATGGTCATAGCCATGGCTGGCGACTTCGTGCCCGGCGTCTGCGATACGGCGCATGAGCGCGGGATAGCGTTCCGCTACCCAGCCCAGGGTGAAGAAGGTCGCCCTGACGTCCGCCTGCGCGAACAGGTCCAGCACGGCGTCGGTATTGCCCTCGACCCGGTGAGTCAGCCCGTCCCAATCGGCGCGACGGATCGTGCGCTCGAACGCGCCGACCTGGAACCAGTCCTCGACATCGACCGACAGGGCGTTCTGCATCATTCCGGTGATCCCAGCGCGTCTTGCAGTCAGGCGGCGACGCTGTCCTGCGTCACCCCCGCCATGCGATCTTCGCGTTCGACCCAATCGACCAGCAGGGTCAGGACGCGGCGAAGTGCCGTATCCTGCTCCTCGGCGCGGAATTCCAGCGAGGACAGCCGCTCCTCGATCAGGGTGAAGCAATCCTTGAGCGCTTCGGGATCGATCGTCTGGGCGGGAACGAAAGGCACATGCGCCTGCACCGCGCGCAGCGAGGCGATTTCAGCGCGCAAGGCTTCGATCTCGCCCAGCATATCGTGGCGCAGCGTTTCGACGGCTTGGGCGTCGATGGTGTCGGGCTGTTCGGCCTCGGCTTCGTGCAGGTCGGCGATCTTGGCGTCCAGTTCGTCGGCCAATTCTTCGACGACGTCGGCTTCGGGCTGATCGTCATCCTCTTCGATGGCTTCCTCCCCGACAGGCGGCGCGAAAGGCGCGCGCTGCATCGACCAGTCCTGCTGGTCGTAGGGCGACGTGAAGTCGCCAAGGGTGGCGTCGTCCTGCGCGACGTTGTTTTCGAGCGCGACCGGCGCATCTTCGATCTCGGCATCCTGTGTGCCGGAGGCGAAGGGCCAGCTCTCTTCGATCATATCTTGCTCTTCCTCGACTTCGGCGACGATCTCGTTCGCTTCTTCGACTGTTGCCAATTCGAGCGGTGCGATGTCGTCTGCCACGTCCGCTTCGGCTTCTGCTTCTGCTTCGACTTCCGGCGCGATTGGGGTGCTGTCGTCCTCGACATCTTCGACATCGTCCAGCGCGGACGGCGTCATTGCCGCTGGCGTGACGTCGATGTCGAGACCCATATCGGCGACGACCGCCTGCACCACATCGGCGTCGATCGCATCCAATTGCTCGATCGCGCCCATCAGCAGGACGCGGCTGACCAGCGCGTTCAGGCGACGCGGTACGCCGCCGGTCGCGGCGTAGAGCGCGGCGAAGGCATCGCGGCTGAAGATCGGGCGACCGTCCCAGCCCGCCACGGTCAGGCGGTGAATGACATAGGGTTCGACTTCATTGGCCATCATCGGTTCGAGATGATGGGTCGCGATGACCCGCTGGCGCAATTGTTCGAGCTGCGGCGATTTCAGCAGGTCGCGAAATTCAGGCTGGCCGAGCAGGAAAATCTGCAGCAGCGACTGGCCGCCCAACTGGAAATTGGACAGCATCCGCAATTCCTCGATCGCCGAGACCGCGAGATTCTGCGCCTCGTCCACGATCAGCAGGGTGCGCCGTCCGGCGCGCGCCTGCATGTGGAGATAGGCTTCCACCTGTTGCAGCGTCGCCGCCTTGGTCATGCCCTCCGTCGCGAGGCCGAAGCTCTGCGCGGCGAGGCGCAGCATGTCGTCGCCCTGCACCTGGGTCGAGACGATCTTGACCGCGGTGAGACGCGAAGGGTCGATCGTCTGCATCAGATGGCCGACCAACGTGGTCTTGCCCGCGCCGATGTCGCCGGTGATGACGATGAAGCCTTCGCCCTGCGCCAGACCATAGCCGAGATAGGACAGCGCCTTGCGATGGGTGGCGCTTTCGAAATAATAATGCGGGTCCGGCGTCAGCTGGAACGGGCGACCCTGCAAACCGTAGAATTGATCATACATATCTTCGTCTCCCCAGGCCGACCCGTTAGAAGCTGTAGCGCAGGCCGACCTGGCCCAACGCGCTGATGATAGTTTCGAAATCGTCCGCCTGGACGCCGTCCACGCCGACCGAGGCCGATGCGGACAAACGCCGGGTCAGGCTTTTATAATAGCTGGTGAACGCGCCGAAGTTCAGCACGTCCGGCCGATCGCCACTGGCATCGAAATAGTTGATGTAGGTGACCAGATCCATGCTGTCGCTGTCGTTGAACATGTAGCTGACCGAACCGTTACCATACCAGTTTTCGTCGCGCGATCCGCTGATCAGCACGCTCTGGCCCTGCGGCGTGATGAACTTGCGCTGCGAATAGCCAGCGCCAAGGCCCCAACCCCATGGCCCGCGCCGCAGGGCATATTGCGCCGCGACGCCGCGATAGCGGAAATTCGCGTCAGTGATGCCCGACAGCGAGTCGTTGAAACATTGCCCGCCGCCGGTGGTCGAGAAGGCGCAGCCGGTGAGGTCGCCGGTGAAGGGATTGCGCACGACATTGAGGCTGCTGCCCGAAACGGCGGCGACATCGGCCATGATCATGCGGCCGAAACTGTCGATGCCGTCGAAGACCATGACGCCGAAGCTGCTGTCCTGCCCCTGCCAGGTGAAGCTGCCCTGATAGGTCATGCCGCCATAGCGTTCACCCACGCGCGCGGTCAGCGACGTGCGGCGGCTGGGCCGCCAGAGGACGCCTGCATCCCAGATGATATCGTCGAAATTATAGATGAGCGCGCGCGGCGAGCTTTTATCGGTGACATAGCGGCCGTTGCGGATGAGCGGCGTGCCATCGGTCGCACGTTGCGGCGAGCGCTGGCTGATCTCGATCTTTTCATAGCCGATACCGCCGATCAGCGCGACGGTGCGCGAGACCGGCAGAGTCGCATCGAGCCGACCCCAGGCATTTTCGAACCGCTGGTCGAGCTGGCTGGCGTCTTCGCGATTATAGCCTGCGCTGGCGGTCAGGCCCACCGGCAGCAGCGTGTCGGGGGCAAAGCCGACCGACCCCAACAGACTGTGCGTCCAGCTATCAGCGAAGGAACCGCCCTGCCCGCCCACGAAATCGGCATTGACGCTGTCTTCGACCCGCGCATAGCCCAATTGGTAGGAGCCGTTGACGGTGAAATCGCCGACCTGCGTCGTGTAGGACGGGCCGACATAGCCGGCATAGACCTGGCTGGTGAAGCTATTGTCGTTGAGCGAGGTCGCGCCCGACAGGCCGTCGGTCCGCACCCGCGTCGCAAAGCCGCCTGCGTTAAGCGACAGGCCCCGCGCCAGATTGACGCGCGCGCTGGCGATGCCGCTCAGCACGTCCTGGTCCGGTGCCTGGCTGCCCCAGCCGAAGCTATGATTATATTGGACGTCGACCACCGCCTCGACGCGACGGTTCTGCACTTCGGCGGTCAGGCCAGCGGTGACATTGGTGTAGGTCAGCACGTCGCCGCCGCCCTTGAGCGGGCCGGTCACGACCTGATCGATGCCGATATAGGGCGTGACGTTCATGCGGCGATCCGTATCCTGCGCCAGCGCGGGCGCGGCGGCGGTCGCCAGCGCGACGAGCGATGCGCCGCCGATCCAGTAACGGGTCATGAGCGGGGTTCCCCCTTGGCATAATAGCTGCCGAAACGGCGGCCGCCGCCGGTGAAGCGCACGGCGTTGAGCAGAAGCTGGACCTGCGCCCCGCCCTTGAGCAGGCCGATCGCGTCGCGCACGGCGGCTTCGCTGGTCTTGTCGGCGCGCACCACCAGCAGGGCGATGGCGACATGGCTGGCCAGCACGGCGGCGGGCGAGGCCGCGAGCAGCGGTGGCGAATCGAACACGAGGATGCGGTCGGGCCGTCCTTCCGTCAGGCGCGCGAGCAATTGTTCGGTGCGCGCAGATGACAGAAATTCGGTGTCCGCATTGCTACGCTGTCCGGCCGGCAGGATCGAGAGCGAGGGGATATCGGTGCGGATCACGCAATCCTCGATCGCCATCAGTGGATCGGCGAGCGCGTCCATCAGGCCGGGGCCAGCATCGAGGCCCAGCGCGGCGGGGATGCCGGGCTTGCCGAAATCGGCGTCGATCAGCAGGATTTCGCGATCCTTTTCGGCCGCGAGGCTGAGCGCCAGGTTGATCGCGCAGAAGCTCTTGCCGTCGCCGCTATGAGGCGAACAGACGAGGATGCGGTTGCCGCGCTTATTATCCTGTAGCTGCGCAAGCAGGTCGCGCTTGAGCAGGCGGAACTCCTCGCTCATCGCCGTGACGGGGCCGTCGGGCTGGAGCAGGCCAGCTTCCGCGAGCGCGATGCGGTCGATCGGCTGGATGGGGCCGGTCCAGGGCAAGGCGCGGAAGCCCGTCGGCGCGGGGGCCAAGGCCGCGGGCGCGACAGCGACCGGCTCGACGAGCGGCGGGGCATCAGCGGGCATTTCGACCGCAGGCGCGGCGCGGCCACGCAGCGCAGCGCTGAAATCATAGATTTCGGTGGCGCGCTCGATCAGCGAACCGCCTTTGATGGGGCTATGCTGGTTCATGTTTCCTGGTTCCTTCACGCCCACATCTCAAGCCATGCCGCGCTGGACAAATTCGACGACGATCAGCAGCAGGCAGACCGCCGCCAGCCCGCCGCTGGCGCCCGCAAACCACTTCATGCGTTGCTTTTCGACGGCGACCTGCGTCGCGCTGACCGCCTGGCTGATCGATCCGGCGACCGGCAGGCCGATGGCGCGTTCCAGACGGGCGGCGGTGGGGAATGTTCCCTTGAGCTGGCCCATGGCGAAGGCGACGCCGACACCCGCGCCGATGCCGACGATCAGCACGCCGAGCAGCAACAGCGGCCGGTTGGGTGCAGTCGGTGCGGTGGGGACGCTGGGCGGGTTGATGACGCGGAACTGGACCGATCCGGTTTCCGACTTCACCTCGCCACGCAGGCGGATTTCCTCGCGATCGGCGAGCAGCTTGTCATATTGGGTCTTGAGCACTTCATAGTCGCGGTCGAGCTTTTCCTGCTCCGATGCGATGCCCGGCTCGTCGACCTGTTTGGCCATCATGGCGTTGAGATCGGCCTGGAGCTGTGCCTTGCGGGTGGAGAGCGCCTGCACCGTGGCGGCGCGTTCGGCCTGCATCGACTTGATCGACAGATAGGCGGGATTGGGCGTGCCACCGCCGCCGCCTGCGCTGCCGCCGCCACCCTGACGGCGCAGGGCATCGACTTCGCGTTGCGCCGCGATCACGTCGGGATGGTTGGCGGTCCAACCGCGCGCGCGCATCCCGGCAAGGTTCGACTGGGCCTGGCTGAGCGCCGAAGGGCCGCCCGCAGCGCCGACGCCCGGCAGGCTTTGCGGCGTGCCTGCCAACTGGCCGTTCATCGCGCTCAAAGCGCTTTGCGCCTGCACCAGCTGCGAATCGATCTGGTTGATCTCCATCCGCGCGGCGTCCATGCGCTGGCTGATGGAGCCTGCGCCGGGCAACAGCCCAACATAGCGCTGGGCAAATTCGACGCGACGCTGGTCGGCGGCCTCCATCTGCTTGCCGCGTGCAGCAATTTGCTGGTCGAGGAATGCGAGGCTCTGTCGGGTTTGCGTCCGATCGCCGGAGAGATTTTCCTCCTGGAAGATGTCGATCAGCTTCTGCGCCACCTGCTGCGCGATGCGGGCGTTCGCGCCGTCCGACAGGCTCGAATCGGCCGACACGGCGCTGATGTCGATCATGCTGGGGTCGGCCTGCGCCATCACGGTGATATTTTCACGCAGCTTCGTGATCTTGGCGGCGACATCGCGCGGGCCGGAGACGCCCTGCGACAGATCGGTTTCGTGCACGACCTTTTCGAGATTTTCGGCGCTGGCGAGCGTGCTACGCACGCGCTCCAGTTCCTGCTGCGACTGGACCTGGGTGATGCCGACCTTGTCCTCCAGCAACGACTGGGTGCTGACATAGACCCGCGCCTTCGATTCATAGCTGTTGGGGATCAGCGCCACGCCGAGCCAGCCAAGCATGGCCACGCCCCAGGCGACGCCCAGCGCGATCCAGCGGCGGCTCCATATGCCATGGAGCAGGACCAGCAATTCGTCGTAAAGACCGGCCATATCAGAACATGCTTTCAGGGATGATGATGACGTCGCCGGGGGCGAGCATGACGTTGGCGCGCGTGTCGCCCTTCTTGAGAAGGTCGTTCAGGCGGACCTGATATTCCTTTTGCTTGCCGCTACCCTTGTCGAAGCGGACGAGGCGTGCGCGGTTGCCCGCTGCAAATTCGGACAGGCCACCGACCGAGATCATCGCGTCGAGCAAGGTCATGTTGGCGCGATAGGGGATGGAAGCGGGCTTGTCGGTTGCGCCGACGATCCGCACCTGTTGACTGAAGGTACCGCTGAAATTGTTGACGATGACCGAAACGAGCGGATTTTCGATATATTTGGTGAGCGCCAGCTTGATGTCGTCCGACAGCATCCGGGGCGTCTTGCCCACGGCCGGCATGTCGGTGATCAGCGGCGTGGTGATGCGCCCGTCGGGCCGCACCTGGACCTTGGCACCCAGTTCGGGATTGCGCCACACGAAGATGGTGAGGTCATCGAGCGGGCCGATGATATATTCCTCGCCCGGTCCTTCCTGTGTCGACACGAAGGATGCCGGGGGCAGTTGCGGCCCGGCAGGCACCGTGGCGCAGCCCGACAGGGCGACGGCGGGCAAGGATGCGCCGATCAGGAGCCTGGAAACGGACAGGAAACGCATATTCTCACCTCTTTGTGCGGCCTTGTGTGACCGGCCGCCAAAGAGGGGTGGCAAGGCCGTTCAGCACAGGGCTTCGGACCTCTTCATGCCGTCAAAGGGTAAAGATACCGTTAGGAGTTATGTGCAGAGTAATTCAGCCAAGTAAAACTTCACGAGGACTTGGGTGGCCAAGAAAAGCGGTCGGACTTGCCGACGCGCCATAGGCCCCTGCAAGGAAGATGGCAATGAGGTCGCCTTCCTGCACCTGGGGTAACGCCACCTTGTCGCCGAGCCGGTCGATCGGCGTGCAAAGGCAGCCGACGACGGTCACGGGTTCTGCCGCCGGGTCCGCGCCGAAACGGTTGGCGATGGCGATCGGATAGTTGCGGCGGACGACGGTGCCGAAATTGCCGCTGGCCGCGAGTTGGTGATGCAGGCCGCCATCGACGACGACGAAGGTTTCGCCCTGGCTGACCTTAACGTCGATTACGCGGGTTAGATAGACGCCCGCCTCCCCCACCAGCCAGCGGCCGAGTTCGATCGCGAAAAGGGTGGGTTTGAGGATGTCGGGCAATGATTCCAGCGCGCTGTCGAGGGCGACGCCGATGGGGCGGATGTCGAGCGGGACGTCGCCGGGGAAGTAAGCAAGGCCAAAGCCGCCGCCCAGATTGACCAGCGGCGGCGCTACGCCAACCGCTTCGGACAGGCGCGCCGCCAGCGCGAGGGTGGCAGCCTGCGTCTCGATGATCGCCAGGGCGTCGAGATTTTGCGAGCCAGCGAAAATGTGCCAGCCGCGCCAGTCGGCCCCGCCGTCGATCATCGCGCGGGCAAGCGCCGCCGCGCGATCGGCATCGACGCCGAACGGCTTGGCCCCGCCGCCCATCCGCATCCCGGAGCCTTTGAGATGGAAGTCCGGGTTGACCCGCACCGCGACGCGCGGGGTCTTGCCGATCCGCTGGCCGATGGCGAGCGCGCGACGCCCCTCCCCTTCGGATTCAATGTTCAGCGTGACGCCTGCGAAAATGGCGGCTTCCAGTTCGTCATTCCGCTTGCCCGGCCCGGCAAAGCTGATCCGTGACGGGTCCATCCCGGCCGCGAGCGCCATGTCCAACTCGCCGCCCGACGCGATGTCGAAGCCATCGACTTGCGCCACCATGCCCGCGAGCAGCGGGGCGTAAGGGTTGGCCTTGATCGCATAATGGAGGTGCAGGGCGGGCGGCATGGCGGCACGGAAGCGCCGGACTTGGGCCTCGACGATCGCCATGTCATAGGCGAAGAGCGGCGTGTCGCCTGCCTCATCCACCAAGCTGGCCGCGCCATAGCCGCCGATCAGCAACATGCCCTCCTCGCCGGCGAACCAGGGCGGGATCGGTCCCATCGGCTTCATCTGTAAAACCCTCTCAGCATCATATGTGCTCCTGCGAAAGCAGGAGTCCAGGGCAATAGGTCACCTGCCTCACCCTAGGCTCCTGCTTTCGCAGGAGCACCATGTTGATGCGCGAGGGCGACTCGATCGGTCTTGCCGTTGGGATTGCTGGGAAATTCGTCCAGCACAAGGATGTCCCTTGGCTGCATATAATTGGGCAGTTCGCTTTTAAGGTGGGCGGCGACCGCCTGCGCGACCGCCGGATCGTCGGCGCGTAGCAGCAGTCGGACCACCTGGCCCAGCCGGTCATCCTTCACCCCCAGGGCCACCGCTTCGGCGACACCGGCGACGGCGACGGCGGCTTCCTCTATCTCGGTCGGGCTGATGCGGTTACCCGCCGACTTGATCATCGCATCGTCGCGACCGACGAAATAAAGCAGCCCCTGCGCGTCGCGCCGCACCGTGTCGCCCGACCACACTGCCATGCCGCCATAGCGGGAGGCAGTAGGCGCGGGCTTGAAGCGTTCGGCGGTACGGGCGGCGTCGCGCCAATAGCCCTGCGCCACCAGCGGGCCGCAATGGACAAGCTCGCCCGGTTCGTCGTCATCGGTGACGCTGCCATCGGGGCGCAGCACCAATATCTCGGCAAAGGGGATCGCGCGACCCATCGAATCGGGGTGGCTGTCCACCAAAGCGGGCGGCAGATAGGTGGAGCGGAAGGCTTCGGTCAGGCCATACATGGGATAAAGGTCGGCGCGGGGGAACAGGGCGCGCAGTTTTGCCACAAGAGGCCGGGTCAGCGCGCCGCCGCTGTTGGTCAGCCGCTTGAGCTTGGCGGCGACGTCCTGTGGCCAGTCCAGTTCGGTCAGTTGCACCCAGAGCGGCGGCACCCCGGCGAGCGTCGTGATGTCGCGTCGGTCGACCAGCTTCATCACATCGCGCGGGGTCAGATAGTCGAGCGGATAGACGCAGCCGCCCGCGGTCCAGGTCGAGAAGAGCTGGTTCTGGCCATAGTCGAAGCTGAACGGCAGGACACAGGCGGTCCGGTCGTCCGCGCCCATCCCCAGATAATCGGCCACAGCGACCGCGCCCAGCCAGAGATTGGCATGGCTGAGCATCACGCCCTTGGGCCGTCCGGTCGATCCGCTGGTGTAGAGGATGGCGGCCAGCGTGTCGGGCGCAGCGTCGGACGGGCCGATCGGATCGCCGCCGCTCATGGCGCAGGCGGCGTCCTCCTCCCGATGCAGATGGCAATCGGGCGGCACGTCGCCGGGCAACAGGCTGTCGAGTCGCGGCGCTGTGCCGATCAGCATCGCGGCTCCGCTGTCGGACAGGATATGGGCGACCTGGGCATGTTTGAGCAACGGGTTGATTGGCACATGGACGAGGCCCGCGCGGGGCGCGGCGAGCGGCATCAAGGCTGCGACCGGCCCCTTGGCGATCCAGCTCGCGACGCGCGCGCCCGGTTCCAGCCCGAACCCGGCCAGCCAGCCCGCCAGCCGTCCCAGCGTTTCTTCCAGTTCGGCGAAAGTATAAGTGCCCGATCGCCCGTCCAGCGCCGGGCGGAGCGAATCGCCACGCAGTAGGACATGATCGATCGGCAGGCTGCCCGCAGACGGGCCTGTCGGGCTTAACTCCATTTCCAGACTTTGCACCTAAGCGTTCCTCTTCTGGTTGCGGAGATAGTCGGTTGCCGACGACAAGGGAATATCACAGCCTGGCCGAAGTCGGGCACGCGCTGCAGGGCCGTGCCGATCGGATGGCCATGCCTTCCCTGTTCGACCGGTTCGACTGGTATGCGCTGCTGCATCAGCATTGCTTTGCCGCCGCGCCGGTGCGCGTGCTGGTGGCGGAGGATATGGGCGTGCAGGCGTGGATGGTCCTGATGCAGCCGGAAGCGCGGCGCGTGTCTGCGCTGGCCAATTGGTATAGTTTTGCCTGGGCGCCGATATTTGTGGGCGACCCCGACGAGGCGCAACAGGGTCGGCTGCTCGATGCGCTGGCGCGGCATTTGCTGGCGGGCCATAGCCAGATGGATTTCTATCCGCTGGAAGATGGCGGCGCACTGCGCGCCAGTTTGCGGCGGGCGGGCTGGTTTGCGCTGTCGCGGCCAATGGGCGGACGCTATCTGCTGCGCCCGGCGGGACGGGATTTCGCGACCTATTGGGCGGCGCGGCCGGGCCGGTTGCGGACGCTGGTGCGGCGCAAGGCGCGCAACAGTCCTTATGTACTGTCGATCAGCGACCGGCTGACCGACGATCTGTGGCAGGACTATGTCGATGTGCATGACCGTAGCTGGAAGGCGGCGGAGCCGGGGCTAGCCTTCCTGCGCGCGCTTGCGGAGCAGGAGAGCGATGCGGGGACGTTGCGGCTGGGCTTTGCGCGGCTCGATGGGCGGGCGGTGGCGACGCAATATTGGACGGTCGAGCATGGCGTTGCCCTCATTCACAAACTCTCCCATGATCGCGCCCACGATGCCGGGTCCCCCGGCACCTTGCTGAGCCACGCCATGTTTGCGCAGGCCATCGACCAGGATCGGGTCGCGCTGATCGACTATGGCACTGGTGACAATGGCTATAAGGCCGACTGGATGGAGGAGCGGATCGCGCTGCACCGGATCGACGCCTTCAATCCACGCTATGCGTCGAGCTGGCTCCCGGCGGCGCGGACGGCGATTTCCGCGCTTGTCGGATAGGGCATGAATGACTAGGAAAGCGCCCTTATGCGGGCCAATCATCCTTCGCCGGTCGGTCAGGCCGATACCATCGACACTCTGACGCGGACATTGCTTCGCGACGTTCTGGGCCTGTCCCAGGAGCGGGTCGATGCGTTCGAGGCGGACACGCCCTTGTTCGGCGCGCTGCCTGAGCTGGATTCCATGGCGGTTGCGGGGCTGCTGACCGAGATGGAGGATCGCTTCGATATCCTGATCGAGGATGACGATATCGACGGTGACACGTTCGAGACGTTCGGGTCGCTGGTGGCCTTTGCGCGGGGTAAGGTGGCCCAGTAAGGTCCGTTCGCTTCGAGCGTGTCGAGAAGCGTTTAGCTTCGCTGGACTCGGCTCTACCTCGTTTCTCGACTTCGCTCGAAACGAACGGAGGTCATGTCATTCGGCCGCCATCGCTTCGAAGTCAGCTTCCGCCAGGAACTTCTCGACATCGAGCGCGGCCATGCAGCCCATGCCGGCGGCGGTTACGGCCTGGCGGTAGATTTTGTCGGTGACATCGCCCGCGGCGAAGACGCCGGGGATGGCGGTGTGGGTGGTGCCCTTGTCGACCAGCAGATAGCCTTCGTCCATCGGCAGCTTGCCGGTGAACAATTCGGTCGCGGGATGATGGCCGATCGCGACGAAACCGCCGTCGGTGGGTTCGTGCGACCGCTCGCCGGTGACGGTGTCGATCAGATCGACGCCGACCAGCCCTTCGGGCGTGCCGCCGCCGACGAATTTGTCGACCGCCTTGTTCCACAATATCTTGATGCTCGGATGGGCGAACAGCCGTTCCTGCAGGATTTTTTCGGCGCGCAGCGTGTCGCGGCGGTGAATCAGCGTGACGTCATGGCTGTGGTTGGTGAGGTAGAGCGCTTCTTCGACCGCGGTATTGCCGCCGCCGATCACCACCACCTTCTTGCCGCGATAGAAGAAGCCGTCGCAGGTGGCGCAGGCGGACACGCCCTTGCCCTGCAGATGCTCCTCGCCCTCGACGCCCAGCCATTTCGCCTGCGCGCCGGTGCAGATGACCAGCGTGTCGGCGACATAGACGATGCCGCCATCGCCGGTCAGGCGGAAGGGACGCTGCGACAGGTCGACATCGACGATCTGGTCATACATCATCTTGGCGCCGACATGTTCGGCCTGCGCCTGCATCTGTTCCATCAGCCATGGCCCCTGGATCACGTCCTTGAAACCGGGATAATTTTCAACATCGGTGGTGATGGTGAGCTGACCGCCCGGCTGCATCCCCTGCACCACGATCGGCGCGAGGCCAGCGCGCGCGCCATAGATGGCGGCGGACAGACCGGCGGGGCCGGAACCAAGGATGAGCATGCGGGTCGAGTGGGTGGCGGTCATGAACGGGGCTTTCCGGCTGCGATTCGTAGTGGAGGAGAGATAGGCCGTGACGGCGCGCAGGCAAGCGATGGATTTGCTTGGGGGGCGGCAAGCAGGGATGTGGGTGGGGTTACAGGGACGCGACGGGGCGAAGTTCACAGTGTCGCAGGCGTGATTTTTAAGGAGGATTCGGGCGAATGGCTACGGGAAAGCCACCGCGACGCGACGGTGACGCGACAGGTTCGCGCCTGTGACGCGACAGTTGGGTAATGGTGGCGCGGCAGTAGCGCGACAGGGATTGGCTGGGGACGGATGGTGGCAGGCGGCTGATGCACCGGCCGGTTAGATCAGGGATTTTCCTACATTGGAAGGGGCCATCAGGATTGCGTGTTGCCAGCTTATTTCCCGCATCCCTATTCCCCGCCTTCACCCCGCGACGATCCTGTCCTACATGGGATGGGATGAGCGCTCCCCTGTATAACAAAGACATATTGCGGCTCGCCGCCAGCATCCCGCATCATGCCCGCTTGCCCGAACCGCAGGCGAGTGTGGAGAAACGGTCGCCGACTTGCGGATCGCGGATCGTGGTCGATGTGGCGATGGCGGATGGGCGGCTGGCGCAGATGGGGCTGGACGTGAAGGCCTGCGCGTTGGGGCAGGCGTCGGCGTCGCTGATGGCGGCGCAGGCGATCGGGATGAGCGCCGACGAACTCGCCGAGGCGCGCGACAAGCTGACCGCTTATCTGTCGGGCGCGAGCGAGGATCTGGATTTCTGGCCGGGCCTTGCCGTACTGGCCCCGGCGCGCGGCTACCCGGCGCGGCATGCGTCCATTCGGCTGGGCTTTGAAGCGATAGCCGAAGCGGCGCGGATGGCGGACGCCTGATGCAGATGATGCCTGCCCCCCTGCCCGTTCCGGTCAGCGCCACCGACATGCTGTTGTCGGAAGGCGTCATCCTGCTGGGGGCGGCCGTGCTGTTCGTCCTGCTGTTCCGCCGGTTCGGGCTGGGTGCGGTGCTGGGCTATCTGGTCGCGGGCGCGCTTGTCGGGCCGCAGGGGCTGGGGCTGGTCGGCGGCGGCGAATCGAAGCTGGCGATTGCCGAAATCGGCATCGTGCTGCTGCTCTTCCTCGTCGGCCTTGAACTCCACCCGGCGCGGCTGTGGCGGTTGAAGCGCGACATTTTTGCGCTGGGGCTGGCGCAGGTGGTGTTGTGCGGTTGTGTGCTGACGGCGATCATCTTCTATTCCACCGGCTTCACCTGGGGCGCGGCGATCGCGCTGGGCCTGCCGCTGGCGCTGTCATCGACGGCGCAGGTGTTACCGGGTCTCAAATCCAGTGGCCGGATCAACTCGCCCTTTGGCGAAAAAGCCTTTTCGATCCTGCTGTTCCAGGATCTGTCGATCGTGCCGCTGATCACGATCATCGCCGCGCTGTCGCGCAATCCGGCCGATGCCGCCGGGCCGCCGGGATGGGTGTTGGCGGGCTATACGGTCGCGGCGATTGCGGGGCTGGTGCTGGCGGGGCGGTTCATTCTGCGGCCTTTGCTGGGGCTGGTCGGGCGGCTGGGCGAACGCGAATTGTTCGTGGTGGTCGGGCTGTTTACCGTGCTGGCGGCGGCGGCGCTGATGCACAGCCTGCATCTGTCAACCGCGCTTGGGGCGTTCGTGGCGGGCGTGATGCTGGCCGATTCGCCCTATCGGCATGAGATAGAGGCCGATGTCGAACCCTTCCGCTCGATCCTGCTCGGCCTCTTCTTCCTGGCGGTCGGCATGGTGCTGGACCTCAAGACCGTTGCGGCCAATCCGGTGTTCGTCATCGGCATGGCGCTGATTTTGGTCGCGACCAAGGCGGCGATCATCGCTGGCCTCGCGCGATTGTTCGGCATGGATTGGCGACCGGCGCTGGGCGCAGGGCTTCTTCTGTCGCAGGGCGGCGAATTTGGGTTCGTGCTGTTTGCGCAGGCGCAGAGCGCGATGCTGATCGCGCCCGAAGCGTCGAGCCTGTTCAGTGCGATCGTCACCTTCTCCATGGCGACGACGCCGTTCCTGATGCTGTTCGCCCGCCGGTTCGAGTTCGCCGCGTCGCGCGATGGCGCTGACTTGCCCGGCCCGGACGAGGCCCCGCGCGGCACCGCGATCATCGTTGGCTATGGCCGTTTTGGCCAGACGGTGGCGCAGATGCTGATCGGCCATGGCTTTGCCGTCGTGTCGATCGACAAGAAACCCGCGCAGATCGAAGTATCGCAGCGGTTCGATACGAAAGTCTATTATGGCGATGGCACGCGCATCGACCTGCTCCATCGCGCCGGTGCCGACGATGCCCGGCTGATCGCCTTCTGCATTGACGACCCTTCGCTCGACAGCCGCGCGCTGCAGCCGATCGCCGAGGCCTTTCCGCAGGCCGCGCTGATGGTGCGGGCGTTCGACCGCAGGCAATTGCTGGCGCTGCAGAATATGGACCTCGCCGGTGTGGTGCGCGAAGTCTATGAATCGGCGATCTGCATGGGGGTGCAGGCGATGCAGGCGCTGGGCGTGCCTGACGAGGAAGTCGAGGAGGTCGAGCGTCAATATCGCGCCAATGACGAACAAAGGCTGGCGCTGCAGATCGAGCATGGCGACCTGATCGCGGCGAAGGATCTGATCTACCGCCCCGGCAAGGGGATGCGGCTGCTGACGCGCGGCGATGGAGAAAAGACATGATTGCTGTCCTGGCGGCTTTGTCCGCGGCGCTCGCCATTGGCGCGGGCGCGTTCGGCGCGCATGGGGTGAGCGATCCCAAGGCCGTCGAATGGCTGCGCACCGGTGGCACCTATCAATTGATCCATGCCGTCGCGACGATTGCGATCATGGGCGTCGCGCGCGGCGCGGCGGTGCTGCTGCTGATCGGCGCGGCAATCTTTGCGTTGACGCTCTATGCCATGGCGCTGGGCGCGCCGCGCTGGCTGGGGGCGATCACGCCGATCGGCGGGGTGCTGATGATCGGCGGCTGGCTATGGGCGGCATGGCAGTTCGGGCAGCGCTGACAGCCTGCCCTTGCCCCCGGCCCCGCCCCGGCCTAGATTGGTCCGATGGCCGACCATAAACATCATCATATTGAGCCGACCGGCACCAAATTGGCCGACGCCGCGCGCCGCACGCTGGAAGCCCAGAGCGAACAGTGGACGCCGATGCGCGCCGCCATTTTCGATGCGCTATCGGCCGAGGAAAAGCCCGCATCCGCCTATGACATTGCCGATACGGTGTCGAAGGCGCGGGGCAAGCGGGTGGCACCCAACAGCGTCTATCGCATTCTCGACCTGTTCGTGACGAACAATATCGCGATGCGGGTGGAAAGCGCCAACGCCTATATCGCCAACGCGCATCCGGGCTGTCATCACGACTGCATCTTCCTGGTGTGCCGCAATTGCAAGCAGGCGACCCATCTGGATGACGACAAGGTGACTAATCAGGTCCGTGCCGTCGCCGAGCAGGAAGGCTTCAAGCCCGAACGACCGGTCATCGAAATATTGGGCACCTGCGCAAAATGCGCGGCGTGACCGCGGCATCGCGCCGTTCGCCCTACTGCCCCAGCGCCTATATGAGTCTATTCCTTTCATGAATGATCGCCCGCAAACGCCGTTGCTCGACCAGGTCATCTGGCCTTCCGATCTGCGCACCCTGAAGCCCGAACAATTGCGGCAGTTGGCCGATGAATTGCGGCAGGAAGTGATTTCCGCCGTGGGTGTGACGGGCGGCCATCTGGGGTCGGGGCTGGGCGTGGTGGAGCTGACCACCGCGATCCATTATGTGTTCGACACGCCACGCGACAAGCTGGTGTGGGATGTCGGCCACCAATGCTATCCGCACAAGTTATTGACCGGGCGGCGCGACCGCATCCGCACCCTGCGTCAGGGCGGCGGGCTGTCGGGCTTCACCAAGCGGGCCGAATCCGATTATGATCCGTTCGGCGCGGCGCATAGCTCGACCTCGATCAGCGCGGCGCTGGGCTTTGCTATCGCCAACCAGATGCAGGACCGGCCGGGCAAGGGCATCGCCGTTATCGGCGACGGCGCGATGTCGGCGGGCATGGCCTATGAGGCGATGAACAATGCGCAGGCGGCGGGCAATCGGCTGGTCGTCATCCTCAACGACAATGACATGTCGATCGCGCCGCCGGTGGGTGGCCTTTCGGGCTATCTCGCGCGGCTGGTGTCGAGCCGGGAGTTTCTGGGGCTGCGCGATCTCGCCAAGAAACTGGCGCGCAAGCTGCCCCGGCCGCTGCACAATGCGGCGCGCAAGACCGACGAGTTCGCGCGCGGCATGGCGATGGGCGGCACCCTGTTCGAGGAACTGGGCTTCTATTATGTCGGGCCGGTTGATGGCCATAATCTCGACCAGTTGATCCCGGTGCTGGAAAATGTGCGCGACGCGGCCGAGGGGCCATGCCTGGTCCATGTCGTGACGAAGAAGGGCAAGGGCTATGCCCCGGCCGAGGCCGCCGACGACAAATATCATGGCGTGCAGAAATTCGATGTAGTGACGGGCACGCAGGCGAAAGCCCCGCCCGGCCCGCCAAGCTACACCAATGTCTTTGCCCAGGCGCTGATCGCCGAGGCGCAGCGCGACCCGAAACTGTGCGCGATTACGGCGGCGATGCCATCGGGCACCGGCCTCGACAAATTCGCCCTCGCCTTCCCTGATCGGATTTTTGACGTGGGGATTGCCGAGCAACATGCGGTGACCTTTGCGGCGGGGCTGGCGGCGGAGGGGATGCGACCCTTCTGCGCCATTTATTCGACCTTCCTGCAACGCGCCTATGACCAGGTGGTGCATGATGTCGCGATCCAAAACCTGCCGGTGCGTTTCGCGATCGACCGGGCCGGGCTGGTCGGCGCGGATGGATCGACCCATGCGGGCAGTTTCGATGTCACCTACCTCGCCACTCTGCCCAATATGGTGGTGATGGCAGCGGCGGACGAGGCCGAACTGGTGCATATGACGCATACCGCCGCGATGCATGATAGCGGGCCGATCGCGCTGCGCTATCCGCGCGGTAACGGGACCGGTGTGGCGATGCCGGAAACGCCCGAACGGCTGGAAATCGGCAAGGGCCGGATCATGCGCGAAGGGCGGCAGGTTGCGATCCTTTCGCTCGGTACGCGGTTGGAGGAGGCGCTCAAGGCCGCAGAGGTGCTGGAGGCCAAGGGGCTGTCCACCACCGTTGCCGATTTGCGCTTTGCCAAGCCGCTCGATGAAGCGATGATCCGCCGCTTGCTGGCGACCCATGAGGTCGCCGTGACGATCGAGGAAGGCGCGATCGGCGGCCTTGGCGCGCATGTGCTGACGCTGGCGAGCGATTTGGGGCTGACCGACGCGGGGCTGAAGATCCGCACGCTGCGGCTTCCGGATATTTTCCAGGATCAGGACAAGCCCGAAAAACAATATGCCGATGCGCGGCTGGATGCCGATGCGATCATCGACACGGTGCTGACGGCGCTGCGGCATAATAGTGCGGGTATTGGGACGGAAGCGCGGGCTTAACGCCCACGCCATAGCTTCCATGAAAAAGGGGCCGATTGGCCCCTTTTTTTGTCGCTTACGGTTGCGGCGTCACCGCCCTGGCGTCCTGGCCGTCGCCTTCGGGGGCGGCGATGATGTCGCGGGTGGTGGCACCCTTTTCCACGACTTCGGTGGCGGGGTCGCCGGCCGAGGAGCGGATGCCCGCTGCCGCATTGGCGCGGCCGGCGGCGTCGAGCGTCGCGGTTTCGGTGGCGCTGCGCTGGGCGGGGCCGCCGAACATGGCGTCCATCGCGGCCTTGCCCGAATCGACCGAGGCGGCCGACGGGGAGCCGGGCGCGGGCGGGACCAGCGCGAAGTCAGGTGGGATGACCAAGGGCGCCTGGCGCGACACGGCGAATTCGTCGGGGCGCTCGCGGTTGAACAGGCCACCGCCGCCGCCACAGGCGGACAGGGTGGTGAGCAGACCAGCGGCGAGGATCAATTTACGCATTACTTCAAAGTCTCCGTCTTTGCGTCCTTGTCGCGCAGCAGCAACGCCCGCGCAAGCAGGATCAGCACCCCGATGGTGATGGCCGCGTCGGCCAGGTTGAAAATCAGGAAGGGCCGCCATTCGCCGAAGTGCAGATCGGCATAATCAATGACATAGCCGAGCCGCATCCGGTCTACGATGTTGCCGATCGCGCCGCCCAGGACGAGGCCGAGAGCAGCGACATCCTGCCGCGCCTTTTCGCGCCACATCCACACGGCCACGAACCCGGCGATCAGGATGGTCATGCCCACCAGCGCCCAGCGCATCAGGTCGGTATCGGCGTGGAAAAAGCCCATCGAGACACCGCGATTTTCCAGCCAGCGCAGGCGGAAGATCGGCAGGATTTCGATGCCGATATCCGCGCGGCTTTTCAGCGCCAGCGGATAGGTGACGGTATATTTGATGAGCTGGTCGAGCGCGAGCGTCACGATCGCCACGGTCAGGCCCAGCGGGCGGTGGTTAATGGGGGTGGGCATGCCTGCGCTCTCTAGCCTAAAAAACTGTCGTCATCCTGAACTTGTTTCAGGATGACGACATGGAGGAACATCGCTTAGCCCGTCAGCACCGCGTCGCAGCGGTCGCAGAGCGTGCCGTCAGTGGTGACTTCGGGCAGTTTGCGCCAGCAGCGGCCGCATTTATGCCAGCTGCTGGGCTGGACGGTGATGCCATCCCCCTGCCCCATGGTCACGCGCGCGACGATCGCCACTTCGGCGAAATCGACATCGCCCACCGCGAGCAGTTCGCCCATGGTGACGTCGGCGTCCAGGCTGGAGCGGACGATCTTTTCGCGGCGCAGCGGCTCGATCGCTTCGTTCACCTGTTCGCGCTGGGTGCGCAATTCGCGCCATTTGTCGTCCAGATCGCGGTCGAGCCAGTGATGATCGATCTCCGGCCATTCGAGAAAATGGACGCTATCTTCGTCACTTGGGAAGCGGCTTTGCCACACTTCCTCGGCGGTGAAGGGGATGATCGGCGCGGCGTAGCGAACGAGCGCGTGGAACAGCGTGTCGAGCAGGGTGCGATAGGCGCGCCGCTTTGGGTCGGTCGGCGCGTCGCAATAGAGGCAGTCCTTGCGGATGTCGAAGAAGAAGGCCGACAGGTCGCTATTGGCGAAGTCGAACAGAGCGCGGGTGTAGCGGCTGAATTCGAGCCAATTGTCGCTGTCCGCCGCCTTGTCCACGACCGACTTCAATTCCGCATCCAGCGCCGCCAGCCGGTGGAGCATATAGCGTTCCAGTTCGGGCATTTCAGCGTAGGAAACGGCCTCCGTCGCTTCATCATAGTCGGCAAGAGCGCCAAGCATGTAACGGAAAGTGTTGCGCAATTTGCGATAGGCGTCGGACGAACCCGCCAGCACTTCCTTGCCGATGCGGACATCGTCGAAATAGTCGGTGCTGGCGACCCAGACGCGCAAGATGTCCGCGCCGCTTTCGGCCATGATCTTGAGCGGATCGACTACATTGCCGAGCGACTTGGACATTTTCTTGCCCGTACCGTCGAGCGCGAAGCCGTGGGTCAGCACTGCGTCATAGGGCGCGCGACCGCGCGTGCCGCTCGATTCGAGCAGCGAGGATTGGAACCAGCCGCGATGCTGGTCGGACCCTTCGACATAGAGGTCGGCGCGGGTGCCTTCGCCATAGCGGGCCTCCACGACGAAACTATGGGTCGAGCCGCTGTCGAACCAGACGTCGAGAATGTCGGTCACGACTTCATAGTCGGCCAGGTCATAATCGGGGCCGAGCAGCGCCTGATGATCGGCACCGAACCAGGCGTCCGCACCGGCCGCCTTGAAAGCGTCGATGATGCGGGCATTGACTGCCGGATCAACAAGATACTGGCCGCTCTTGCGATGGACATAGAGGGCGATGGGGACGCCCCAGGCGCGCTGGCGGCTGATCACCCAGTCGGGACGATCGCTGACCATCGCATTGATGCGGTTGCGCGAGCGTTCCGGCACCCAGCGGGTGTTCTGGATCGCGTCGAGCGCGACACCGCGCAGGGTCGGGCCGTTGGTCGGCAAGGCCGTCGCCAGCGCGCCGGTGATCGGCTCCAGCGGCGGGAGCGGATAGTCGGGCATGGTGTTGCCGGATGGCTTATCCATCGGGATGAACCATTGTGGGGTGCAGCGGTAGATGATCCGCGCCTTCGACCGCCAGCTATGGGGATAGCTGTGGCGGAAGTCGCTGGCGGAGAGCAGCGCACCGGCGGCGCGCAGGTCGGTGCAGATGGGGCCGTCCACGCCGTTGAACTTGGTGTTGATGACGCTCCCCTGCCCCGGCAGCCATTCCCAATCGTCGCGGTAGAAGCCTGCGTCATTGACCGCGAAGACGGGATCGATGCCAAGCTTCTTGCAGGCGATGAAATCCTCCTCGCCATGGTCGGGCGACATATGGACAAGGCCCGTGCCCGCGTCGGTGGTGACGTGGTCGGCGGGGAGGAAGGGACGTGGGCGGTCGAAGAAGCCGAGTTGCGACTTATCGTCACCCCGGACTTGATCCGGGGTCCCGCTGCCTTCTGGCGTCGGCGCAGAAGAAGAAGCGGGATCCCGGCTTTCGCCGGGATGACGGAGGGAATTGGCCATGGGGTGGCGCGCGATGGCTCCGGCTAAGTCGGTTCCTTTGCCAGTCCAAACAACTGTCCAACCAGAGCCTTCCGATAACCAAGGCGTTTTACCTGCACGCTCAGCAAAATCATTCCAAAGCTCTGCAGCTGTCAGAATAACTCGGTCACCTGCCCGCATAGCGAGGTATTCAATCTCTTCCCCATAAGCGATCGCCTGGTTCACCGGGATCGTCCAAGGCGTTGTAGTCCAGATCACCGCATAAGCCCCCTCCAATTCTGGAGCATTGGGCGCGTGCGTGATCTCGAACGCCACGTCGATCTGGGTGCTCGTCACGTCCTCATATTCGACCTCGGCTTCGGCCAGCGCGGTCTTCTCCACGGGCGACCACATCACCGGCTTGGCACCGCGGTACAATTGCCCGCTTTCCGCGAACTTCAGCAACTCGCCGACGATGGTCGCTTCAGCGTCGAATTTCATGGTCAGGTACGGATCGGCCCAGTCGCCCATCACGCCCAGGCGCTTGAACTGTTCCTTTTGCACGCCCACCCAGCGGTCGGCATAGGCGCGGCATTGAGCGCGGAATTCCTGGGCGGGCACCTCGTCCTTGTTCAGCTTCTTCTTGCGATATTCCTCTTCGATCTTCCATTCGATCGGCAGGCCGTGGCAGTCCCAGCCGGGCACATAGGGCGCATCCTTGCCGAGCAGCGACTGGCTGCGGACGATGATGTCCTTCAACACCTTGTTCATCGCATGGCCCATATGGATGTCGCCATTGGCGTAGGGCGGGCCGTCATGCAGGATGAAACGTTCGCGCCCGGCGCGCTTTTCGCGCAGCTTGCCATAGAGGTCCATCGCCTCCCAGTGCGCGGCGATCGCCGGTTCCTTTTGCGCGAGGCCCGCCTTCATCGGGAAGTCCGTCTGCGGCAGGAATACGGTGGACTTATAGTCGGGTGCGTCGGTCATGGGGTTCCGGTATCTGCAAACATCCGTTCGTTTCGAGCGCAGTCGAGAAACGCTGGCACGGCGCGTATCGCTTCTCGACTTCGCTCGAAGCGAACGGGGTTAGGAATAGCTGGCCGCATTAGGCGAGGTGGGGCGTTCCCGCAAGGTTTTGGCCCGCAAGGATTTGCCGTGCATCGACGCAGTCCTGGGCAATGCCGTTCATCAGGGCGTCCAGCCCGTCATAGGCGCGTTCGGCATGAAGATAGGCGATCAGTTGCACCGCGATCCGCTGGTCATAGAGATTTTCGGCGAAATCGAAGAAATGCGGTTCCAGCAGCAATTTGGGCGGGTCGAACATAGGCCGGATGCCAAGGTTCGCTGCGCCGTCCAGCACTCGCCCGTCCGGCAGCAGCCCGCGCACCGCGTAGATGCCATAGGCCGGGCGCAGATAGTCGCCCATGTCGATATTGGCGGTGGGGAAACCGATAGTGCGGCCAAGCTTGTCGCCATGCTGGACCACGCCTTCGATGATGAAGGGCCGGGTCAGCAGCCGGGTCGCGGTGGCGCAATCGCCCCCCTGCAATGCGGTGCGGATGCGGGTGGAGGAGATGATGTCGCCGCTGGCGTCGGCGACCGGGGCGACCGCCTGCGTCCATAGGCCCGAAGCTGCGCCGAGTTCTGCCAGCACAGCGACCGATCCGGCGCGGCCACGGCCGAAGGTGAAATCCTGTCCGGTGACGACGCCCGCCACGCCCATATCATCGGCCAGGAGGCGGACGAAGGCCTGCGGGTCGAGTGCGGCAAGCTCCGGCGTGAAGGCGAAGACCAGCATCGCGTCGGCCCCGGCGGCGGCGAACAGCGCCTGCCGCTGGTCCAGCGTGGTCAGGCGGAAATGGGGCGTATCGGGCCGGAACAGGCGCATCGGGTGCGGATCGAAAGTCGCGACGATGACCGGCCGCCCCTCCGCCCGCGCGCGCGCGATGGCGTGGCCGACCACGGCCTGATGCCCGGCATGAAATCCATCGAAATTGCCCAGCGCCATGACGGCCCCGCGCAGATGCGCCGGAACCGGGGCGCTGCTTGTCAACCGCTCCATGGCGCGGCCTATAGGGGGGTGGGATGGGTGTGGCAATTAGGGATCAAGCGCGCCACAACGCAATCGCCCATTCTTATCGATACTGCATTTGAAGATTTTTGGACGCCATCAAATCAGCGAAATGATTCGTACTGCTTCTGCCACGATTGAGCGATTTTGATTTGTGTTCGAGTATCAAGGCATCTCGTGCTGCTTTGATCTCGCGCGGACGCTTATGCAACATTTCGAAAACTTGAAATGGAGATTCATCGTCTTCAGGAGAGAATTTAACGTCATCACGGCAACGAAGAATCCAGTCGTCTTCGTTTCTAAAAATTTCTTGGTCGAAATATGCATCTGCATTTGGAACAAACTTATCAACCATCGTAATCAGGTATCGATCTACAAGTGGCGAGAATAATTTATAGGTAGCAGCTCCACCTACAACAAATACCTCTTTGCCTTTGCATTTTTCAGCAAATATCAAAGCCTCAGCAACATTCGTAGCTACTTCACTATTATCCGTTTTTTGGAATAAAACAGAGTTATGTGATAGTACGATGTTGTGCCTTTTAGGCAGTGCCTTACCCATAGAATCAAGCGTCTTACGCCCCATGATCACGACCTGATCTAGGGTCTGGTCCCTAAAAAAGCGCAAATCGGTCTTTATCCGCCATGGCAGTTCATTATTACAGCCAATCGCGCCTTGGCTATTCACTGCAACGATAGAGGTCAAACGCTTCATGATGGCCTTTTCCGAATTTATGACGAGGGTAGGAGACTTGGCTTGCCCCCGATAGCCCACACGTCCCTCCCCCTTCACCCAGCCGGATTTTGTTGTGGATGAATTGGGGATAACTTTTCTTTAAAGGCTAAGCCGTGTCACATGGCCCATCTTGCGGCCCGGCCGCGCCTCGTCCTTGCCATAGAGGTGCAGATGATTGGCCGGGTCGGAGAGGATGGCGGCCCAGTCATGCGCGGCGTCGCCGATCAGGTTGCACATCTCCACCCGGCGCGCGGCGAGCGCGGTGTCGCCAAGCGGCAGGCCGCAAATCGCGCGGACGTGATTTTCGAACTGGCTGGTCAGAGCACCCTCGATCGTGCCGTGGCCGCTATTATGGACGCGCGGGGCCATTTCGTTGAACACCGGGCCGTCGGCGCTGGCGAAAAATTCGCAGGTCAGCACGCCGACATAGTCGAGCGCATCGGCGATCTGGCGCGCCAGGGCGCGGGCGGCGGGCACCTGCCCCTCGATCAGCGGCCCGGCGGGCGCGATCGACGTATCGAGAATGCCGTCGACATGGACGTTGGCCGAACTGTCCCAGAAGCGCACTTCGCCATCGACGCCGCGCACCAATATGACCGAAAATTCCTCCGCGAAGGTCACGAAGCCTTCGAGGATCGCGCTTTGACGATCGATCGCGTTCCAGGCGCCGACCGCGTCGCCCGGCTCGTTCAGGCGCGCCTGCCCCTTGCCGTCATAGCCCATGCGGTTGGTCTTGAGGATCGCGCGGCTGCCGATCGTGGCGATCGCCGCTTCCAGATCGTCGAGGCTGTCGACCGGGGCGAAGGGTGCGGTCAGCCCGCCCAGATCGCAGACGAAGCGCTTTTCGGCGAGCCGGTCCTGCGCCACGCGCAGCGCCTGCGCGCCGGGGCGGACGAGGCCGTGACCCGCGAGCGTCTCGACCGCCGAGGGGGCGATATTCTCGAATTCGTAAGTGACGACATCCACACTATCGGCAAAGGCCGCGAGCGCGTGCGGATCGTCATAGTCGCCCCGCGTCCAGCGCGGCGACACGTCGGCGGCGGGGCCGCTTTCTTCCGGCGCGAAGATGTGGGTGCGATAGCCAAGCTGCGCGGCGGCGATGGCGATCATGCGGCCAAGCTGGCCCCCGCCAAGGATGCCGATGGTCGAACCGGGCGCGATCGTCGTCATGGGTGCGATCAGTCCTCGACCGTTTCGGCGACCGCGTCGGTCTGCTTGGCGCGCCAGGCGTCGAGCCGGTCTGCAAGCGCGGGATCGTTAGTGGCGAGGATGGCGGCGGCGAGCAGCCCGGCATTGATCGCGCCGGGCTTGCCGATCGCCAGCGTCGCCACGGGGATGCCGCCGGGCATCTGGACGATCGAGAGCAGCGAATCCATGCCCTTCAAGGCTTTCGATTCGACCGGTACGCCCAGCACCGGCAGCCGCGTCATCGAAGCGCACATGCCCGGCAGATGCGCCGCGCCACCCGCGCCCGCGATGATGACTTTCAAGCCGCGGCCGACTGCGCTGGTGGCATAATCATAGAGGCGTTGGGGGGTGCGATGCGCCGACACGACCTTGCATTCATGGGCGACGCCGAGCGCGGTGAGCGTGTCGGCGGCGTGGCGCATCGTGTCCCAGTCGGACCGCGAGCCCATGATGATGCCGACCTCGATTGCCCCGCTCATGCCCGTGCATTCCCCTCATGGCGCGGCCGTTACGGTGCCGCCCGGAAAGCAAAGCCCCTTAGCGGGCGGGCCGCCGGGGGGCAATGCTAATCCTCCCCGCTTGCGGGGAGGTGGCGCGCGCAGCGCGACGGAGGGGGATTGCGGCGAAGCGCAAACGGATGCGCGCGGGGCCAGCCCCCCTCCACCACGCCCTCCGGGCGCGGTCCCCCTCCCCGTGCCGGGGAGGATTACCGTTCCGAGAGATAATAGCGGTCGATAGCGCTCAGGTCGTCGGCCAGTTCGTAGACGATGGGCTGGCCGGTGGGGATTTCCAGATGGGTGATCTCGTCATCGGGGATGTTGGAGAGATGCTTGACCAGGGCGCGCAGCGAATTGCCGTGGGCGGAGATCAGCACGCGCTTGCCGGCCTTGAGGTCCGGGGCGATCGTCGCTTCCCAATAGGGCAGGACGCGGGCGATCGTGTCCTTGAGGCTTTCGGTCGCGGGGATAGCGATGCCCGCATAGCGGCGGTCCTGGCTGAGGTCGAATTCGCTGCCTGCTTCCAGCGCTGGCGGCGGAATGTCGAAGCTGCGGCGCCAGATCTTGACCTGATCGTCGCCATGCTTGGCCGCCGTCTCCGCCTTATTGAGGCCGGTGAGGCCGCCATAATGGCGCTCATTCAAGCGCCAGTCCTTTTCGACCGGCAGCCACAGCCGCCCCATTTCCTCCAGCGCCAGATTGAGCGTCTTGATTGCGCGGGTCTGGAGCGAGGTATAGCATTGGTCGAAATCCAGCCCCTTCTCCTTCATCAACTGACCCGCGGCGCGCGCTTCGCCCACGCCCTTTTCGGTCACATCGACGTCCCACCAGCCGGTGAAGCGGTTTTCCAGGTTCCACGACGACTGGCCGTGGCGGATAAGGACGAGAGTGGGCATCGGGCACGTCTCCTGCACAAGAGCGAACATGTGAGTCCCATGACGGGATTATCGCATAAATCGCCACCCCTAAACCCGTTCGGGCTGAGCCTGTCGAAGCCTTGTCCTTCTCTTCGAGAAGTGCAGCCCTTCGACAGGCTCAGGGCGAACGGGGAAAGGTAGGCCGTGATTATGCAACGATCCCCATAGCAACCAAAATCGGGCGCGCAAGGTTGCAGCCGCCCGCATTGCGCCCACATTGCAGTCGATCGGGCGATGGGGTAGCCATGGCGCACAGGGCAGAAGGAACCGGCATTTGGCATTTGTGAAGGGCGCGTGGCGCATATTGGTGGCGATCAAGGACGGGCTGGTGCTGCTGTTCCTGCTGCTGTTCTTCGGCGCGCTCTATGCCGCCCTGTCCTTCTCGCCCAAGCCCGCCGCCAGCGTGAGCGCAGGCGCGCTGCTGCTCGATCTGGACGGGACGATCGTCGAGCAACCCGCCGAGGTCGATCCTTTCTCGCTGCTGTCCGGTTCCGGTCCCGACATGAAGGAATATCGCCTGTCGGACATCGTCGCGGCGCTCGAAGCGGCCAAGACGGATGATAAGGTCAAGGCGGTGGTGCTGGACCTGGATGGCTTCATGGGCGGGGGTCAGGTCGCCATCGCCCGCGTCGGCGAAGCGCTGGATGGGTTGCGCGCCGCCAAGAAGCCGGTGCTGGCCTATGCCACCCTCTATACCGACGACAGCTATCAGCTTGCCGCCCATGCGAGCGAGGCGTGGAGCGACCCGCTGGGCGGCGTCGCGATCATGGGACGGGGTGGGTCGAGCCTCTATTATAAGGGGCTGATCGACAAGCTGGGCGTCAACACCCATGTCTATCGCGTCGGCACCTATAAGAGCTTTGTCGAACCCTATATCCGCGCCGACCAGTCGCCCGAAGCCAAGCAGGCAAGCCAGGCTTTGGCGGATGTGTTGTGGCGCAACTGGCAGGATGATGTCGCCAAGGCACGGCCCAAGGCGAAGATCGCCGCCTATGCCGCCGACCCGGTCGCGGCCGCGCGCGCCGCAGGGGGCAATATGGCCAGCGCCGCGCTGTCCGCTGGGCTGGTCGACAAGCTGGGCGACGCGACCGCTTTTGGGGCGCGCGTGGCGGAGATTGCGGGCGAGCCTTCGGATGCCAAGGCGGGCAGTTTCGCGAAGATCGACCTTGCCGCTTATGTGAAGGCGCGCAAGCCGGCCAATGACGGGCAGATCGGCGTGCTGACGGTCGCAGGCAATATCGTCGATGGCGAGGCTGGCCCCGGCACGGCAGCGGGCGACACAATCTCCGACCTGCTGCTGACCGCGCTCAACGAAAAGGATTTGAAGGCGCTGGTCGTGCGGGTCGATTCGCCGGGCGGTTCGGTCATGGCGTCGGAAAAGATCCGCAACGCCATCATGACCGCCAAGGCTGATGGCCTGCCGGTCGTCGTGTCGATGGGCAATGTCGCGGCTAGCGGTGGCTATTGGGTGTCGACCCCGGCGGACATGATCTTTGCCGAGCCGGACACCATCACCGGATCAATCGGCGTGTTCGGCATTTTGCCGAGCTTTGAAGGGACGCTGGCCAAGATGGGCGTCACCACCGATGGCGTGGCGACGACGCCCCTGTCGGGGCAGCCGGACCTGGCCGGCGGCACATCGCCGCAATTCGACGCGATCATGCAGATGGGGGTCGAGGATATTTATCGCCGCTTCGTCGGCCTGGTCGCGCAATCGCGCCGCAAGACGCCCGAACAGATCGACGCCATCGCACAGGGTCGCGTCTGGGACGGCGGCACCGCGCGGCAGAACGGCCTGGTCGATCGCTTCGGCGGGCTGGAGGACGCGATCGCCGAGGCCGCGCGCCGGGCGAAGATCGACCCCAAGACGGCGCGCGCTTATCGTATTGAGAAGGCGCCGGACAAATGGGCCGAATGGATCGAAGCGATGGCGGAGCGCGATAGCGACGATGCCAGCGCGCCGCGCGACATGCTGGCGCGCCAGGCGATGGTCCAGCGCGGCTGGGCGATGCAGGCGGTTGCGGACGTCAAGGCGCTGGTGATGGGCGCGGGCGTGCGCGCGGATTGCCTGGAATGCCGTGGCTATGGCGCGCCGAAGACGCGCAATGCGGCGGAGGAGCGCGGGGTGATGGCGATGCTGGCGGGGTTGTGGGGGTAACAGCCAGTCCCTTCTCCCCAATGGGGAGAAGGATACGAAGCCTTGGTGCCGAAGGCACCTAGGCGGAGTTGGATGAGGGGGTTCGACGCTGATGCGGCGCGCTTCTGTGAGGGCGCTGCACCCTCACCCAGCTGCGACTAGGCAGCACGCTGCCAAGTCTTCGCAGCCCTCTCCCTCAAGGGAGAGGGGTATTGGGGCTACTCCCCGTCCCGATACACCGGCAATCCCAGCCCGCGGCGGATCGCCACGGCGCGTAGCGTGAAGCCCAGCAGCGCGGCGATCAGGCCTGCGACCGGCACGTCCAGACCGATGGCGCGCAGCAGCACGAACAGGCCGGACGCGACGGCGGCTGCGGTTACATAGAGTTCGGGGCGCAACAGGATGGACGGTTCGCCCGCTAGCAGATCGCGCATGATGCCGCCGACGCAGCCAGTGACGACGCCCATCATCCCGGCGACGAAGGGGGGCACGCCAAAGCTCATCGCTTTGGCCGCGCCGAACACGGCGAAGGCCGCCAACCCGATCGCATCGAGCCAGTCGAGCGCGCGTTCGCTCCAGAATTTGCGCGGCGTGAACCAGACCATCAGCGCCGCGACCATGCAGGCGATGGCGGGTATAGGATCAGCGACCCAGAAGACCGGTGCGTCGATCAGCAGATCGCGCACCGTGCCGCCGCCGACGCCGGTGACCAGCGCGAAGAAGGCGAAGGTCACCAACGTCTGCTGCAACCGCGCGGCGGCCAGCGCCCCGGATGCGGCGAAGACGAAGGTGCCGACGATGCTCAATGTTTCGAGCACAGGGCCGATGGTGGTGGCGAGTGAGGCGACGGGGGGAAGCATAGCGCGATCTAACGCTGCTCACCCGCTTGTGTCGAGCGAACCTCATCATATTTCCGTCATTCCCGCGAAGGCGGGAACCCATCTCCTACGCTATCGTCAGGCGCGAGGTTGGGAGATGGGTCCCCGCCTTCGCGGGGATGACGAGGTTCGGTTTCGAGAGTCTATTTCCGCCCTTTTTCGGTCGCGAGGCGGCTCATCAGGATCGCGGCGCGCTTGGCCTGGCGTTTCATGCTCGACAGGTCGGCCTGTTCCGCCGGGCTGTGGTCGCCGGTCGATGTGACGCCGAGGCCGATCAGGCCGTCCACATCCTGCGAGACGAAGCTGATATCGCCTGCGCCACGTTTGAGCGGATCGAGTTCGGGCATCGTTGCCAGCCCCAGGTCGGCGTTGACGCCGTTGAGCTTGGCGAGCAACGCGCGGTTGCCCGCGGTCGGGGCCATGGAGGGATAGCCCATGTCGAAGGCGATGCTGGCCGAGGTGCCGGGCAGATGCCCTGCCCCGACGATCGCTTGCATTTTATCGCGAACGCGGGCGGACTGCTCTTCGCTGAGCGTGCGGAAATCGCCTTTGGCCACAGCGATGGGCGGGATGATGTTGGTCTTGCCGGTCACCGCGATCCGCACGCCGTCCTTATCCACATCCGCGCTCTGCCCGCCGCCGATCAGGCCGACATTGAAGGTCAGATTGGGTTCGGGCAATTCCTTGCGGAAGGCGACGATGATCCGCGCCAGTTCATAGACGGCGCCATCGCCCGCACTGGCGGAGAAGATGCCCGAACTATGGCCCGACTTGCCGGTCGCGGTCAGCGTCCAGCTGTTGGAGGATCGCCGTGCGATCGATCCCATATCCTTGCCGTCCTCGACCGACAGCCCTTCGAAATCGAGCGCCACATCGGCGCGCTTGCCTGCCTGGATCAGGTCGGCGCGGGCGATGGAGATGGGTTCGCCCGAATCTTCCTCGTCGCCGGTCAGCACGACTTCGATATTGGCATTTTTGAGCGTGCCCGCCGCCTGCATCGCTTTCAACGCCAGCAGCATCGTGACGACGCCGCCCTTGTCGTCCGCCACGCCCGGTCCCTTGGCCAGATCACCTTTGCGCTCGAATGTCTGGAAGGGCGAGTCGGGTTCGAACACCGTGTCGAGATGGCCGATGAGCAGCACCTTGGTGGTCCCGGCCCGGCCCTTATGCACCGCTATCAGGTGACCGGCGCGTTTGGCGGCGTCCATCGGCTGCCAGGTCACGGTAAAGCCCAGCGCCTCGAACTGCGGGCGCAGCATGTCGGCCACCGCCTTCACGCCAGCGAAATTCATCGATCCGCTATTCTGGTTCACCAGGGTTTCGAGCAGGCCGATCGCGGGTTCATAGCCCGCCTCGACGCTTTGGGTCATAGCGCGTTCGGCGGGCGACAGCGCCGCCATGGCGGGCGT
>NZ_JPPQ01000069.1:1390951-1416279 GCF_000743655.1 Sphingobium sp. ba1
GCAAATGCGGAACGGGTGTGCAACATGACTTCCTCCCCTATTGACCGGTTGCCATCACCCCGATGACATCCGAATGTCCCACTATGTGGATTACGGTGTCATCCTATATTGGGAGTCGCGGAATGGAAAGAAAAATCATCATATGATTTTAATATCCACATTGTGGGATATTTACATCTGCGCCGGAGGATGACGCGAGAGGAAAGGCCATTGACCCTGATATAATCCCTATATATGGGTTATAAACCTATTTAGCGGGATAGATATTGGCCTCTGCACGGGCCGATATTCTGGGGGGAGCGTGGCGGCCTTCGTGGCGCTCCCCCGCTCTTGCACTTCTGCAAAGGCCCATGTCATGCCGTCCAGCGCTGCGCTCTTCCTGATGCTGGCGGCCGCTGGCGGGGGGGAGACCATCGTCCTTAACCGCGACTCGTTGCAACCCTATCAGGCGGCAAGCCACGGCGTCGAACCGGGTGGCAATGCGCAGGGTTTTGCCTATTCCATCGCGCTGCCCGAAGGCCGCTATCGCGTGACTGTGCGATTGGGGGACCGGACGCGGGCGGGCGATACGACGGTCAAGGCCGAGGCGCGTCGCCTGATGCTGCGCTCTGTACGCACCCGCAAAGGAGAGGAAGTCGAGCGCCGTTTCCTGGTGGATGTCCGCACGCCCGCGCTGCCGCCGCCACCGCTCACGGCGCCGGGTGGCGACCGGGTGCGGATCGATGGGCGGGATGCGCAGGAATTTACCTGGGACGACAAGCTGACGCTGGAGTTCCTCGGCCAACCGGCGGTCCGGTCGATCCGCGTTGAGCCGGTCACGGCCCCGGCGATCTTTCTGGCGGGAGATTCCACCGTCACCGATCAATATGCGGAACCCGCGGCGAGTTGGGGCCAGATGTTGCCCGCGCTGCTGGATGACCGGATCGTCGTCGCCAATCACGCCAAGTCGGGCGAGACGCTCAAATCTTTCCTGACCAGCTTACGCTTCGACAAGCTGCTGTCGGCGATGCGGCCCGGCGACTGGTTGTTCATCCAGTTCGGGCATAATGACCAGAAGCAGCAATGGCCGCAGACCTGGGTCGCGCCGGATTCGACCTACCCCGCCTATCTGCGCGCCGATATCGCCGAAGCGCGACGGCGCGGCGCGCATCCAGTCCTGGTGACATCGCCCGAACGGCGCAATTTCGATGCGCAGGGGAAGATCATCGATACGCTGAGCGACTATGCGGCGGCGGTGCGGAAGGTCGCGGCGGAAGATGGCGTCCCGCTGATCGACCTGAACGCGGACAGCCGCGCCATCTATGAAGCGCTTGGCCCCGATGTCGCGCCCGCAGCCTTCAACGATGGCGGCAAGGACAAGACGCATCATAATAACTACGGCGCGTGGTTGCTGGCGAGCGCCGTGGCGCAGCGCATCCGCGATACCATCCCTGCGCTTGCCCCGCATGTGAGCGCCGGTGCCTTCGCGCCTGCAAAGCCCCCCACGGCAGCGCAGGTCGCCATTGTCCCAAGCCTGATCCACAGCGATCAGCGCCCGGCCGGGAACTGACATGGACATGACTCGCCGCGATCTAGCGTTGGAACTGGCCAATCTCGCTCTGGCGGCCCTGCCCTTCCCCGCCCATGCCGCGCGACGCTTCGATGTGCGGGATCATGGTGCGCGCGGCGACGGCATTGCGATCGACAGCGATGCAATCAACGCAGCGATCGAGGCGGCATCGCGCGGCGGCGGCGGCACCGTCCTGCTAACGCGCGGGCGCTATTTGTGTTTCTCGATCCGGCTGCGCAGCCGCGTTACCTTGCTGTTGGGAGAAGGTGCGGTGATCGAGGCGGCCGATCCGGCGCGCCATGCCGGGCGTTATGACCTGCCCGAAGAGGGGATCGATCAGCTGTATCAGGATTTCGGCCATAGCCATTGGCACAACAGCCTGATCTGGGGCGATGATGTGCGGAAGGTCGCTATCCTTGGCCCCGGCGCAATCGATGGCGCGGGCCTGACCCGCGATGGCCCCGGCGCGCGCTGGAAGCGCCAGGCAGGCGAGCGTCCGCTGTCGATGCGGGCGATGACGCAGGCGCAGATTGATGACCTGGAACCGGCCGCTGCCGCGATGGCGGGCAAGGGGAATAAGGCGATCGCGTTCAAAAATGGTCGCGACATCCGCCTGTCGGGCTTCACCATCCGCAAGGGCGGGCATTTCGCCATATTGGCGACGGGCACGCAAAAGCTGCGCATCGACCGGCTGACGATCGATACCGACCGCGACGGCATCGATCTCGATTGTGTGCGCGACGTGGTGGTGGAGCGCTGCCGCGTCAATTCGCCCAATGACGATGCGATCGTAGTCAAGAGCAGCCATGCGCTCGGGCGGGCGATCGCCGCCGAGGATATCTTGATCCGCGATTGCGACTTGTCGGGCTATGATATGGGGTCGCTGATCGACGGCACCCGGACGACCCGCCAGCAGATCGCCCCCGATCAGGATCGCGTCACCGGACGGATCAAACTGGGGACCGAGAGCAATGGCGGTTATCGCAACATCCGCATCGAGGATTGCCGCTTCACCCGCTGCCGGGGGCTGGCACTGGAGACGGTCGATGGCGGGGTGATGGAGCATATCGTCGCGCGTCGGCTGACCATGCGCGACGTGACCACTGCGCCCCTTTTCCTGCGGCTGGGCGACCGGCGGCGCGGGCCGGAGGGGACAGGGATCGGCGCGATCCGCCATGTCGAGATAAGCGAGGTCGATGCGCGTGGCATCGATCATCGCTTCCCGGCCACGATTGCGGGCCTGCCTGGCCATCCGATCAGCGACGTGACGCTGCGCGATATCCACCTGGACTATGAGGGCGGCGGCGCGGCGCAGGATGCCGCACGGCGGCCCGCCGAACTGGCCGACGCTTATCCTGAGCCAAGCATGTTCGGCATTCTGCCCGCCTGGGCGCTGTGGGCGCGGCACGCCGAGCGGCTGACGATCGAGCGGTTCACGGCGGCGACACGCTCGCCCGACCAGCGTCCGCCCTTGCTGTTCGACGATGTGCGGCATCTGACGGTGCGAAACACGCCACTGTGGTGTTGACGAACAATTGGGACGATGTTACCAAATATAGGTCATAGGTTCCATAATGTGGTTTATAGGGGAAGAGCCGAGATGTCGATCCACGCCTTCAAGATGCAATTGAAGCCCGGCGTCGTGGACGAATATCGTCGCCGCCATGACGAAATATGGCCCGAACTGTCCGATCTGCTGCGCCAGTCGGGTATCTCCGATTATTCCATCTTTCTGGATGAAGATACGCTCAGCCTGTTCGCTGTGCTGACGCTGGCGGCGGAGAATCAGCGCGAAACGCTGCCCGATCATCCCGTGATGCAGAAATGGTGGGCCTATATGGCGCCGTTGATGGAGGTCGAGCCGGACAATCGACCCAAGGAATGGCCGCTCCCCCTGCTGTTCCACATGGATTGATCCGACCGATGCGCTCCCTAATTGCCGCCCTACTGATCGGCTCCGCCCTGGCGATCCCTGCGATGGCGCAGGTCGCCAAGCCTACCGCCAACCTGTCCGCCCCGGTCAAGAGCTTTGGCCGCGTCTCCTATGATGCGCGCTCGCTGATGATCGATGGCGAGCGCAAGATCATCTGGGGCGGGGAATTCCACCCCTTCCGCCTGCCCTCGCCCGACCTATGGCGCGACATATTGCAGAAGATGAAGGCGAGCGGGTTCAATACCGTCGCCCTCTATTTCGACTGGGGCTATCATAGCCCGAAACAGGGCGTGTACGACTTTACCGGCATCCGCGATCTCGACCGGCTGCTCACCATGGCGGAAGAGGAAGGCCTCTACGTCATCACCCGTGCCGGTCCCTATGTGAATGCGGAATTGTCGCGCGGCGGCTTTCCTGGCTGGCTGGTCAATCAGCGCGCCCGTGCGCGCACCGACGACCCGGATTATCTCAAGGCCGTCGATGAATGGCTCAGCCAGATCAACCCGATCATCGCGCGGCACCAGATCAATGCGGACAAGACGCGCAAGGGCGGCGTCATCCTGCACCAGATCGAGAACGAACTGGCGCTGACCACGCCTGCGCAGCGGCGCTATATGGACCATCTCTATGCCAAGGCGCGGGCAGACGGCATCACCGTGCCAATCTTCCACAATGATCAGGGCCGCAATGGCTATTGGACGCCCGAATCCTCGACGGTCGAGAAGGTCGTCACCGGCCCCAACGATATGTATGCGTTCGATGGGTATCCGGGCGGCACCTGCACCGTCACCGGCCAGCCCACCCGCGATGTCGCCGCACCCGACTGGGGCTATTATGGCACGGGCGGGGCGAAGGGCGGCGCGTCGGCCTCACCCGATACGCCGGGATTCGCGGCCGAGTTCGGCGGCGGCTGGTTTGATTATTGGGGGTCGAACGGCGGCTATGACTGCAACGCGATCCAGCGCGGCAAGCGGTTCCAGCGGGTCTTCTATGGCACCAACCTCGCCAACGGCATCGGCATCCAGAGCTTTTACATGACCTATGGCGGCACCAGCTGGGGCTGGCTGCCCGGCCCGGTGGTGTTCACCAGCTATGATTATGGCGCGGCGATTTCCGAACCCCGTGCGCTGCGCGAAAAGGCGCAGGAGATGAAGCAGTTGGGCGGCCTCATCGCGTCCGTCCCCGATCTGGCGGGCATGGTTCCGGCGGGGCCGGTCGAGATCACATCGCCCAATATTCAGATTTACCATAATAAAAGCCCGGAAACCGACGCTCGTTTCCTGATGGTGACGCACAAGCCGTCCAACGGGCAGACGAACGACAGCTTCACCTTTACTGCCGACCTGCCCGATGGCCGCTATACCGTGCCGATGCGCCTCAACGGCTTTGACGCGAAATGGCTGGTCGCGGGCGTAACGCTGGGCGGGCAGCGGCTGGTCTATTCCACGTCGGAACTGCAATCGGCGCAGCGCCAGGATAAGGGCGCCCTGATGCTGCTCTATGGCCGCGCCGGGGAGCCGGGCGAGACCGTGCTGCGCTACACCAGCGCGCCGACCGTGACCGTGATCGAGGGGGAAGCCACCAGCCGTTTCGACGCGGCGAAGGGCGACTTGAAACTCAGCTACCGCCATCAAGGCCGCGCGATCGTGCGGATCGAGGGCGGCGGGCGGCCGCCGCTGACGGTGATCCTGGCCGATGAAGCTGAGGCCGTCCGTTACTGGCGGCAGGGCGACATGTTGATCCGTGGCCCGGACCTGGTGCGCCATGCGACGGTGAAGGGCGGCACGCTGGCCCTGACCGGCGATACCGCCACACAAAGTCCGCTCGAAATCTGGGCACCGGGCGCGATCCGCAGCGTGACGTGGAACGGCACGAAGATCGTCACCCGTGCCACGCCATCGGGCAGCCTTGCGGCCACGCAGCCGCTTGCCGGTCCCGCCGCCATTGCACTGCCCGCGCTGACCGACTGGCGCATGGCCAAGGGTTCGCCGGAAGCGGACCCGGCCTTCGACGATAGCGGCTGGCAAGCGATCGACAAACGCTCATCGGCCAGCATTACCGCGCGACCCGATGGGCAGCCGAATATGGGCATGGACGCCTATGGCTTTCATGATGGCGATGTCTGGTATCGTGGCCGCTTCACTGGAACGCCCGATGCCAAGACGCTGTCGCTCTATTATGGTGCGGGTGGTTCTGGCCTCGTCCAGGCGTGGATCGACGGGCAATTTATCGGCGAGGCGGAAACGCCGGACGGCCTGCCCCGGCCGATCACCACCGGCACGGCGCGCTTTGCCCTGCCCGCCAGTGCCCAAAGTGGCGAGCATATCCTGTCCGTCATGGTCCGCAACAATGGCCATAATTGGGATTTGGACAGCGATGATTTCCACAAGGAGGCCCGTGGCCTGATCTCCGCATCGCTGGAAGGTGGTCCAAGTAAACGCAGCTTTGCCGTGCCGATCGCCTGGAAGATTCAGGGCAAGCGAGGCGGCGAGATGCTGGCTGATCCTGTACGCGGTCCGGCCAATAATGGCGGCCTCTATGGCGAGCGCATGGGATGGCATCTGCCCGGCTTCGATGACAAGCGCTGGGCGAAGGCAACCGTCCCTGCCACGCAGGCAGAAGCGGGAACAAGCTGGTATCGCACCAGCTTCGACCTAGCCGTGCCCAAGGGGCAGGACGCGACCATCGCGCTCAGCTTCGGCGACGCGACCAAGCCGCGATCGCCGGTTCGCTATCGGGTGCTGATGTTCGTCAATGGCTGGAACATGGGGCAGTTTATCGCCCATGTCGGGCCGCAGCGCAGCTTCCCCATTCCCGAAGGCATATTGAACCATCGGGGCAAGAACCATGTCGCGCTGGCCGTCACATCCGACGGGCAGCCTGGCGATGCGCTCGAAGCCGTGCGCCTCGTCACCCTTCATTCCGTGAAAGGCGGTCTGCCAGTGCAGATGGTTACCGCGCCAAACGCACCTTCAGACCTTAAGGAGTAAGAATAAGTGGCCGCACTCAATCATGATGTCCCGCGCGCCCAAGTGGTCGACGCCATCGACCGGCTGATGGACAATCTCGTCAATATCAAGGACGAGACCGGCGAGTTCCTTTTGCATCTGGACGATGGCCGCATCATCGACACCAAAGGTTGGGCCGGGTGGGAATGGACCCATGGGATCGGCCTGTTCGGCATGTGGCGTTATTATGAGCAGACCGGCGACCAAAAGGCGTTGGGCATCATCAAGCAATGGTTCGAGGATCGCTTTGCCGAAGGCACGCCGACCAAGAATATCAATACGATGGCGCCTTTCATCACGCTCGCCTATCTTTACGAGCATGAGCCGGACCCGCGCTACATCCCGTATCTCGACACTTGGGCCGAATGGTTGATGGCCCCCGATGGCCTGCCCAAGACCGAAGAAGGTGGCTTTCAGCATATCGTCTATAATGACGAAAATCCGGGCGAGATGTGGGACGACACGCTGATGATGTCGGTGCTGCCGCTGGCCAAGATCGGCCTGCTGCTGAACCGCCCCGCCTATGTCGAGGAAGCCAAGCGCCAGTTCCTCATCCACATCAAATATCTGTTCGATACCAAGACGGGCCTGTGGTTCCATGGCTGGGATTTCAACGGTCGTCATAATTTTGCAGAAGCGCTGTGGGCGCGCGGCAATTGCTGGGTGACGATCGCCATCCCTGAAATCATCGAGATACTGGATCTGCCGCAGGGTGATGCGTTCCGCACCTTCCTGATCGACACGCTGGCGGCGCAGGTGAAGACATTGGCGCAGACGCAGGACGCCGATACGGGCCTGTGGCACACGCTGATCGTCGATCCGACCAGCTATCTGGAAGCGTCGGCCACGGCCGGATTTGCCTATGGCATCCTCAAGGCCGTGCGGAAGGGTTACCTGCCGCGCCATTATGAGGCTGTCGGCATCAAGGCGGTACGCGGCGTGCTGGCCAATATCGACGATGCGGGCGAGTTGCAGCAGGTGAGCTTTGGCACCGCGATGGGCGACACCCAGCAATTCTACAAGGATATTGCGCTGACCTCCATGCCCTATGGCCAGAGCCTCGCCATCTGCGCGCTGGGTGAATTTCTGCGCAGCTATATCTGACATAATGAGAGCTTGGACGGCGGCGGGTCTTGGAAGGAGCGCCGCCGTCCAGGGCCAGAATGATAATAAGGCGGAGGAGCCGAACATGCCCAACCCAGCACCCATTCGCCCCGTTCGCCTGCGCAATTATCTCGCTTATGGGTCCAATGACGTGTTGGGCGCAGGGTCGATGGCGGTCATTTCCGGTTGGGTATTGATCTTCTACACCCAGTTTTGCGGGCTTTCCGCCGGACAGGCGGCGACGATTTTTGCGGTCGCGCGTATCCTGGACGCCGTTGCTTCGCCGATGATCGGCTATATTTCAGACCATTTCGGCAGCACTCGGTTCGGCCAGCGTTTCGGGCGTCGGCGCTTTTTCATCCTGGCGGCGATCCCGCTATTGCCCAGCTTCGCGCTGATGTGGCTGCCGGGCCAGACCTTCTGGTATTATCTTGTCAGCTATGTGCTGTTTGAACTCGTCTATGCGATGGAGATCATCCCGTTCGAGACATTGGCTGCCGAAATGTCGAGCGATTATAAGACCAAGGCGAAGTTCGCAGGCGCGCGCATCCTGTTCGGGCAGGCGTCGGCCATTTTGGCGGGCTTCCTGCCGCTCTGGCTGATCACGACGTTGGGTCGCGACAGTGCCGACACGTTTTTCTATATGGGCATCATTTTCGCCGCGCTGTTCATGCTGACGGCCGGGCTGCTGTATCTGTTCAGTTGGGAACGGCATATGCCGGGCGGGGTGCAGCTCACGCAGGCCGCGCCGACCGCTGGCATGGGGCAGGCGTTCAAGGCGCTGTATCGCAACCTTTTTTCCACCATGCGTATTCGGGCGTTCCGGCTCCATCTGGGTATGTATCTGGGCGGCTATATCAGTCAGGATATTTTCAACGCGGCCTTCACCTTCTTCGTCATCTTTGCACTGACGGGGTCGATGGCGATCGCATCGGGGCTGCTTGGCACCATGTATATCGTGCAGTTCGTGGCGGTCATCATCGCGATCAACCTGGCGCTGCGGGCGTCGCCGTCGCGCGCCTATCAGATTGCGGCGGCCAGCTTCGCGGCGGGTGCGCTGACGCTCATTGGCCTGTGGGTGCTGGGCATCCCGGCGAGCAGCCCGATGATCTGGCTGCCGATCATCCTGGCTGGCCTGGGTCGCGGCGCGCTCAACTATATCCCCTGGGCGACCTATAATTATATGGCGGACGTGGACGAGATCGTCACCGGCCAGCGCCGCGAGGGCAGCTTTGCCGGTGTCATGACCTTCGTGCGCAAGGCGACGCAGGCCGCGGCTGTTGCGGGCGTGGGGTTCATCATGCAGGCGGGTGGCTTCGTGTCCGGTGCGCCAGTGCAAAGCTATGATGCCATCCTGACGATCGCTCTGTTGCTGGGCATCGGCACGGTGGGGATGCTGGGCTTTGGTATCCTTGTGTCCACCCGCTTCCGCCTCAGCCCCGCCACCCACGATGTCCTGATGGCCGAGATCGAGCATCTGCGGGGCGGCGGGCAAACCCCGACCAGCCCGGAGGCGGGCCGGATCGTCGAGGATCTGTCAGGCTGGCGCTATGATCAGCTATGGGGCAGAAACCCGGTCGCCCGCTGACAAAGGATCGATCATGCGCCCTGTCCTGCTTCTTGCCGCTCTTGCCCTGTCAGCCACGCCCGCTGCGGCCCAGCACTGGTCGCGCAGCTGGATGGCTGCGCCGCTCGTCTGGACCGCTCCCGCCGACAAGCGCCCGGACCTGACCGACCGTACGGTGCGGCAGGTCGTTCGCCTGTCCAGTGGCGGCGCGCGTATCCGGCTGCGCTTGTCCAACGAAATGGCGGTTGCGCCGCTGACGATCGGCGCAGTCCATGTCGCGCTGGCCGGGGAGGATGGCGCGACCCTGCCGGGCACCGACCGCGTCGTCGCGTTCAACCGCGTGCAGGGGGCAACGCTTTCCCCGCGCGCGCCGTTGCTGAGCGACGCGATCGACCTGCCGGTCAAGCCGCTTTCCCGGCTGACGATCAGCATCCATCTGCCCCAGGGCGCAGCCACGCCCACTGTCCATGCCTATGCCGCCGCCACCAACTGGATCGCGCCGGGCGACCAGACCGCCGCGATCAACCTGACCGGGGCGACGACCATCGGGCCGCGGCTCATCCTGTCCGCCGTGGAAGTGGAAACCGCCCGGCCCGCCCCCACCATCGTCACGCTGGGCGATTCCATCACCGACGGCGTGCGCGCGACCAATGACAGCAACCGGCGCTGGCCCGACCTGCTGGCCGAACGGTTCCAGAGGGCGGGGCGGAGGAATGTCGCGATCGCCAATGCCGGGATCAGCGCCAACCGCCTCTTGTCCGAAGGCGAGGGCTATAATGCGCTCGCGCGCTTCGACAGCGATGTGCTGGCGGTGCCGGGTGTCAGCCATGTGGTTATCCTGGAGGGTGTCAATGATATCGGCGCGGCGACGGCGCAGAAACGCCCTTTACCGAGCGCCGATGACCTGATCGGTGCCTATCGGCAGATGATCGCGCGGGCGCAAGGCAAGGGTGTGAAGGTCATCCTCGCCACCATCCTGCCCTATAGGGGCGCTGGCTATTGGAGCGAAGAGGGCGAGGCCGTCCGTGTCGCCGTCAACGACTGGATCCGCACGACTGACGAAGCCGATGGCATGATCGATCTCGCCAAGGCGATCGCCGACCCCGGCGATCCGGCGCGGATGGCGAAGCCCTATGATGTGGGCGACGCGCTGCACCCCAATGATGCGGGATTTGCGGCGATGGCGGCTGCGTTCGATCTGCGCCTGTTTCGATGATTGCTGCGCTGCTTTTGGTCGCGGCCGCCAGCGCGCCGATCGCGCCCAAACCGCTCTATCGCGATCCCATCCATGATGGCGCGGCTGACGCCTCGACCGTCTATGACCGGGCCAGCGGCGAATGGGTGATGTTCTATACCAACCGTCGCGCCGACCTGCCCATGGAAGACGCTAAGGACGTGCGGTGGGTCCATGGCACCGCCATCGGCACCGCCCGGTCGAAGGATGGCGCGCGCTGGCGTTACAGCGGGACGGCCGCCATCCCCCAAAGCTGCACCGGCGAGACGCTCTGGGCACCCGAAGTCCAGTTTCTCGGCGGGCAATGGCATATGTGGCTGACCGTTGTGCCGGGGGTCTTCCGCGACTGGAATGCGCCGCGCTTCATCGTTCACCTGACCAGCCCCGACTTAGCGACATGGAAATGCGGCGAGCGGCTCGATCTTGGTTCCGACCGGGTGATCGATGCCAGCGTCATAGCGTTGCCTGACGGGGGCTATCGCCTCTTCTTCAACGACGAACGCGAGAATAAGGCAATCCGTACGGCGGACAGCAAAGATCTGGTCCACTGGACGGTTGGTAAGCGCCTGACCGACACGCCCGGCGAAGGCCCCAAGGCATTCCGCTGGAAGGGGCGTTGGTGGCTGATCTCCGACGCGTGGAAAGGGTTGTTGGTCATGCGGTCCGACGATGCGGAAACATGGACGCGGCAGGAGGGCCATATCCTTGGCGTTCCCGGCACCCATCCCACCGACCGCGCCAAGGGCCAGCACCCCGACATCATCGTGGCGGGGGACCGGGCCTATATCCTCTATTTCGTCCATCAGGATGGCGAGGATGAAGCGCGCGTCAATCCCGACTGGAAACGCCGCAGCGTCCTCCAGATCGCGGAACTGGTCGAACGCGATGGGTCTATTTCGGTCGATCGCAACGCCCCGGTGTCAGTCGCGCTAAAACCCTGAGCAGCGATTACAGGAACCCGACCTGCCGCAGCCAAGCTTCGCATAGCGTTGGCCAGATCGACACCGGCATGTCCGTCGTGTCGAGCGCAAAGCCATGCGGCGCATCGGCAAAGATATGGAGTTCGGTTGATCCTCCAGCGTCCCGCAATGCCCTATGCAGGCGGTGGGCATTCTCCACCGGGACCACCGGGTCATTGCCGGCATAGACGATGAAGGTCGGCGGTGGTTCGGACAGCAGTTGGGCGTCGGGCTGCAGCGCATCGTAGAGCGCCTGCTTTTCGACCGGCGGCAATGGCGATTTATCGGCGACGACCGTTCGGCCCTTTGCATTGGTCGAGATGGGGGCATAGCCAATGACCAGGATATCGGGCGGCTGCAAATCGGCTTTTCCCCATTCCGCCGGATAGTCGGCGGCAAGGCAGGCGGCGAGATGACCGCCGGACGAAAGGCCGACGACACCCAGCCCTTCCCTTGCAAATCCACTGGAACGGGCCAGCGCCATGGCCGCATGCGCGTCGTCGAGCGGGGCGGATGGGCCATTGCTTGCATCGGGAAAGCGATGGATCAACAGGAAGACATAATAGCCCAGCCGATTGAGCCAGCGCGCGATCTGCACGCCCTCCCGCCCTGCCATCAGCGCGACATAGCCGCCCCCGCCCAGCACCAGCATCGCCCGGCCATTGGGGCGATCGGGCGCATAGCCTAGCAGGACGGGGCGTTCGACTGCCGTGACCACGGCTTGCTCTGGCGGAGCGGTGTTGTCCTCCAGCGTGAAGGCGCCTGTTGCTGCGCCATGCAGCGGCCAGACCTGATCAGCACCCAGCATCTTGCACTCCCATCGGGCAACCATGGGTGGGATAGGCTTCCCCATCCAGTTCCACCGCTTCGCGCACCACCTCGACCCGATCGCCGGTGTCGCGCATTTCGTAGAATTTGGCCAAGGCGCGCTTGAAGGGGCGATGCACGACCATCATCAGCCGCCCATCGAATGCGCGGAAGAGCATGCCATGCCCACTGTCGCGCTCGACCAATGGCCCTAATTGCTCCCAGGGGCCAGTTACCGTGCCGGATGTGGAACGGGCCAGCGCCTGGACATAGCCATCCCTGCCATAGCTCGACCAGAGCATCAGCAGCGTACCCTTCGCCGTGCGGAACAGTTCGGGGCCGTCGGTGACATGAACGATGTCGCCTTCAGGCTGTTTTTGCCCCACCACCCAGTCGGCCTCGTCAGCGCGGAACAGCTGGCGCGGCAGCCCGGCTGCCGACAGGTCATCCTTGAGCGGCATCGATCGTGCCGGTGCCGACCTGCATCCATTCATGGGCATAGACGAGCCAGGGCTTGCCCGCTGCATCAATATGCAGCGTGCCATCGAGCGTCATGGCATCGGCCGGGGCGATCGGATCGCCGCCGCGCACCAGGGCAAAGGGACCGTCGAGCCGGTCGGATACCGCCAGCAAGGTGGTGCGCCGATAGGTCGGGCGCTTGGCCTTTGCCTGGATGGCGGCAGCTTCGTTATGGAAGGTCGCCAGCAGATGCCAGCGCCCCTTCCAGCGATGGACTTCGGGTGCCCAGGCTCCCTCATTCGCCCATGTCCCGTCCGGCAAGGTGAAGACGATGCGCGGCTTTTCCCAATGGGCAAGGTCGCGGCTGACATAAGCCATGATACCCAGCCGTTTGTCGCCGGTGACGGCGGGATCGTTGCGGCTGAACAGCCAATAGGTCTGGCTGTCGGTATCCGCGACCACCCATGGATCATGGATACGCAGATGGGATGTCAGCAGCGGCGCTTGTGCCGCCAGGGGAGCAGCGAACACCAACAGCAACAGGGCAAGCAAGCCCCGCATCAGCCCGCCATCCGATTGCCATAGCCGATGATCAGCGTGGCGAAGACCAGCAGGCCTACGCCGCTCCACACCATACGGCGAACGGCCGGTGCGGCGTCTTTCCACTCGCGAAAGGCAAAGCCCCAGCAGGTACCGAAGATGATGATCGACGCCATGTGCAGGGTCCAGCTGGAAAAGCCGAAGCGACCCATCTGGCTTTCGCCCATGGTGTAGAAGAAGAATTGGAAATACCAGGCCGTGCCCGCCAGCGCACAGAGCAGGACATTGGGCAGCAGCGCGGGGCGCTTGCCATCTGCGTCGGGTGCGCCGAGCCACTGGCCCGCAGACTTGTTTTTCACGATCAGCCACCCGCACCAGACCGCGTTGGTGATGAGGCCGCCGAACATGACGATGCACAGCGTCGGCAGGCCAGTCCAGAGCGGTCCCGTCCCAGCAGCCGCCGACAGCGCCTTGACCGGTTCGCCCGCCGCAAGGCCAAAGGCGAAGCAGGAGGACATGATGCCGGAGAAGATGGCGACGGCGATGCCTTTCTTGAAATCGAACTCGGCAACGGCGGCGGCCTTTTGTTCAGGCGAGAGCGCGGCATCCTTGCGCGCGCCGGCCATGGCGACGACGATGATGCCCAGCACGGTCACGGCCAGCCCCAGCAGCACGATCTGCCCATGCAGCGTGCCTGCGATCTGCGTCATGAAGCTGCCATCGACGATCGGCGGAATCAGCGTGCCGAACACGGTGCAAAGGCCCAGCACCACCGCCATGCCGAGCGAAAGGCCAAGATAGCGCATAGTCAGGCCATAGGTCAGGCCGCCAAAGCCCCATAGGAAGCCGAAAAATATGCACCAACCGACGACCGAGCCCGGCACCTGCGCCATCACGCCCATCAGATCGTTGGTCTGGACCGAGGCAAAGAACCAGGGTGCGATGACCCAGGAGAAGATGCCGCCGGTCAGCCAGAAAATCTCCCAATTCCAGCGCTTCACCCCACGATAGGGGACATAGAAGCTGGCCGAGGCAAGGCCCCCCAGCCAGTGGAACAAGACGCCGAGCAGTGGATTGCCGATCATATATCAAGTCCCAGGCGATAGAGGCGATTGGCGTTGCCGCCGAACAGGGCGCGGCGGTCGGCTTCGGCCAAATCCGCGATGATGGCGTGATAGGCCTCCATATAGCGGTCGATTGGGCCAAACAGCTTGTCGGTCGGCGTGTCGCTGGCGAACATGCAACGATCGACACCGAACAGGTCGATCGTTTCGCGGACAAAGGGCGCGATCGTCTCGCGGCTCCAGTCGCGGCGGATGAAGCCCATGCCCGACAGCTTGACGGAGACATGGGGTAGCGCTGCGAGGGCCTGCATGCCCCGCCGCCAATCGCCGACACCGTCCGCGTCGGTCAGCACCGGCATGCCGAGATGGTTGATGATGACGGGGATGTCGGGGTGGCGCTCGATGAGCGGGACAAGTCCCGGCATCTGCCCCGGATAGCATTGCAGGTCGAAGGACAAGTCGTGCTTTGCCAGCAAGCCATAGCCCGCCTGCCATTGCGGATCGACGGTCAGGTCGGTAGGCGTGTAGCTGCGCCGAGGGTCGGGGTGCCAGTTGACGATATGGCGGATGCCCTTGACGCGGCTGTGCGCGGCTTGCGCGGACAATAGTACATCGACGTGCGGGCCGTTGAGCGCGGCGAAGGCGACGATGCCGGTGGGCAGCCCCTCGATCGCAGCAAGGCCATCGAGCCACTGGGTTTCACGCAGCGCGCTGTCCGCCGCCGCGCCCGCATCGACATGCACGGCGCCAATGACATTCCAGCGTGCGAGGTCTGCGCGATATTCCGCGATGCCATAATCATGCGCGATCGGTTCGACGCTGCCGTTCGGCCCATCCTCGGCGAAGGGCGGGCTGAGCCAGTCGTAGCGGATATGCGCCAGATCCCATAAATGGATATGCGCATCGACAAAGGGGATCATGGCCGTCCTCTCCTTATCCCATCTCTCCGTTCGCTCTGAGCTTGTCGAAGGGTCTTACTTCTTCATAAGAAGGCTTCGACAGGCTCAGCCCGAACGGCACTGGAGGCTTGTTCCAACGCGGCGTGCTGGCTCTTGTCGGCCAGTCGCGCCGCGCGACTTGTGTCAGAAAGTGGTGCGACCGCCCGACGTGTCGAAGGTCGATGCGGTGGTGAAGCTGCATTCCTCGCTTGCCATGAAGCAGACCATCGCGGCGGATTCGCTGACTTCACCCAGGCGCCCCATCGGGATCTTGGAGCGCATATAATCGACCTGGCTTTGGGGCAGCTGTGCGAGAATGGGGCTTTCGAAGGTGGCGGGGGTCAGGGCATTGGCGATCACGCCCTTGCCGGCCAGTTCCTTGCCCAGGCTCTTGGTCAGCCCGATCACGCCCGCCTTGCTTGCGGAATAAGCGGAGGCATTGGGATTGCCTTCCTTACCAGCAACCGAGGCCAAGTTGACGATGCGGCCATAGCCATTTTCGAGCATGAACGGCACCACTGCGCGGTTGCAGTAAAAGAGGCCGTTCAAGTTGATGTCGATCACGCTGCGCCAGCTGTCGAGCGGATAGTCCCATAGGGTCGCGGTCGCGCCGGTAATGCCCGCAGAGCAAACCAGCACGTCGACTTTGCCCAGTGCTTCCGCGCTGGACTTGGCTGCCGCCTCCACTGCCGCCTGATCGGAGACATCGAGCGCGACCACATGGGTCGCGCCGATCTCCGCTTTGGTTTCCGCCAGCGCATCGGCGTTCACGTCCCACAAGGCAACCTTACCGCCTTCGGCTACGATCCGCGCGGCGACCTGTTTGCCCAGGCCCGACGCGCCGCCGGTGACGATAGCGCAGCGTCCTTCATAACGACCAGCAAAGACGCTCATCCGAGCACCTCGTCGCCCAGATGCCGCCATTCGACGACATTCTGCGTCTGGGTGCCCAGCTTGGCGATGCCCAGTTCCATCACGTCACCGGCCTTGAGGTAGATGGCGGTCGGCTTCTTACCTTCGCCGACGCCCGGCGGCGTGCCGGTGATCATCAGGTCGCCGGGATAGAGCGTGATATATTCGCTGACATAAGCGATGAGCTGCGCGACGGTGAAGATCATCGTGCGGGTGTTGCCGGTCTGCATCCGAGCGCCATTGACGTTCAGATACATGTCGAGATCCTGGCAATCGCCCACCTCGTCGGGCGTCACCAGCCAAGGGCCGGTCGGGCAGAAGGTGTCATGCCCCTTGCCTTTGCTCCACTGGGTGCCGCGCTGCTTCTGGTTGAAGCGTTCCGACACGTCGTTGACCAGCGTGTAGCCCGCGACCTTCGACAGCGCGTCCTCTTCGCTCACGAAGCGGCAGGTTTCGCCGATGATGACGCCCAGCTCGACTTCCCAGTCGCCATGGGTCGCGCCCTTGGGCAGCATCACTTCATCGTTTGGCCCATTGAGCGACGACAAAGCCTTCATGAACATCATCGGTTCGGTCGGGATCGGCAGGTTGGATTCGATCGCATGATCCTCATAATTGAGGCCGATGGCGACGATCTTGCCCACGCCCTTCAACGGCACGCCATAGCGCGGCGTCCCCTCCACGATCGGCAGCGACGCGATGTCGGCGGCCTTGGCGGCGGCCAGCGTCTCGATCGTCAGCTCGGCGACCACGCCTGACAAGTCGCGGATATTGCCATCCGTATCGACGATACCGGGCTTTTCCTGGCCACGCGGGCCAAAACGGCAGAATTTCATGGCAATCTCGCTTCTTGCTTAGTGAGTATAGGGGCGGTGCATCGCGATATCGCGGTTCAGTTCGACGCCGAAGCCGGGCGCGTCGAGCGCGCTGGCTTTGAGCCGACCATTTTCGGGCACTGGCTCGCCGATCAACTGTGGGTGGAACATCGGCACCACTTCGGTTGGTCCTGGATGCATCATCAGGAATTCGGCGAAGGGCGAATTGTGGCGGGTGATGACGAAATGGTAGCTGTAGACCGAGGAGCCGTGCGGCACGACCATCTTGCCATGGGCGTCGGCCATCGCGCTGATCTTGAGCAATTCGGTCACGCCGCCGCACCAGCCGACATCGGGCTGGATGATGTCGCAGCAATCCATTTCCAGCAACATGCGGAAGCCCCAGCGGGTCGCCTCATGCTCGCCGGTCGTCACCAGCATCCCCTTGGGGACGTTGCGCTTAAGTTGGCTGTAGCCCCAATAATCGTCGGGGCTGATCGCTTCCTCCATCCACTTCAACCCATGTTCGTGCGCCGCGATGGCGAGGCGCGTGGCATAATCGACGTCGAGCGCCATCCAGCAATCCCACATCAGCCAGAAGTCGGGACCGCATTTTTCGCGCATGTCCGCCAGTTCGGCGATATTCTTTTTCAGCCCTTCGATCCCCTCGGCCGGGCCATGGTGCAGCGGCATCTTGCCGCCGATGAAGCCCAGTTCCTTGGCGACATCGGGCCGCGCGCCGGTAGCGTAGAATTGCAGTTCATCGCGCACCGCCCCGCCCAGCAGATGATAGACCGGCTCCTGCCGCAACTTGCCCAGCAAATCCCACAGCGCCAGATCGACACCGGAAATGGCGTTCACGACCAGACCCTTGCGCCCATAATATTGGGTCGAGAAATACATCTGGTCCCAGATTTTCTCATAATCGGTGGGCGCGCGGCCTTCCAGAAACCGGGCCAGATGCTTTTCGACGATGAACGCTGCGGGTTCGCCGCCGGTCGTCACGGCAAAGCCGATCGTGCCATCTTCCGCCTCGATCTCGACGACCAAAGTGCCCAGCACGTTGATGCCGAAGCTCTGGCGCGACTGGCGATATTCGGTATAGCGCGACATCGGCGTCGCAATATGGTCGTCGATCCAGTGGCCTTCGCCCTGGTCATGATAGTCGGCACCGCCACCGCGCACGGTGAAGGCCCGGACATGCTTGATTTTCGGCAAGGTCACGATCGGCACGCACACACTCCCTGAACCATGCCGACGTCCAATATATGGGACAAGACGGCAGAAACTTCCAAAATCTGAGCAAAATGGCGATAAAGGTCGGACAGCAGGCATGGAGGCATGTTCGAAAGAATCACGCTTAGTCCTCGCCTTCGCCCTTGTTTTTCTCATTTTGTGGGATAGAGTGTTATTAGATGAGACAGAAAACGTCAAATCCAGAATCGGGTGAACGAGAGGAAAAGTCGAAAGCCGCCGGGTCGCAGACCTTGCAGCGTGGGCTGGACCTGCTCGACCAGGTGATCGACGGGCCGGTAAAGCTCGCCGACCTGTCCGAACGGATGGGTCTCACCCGATCGACCACCCACCGCCTCGCCAACGCGATGGTGGAACGGGGATTCCTCACTTTCCTGCCGCGCGAAGGCTATCAGTTGGGGCCGAAACTGCTGCAACTCGGTTTCCTGGCGCAAGCGCAGGCCGATGTGGTGCAGATCGCCCGCCCGCATCTCGAAGCCCTGGCCGCCGCCAGCGAAGATACGGTGCATCTCGGTCGACTCGATGGCGATCAGGCGCTTTATCTCGACAAGATAGCCGGGCGTCGCCGCGTCGAAATATCCAGCCGCATCGGCGATCGTCATCCCTTGACCTCGACCGGGCTTGGCAAGGCGCTGCTGCTGGACGACAGCGAAACGGTCTGGACCCGGCTGTTCGACGCTGAGCGCGAAGATGGCACCCATGATGCCGATGCGGCCCTCTGGTTCGACCGGATGCGCGCTTATGTCGCGCAGGGACGCACGTTCGATCTTGAAGAAAATGAGGACCAGATACGCTGCGTCGCAGCCCCGGTGCGTGATGCATCGGGTGCGATCGTCGCCGCCATCAGCCTGTCGAGCGCGGCCCAATATATGGACGACGAGCGGATGCAGGCGCTGAGCGCCGATGTCCGCGCGGCGGCCCACGCCATCAGCGCCGATCTGGGCTGGACCCCTGGCGTCAAACCACCCAACCGCCCTGCACGGCGGTAACCAGCCAAAGAAAGGGCCGATCCCATGAAACTGCTTGAAGGCAAGACCGTCCTCGTCACCGGCGCATCGACCGGTATCGGCCGCGCCGCCGCGATTGGTGCCGCGCAGCATGGGGCCGATGTCGCGATCAACTATGCCAATAGCGATGGGCCTGCCGCGAGTTGTGTCGCCGAGATCGAGGCACTGGGCCAGCGTGCCATCGCGGTGAAGGGCGACGTTGCTGATCCGCAGACCGCACAGGATTTCGTGGCAAAAGCGGTGGACGCCTTCGGCAAGGTCGATGTGATGGTCAGCAATGCGGGCATCTGCCCCTTCCACGCCTTTCTGGATATGCCCGTGGACGTGGTCGAGCGCACCTTCAAGGTGAACCTGCATGGCGCCTATTTCATGGTGCAGGCCGCCGCGCAGCAGATGGTGAAACAGGGCCATGGCGGCTCGATCGTCGCCGTTTCCTCCATCTCCGCGCTTGTGGGCGGTGAGTTTCAGACCCATTATACGCCGACCAAGGCGGGCGTTCATTCGCTGATGCAGTCCACCGCCATTGCGCTCGGCAAACATGGCATTCGCTGCAACAGCGTGCTGCCCGGCACCATCCTGACCGAGATCAACAAGGATGACCTCGCCGACGTCGAAAAGCGGACCTATATGGAGCAGCGCACGCCGCTGGGTCGGCTGGGCGCGCCGGAAGATCTGGCGGGTCCGATCGTGTTCCTGGCGTCGGACATGGCCGCCTATGTCACCGGCGCGGCGCTGCTGGTGGATGGCGGCATGTATGTGAACTTGCAGTAAACCGTGATGCTCCCCCTCACCTCCGTTCGCCCTGAGCCTGTCGAAGGGCTTTCTTTCTCGCTTGGCGAAATCTGGGCTTCGACAAGCTCAGCCCGAACGGGGGGAGAGCAGAATGCGTAAGTTCGCTGGTCATGCTGTAAGGATGGTGCAGATTGTCCTGTTGGGCGTCATCCTCACCACCCCCGCAAACGCCACCCGTCCTGGCAACACCATCCTGATCGCGGGGGATTCCACCGCGGCCGACTATGCGCCGGCGCGGTATCCGCAGACGGGATGGGGGACGATGCTACGCTGCGCCGTGGCGCCCAATGTCCGCATTCTCAACCATGCCATGGGCGGCCGCTCGACCCGCAGCTTTTTGGCGGAGGGGCGCTGGGACCGGCTGCGTGCCGATATCCTGCCCGGCGACACGGTGCTGATCCAGTTCGGCCATAATGATGCGACGCGGGCGAAGCCGGAGCGCTGGGCACCGGCGCAGACCGACTATCGTGATAATCTACTTCGCTTCATTCGTGACGTGCGGATGGCGGGCGGCGTGCCCGTCCTCGTCACCCCTGTTACGCGGCGCAATTTCGGGCCGGAAGGCCGCGCCGTCGCGGATTTTGCTGCATGGTCGGGCGCGATGCGCGATCTGGCGATCAAGACCGGCACGCCATTGATCGACTTGGAGGCCCGCTCACGGGCATGGCTCGATCGCGCCGGGCCGAAGGGGTCGAAAGCGCTCTATCTCCATTATAGCGCGCAGGACAATGTGGCCGCTTTCCCCAAAGGCATCAGCGACAATACCCATTTTAGCGAATTGGGCGCGCGGCAGGTGGCCGATCTGGTTGCCGAGGGTCTGAAATCACTTGCCCTTCCCATTTCCGAGAAAATCGAGGCGCCGCGCCCGGCCGTGACTCGAACCACCCCGCTTGGAAGGACGGATTGCCAATGACACCGCCGATCGACCGCCGCACCCTCCTTGCCGGAACCCTCGCCTCCGCCACGCTAGCAACGCCTGCTATGGCGCAGAGCTTCCCTCTGCCCCAGGGGTTCGAACGGTTTCCGATCTGGCCCGGCAAAGCGCCGGGTGGCGAACGGGTCACGGTGCAGGAGGTCGAAAGCCTCCGTCGGCCCGATAGCGGCCCGGATGATGGCGTGTTCGCGCATGTGGTGACCCCGACACTCACCTTGCTGCGCCCCGCCAAGCCCAATGGCGCGGCGATCCTGCTCATCCCCGGCGGGGGCTATAGCCGCGTGGCGATCGGCCATGAAGGCTATAATATCGCCCGCCGGTTCGCGGAGGCGGGCTATGTCTGTTTCTCGCTGCTCTACCGCCTGCCCGCCGATGGCTGGGCGGCAGGCGCAGAGGCACCGTTGCAGGATGCCCAGCGCGCCCTGCGCCTGATCCGCGCATTGGCCCCGCGGGAGAAGTTCGACGCGAACCGGATCGGTGTGATGGGCTTTTCGGCGGGGGGGCATCTAGCGGCCTGGCTGACCAGTCGCACGCCCCAGGAAAGCTATACGCCGGTCGATGCCGCCGACCGCGAACCGATAAGGGCCGCAATTGCCGCCTATATGTATCCGGTGATCCAGATGGAGAGCGCGTTCGTCCATACCGGATCGCGCGCGCAATTGCTTGGCCCTGATCCAACGGCGGAACGGAAGCGCGCCTATTCGCTCGACCAGGATGTGAGTGCAGAGACCCCGCCCGTCTTCCTCGCCCATGCGTTGGACGACAAGGCGGTGCCGCCTGAAAACAGCCTGGCCATGCTGGCTGCGTTGCGCGCCAAAGGCATAGCGGCGGAGTGCCATTTGTTCGAGAATGGCGGCCATGGCTTTGGCCTTGTCGCCTCGCCGGCAGCACCAGCGCCCTGGCCAGACCTGTTCCTGAATTTCGCGAGACGCCACGGCCTATGAGCGCACATGTCGCCCTGTTCGTCACCTGCTTGGTCGATATCATGCGTCCGCGCATTGGCTTCGCCGCGATCCGTGCGCTTGAAGCGGCGGGCTGTACCGTCGTCGTGCCGCAGGGACAGACCTGTTGCGGCCAGCCTGCGCTCAATAGCGGCGACCGCGCGCATGCCGTGGCGCTGGCCAAGCAGACGATCGAAGCGCTCGAACCTTATGAAGCAGTTGTCGTTCCCTCCGGCTCCTGTGCGGGGACGATCCGCTGCCACTATCCCGAACTGTTCGACGATGATGCGGCATGGCAATTGCGCGCGCAGGCCGTCGCCGCCAAGACGTTCGAGGTGATGGCCTATCTGGATGAGGTCTGCGGCTGGAAACCGGAGGGCGTCGCCCTGCCCGCCACCGCCACAGCAACCTATCATGATAGTTGTTCGGGGCTTCGCGAACTGGGGATCAAGGCGCAGCCCCGCCGCCTGCTCAAAGCCGTTGATGGCCTGTCGATGACGCCGCTGCCGGGCGCGGAAACCTGCTGCGGTTTTGGCGGCACTTTCTGCGTCAAATATCCCGCCATCTCCAACGCCATCGTCGGCGAGAAAGCCGATGCGATTGACGCGACCGGCGCAGACCTGCTGCTGGCGGGCGACCTTGGCTGCCTGATGAACATGGCGGGCAAGCTCCACCGTAATGGCTCCAAGGTCCGCGCCTTCCACGCGATCGAACTGATTGCGGGCATGGGCGACGGCCCGGCGATCGGCGAAGAGGCATGAGCGGCTTTACGGATCGCGCCGACGCGGCGCTGGCGGATCCGATCCTTAAGATCGCGGTCGAGCGCACGGCTGGCACGGCGGAGGCCAAGCGCGCCGTTGCGATCGACGCTTTCCCCGATTTCGAAGCGGCCCGCACCCGCGCCGCTGCTATCAAGGATCATGTGATAGCGCATCTTGGCGCCTATCTCGAACAATTCGAAGCCAGCGCCATAGCGTCGGGGGCGCAGGTCCATTGGGCACAGACGGCGGACGAAGCCTGCCGGATCGTCATCGACATCTGCAAGGGGGCGGGGGCACGGACGGTCGCCCGCTCCAAATCCATGCTGGGCGAGGAAATCGGCTTGCCCCATGCACTAGAGCAGGCAGGCATTGTCCGGGTCGAGACGGACCTTGCCGAACATATCATCCAACTGGCTGACGAACGGCCTTCCCATATCATCTGGCCCGCCATGCACAAGACCCGCGAACAGGTGTCCGCCTTGTTCCGCGCGAAACATGCCAATCCGCATGAGGAAGAAACGATCGCCGCCATGGCCCAGAGCGCGCGGCGCGAACTGCGCGGGGCGATGCTGGGCGCGGATGTCGGGATATCGGGCGCGAACTTCCTGGTCGCAGATAGCGGCGCGGTCTGCACCGTCACTAACGAAGGCAATGCCGAACTCTCGCTCGTCCCGCCGCGCGTGCATATCGTTACCGCCGGGATCGAAAAGATCGTCCCGTCCATGCCCCACGCTATCCATATGCTGCGGATGCTGGCGCGCTCCGCCACTGGCGCGGCGCTGACCCAGTATACGACCTTTTACACCGGTCCAAAGCGCGCGGGCGACCGCGACGGGCCGGAGCAGATGCATATCGTGTTGGTCGACAATGGTCGCACGAAAATGCGCGAGGAAGGTCTGGCGGAGATGCTGCGCTGCATCCGCTGCGGCGCGTGCATGAACCATTGCGTGGTGTTCCGCCAGATTGGCGGCCATGCCTATGGCGGTACTTATCCGGGACCGATGGGGGCGGTGCTAACGCCTGCGCTCGACGGCTTAGCGCCCAATCGCGACCTTGCCCATGCCTGCACCTTAAACGGCAAATGCCAGGAAGTCTGCCCGGTCAAGATCCCGCTGCCCACACTGCTCAAGGGCTGGCGCGAGAAAAGCTGGCGTGAGGGGCTGGAGCCGACGTCGATGCGCTGGGGGTTGGGGATTTGGGCTTGGTTTGCGCGCCGTCCTGCGCTCTATCGCCTTGGCACTACCGTCGCGATCCGGGTAATCCGGCTGATCGGCCGCAAGGGCTGGATCGCCAGCCTGCCGCTGGCTGGGGGCTGGACCAAGCATCGCGACTTGCCCAAACCAGCCGCCCGCAGCTTCATGGCGCAATATCAGCAGGAACAGCGCAAATGATGAGCGCCCGCAACGCCATCCTTGCCCGTCTGGAAGGTCCGAAGCCGATCGAAGCCGAAGCCGCCGCCTTGCTCGATGGGCCAGAACGCCCGGCTGTCGACGACGGCGCGCTCGAATCCGAATTTCTCGCCCGCCTCGCTTTGTCGAGCGTCAATGCCAGCCATGATCGCATTGCCAGCCTGGCCGACCTGCCTGCCGCCATCGCGCGCTACCTGACCGACCAGCAGGAACCCTTGACCCTTTGTTGCCCGCCCGATCCGCGCCTGACGGTGTGCGACTGGTCCGCCTTCACCCTGCACGCCGATGCCGCGCCGGACGAAGGCGCGACTCTGGCGATTGCGCGCAGGGGTATCGCCGAAACCGGGTCGCTGATTTTTGAAACCAGCCCAATTGCGCCGATGCTGCCCAATTTCCTGACGCTGCATCATATCGTGTTGTTGGCGAGCCGCGACATCGCCGCTCATCTGGAGGACGCGCCCCTGCCGGGTCCGCAACCGCGCGCGCATTACTGGATCACCGGCGTGTCCGGTACGACGGATATCGAAGGCACCTATGTGCGCGGCGCGCACGGCCCGCGCTTCCTGCACGTCATCCTGCTACAGGAATAATGACCGCATATCGGTTCATCATTCCACATTAAGGGATAAATACTTTCCTTCGTGGCACTGGACGCTATAAGGCTTGGCAAAGCCATTCAGGAGATAGCCGATGTTCGACAAGACCTATTACGCGACGCACCCCGACATGATGGAATGCGTGTCGAACGAGGAATTGCGCGATCGCTATCTGATCGGCGGACTGTTCCGCGATGGCGAGTGCGTGCTGAACTATACCCATGCCGACCGTTTCGTGATCGGCGGGGTCGCGGTGGCGGATGCGCCGGTAGCGCTGCCAGCGCAGACCGAGCCGGCTTCGGCGGCAGGGCATCCTTTCCTCGAACGGCGCGAGATGGCGGTAGTGAACGTTTCGAACGTCGAGGGCACCGTGACCGTCGATGGCGAGACGTTTACGCTGGGCAACAAGGATTGCCTCTATGTCACCATGGGCGCGAAGGATGTGCAGTTCGCGGGCGCAGGCGCGCGCTTCTATCTCGCGTCCTGCCCGGCGCATAAGGGCTTTGTTACCCGCAAGCTCGGTATCGCCGACGCCAATGCGCTCGAACGTGGCTCCCTCGAAGAATCCAACGAGCGTACCATCTTTCAGCTCGTCATCCCTGGCATTTGCGACAGCGCGCAACTGGTCATGGGGCTGACCGTGCTCAAGCCCGGTTCGGTGTGGAACACCATGCCCCCGCACATTCATGAGCGGCGCAGCGAGATTTATTTCTACTTCGAGCTGGATGGGCCGTCGGATCGCGTC
>NZ_JPPQ01000069.1:1416289-1449852 GCF_000743655.1 Sphingobium sp. ba1
CACTGACCGCCTTGAAATCGACCAGCGTGTCACGCAGTCCTTTGCGATGTTCGGCGACGAGCTGCACCTCCCAAACCTTCTCGACCTTGGCGGTGTTGGGACAGACCCATTCTGTTCGGCCAGCGCTATCGAGCATATAATGCGTCAAGGCATTGCTGACCCCGCGCTCCTTCAGCTCGGTCTCATGCTCCCATGCAAGGGTATCTGCGATGGAGCCGGGGTTTGACCTTGCAGGCAGATTGGCAAGGGTGAGTGTCCCGTCCAATGTCGCCTGCCGCCGGTCAAGCCATCGTTTCAGCACGATGCCATCGGGGTCGGGGTTCATGATCAAACTGTTGCTGTTGTAGCTGCGCTGCGTTCCAAGCTGGTCGATCAGCGCGCTGATGCGCTCGGTTTCATGGGGTTCGGGCGTCTGCTGCCCCTGCGCGCTGCAACCGGCCAGTGCCGCCCCGGCCAGTAATATGATAATCCACTTCATCCCCGTCGCCCTTTGTCCATTTGGGGCGACGGCCGAAGCCGGATGTTGGAAACCTGGAGAAACCCACAGGCGCATGCACCTTTACCGGCGAACCGGTTGGACATACGCGCATGCCACCCGGCCCCAGAATATCTGTGACCGGCTGGTTTCTTCCGAGGTTTCCACGCCCCGCCTCCGAGTGTCGCGGAGGCAATTCAGTATTAGGCCATGGCCCGTCGATTTGGCAAGCGCCCTCAATGCTTAGCCGTCAGGCACCCGTTCGAACGCGAAGGTCGATTCCGGCCGCAAGAAGTGCGGCAATCGATCATCCAGCCCGACCGAGGCCGGATTGATCCAACGATAGCCATCGCTGTCGAACAGGTGGAGCCGGTGTTGGCTATAGCCCGCAATCACCGTCCAATGATCGTAGACACCGTCCAGGATCAGTACGATGGGGCATCCCTGGTCAATATAGTTGCGGATCGCGGCGGTAGCGGTGGAGGCCTTCAGCCCAGCCTTGGCTTTGAACAGCTGCCGCTGCCGGATGGAAAAGCCCGCTATCGATGCGATCTCAGGGATCAGGTTGTCGAGCATCGTCTGCCAGGGCTTGGGATCGAGCCCTAGGGTCGCGGCCATCTTGAGAAGGCGGTGTCGCGAGAGGATATGGACAGCCTTGCGGAATATCCGCCGGGATTCTGCCGGATGAAGCTGTCGGTCCGGATAGGCTAATAGCCTCACCGCATTAAGGATGGCATAGACGCCGCAAAAGCCGTCCACCTGTCCTTGCCGTAGCGGTTTGAGCGCGAGTCTGGCTTCCATCAGCGCCAGCGCTGCTTCTTCGCTCAATATTCCGACGCCAGCATGATGGTGAGTACCCGCGCGGTGACATCGGGGTTGGCGGGATCGGGCGAGCCATATTCGAGGCGTTTGTCGTAATAGTCGATCTTCCAGAAAAAAGTCTGGCCCTCATACTCGACCGCGCCAAAATCATGTTCTGCGTGCGAATCATTGTCCGGGGTGAAAGCGTCAAACTGCGCGACCTTGAGCAGCACGGCCTGCAAGCCCATTTGGCCCAAGGATCGGACGCCGGACGTGATGGTGACATAGCCACCTCGTCGGAAAGCCCGCAGTTCGTCGTTGAGAGCACGGATGCGAGCAGTCCGCGCCTCCAACTCCATCGTTCGTGATTTGTTCTTTTGATAGCCGGTCTCTTCCTGTGCGTTCATATCAATGCTCCTTTCATAGGCGTGGCAATGGGCGCTCGGGGGCGTGCCGAAGCGCAATGGGATCGTGGGTGGTAGGAAAATATGCCGACGCCGCGGCTTGGGCGTCCTGCGGGCGCAGGAACGGCGGTGACGGCTAGATCAGCCGGATCAGCTTGTGCTGTGCGTCACGGTCGCCCTGGATATAGCGTTCGGTGGTGGTGATGGCGCGATGCCCGGCCAGTTCCTGCACGTCGCGCAGGGAACCACCGGTTTTGGACAATAGCCGGGCGGCACGGGTGATGAAGGTGCGCCGTCCTGAGTGCGAGGAGCAGCCCACCAGCCCCAAAGCCCGATAGGTGGCGCTGAACCAGTTGACGATGGCACCGGGCATCATCGCCGCGCCCCGTTCGGAGCGAATGACCGGGCCTTGGTCGGGGTAGCCCTCGGCCTTGTGTAGTGCCATCAGCGCAGTGCGCAGCAGCCGGTTGATCGGGATTTGTCGTCCTGACCCATATTTGGCGATCGAACCGGTGACGCTGATATGGGTCGCGATGCTGCCGTCAGTGGCAAGGACCATCGGCCAGGTGAGGCCCGCTATCTCGCAGGCGCGCAAACCTGCTTTGAAGCTAAGCAATATGATGGCCCGGTTACGATCGGGGTGACGCTGGAACCGGACATACGCCAGCGCAAGGCGCACGTCATCGGGTTCCAGCACCTTGGCAGGTTGTCTGGACATGAGAGATAATCCGATTGTTGGGAAATGCTTGGCGCTGGACAGCCCAGCGTTACGCCATGCCAGTATAGCGCAAAATCGAAAAAATGTCAAATTATCCTGTAAATACAGTTATTTATACACTGATCCCTGCGGACTGGTGGCGGCTAGATTTGTCGCTTAACTCGTTTGTACATCCAGCGGCGCGGCAAGGGGTTGGATCGATCTTACATGATCGTCCCAAGCTTGTAGCGCGTCCTTCTTTTCAGCCGCCCAGGTATGACGCTGATAGATACCAGCAATGCCGGAACGCGAGCCGCTCAGATGGTTCAGTACGGCCTCAGTGACTTCAAAACGAATGCCCAACCGCTGCAGACCAGTCGCGCAGGTTCGCCGTAAATCATGAAACCGCCATGGTTTGACGCCATGTTCCCGCTGTGCGCCAGGGTATCGCTGTTCAACTATGATGCAGCAAAACTGGTCTAACCGGGTCTTCGCCACGGAAAAGCCACGTGAAGGCTTGTCGCCGCTAGATGATAGGACAAATCCGTGTTTTGGCCATGTCATGGACTTTTCACCAAGATGCCGCGCAATTTCGTCGATCAATTCGATTGCTCCGGCGGATAATGGAACATCGTGAGCCGTAGCATTTTTCGAGCGTTCGGCTGGAAGCGTCCAAGTGGCATGATCCCGATTCAGCTCAGCCCAGTTTAAGCCTGCAACCTCTTCACGCCTCTGACCGGTAAGGATTAGAAGCTTTACGAAGTAGGCAAAGGGATACCCTAGCTTGTCGCTGCCGTGCCAGATGGTTGATAGCTCAAGGTCACTGAGGACTCGATCTCGCGAGGCGGGAGCGGCAGGCGGCTCCATGTCACCGATCGGACTTGTGGCTAGATCGCCTCGACTTACAGCCCAACGAAATAGGCGGCGCAGTGCGGCAAACGTGTTTCGTCGGCTGGCGGGACGATCTGCCAATCGATCCAGAATAGTTGATATGTCTGATCGACGAACGTCCGCTAATGGCTTGCTCTTCAATACCGGGATCGCCTCGCGTCTCAGGAGGCCGGAGGCTAATTCATGGCCGCCCTTCCATTCGACTTTTAGATATTCGACGATAAATCGTTCGGCGTAGGAGGAGAATGCAAGTTCGACATCCTGGTGTCGCTTTTGCTGTTTGAGAGCGCCCGGATCTTGCCCACAATCGACCATGTGGGATAGTCGCTTGGCTTCTTTGCGAGCTTGATCCGGCGTCCAGGTGCCATGCGCTCCAATGGTGTGTCGGCGCACTTTTGCAGCTCTGCCGCCCATTCGGTACTGGAATATGTACGACCGACCGCCAGCAGGGGTCACTTTTAGCCCAAAGCCTTTGATTTCATCATCCCACAGAAAATTCGTTGTTTGAGATGGTTCGACCGCGTCGACTGCTCGCTTAGTTATATGCCCCTGCGCCAATTCAACCTCCAGCAATCACGTAGCAATCACATTAGCGCGAACGGGGTAGGAAGATAAAGCATTGTGGGGCAATGAAGTTCAAGAAAATTCACAGTTTTCGTACATCGGCAAGGCGGTGCGTGGTTATCTTATGAAACTTCCAAGCTTGTGATGCGGGTTCGATCCCCGCTACCCGCTCCAGTCCGTCTTGCATTGAAGGCCGGATGGCATTTCTGCCATTGTGTCATGCAGTGTTGCGTATGCAATATGTAGACCAGCAATCCGTTTCGCGATGGTCGGTTTCTTGATCCACTCCGTATCTTAACACGCATCAAAACACCATGTATGGCTCGAAGCAGGGATTTTTGGGGACGAATTGATGTTTGACAAGGTGGATCAGTTAAGACTGTCTGTTGTTGACAGCGTCCTTAAAAAATACCCTTTCGGAGAGATTGTCGTTGGTAAGTCACCAACGGGGAGCAATCCAATTACGGCGGATGGTGCTGACTTTAGGAGGGCTACTGGCGGCGGAGCTTTTGTAGTTATTGATCCCTCCGTCACATGTGTCCGCGGTGCGAGCAAAGCTACAGCGGCAGGTGCCTCCAGTCTGATTTCTATCGGGGCTTCCACTACTCTAGCCCGTCTTATTCACCGGCGGCATGGGATGGGGTTGGCGGACGTGGCGTAAGTTACTGATCTGGAGTAGAGAAAGAGTGCTTAAATCATCCCTCTACGCCGGACAGAAAGTGCCACGACCGCCATGGCAGATGATAGCCTCCTCGGTTTCTCATTCCCAGCGATTTGCCGCAAGAAAATGACCGCCGCCTTCGACGGCGGTCGGCTGACATCCGATGGTGGCGTATTGCTGCTGGCGCAGGCCGAGCGACAGCTTGGCATTGCGGAACGGCTTGCCGCCTGCATTTGCGACCCTCGCGACCAGAGCCGCGTCGTCCACGATCTCGACGACATCCTGCGCGCTCGCATGCTGGCGATCGCCTGCGGCTATGAGGATGCCGATGATCTCGACAGTTTGCGTCACGATCCTGGGTTCAAGCTGGCGCTCGGCAAACTGCCCGGCGGCGTGATCGGCCTGGCAAGCCAGCCAACGATGAGCCGCTGGGAGAATGCGCCGACGACGCGCGAACTGGTGCGTCTGACAGGCGCGCTCGTTGATCTCTACTGCGCGAGCTATCCCGTGCCGCCGGTCGCGGTGACGCTTGATATCGATGAGACGGTTGATGTCGTCCATGGCGGCCAGCAGCTCTCCTTCTGGAACGGCCATTATGGCGAGCGCTGCTTCCTGCCGATCCATGTTTATGACACCGCGACTGGACGTCCGGTGGCGATGCTGCTGCGCACCGGCAAGAGCCCATCGGGGGTCGAGACGGCAGGCCATGTGCGTCGGCTGATCCGGCGCATCCGCCGCCACTGGCCCAATACCCGCATCACGCTACGCGGTGATGGCCATTACGGCCGCCCCGAGATCATGGCGTGGTGCGAGGCGAACGGCATCGACTATGTGTTCGGCCTGCCCGGCAACAAGGCGCTCCATGCCGATCCCGTCATCGTCAATCGCGGCGATGCCTGTGCCACCGACCGGGCGCTGCAGGGATTGGGCGTGCTGCGCCGTTATGCCGAGACTTGCTACGCCGCCAAATCCTGGGGGCCGACCAAACGCAGGGTCGTCGCGCGGATCGAAGCCAGCACTATGGGCCTCGATATCCGCTTCGTCGTCACCTCGATCGAGCTTGGTAGCGCCGAGCACATCTACGACACGCTCTATTGTGCTCGTGGCCAGGCCGAAAACCTCATCAAACTCCACAAGACCCAGTTGAAGAGCGATCGCACCTCGTGCCGATCGGCCAATGCCAACCAGATGCGCCTCATCCTCCACACCGCCGCATATTGGCTGATGTGGAAGCTGCGGCAGGCCGTGCCCGCCACCGCAGCGCTGAGGAACGCCGAGTTCGCCACCATCCGCATCCGCCTCATCAAGGTCGCCGCCCGCGTCGTCGAAACCGCCAGTCGCATCCGCATCGCCTTCGCCAGCGCTTGCCCCGACGCCGACATCTTCCAGCATATCGCCCGCGCCCTCAAACCCGCGCCGACCTGAACGGCGCGGCGCGGCCGCAGATCGATCCACCCTGTCCAGAAACCCCGCAAACCTCTCGGCCAAACGCGATGAAATAGTCGCCACAGGGCAACTCGCGCTGGCCGCCTCAGCCTGCCACCCCGTCCCGGATTAAGCCATCACGCAGCAGCCCGGTGAATAAGAGAGGCTAGGCTTCTTGCGGACGCAGGCCGAGCGCATCGACCGCCGTCTTGTCCATGTGTGGCCGGGCGACACGAAGAAGGACCGCGCAGCCTTTGAAAAGTTGAAGGACGCCTATGTGAAGGCGCGCTATTCGAAACATTATCGCGTCTCCCTCGAACAGCTCAACTGGCTGGCAGAGCAGATCGAAGAACTAGGTCGCGTCGTGCATATGGTGTGTTCGGAACGTTTAGCCGTCCTTGAAGGCGAGGTCCGCAAGGCGGGCTGACCCACCCTTGCATGCCCTTTGCGAAGTTGGCATGATCGCCGGGCACTACGGGATCGATCTGGCTACCGGGTGTAGGATTTCCCTGCCAGCATCATGCACACCTGTCCTGTCCGGACGGGTGGCCGTTTCGGGATAAGGCGCGCACCGCGCTGGACGACGGCGACCATCGCTGATCTGGCTGTCCGGTTTTCCGGATATTCCAGCGTGCCGCGTGGACGCTTTCCATGCCTTACCATTGCTGCCCGCCCGTGCGGACGAACTGCGAGCCCTTGCCATGAGCGTCGGGCCAAAGGACAGGCCTGTGCTGACGGCGTCCAGCGCAGAGAGCGCGCTGCTCGACACGCTCTTTCGGCAGGAGTCTTCACGCCTGCTTTCCTATTTCCGCCGAAAGACCGGGGATGCCGAAGCCGCCAGTGATCTTGTCCAGGAGAGCTTCGTCCAGATCGCGCGCGTCCCGCGCATTGGCGATCTGGTCAATCCCGCCGCCTATCTGCAGCGGGTTGCTCGAAATCTCCTCTTTGGCCGCGCCCGTGGCCCACGCCGAGCTTTCGAGCGGCAGATGGTCGCGTTTGAGGATGACTGCGACTGCGCTCATCCACCACAACAAGAAATGGAGATTGAAGCCAGCGATCTCCTTGTCGTTTACGAGAGGGCCGTTGCCGGTCTAGCGCCAAAAACACGTGAGATTTTCCTGATGAGCAGGCGCGACGGAATGACCTACAAGGAAATTCAGGCGAAAGTCGCGTTGAGCATGGGTGCAGTGGAATATCATATGATGCGCGCCATAGCCCATATCGACCGTTATCTGGACGACCATGACCAACATGCCCGCTGATCCCGCCCCTGACCTTGACCCGCGCACCGTTGCGGCCATGTGGCTGGCAAAAATGCAGCGGCCCGATGCCGAGCGGTATCGATCGGACCTAGACGCTTGGCTCGCCGCCGATCCTGCCAATCTTGCGGCTTACAATAAGGCGGCCGGCCGTTTTCACGATGCGAAGATGTTGAGCCAGTCGAAACGATGGCGGCCAGCACCGCTCGATAATCCCGGTCACCGCACGCAATGGGCTCTCGTCGCGGTCGTTGCCGTGGTGTTGGGCGCCGCCTGGCCGCTCTGGAAGACGCTATCGCCCCCTGCCACCATCGAGACCGATGGTCGACAGACCGCTGCAACCACCGCAGTTGTCGCATCAGCCACCATAGAAAACCTGCATGGCGCGATTTCCCGCCGACGCCTGCCCGACGGATCATTCGTATCGCTGGATACGCAAAGCGTGATGCGGTTTGCCTTCAATCCCAAGGCCCGGGATATCTGGCTGGATGCCGGCCGCGCGCGCTTTTCCGTTGCCCATGACGGCCGCCCGTTCATCGTGCACGCCGGAACAGGAACAGTGACAGCAACCGGGACAGTGTTTGACGTTGTGCTTGCGCCCGACGGCGCGGTGCAGGTCAGATTGCTGGAAGGGGGCGTCGATGTGCAACCGTCGATCGCACGTCCAATGCCGCCGCGTAAGCTGAAGGCGGGTCAGGCCCTGACCTTCACCCGGATCGATCATGCCGTGCCAATCGCCGTCATCGACCCGCGCGACATCGAATGGGTCGATGGCATGATGGCATTTGAGTCTGCACCCCTCTCGGAAATCGTCGCTATCGCCAACCGGTACGCCCGCGCGCCGATCCGCATCGAGGGCAGTGGCCTACCTGACATGCGGCTGTCCGGTCGATTTCGGATCGACAATCCCGACCGGCTCGCTGCCAACCTGGCCCAAAGTCTCGACTTGACTGTAGAACATCAACCCTCTGGCGCGATCATCCTGCGACGCTGAAATTATTTTACGTCCCCCTTAAGGTCTTCGCCTAACCCCGCATCGATCCCCTTGAACGACCGCCAACGGCAGGCGTCACAAAAGGGGCTGACTATGCGTATTTCCGGATTTCTGCATTCTACTCTGCTCGCCAGCGCGGCGCTGACCACGCTGGCGGTGTACCAATGTGCCACGGCGCAAACCGACGTCGCGGTGCCTTATAATCAGTCCAGCCAGCCAATGGCCGAGGCGCTGCGCGAGGCCGCCGCTACATCCAGGATGGAGATTTTCTTCGTGCCCGCCGATGTCGCCGGGCTCACTGCGCCTTCGCTCCAGGGACAATTCACGCCGCAGGTCGCCGTCGATCGATTGCTGGCCGGAACCGGCCTGAAAGCACGCATTACAGACGGGACCATCTTCATTCGGGGGCGAGACGGGGCGGCGGATGCCCTCGCCACGGGTGAAGCGGCGAACGCGATCGTCGTCACCGGATCCCGGCTGAAGGGTGTTACGTCGCCATCGCCTACGATCGTGCTTGATCAGGATGACATGCGCAACGCCGGGCAAACCAATCTCGGCGACGTCGTCCGGAGCATCCCACAGAGTTTCGGGGGCGGCCAGAATGTTGGTGTCGGACTGAACGTCCCCTCGGCCAGCGGCGTCAATGTCGGCTCGGGATCAAGCATAAATCTGCGCGGCCTGGGATCGGATGCAACCCTGACGCTGCTCAACGGTCATCGGCTAGCCTATAATGTGTCGCGGCAAAGCGTCGATGTGTCCGCCATCCCCATGCTGGCCGTCGATCGGCTCGAGATTGTCGCGGACGGTGCGTCGGCGATCTACGGATCGGACGCTGTCGCTGGCGTCGCCAACATCATCCTGAAACGCGACTTCGACGGCGTCAGCACCAGCGCCCGGCTGGGCATGTCGACCGACGGCGGCAACGAGCAGCAGCAATATGGCGTTATCGCGGGGAAAAAATGGGGCAGCGGCGGGGCTTTCATAGCCTATGATTTCGAACGCGACACGGCGATCGAGGCGCGGCAGCGCAGCTACACCGCGAGCTATGGCGCGCAATCCCTCTTTCCCGCTGTAAAACGGCATAACCTGATCATGAGTGGCCATCAGGCACTGACCGCTGATCTCACATTCTCGCTCGATGCGCTCTACAACCACCGCACCAGCCTCTACAATTATCCGCTGAACGCGACCGGAGACTATCGCCAGTTGGGAACATTGCTGTTTCCGCGCAATACCTCCTTCGCTCTGGCACCGTCGCTGGACTGGTCGGTCGGCCAGGGCTGGTCGCTCTCCCTTGCCGGCATGTACGGCAAGGACAAGACGCACTATGATTCCGACACCTATATCGGCGGATCCCTCTTTTCGTCGGTCCGCGCCTGCTATTGCAACGATGCGCAGTCGATCGAACTGAATGCCAGCGGGCCTCTGATGCAGTTGCCGAGCGGCCAGGCCAAACTCGCCGTCGGCGGCGGCTATCGACGCAATGGATTTCATGCCTATCGGACAACCGGCTCGCCGCAGAACATCAATGTGTCCCAGGACAGCTATTATGGTTTTGCAGAGCTGAACCTGCCGCTTGTCTCGCGCATGATGGGCGTGCGCTTCGTCGATCAACTGACGTTCAGCGGCGCGATCCGCTATGAGGATTATCCGGGCATCGACAAGATCGCCACGCCCAAGCTCGGCCTGATCTACGCACCCACGCCCGATTTCTCATTGAAGGGATCCTGGGGAAAATCGTTCAAGGCGCCCACCATGTTCCAGCAATATTCGGGGAAATTCGTATCGGTCACCGCCGTGCGCAATGTGGGTGGATCGGGCTATCCGGCGAACGCCACCGCGCTATTGGTGACCGGGGGAAACCCCGATCTCAAGCCCGAGCGCGCCACGAGCTGGACAGGGACGCTCGATCTCCATCCCCGGGCGGTCCCAGGCTTGCAGATCGAACTGAGCTATTTCGACATAGCCTATCGCGATCGCATCGTCGCGCCCATCACCTACAGCAGCCAGTCGCTGAGCAATCCCATCTATGCGGATTTAATCAATGGCTCGCCGTCCGAGGCTGACAAGGCGTCCGCTCTGGCGAATACGGAGTCGATCAATTATCTGACCGGAGCCTACGACCCGGCGACTGTTGTCGCCATTGTGGATAATCGCAACGCCAATGCTACGCGGCAGAATATCAAGGGTGTAGATCTGTCCGTTCGCTACGCACTCGCCCTTGGCGGCGGGCAACGACTGACATTGAGTGCCAACGGCAGCTATCTGCATAGCACACAAAAGCTCAGTGCCAGCCAGCCGCTCGTGCTGCTGGCAGGCACGATCTTCAACCCGCCCCATTATCGGGGTCGCGGTGCCGTCACCTGGACCAACGGCGCCACATCCTTGTCGAGCACCCTGAGCTATATGGGATCGACAGAGGACCTTCGCTTCACGCCTGTCTCCCGATCGGGCGAGATGACGACGATCGACCTTACGGCGCGGCACCATATCGGCGAGGCGGGTCTATTATCGGACATGGATGTGGGGCTGACCCTTCTCAATATCCTCAACGAGAAGCCGGGGGTCGTGCGCCGCTCGCAAGTTTACGATCTGCCCTATGACTCCACCAACAATTCAGCGATCGGCCGTTTCGTCAGCCTTTCGATCACCAAGCATTGGTGATCGCCATGGCATTGGCATGCATGAACTATCGCGCACGGTTGTTGATCGTGGGCATCGGCCTGTTCTTGGGCAATGTCTGCGGGACGCCAGCCATGGCCTCGCAATGTGCGGATTTGCTACCCGGTTTGCGTCAGGACGTCGCGCGCGCGGTGACGGCGGGCGATATCGCGAAGTTGCGGGACATAGGGCCAATCGGCGGCATGCCTACAGGACAAAGTCCGCTTGCCCTGTCACCCGATGGGCGGTCGATCGCCTTCATCCTGACCCGGGCACATCCTGAGACCAACAGCTATTGCCAGGGCCTCGTGGTGGTCGATCTTCGGCCGGACAGCGTGGCCCGGCTCGTCGATCAAGGTGGAGAATTGATCCGGGTCACCTTCCAGAGCGAACAGCGCGGGCTTCTGACAGACACCGGTATCGCTGCGATCAACCAGCCGCGCTGGTCGCCCGACGGTACCCAGATTGCCTATCTGCGCAAAGATCGGGGCAGGACGCAGGCATGGCGTGCGAGTGTGCATGGCACAAGCGGCACGCAGGTGTCCCATTCGCCGGTCGATGTCGAGGCCGTCGCTTGGTCGGATGACGGGACGGCGCTGATATATGCCAACCGGCCATCCCTGATCGAAGAGAATGCAAAGCTCGATCGGGAAAGCCTGACCGGCTACCTGTTCGACGATCGGGCGATGCCCATCTATGGTGACCGACCGATGATCCGAGGGCCATTGCCCCTTCATTATGCTGCTACAGATATTCCTTCGACTTCCTCATCAGATCGATCCGCCACGCCAGCCGAACGGACCGCGCTCGACCGGATCGGCCCGGGCATGCTGCTGGGTCGTCCACTCGCTGCTAGCGGACCTGCCGGCGTCGAGGCATGGCTGAAGGCGGAGGTGCCCGATCGCTATCTCAGTCCCATCCGCTTGTGGGGCAAGGACCGGCTGGGACGTGAATGGCAGTGTCAGCACAGCAGCTGTTCCGATGGCATCATCGGCATGTGGTGGTCCGCCAAACATGGGGCCGTCCGGTATCTGCGCCGCGACGGCAATGGCGGCAGTCGCCTGACATTCTATCTATGGACGCCGGGACACGCCGCACCGCGAAAGATGTGGGGGACTGATGGCCTGTTGACGGGGTGCCTCCCTGCGGAGGATCGTCTCATCTGCGCCCAGGAAGGATCGACCCAGCCCCGGCGCATCGTGGCGCTGGATGCCGATACCGGCCGATCATCGGTTATCTTCGATCCAAACCCGGAATTTCAGCATTTACAGATGGGAAAGGTCCAGCGCCTTTACTGGAAGAATCCGTTGGGCTTTGAGACCTTCGGCGATCTTGTTCTGCCCGCCAATTACCCCGTCGGCGCAAAACTGCCGTTGATCGTCGTCCAGTATCGAACACGCGGCTTCCTGCGCGGCAGCATCGGTGACGAATATCCCATCCATGCCTTTGCGGCGCAGGGCTTCGCCGTCCTGAGCGTCGAGAGCCCGCCATTCTTCGCTACCAGTCTAAAGCAAGGCAACTGGCGGACGTGGAAGGATGCGGAATCGGAAAATGTGAAAGGGTGGCGGGAACGGCATAATGTGGCCTCGTCCATCGTCGCCGGCATCGAGACAGCCATGGCGACAGGCGTGATCGATCCGAAGAGGATCGGCCTGACCGGCCTGAGCGATGGCTCGACCACCGCTTGGTATCTGCTCATCAATACCGATCTGTTCGCTGCAACCTCCGTCAGCACCTGTTGCGCCGACCCCAAGACGGACCTGATCATGGGTGGACCGGCCTGGGAAAAGGAACGGCGGCGTTTCGGTTACCCCGCGCCAACCAACGATAATCCAGCCTTTTGGCAACCCATCTCGCCCGCCATGAATGCCGCCAGGATCAAGGGACCCGTCCTGATGCAACTGGCCAGCGATGAATATTTACGCGCGCTCGAGGCCTATACTGCCTTCCGGGAGATCGGCCCGCCGGTCGAGATGTTCCTCTTTCCGGGCGATCACCACATCAAGTGGCAACCGGCTCACCGCATGGCCATCTATGCGCGCAACATCGACTGGTTCAATTTCTGGTTGCGTGATGCCGTCGACCTAGCACCGGAAAAGGCGGCGCAATATGACCGGTGGCGGCAGCTGAAATTACAACGTCGTCCATAATGGTATGGGTTCATCATTAGCGCGCTGCCCATGACTGCGCCCATGCTTCGGCATCGACCAACCGCATCAGCCGCCAGAAATCGCCGTTCCGGGCATGTTGCGACCGATCGATGCTCTGCTCGATTGCTCCCATATCCAGAAGGCCCGCCTGCGCCAGAAGACCTTCCCGTAGCATGGTCGCAATGGTCTTCCGATGGGCTTCGAACAGCGTCGCTACGAAGCTGTCGGGCGTGCCTTTTGACAATCTAGCGATAAGCGGCGGGGGCAAGACATCTTCGAACGCCTTACGGGCGACGCTGCGATTACGGCCGTCGCGGCACCAGAGCCAGGATGGAATTTTCAGGCAAAGTTCCACGATTGGCTGCGACAGCAGGGGCGAGATGACGGGCCTATTGAAACCACGTTCGCTGTCGAGATGGTTCTGGATACGCAAGAGCAGGGCGATATGGCTTGCCGTTCCCGGCAGCGCACCGTCTGGCGCGTCCAGCCAATCGTGCCTGCAGGCTGCCGTCGCTTCCTGCGTGGCAAAGGTAGATAGAAAGCTCAGGTCCGGCTTCCAGACATAACGGGCTGCCTTTTGCCGACTCTTACGCCAACCGCTTCTCGCGACAGACCAGATATCTGCATGGGCGAGCGCGCTCATGTCCATGATCGCCCGCAAGGTTCCACGACCGATGCCCTCGACCAGCATCTGATCGGCGATCGGCGCCCCGGATTGCAGATAGCAGAAGACATTGTCACCACCGCCGCCGTTGAAGAAGACATCTGCTCCGACATCGTCTGCAAGCCCTATCCCCAGCGCGTCGCCTGCCTGGGCGAAGGATCGGACCGAGGGGCGTGGAAAGCGGGCGGCACCTGCGCGATGCAGGTCAACGAGGCCCACTTCCAGCATTCTTTCGAACAATGGCTGCCCGAGCTGATTGGTCAGTTGCCGGGCATAATCCCGCTCGTCTCCCGACGGATCGGCGGTCACCAGCGTCATATGGCTTGCGCGAACATCCTGGGGCATGGCCGCCGCAACGACGGAGGAATCGAGCCCCCCCGACAGATAGAGGAGGACATGCGCGAATGGCTGCGTCCACGCCTGGACGCAGTCCATGATGGTCTCGCGCAGCAGGCGGACGGCCTCAACCTCATCGCGGATGAGCGACAGGCGACCGGTGTGCTGCCACGGTGACCAAAAAGCTGCAATATCTTGCGAGCCACTCTCGGCAACCCGCATATGCGAGCCCCCGGGCAGTTCGGTCAGGCCTTCGATACAGGTCTGCGCCGGACGCATTTGATCGGCGATCAGGAACCGCGTGAGTGCCCGCCAATCGATTTTGGTCCCGAGAAGATCCACGTCGACGAGCAGAGCCGGCTCGGACGCAAACGCAATAATTCCTTTATGCCGCACATGATAACATGGGATCATGCCGGAGGGATCGCGGGCGATCTCGATCGCCATATCGTCCGGGCTCTGCCGGATGGTGACATAAGCCCCCCAGTTCGATGACCCGCGACTGGTCGGCGGTGCTTGGGAGATGACCACGACCTGGCGGCTGCGACCGCCAACCTTTTCGAACATATAGCCCAGAATGATCCCGGCGCGGTCATCCGCCATGACAAACGGGCCGCCGGGTTCAACCAACACGACCGCGCGGCCGAATGCGGCGACCTTTGTAAAGCCCGTCACGGCAATGACGCGATTCACCACGGTGTCGATGCTTTCGAGGAGATCGCCTGGAAAGACGAGCGCGATGTAGCGGAGCGCCATTACAGGACCAGTATCGGCTTGAAACGCCGCACATGATCGACACGATCGTCGAGAATGAGATCGTCTTGCTCGACCCAGCTATGCGCCGAGAAGGGATGCAACTGCACACCAAAGACCAGCCTCGCATCATGGCCTCGCTGCTGCGCGTGGCGGTAGAGCGCCAGTGCCCGGATGAGGCAATGATCGACTGGGAGATAGTAGCGACGCGACGATTCATAGGCAGCGCACAGGCGCCGCATGTCGGCCGCGGACGATCCAGGGACAACAGGCAGTGGCGTTGCTTCCCTAAGCCGACGCAGGGTCGTCGGCAAACCCTGCCGCTTTAATGTGCGACGCATGGCCGCCAAACGGACAATAATCTCAGGAATCTGGGCCGCCATGCGTGAGGCGCCATCCTCTTCGTCGAATATGCTGCGCCCGGCTGGTACATGCTGGCAGGGTGTAAGTGGCTTGGCGCCTTCACCGTGGCCAATGATTCCCGCAGCGCGCAGCGGCGCTATCTCCTGTTCCGTAATGCCCACATTGGAGGACTTCAGGAGCTTTTGAAGACTGTCGCGCGCAGGCCCTGTCAGACTGAAATAGCGATCCGCCTCATAATCCATGAAGATGAGGTGATGCTGGATTTCACAGAATGTCAGTCCGGGGCGAAGCGACAAGGCCATGAGACGCCTTTCCGATAACCGGTGCGCGGGAGCACCGCGCACCGGCAGTGGTGTCAGTCGTCGGAAAGGCCGACCGGGTTCTGCAGCCCGATCTCGTCACCCTGGCCAAGGCCCGGGCCCTTCGTCTCGACGCTGATTGCGCCAAGGTCGATCATATCGTCGTTGCGACGTTCGACAGTCTTTTCCATCACACGTTCCTCTTCGATAGACCGCGATCCATTTCGCGGCACCGACAAGGATGTGCCCGGCGATCGATTATAAGAATTTTATAATCCGATTATAATCGCGACCGACCTTCGATCCCCACGCATAATGGACCTCTGATCGAATGCTAACAGGGAGAAGGCAGCCTATTTCCGACGCGGGACGTGACCGTGCTGTGAGACATGAGTTGGGATCATGCGCCGCCGTCTTTAGCAAAGCCTGGACATACACGACAGCGACCCGGTCACGCCCGCTCTGCCGGCGGCATTGATCCAAATCTATCCCGACATTTCTGCAATCGCAAATTCTGGCATTGGTAAAAGGCGCCGCGAGGGTTCGTTTTTCCCCCATTTCTGGGGATTTTCAGCATGAGTGAACCGCGAAACATTGGGTTTGTCTGAAGAACCAATGCGGCGAGGGTTGGAGCATGATCGAAATCCGTCACCTCCATTATGTCATAGCGACGGCGGAGCTTGGGAGTTTTAGCCAAGCGGCCGAGTCGCTGCGCATCAAGCAATCTACGTTGAGCCAACGGATCCGCCATCTCGAGCAGCGGCTTGGCACCGACCTGTTCGAGCGCTCGACCCGCGGCGCCCGACTGACACGCGCGGGAGACCATTTTATATCGGGCGCGCGCCAGCTTGTGGCTGATCTCGACAGCCTTCATCGCAACACCATCATCTTTGGACAAGGGCGCTGCGGTGCGCTGAAGCTGGGCCTTTCAGGCGCAGTGCCCAGTAGCGCGGTGCAGTCTCTCATGCTGGAATTCAGCAAACGCCATGCAGACATCCAGCTGTCTGCTGCGGTCTGTGACAGACAGGCGCTTGTACGCGACTTCGAGCGCGGCCAACTCGACGCCATCATCGTTGCAGGCCATCTGGCCCCGCCAGCCGCGGCATATCACGCTATTGGCAGCAGCCGGCTTTTTGCCGTCATGGTCCGCGACAACCCTCTGGCATTGCGTGCGCCGCTCTTTTGGTCGGATCTGCGCGACCTTACCCTTCTACTTGCGGACAGCGCGCGCGGGGACGATCTGCTCTCCCAAGTTGCCGGACATCTTACCCTGGCCCAATCGCAGGCTGGTCTGGATCGCGCGGCGATCGTCCGTAGTCCGCTGAATTTGAATGGGCTCTACCAACTGATTGATGCAGGCTGTTTTACCATCGTGCAGGAGGGCGCGTTAGCTCGCTTGCTCCCGCATCTCGTCGCCTTGCCCATCCACGAGCCCCATGGCCATGCGCGCATCGATTTTGGCCTCTGCTGGCGTAAAGACGCTAGCAATCCTGCGCTGGCCCCTTTGCTTGGGACCATCATGACGGTTGCCGAGAAGCCTTACCGCTGCGATGGCTTGCAAAGGCGCGGTCCCCCGCCATGAACCGTTCCAACATTGGGCCGATGAGGCGTTCGGGAGAAACCTGCGCTTCCCCCGTTTCAGTGGCCAACGCCGCAGCATAGCGCACAAGGTCGCGATGGACATTGGCAGGCAATTCCAGACTGATCTTGACGGGCTTGTCGTCCGCCAGCGATCCCAGGCGCAGCTTGGCCATCACCGATTGCCCAGAGGGGGAAGGACAAGGTCTCGCGTGATCATGACGCGCAGCGGATGGCCCGGCCGGATGGTCAAGGTCGGGGCTATCGCTACCTGACGCTGTATGATCTGTTGCCCGGCCTGATTGAAGCTGTCCTGCGACCCCCGGCGCAGCGCCCGGATGATGTCGTTATCGCTATCGGCCGCCAACTCCGTGCCAAGGCCCAAAAGAGTAGAGATCATGGCAGCGCGCGCAACGCCACCCCAATGATTGTTTACGCTGTCCTGCAAACCCACAAAGCCGCTGGCATCGGCTCCAGGTTGACGCTCGAGCATCATCGAACGCCCGTCAGGCATGATGAGTCGCGTCCATGCCATCAGAAGCCGCGACTGACCGGCATCGATTTGCGAATCATAGTCCCCGATCAACCTTGCGCCCTGCGGAATGAGCAGGATGCGCCCCGTCGGGCTGTCATAGACATTCTGCGTGACCTGGGCGCTGATCTGACCGGGCAGGTCGGATCTGATGCCAGTGATCAAGGCGGCGGGTATGATGCTGCCAGCCTGCAGGATGTTGGCGGACGCCACAGGTTCGACGGTAGATGAGGCGAGCGAGCGCGTATCCATGGTGTCCGTCATGAAAGCATGTTTGGCCGCGCTACCCGATGCCGTCATTGCCGATGGGGCGGCAAGGTCCGGCCCGAACGTTGGCGCGGTGGTCGGCAACCCCGTGGCGACATGCTCCGGCGCGCTGCCCGTCGATTGGGCACTCCCCTGTCCTGTAAACAACTGGCTTGCCTGCGCAGCGTCCCGTTCCTGACGCGCCTTTTGCCGTACTGCGACGGCCGGATCGATGGCCTGGCGATCGGATGGATAGCCTTGCCCGGAAACTTGGTTGTCGTTGCCGCCCTGTTGTGCAGCAAGGATTGGCCGTCCCAGGTCGCCCGGTAGCGGCGGTCCCAATTGCGGGACCTGGCTATAGTCCTTGGGCACCGATCCCAGACCGTCGGCCTTTGCCCGGCTCTCGGTCGCGTAGACTTCCTGGCCGACCGGATTCTCCGGTGGCTGTAGCGCATAGATGAGCGCGCCCCCGATGCTCAATCCTGCAAACACGCCCACCCCGGCCAATGTCTTGCGCGAGAGGCGCATTACCGTCGGCGCATCCCCTCCCAACTTGAACGGCGCCGCCGACGGCACGGGCGAACTATCCTGCTCGCTACGGTCGCTCATGGTCGGCTTCTCCCGCTTGCGATCCGTGTCAGGCGTACCCGCTGCGCCGTCTTCCTGTCCCCCATGCGCAACTCGGCTGCGCTGAAGAGTCGGTCGATGATGATGAAACGGTCCTGCACCCGATAATTGACGAGCTCGGCATTGCCGGCACTCCCCAGGATGAAGACTGGCGGCATTTCGCCCTGCGCGACGCTTGCGGGAAACTCGATGAAGACCTGGCTACCGTCGTCGAACGCGCGCAGTGGTCGCCAGCTCGGCTTGTCCCCATCGATCGCGTAGCCGAAATCGAGCGAGGCGAGATTAACGCCTGCGGCGATCGGCGTCTTTACGGCGATAGCGGCGTTGCGCTGCCGCAGCGCTATCAATTCATCCTGAGGGTAGGACCAGGATACCGATGCCATATAGGTGGCCGGGGTGGCGCGCAGTTCGAGATGATAGGTCCGCCGATCTGTGTTGATCACCAGGTTGGTCATAAGATCGGGCCGGGTCGGCTTCGCCAGGATGTGGACCCGTTGCGTCTCACCCGCACCGCTGAGCGTATCGCCGATAATCCATCGCACGGTATCGCCAGCAGCGACGGGGCCCGCGCCGACAAGCGTTTCTCCGGGCTGAAGGGCGATGTCCGTCACCTGGCCGGGCGCCGTGTAGACCTGATAAAGAGCGCCTTCCGCCCAGGGATATTGCTGCATGGCGTTGATGAAGCCATCGCGCGCGGGCTCTATGCGGGCTGCGGCATTGGCAGCGACGATCCGGGTTTTGGGATCAGCAAGCGCCGGAGCGGGAGCTATGAGCGGCACCGGCTTGAGTTGCCCCGGCAACGGCAGGGGGTTGGCAACAGTCACGATCTCGACCTGTTTCTCAGGTTCCGCGATGCGCACTGCAGGCGTTTGCGTTGCCCCAAGCAGGGCCGGGCGCGTCGCTGCGCAGGCCGTGATCGTGTTTACGGAAATCAGCAAAGCCGCAATTGCGGCCCCAGAACGATGAACGTGCATCATTGGGAAAGCTCCTTCGACCAGTTGATAGCGTTGACGAACAGACCGAGCGGGTTCTTGCGCAGGGCATCGGGCGCGGAGGGTGGCTGGATCACGACCGTCACGATGGCCGACCACCGGCTTGTCTCAACCAGTGCCCCATCCTGGTATCGCCGCTCGGTCCAGGAAACGCGAAAGCTGCTGTCCGACGACCGGATCACGCTCGATATGTCGACCGCAACCTGCGTCTTGCCGACAAGCGCGAACGGGTCATTCGCCCGCGCATAATCATTGAGGACCATGGCGCCGCGATCCGTGGTGAAGTCATAGGCGCGCAGCCATGCCTGGCGCAGGACGATCGGATCGGCCGGGATGCTGCGAACCTGCTCGACGAAGCGCGCAAGATGGAAGGCGATCTGCGGATCGGTCGGACGGTATCCCGCATCGGCGGGGCCGACGGCCTGTGCTTCGCCGAACTTGTCCACCTGCACCACCCAGGGCACGATCGAGCCGCGCGCCGATTGCCAGATCAAGCCGGCGGCAAGACCACCAGACAGCATCAGCGTGCCGAAAAAGGCGAGACGCCAATTGCGCGCCTGGACGCGCGCTGAGCCGATGCGATCGTCCCAAGCCTGGGCAGCACGCTGGTAAGGCGTGACCGGCTCCGGGGTCTGGCCGTACCGGATGGATGGTCGTTTGAACATGATCAGTCCCTTCCGCTCAGATCAATTGAAGCGCCGCCACCACCGCTGTCGCCGCCGCGCAATGTGTGGGCGGCGGTCGAAACCCCGTGGGCGATCGCCTGCCGCTGGCGCATTGCCGTCGCCCATTTTGGCGGCCCGGACGCAGCTTCAGCGCCACCACTGTTCGTCGATGCGCCCGATTTCCCGGCGTTGAAGCTTTGCTTCATTGCATCGGCAGCGCGGCGGAGTGGGGACGTGGCGGCAGAGCCGGCCGCTCTTCCCAACGCACCGATGCCGCCCGCGACAGCGTCTCCCCCGCTCTTGCCCGCTGCACCGACGCTATAGGTGGCGCTGGTCGATCCGGCCGCACGGGCAGCGGCGCTCGATGCGCTCGCTACCGCCCCTCCAACAGCGCCGGCCGCGAGCCGTGCGCCTGCGGCCCCGCCGGCCAGCGTGGCGCCGGCTGCAATCGCCGTACCCGCCGCTGCGCCTGCACCAAGCTGCGGACCTCCGGTGACGATACCATTGGCGATGCCGGGGCCGAATATGCCCAGACCGAGCAACGCCAATGAGGCGAGCGCAATCGACATGGCCTGTTCCGCAGTCGGCGCTGTTCCACCCAGCGCGTTGATGAACTGGTCGAACAGTCCCGTGCCGATGCCGGTGATGACGGCGAGGACCAGGATCTTGATGCCGCTCGATACGATATGACCAAGCACCCGCTCCGCCATGAATGCCGTCCGCCCGAAAAAGGCGAAGGGCAGCAGGACGAATCCGGCCAGCGTCACCAGTTTGAACTCGATCAGCGTGATGAACAGCTGCACGGCAAGAATGAAGAAGGCGAGGATCACGATCATCCAGGCCAGCAGCAGCACGGCGATCTGGACGAAATTGGCGAAAAACGAGGTGAACCCCATCATCTCGGACGCGGACGTGAGAAGCGGTTCGCCTGCATCTAGCCCAACCGAGGCAACGCTACCCGGCTTCATGAACTCGGCGAGGCCGATGCCGGCGCCGCTCGCCTTAAGGCCCAGCCCGGCAAAGGACTGGAACAGGATTTGCGAGAGCGAGGAGAAGTTGCCGATGATGAACGCGAAAAAGCCGATATAGAGCGTCTTCTTGACTAGACGTTGCAGGACATCCTCGTCGGCACCCCATGCCCAAAACAGCCCGGCAAGTGTCACGTCGATTGCGATCAGCGTGGTCGAGAGAAACCCGACCTCCCCGCCAAGAAGGCCAAAACCGGAATCGATATAGGCCGTGAAGGTCACGAGGAACCGGTCGATGACGCCGACATCATTCATGTCCGGTAGGCTCCTGCCCATCGGATCGGGCGTTCCGGCCATCATTTGTGCCGAAGAAGCGGCGTCGCTCGGCTTCCCAGGCCGCTTCGCAGGTTGGATCCTGTGCCGTGACGTGCCGACAGCGAACAAGGGCGGCCGCGCGGCGCTCGGTCGACACCGGCATCGGCAGTATCTGTTCAGTGGGCGTGCCTCGCTGCTGGTGCATGACCGTGAGCACTGCAACCGTCAGCATGCTACCGCCGACGAGGCACGCCAGCGCGAGACGACCGCTCCGCATCCTATTGGCCCGAACGCGCCATGAATCGCTGGAATCGGACCCGGCCCTCCGCCTCCGCAGTGGCTGCGCGTGCCGCTTCGATCGTCTGGGCGCGGCCCTGCGCTGCGAGCATGGCGGTGATATCGGCCAGTTGCTGGGACTGGAGCGCGACAAGCTGGTTCCCGGCCTGGGCAGCTTGCAACGCGCCCGATGCCGACTGGCTGGCTGAAACAAGATCGTCCATCGATGTCCGGGTGCCGTCGATGTTGCCGACCACCCCGGCCTGGACCTTCAGCGCATCCTCGAACGCATCGACGCTGGTGGACCAACGTTCCCGGGCACCGGCGACGAGGTCGGCGTCTGAACTCGACAACGCTATATCGCCATATTTGGTCGAGAAGGCCTGCTCGATCTGGGTCACGTCATAGGCCAGGCGCTGTGCTTGCCCCAGCAAGCGCTGGGTCAGCCGCACCTGCTGCTGGAGCGCCTGAAGGCTGCTGAACGGCAAACTGGCGAGGTTTTTCGTGTCGTTGACAAGTGAAGTCGCTTCGTTCTGCAGCGACCGGATCTGGTTATTGATCTGCTGCAAGGCGCGCGCCGCCTGCATCACATTGGAGGCATAGTTGGTGGGATCATAGACAACCAGTGCCTGTGCCGGTGTCATGGCCAATGCGAGCGCAGCAGCGCACAGGCCAAGCGGGCGAACGATGAAGCGCGATGTCATGAGCATTGCTCCTTTGGCTCTTGCGTGGAAAGCAGGTCGGCAGCCCAGTCGTGCCCGCATGCGCGCAGCCAGGCCGCTGCGAACTGTTCGTCGCCCGGTCGGCTCAGTATCTGGTCAATCCTGCGCTGGTCGGACTTGGAGGACGCGGCGGTAAAGGCGAGCGCCACCTCCTTTAGCCCCAAATCCATCAGGCGATTGCCGCGGCGGGACTGGACATAATAATCGCGCTTTGGCGTCGCCCGCGCCAATATCTCTATCTGCCGGGCATTGAGCCCGAACCGGGCATAGATGGCGCTGATCTGCGGTTCGGTCGCCCGCTCATTGGCCAGGAATATCCGGGTCGGGCAGCTTTCGATGATGGCTGGCGCAATGGCGCTGGTTTCAATGTCGGCCAGGCTCTGCGTCGCGAAGATCACGCTCGCATTCTTCTTGCGCAGCGTCTTGAGCCATTCGCGTAATTGCGCGGCAAAGGTCGGGCTGTCGAGCACGAGCCAGCCCTCGTCGATGATGACGAGGCTGGGCGATCCATCGAGCCTGTTCTCGATCCGATGGAAAAGATAGGCCAGTACCGGAGCGGCTGCGGCGCAGCCCACCAGTCCTTCGGTTTCGAGTATCTGGACATGGGCATCGCCCAGTTGCTCTGCCTCGGCATCGAGCAGGCGACCCCAGGCGCCGCCCACGCAGTAGGGCTGCAGCGCCTGTTTGAGGATTTGGGATTGCAGGAGGACAGCAAGACCCGTCAGCGTCCGTTCGTCGGGCCTCGCGCTGGCGAGCGATCGGAGCGCCGCCCACAGATGGTCCTTGGCCTGGGGATCGAGCGTGATCCCCTCTGCCTCAAGGATCGAACCGACCCATTGCGCCGCCCATGCCTGTTCGACCGGATCATCGATCCTTGCAAGAGGCTGGAGCGATACAGCCGCATTCTCGGCGTGGAGCCCCGTCCCCAGATCCTGCCAGTCACCGCCCATCGCCAGCGCCGCGGCGCGCATGCTGGCGCCATAGTCGAAGGCAAAAATCTGTGCGCCGGGATAGCGGCGAAACTGCATCGCCATCAGGGCGAGCAGAACCGACTTGCCCGCGCCTGTCGGCCCCACCACCAGCGTGTGCCCGACGTCGCCAACATGCAGCGAGAAGCGGAAAGGCGTCGATCCTTCGGTTTTGGCATGGAATAGCGGCGGACCATCGAGATGCGCATCGCCCGGCGGTCCAGACCAGACGGCCGACAGCGGCATCATATGCGCCAGGTTGAGCGTGCTGATCGGCGGCTGCCGGACATTGGCGTAGACATGGCCCGGCAGCGATCCGAGCCAGGCCTCCACAGCGTTGAGACCTTCGGTCGTGCAGGTGAAATCCCGGCCCTGAACGACTTTCTCGACAAGGCGCAGCTTCTCGGCGGCGATTGCAGGGTTTGTGTCCCACACCGTCACTGTGGCGGTCACATAGGCCTGGCCGATCATGTCCGAGCCCAGTTCCTGCAACGCCAGATCGGCGTCTGCTGCCTTGTTCGATGCGTCCGTGTCCAACAGGGCCGAGGCTTCGTTGGTCATCACCTCCTTGAGAATGGCCGCGACTGACTTGCGCTTGGCAAACCATTGTCGCCGGATCTTGCCCAGCAATCGGGTGGCATCGGCCTTGTCGAGCATGATCGCCCGCGTCGACCAGCGATAGGGAAAGGCCAGACGATTGAGTTCGTCGAGCAGGCCAGGATAGGTTGAGGTCGGAAAGCCGGTTACCGTCAGGCTGCGCAGATGGCTGTTGCCGAGGCGGGGTTCCAGGCCACCGACCAGCGGTTCGTCAGCCAGGAGCGCATCGAGGTGCATCGGCGTTTCGGGCACGCGCACGGCCTGACGCCTGGTCGAGATGGTCGAGTGGAGATAGGTGAGGGTCGCACCATCATCGAGCCAGGCGATTTCCGGCAGGAAGCCTTCGAGCAACTGGACGATCCGGTGTGAGCGGTCGATAAAACCAGCGAGCAGTTCGGCTCCGTTGGACGTCGTCGTCGAACGGCCCTCGTAAAGCCAGCGTTCGGCCCGTGCGCTGTCTTCCGCCGGCGGCATCCACAGCAGGGTAACATAATAGGCGCTGTCATAATGCGCGCCTTCTTCATGGAATTGCTCGCGTCGTTCCCGGTCCAGCAGTCGCGAAGCCGGATCGGGAAAGACGTCGTCGGGATAATCGTTCGCTGGCACCCGCTGCGCCTCGGTGAACAAGGCCCAGCCCGAGCCGAGCCGACGCAGGGCGCTATTCAGCCGCGCGGTCGTCGCCACCAGTTCAGCGGGCGTCGCGGAATCGAGGTCCGGTCCCCGGAAACGGGCTGTGCGCTGGAACGAGCCGTCCTTGTTGAGGACGACGCCCGGCGCGACCAGAGCGGCCCAAGGCAGGAAATCGCTCAGGCTGCTCGCGGTCGAACGATATTCGCGCAGCGACATCATGCCGGTAGCCAGGTCGGATAGCGAACATGCCGCCGGGCCACATCGACGAAGTTCGGATCGTGGCGGGCGGCCCATACGCCCAGCACATGACCGATAGCCCAAAGCACCAGGCCTGCGATCCATAGCCGTAACCCGAGGCCGACGGCGCCCGCGAGCGTCCCGTTGACGATTGCCAGCGCGCGCGGCGCGCCGCCCAGAAGGATCGGCTCGGTGAGGGACCGATGGACCGGCACGTCAAAGCCTGGAACCTGTCCAACCCTATCCATCAGACGAGCGCTCCACCGCCGAACGAGAAGAAGGAGAGGAAGAAGCTCGTTGCGGCGAAGGCAATACTCAGACCGAATACGATCTGAATGAGCTTTCGCGCGCCGCCCGACGTATCGCCAAATGCAAGGGTCAGGCCGGTTACCGTGATGATCATCACGGCGATGATCTTGGCGACCGGCCCTTCGATCGATTCCAGGATGGACTGGAGCGGCGCTTCCCAAGGCATCGACGATCCGGCCGCATAGGCCGGAATCACGGACGCCATGGCTATGATGCCAGCGAGCGCCAAATGACTGGCACTCCGGCGGATTGGCACGACAGGCTGGATCATCAAACGTCTCCTTGGCTGGTAAGGGAATATTCGCCCCTGGGATCGAGGCCATCGACGCGGACCAATTCGGCCAGACGGCGGCCGTGGCCGTCGCGCACAAGCACCGCGACGATGTCGATCGTGTCGGCGATCAGGGCACGAGGGACCGTGACGACGGCTTCCTGGATGAGCTGTTCCATTCGCCGCAGTGCGCCCATGCCCGATCCCGCGTGGATGGTGCCGATCCCGCCCGGATGGCCCGTCCCCCATGCTTTGATCAGGTCGAGGGCTTCGGCCCCGCGCACCTCACCAATGGGGATGCGGTCTGGACGTAGGCGCAGGGCGGATCGCACGAGATCGGACAGCGTGGCGACGCCATCCTTGGTTCGCATCGCGATCAGGTTGGGAGATGTGCATTGGAGCTCGCGCGTATCCTCAATGAGGACGATCCTGTCGGTCGTCCTGGCGACCTCGGCCAGAAGCGCGTTGGTGAGCGTCGTCTTGCCGGTCCCTGTGCCACCGGCCACCAGGATGTTCTGGCGCGTGGAAACGGCTTGCGCCAATATATCGGCCTGGCGCGCAGACATGGTATTGGCGGCAACATAATCCTCGAGCGTGAACACAGCGACGGCGGGCTTGCGAATGGCGAATGTCGGGGACTGGACGACGGGCGGAAGAAGCCCCTCGAACCGCTCGCCGGTATCGGGAAGTTCGGCCGACACGCGAGGCGCTCCGTCATGAACCTCCGCGCCGACATGATGCGCGACCAGACGGATGATCCGCTCGCCGTCGGCGGCCGACAGACAGGCTCCGGTATCGCTGAGGCCTTCGCCCAGCCGATCAATCCAGATATGCCCGTCGGGATTGAGCATAATCTCGATGACACCAGCATCGTCGAGCCAGCCGATGATCGCCGAACCGAGCGCCGTGCGCAGCATACGCGAGCCGCGTGTCCTGGCTTCTGTACGGAGCGGATATATGCTCATGGATCGACCCTGCGAGTTTGCCGGACCGTTGGCGGTCCAGCTCAGGGGATGATCAAGAAAGCCACATTGCCTCTATCCGCAACATCGAAATCGCTTCGGCGTAGGCTGGCGCAGAAAGACAGGGAAACGGCGGTTTCACAGGAGCCATTCGATGAGGGGACGGCGCACCGCCCCCTCGACTTGAGGTTACCAATATCGGTGTCGCTGGAAGATTTCGGAAAAGGAGATGAGGCCGTCGAACAGCGCCCGGATCACGAGCGACGTTCGCTTCCGGACGCCATAGCGCTCGCGCGCGAACTTGAGATGCTGGATCACGGTTTCCTTGGAGATGCCCAATATGTCCGCAATCTCGCCGTCGGTATTGCCGCGGGCGGCCCATAGCACGCAGTCGCGTTGACGCTCCGTGATCGCGGAATCACCGGACAGGGTCGTGCGCCCGAGGAGGCGTTGCCCGCATTCGAACGCCAGCCCGCCTATCAGTTGGGCCGTCCAGATCTGATCGCGAGGCAGCGGCTCGTCGGCTCGGGTGACAAATGTACAGGATCCGCTGACTTCGCCAGGGATGTGCGAGGGGACGGTAAAACCTTCACCCAGCCCGTGGGCTTGACCGGCAGCTAGAACGGCGCGGTCGGCAGGCGTCAATGTCAGAAACCGTGGGATAGTTATCCACGCAAAGCCCAGATGGGTCCGGTGGCTGGCACGGCGAATGGGATCTCTTGGCCCCAGGTCTTTGTCGACATAATAGGCTGCCCAGCCGGACGGATAATTGTGGATCTGGAGGGGAAGCGCGTGCGGCATCCGCAGGTTGACATGCTCGGCTAGCGCAAAATAATCGAACCCCATCTCCCGCGCGATCTTCGCCAGGACTTCGTAGAGTATGTGTATGTTGGACGCCTCGGCTAATGCTGCGGCGAGGGCATCCAAACGTCGATATCGACCCATGATAATAGCATAATCGACCGCAAGGGCGTTCCCAACCCGCAGGTCTCGCGATTCGCCTTCCTCCTTCTGTGCGCTCCCCAGTCGTCCTCACAACGATCGGTAAAACGAGATGAGCGGACAGCTTATGGCATTTTCGCTATGTGACAATTGCGTGACGGTCATGTGGGATTGCCAACTGTGCAACCTGAGGCGTCTCCGTACATATGAACCACAGGCTCGATACACGGGTGGTCGAGGTTGGTCTGCCGCCAGCTAATCTCGGATACCAGCACATCCGTTTCGCGCCATGGCATGAGGTGCCGACACGATCACTGCTTTTCAGCCGCTGGCAAAAGTCCGTCTCTTACCTCTTGTAACGCAGCAGCGAACCTTAACGCCCACCAGTTTGAATCAACGCCGAGTGCGAAATGCCAACGACAACCCGGCTACGCCAGACAACGCCAAATACCGCTACAGTTGCAAATTCGGTGGAGACAATGTGGAGACAGCGACCAATTTAAGGAGCTTTGTCTCCAACATTCTGATCGCATCATGCCCCAGAAACCATTGATTTTTCGATGATTTCTGGAGCGGGCGAAGGGATTCGAACCCTCGACCCCAACCTTGGCAAGGTTGTGCTCTACCCCTGAGCTACGCCCGCTCTGGCGGCCGGAGGATGTGTCCCTCTCGGCGGGTGGCGGGGAACTAGCAGCGCTTTTGAGGATCGGCAAGGGAAGAATTGCACAAATATGAAATTCCTTGCTGCAAGTGCGGGAAAGCTTGGTTTTCCGCCACTTTTACCTCGTTCAGCGCCCTCGGCCGCTCCGCGCACCCAGCACAAAAATGTCAAACCATTGTCCGACTCGCTGTCCGGCTATCGCGCCGGTCCTGCCGCCCTGGCAATAGGTGCGCTTGCGCTGCCGCGCCTTGTCGATCATATTTCCTGCATCGGCAGGGATCATTTGCCGCCGCCCTTCGTATGACAGCCGATAGCAGAAGAAAGGGACCGCCATGCCGTCCGACCAGATCACCCGCCGGGGCATGTTGCGCGGTGGAACGACCATTGCCGCGGCGACGCCATTTCTTTCCAGCGCGCAGGCGGCACAGCCCGTTGCCGCTTCCTCTCGCGAAGGAACCCCGATGATCCCGGTGGAATTGACCGTCAATGGCCGCGAAGCGCATTTGCAGCTCGATCCGCGCACCAGCCTGCTCGACGCGCTGCGCGAGCATCTGCACCTCACCGGCACCAAGAAAGGGTGCGACCATGGCCAGTGCGGCGCCTGCACGGTCATCGTCGAAGGACGACGCATCAATAGCTGCCTGACGCTCGCGGTGATGCATGATGGCGAGGCGATCACGACGATCGAGGGGCTGGGCACACCCGACAAACTGCACCCGATGCAGCGCGCCTTCATCACCCATGACGGCTATCAATGCGGCTATTGCACGCCGGGGCAGATTTGCTCCGCCGTCGCCGTGCTGGAGGAAATCGAGGCGGGTATCCCCAGCCATGTCACCGACGATTTGGACAAGGTGGCGCTGACCGATGCCGAGCTGCGCGAGCGGATGAGCGGCAATATCTGCCGTTGCGCCGCCTATCCCAACATCATCGCCGCCATGAACGACGTGGCCGGGGGAGCCAAGGCATGAAGCCCTTTACCTATAGCCGCGCGACCAGCGCGCAGGAAGCGGCGAAGATGGCCGCTTCGACGCAGGGCGCGCGCTTCATTGCGGGCGGCACCAACCTGCTCGACCTGATGAAACTTCAGATCGAGACGCCCACGCATCTGATCGACGTCAATCCGCTGAAGCTCGATCAGATAGAGAAGACCGCCGATGGCGGGCTGCGCATTGGCGCGCTGGTGCGCAATACTGATCTCGCCGCCGACAAAGTGGTGCGGCGCGATTATGGCGTGTTGAGCCGCGCCTTGCTGTCGGGCGCATCCGGACAGCTGCGCAATAAAGCGACCACGGCGGGCAACCTGCTGCAACGCACGCGCTGCCCCTATTTCTATGACACGCGCATGCCCTGCAACAAGCGCAAGCCGGGCAGCGGCTGCGGCGCATTGCAGGGCATGAGCCGCAACCTGGCGATATTGGGCGTCAGCGATGCCTGCATCGCCCAACATCCGAGCGACATGGCGGTGGCGATGCGGCTGCTGGACGCGACGGTGGATACGGTCGGCGCGGATGGCGCGGCCCGGTCGATCCCGATCGCGGACTTCCACTTGCTGCCCGGCGATACGCCCCATGTCGAAACGGCGCTGAAAGCCGGGGAGATCATCACATCGGTCACCCTGCCCAAGCCGATCGGCGGCACCCATGTCTATCGCAAGGTGCGCGACCGTTCCTCCTATGCCTTCGCGCTGGTGTCGGTGGCAGCGGTGTTCGGCAAGAATGGCGCGTCGCGCTTTGCTTTTGGCGGCATCGGCGCAAAGCCTTGGCGCACGGCCGATGCGGATGCGGCGGCCGGGTCCGGTGCCAAGGCGGTGGCGGAGGCCGCGCTGGCGGGCGCACGCACGACGCATCATAATGATTTCAAGAAAAAGCTGGTCGAACAGACGCTGACGTCGCTCTATCGGCAGAAGGAGGCACGGGCATGAAGTTCGATACGCCCGCCGGGTTGAACCCGATCGACAAGGGCCGGGTCGTGGGCAAGGCCCATGACCGGATCGACGGCGCCGCCAAGGTGACCGGCACCGCGCCCTATGCCTATGAGCGGCACGATGCCGCACCCAATGCCGCCTATGGCTGGATGATCGGGTCGGGCATCGCCAAAGGGCGCATTGCTGCCATGGACCTGCGCGCGGCCGAGGCTGCGCCCGGCGTTCTGGGCATCGTCACGCACGCCAATGCCGGAAAACTCGGCAAGGGCAGCATGAATACCGCACCTCTGCTGGGTGGGCCGCAGATCGACCATTATGACCAGGCGGTTGCGCTGGTCATCGCCGATACCTTCGAAAATGCGCGCGACGCCGCCAAGCTGGTACGGATTGACTACACCAGCGAAGGCGGGAAGTTCGACCTGACCGCCGAGCGGGCCAATGCCGTCAAGCCACCCGAAGGCGGCTTTGGCGGGTCACCCGATACGGCGGTCGGCGATTTCGACGGCGCGTTCGCCAAGGCGGCGGTCAAGGTCGATCAGAATTACTCCACCCCCGACCATAGCCACGCAATGCTGGAGCCACATGCCTCCACCGCGGTGTGGAATGGCGACAAGCTAACGCTGTGGACGTCCAACCAGATGATCGCATGGACCGTGGGCGATGTTGCCAAGACATTGGGCATCCCTAAGGCGAATGTCCGGCTGGTGTCGCCCTATATCGGCGGCGGCTTCGGGGCCAAGCTGTTCTTGCGCGCCGATGCGTTGCTCGCGGCGTTGGGGGCAAGGCAGGTCGGACGTCCGGTCAAGGTCGCGCTCGCGCGGCACCAGATCCCCAACAACACCACCCATCGCCCGGCGACGATCCAGCGCATCCGCATCGGCGCGGACAAGGATGGCGTGATCGACGCGATCGGCCATGAAGTCTGGTCGGGCGACCTGCCCGGCGGCGGGCCGGAAACGGCGGCGCAGCAGACGCGGCTGCTCTATCGTGGTGCCAATCGGATGACCGCACACCGGCTGGCGACGCTCCATCTGCCCGAAGGCAATGCGATGCGCGCGCCGGGCGAAGCGGTCGGCCTGCTCGCGCTGGAGGTCGCGATGGATGAACTGGCCGAAGCCTGCGGCGTCGATCCGGTCGAGCTACGCATCCGCAACGATGTGCAATATGATCCCGAAGCAGGCACGCAGCGGCCCTTCTCCAGCCGCAAGCTGGTGGAGTGCATGCGCGCCGGGGCCGAACGTTTCGGCTGGAACAAGCGGCAGGCAAAGCCGGGCCAGGTGCGCGATGGACGCTGGATGGTCGGTATGGGCGTGGCCTCCGCCTTCCGCAACAATCTGGTCGGCAAGTCGGGCGCGCGGATCGGCGTCGATGCCAAGGGGCAGGTGATCGTCGAAACCGATATGACTGACATCGGCACCGGCAGCTATACGATCATCGCCCAGACGGCGGCGGAGATGATGGGCGTGCCGATCGAGGCCGTCACCGTCCGGTTGGGCGACAGCCGCTTTCCCGTTTCGGCGGGTTCGGGCGGACAATGGGGGGCTAACAGCTCTACGGCGGGCGTCTATGTCGCCGCCATGGCGTTGCGCGCGAAATTGGCGGAGAAGGCGGGCTATCCGGTTGATCAGGCCGAGTTCGAGGAGGGCCTCATCCGCCACGAGAACAAGTCCCAGACGCTGGCGGCGCTCGCCGGGCGTGAAGGTGTGTGGGCCGAGGACAGCATCGAATTCGGCGATCTCGACAAACGCTATGCGCAGGCGACCTTCGGCGCGCATTTCTGCGAAGTCGGCGTCGATATCGACACGGCCGAAGTGCGTATCCGCCGCATGGGCGGCGCGTTCGCGGCCGGGCGCATCCTCAATCCCAAATCCGCGCGCAGCCAGGTCATCGGCGCGATGACCATGGGGGCGGGATCGGCGCTGATGGAGGCGCTGGACGTGGACACTCGCTTCGGTTTCTTCGTCAATCACGACATGGCCGAATATCTGGTGCCGGTCCACGCGGACATCCCCGAACAAGACGTGCTGTTCATCGAAGAGTTGGACGACAAAAGCTCGCCGATGAAGGCCAAGGGTGTGGGCGAGCTGGGTATTTGCGGTGCTGGTGCGGCGGTGGCCAACGCCATCTATAACGCGACCGGCATCCGCATCCGCGACTATCCGCTGACCATCGACAAATTGCTCAAGGCGCGGGCGGTCTGATCAGCCTGCGCCTCGAGGAGAAGAAGTGATCTTCCCTCGACTGGGGAGGCATGATCTTTGTGTTCTGTCATTGGCTTGCGGAAGCCGGCGGCAATCGCGCGGTGCGCGGGAAGCCCTGCCAACACACTGATTATGTCCAATTCATGCTATAGTTTTGGTCTTTTCCTGCGCTATCCCCACTCCGTTTTTATAGATGGGGTAAACTCGACGGCAACATTGCTCGATCGAGGTGCAGGAGGGAATGATGGCGACTATTATTGGCGACAATCTGCCGAATACGCTCACTGGCACAATCGACCCTGATGAAATTTACGGCGGCGGCGGCGATGATGTCATTTCCGGCGGCTTGGGCGATGATTCCCTCTATGGTGAGGATGGCAATGACACGATCAACGGCGATAGCGGCGATGATCTGATCGACGGCGGCGTCGGCAACGACATATTGAACGGCGGCGATGGTAATGATGAGATCATCACTGGTGTCGGCAACGACATTGTCGATGGGGGCAATGGCGCCGACTATATCGTTATAGGGTCATCGCTGAATACCGCCGACCGCATCAATGGCGGTACCGGCAGTGACGTCGACATATTGTCGATATCGGGCATCTACGCCAATTCCATCCTCTTCGACGCTGATACGGTGCGCGGGGTCGAGCGTTTTTCGATCGGTTCAGGGCAAGTGCGTCTGACATTGCATGCCATGACTGACGTGCGATGGATCGACGCGGGATCACAACTGCAAACCGATTTCCTGCACCTGAATGCGACTGCGGCGACCAATGCCATGATCATTACCGGCGGCGCGGGTGATGATGTCATTACCGGCGGCAGCGGCGATGATGTGATCAACGGGGGGCTGGGCCAGGATATGCTGGTCGGTGGCGCTGGCAACGACCAGATCATCGGTGGCCTGGATGGGGACATGCTGACCGGCGGGGCAGGCAATGATATCTTCACCCTGACCTACAACACGCCGCGTTCGGATTCCTCGCCTTCCACGATCGATATCATTACCGATTTCGAAGGCGCTGGTGTAACCGGCGGCGACAAGATCGATCTGCCTTCCTACGCCTATGGCCGGGGCATCGCGTTCAACGCGACTCCGATCAACTTCACCTTCGTCATTGGCGGTGGCGCGTCGGGCGTGCAGTTGCCCGCCGAACTGGTCGGCGATGGCTTTGCCGACGTGTCGTGGAAGCATGACACCGTCAACAATCGTGTCGAACTATGGGTCGATGTCGATGACAACGGTCAGTTTTCCGAACTCGATATCTACACCTATATCAACGGTATCACGTCGCTGACGCAGGAGGATTTCACCGACAGCTTCCCGATCTGGCGCGGAACTGTCGGCGGGGACTCGCTCCTGGCAAGCGCCGGAAACATTATCGCTTATGGCCTTGGCGGCAATGACACGATGCGGGGCGGGGACGGAAACGACACGCTCTACGGGGGCGATGGTGCCGACGTGCTACGGGGCGGCAACGACAATGACACGCTGTATGGCGATGCCGGGAACGACACGCTGTATGGCGAT
>NZ_JPPQ01000069.1:1449862-1457921 GCF_000743655.1 Sphingobium sp. ba1
GAACTGCTCGGCCTTGCCCGCCTCGACCGGCTGATAGACGATCATCTGGCCGAAGGTCTCGGCGGTCGCGGCATCATAGCGATCCGACGCCAGGAATTGGCGCAATGCGGCATCGACATCGGCCCGAAAATCCTCGTCGCTCATCGGCGACCGTGCCGACGCGACGATCAGAAAATCGTCGGGCAGCAGGCCATCCGCCAACAGATTGTAAAGCGAGGGGAAGATCATGCGGCGCGCCAGATCGCCGGTGGCGCCGAATAACAGGAACGTGGCAGACGATTCGGTCAAAGGATGGTCCTTCTCCGTTGAAATTATCTATGTCTGCACGAAGCGGCTCTTATAACGCGGGCGGACCATAGCGCAAGTCAGGCTATCGCCCCTTGGCCCGCATCGCAACATATGCCGAAAACCGCCGCCAATTGATGTTAGCGACAGCCAAAGCCATTTTCGGCTGGACGCCCGCGTCGGATTTTGCCATTTGGCCTCTCCCAGCCGTGCGGGCGTGGTGAAACTGGTAGACGCGCCGGACTCAAAATCCGGTTCCGCAAGGAGTGTCGGTTCGATTCCGACCGCCCGCACCAAATATGATCAGACTGATGATCATACCGGATGAACAGCAAAATCTTTTCAATAGCCCATGGCATATCCCATGCGGCGGGGATCGCTGCCGCCCATGCGTGCGCCGGACGGATCGACCATGACGCCCTGGATGCTGCCGATGGCGAAGGCGCCGACCATCTCCACGCTATGGCCCTTGGCCTTCAATGCCGAGACATCCGCAGGCGCGAAACGGTCTTCCAATTGTATGGTGATGGCAGCACCCGGCTTGTAGAAACTGGGTCTGGCATTGAGCGCGAAGCGGGGCGCTTCAATCGCCTGCTGGATCGGCATGTCCAGGTCGAGGGCGTTGACGAGGAATTGGAACTGGGTCTGCCCGATTGTCTCGCCGCCGGGCGTGCCGCACACCAGCTTCAATTGCCCCTTGTCCAGCACGATGATGGGGCCGTTGCCTAGCAGCGCACGCTTGCCCGGCGCCACGGCATTGGGATGACCGGCATAGGGGGCCGTCGACCCGACGCGCAGGCCATTGTTACACAACAGGCCGGTGTCGCCCATCACCACCGAAGTCCCAAAGCCGCCGCCGATCGTCGTCGTGACGGCAATGGCATTGCCTTCCTTGTCCACCACCGACAGGCTCGTGGTGTCGCCGCCGCGCGTGTCTTCATCGGCGGCGGGTCGATCAGGCTGCATGCTCGTGGCCAGTGCCGCGCCTTCGGGAAAGGTGATGGCGTGCAAGCGGTCGATCAGTTTGCGTCGCGTCGCGGCGAAATCCTTGGATAGTAATGTCGCGACGGGCACATCGACAGAGCGGGGATCGCCCGCATAGCGATAGACATCGGCCTTCGTGATCTTGATCGCCTCGATCAGCAGATGGGTGAGGCTGGCGCGATCGCTGGCAAGGGACGCGAGATCCCAGCCCTCCACGATGTTGAGCTGTTCGCACAGTTCCAGCCCGGTGCGCGAGGTGAGCGGACTGCAATAAACATCCATCCCGCGATAGACGGTCGAAACGGGGTCGTCCCAGACCGGGCGATAGCTGCGCATATCCTCCATGCGCAGCCAGCCGCCATTGGCCTGCGAAAAGCGGGTCATGTCCTGCGCGATCGGGCCGATGTAGAAATGATCATAGGCGGCGGACAGCGCCTGGTCCCGGTCGGCCCCACCTTTGAGCGCCCGCGTTTCCGCGTCGGCGAGACTTTGGAAGGTGCGCGCCAGCGGTATATTGCGGAAAATAGAACGCGGCGCAGGTGGCTGGCCATCGGGCAGGAAGATAGCCGCGCTGGTCGGATGGCGCGCCAGTACCGCTTGCTGGCGGCGGATGAACATCGCGATGGAGGCATCGAGCGGATGCCCATCGCGCGCATAGCCGATGGCGGGTTCGAGCAATGTCGCCAGCGGCAGCCGCCCATATCTCTGGGCCAGCGCGATCCACCCACCGAACGCGCCCGGCACCGCCACAGCCTTGTGCCCGCTGTCCAGTTCCTTGGGATCGACGTTCGGGTCGAGCAGGGCAGGCGCACCGCCGGTAAAGGCGAGCGACTGGACCTTGCCGCTGCGCCGTTCGAAACAGGTGGCAAAACCATTGCCCGCCGCGCTCGATGCCCAGGGTTCGACCACGTTCATCACCGCCATGGCGGCAACGGCTGCGTCCGCTGCCGTGCCGCCCTGCATCAGCATGCGCGTGCCCGCCATCGCTGCCAGCGGGTGCCCCGCCGCGACCCCGCCATGCGGCATCGGCACTTCGACGCGATGCGCCCTTGCCACAGCAGGGCTGCTGCGCGGCGCATCGGGTGCCTTGTCCCCCGACTGGGCCAGCGCCGCTCGACCAGGCAAGCCGAGCAGCGCTGCGCCTGCGAACCCCGCCGCGATCAGATCGCGACGGGCCAGACCTTCATCCCGCATCAGAAGGACTTTTTGATGCTGGTGTACCAATAGCGCGCCTGCGGCTGATACAGGCTGGACAGGTATCCTCCCGACGCGAGCGGTGGATCCTTGTCGAAGATGTTGCGCGCACCCACGGTGATCGCCGTTCCCTTCATCATGCCGCTGTCGAATTTATAGGTGGCATAGAGGTTCACGGTCGTCTGCCCCTTGACCACGAACCGGTTGCCGTCCGCATCGAACACCGCGTCCTGATAAACATCATCGATGAACTGGGTGAAGGCACCGATGGTCACCGGGCCATAGTCCCAGGTCAGGTTGGCGGAAATACGCCAGCGTGGCTGACCGTCGCGTCCGACGACATCGCCACCGCCGGGAACAGGCACGGCCGCGTTGATTTCGCCTGCCGCCTGTCCATCGGTAACCGCCTGCACGGCAGCCGGGGCGTCGAGCTGATATTTGATGAGGCGCGCGGCATTCACGTTCAGCCCGAACTTGCCGAAGTTGGTGGTGCCGACGCGATAGTCGAGGTTGAAGTCGATGCCATCGACCTGGATCGGCAACAGGTTCTGGAAGGGGGCCGTCACGTAAAGCAGCTCGCCCACGGGTGCCAAGCCCGTGCCCGCCACCAGCGCGATGTCGTCCGCCGTAGGTTCGCGGCGCACGACGGCGGGATTGCTGCTGCCCTGGACCCGCAGCAGATAGTCGAGATTGAGCGCATTCTGATAATCGAGCAGACCCACGACGCCCTTCTGCTTGATGCGCCAGCGATCGACGGTGAAGGTCACATTGCCCCAGCCTTCGGGCAGCGGCGGCTGGAACACGGCACCGAAATTCCAGCTGGTGGATTCTTCGGGCTTCAGATCAGGATTGCCGCCCGACCGCCGCAGCACCGACACGTTGCGCGCGCATTGGGAGAAGCTGCTGATGCGCCCGGCGCGCAGGTCGGCTTCGCACAGCACATATTCGGTGCCGCCGTTGACGCGATCTAGCGTCGCGGTGTTGATGACTTCCAGGTTCGGCGCCCGGAAACCCTGCGACCAGGAACCGCGCAGGCGGAAGCCCTGCAACAGATCCCAGCTCGCTGCGACCTTGGGTTTGGCGACGTCACCCACATCGCTATACCGCTCATAGCGCCCGGCGATCTGGATATCGAAGGAGCGGATCATTGGGATTTCCATGTCCGGGCTGACCAAAGGCAGGGCGATTTCGGCATAGGCGGACCAGACCTTGCGCTTGCCCGAAACGTCAGGGCTGGGGCTGGCCCCCATCAGGTCCGACCCGTAGAAGATGCCCGTGACCGCATCGGTATAGGTGATGTCGACACCGGCCACACCGCCTTGCCGAGGATCGCGATTGTCATCGAAGGTTTCGCGCCGGAACTCGACGCCGGTGGCGATGCCGATGCTGTTCCCGGCCCACAGACCGATCAGATTGGCATTGGAAATCTTCAAATCCCAAAGCGCCAGTGATGTCTTGTTGCGACGGGTCGATTGAATGCGGAAGCTGTCGACGATCGCATCGGCATTGGGTGTGCCGTCACCAACCGAGGGATCAGACAGGCTGCCGCCATTGAATGGGTTATAGGCATCAGACGTCGTCTTGTTGATCGCCGCTTGCAGCAGGCTGCTGGACGTGCCGTCCATAGTGTCCTTGACCGTCGCCCAGCTATATAGCCCCGCCGACTCCCAGTTCCAGTCGCCGAACATGCCGCGCAGGCCACCGAGAATGCGATATTGCCGGTTGGTCACATTGACGTTGCGCAGCCCTACATCGACATAGTTGAGGCTACGGATGGTAACCGGCAGTCCTTCGTCCGGAATATTGAGGCCGGGAAGACGATTGGGCGAGCCGACAGGGCCAAAGGGGTTCCAATAGGCGTCCGCCGCCACCGTGATCGGGATGTTGGCGAGCGATCCGCCCGTGCCGATATTCGCTTCGGTCTTGCCCTGATAGAAACCCAGTTCGCCGAAGAAATCGAGATTGTCGGTCAGTTCATAATTGATGAAGCTGAACAGGTTGATGCGCTTGACCGATGGCTGGGTGGTCAGGTCGGCAAATGTCGCATTCGGGTTGAAGCGCAGGTTGGAATCGACGTTCGCCATCTGCGTCGTGCCGCTGCCATCATCATAGCACATGCCCGGCGTACCGGCCGCAACCTGACAACCGGCATTGGTCGATGGCTGGATATGGAATTGGCGCGATGCATTGGTAAGCGCGACGCCATTGCTGGTGATCACTCCGGTCCCGGTCGCCTGGAACGTGCCCCAAGGTGTACTGGTCGATGTCCCGTTGAAGCTCGCGTTATTGGCAAAGGGCGTGCCCGCGACGAAGGATCGCCGGTCGGCCGTGGCCGTATAGTCCTGGTCACGCAGATAGAGTTTGGACTTTTGCGCATAGCCGCCAAAGAGCGAGACATTGCCCCGGCCGCCGCCGAAATTGAACCCGACGAGGCCATTGACGGTGAACTCACGCAAATTGGTGCCTTCTGCCCCGCCATATTGCGCGTCGAATGTCGCCCCGGTGAAATTGGATTTGAGTACGTTGTTGACGACGCCCGCGACGGCATCCGACCCATAGAGTGCGGCGGCACCATCGCGCAGCACCTCGACGCGCTCGATCGCGCCGACGGGGATGGTGTTGGCATTGAAGCCGAAGGTCGGCACGCCGGAATCGATCACCCCGGTAATCGCCTGTGATGTGGGATGCAGCACGGTGCGGCGGCCATTGATCAGCAGCAGCGTGTTGCCTTGACCCAGGCCGCGCAGCGACACGGTAGACACGTCGCCGCGCGCGGCATTGCCCGATCCGCCGCCCAGCACCTGCTCATTGAAGGTCACGCCGCCGAGCTGCGGGATGGAGCGGAAAAGGTCCGCGCCGGAAACCGCCGCGACGGCATCGACCTGTTCCTGACCGACGACGGTGACGGGCAGGGCACCGGTCGTCTTCGCGCCCCTGATCTGGGTGCCGACGACGACGATTTCGGCGCGGCTTTCGCCTTGCGGCTCGGCGGGCAACCCCATGGTCGGCGCGTCCGACATGGTGCCGCCCGTCTCCAGTTGCGCAAACGCAATCGGCTTCAACGCCGCAACCGCGCCGGGTTCGGCGCTGAGGCTGCGATCGCGCAGGGTGACGACATCGTTGCGGTCGGAGGAGATGACGAGATCGGTGCCCCGGATGATATGTTTGAGCGCCTGCCGCGCATCATGCGCGCCATAGAGACGGGGCGTGCGACTGTGGCGCAGTTTCTTGGACGGCGCGATGATCTGCAGGCCGCTCTGCAAGGCGAAGGAGGGCAGCGTATCCACTGCGCGTCCTTCGGGCAGGTCGAAATTGCGTTGCTGGGCGTTGGCTGTCCCACTTGTCAGCGCCAGTGCAGCGGCGCTGCTCCCCAGCAGCATGGTAAAGATCTTCGTCTTGTTCATCATGTTCCCCCATTTCCCTCCCACACGGGACGCGCGCCAGCGGACGCACGCAGCCAAGGCGCCACGCGATGGTCGATCACTCACTGAAAATTCCGTTCATGGGCCGACTCATTCGCCCGGCCAGGCGATGCCGATCGGCCCCTTTTCCGGGTGCCCGACATCCTCTCCAGATCGCGGCTTGGAGGCGAATGCTGCCGCAGATCACAGTGGAAAGACACGAGAGCGGAAAATATCCGCCATCGCGCCTGTCACATTTTTTTCATGCTGTTCTAGCGGCGGATTTGGGCGTGCCTTTCGTTGCTACAGACGATCGTCGATGTAAGGGGTCGACCTATTCTGGATAGCAGAGCCATATGGCTGGCACGCCACATCTGTCCGCATGAACCAGCGCTGCGCCGCTGGCTGGCGGGGCGCGTGCAATATGGCTTTCTGCTCGATGATGTCGTGCAGGAAACCTATGCGAAGCTCGCGACCCTGCCTTCGGTCGACCATATCGAAAATCCACGCGCCTATTTCTTTCGTGCGGCGCTGTCGGTCATCGTTACCGAAGTACGGCGCGCGCCGGTCGTCTCGATGGAGACGCTGACCGAGATCGATCGGCTGAGCATCGAATCCGGGGTTCTGCCGCCTGACGTGCAAGCCGAACAGCGCGAGGAGTTCCGGTTGGTGGCGGAGGCGATCGACCAATTGCCGGCCAAATGCCGTGAAGTTTTCATCCTGCGCAAAGTCCACGGATTGTCGCAGCGCGAAACCGCGCAAAAGCTGGGTTTGTCGGAAAGCACGGTCGAAAAACATGTCGGCCGCGGTATCCGCACCCTGATAAATATTTTCGGACGTGGCGGAAAAACCGGCCATGTCGCGTCTAACGACCGAATTTCAAATGCAGAGCCATATGACAGTCAGGGAAAGCAGCGCGGAGATAGAACAACAGGCGACCCTCTGGGCGGCCCGCTGTGACGCGACTGATCTCAGCGCCGCCGACAAACGAGAGCTGGACGCCTGGCTCGCCGGGGACAGCCGCCGCATGGGTGCGTGGGCGATGGCCCGCGCGACGCTCGCCCGCGTCGAACTGGCGCAAACCGATGAACAGGCGATCCATGCCGCGACCACCAAGGTCGGCGCGACGCGCAGGCAAATCCTGTGGGGCGCTGGCGCAGCGGTTGCGGCTTCGGCGGTCGCCGCCGTCGGGCTGCACCTGTCGGGGCAGGGCACATATTATGAGACAGCCAAGGGCGAAATGCTGCGGGTTGCGCTTCCCGATGGCAGCGTGGTCAATCTCAACACCGCCAGCCGCATCGAAGTGCGATTTACGCCTCAAACACGCACCGTCATACTGACGAGGGGCGAAGCGCTGTTCGATGTCGCGAAAAACAAGGCCGTCCCGTTCGTGGTGGAGGCGGGCGATACGCGGGTTCGCGCGGTCGGCACGGCCTTCACTGTCCGGCGGCAAGCGGATCGCGCCGTTGGCGTGATCGTCAGCGAAGGCGTGGTCGAACTGAGCCGGCGCAACGTCGCGACCCAGCCGGTCAGGCTGGTCCAGGGGATGCGCGCAGCGGTCGATCCGGCGGCGGCCAGTCCCATCGAGACGGCCCGCATATCGCCTGATGCGATCGCTCAGGAACTTTATTGGCGCGAAGGGATGATCGCCTTTCGCGACACCTCTCTCGCGCAGGCGGCAGCCGAATTTGCGCGCTATAATGACGAGAAGATCATGATCGCCGACCCGCTGATCGCGCAGGAAACGATAACCGGGCTGTTTGTCGCCAATGATCCGCATGGCTTTGCGAAGGCGGCGGCCGAAAGCCTGGGCCTGGCGACGCGGATGGACGGTAACCGGATCATCCTTGGTCCCATCTGACATATTGGCGCCGGATGAAGCGTATCGGCGCAGGAAAAAAATGGGGAGTTTCAACGATGAACGATGAGAACCCGATTACGGGAATGAACCGTCGTGCCTTGGGCAAATGGGCTTTGGCAACCGGAGCCGCCGCTATCGCTGGGCCGATCGCCACCAGCGCCCAGGCGCAAACGCCGCCGCCAGAACCGACGCGCCTCAAAAGCGCAGGCGAAACGCTCCGCCCGGAAATCGTCGGCCAGTTCGGCATCGTTGCGGCTGGCCGCCATTATGCGGTCGCCGCGGGCACCCGCATATTGATGGCAGGCGGCAACGCGACCGATGCGGGCGTCGCCGC
>NZ_JPPQ01000069.1:1457931-1482439 GCF_000743655.1 Sphingobium sp. ba1
CGATAGCGCCAACCGCCCCGCCTTCCTCTTCAATCCGTCCAACGACGCCTGGTTCGGCCCCTGGGGTCCGGTCCAGCATCTCGCCCAAGCCCGCCTGCGCGCGCTGGAGGAAGGGCTGCCGATCATCCGCTCGACCCCCACCGGCGTCTCGGCGATCATCGACGCCCGTGGCCGCGTCGCCCACGCGCTTGGCCTCAACCGCGCCGGTTTCCTGGACTCCGGCCTGCCCCCGCCGCTCCCGCCCACGCTCTTCGCACGGGTCGGGAACTGGGCACCCTTCGCCCTGATGCTGGCGCTCTTTTCCCTCGCCATTGCCATCCGCCCCAGCAGAAGCTAATAAGCACATAAACTATTCTTTATATCGTTTATCGGCCCAGCATCTTACGGGAGTCCTATGCGCAACCAATTTCTCTTCACCTCGGAATCCGTGTCCGAAGGCCATCCCGACAAGGTCGCCGACCAGATTTCCGACGCCATCGTCGATCTCTTCCTGTCGAAAGACCCTGAAGCCCGCATCGCCTGCGAAACGCTAACCACGACCCAGCTCGTCGTCCTCGCGGGCGAAATCCGCTGCAAGGGCGTCTATGAAAATGGTGCCTGGGCACCGGGCGCGGAGGAAGAAATCGAAGCAACCGTCCGCGAAACGGTCAAGCGCATCGGTTATGAACAGGACGGCTTCCACTGGGAAACCTTCCGCTTCGAAAACAACCTCCACGGCCAGTCCGCCCACATCGCCCAGGGCGTCGATGAAAGCGGCAACAAGGATGAAGGCGCTGGCGATCAGGGCATCATGTTCGGCTATGCGTCGGACGAAACCCCTGACCTCATGCCCGCCACCCTCTATTACAGCCACAAGATTCTGGAGCGCCTCGCCCATGATCGCCACAACAAGGTGGTCGATTTCCTGGAGCCGGACGCCAAGAGCCAGGTGACGCTCGAATATATCGACGAGAAGCCGGTCCGCGCCACCGCGCTGGTCGTGTCGACCCAGCATGCCCAGGGCATGGACAATGACGACAGCCGCGCCAAGCTGCGCGCCTATGTCAAAGGCGTGATGACTGAAATCCTGCCCGACGGCTGGATGCCCGACGACGCCAGCATCTATGTCAACCCGACCGGCCTGTTCGAAATCGGCGGACCGGATGGCGACGCTGGCCTCACCGGCCGCAAGATCATCGTCGACACCTATGGCGGTGCCTCGCCCCATGGCGGCGGCGCCTTTTCGGGCAAAGACCCGACCAAGGTCGATCGCTCGGCGGCCTATATCACCCGCTACCTCGCTAAGAACATCGTCGCCGCCGGCCTCGCCCGCCGCTGCACGATCCAGCTCAGCTACGCCATCGGCGTCGCCGAACCGCTCTCGCTCTATGTCGACCTGCACGGCACCGGCACCGTCGAAGCCGCCGCGATCGAAGCCGTGCTGCCTAGCCTCGTGCGCCTCACGCCCAAGGGCATCCGCACCCATCTCGGCCTCAACAAGCCCATCTACCAGAAGACCGCCGCCTACGGCCATTTCGGTCGCACACCCGAAGGCGACTTCTTCCCCTGGGAAAAGACCGACCTGGTCGACGCCCTGAAAGCCGCGCTCTGACGCTTAGAGTCATCCCTAGATAATCCGTTCGTGCTGAGTAGGGACTGAGCTTGTCGAAGGCCCGTATCGAAGCATCTGGCGCAGCGCCCGATCCTTCGATACGCCATTTCGACTTCGCTCAATGGCTACTCAGGACGAACGGATTGGGGATTATAGCCGCGCTCTAAGCGACCGGCCACCAACAACAAAAAGGGCGCGGGACCAACCCCCCGCGCCCTTTTGCATGTCCTGTCAAAACGCAAGGCGGATGCCCCAGAGATGCTGTTCCCCGACGAAGGTCGGGGTCCAGTCCCACGCTCTGAACTGGACCCCGACCTTCGTCGGGGAACACAAGCCGCGGCTGCCGATTACTCCTGCCGGGATCAGCTCAAAAACAAACTCACCAGATCGGCCGACGAAATCCCCGCCGACCGCAAAAACCCCTGATAATAATCGCATCCCTCGCGCGCCAGCAGGTCAAGTTGCTGCTCGGTCTCCACCCCTTCGGCGATGACCTTCAGCCCCAGCGACTTCGCCATATGGATGACGCCCCGCACGATGATCCGGTCGCGCGCCGTCCCGGCAATATCCTGCGCCAGCCCACTGTCGATCTTGAGATAATCGAGCGGCAGGTTCTTCAAATAGGCCAGGCTCGAATAGCCCGTGCCGAAATCGTCGATCGCCACCGCCAGCCCCTCGGCCCGCAACGCCCGCAGCAAGGCCGACGCCGCGCCAATATCCTCGATCAGTCCGCTCTCGGTAATCTCGACCGTCAGCCGCGATCGCGGAAAACCGCTGCCATCGACCATCCGCAGCAATTCACTCATGAAGCTCGGCTGGGCAATGTCCGCCGCCGTCACATTGATCGACAGCCGCAGCGCCGACAGCGCCCGTGGCCACGCCGCCGCCTGCCGCAGCGCCTCCGCCTGAATATGCGCCGACAGCGGCAGCATATAGTCGGATCGCTCGGCGGTCGCGAACAGGATGGCGGCACCCAGCGGCCCATAATGGGGGTGGTTCCACCGTGCCAGTGCCTCGACACCGCTGATCTGCGCCGAATGGACCGGATATTGCGGCTGGAACACGATGCCGATCTCGCCCCGGTCCAGCGCCAGCCGCAGGTCGGTCTCCAGCCGGTCGGCATCGACCTGGCGGCTTTGCTTGTCGGCCGACAATATGCGGATGCCCTCGCCGCCCGCCTGCCGCGCATCGGCCAGCGCCGTCCCCGCCCGGCGCAGCATCAGCGTCGCATCATCGTCGCTGCGCGCCTGCGCAATGCCGCACCGCGCGATCAGGCGGATGAGATGATCGCCCGCGCTGAACGGCCGCCCGATCGCGCCAATCAACTGCCGCGCCAGGAAAGTCGCCCGGTCGCCGCCCGCCGCCTCGCCGGTCAGCCCGACCAGAAATTCCGTTCCCGCAATCCGCGCCACCATCGCGCCCGGCGCAACATCGTCGACCAGCCGCTCGATCCGCCGCGCGATCCGCCCCAACAGCGCGTCGCCCACCACCTGCCCATAAGCGGCGTTCATCCGCTCGAACTGGCTGATCGACAGCAGCAATACGGTCGTCGGCAATCCCTGCCGCTGCTCCAGCCACGCCAGCGCCGCCTGCCGCGATCGCACCCCGGTCAGATAATCGCGCGACGCACTCTCGCGCTCATGCCCCTCCGACAGCCATTCGACATCAGCCGCGACCATCCCCTCCTCGACCCGCAGATGATGGACCAGCCGATCGCCGGGGCGTCCAGGCAGCCCATGCGCCAGCGCGTCGGGCGTCCCGCTGCGCAGCATCGCCCGCACCGCCGCCAGCACCGCCCGCCGCTCCCCACGCGGCAGTCGCTGCACCAAAGAAGCAGGCGTCACCAGCGCCTCCCCCAGCCCCAGATGCGCCATCAGCCCGGCGCTCAGCCGCAGCCGCCCATCGCGCTCCAACTGCCAATAGAGCGCATCCCCCCGGCGGATCCGCTGCGCCCGCTGGCTATGCTTGGCCCCGCCACCCAGCCGCTCGACCAGCCGATGCGCCGACGCCAGCGCCGCGCGCAATCCCGCATCGCCAAAGGGGGCCAGCAGGAAATGCGTCGCCCCCGCTTCCATCAACACGGGCACCCGCGCCTCGTCACTCCCGTCGATCAGCACGATCAGCGCGCCGCCGCCCGCCTCCATCGCCGGAACCAGAGGGGCCATCAACCGCGCGGCATCGCCGCCCCGGCGCATATCGACCAGCGCCACCTGCGCCTCGCTGCGCAAAAAGCGTTGCGGCGCATCCCCCGGCCGCCGTGCGCCGATCGCGCGCCACCCCGCCATCCGCGCCGCATGGCACAGCCCGTCGCGGTCGCCCGGTGACAGGATGAACAGGCTGCGCTGGCCCTCTGCGGCACTTTCTCCGCTCACTATATTCGTCCCCCGGCGCCGCGCATCGAAACGGCATAACAGCAATGCGTTACCGACCTCTTGCCCCCGCTGCAACCGGGGCGCTTGCGCCGCTCCTGCCCATCGCCTACCTATCCCCCATGCTTCCGGCTCCCCTCCCGCGCGCGCCGCTGACCGACGGCCTCGGCCGCCGGATCAGCTATCTGCGCATTTCGGTGACGGATCGCTGCGATCTGCGCTGCCGCTATTGCATGGCGGAAAAGATGCAGTTCCTCCCCAAGAATCAGGTGCTCACCCTCGAAGAAATCGCACTGCTCGCCGACCTGTTCATCGCGCGCGGCATCACCCGCATCCGCCTGACCGGCGGCGAACCGCTGGTGCGCCGCGACATTGGCGATCTGGTGCGGCGGATCGGGCGGCATCTGGGCAATGGGCTGGACGAACTCACGCTGACCACCAACGGCACCCGCCTCGCCGATCATGCCGCAACGCTGGTCGATGCCGGCGTCCGCCGCATCAATGTCAGCCTGGACAGCCGCGACCCCGCGCGCTTTGCGCATGTGACGCGCGGCGGCGACATCGCCACCGTCCTGCACGGCATCAGGACGGCCCGTGACGCAGGGCTCGCGATTAAGATCAACATGGTCGCGCTCAGGAACGTCAATGAGGATGAAATCTTGCCCATGCTGCACTGGTGCGATGCCGAAGGGCTGGACCTCACCCTCATCGAAACCATGCCCTTGGGCGACACCGGCGAGGATCGCACCGACCATTATCTCCCGCTGACGCAGGTCGCCGCCGCGATCGACGCCGCGCACCCGCTGACGCCCGTGCCCGACCGCACCGGCGGCCCGGCGCGCTATCACTGCGTCGATGGTCTACGCGCCCGGCTCGGCCTCATCACCCCGCTCACCCAGAATTTCTGCGCCGACTGCAACCGCATCCGCATGACTTGCGAGGGCAAGATTTTCATGTGCTTAGGCCATGAGGATCATGTGGATTTCAAGGCCGCCCTGCGCGACGGTGGCCTGGACGCGGTCGAACCGCTGATCGACCGCGCGCTCCGCCTGAAGCCCGCCCGCCATGACTTCCGCATCGGCGCTGGCGAAACCGCCCCCGCCACCCGTCGCCACATGAGCGTCACCGGCGGATGATCGACGAGCCGCGGCGCGCGCTCGTCGCGTCACCCACCCACGCCGCCAGAGCCGCCGAAGAGCGGCTTCGCGCCGCCTATGACTTCGTGCCCATCGAGCAGGCCGACATGGTCATCGCGCTCGGCGGCGACGGCTATATGTTGCAAACCCTCCACGCCATGCTGGAAGCGCGGCGGATCGTCCCGGTCTTCGGCATGAACCTGGGCACCGTCGGCTTCCTGATGAATGAATGGCGGCTCGAACGGCTCGACCAGCGGCTGGAAAAGGCCAAGAGCTTCAAGGTCCACCCGCTGCGCATGGTCGTCGACACCGTCGATGGCGAACAATTTTCCATCCCCGCCATCAACGAAGTCTCGCTGCTGCGCGAAACCCGCCAGACCGCCAAGCTGGAGGTGCAGGTCAATGGCCGCGCCGTGCTGCCCGAACTGGTGTGCGATGGCGTGCTGGTCGCCACCCCGGCCGGGTCCACCGCCTATAATCTCTCCGCCCATGGTCCGATCCTGCCGCTGGGGTCGGGCCTGGTCGCGCTGACCCCGATCAGCCCCTTCCGCCCCCGTCGCTGGCGCGGCGCGATCCTGCCCGAAAACACCGTCATCCGCTTCACCGTGCTGGATCCGGTCAAGCGCCCGGTCAGCGCCGTCGCCGACCAGCGTGAAGTGCGCGACGTCGCCCAGGTCGAGGTTCGCATCGACCGCGCGACCCCTTTGACCTTGCTGTTCGACCCCGAACATACGCTCGACGACCGCATCGCCGCCGAGCAATTCATCGCCTGATCGCAAGCCAAAAAAATCATCAGATTAACGCTTGCCATTCCGCAAAACCCGCTGCTATAGGCGCGCTCTGCCCGGTGAGAGCCGGGCTGCTCCCTGATAGCTCAGCGGTAGAGCATTCGACTGTTAATCGAATGGCCGTAGGTTCGAATCCTACTCAGGGAGCCAACATCCTTCTCTTGTGAAGGATCAGCCAGCGTCAGCCACCTGGCCATTGTCACCCCCCGACGTCGCAATCAATCGTGCCCGCAACCAGGACAGCCCCCGGTCCGCCGCCCGCGCGCTGTGAAACTGCATCATCTCGCGCATCGACGGCAACGGGAATGGCGGCTCGCACACGATCAGCGATAATTGCGGGGCCAATTCGCGCGCCAACCGCTCATGCATCAACGCCAGTCGCGTCGTGCCGGGCAGCATCCAGGGCACCTGGGTAAAGGCCGCGCAGATGATCTCGATCCGCCGCTGCCGCCCCTGATCGCGCAGCACATCGTCGATAAACGTCCCGTCCCGCGACACGCTCACCACGATATGCCCGCTATTGTAAAAGGTGTCGGCATCCAGCGGCTGGTGCAGCACCGGGTTGTTGGCGCACCCCACCACCACATGCCGCTCTTCGAACACCAGTTCGCGCGGATGTATGGGACTGAGATATTTTTCCGGCGAGATGATGAGGTCGATGTCGCCATCGTCCAGCCGCTCCAAAATGTCCGATCGCGGCAGCGTGATCTCGATCTGCACCCCCGGCGCTTCCGCCTGCAAAGACCGCAGCGCCGGACCGAGCAGGACGGTCGTGATATAGTCCGACGCAACGATCCGAAACCGCCGCCGCGACTGCGCCGGATCGAAATGCATCCCGCTCGCCAAGATACCGCGCAGGTTGAGCACCGCCGCCGCGACATGGGGGGCGAGCGACAGCGCGCCCGGCGTCGGCACCATCCGCTTGCCATGCTGCACCAATATGTCGTCGGAAAAAGCCTCGCGCAGCCGCTTCAACGCCGCGCTCATCGCCGATTGCGTCAGGTTCAGCCGCTCGGCCGCCCGCGTCACGCCGCGCTCCTGAATCAACACGTCGAACGCGATCAGCAAATTCAGATCAAATTGGTCGAGCCGCATCCATCAATCCTATTTGTGGAACTGCATTGAAACAAATCGTTATGATAATTTTACCGAACTTGCCACAGGTCAATGCGAAGGCGCTGCCCGATACGACGCGCCGCATGGGAGGATATCATGAAAACATTGCTTCTGGCTGGAACTGCCGCCATCCTGACGTTCGGCATCGCACCGAGCGCCTCGGCCCAACAGGCCGATGTCGCGGTGCAGGACAGCGCCGAACCCGCCAATGACGGCCTCGCCGACATCGTCGTCACTGCCCAGCGCCGCACGGAATCGCTGCAGCGCGCCGCGCTTGCCGTATCGGCCGTGACCGGCGACGATCTCGCCAAGTCGGGCATCACCGAAACCGCCAATCTCGGCAAGCTGGTCCCCTCGCTGGTCGTCCAGCCGACCGGCGGCACCACCAGCTTCTTCCTGCGCGGCGTCGGCACCAGTTCGCAGAACAGCTTTTCCGAAAACGCCATCGCCTTCAATTTCAACGGCGTCTATGTCGGCCGCCCGACGGCCCCTGCCGGCGTCTTCTACGATCTGGAGCGGGTAGAAGTGGTCAAGGGACCGCAGGGCACGCTTTATGGCCGCAACGCCACCGGCGGCGCCATCAACGTGCTGCCGAAAAAGCCTGAACTCGGCAAATTCGGCGCCGAAGGCCTGTTCGAATATGGCAATTATGACAGCAAGAAGGGCTTTCTGGCGCTCAACGTGCCGATCGGCGACACCGTCGCCCTGCGCGTCGCTGGCCAGATCGTCGACCGCGACGGCTATATCTCCGACGGCTATGACGACGACAAGGGCGAAGCCGTCCGCGCCTCGCTGCTGATCGAACCGTCCGACATGTGGTCGATGACACTGGTCGCCGACTATTATCGCCAGCATGGCAAGGGGGCCGGTGCCGTCCTGCTGCCCAGCGCCGCCTTCGCCGTGCCCGACCTGGAAGATCGCGTCAGCGTGTCCGACCCGCGCGCCCAGGCCGCGATTGCAGGCTATGCCGCCACCATCTTCGCCCCGCCCTTCTGCGGTGGCTTTGGCGGTTTCGTGCGCAGCGGCTGCGTGGCGCAAGCAGGCTCCGACGGTTTCCTCGACAATAAATTCTACGGCCTCAGCGCCACGATCGTCGGCGACATGGGCTTCGGCACGCTGACCGTCATTCCCGCCTACCGTAAGTCGGACGTGAAGTTCCGCACCTATCTGCCGGGCTTTGCGGGCGATTTCACCGACCTCGCCGAACAGGCGTCACTCGAAGTCCGCTTGTCGTCGAAGGAAGATCAGCGACTGCGCTATGTCTTGGGTGCCTTCTACTTCGGCGAAAACCAGGAAACCGAAAACTTCTTCCGCCAGGGCAATATCTCCACCACCCGCTTCACCCCCCGGCTCGATACTGAAAGCGTCGCCGCCTTCGGTCAGTTGACCTTCGACGTGACCGACGCCTTGCGTCTGGTCGCTGGCGGTCGCTACACCCGCGAAGACAAGCGGCAGCTGACCTCGACCGCTGCGGGCGGCCTGCCCGGCCCGATTAATCCGCCGCTCAGCGCACCCTTCACCGGCGACCTGAATTTCGAGAAATTCACCTGGAAGGCCGGCGTGGAGTTTGACGCAGGCCCGGCCTCGCTCGTCTACGCCAATGTCGCGACCGGCTTCAAATCGGGCGGTTTCTTCGTCGCCCAGCCGCCAAACAACACCTTCGCGCCCGAAACGCTGACCGCCTATACGGTCGGTGCCAAGAACCGCTTCTTCGACAATAAGCTGCAGCTGAACTTCGAAGCCTTCTACTGGGACTATAAGGACCAGCAGATCACCTTCGTCGGCGGCGTTCCCACCGGCAACGGCCTGTTCGCGCAAGGGTCGACCACCGTCAACGCGGGCAAGTCGAAAATCTACGGTGCCGAATTCGAAGCCCGCTTCGCCCCCAGCCGCAACGACCTGTTCAACCTGAACGTCCAGTTCCTCAAGGGCAAATATGACGAGCTGGTCACCGCCAACTTCTCGCCCACCGGCGCGCCGGTGACGACGGGTTGCACCACGCTGGGCAGCCGCCTCGCCAATCCTGGCGTCAACGGTGCGCGTTTCTACGACATCGACTGTTCGGGCAAGCCCACCGCCAATGCGCCGAAATGGGCGATCAATGTCGGCTATGAGCGGACCTTCCCCCTGTCGGACGAATTGTCGCTGGTTGCGGGCGCGCGCGCCAACATCGAATCCAGCCGCTACATGAACACCAACTATCGCGAGGAAGAAAAGCAGGACGGCTTCATGATGGCGGATGCCTTCCTGACGCTCGACAGCCTCGGTGGCTGGAACATCACCGGCTTCATCAACAACATCACTGACAAGGAAGTGCTGGCCCGCGCCGGCACCCGGCCGATCCTCGACTTCCCGGTCGGCACCCTGCGTCCGCCGCGCACCTATGGCGTCCGCCTTGGGTTCGACTTCTGATGCGCGCGCGTCTCTCCCGGCTGGCCCTTGCGGCACTGATGGCGACCTCTCCCGCCTTCGCGCAGCCTGGACCTGCCGGGGCAGATGCCTTCGTGACGCTCGGCACGATGGGCGGCCCGGTCCCCAGCCGGGACCGGTCGCAGCCCGCCAATGCGCTGACGCATGACGGGCGCGTCTATCTGGTCGACGCAGGCGACGGCACGGTACAGCAACTGGCGCGGGCGGGCATCCTCCTGCCCGCTGTCAAAGCCGTGTTCCTCAGCCACCTGCATGTCGATCACACCGGCGGCCTGTCGGCGATACTCGGCCTGCGCAACCAGACCAATATCACCGAACCCCTCACCGTCTATGGCCCGCCTGGCACGCGCGAACTGGTTGCGGGCATGGTCGCCTCGATGCAGCCCGCCGCCCGCGTCGGCTATGGCATTCCCGGCAAGCCCTGGACCCCGCCTGCCCAGACCGTTGACGTGATCGAACTCACCGACGGCGAAAGCATCAAGGTCGACGGCATGACCGTCACGGCGGCGCAGAACAGCCATTATGACTTCGCCCCCGGCAGCGTCGAGGATCGCAACTATAAGTCCCTGTCATTGCGTTTCGACCTGCCCGGCCGGTCGATCGTCTATACCGGCGACACCGGCCCCAGCGCGGCAGTCGAAAAACTGGCCAAGGGCGCGGACCTGCTGGTCAGCGAGATGATCGACATGGACGGCACGCTGGCCAATGTCGCGCGCAATTCGCCGAACATGCCAGCCCCCGCGAAGCAACAGCTCGAACAGCATCTCTCCACCCATCATCTGACCCCCGACGCGGTCGGCCGGCTCGCCGCTGGCGCAGGCGTCAAGTCGCTGGTGGTCACCCATTTCGCCGCAGGCACGCCCGATCCGGCGCGCACCCGCAGCTATGTCACCCAGATCCGCACGCATTTTCGCGGGCCGATCGCCATCGCCAATGATCTCGACCGCTTCTGAAAGGCACTTCATGCAAGCCTGTAATATCCTCGTCATCGGTGGCGGCATCGGTGGCCTGACCGCCGCCATCGCCCTGCGCGCGCGCGGCTTTGCTGTCACGGTGATCGAACGTGATCCCGACTGGTCGGTCTATGGCGTCGGCATCATCCAGCAATCGAACGTCATCCGCGCCATGTCGCAACTTGGCCTGATCGACGAATATGTCTCGGCCGGCGTCGGCTTCGACGCGGTCGAAATCTACACCCCCACTGGCGTCCGCGTCGCGCGCGTCCCCACCCCCCGGCTGGTCGATGGCTATCCCGCCAATATGGGCATCGGCCGTCCTGCCCTGCACAAGATGCTGGGCGACCGCACGATCGCCAGCGGCGCGCATGTGCTGCTGGGCGTCACCGCGACCGAATGGAACGACGATGGCGAAGGCGTGGACGTCCGCTTCTCGAACGGCTCGTCGGAACGCTACGACCTGGTGATCGGTGCCGACGGCGTCTATTCGCAGACCCGCGCCATGCTCTTCCCCGACGCTCCGCGCCCCGAATTTACGGGTCAGGCAGTCTGGCGCTACAATCTTCCCCGCCCGGCCGATCTCGACGCGCTGCACGTCTATAACGGTCCCACCGGCGTCGGGCTGGTGCCGATCTCCAACGACCTCATGTATATCTATGTGACCACCCCTGAACCCGGCAACCCGCGCTACCCGCGCGAGGGCCAGGCCGCGTTAATGCGCTCGAAGATGACCGGCTGCGCGCCCTTCATTCAGGAACTGGCCGAACAGATCGTCGATGATGCAGGCGTCGTCTATCGCCCGCTCGAAGCGATGATGATCGACGGGCCCTGGCACAAGGGCCGGATCGCGCTGCTGGGCGATGCCGTTCACGCCACCACGCCGCATCTCGGCCAAGGCGCGGGCATGGCGATCGAGGACAGTCTGGTGCTGGCCGAAGAACTCGCCACCCATGACGATATCGAAGCGGCCTTGAGCGCCTATCATGATCGTCGCCTCGACCGCTGCGCCTATATCGTCCGTTCCAGCATCGCCATCTGCATGGGCCAGATCGGCAAAGGCCCGCCGGTCGACAATGCCAAGGCGACCCAGGAGATGTTCGACGTCGTCGCGCAACCGATCTGACCTCGAAGCAGGAGCAAGGGCGATGCGACACGCGACAACCCGCCATGGGCTGATCCTCATGCTGGCGGCGGTGATGCCGACCATGGCGATCATCGCGCTGGTCCCCGTCCTGCCCTTGCTGCTGCGCGAATTTGCCGACGTGCCGGGCGCGGCGGTGCTGGTGCCGATGGCGCTGACCGTGCCTGCCCTGTGCGTGGCGCTGTTTTCGCCGCTCGCGGGCTGGCTGTCCGACCGACTGGGGCGCAAGCGGCTGCTGATCGGCGCGCTGGTGGGCTATGCGGGCTTTGGCCTGCTCCCCCTCCTGCTCGAAAGCCTCCATGCCATCTTCGCCGTGCGCATTGCGCTGGGATTGGCCGAAGCGGTGATCATGACCGTCGCGACCGCCATGGTCGGCGATTATTTTGAGGGCGAACGGCGCGAACGCTGGGTGTCGATCCAGATCGCGACCGCCAGCGTCAGCGCCATCGCCCTGATCGCCATGGGCGGCGCGCTGGGCGAACTCTTCGGCTCGCGTGGGCCATTCTGGATGTATCTCCTCGCGCTGCCGGTGGCCGCCGCCGCTGCCCTCATCCTGTTCGAACCACATAAGGTAACCAAGGCGCGGACTGGACTGCCCGACCCATCGGTGCTGCGGAGTATCGGTGGCCTTGTTGCGATCACCTTCGGCATCGGCCTGCTCTTCTACACCATCGTCGTGCAGCTCGGCCCGGTGATCGAGGCGACTGGCGTGACGTCGCCCGCGCTGATCGGCGTCGCTGGGGCCGCCGCCAATGTCGGTGTCATGCTCGGCTCGCTGCTATTCGGCCGAGTCAAGGCGCGGCCCGCGCCGCACTTGCTCGCCTGGGGCTTGCCGCTGGTGGCGATAGGCTATGTCGGCGTCGCCCTCTCCACGGATTTCGCCCTGACGGTTGCGTCCGCCGTCGTCATCTGCATCGGCAACGGGCTGATGCTGCCGACCATGTTGGCCTGGGTATTGCGCCGACTGCCACCCGCCACGCGAGGGCGCGGCACCGGCGTCTGGACCGGCGCCTTCTTCCTGGCGCAGTTCGTCGCGCCAATCGTCGCAACCGCCTTGTCCAGCCTGCTCGGCGGGATGGCAGGCACCTTTCTTTTCTTCAGCGCGGCGGCAGCGATCGGTGCAGGCATCGCCCTGCTGCGCTACGGACAAGCACAGCCAAATCTTCAAGGAGTAACATCATGACCACCCCCGTCCGCCGCGTCGTGACCGGCCATAATGCCCAAGGCCTTGCCATCATCCAGGAAGATGGCGCTGCGCCGCGCGTCCAGCAGGTCGGCGGCCCGGCAGGACCGATGTTCCACGAAATCTGGAATACGCAGGCAACCCCCGCGCCGATCGACGCCGCGTCGGGCGAACCGGCCGAAGACGGCATCAAGCTCGCCCCGCCCAAGAACGGCACCCGCATCCGCGTGCTGGACATCCCGCCCGAAGGCGACACCATCCGCACCATGTCGCCCGAAGAGGCCCGCGCCCATTTCGCCGAAGTGGGTGCCAGCGACGCCTCCGCCCATAGCGGCGAAACCACCCGCCACGCGCTGATGCACCGCACCGAAACCATCGATTATGGCATCGTGCTGGAAGGCGAACTGGTCTTGATAATGGACGAAGGCGAAACCACCGTCCGCGCGGGCGACATCGTCATTCAGCGCGGCACCAACCATGGCTGGTCCAACCGTTCGGACAGCAATTGCCGCATCGCCTTCATCCTGATCGACGGCACGTTCGAGCCAGACCTGCAACGGTAATGCGGATCGCCATCACCGGGGCGGCCGGGTTCGTCGGCCAGGCGGTCGTCCGCCAACTGCGCCAGCGCCACTCCTGGCGGATCGGGCCTTCACCGGCCCGTCCGCCTATCCCACGCTCGTCGGCGACCTGACCGACCCGGCGATCGTCCGCGCCCTGTGCAGCCCGGAAACTGACATCCTGCTGCATCTCGCCGCCCTCCCCGGCGGCGCAGCGGAACGCGATCCGCAGGCATCGCGGGCGATCAATCTCGACGTGCCCCTGGCCTTTATCGAGGCAATGGAGGGCCGCCGCCTGATCCTCGCCGGGTCGATCGCGGTGTTCGGCGGCACATTGCCGACACAGGTTGACGATACGACCCCACCAGCCCCGGCCAGCGTCTATGGCGCGCACAAATATATGGTCGAAATCGCCTTCGCCGATGCCGTTCGGCGCGGCGCGATCCAAGGCATGGTCCTGCGCCTGCCCGGCATCGTCGCCCGCCCGGCAGCCGCTGGCGGCTTCGGCTCGGCCTTCCTCAGCGACATCTTTCACGCGGCAAAGGCGGGCACCCCCTATGCCATCCCCGTCGCCCCCGATGCGACCAGCTGGCTTCTGTCCGCCCGCGCCTGCGCCGCGAATCTGGTCACCGCCGCCTTGAGCGATGCGACCGCGCAACAAGCCGTCACCCTCCCCGCCTTGCAGGTCAGGATCGACGATCTGGTCGATATGCTCGCCCGCTTCGGCGACGTACAGCAATTGACCTTCGAAGAGGACGCCACCACCCGCCGCACCTTTGGCAGCTATCCGCCGCTGACGACCCGCCGCGCCGACGATCTCGGCTTTCGCCATGACGGCAGCTTGACCCAATTGGTGGAGACCGTGCTTGCAGACCTCTGACCCGCTCGCAGCCTTCCGACTGGAAGGCAAGACAGCGCTCATCACCGGCCCGACGCGCGGCATCGGCCTCGCCATCGCCCGCCTGTTCGCGGGCGCAGGGGCCAGGCTGGTGCTGGCCGATATCGACGCCCCGGCCTGCGACGCGCTCGCGGCGACTCTGGGCGGCCTGTCCCTGCCCACCGATGTCAGCGACGCCGCAGCGCTCACCCGCCTGGCGGACCAGGCCGAAGCCCAAACCGGCGGCATCGATATCTTGGTGTGCAACGCGGGCATCGCCGGAACGCCAGCGCCGATGCACGCCATGGCGGAGTCCGACCGCGACACGCTCTACGCCGTCAACCTGCTCCACCCGCTCCGCCTCACCGGCCTCCTCGCGCCACGCATGGCCGCGCGCGGACGCGGCAGCATCGTCCTGCTGTCCAGCATTGCGGGCCTGCGCGGCAACGCCATGCTCGGCCATTATGGCATGACCAAAGCGGCGCTGGCGCAACTCGCCCGCAATCTGGCGGTCGAATGGGGGCCGTCGGGCGTCCGCGCCAACGCCATCGCACCGGGCCTCATCGCAACCGAATGGGCGGGCGCGATCCTCTCCAGCCCCGACCGCGCCGAACGCCGCCTCGGCCTCACTCCGCTCCGCCGCGCAGGCTCCCCCGAAGAAATCGCCGCCACCGCGCTCTATTTGGCCAGCGACGCAGGCGGTTTCACCACCGGCCAGACGATCGTGGTCGATGGCGGTACACTGATCTCCGACGGCAGCTGATTACCCCTTCACCACCCGCTGATCGATCACGCCGAACGGCGACGCCCCCTCGCCCGCGCGCATCGCGACGCGGCTGCCGAAGGGGAGGAAGGCGGTTTTGGGGGCGCCATGGGCGATGATTTCGATCGCGCGGCGTTCGGACAGGCAGGTGGAGCCGACCGTTTCATGCTCCGCATTGGAGACGGTGCCGGAGCCGATGATCGTGCCGGCCGGCAGCGATCTCGAACGGGCGGCGTGGGCGATCAGTTCGTGAAAGCCATAGGCCATCGCCGCGCCATTGGGATGACCGAACCATTCCCCGTCCACCTCGACCGTCAGCGGCAAGCAGACGCGGCCATCGCGCCAGGCATCTCCCAGGGCATCGGGCGTCACTGCGAACGGCGCGACGCTGCAGGCGGGCTTGGCCTGTATCCAGCCAAAGCCGGTCTTCATCTCGACCGGCGCGATGGCGCGCAGCGACCAGTCGTTGATCAGGACAACGAACCGGACATGGCCGAGCGCATCGGCGGCGCAGCACCCCATCGGCACGTCATCGGTGATAACGCCGAACTCGCCTTCGAAATCGATGCCGTCTGCTTCGCTGGGGAAGGGCACATCGTCGGTCGGCGCGATGAACTGGTGGCTCATCCCCTGATACATGAGCGGCAGGTCGGTTTCGATCGGCGGCATGTTGAACGCCGTTTCCATCAATTTGGCGTGATTGGTAAAGGCCGATCCGTCCAGCCATTGCCAGGCGCGCGGCAGGGGCGCGGCGAAATCGTCGGGTGCAACGGCTTCGCCCGACGCTGCCGCCTTGACGGCTGCGGTCAGCGCATCCTGCGCCGCGTCCCAATCGTCCAGCGCCGCCTGTAGCGTGGCATAGCCTGTGACCGGCGCGACCCGCGCGCCATCGTCGCTGACCGCTACCAGCGTGCCGTCACGGCCGCCGCGCTTCAATGTTGCCAGACGCATTGTTAACTCCCCTGCAAAAATCGGCGACGGCGGGATCATGGCCCGCCGTCGCATTCACCCTATTGAGACGATCTGTCGCTTAGCCCGCGTGGCCGTTCAGCGTGTCGGCGAACCAGTCGGCGATATAGTCGCAGCCAAAGCTCATATTGTCGGCGCCGACATGCTCGACCCCGCCTTCCCGCTCGGTGAACAGCTTGAGTTCGCGGCGTGGCGAATTGACGAGCTGGTCATAGCAATCCTGCGCATAATCGACGCTGATTTGCCGGTCCTTCGCGCCATGGGTGACCAGGAAGGGCACCTTGACGCCATCCATATGGCCGCCATTCAGGTTCATGTCCTTCGCCTTTTCCAGGAAGTCTTCCATGGTGTCGGCACCGAAGGCCCACATGACATGCGCCCAATAATGGGGGACGGGATTTTCGCCTTCGCGGTTCAGCCGCTTCTGCTGCACCTCGGCCCAATTATGATTGGCACCCCAGCAGGCGCCGCTGGCAAAGCGCGGTTCATAGGCGACGGCGCGCGGCGCGAAATGGCCGCCCAGCGAAATGCCGGTCATGCCGATGCGCTTGGGATCGGCGTCGGCCTGGATTTCCAGCCAGTCGACCGCCTTGCTCGCCCAATTTTCGCTATGCGGATCGACCGGCAGATTCTGCAAGCGCAGCGCTTCGCCGCTGCCCGGCTGATCGACGCTCAGCGTCGAAATGCCGCGCCGTGCCAGCGCTTCGGGCAGATTGGACCAGTAGAGCAGTTCCTTGCAGCTATCGAGGCCATTGCAATAGACGACGACCGGATGCGGCCCTGGTCCCGCCGCACGGGTATAGAGCGCGGGCATCGTGCCCTGCGCCAACGGAATTTCCACCCGCTCGCGATTGATCTTGCCCAGTACCGTCGAGCGATCGAAAATGTCGCGCGCCTTGGCATAGGTTGCTTCGCGGCCCGGAGCGCCATGGCCCTGCATCCGTTCGGCCACGAACAGATAAAGCGCCGCGCGCTCCATCTTGTCGGAGGCGGAGAAAGCGCGCCCGGCGGCGATGTCTTCATCGGCGAGGCCGATCAGCCGCTCGGCCATCGCGACCCACTGGGCCATGAACTGGGGCGTGCCCGCATCCGCGCCGGAGGCCGCCGCGTCGCGGATCGGCTGGCACATATCGACGATTTCGCCAATCTTGCCGCCGCTTTCGAGCGCGATGGAAACCGACAGGTTCCAGATATAGTTGGGGAAATATTCAAACAAAGCCATGGCTTATACCTCTACTGGCTGAAACAGGCCCTTGTCGGCCTCTGGATGGGGCATGGTCTGCGGTCCGCCGACGCCAACGCCCCACTGGTCCATCACGGTCGGTCCAGGCACATGGACCTGATCGACATGATGCTCGAAATCGACCTCTTCCAGTTCCGACGTATATTCGACCGCAAAGCCGTTGGGCGTCGTGAAGTAGCTGAACGTGTTGTTCCCGGCGGTGTGACGCCCCGGACCCCACAGGATATCGGTGCCCTTTTTGCGCAGGCGGCTGATGCCGCGCATCATGTCGTCCACCGTCAGCATGTCATAGGCGACATGGTTGAGGCAGGCCGGTCCCGGCAAGATGGCAATCCGGTGATGCGCGCTGTTGCAACGCAGGAAGCACATGAAATCGCCGAGCCAATCGCTGACCCGCATGCCCAGCACATCGACGAAGAATTGCACCATCGCCTTGTGATCGGGCGAGTGCAGAACGATGTGGCTGATCTTCTGCGGCACGCCGTCCCAGCGGTGCATTTCGCGCGCGGTGCCGCGCGCGACATCGCTCGAAATCTCAAACGGCAGGCCATCGGGCGAGAAGAAGCGGAAGCCATAGCCGCCGCCCAGCGTATTAAGGTCACGCGGCTCGAAGATGATCTGGCATCCGGCCTCCGTCACCTTCTGATGCAGAGCATCGACATCGGCGCGGCTGTCGGCCGCCAGGGCAATGACATCGACGCGCTTGTCCTCGGCGGCACGCAGGCGGACGACATGATGTTCGTCATTCCCCTCTGCGGCGAAGTGCAGCATGCCATCCTGCATGCCGACATCCTTCAGCCCCCAGACGTCGCGGTAGAAGCTCTGTTCGGCTTCCAGATTAGTGACGGCATAGCCGACAAAGCGAATTTCAGTGACGCGGCTCATAGCGATCCTGCTCCGATAATGATGGGTCGGTTCGTCCACAGACGACCTCGTCGCAAGCATATAGGGCGGTTCTGCACGATTGATAAAAGGATTGTTTTGATGCAATTCAATTCATGTCGTGAATGGAGAGGCGTGTGCGTTTCAAGGGTCTGGACCTCAATCTGCTGGTGGCGTTCGATGCGCTGATGGTCGACCGCAGCGTGTCGCGCGCGGCGCAGCGGGTAAATCTCAGCCAACCTGCGATGAGCAACGCGCTTTCGCGGCTGCGCGCCTATTTCGGCGACGACCTGCTGATCGCGCATAACAAGCGCATGTATCCCACGCCCTTTGCCGAAACGCTGATCCCGCAGGTGCAGGCCGCGCTCGCGACGATGGAAAGCGTGGTGGCGACCTCCCGTCATTTCGATCCGGCGACATCCAGCCGCACCTTTCGCGTCATGACGTCGGACTATATCGCCACCGCCGTTCTCTTCCCGATGATCACCCGCCTCGCTTCGGCCGCGCCGGGTGTGCGGGTCGAACTGCTCCTGCCCAGCCAAAGGCGGATCGAATTGCTCGACAATGGCAATATCGACCTGCTGATCACGCTGGAAGCATATCTCACGCCCGAACTACCGTCCGACTTCCTGCTGGAGGATCGCTACTGGCTGGTGGGCCGGGCCGACCATCCCGCGCTGGTCGAGGGGATCACGCTGGAGACGATGCAGGCCTATGAGCATGTGATGGTCGCGATCGGCGAGGAACGGTTGCCGAGTTTCGGCGATGCCTATCTCGACCGGATCGGCATCCAGCGCCGCGTGGCGATGACCGCGCCCAATTTCGCCATGCTGCCCTGGCTGTTGCAGGAAACCGACTGGCTGACACTGATGCAAGGGCGGCTGGCGCATCTGATGCAGCGCAATTTCGCCATCAAAATCGTCCCGCCGCCAGTGCCGATCCCACCGCTCGTTGAAATGGCGCAATATCATGTCACGCGCAGCAATGACCCCGGTCTTCGCTGGCTGATCGACACGATCCGGGCACAGGCGGCGGACACCGCCTGACCCTAAACCCCGGTCATGCCCGCGGTGGATGCTCCGTCGATCGCATATTCGCCGCCGGAGATGAACGCCGCCTCGTCCGACCCCAGAAACGCCACCAGCGCGGCGATTTCCTCGACCCGGCCCATCCGGCCCAACGGCGACATCCCTTCATAAGCGGCGCGCGCGGCGTCGGGCGATGGCGACTTGGCGATGATCGCGCTGATCATCTCCGTCTCCACCACGCCGGGCAAAATGGCGTTGCAGCGGATCGGCAGCTTTTCCGTGGCGCAATGGATCGCGATCGACTTGGCCATCGCCAGCACGGCGGCCTTCGTCACCGAATAGGCCATATAATTGCCCATCACCTTATGCGCCGACATGGACGAGTTGATGATGATCGACCCGCATGGCCCGCCCGGATTGGCGCGCATCAGGCCAAGCGCGGTGCGCGCGGTCAGCATCACCCCGGTCTGGTTGACCCCGATGATGCCGTTCCACCCGTCCATCGAGATGGATTCGACACTGCCGTCATGGCTTTCGGTTCCGGCATTGGCGAAGACGATATCCAGTCGGCCGAACTCGGTGGCGATCAGGTCCGCGACCCGCGCCCAGTCGGCCTCTTCCTGCACCCGCGCCTTGACGAAGCGCGCGCCCGTCTCCGCGCTCAAGGTCGCGGCGGCATCCTCCTTCGATCCGGTGAACACCAGCTGCGCGCCATCGCGCGCAAGGCGCTGCACCGTCGCGCGTCCGATGCCCGACGTGCCGCCCGTGACCAGCGCCACCTTGCCCGTTAGATCAGCCATGTCGTTTCCTTGTCCTTCAATCGGCCATCAGCGTGCCGGACGCCCGCGCGATCAGTGCCGTGTCGAAATAATAGGGGGTGATGCCGCAAAATTTATCGCCGCGCAGGTGGAAAACTTCGCACAGCGGCAGGGTCATGCGTTCGCCATTATGCCGCGATGTCGCCTTGATCGTCACCATCACGATCGCATGATCGTTAGATATGGTGATATCGCCGGTTTCAAGCGCCGCATCGTCCCAGAAGCTGAACACCTTGGTATAGAGTTCGCGCAACGCCGCCTTGCCCAGATATTCCCCGCCAAAGGGCAGGCTGTCGGCCTCGACGATGCGGAAATCATCGGTCATCATCGCTTCGGCTGCGTCCCATTGGCCAGAGCCGGTAAGCGCATAAATCTGTTCGACCATCGCCTTGACGGCGGCATAGCGTTGCGGGTCCATCTCTCTCTCCCAAAACAAGGCCGCCCCCGACCATCGGTCGGGGGCGCAACCTATCAGAACCTGGTGCTGAGTTGCACCATCACCGTGCGCGGCAATGTGCCAAAGCCCAGCTGGTCGGCATGGGCCGGGACTGCCCCGCCCGACGCGCCGCCGGTCGAGGGACCATCGACCACGCCGGTCACATAGAAGCGGTTGGTCAGGTTCTTGCCGATCAGCGCCACCTGCCAGCGGTCATCCTCTGCTCCGACGCGAATGCCCGCGTCCAGCGTCGCATATTTGCTCTGGCGCGAGTCCGGGTTGCCGAACCCGGACGGCAAGTAGGAACCGCTGTAACGCACGTCGGCATTCAGGCCGAGCATCAGCCCATTGCCCATTGGCGTGTCATAGGAAGCGCCGATCGTCCCGGTCCATTCCGGCGCGACAGACAGCGCCTGACCGCTCAGATCCTGGCGGACGCCGCCGCCCGGCAGCACGATGTTGCACCCTTCGCCCACGCTCTGCCCGGCATAGCAGGGGGCCTGCGGGAAGCTGGTATAGCGGGCGCGGTTATAGTTGATCGACCCATGGATGTTGAGGCCTGCTACGGCGCGTGGCGCATATTCGAAATCGACCTCGACACCCTTGGTCCGCGCGTCGGCGGTCAAGGTCTGGAAGGCGAAGATGGGCGAGTTGAAGAAGTCGACCTGCAAATCCTTATAGGCATAGCTGTAGACGCTGAGGTTCAGGCGCAGCTGATTGTCGGCCAGCGTCGTCTTGACCCCGCCCTCGAAACCGCGCGCCCGTTCGGGATCGAAGGTCAGATCAGCGACCGGGTCGGCCGACAGTTTGGAATTGATGCCGCCGTTGGAAAATCCGCCGGATTTATAGGCGGTCTTGTAGGCACCATAGACCAGCACGCCGTTGACCGGCTTCCAGGTGATCGACGCTTCGGGCGACCAGTTGTTGAACGTCTGATCGGCGGTGATGACGCCCAGGCCATCGGGGTCGTTCTGGTCGCGGAAGATCGCCGCCACACCGGCATTATTATAGGGCTGGGTGAAATAGCTGTCCTTGGTCTCATGGGTGTAGCGCGCACCCACCGCCAGTTCGAGCGTCGGCACGATCTTCCACGTCGCCTGCCCGAACAAGGCAACCGTCTCGCCATCGGTGAAGCTGGTCTTGCGCGTGGCGAGATATTCATCCTCCGGCGCGGCGGCGCTGTTGGTCAGGCCGCCCAGCACGATATATTGGTCGAAGGTCCGCTTGGTCTTTTGATACAGCCCGCCGACCATCAGGTTGACCGGCCCGTCGAAGCTGGTCAGCGCCCGGAATTCGGTCGAAAACGCATCGAAGGTCGAATTTTCGGTCGCCCAGTTGGACGCCACGCTCGACTGGAAATCGCAGGCACAGGCCCAGCGGTTGTTGTTCCAATTATAGTTGGTCACCGACGTCAGCGTGACATCGTCCAGCTCATAATTGATGTTCGCGGTAACCGCCCAGCTCTTGTAGCGATTATAGAGGCTGCCGTCCGATTTGGCATAGGGGATCTGCGCCGCGAACTCGGCGGGCAGCTTGTTCTGATGCGTCACGAAATCGCGGGCGCAGGCATAGCCGTTGAGCTGGCTCTCGCCGCTGGGGCAATTATAGGCGACATAGTTCCAGCTGTTGTTGTTGGTCTTGTTATAGGAACCTGACGCCTTGAGCGTTGCGGTCAGCCGATCGGTCGGCTCCCATTTCAGCGTGACGCGGCCGAGCAACTCCTTCTCGCCGGGCTGTTCCTCCGGCGCGGGGTTGGCGACCGCAAAGCCCGTCGCGCCCGTCGCGATGTCAAAGGTGGGATAGTCGATCGGCGTCGAGACGTTGCGATAATAGCCGCCATACATTTTCGACGCGCGCACCGCGACGCGCACGCCCAGCGTGTCGGTCAGCGGGCCGGACCCGACAAATTCGGCCTGCGCCTGCTGCGCCTTGAACTCGTAACCGGCGCGCGCCTTGAACTCCGGCGTCGATGTCGGATCGGCGGTGGTCAGCGAAATGACGCCTGCGGTCGCATTCTTGCCGAAGAACAGGGCCTGCGGCCCTTTGAGGATTTCCACGCCGCCAAGGTCGAAAAAGCCTTCGTTGATGATCCGGCCCTGGCCATAATAGACCCCGTCAACCACTACCGCGACCGACTGTTCGATGCCGATGGAGGTGGAGGACGAACCGATCCCGCGCAGCGTCAACTGCGCGCCCGACCCGTTGGAGGCGCGTCCGACATTGAGGTTGGGCGTGCGCGCCGCGATCTTTTCGATCGAGGTCAGATCCTGACGCTGGATCAGTTCAGCGGAAATGGCCGTGACGGCGACCGGCACATCCTGCACGCTTTCCTCGCGCTTGCGCGCGGTGACGACGATGTCGGTCAGGCCGCCTTCCGGCGCGGCGGCTTGCGGGGCAACATCCTGCGCGAACAGCGGCTGGGCGAGGCCCATCGACAGCGCCATGGCGCTGGTCGCCATCGCATAAGCTGATCGTTGCGCGAAAATCCTGGTCATTATCAAACCCTCACCTGATTATATTCTCGAAATCACATCGGGATGTGGCACGCCGTAACGGCACGCCTGCCCGTCGGCCCTCAATGCGCGTATCGTCCCAGGAGCGAACCTGCAAAAAACGGCAGGTGAAGCAAAGGCGCGCAGGGCGGACAAGCAGGGGTGCAAAAGACGCGCCCATGTGAGGGCGGAACGGGAAGGGAATGGCTGTGGCAGGACGATTGGACGGACGCGTGGCGCTGGTATCGGGCGCGCTTAGGGGGATCGGCCATGCCATCGCGCAATGCCTGGCAGCCGATGGCGCGACCACCATCATCACCGATCTGGACGCGCCCGACAGCCAGCCCGTCATCGACATTCTCGCGGCGATGCCGAACGCCCGCTACCTCCGCCTCGACGCGACCGAGGAGGCGGCATGGCAGGCCGCGCGCGACGCCATCGAGGCCGATCATGGCCGACTCGACATCCTCGTCAACAATGTCGGCGCGGACCTGACCGGCAAGGTGCAGGATATCGAACTGGCGTCGTGGCGGCGGCTGATGACGCTCAACATGGATACGGTGTTCCTTGGCACCAAGACGTTCCAGCCGATGCTCGCCCGCATCGGCGCGACCACGCCCTATGGCTCCAGCATCGTCAATATCAGCTCGATCATGGGCCTGGTCGGCATGGGGGAAGTATCGGCCTATAATGCGTCCAAGGGCGCGGTGCGGCTGTTCACCAAATCCAATGCGCTGGAATTTGCCGATGCGGGCGTGCCGATCCGCGTCAACTCCGTCCATCCCGGCTTCGTCGACACACCCCTGCTGCGCCAGGGCATGGAGCGCTGGGCCGAACGCGACGGCACGGTGACCGCGCAGGAACTGATCGCGCAGATGGCCGAAACCACACCGGTCAAACGCCTCGCCCAACCGATCGAAATCGGCAAGGTCGTTGCCTTCCTCGCCAGCGACGACGCCAGCTATATGACCGGCAGCGAAGTCGTGGTCGATGGCGGCTGGACCGCGCGCTAAACCAAAGGATAGTTTATGAGCAATTTTGATTTGACCGGCACGGTCGCGCTGGTGACGGGTGCCAGCGGCGGTATCGGCAGCGCCACTGTCCAAGCGCTCGCCGGTGCAGGCGCGCGCGTGATCGCCACTGACATGGCGCAGACGGCCACGGTCGCTGGCGCTACGGACTATCGCCCGCTCGACGTCACGGACGAGGATGGCTGGGCCGCGCTGGCAGCCTATGTCGATGCCACCTATGGGCGGCTCGACATATTGGTAAACAATGCGGGCATTTCCGTCACCGACGCGATCGCCGACACCAGCCTCGCCATGTTCCGCAAATGTATGCAGATCAATGTCGAGGGCATTTTCCTCGGCACCCGCGCCATGGCGGACCTGCTTGCCAAAAGCGGGGCGGACCGGCGCGGCGGATCGTCGATCATCAACCTGTCCTCGGTCGGGGGATTGGCGGGCGCGCCGTTCATGTCGGCCTATTGCGCGTCCAAGGGCGCGGTGCGGCTGTTCACCAAATGCGCAGCGCTCGAATATGCCGCGCTCAAGCAGCCGATCCGGGTCAACTCCGTCCATCCCGGCGGCATCGACACCAACATGATGGACACCATCTACGCCCGCTATGTCGAAACCGGCGCCTTCCCCGATGAAGAGACCGCCCGTGCCACCGTATCGGCGGGCCATGCGCTCGGCCGCATGGGCACGCCGCAGGAAATCGCCGACGGC
>NZ_JPPQ01000069.1:1482449-1497017 GCF_000743655.1 Sphingobium sp. ba1
ACGATGGTGGATGAACATGGCTGACATTTCCTGGCGCGACCGTCTCTTTGGCGGATTGAAGCGCACGTCCGACAAGCTCGGCGACAATCTCACCGGCCTGTTCGGCAAGGCCGCCCTGGACGCGCAGACCCTTGACGAGATCGAGGAGGCGCTGATCCTGTCCGACCTCGGTCCGGCCATGGCCGTGCGGGTGCGCGAACGCCTGGCCGAAGGCCGGTTCAACAAGGAACTGACAGAAGAGTATCTGCGCGAGATCATCGCGGAGGAAATCGAGAAGGTCTTGGCCCCCGTCGCCCGGCCACTAGAGATCGAAGCCTTCCCCCGGCCGCAGGTCATCCTGGTCATTGGCGTCAACGGGTCGGGCAAGACCACCACCATCGCCAAGCTCGCGCATAATTTTCTGGAACAGGATTATGGCGTGATGCTGGCAGCGGGCGACACGTTCCGCGCCGCCGCGATCGGCCAGCTCAAGGTCTGGGCCGAGCGGTTGGGCATCCCGATCGTCGCGGGCAAGGAAGGCGGCGACGCGGCGGGCATCGTGTTCGACGCGGTCAAGCAGGCGACCGCGACCGGCATCGACGTGCTGATCGTCGACACCGCAGGGCGCTTGCAGAACAAGACCGAGTTGATGGACGAACTGGCCAAGATCCGCCGCATACTGGGCCGGCTGAACCCGGCTTCGCCGCATGACGTCGTGCTGGTGCTGGATGCGACCACGGGCCAGAATGCGCTGAACCAGATCGAAGTGTTCAAGGAAACCGCGCAGGTCACGGGCCTCGTCATGACCAAGCTGGACGGCACGGCGCGCGGCGGCGTGCTGGTCGCGGCGGCAGAGAAATTCCGCCTGCCCATCCACGCCATTGGCGTCGGGGAAAAGATCGAGGATCTGCGCCCCTTCGATCCCGGCGACATGGCGCGCGCTATCGCAGGAACAGCCTATGCCCGCTGATACCAAACCCGCCCATAGCGGCACGCTCAGCCTGGCGCTCGATTTCGGGCCGCTGCTCGTCTTTTTCCTCGGCTATAAATTTCTCGGCATGATCGTCGGCACGGCGGCCTTCATGGTCGCCATCATCATTGCGGTGATCGTGTCGAAATGGAAACTGGGCCGGGTTTCGCCGATGCTCTGGCTATCGGCAGCGCTGGTGCTGTTCTTCGGCGGCCTGACCATCTATTTCCATGACCAGAGCTTCATCCAGTTGAAGCCGACCATCATCTACGCCTTCTTCGCATTGATGCTGTTCGCGGGACTGGTGCGGGGCAAGCCGCTGCTCAAATATCTGTTGCAGGCGGCCTATGATGGCCTGAGCCACACCGGTTGGATGAAGCTGTCCCGCAACTGGGCGCTCTTCTTCGTCGCCATGGCGATCGCGAACGAAGCGATGCGTCGCTCGCTGAGCTTCGACACCTGGCTTGCGGTCAAGGTTTGGGGCGTGACCATCGTCTCGGTGATCTTCGCCGCCGCCAATATCCCGATGCTGATGCGTCACGGCCTGAAACTGGGCGACGAGCCTGCCAGCGACGATCTGGGCGAGACGACCCCGCCCCAAGGTTGAGCCGCCCGCTAAGCCCTTATTTCTGCGATCGTTTCGCAATAGGCATATAGGCCTTTTTTTCCGCGCGCGGGTGCGCATATGGAAGGGCGCGGCGGCGTTTCGCGTCCCGCCTGGACCCATAATAGATCGACCGCGCCAGTCATCGTGCGGCCGTCCCACCGAACCTTAGGAGTTCCGCCATGGCTTTTGTTCTGCCCGACCTGCCCTATGCCAAGGATGCATTTGGCGACATCCTGTCGGCCGAAACCTTCGACTATCACCACGGCAAGCATCATAACGCCTATGTCGTGAAGGCCAATGAACTGGTCGCCGCCGACGCGGCCCACCAGGGCAAGTCGCTGGTCGAGCTGATCAAGTCGACCAAGGGCGGCCTGTTCAACCAGGTCGGCCAGATCTGGAACCACACATTCTACTGGCAGTCGCTGTCGCCGACCAAGACCGCGCCGACCGGTGACCTGCTGGCCAAGATCGAAGAGGCGTTCGGTTCGGTCGATGCGCTGATCGAGAAGATGAAGGCGGAGGCCGTGGGCCATTTCGCCAGCGGCTGGGCCGCGCTGATCCTCAAGGACGGCAAGCTGGAAGTCACCAGCTATCATGACGCCGACACGCCGGTCGCGCATGAAGGTCATGCCCCGCTGCTGATCGTCGATGTGTGGGAACATGCCTATTATATCGACTATCGCAACGCACGCCCCGGCTATGCCGACCGCATCCTCAAAGACGCAATCAACTGGGACTTTGCGGCGCTGAACCTGGATGGCGAAGGCGCGAGCCGCGCTGATCAGCCGGGCTGAAGCACAAAGGGCGGCCCCACAAGGGGCCGCCCACTTTTTTTGCGCCAGTTCGGACCTTACACAATCTTTTGTTAAATCCCGACGCGCATCATCGCCTATCCTTGAGGGAGGGGCGACATATGATGGATATGACGGCGCTGCGGGGGCAGCATGAACAAATCAGCCTGACCGCCCGGCAACTGGCGCAGGCCACGAGCGACACGGCCACGCCGCAAAGCGTTGCGGCGCTCCGATGATCCCTCGCGCGACAATTGATCGCGCATCTCGCGCTGGAGGATCGCATCCTCTATCCCGCGATGCAGCGGGCGCCGGACTTGGCCGCACGCAAGACAGCCGCCCAATTGCAGAGCGAAACCGGCGCACTGGCCGATCGCTTCACCCGTTATATGGCCGATTGGAGCGATGATCGCATCGCGCGCGAATGGCCCGCCTTCTGTGCGGAAACACGGCTGATCCTGGCGGCGCTGGCCGAACGGGTCGACCGCGAGAATCGCACCCTCTATCCATTGGCGGACCAGCAACGACGCCCCATGCCACCGGTCGCACGGGCAAGCTGACCGGGCTCAGGCCGCTTCGAGTTGCGCCACGAACAGGTCTGTCGCGCGCTGCAAATCCTGCGCCGTGCGCGACAGACCGGAAGCGGCACTCGACACCCGCCCCGACAGGCTTTCCGTGCTGCGGGCCATGTCCGCCACTTGCTCCATTCGTCCGGCCATGATGGTGGCGTCCTGTGCCGTATCCCGCGCCGTCGCACCAATGGCCGCCGTCGCATCCCGCTGATCCGCCACCGCGCGTTGGATCGCATCGGCGGCATCGGCCAGTTGCTCGACTGCGCTCGCGACATCGGACAGCGCGTTTTGGGCGACTCCTGCGCCCTGCTGTGCCGAAGACGCCAGCGACTGGATCTCCCCTGTCGCATTGGCCGCCTGCCCCGCCAATTGCTTCACCTCGCCCGCCACCACGGCAAAGCCACGTCCGACATCCCCGGCGCGCGCCGCTTCGATCGTGGCATTGAGCGCCAGCAAATTGGTACGCGACGCGATCTGGGTGATCGAATGGGCAAAGCTGGTGATGGAAGCGGTATGATTTTCCATGTCGCGCATCGCTTCATGTCCGGCGTTGGACACACGTTGCGCCTCACCGCCTAGCGTCGCCTGCTGATGTGCGGCCGAGGCGATGGCCGTGATGGATTCGGACAACTGATCAATCCGCTGCGCCAACATCGCCGCGCGCGCCGAGGATTGCTCCGCGGCATGAACAGTCTCGCCGGTACCCGCACTTGCGCGGCGCGCGAGATCGTTCAGCGAGAGCGCTGACTCCTCCAACTCGCCGGTCGCTGCACTGACCGCATCGGCCACTTCGGCAATCGACTGGCGGAAGGCCGCAAGCAATGCCAGCGTTTCGGCCCGGCGATCCGCCATCATCCGTTCGCGTTCCCGCTCCCTTTCGACCCGCAGCGCTGCTTCGCGTGCATCGGCCTCCCGCCGCGCCGCCATCGCCGCTTCCGCAGCCGCGCGTCCGGCCTGGGCCTGTTCGGCCAACTCCGCCGATCCCGCGACATGACGATCCAATGCCAGCAGCATTTCGCGCAGGCGAACGCTCAGATAACAGAGCACCGATGCCTGCAAGATCACCGCCGCCCCGTGGAGCGCGATCCGTTCGAGATTGCCCTGCCCCGGAAAGACCCAGGAAGGCGCAAGATAATTGAGCAACAGATGATGGAGCGCAACCAATGTCGCCCCCAACACGATCGGCCGCCAGTCATAGAGCAGCACCAGCCCCGCCAGCGCGACGAAGAAATACATATGGCCGTCCATTTGCCAGCCATGGCCGGACAGCAGCACGACGCCGATGGCAGGCTGAACCGCCGCGAGTGTGCCCATGACCATACGGGCTTCCAGATCCCGACGCCCACGCAGGACCATCACCGTGGGCAGCGCATTGACCAAGGCGGACAGGAACATCGCCTTGATGCTGTCCTCTTCGCCCATCGCCATGGCCATCAGGCCCAGCACCACGGTCCAGACCCAGTTGGCGAGCAACAGGATACGCAGACCCTGCAAGCGCAGACGGCCAAGACTGCTGATCGCGTTCATCAGCCCAGATCTCCGCAACCACCAGCGTCAGCCGCAATGGCCAGGACACCTGCCATGAACAAGGGCCGCGCCAAGGCGTCACGCCGTCCCTCCACCACCAGCGATCCCGCCCATGGCCCGGCAGCGATCAGCCGCGCACCATGGGCAACCGCGACGCGCGCAAGCCCCGCGCGCCCATCCTGGGTCATCGGCATCAGCAGCATACGTCCGCTGACGGGGGGCATGGCGTAAAGCACGGCCAGGCTGCTCATCGCCAAGCAGCATTGAACGGATAGGGACGTGCCAGGACGCGCGCGCGCAAAATAGGTCATTCAGTCCGGATAGGATTGAATGGTAAGGATAATATTAAGGCTGTTTTGGTGCGCCTATGCCCAAAGTGACAGCGAGTTCATCCAGATCAGTACCCGGTTTCACCAGCAGCCATTCGCGACTCGCCGCGCCGTTGACCACCGTCACCGCGCCCTTGGGACAGATGCCCAGGCAGTCGACTTCGATGATCCCTGCCGCCGCTTTGCGCCCTTTGCCCAGCGTCAGATGCTTGCGCAGCGCCTTGGCCAGCCGCTCGTCACCGTCGGGGCCAAAGCCGCCATCCAGTTTCTTGGCGCATTTGCGGCACACCAGCACGGCGTTGCGCCAATTGGAGCGGACATGATCCTTCATCGATCGGCCTTCAATCCACCGCGCCACGCGGTTTCCACGTCCGCCGCTCCTCGGCGGCGCGCAGAACCTCATAGGCGGCCTGGATCGTCTGGAATTGGACCGCCGCCTTGGCATCGCCGGGCTTTACGTCAGGGTGGAATTCCTTGGCCAATCGACGCCAGCTTTTCTTCACCGCTTCGAAATCGGCGTCATCCTCCAGCTCCAGCGCCTGGAGCGCGTGCAGTTCGTCGCGCGACCGGTTGCCATCGCCTGGCCCACCCCAGCCATGATAGGCGCTCGACTGAAAGCCACCCGCATCGCGCCGCTCATCATGTTCGCGCTTCGCCCGCTCTTCGTCATCCAGCCCCTGAAAATAATCCCAGTTCCGGTTATATTCGCCCGCATGTTCGGGGCAGAAATACCAGCGTTCCGGGCTGTTGGGGGATTTGGGCGCAGGGCAATTGCCCGGCTGGTCACAACCAAAGCGGTCGCAGCCGCGCACCGCCTGGGCTTCACGCGATGCGCCATAGCTGCGCCAGCGGGGAAAGCCCCAGTCATTGGATCGGCCGTTACGAGACATGGATTACAGGTAAGGATTCCGTCAGAAAAACGCCACCCCGCTGCAGCGCAAAAGGGGTCGCCAAAAAAATGTGCCAGAGGGCCTATAAGCCGGGTTTTGTCCTCTCCTTGCGGAGATGTGCGACCATTCCTCTAGGGGACGGATTACTCCGCCCCTCAAGCAACCAACCCGGACGATCTCGGTCGAAACAGACCTAGCAGCCAAAACTGCGCGCCGTCCCTATTCGGTCTTGCTCCCGGTGGGGTTTACCGTGCCGCCTTGCGTTGCCGCAGACGCGGTGCGCTCTTACCGCACCCTTTCAATTTCGCATGGCCTAAGCCGTTGCGACCTGCTTTCTGTTGCACTGTCCCTTGGATCACTCCAGCCGGTCGTTAACCGGCACCGTCATTTCGTGGAGCCCGGACTTTCCTCGCCGTGGAAGTTACCCGCCACGCCGCGGCCGCCCAGCCCTCTGGCGGACACGTCCCTAGCGCCGTTCGGGTCCGGCGTCACCTGCTTATTCATCGCCCCTGGGCTTGGGCAGCAACAGCGCGAGCAGGATGGCACGGCATTCGCCATCGATCACCCCGTCGATCCGTTCCGGGCGAAAGCGGCGCTGGAACGCGACCACCGCCGCCTGCGGTTCGGCAATGTCATAGCCGAAGCGTTCGAGCGCGAGCATGAAGCCGCCATCGGTCCAGTGTGGGTCCATCAGATTCTTGGTCGGCCGGGGCAGCGCCAGTCGCAGCCGCGCCAGTTGGCCCCAGGGAAACAACTCGCCCGGATCCTGCTTGCGCGCAGGCGCGATATCGCTGTGGCCAACGATATTGCCACGCGTGATCCGGTGCCGCTGGGTGATGTCATGCACCAATGGGATTAACGATCCCATCTGCGCTTCGGGAAAGGGCCGATAGCCCCATTCATGCCCCGGATTGATAATCTCTATGCCGATGCTGGCCGAGTTGATGTCGTCGATACCGCGCCAGTGCGACCGCCCGGCGTGCCAGGCGCGCTTGGCCTCATCGACCATGCGGATGATCTGGCCATCCTCGGTCACGACATAATGGGCCGACACCTTCGATTCCGGGTTGGCCAGCCAGTTGATCGCGCTCGCCGCGTCGGGCATCCCGGTATAATGCAGCACCAGCATGGTGATGGGCAGGCTGCGCTCGTCATAATTGGGCGACGGCGTCTCGATCATCGGCAGCTTGGTCATCATGCCCTTTCGGCCTGCACCGTCGATCCGGCGGCCTGACCATGACAATGGCGCAGCGCGACGCCGCAATCAAGCATGGTTAAGGACGGGCAGGTTAGCCTGCCAGCCGCGTCCGCCCGATGGTGCCCTCCGGTAGCGCTGCCTGCCGGGCATAGGCACCGCGAAATTCGGGATGGGCGGTAAAATCATCCCCCTGCCCGATCACAGTTTCGCCTGCTCCCAATAGCAATACCGACCGGGCATGGCTGTGTCGGCCCAGCAGCCGCAGCACCGCCTGCCGCCGCTCCGGCGAGAAATAGAGTAGGACGTTGCGGCACAGGAGAAGATCATATTCGCCGGTGGGAACCTTGGCATCGAACAGGTTGTCGTGGCGGAAATCGATCATGCGGCGCAGTTCCGCGCTGGCGCGCCAATCTTCGCCATGCGGTTCGAACCATTTGATGAGGTCGCCGACCGCCAAGCCGCGCTGAACGTCCATTTGCGAGAAAATGCCGGCGCGCGCCTGATCGATCGCCGCGGTCGAAATGTCCGTGGCCATGATCTCGATCCGCCAGCCGCTCCAGCGCGCGGCATCGTTGCGCAGGCGGATCGCCAGCGAATAGGCTTCCTGACCGGTCGAACAGCCCGCGCTCCAGATGCGCAAGGTGCGATTGGATCGCTCCGCCTGGATCGCGGGCAGGATCTGGCGATGGATCATGTCGAAGATCTGAAGGTCGCGAAAGAAGCTGCTTTCATTGTTGAGGAGCGCGTTGACCACATCTTCCTCCAGGCGGGGATCGCTCTTGCGCGTCAACCATCCGGCCAGTTCGTCCATGTCCGTCAGCTTATGCTGTCGCAACACCGGACGGAGCGCGGTTTCCATCCGCCAGGCGCGCCCTTCGGACAAGGCCTGACCGGTGCGGGCTTCGAGCAGCGCCGCCAGGACGCAGGCCGCGCCTTCGAATACCGCTGCCGTCATATGCCGACCCTGCCGCGCTTGGTAATGAAGTTCATCATCTGGTGCGGCTCCATCAAGGCGCAGGTCAGGCCAGCACCAGCAACCGATCCCGGCATGCCCCAAACGACGCTGCTGGCTTCGTCCTGCGCCACGATCCAGCCGCCCGCCGCGACGATGTCGCGCGCGCCGACCGTGCCGTCCCGGCCCATGCCGGTCAGCACGACCCCGGCTGCGCCCGCGCCATAGACCTCCGCCATGCTGGCGAACATCGGATCGACGCCGGGTAGGTTGCCCGCTGGCGTGCGTTCGGGATTGAGTTGCACCATGACCCGGCCGTGGAGGCCACGGCGTACCTGCAGATTAGCATCGCCCGGCGCGACATAGATGGTGTCGGGGAGCAAGATATCCCCGGTTTCAGCCACCTTCACCCGTAAGCTCGTCATGCGCATCAGTTGTTGCGCGAAATAGACGGTGAAGCTGGCGGGCAGATGCTGGGTCAGCAGCAGCGGCACCCCCATCGGCGCTGACAGGCCTTCGAACAATTGGCCCAGCGCATGGATACCGCCGGTGGAGGCGCCAATGCCCAGGCAAGCCAGCGGCTGAAGCGCGGGTCGCGCGACCGGTGGGACGACCGGTGCGGTGGACAGGACAGCCATGACGCGCTGGTCGAACAGGCGGTTGAGCCGGTCGATCAAGCCCTGGGAGAATTGGTCGCCGAAACTGCCGCTGCCGGGCTTCGACACGATGTCACTGGCGCCAAGCGCCAGCGCTTCGACCGCCGCCGCGCTGCCTTCCTCGCACTTGCCCGACAGGATCGCGACCTTCACGTCGGCCTGCGCCTTCAATATCGCCGGGAGCGCGGCAAGGCCGCTCTGCCCCGGCAGTTCGATGTCGAGCAGAACCAGATCGACGGCATGATCGGCCAGATAGCCCAGGGCCAGTTCCGCGCTGTTGCTCTTGTGAACCACGCTATAGGCTGGCTCGTTGTTGAGTATCCGCTCGATCACCGTGCGGACCACCACCGAATCATCGACGATCAGGGTGCGCACGGCACCCTGCTGTCTCCTTATATGGGTCATGATCGGCATGTTGACGGTCATCACGAGGCTTTCTGCACGAAGACGAAAAGGGTGGAGGTTACTCCCTGGATTGGAGTGCAGGCTGTCGGGCTAGATAACCCCGACGATCACCAATTTGCTTTCCAGCGTTTCGCGATCGAAAGGCTTCATCACATATTCGTCGGCCCCCGCCTCGACCGCAGCCTTGATATGGCTGATGCCATTTTCCGTGGTGCAGAAGATGATCTTGGGACGGGCGGTCATCTTGGCGGTCGTCAGGGCCTGCAGAAACTCCATCCCGCTCATCACCGGCATGTTCCAGTCGAGCAGGACCACGTCCGGCGCGGAGGCTTCGCACTGGGTCAGGGCGTCCTGTCCATCCACCGCTTCGGTGACGGACAGGTCGAGCGATTCGAGAATATGGCGGGCCACCTTGCGGATAACCTTCGAATCGTCGACGACCAGGCAGTTCTTCATGATGCGTCCCTTTGGAATTTATGGCCCGAAAATCGAGACCTAACGGGCAAAAGCGAGTTTTTGGTAAACGTGTTGGAAAACAGTTCAGGCCGCCTGGGCCTGGCAGCCGCCGTCGATGAAGCTGGCCAAGGACACCAGCAGCCAGGGATGACCATCCTGTTCCACGATGGCGCGGCCATAGGGTGCCCAGGCCCGGTCCAACTGACCGCGCAGCGGCAGTTCCCCCTCCGGCACGCGGCAGATGTCGGAGACGCTGTCGACCATCAGACCATAGCTGTGCCCGGCGATATTGGCGATGATGGCGAGGCCCGCGTCGCGGGTCGGCGAGGCCATCCCCTGGATCAAGGCGGCCGTATCGATGATCGTCAGCACCCGGCTGCGCAGCGCTGACAGGCCCGCGACATGCGCGCCCATGCCCGGCACCGGCGAAATTTCGGTCAGCTTGACCACCGCTTCCACCTCGTCGGTTTCCACCGCGATCCGCGTGCCCGCCAGCGTGGCGAAAAGATATAGTCGGTTCATGGCCCTATCCCTGTCCGGCGGTGATCGCCGCCATCAGTGCGTCCTGGTCATAGCGATAGATGCTGGCGTCGTGCGGTCCGGCGGCACGGGGCGAGGCGCGCAGTTGCACCACGCGGCATCCGGTCATCTCCGCCATGATCCCGGCGACTTTCGATCCTTCGCCATCATGGCACAGCAATACGTCGCGCGGGTCGATCACGCCGTCTTCCGGCAGGCCCAGCACGACGTCATGGCCCGCCTGCCGCAACAGCGGTGCCAATATCTCGCGGGTCCAGCCATCCTCGGCATCGGCCAGCAGGCAACGGCCGCCCTGCCCTTCGACGCTGTCGTAACCGGACAGCGAAGCGAACAGTGCAAACGGGTTTATCACCTCCAGATGCTCGCCTTCGATCACCGCGACGCCGCTCAGGATTCCTTGCATCGCGACCATGTCGGGGACCAGCGGCATCTGGACGATGTCCAGCACGGCGGCGACCGGGTAGCAGGCTTCCTGCGTGCCATCGCGCAGGCGCAAAGCGGACACTTTGGCCCGATCGAACTGGGACAAGCCATTGACGACGGGGATTAATCGCCCGTCGAGCCGGACATAGGCCTGGTCGCCCGACCGGCCGAACAGCCCGACATCGATATCTTCGACCCGGTCGATCAGCGCCAGTTTGAGCAGCCGTTTTTCGCCGGTCATTTCCTCGAACCGCAGCGCCGCGACCATCTCGACCCCGGCCTGGGCGTCCGCCTGTTCCTCTGTCCGCCGTGCGGCCTGATCGTCCAGGATCGTGGGGAGTTGGGCCGCGCTGGCAATGCCTGCCGCGTCCAGCAGCAGCATCGGCTTGCCATTGTCCGGCAAGGTCATGCCGGCATAGACGCCCGTCGCGATGATCAATGGCGAGGCTGGCCGGATCACCAGTTCCTCATGATTGTCCACGGCGGCGACGCCCATCGCATAGGGTACGCCGCTGCCCGACCGTACCACCATGATGGCGCGGGGTCCGGCCTGTGCCGGTCGGTCCATGCCCAGCACATCTTCCAGCTCGATCATCGAATGCCGCACGCCGCGGATCGTGGCGATCTGTGCGCCGCCGATGCAGCTGATCTGGAGCATCGCATTGTTATCATGCAGTATTTCGACAACGGCAGCGCGCGGGATGGCGAAATGCAGGCCGCCCGCCCGCACCACCAGCCCCGGAATGATGGTCAGCGTCAGCGGCACGCGCAGGGTGATGCACAGCCCCTGGCCCGGATGATTGTCGAGCGCGATGACGCCGCCGATCCGCTCTACATTGGCGCGCACCACGTCCATGCCGACGCCGCGGCCGGAGATCGACGTCACTTGATCGGCGGTGGACAGCCCGGCGTGGAAGATCAGGTCCAGCTTGTCCGCCTCGGTCATCCGTGCCGCCGCTTCAGGGGTCAGCCGGCCTGCGCTGATCGCCTTGTCCACCAGCCGCGCAGTGTCGATGCCTGCGCCATCGTCGCTGATGGTGATGACGATCTGATTGCCCGACTGGCGGGCCTCCACGCGTAGCGCGCCAGCTTCCGGCTTGCCGACCGCGCGACGCTGTTCGGGGGACTCGATGCCATGGTCGATGGCGTTGCGGACGATATGGGTGAGCGGGTCGACGACCATCTCCACCATTTCGCGGTCCATTTCGACGTCGCCGCCCTCCAGCGTCAGGTCGATGCGTTTGCCCAGATCCCGGCCGAGATCGCGGACCATGCGCGGGATGGCCGCGAACAGCCGTTCGACCCGTTGCATCCGCGTCTTGGAAATCACGTCGCGCATGTCCGCCACGCAGGTCGACAGCCGTTCGAACACATTGTCGAGTTCCGGGTCGGCCGACCGTTCGCGCAGTTTGCGCGACAATTCGTTGCGGGCCAGCACCATGTCCGACACGCCGTTCATCAACTGGTCGATCAGGCTCAAGGGCAGGCGAATGGTGCGGGGGCCAGCCTGTCCCGCTTGACGCGCCACCGCGACCGGAGCCGCCTGCACCTGGGGCGCGGGCTGGTCCACTGGCGCGTTGAGCGCCGCAATCAGATAATCGTCATTTTCATTGGGGAGCGCCGCGCCCATGGCCACCGCTTCAGTCAGTTCGCCGATCCGGTCCATCAGGCCCAGTACGGCGCTCACCGTTGCGGGATCAGCGCCGCGCTTGCCTGCACGAATGTCCGCCAGCACATCTTCGGCAGCGTGGCTGAGGCGTTCGAACCTGGGCAGGTTGAGGAAGCCGCAACTGCCCTTGACCGTGTGGAAGAAACGGAAGATCGCATCGAGCCGGTCGCGGTCAGACGGGTCGGCTTCCCACGCCACGACCTCCCCAGCCAACGCTTCAAGCGTTTCCTGGGTTTCCGATATGAATTCCTGCAGTAACTCGTCCATTGCCATGGCCCCACCGATGCGCGCGACAGGCACCTTTGGCGGGACGTGGTTAAGGGGCCGTTAAAAGCCGGGACGCAGACGGCAAAAGGGGCGCCGTGACCATGTCACGACGCCCCTTCGCTTGAATGACGAGAGCAGATTACTGCTGGTCTTCGACCGCTTCTTCAGCCTTCTCGCCCGCTTCGCGGGTGGCGTCGGCCTTGTTTTCCAGCGCATCGGCAGCATTTTCAGCCGACATTTCGGCGTTGCCGGTCAGGTTGTCGGCCATGGCTTCCATATTGTCAGCCTGGTTGTCGAGGGCGTCCGCCTGATTTTCGTAAGCGTTCTCGACCTGGTTTTCCTTGGCGGAATCGCACGCTGCGAGCGCGACAAGGCTGGCGAGGCCAAGGACTTTGACGAAGGTTTTCACGGCGTTGTTCTCCTGTTGCGCCCCCTGGGGCTACCTACTTCGCAAGGCTTCCAGGCCGCACACGCAGCCTTCAGCCCTGACCGCGATCAACCGGTCGCGCCGGGGATGGTTCCCGTCGCAGTCTCACTTCGTCGCATAAACGATTATTTTTTGAGGGAATCGCGGATTTCGCGCAGCAACATGATGTCTTCGGGGGTGGGCGCGGGTGCCGCAGCGGGTGCTTCGGCTTCCTGCTTGGCGGTCAGCCTGTTCACCAGCTTGACCAGCAGGAAGATGATGAAGGCCAGGATCACGAAATTGACCAGCACGGTCAGAAATTCGCCCCAGCCGAACATGGCGACGCCCGCCGCCTTTAGATCGGCATAGCTTTCGGGGTTGCCCTTAAACTCTGCGGGCAGATCGCCCATGCGGATGAAGTAGCCCGAAAAGTCGGCGCCGCCGAAAATATAGCCGACCACCGGCATGATCAGGTCATCGGTCAGCGATTTGGTGATGGTCGCGAAGGCGCCGCCGATGATGACGCCGACCGCGAGGTCCATCACATTGCCGCGATTGATGAAAGTCTTGAATTCCGAAAGCAGCCCCATGGTTTAAGCCCTTTTACCATCTGCGATAATATCTGCATGGCCCGTTGCGCGGATCAGTTCAACGCCCTATTTCCAGCAACGAAACAATCGCCAAGGATGTCCCATGACGCGCCTGCGCCGCTTCTCCACCTTTCTGCTGCCGCTCTTTGGGGCGTTCGCCCTGTCCGCGTGCGGCATCAACAGCGTTCCAACGGCCGAGGAAGAGGCGAAGGCCAAATGGGCCGACGTGCAGGCGCAATATCAGCGCCGCTCCAACCTGGTCGGCAATCTGGTCGCCACGGTCAAGGCGGCGGGCAAGCAGGAGCAGGACACGCTGGTCCAGGTGACCGAGGCGCGTGCCAAGGCCACGTCGGTACAGGTCAATGCCGAAGACCTGTCCGATCCCGCCAAGGTCGCGCAGTTCCAGGCGGCACAGGCGCAGTTGAGCCAGGGGCTTGGCCGCCTGCTCGCCTCGGTCGAGGCCTATCCCGACCTCAAGAGCAATGAGAATTTCCTGCAGCTCCAGTCCCAGCTGGAGGGCACCGAGAACCGCATCGCCGTTGCCATTCGCGACTATAATGGCGCGGTGCAGGCTTATAATACCCGCATCCGCACCTTCCCCGATGCGATCGGCGCGAAGATCATCCATGGGGCCAAGCCGATGACGCCGTTCCAGGCCACCACCCCCGGCGCGGAAGAAGCCCCCAAGGTCGATTTCGGTAGTTGAGCATCGGAACCATGCTTTCCTTTCCGTTCGGCCTGAGTCTGTCGAAGGCCCCTTCCCTTCGTTGGGGAGGAGCGTCGATAGGCCTGCTCCGCACGGCACTGTCTGGCCTGTTTCTTCTCCTTCTCCTCGCGCTCGCCTCGACGGCATGGGCGCAGGATTTTCCGAAGTTCGACGACAAGGGCGTGGTCGATGCCGCCAACCTGCTCGATCCGGCGCAGGAGCAGGCACTTAGCCAGACGCTGATCGCGCAGAAGCAGGCCAGCGGGCGGTCGCTGGTGGTCGCGACCATAGCCGATCTGCAGGGCTATGATATTGCCGACTATGGCTATCGGCTGGGTCGCGCCTGGGGCATTGGTGACAAGGACAGCAATGGCGCGCTGCTGATCATCGCGCCCAATGATCGCAAGGTGCGGATCGAGGTCGGCTATGGCCTGGAAGGCATACTGACCGACGCGCTTTCCTCGCAGATTATCCGCAATGCCATCACCCCGCGCTTCAAGGCGGGCGACATGCCCGGTGGCATCGCGGCGGGCGTGGAGCAGATCACCGCCTTGCTTGCCCTGCCGCCCGAAGAGGCCAAGGCCCGTGCGGCGGCCGCAGAAACCGAAGCGCGGGCCGCCGATCGCGGCGGCAGT
>NZ_JPPQ01000069.1:1497027-1500592 GCF_000743655.1 Sphingobium sp. ba1
TGCCGATCTGACAGATTTGCTGGGCTACCGCATTCACCGGCCTAATCTTGGCAACCATGAGGGGCGCTGTCCTTCCCTGCTGTTGCGCGATCCGGGGCGGCAGGTCGGCGCGATCGACATGCTCGCCTCCGAGCAGCACGCGCTGATCGACGCTTTCCGGGCTGGCGAATTGCCGAAGCCGGTCACCGGCTGAGCAAAAGCAGGGATAGATATTCGCGTGCATCGACAGGGGATAAAATGCGGCACAACGACGACGATCTGGAAGAGGCCGCAGCGAGGCGGCGGCATAAACGGCTGGAGACGTGCCGGGCACTGATCGAGGAACGTCGTCTGATCGAAAAGAGCCTGGGCAGTCACCTGTGCACCAATCCCAACTGGGACATGCTGCTCCATCTGTACCAGGCCGAGCTGGAAGGTTTTGCGGTCTATCAGTCCGCCCTCTGCACGGTCGCCAACATCCCCCATTCAAGCGCGCATCGGTGGACCGCCAACCTTGCCGTGCGGAAGATATTGACGCGCCGTCCCGACCCGCGCGACAAGCGGCGGATCACGGTTCGGCTGGCGCCGCCAATCAAAAATGCCCTCAACCATATTATGGATGGGGCTTGTGCGGCCGCCGCCGCATTCGTCCATCGTTGCGCCATCGATTCAGATGGCATATGATGCGCGATGCTCAATGCGTGAGGATGATGCAATGCGGACGACCCTTGTGATCGATGATGATGTCATGGCGGCGGCGCGTGCGATCGCCGATCATCAGCATAGTTCGATCGGGCGCGTCCTGTCGGATCTCGCCCGTAAGGCGCTCCGTGCGCCCGAAGCAACGCGCACGCGCAACGGGATCAGTCTCTTGCCAGCCAAGCCTGGGGTCGTGGTGACGCAGGATATCGTCAACGCCCTTCGTGATGAGGCGCCATGACCTACCTTCTGGACGTCAACATTCTTGTCGCATTGATCGACCCCAATCATGTCGGTCACGAGGCAGCGCACCGCTGGTTCGAGGCGGAAGGCAGCAAGGCCTGGGCGACTTGCCCTATGACCGAAAACGGCGTGATCCGGATCGTCGGCAACGTCCGCTATCCCGCAACGCCGGGTTCTCCGGCCGAGGTCGCGACGATCATGGCCCAGATGTGCAGACTTCCCGGTCACAGTTTTTGGCCGGACGATATCAGCCTGCTGACCGCAGACCATGTCGATGCAAGCCAGATCCTGACGTCAGCGCAGGTGACCGACACCTATCTCCTTGCCCTTGCGGTCGCAAATGGGGGCAAGCTCGCGACTTTTGATCGCCGCCTGACGCCCAAGGGGGTGGCCGGGGGCAAGGACGCGATCCACCTCATTGGACATCAGTGATGCGTACCAACCTTGACCACCTCCCAGCAGCCAAGCAGCGAGAGCTCGAAGAGGTCGTGCGCATCTTGTTCGCCGAGTTTCGGGAGGCAACCGAGAATGCGACTGGCCGCAAGAAGTCGGCCCGCATCCTCAAGATCATCCTTTTCGGCTCCTATGCGCGGGGCGATTGGGTCGATGCGCCCTTCGATGCCAATCAGTATAAATCCGACATGGATATCCTGGTCATCGTCAACCAGAAGGAACTGGCCGACGTCGCTGCCTATTGGTCGGTCGCAGAGCAGCGCCTCATCGACGCCTATCTGATCGAGAAGCGCATCCATACGCCGGTGCATTTCATCGTTCACTCGCTTCAGCAGGTGAACCAGGGCCTCAGCCATGGCCGGGTCTTCTTCATGGAAATAGCCGAACAGGGCATCGCCCTCTACGAAGCCGATGATCGCGAACTGGCCAAACCCAAGCCCAAGACGCCGTCGGAAGCAGCGAATGCGGCGCAGGACTATTTCGACGATTATTTTTCTGAAGCCATGCAAGTGTTCGAAGTCGCAAAGTTTGGCATTGAAAAGTCATTCGTCAGGAAGGCGGCATTTGATCTCCACCAGACTACTGAGCGTCTCTATCAAGCCATTTTGCTAACTCTCACCTTCTACACGCCATATGACCACAACATCGCATTTCTCCGCGCACAAGCTGAGAGCAGGCACCCTGCGCTGTTTGACATATGGCCACGGAACTCCCGAAAGGAGCGGGCGATGTTCCAAAAGCTCAAGGACGCCTATGTGAAGGCGAGATATTCCAAGCATTATCAGATCGATTTAGAAGAGCTGCGTTGGCTAGCTGAACGCATCGAAAATCTCGGCCAGACGACCCATTCGATATGCGTTTCTCACATAACCAAGCTAAAGGAAAAAGCGCGCCATTGACGTTGTCGCACGGATTTGCTGCGTAAAATATCCGACGCCGGAATGACCGAGTTTGGGACACCGCGTAATTGATGTAGCCACCCTTCTGTATGGTACGAAGTCGCATGAACGCTTCAATGCAGGAGGGTGACCATGTCGATCTACGCAGGACTGGATGTGAGTGACAAGTCCACGCATGTGTGCGTGGTTGATGGCGAAGGCGCTGTGTTGCGGCGCGAGGTTCTGGCGAGCGATCCCGACGTCATCGCTAAATGGCTTGGCCGCTATTGCCCGGATCTGGTGCGCGTGGTGCTTGAGACGGGGCCGCTGTCGGCGTTTCTCTATCATGGCATGGTAGCCCGCGATGTGCCGGTAGAGTGTATCTGTGCTCGCCATGCCAAGGGCGTGCTGTCGGCGCGGGTCAACAAGAGCGATGTTCATGATGCTGAGGGGATTGCGCAGATGGCCCGAACGGGCTGGTTCAAGCGCATCCATATGAAAGCTTCCGCCACGCATTTTGATCGTGCCGCGATACGAATTCGTGCACAGCTTATCACGGCGCGGACTGCCATGATCAACCAGTTGCGCGGCTTGTTGAAGCTGTTCGGCCTTCGCTTAGGTTCAGCCCGAGCTCCCGGCAAACGAACCGACCGCCTGATAGTGCTTTATGCCCAACGCCCCGATCTGGAGGCATTGTTCGCGCCGCTTATGGCATCCATCGAGGTGATCGAAGCGCAACTGCGCGCCTCGAACCGAATATTGGAGAAGAGGGCTGCCTCGGATCCCGTTTGCGCGCGTCTGATGACGGTCCCTGGCGTTGGGCCGATCACCGCCCTCACCTACACCATGAGCATAGAAGATCCTCGTCGCTTTGCCAGAGGTGAGGACGTTGGGGCGTATGCTGGGCTTGTCCCTCGACGAAGCCAGTCTGGCGAACGTGATACGCAAGGTCATATCTCAAAGGCCGGCGATCCGATGCTGCGACGGTCGCTGTACGAGGCGGCCAACATCATATTGTCGCGGGTAAGGCAGCCATTCGCACTGCAACGCTGGGGTAGGAAATTGGCCGAAGTCAAAGGTCCTAAGCGTGCCAGGGTCGCAGTCGCCCGGAAGCTGGCCATATTACTCCATTCCCTTTGGTTGAACGAGACCGAGTTCCGCTGGGTCTGACCCGGCGCCCCGCTCCCGATCAGCCATGCCCGGACGATCTCGTCACAAAAGTGGAGGGTTAAACCTCGTTTGGGACCCGGAGACGTGTCAATCGGCGTCCAAACGGGACCCCTTATCAGCGCGCAAAAGGGACCCCCTGTCAG
>NZ_JPPQ01000069.1:1500602-1523990 GCF_000743655.1 Sphingobium sp. ba1
AGCGGCGCGGGATCGGCCCGGCCATCCAGCGCGATAGCCTCCAGCCCCAATTGCGCCAGCAGCCCGCGCGCATAGGTCGTGGCGGCACCCGTCACGAAGGCGGCTCAGCCAATCGTCCGGCGAAACAGCGCCAATGTCCGCGCCCAGGCGAGGTCCGCCGCCGCCTTGTCGAAACGCGGCGTGGTATCATTGTTGAACCCATGTTCCGCGCCGTCATAGATATGGGCTTTGTAACGCACCTCGGCCTGTTTCAGCGCGGTCTCATAATCGGGCCAGGCCGCGTTGGTGCGGACATCATTGCCGCCATAATGGATCAGTAGCTCCGCCTCGATCTTCGGCACATCGGCCAGCGTCGGGGGGCTGCCATAGAAGGGCACCGCCGCGCGCAGGTCGGGCAGGCGCGTCGCCAGCATATTAGCGATCCAGCCGCCAAAGCAGAAGCCGACGGCAGCGATCTTGCCATTGCTGCCCGCCATCGTCCGGGCATATTGCGTCGCCGCGACGAAATCCTCGCCAATCTTGTTACGGTCCAGCGTCGCAAAGGCGGTGCGCGCCTTGTCTTCATCGCCCGGATAGCCGCCGATCGTCGTCAGCGCATCGGGCGCGACCGCCATATAGCCATCGACCGCGAGCCGCCGCGCAACATCCTCGATATGCGGATTGAGGCCGCGATTTTCATGCGCGACGATGATGACCGGCAGCTTCGCCCCCGCCTTGCCCGCAGGCCGCGCGACATAGGCGCGCACCGTGCCATGGCCATCGGGGGACGCGATATCGACATGGGTGATCGCAATCCGCTTGTCGTCGGGCTTGATCACCTGCCCGCGCGCGAAATCGGGGCTGAGCGCGGCGAGCGTCGCGGTAGCCGCCACGGTGCCGCCGACATGCAGCGCGCATTGGCTAAGGAAACCGCGCCGGTCGATCGCGCCATGCACATAGGCGTCGAACAGGTCCAGCACCGCGCGCGGAAAGGCGGCCGCCCCTGTCGTATCTCCATTGCCTGCGTCCTGCGTCATCGCACTATCCTTCCGTTCCAAGCCCCTGCCGCCGACTATCGCCGCCTTTCCGCGCCAAGCCAATAGGCTGTGCCCCATGATGCAACCTTATCGCCCCGCTGGCCCGGAGCATGATCGCCCGCTAAGGGGAGGGCCACGCCAACGGACACAGGATATCGCCTCGCTCATGAGCCTATTGCCCTCGCCCCGCACTGTCGGCCCCTTTACGGTCAAGGCCATCGGCCTTGGCTGCATGAATCTGAGCCACGCCTATCTGCCCCGGCCCGACGCGCAACAGGCCGAGCGGTTGCTGCGCCATGCGCTCGATGTCGGGGTCGATTTCTTCGATACCGCCGCGCTCTATGGCTTTGGCGCGAATGAGGAATTACTGGGCCGCACCCTGATGCATCGGCGCGATGCCTTCACGTTGGCCAGCAAATGCGTGCTGGGTGGCAAGGACGGGCAGCGCGGGATCGACGGATCGCCAGCGACCATCACCGCCACGCTGGAGGATTCGCTGCGGCGGCTCCAGGTCGAGCATATCGACCTCTATTATCTCCACCGGTTGGACCCCAATGTCCCGATCGAGGAGTCGGTCGGTGCGCTGGTTCGTGCCGTCGAAGCGGGCAAGATCGGCGCGATCGGCCTGTCGGAAATGTCCGCCGCGACGCTGCGCCGTGCCCATGCGGTGCATCCGATCGCGGCGATGCAAACCGAATATTCGCCCTGGACCCGCAACGCCGAAGTCGCGGTGCTGGACGCCTGCGGGGAGCTGGTCGTCGCCTTCGTCGCCTTCTCGCCGGTCGCGCGCGGCGTGCTGGCGGGCGGGGTCGGCGCGGATGGCGTGCCGGAAGGGGACATCCGTGCCGCCATGCCGCGTTTCCAATCGCCCCATTTCGAACGGAATATGGAATTGGCGGCCGCCTTTGGCGCAATCGCGGCGGATGCGGGCTGCACCATGGCGCAGCTCAGCCTCGCCTGGGTATTGTCGCGCCGTCCCTATATCGTCGCGATCCCCGGCACGACCAGTATCGCCCATCTGGACGAGGATCTGGCGACGCTGACGCTCGACCTGTCGGCCGATACGCTGGCGGCGGTCGATGCGCTGTTCACCTTCGAAGCGGTGTCCGGCCCGCGCTATCCCCGCGCGGCGCAGGCGCAGGTGGATACCGAAACCTGGAACGGCGAACCGCTGGCGTGAAGGCGTCAGGCGGCGAGCAGACGTCGCCCCGCCGCTTCCTCCCAATGGTCCGCGTCGCCGCCCAGCGCGGCGTTCAGCGTCGCGCGCTTGAGGAACAAGTGACAAGGATGCTCCATGGTCAGGCCTATGCCGCCATGGAGCTGGATCGCTTCCTCCGCGATCAGGCGATAGACATTGGCGGCATGGGCCTTCATCGCACCCATGCGGATCGCGTCGGCATCGGGGTCGTCGGCCCGCGCCCAAAATAGCGCTTCCGCCGCCACCAGCGCGGTCTTCATGTCGGCGACGCGATGCTTCAACGCCTGGAACAGCGCCAGCGGCCGGTCGAACTGTCGCCGCGTTTCGAGATAATCGATCGTCATGCGCAATGCGGCATCCGCCCCGCCCAGGCTGTCGGCCGCGAGGGCCAGGCTGCGCAGCGCCGACAGGCGATCGACCAGCGCTACTGCCGCTTCCCCTTGCGCCAGCACTATGCCTTCCTTCTCGCCGACATCAACATCGAACAGCCGCCGCGTCTTGTCCCACGTCGCCCGCGCCGTCAGGCCAAGGCCCTGCGTCTGTAGCAACGCCACCCGCTCTGCATCGACCAACAGCAGATGGCTGGCCCGGTCGGCATCCGGCACGGCGGTCAGGCCTTCGCTCAGCGACGCGGTCATTACCTCGCCCGCCATCGCCCGGCCCAACAGTTCGTCCTGCGCCGTGCCGCTCAGCGCCTCGATCACCAGCATCTGCGCGATCGTCGGCCCCGCCACCAATGTCCGCCCCAACGCCTGATGGATCACCCCCACCGCCTCGCGGCCAAGGCCCAGCCCGCCCTGATCCTCCGGCACGGCCATCATCAGCCATCCCATGTCGGTGATCAGGGTCCAGCTCTGCGCTGCGTCGGGGGTCAGGTCGCCGTCGAACGCCTTGGCGGCGGCGTCCTGCAATTCGCTTCGCGTCATGCTCATGCCGCGCTCTCCTTCAAGGTCCAGCTTTTGGGTTCGCGCGGCATCCCCAGCAGCCGCTCGGCGATGATATTGCGCTGCACCTCATCGCTGCCGCCCGCGATCGTCCAGGCATAGCTGTTCATGAAATCGGCCATCCAATTGCCCGTTTCCATGCCGCCGCCAAAGGTGATCGGCGCATGATATTGCGCGTCCAGCCCGCCAATCCGCAGTCCGAGCGCCGTAAAGTCACGCAGCGTGCGCGAATAGGCCAGCTTGACGATGGAGGCGTCGCCCACCTTTTCCTCACCTGCGATGCGATTGGCGAGAAACTGGTCGGCGACGGCGCAGGTCGCATCGACCTTGCTGGCCAGCCGCCCGACATCGCGCAGCACGCCCGCATCCTCGCTGCGCCCATGCGCGCGAATAAGGTCGCCGATCCGCCACATCGCCCCGCGCATCCGCGCGCTCAGCTCCAGCAGCGTCAGTCCGCGTTCGGACGACAGGGTCGATTGCGCCACGGCCCAGCCCTGGCCTTCCTCGCCCAGCCGGTTGGCCACCGGAATCTCGACATTCTCGAGGAAGATTTCGGCAAATTCCTCGTCGCCATGAATTTGATGAATGGGTCGCGCGGTGACACCCGGTGCCTTCAAATCCAGCAGCAAATAGGTCAGCCCAGCCTGCTTGACCCCTTCATTGCTGGTCCGCACCAGCAGCAGGCATTGGTCGGCAAATTGCCCCATGGTCGACCAGAGCTTTTGGCCATTGACGACATAGACATCGCCTTTCCGCTCGGCGCGCGTGCGCAAAGCGGCAAGGTCCGACCCCGCGCCCGGCTCCGAAAAACCCTGGCACCAGATTTCGCCATCCAGGATGCGGGGGATATAGCGCTGCTGCTGTCCCGCGCTGCCCCATTCGAACAAGGTCGATGCGGCATGATAGGTGGACATGAAGGACAGCAGCAGGCGCGGCGTATCGGCGCGCGCAAACTCCTCGTAAATCACTTTCTGCTCGGCCAGCGATCGCCCGCCGCCCGGCCAACCTTCGGGCCAATGCGGCACTGCATAACCGCCCTTCACCAGCGTCGCGAACCAGCTGCGTTGCATGGCGAGAAAGGCGGCTTCGCTCGTGCTGTGCGCGCGCCAGTCCTTTGGCGCATGAACGGCAAGCCATTCGCGCACCTCCTGCCGCAAGCCGTCCAATGCGTCGCTCAAATCCCGTGCCTCCACAAAATACGCATCTGCTAGGTCGCAAATATGGCCCCCCACGCAAGGGGCGTACCCGCAATATCCCCAAGGCGATGGCCTAGATCGCGACCTCGATCATCCCGTCCACCACGCGCACGGCATAGGTGGCGATGGGGTCGCTGGCGGGGCCGGTCAACGCCTCGCCCGTTTCCAGGTCGAACCGCGCACCATGCGCCGGGCAGGCGATCCACCCCAGTCGCATCCGCCCGCACGCCAGCGGTTCCTGCGCATGGGAACACATATTGTCGAGCGCATGGATGCGCCCCTCGAAATGGCACAGCATGATCGAGCGGCCCGCCGCTTCTACCGCTAGGACGCTGCCATCGGGCATATCGGCCAGCGGCAGGAGGGGAATATAAGAGGCGGCGTCCGTGTTCATGCCTGTGCATGGTACCGCTCCGCCGCTCTTGTCCAAGCCCGCCTTTGCCATATCACCGGGGCGTTCTCTTGAGCGGTCGTCTATTCTCGCCCTGCGGCATCCCGTAATCACAGGCCCATGGACTTTGCATGGACAGATCAGGAAACGGCCTTCCGCGCCCGGCTGCGCGCGCTGCTGGCCGATACGCTGCCGGACGATTGGGAGCGTTTCTCGCAGCATGGCCCAGCCTCGCCTGCGTTGACCCGCTATGCCGAAACATTTTGCGGTACGCTGGCGGAGCAGGGCTTGCTGATCCCGCATTGGCCGGTCGCATTGGGCGGGCAGGGGCTGGACCCCTGGCACCAGATGATCCTTGCCGAAGAAATGTGGATCGCGGGCGAACCGCGCGGCGGCCAATATATGAACGTCAATTGGATCGGCCCGACGCTGATCCGCTACGGCTCGCCTGATCAACAGGCGCGCTATCTGCCCCCGATCGGGGAAGGCAAGGCGCTGTGGTGCCAGGGCTTTTCCGAGCCCGGCTCCGGCTCCGACCTCGCTTCGCTCCGCACCCGCGCGGAACGGGATGGCGACGTCTATCGCGTCACCGGCCAGAAAATCTGGACCAGCTATGCGGGGTTGGCCGACACCTGCTTCCTCGTCTGCCGCACCAGTGACGATCGTAAGCGTGGCATCTCCATCCTGCTGGTGCCGATGGACACGCCCGGCATCACCGTCCGCCAAATCCCATCGCTGATCGGCGAAGGCGATATTCATGAAGTGTTTTTCGATGATGTCACGGTGCCGCTCACCGCGCGCCTGGGCGATGAGGGCCAGGCGTGGGAGATTATCGGCTATTCGCTGACCAACGAACGGCTGGGCATCCCCCGCTATGCGCTGGCCCGCGCTGCGCTCGACCGTGCCGTCGCGGTTCTGAAGGAGCAGGGGGAGTTCGACGGCCAAGCGGTCAGGATCGAAGCCGCTCATGCGGCAGCCCTCACCGAAGCCGCGCGCATGGCGAGCTACGCCATCGTCGACCGTCGCGCGAAGGGCGAGGCGATCGGCGCGGAATCCAGCTCGGCCCGCTTCGCCACCGTCATGGCCGAGCGGCGCGTGTGCGAATTTATCGTCGAATATCTGCCCGAAGCGCTCGCCGACGCGCACCCCTATCTCAAAATGCACCACCAGCGCGGCATCGTCGCCGGGATTGCGGCGGGGGCGGCGGAAATCCAACTCAACATCATCGCCACCGATGTCCTCAAATTACCCAGGGAGCCGCGCTGATGGACCTGTCGCTCACTGACGATCAGGTCGCGATCCTCGACGCGATCGACGCGCTGACCCGGCCCTATGCAGGCGCATCGCTGCATGAAGCAGGCTTTGCCCTGCCCGATGCGCAGCTCGACCGCGAACTGGCCGAGGGTGGATTTCTCGACATAGGATTCGATCCTGATCTCGGCGCAGTCTCCGCCGCGCTTGTCGTGGAACGTGTAGCCCGCCTGCCGCACACGGTCGAAGCCGCGGCCAGCGCGCTGATCCGTCCGCTGCTGGGCGATGATCTGCCGCGTCCGCTCTGCCTGGTCGAAGAAGGCCGCACGACCCGCCCCATTCGCTTCCTGCGCGAAGGGGCCACCGTACTGATTGTCGGTCGATCCGGCGTTTCGACCTTCACCGCCACGGCAGAGCAGGTCCGCCCTGAACCCGAAGCGCTTTACGGCTACCCTTTGGCCACGCTACTCGCTGTGCCCGCCAACCGCATTAGCCATGCCTTTTCCATCGAGGACGTGCTGACCCGCTGGCGCGTCGCGCTCGCCGCTGAAGCCGCCGGTCTGCTTGCCGCCGCGCTCGACAGCACGGTCGCCCATGTCACCGACCGCCAGCAATTCGGCCGTCCGCTCGCTACCTTCCAGGCGCTACGCCACCGGCTGGCCGAAGCGCAGGTGCGCGCTAACGGCGTTCGCTGGCTGGCCCTCAAGGCCGCCGCCACGCTCGACCCCGCCGACGCTGCGCTCGCCGCGCTTCACGCCCAGGAATCGGCCCGTGCGACCGTCTATGATTTCCACCAATTTTTCGGCGCGATGGGCGTGACGCTCGAACATCCCCTCCACCTGTGGACCTACCGCCTCAAGGCGCTGATCAGCGACGTTGGCGGACGCGGTGGGCAAGCGCTTGCTGCGGCGGATGCGCTCTGGCCTTAGAAATTCAGCGTTCCCCGGCCTCCGCCGGGGAACAAGCGTTTCTAAAACCCCAGATCCAAAATCGGCCCGTCGAAATTCCCCGCCAGCTTCTGCGTCGCCGCGCTCAGCTTTTCCGGCTCCACGCCCTTCAGATAGCCGTCGATGATCCGCTGATAGTTGGAAATCAGCCCTTCTATCTCCTTCGCCAATCGCATGAAGTCAAAGCCTTGGGCGTGCAGCCCCTTCTGCTGAATCGGGATATTGCTATAGTCCTGACGGGGGATCATCGGGAATTGGTCGCTGTCATAGGGCAGCGTCACGGCTTCCATTACCGGTGGCGGCTCCTGGCCTTCGGGGAAGTGGGTCAGCGACCATAGCTCGAACATACAGCTTTCCGGTCCCAGCGGGCGGATGCGATAAGCGGCCATGCTCGACAGGAATGGCAGCAGGAAATAATTGGGGAAGATGAATTCGACCGCCTTCACCGGCGTATTGACCGCGATGTGATTGAGGTCGGGCGCCGGTTCGCCGCGCGCCAGCCCGGCCTGCGTCACGCAATGGTTGAGCGTGCCGAACCATTGCATGATCGCCTGCCCCGGATCGTCGGGCAATTCGACGTCGATCAGCGTGCGCGCCACCGCCACATCCTTGGCATGGCACATTCCCGCCATGCCATCGCTCAACAATTGCAGATGATCGACCTGATCGACGATATTGTCGCGCATCGACCGGTTGGGGTTGATCGGCACGCCTATCCCGCCCGTGTCCATGCCATACATCATATTATAGAGGATCGGCACCTTCTGCTGAAGCTGCGGGTGCGTGCGCATGACATGATAGCCCTCCATGAAGGCTTCCATCGCGGTCTTCCAGTTGGCAGGCAGCATCGTGGCGAATTGCCATTCGGCGCGCATCTTGTCGGCCTTGTAGGCATCCAGACCCGCCGCCAACGGCCCCAATTGCTGCCGGAATCCCGGTGCATCATCATCGAAATTGATGAACACACAGCCCATTTCGATTTCGATGCGGCATGGGCGCAGCGCCAGATCGGCTTCGTCCAACTGCCCCTCGCTGAACAGATGGCGGCCATAGACGAAGGTGTTTTTCCCCTCGATATTCCAGCGCCAGCCATGGAAGGGACAGATGAACCCCTTGCCCTTGCAATTGCCATGGCTCCCTTCGGTCAGCGGCACGCCGCGATGGCGGCAGGCATTGTGGAAGGCGCGAATGCCATCCTTGGTCCGCACGATGATAACCGATTGACCAAGATTGCTATATTCGATCCAGTCGCCGACTTCGGGCACCTGCTCCACGCGGCACGCCATCTGCCAGACATGCGGCCATAATTGCTCGCACTCGCGCTTATAGAATGCTTCGTCATAATAGCGAGGCGTCGGGATGCGTTCGGGATCGGTAATCTCGAACGGAACCGATGTCGTCGCTGCCAAATCCTCTGCCATGTCACCCTGTCCGCTATTAGCTTTGAGGGAGAAGGGTAAAGGCTGGGGAGGGGCGTTCAAGACGGATCGGGCGGGCACCCCGCTTCATCGCCGTGGCGGTGCAAGGGTCGATCCATCGTGCCGCTACCGACCTCACATCCGTTCGGGCTGAGCTTGTCGAAGCCTTCTTCCTTTCTTGCCCGGACAAGGGCTGCCCTTCGACAGGCTCAGGGCGAACGGACGAGGGAATAGTGCGACTTTTGGAGCCTCGCTTAAAGTGGAGGAGCGGGAGCGCCAATTTCCCCCCGCACCGCATCCCCATGCGCGTCCAGCCCCGGCGCACCGCCAGCGACCTTCCCCGGCGTCGCGGAAAACCAAGTGGGAACGCCCGGAAAGCGCACCGCGCCATGCTCGGTCTCCACCGTTTCGAAAAAGCCGATGGCGTTCAGATGGTCATTCTCGAACAGCTCGTCCGTCGTCCGCAACGGTGCGGCGGGGATATGCAGCGACGCCAACAGATCCAGCCATTCCTGCGTCGTCCTCTGCGCGAATGTCCCACCCAGCAAGCCATAGACCCGGTCGATCTGCTTCGCCCGCTTGGGCAGGCTGTCAAACTCTTCGCTCGCCCATTCCGGCTGCACCGCGCCGATAAAGGCGTTCCAATGCTTGTCATTATAGACCAGCGCCGCGATATGCCCGTCCTTGGTCGCATAGGGTTTGCGGTTGCGCGCGACCACGCGGTGATAATGGGCCGGGCCGATTGGCGGATCGAACATCGCGCCACTGGCATGTTCGGTCAGCATGAAGGCGGCCATCGTCTCGAACATGCCCACTTCCACCTCCTGCCCCTCGCCGGTGCGCTCGCGGTGGAACAGCGCCATCATGGTTGCATACAGCCCGGTCAGCCCCGCCACCTTGTCGGCGATGATCGTTGCCATGAAATCGGGCTTGCCGGTCATCAGCGCTTGCAGATGCGGGATGCCGCATTCGGCCTGGATCGTATCGTCATAGGCGGGCTTGTTGGCTTCCGGCCCGCGCCGACTATAGCCATAGCAATTGGTGTAGACGATGTCGGGCTTGATCGCCCTGACCGCGGCATAGTCGAACCCCAGTCGCGCGATCGCCTTGCCCCGCATCGAATGGATGAAGATATCCGCCATCGCGATCAGCGCGCGCAGCACATCCTTGTCCGCTTCGCGCGTCAGGTCCAGCACGATGCTGCGCTTGCCGCGATTGACGTTGGTGAATACGCCGCCCAGGTCCGGCGCATTGCCACCATTGATATAGCGGGTCTGGTCGCCACCGCCCGGCGGCTCCACCTTGATGACGTCCGCGCCCATATCGGCCATGATCTGCGTCGCATAGGGGCCAAAGACCATTGCGGTCAGATCGACCACCCGCACGCCTGTCAGCGGCCCACCATGGCCCTTTGGCTCGCCCATGTCTCTCTCCTGTTCCATGCCGTCGGGCTAGGACAGGCGGCGCGGCGAAGCCATGGCCAACCACTTCGCCCCACCGATATGTCGGATCTTGAACAGCCGTTCGATTGTGCGCCTTATCCCCCGCTGATACCCAAAAGGCCGACAATCAGGACCGCCCCTTGCGGCAATCGGGACCAGAAACGTGGATTTTGCCTTTACCGACGACCAGCAGAATATTCGGGACGCCGTGCTGGCCCAATGTAGCCAGTTCAGCGACGATTATTGGCTCGCGCGCGATCGGGATGCCCAATATCCGGTCGAATTTCATACCGCGATGGCGCAGGCGGGGTGGCTGGGCGTCGCCATGCCGGAATCAGTGGGTGGCGCTGGCCTTGGCATCACCGAAGCGGCCATCATGATGCAGGCGGTCGCCGAAGCGGGCGGCGGCATGACGGCGGCCTCCACCATCCATGGCCCGGTATTTAGCCTCGAACCCATAGACCTGTTCGGCACCGAGGAACAGAAGCAGCGCATGATCCCGCCGATCCTGTCGGGCGCGGAAAAAATGTGCTTTGCCGTCACTGAGCCCAATACCGGGCTGGACACGACCAAGCTCAAGACCCGCGCCGTGCGCGAGGCGGGCGGCTATCGCGTCAATGGCGAAAAAATCTGGATCACCAACGCGCATGTCGCCGACCGGATGATGCTGCTGGCGCGGACGACCCCGCTCGATGAGGTGCAGAACAAGACCCACGGCCTGTCGCTTTTCTATACCAAGCTCGACCGCAATAGAATCGAGCATCAGCTGATCCCAAAGATGGGCCGCCATGCGGTCGGCTCCAACATGGTGTTCATCAACGACCTCTTCATCCCCGAAGAGGACCGGATCGGCGAAGAGGGGCAGGGGTTCCGCATCATCCTCAAAGGGCTGAACCCCGAACGCATATTGCTCGCGGCCGAAGCGGTGGGCATTGGCCGCAACGCGATCCAGCGTGCCGCCCGCTATGCCCGCGAACGCATCGTGTTCGACCGGCCGATCGGCATGAATCAAGGCATCCAGCACCCGCTCGCCAAATGCTGGGCGCAATTGGAAGCGGCCAATCTGATGGTGATGCAGGCCGCGACCAAATTCGACAAGGGCGAGGAATGCGGCGTCGAGGCCAATGCGGGCAAATATCTCGCCGCCGAATTTGCGTTCGAGGCTTGCCATACCGCCATGCTGACGCTGGGTGGCATGGGCTATGCCCAGGAATATCATGTCGAACGGTTGCTGCGCGAAGTGCTGATTCCACGCACCGCGCCGATCAGCCCGCATATGATCCTTAACTTTCTCGCCGAAAAAGTGTTGGACTTGCCCAAATCCTACTGACCGGAGAGAAGATCATGTCCACCCCCGCCACCCTTTCGATCAAGATGCGCTCCTGGCTGTTCGCGCCGGGCGATAGCGAGAAGAAGATGGCCAAGGCCGCAGACAGCGCGGCGGACATCGCGCTGTTCGATCTGGAAGACGCCGTCACGACCGACAACAAGGCGCTGGCGCGCCAGCTGGTCCATGATTGTCTCGCCAGCCGTCCCGAAGGCCGGGACCGTTTGTGGGTCCGGGTCAATCCGCTGGACGGTCCCCATACGCTGCTCGATCTTGCCGCGATCATGCCCGCCCGGCCCGGCGGCATCATGCTGCCTAAAGTCGATGGGCGGCAGGATGTGGAGCGGCTCGACCATTATCTCTCCGCGCTTGAAGTCGCCAATGGCATCGGTGAAGGCTCGACCCCGCTGATCGTGCTGGTCACCGAAACGGCGAAAGCGATGTTCCATACGGGCGATTATAAGGGCGCGCCGCGTGTCGTCGCGCTCACCTGGGGCGCGGAGGATCTGGCCGACTCGATCGGCGCCAGCAACAACCGCAATGACGACGGCAGCTATGGCTTCACCTATGAGTTGGCGCGGTCAATGTGCCTGCTCGGCGCAGCGGCCGCCGGCGTCACCGCGATCGAAACGATCCAGGGCGATTTCCGTGATCTCGAAGGGTTGAAGGCCCGTGCGGAAAAAGTACGGCGTGATGGCTATCGCGGCATGCTGGCCATCCACCCGGCGCAGGTCGACGTGATCAACGCCGCCTTCACCCCCACCGAGGAAGAAATCGCGCAGGCGATTGAAGTGGTTGATATATTTGCGAAAAATTCGGGCGTCGGCGCGATCGGCTATAGGGGCGGGATGCTCGATCGTCCCCATCTCAGCCGCGCCGAGCATTTACTCCGACAAGTAGGGCGATTGTGAAAAGCGAAACCAGTGTCCGCTTCGCTGTACACTTAAAGGCCGGTGACCATATCGTCATCGGCCAAGCCTGTGGCGAACCCACCACCCTGGTCGAGGCGCTGATCGACCAGGGCCGCGATATTCCAGACCTGTCCGCTTTCATCGCTACCAGCTTTTCCGGCCTCTTCACGCCCGCCACCGCCGACAGCTTCGCCCTGTCCAGCATGGGCGCGATCGGCGCGCTGCGGTCCATGACCAAGGCGGGCAAGCTCAAGGTCATTCCCGTCCATGTCAGCCAGATCGGCCCGCTGATCACCGCCGGGATCATCCCCTGCGACGTGGCCCTGATCCAGGTCAGTCCGGCGGATGAGCATGGCAATCATAGCTGCGGCCTGATCAGCGATTATGTTCGCGCCGCCGTGGACAAGGCGCGGGTCGTCATCGCGGAAATCAACGAAGCCGTCCCCTTCACGCCCGGCGAAACCATTCCCGCATCCGCCATCGACGTCGCCATCCCTGTCAACCGTCCACCTGTCGAAGTCGCCCCCGCCGCCATCGGCCCGACCGACGAAGCTATCGCCCGCCACTGCGCGGCCTTCATCGGCGACGGCGCGGTGATCCAGACCGGCGTGGGGGCTGTGCCCGATGCGATCCTGCGGCTGCTGCACGACCGCAAGGATCTGGGCGTCCATTCCGGCATGTTGGGCGATGGCCTTGTCGAACTGGTGGAGGCAGGCATCATCACCAACGCCCGCAAGGAGGTCGACCCCGGCGTCTCGATCAACGGCGCGCTCATCGGCACGAAGCGCCTCTACGACTGGGCGCACCGCAACCCGGCGATCCGCATGTGTGCGACCAGCTATACCCATGACGCCGCGATATTGGGCCGCCTCTCGCGCCTAGTTACGATCAATAGCGCGCTGGAGGTGGACCTGACCGGACAGGTCAATGCCGAACAAGCGGGCGCGGTCTATCTAGGCGGCACGGGCGGGCAGGTCGATTTTGTGCGGGCCGGTGCCAGATCGCCGGGCGGCCGATCGATCATCGCGTTGTCAGCGTCGGCCAAGGGCGGCACGCTCAGCAAGATCGTCGCCCAGCTCTCCGGTCCGGTCACCACCGCTCGCACCGACGTGGACGTGATCGTCACCGAATATGGCGCGGCCGAACTCAAGGGGCAAAGCCTCGCCGAGCGCACTCGCCGCCTGATCGCCATCGCCCATCCCGATTTCCGCGAGGAACTGGACCGGGCCGCCCATATCATCGCGCAAAGGGGGTTTTAGATGGAGTCTCGCCGGTCGAAGCCTGAAATCCTCCCCTGTAAGGGGAGGTGGCAGCACGCAGTGCTGACGGAGGGGTGTCACCCTATCGATAGGGCGACACCCCTCCGTCTGGCTGCGCCAGACACCTCCCCTGCCAGGGGAGGAATGTCAGCGACATGACCGACGCCATCCTTTTCGATGCCCGCGCCGATGGCATTGCCGTCCTGACGATCAACCGCCCAGACCAGCGCAATTGCCTCAGCCGCGAGGTGCGCGAAGGCTTGCGCGCCGCATGGGACAGGTTCGAAACCGACCCGGCGCTGCGCGTCGCCATCCTGACCGGATCAGGCGACAAGGCCTTCTGCGCGGGTGGCGACCTCAAGGAAATGGTCGAAACCGGCATGACCGTTCCGCCGCGCGCCATGTTCCCGCTCCCTTACGACACGATCGAACTGAGCAAGCCCACGATCGCCGCCGTCAACGGCGTTGCCTTTGCAGGCGGCTGGATGATCGCACAGGCCTGCGACCTGTGCGTCGCCAGTAGCACCGCGCGCTTTGCCATCACCGAAGTCAAGGTCGGCCGATCCTCCCCTTGGGCGTCCCCGCTCATCCACATGATCCCGCAGCGGATCATGATGGAGATCATCCTGACCGGCAAACCGATCACTGCGCAGCGCGCTTATGAGATCGGTCTCGTCAACCGCCTGGCCGAACCCGAAGCACTGCTGGACGCCGCCATCGCGCTTGCCGCCGAAATATTGGACGGCGCGCCTTTGTCGGTGAAGGCGGGCCGCGACACGGTGATGCTGGCGACCGAGATGGGCCGCTCCGCTGCCCTCCAGGCCGCCCGTGCCGCGTCGGAATACACCTACCAAAGCGAAGACGCACAGGAAGGCCCCCGCGCCTTCGCGGAAAAACGCCCGCCCCGGTGGCAGGGCCGATAGATGACAAGCGAGGATGCCATGACAGATCTGACACAGCCGGTCACCGTCCCGGCCGATGCCTATATATCGCCCGACTATGCCCGCGCCGAACAGGACCGGTTGTGGCGCAAGGTCTGGCTTCAGGCCGCCCGGCTGCAGGACATCCCCAATGTCGGCGATTTCGTCACCTACGACATTCTCGAAGACTCGGTCATCGTCATGCGCACCGGCCCCGACGAATTGCGTGCCTTTCATAATGTCTGCCCCCATCGTGGCCGCCGTCTGATCGACACGCCAGCGGGCGCTCGCAACGCACGCGGCAACCGGACGAGCATCATCTGCGGCTTCCACGGCTGGACCTTCGATCGACAGGGGCAATGCATCTTCGTCAACCATCAGGATGACTGGCAGGGTAGACTAACGGCGGAACGCACCGCGCTGGGCAAGGTGCGGGTCGATACATGGGGCGGTTGGGCGTGGATCAACCTTGATCCCGATGGCGACGCACTGACCGACTATCTGGGGGTGGTGCCGGGCATGCTCGATCCCTTCGGCCTTCAGAATATGCGCTATCGCTGGCGCAAATGGATCATTTTCGACTGCAACTGGAAAGTCGCGCTCGAAGCCTTCAGCGAAACCTATCATGTCCAGACCACCCATCCCGAATTCAATGCCTTCGGCGAATTTCGCGGCTGGGCGCGCCAACATGGCCTGCACAGCAATATCGGCTATGACGCGCCCAAGAATATGGACGAGAACCAGGCCAAGTTGCGTGTCGGATCGGGCGAAGACCCGCGCCTCTCGACGGCGGAGATGCAGCTCTTCACCTGGGAAAATGCCAACACCAATACGACCATGACGCTGGTCAACGCGGCGCAGCGGTTGAAGGACGAACTGCCCGAAGGCACCCCCGCGCCGCAGGTGTTGCAGCATTGGTTGGCCACCGCCCGCGCCGACGATGCAAAGCGCGGCGTCATCTGGCCAGTGGTCGAGCCATCCCATACCGCCAAGAGCGGCACCGCCTGGCAGATTTTCCCCAATTTCCAGATCGGCCACGCCGTCAACAACATGCTCTGCTATTCGGCCCGTCCCTATCAGCGCGACCCGGACAAATGTATTTTCGAGGCGGCGGTATTCGAGTTGTTCCCCGACGGCGAAGCACCCGCGACCGACTGGGAATATACCAAACCGGAGGAATGGCCGCCGGTCCTGCAACAGGATTTCACCAACATGGCCGCCGTCCAGCAGGGCATGAAGAATGTCGGCTTCCGCGGCACCCAGCCCAACCCCTATATGGAGCGCTCGGTCGCCAGCCTGCACCAGAATCTGGCGTGTTACATGGGCACCGGGGCACCAAAGTCGATCGACTAAATATCTGAGATACCTATTGAAAAGCCCGCCGCCATATCTGGCGACGGGCTTCTAACTTGCCGACGCTCAAGCCGTTTTATTCGAACGGCTCTTCGCCCTGCAACTTGGTGCGATGCATCATGCGGTTGGAAGTGGGATCATAGGCCTCGGCGCGGTGCATGGTGCCGGTATTGTCCCAGATCACCAGGTCGCCGACGCTCCATTCATGGCTGTAGCTGAACTCTTCCTGCGTTGCCCATTCGCGCAGGCCAACCAGAATTTTCGCGCTTTCCATGGGGGTCACGTCTTTGACACGATGCGCGGTGCAGCCAAGGACCAGCGACTTGCGGCCCGATTTGTGGTTCCACACCAGCGGCAGTTCATTCTCGCCGATCCGCTGCATCCCCTCAATCTTGGCGAGGCTGGGTTCCGGTTCATAATAGAAGACCGTCGCCCATACCGAATGGATCACGCGCAGCTTCTCATACTCCGCTTTCTGCGCGTCGCTCAGTGCTTCATAGGCGGCATAGGTGTTGCAGAAGCCGGTATTGCCGCCCCACGGTGCCTTGACCTTGCACGACAGCAGCGACGCCAGGATCGGCGTGTCGTTCATCGTGCCGTCGATATGCCAGTAGAGCGAGCCTTTTAGATATTCGGCGCTCTGCGGATTTTCCTTCACGTCGAGCGTGATCTTGTGAATCTTGTGGTTGGTGCCGTCCTGCATTTCGGGCGCGAATGTGCCGAGTGTCTTGGTGAAGGCGATCTGTTCGTCGTCGTCGAAATCGATCTTGGGAAACACCAGCACGCCGCGCTGTTCCAGCAACTCGCGCAGCTGCGGTCCCAGGTCGCCCGCCAGCAATTCCGCCTTGCTGTTCAGGATGCGGCTACCGATGTTCGGCTTGATCTCTTCATGCGCCATGCGCGTGATTGCGGTGCTTGCCATGTCCGACTCTCCTCAGTCTTTCCAATGTCTTGAACACATGTTCAGCATGGGGTTGAAAAAAAGTCAACATGTCTCATTTTTCAGGCGAGGAGCTTATCCAGCCAGCGTTCGACCGCCTGGCGCGCATCGTCATGCCCGGCGCTGACGTCCAGACCCTTTTCCATGACCAACGCCCGTCCTGCACTCGCGAGCAGCACACTCATGGCCGCAGCGGTCATGCCTTGCTCGGCCAGTTTCGGACCGAGCAGCCGGTCGAGACAGGCGGTCTGGCGCGCCCGCATCGCTTCGCTGTGGCGCGTGATCTCCGCGCGGATTGCCTTGCGGTGATTGGCCAGCGCGACAAATTCCATCGCCAGCGCGGTGCGGCTGGTATCGGTAAAGAAACGCCACAGCGCGCGCACAGGATCGTCGCTGGCCAGCGCCTGGTCGATCATCGCGTCACTTTGCTGCGCGCCGCGCCGGAATACGGCGAGCAGCAGGTCATCGGTGGTGGGGAAATAATAATGCACCAGCGATGGCGGCAATTCCGCGCGCAAGGCAACGCGCCGCGAACTGGCGGCGGCATAGCCTTCATCGCGGATCACCTGTTCGGCAGCGTCGACGATGCGGGCGCGGGTTTCGGAGCTTTCGGCTCCAATGCGACGTTTCTGGACCATGGTGCCAGCATAAGAGCCGGTGACGCGTGCGCAAGGCGCTTGGGGCACGGCGCTTTTCTGTTCGGGCTTAATGCGATCCCATATAGCGGCCGCCATTGGTGCTGATCGTCTGGCCGGTGATGTAGCTGGCCTCCTCCGACGCCAGATAGGCGCAGGCGGCGGCAATATCCTCCGGCTTGCCCACCCGCTTCATCGGCAGGGTCTGGGCAAAGGCATCGACGTCGATCGGCGCCGCGCGCAGCATGGGCGTGTCGATGAAGCCGGGTGGCACCATGTTGAACGTCACGCCGCTGGCGGCGAATTCCAGTGCCAGCGCCTTGGTCATGCCCATCAACCCGCCCTTGGACGAGACATAATGGCCCTGGGCAAAGGAGCCGGACTGGACCGAGGAGGAAGTGATGTTGATCACACGGCCCCATTGGGCGGCGAGCATGTCGGGCAAGACTTCCTTGGTCAGCAGATATGGTCCGCGCAGGTTGATGTGGATGACCTTGTCGAACAGATCATCGTCAATCTCCATGAACGGGGTAAAGGGCGCGATGCCGGCATTGTTGACCAGGATGGCGACGGGGCCGAGCGTGGCGCGGGTTTCCTCCGCCGCTGCGTGGATGGCGACCTTGTCCGAACAGTCGGCGGCGATGGCAATGGCGGTGCCACCGGCATCCTCGATCATCTGCGCGGTTTCGGCGGCACCCTCGGCATTGATGTCCCAGATGGCGATCTTCGCCGTGTCTTCGGCTAGGCGGATGGCGATGGCCCGCCCGATGCCCGACCCCGCGCCCGTCACCACCGCGACCTTGCCATTGAGAGAGCGTGTCATCGAAAAATCCTTCCTGCCATGCCGACCATTTCGTCGTTTGAACGGGTGATCAACATCGCTGCCGACCCTGTCAAGCAAGGCCCGCTTTGATCGCCTCGGCGAACCGGCGGCGCAGGGTCAATACCGCGCAAACAGCGCCGCAGGCAGCACTGCGTAAGTCGCGTCCTGGGTGGGATCAGGCTTTTCGCCATGATCGGCGGCCGGAAGCAGCATCTTCATGTCGAACTGGACGTCGCGCCGCGCGAACAGCCAGCGGCCGTTTTCCTTGCGATAATTATCCACATAGCGGACGCTCTGGACGTCATGCGCCAGCCCACCATTGCCATCGGGGATCAGGTGCCAGGCGATCGCATAGACTTCGCCTTGCGCAGTGTCGCCATCGACGCTGACCAGATGATTGCAGATATGGTGACTGCCGATATGCATGTGGGGCAGCGACCGTTCGAGAAAGGCGTAGTAGTTCGTGACCGGGCCGCTGGAATAGGGACCGTGATTGTCGATCCCATCGTCCGTATAGAGCGTGCGCAGCAACGCGAGATCCTTGCGATCGACGCCACGCGAATAAAGCTGCGCCAGCTGTCGTATCTCTTCTTTGGCGACCAGTTCTGCAAGCGCTTCCATATCGTCTCTCCCGTGATTTTGGGCGAGGCTAGCTGCAAATCTGGGCGTTCGTCAGCCTTCTTGGGTCTGCGCGACGTCCGACCAGCCCGATATCGGTACGGCGATCCGCTGCATGAACAAAAGCGTTTTGGGCGGGCGATGATGGTGCGATAGGCGTGATGCGGTGCGACGTCGCCGCAGGAGGGGGGAGTGCCATGAACAATCAGGTCGTCGCTACGCAGTCGGGTCTGGTTCGCGGGTCAAGCGCCCAAGGCGCACGGCGCTGGCTGGGCATACCCTATGCGCAAGCCGCCCGCTTTACCGCGCCTGTCGCGGCCCCGACATGGGCCGACGTGCGCGATGCGACCGTACCGGGTCCGCAATGCCCGCAAATGTATGGCAACGCGGCAAAGCGCGCGCGGATCGCCCAGCCGGATTTTTCCGAAGATTGTCTTACCGTCAACATCTACGCACCGGACGATCTGGGCGAAGATGAAAGACTGCCCGTCTATGTCTGGATTCACGGCGGGGCTTTCGTCGCGGGCAGCGGCAACAGCTATGACGGCTCTCAACTCGCCCGCGATGGACGGATCGTCGTCGTCACGATCAATTATCGCGTCGGTATACTGGGTTTCGTAAATCTTGGGGCCGCGCTGAATAGCGCAGACATTCCCTCCAACCTCGGCCTGCGCGACCAGATTTCGACGCTGACATGGGTGCGGACCAACATCGCCGCCTTTGGGGGCGATCCTGATCGGGTGACGATCGGCGGGCAATCCGCCGGATCAATGTCTGTCTCGCTGCTGCTGCATATCCCGAAAGCGCGGCCGTTGTTTCAGCAGGCGATCATGCAGAGCGGTGCCGTAAGCCTGATCCATGGTCAGGCGAAGAGCGAGGCCATCGGCCGCCAATATGCCGCGGCACTGGGTGCAGGCGGACGCGACCTTGGGGCACTGCAGGCGCTGGATTTGCACGCCCTCTTTGAGGCGCAGGCGGCTGTCGGCGCGGCCAATCCGGGGACTATTCCCGCATCGCCCTGGCTGGACGGCGATCTGGTGCCGGGTACGCTCGCGGCCATTCAGGAGGCACAGGCCGCGCCAGTGCCGTTGCTGGCCGGAGCGACGCGCGATGAGGTGCGATTGTTCGAGTTGATGCCCGGCGATATTCTGCCAACCAGTTGGTCGGCGCTGGAAACGCTGTTGCACGGGCAATTGGGGGTGGAACAAGCGCAGGCGATATTGGCGACCTATCCGCGCACCAAGGCGGGGCGGCGGGCGCTGGCCAGTGACCTGACGTTCGTCATGCCGACCCGTCATTTCGCTGATCGCCATGCCGCGCACAGCCCGACCTGGTTCTACCGCTTCGATTATGCGCACCCCATCGCCGGGGCGACCCATGGGCTGGACCTCACGCTGACATGGCCGATGCACGGGTTGCGCGCTGCGCTGGCGCGGGGGGGACGGATGACCGGGCAGCGTGCCGCCTTGGGCCAAAGGATGACGCGGCATATTGCCCATTTCGTGCGGCATGGTAGGCTACAGGAGGATTGGCCCGCCTATGATGCCGCCCAGGGTCAGGTAAAGATATTCAACCTGGTCGATCGGGTCGAAGCCCGGCCCGATGCGGATCGCTGGCGCGCATGGGCGGGGCAGGACGTGGGCGTCGGGCTGGTCGCCTGACGCCCACGTCCGTCAGGCGATCTGTTCTTCCGGCCAATAGAGCCGCATCGGATTGTCGGTCAGCAATTTGCGCTGCAACTCTGCGGTTGGCGCGATGCGCGGGATCATGTCGACCAGATGGCCATCGTCGGGGATGGCGTCCTGCATATTGGGGTGGGGCCAGTCGGTGCCCCATAGCACACGATTCTGATAGTCGGCGACCAATGGCGCGACCGCATCGGCAAAGGCGTTCCATGGGTCGCCATTCGGATCGAGGCGGTCAGGACAGGTCGCCTTGAACCAGATGTCGTCACGGCTGTCGAGGAAGGTGCGAAAGGCCTTCATATCCGCGCCGTCCGGCCCCTGGGTCACGTCGGGGCGGCCCATATGGTCGATCACGAGAGGCACGGGGATGGCGTCCATGAAGGGGCGCAATTCTTCGAGGATATCCGCCTCGAAATAGATGACGACATGCCAGCCGGCAGGCAGGCGGCTGGCGACTTCCAGAAACTTGTCCTTGGGGGCGTCGTCGACCAGGCGCTTGAGGAAATTGAAGCGAATGCCCCGGATGCCGCCGTCATGGAGGGCCAGGAGGTCAGCCTCCGAGATCGCCGGATCAACGACAGCGACGCCCCGTGCTTTGCCGTTAGATTTGGCGATGGCGTCTAGCGTCGCGCTATTGTCGGTGCCGTGGCAGCTGGCTTGGACAATGACGTTGCGGTCGAAACCCAGATGGTCGCGCAGGGCGAACAACATGTCCGGTCCGGCGTCTTCGGGCAGATATTTCGCCTTAGCGCTGAACGGGAAGTCCGCCATCGGCCCGAACACATGGCAGTGCGCATCAATCGCGCCGGGCGGGGGCGTATAGAGCGGTTTGGACGGGTTGCCGTGCCATGAAACGATCCGAGTCATATCTTAAAAACTCCGTTCGCCCTGAGCCTGTCGAACCGTAGGTCGGCGAAGCCAACGGCTGTTGTTTCTTCAAGAAAAGTGGAGGGCTTCGACAGGCTCAGCCCGAACGGTCAGGAAAAAATGGTGCCATCCATGAGCTTGCGGGCGGTGCGCAGCATGGCGGCGCTGGTGACCGAGCCGCTCTCGTCCAGTTCCATGACGCAGGTGGTTTCACCGGTGGGATGTTCCACCGATAGCGTCTTGCGCGACCCATCGGGAATGTTGGCGACGTCGGCGGCGGGCGACCCGTCGATCAGGCAGGCCGTCGCGACGCTGACTGCACCCAGCACGCCGATCGATGCATGGGCGCGATGCGGAATGAAACTGCGCACCGTAACCGCGCCACCATTGCGGGGCGGGGCGACCAGCATCATCTTGGGCACCGACTTTTCTGTGACATCGCCCAGGTTCATGCGTTCGCCGACGGCGAGGCGGATCTTTTCGATGCGGGCTTTCAAATCGCTGTCCTTGTCCAGCGTATCGCGATCTTCATAGCCGGTAATGCCGACGTCGCGCGCCTGCATCACGACGCAGGGCATGCCATTGTCGATCAGGGTGACGCGGACGCCCTCGACTTCGTCATAGGCGTTGCCAGTGGGAAGCAGCGCGCCGCATGAGGAACCGGCGGTGTCGCGAAACTCCAGCGGGATGGGGGCGGCGCTGCCGGGGACGCCGTCGATGCGGGCGTCGCCATGATAGCGGACAGTGCCGCCGGGCGTCTGGACCGTGGCGATGGCGATCTGGCTGGTATTTTCCATGAAGATAGCGACCCGCGTCTCTTCCGGCTGCGCGGCGACGAGGCCGCGCTCGATCGCGAAGGGACCGATCCCGGCTAGGATATTGCCGCAATTTTGCGCGTCGCTGGCGATCGCCTGGTCGACGAAAACCTGCAGGAAGAGATAGTCGATATCGACGCCATCCCTGGCGGACTTCTTCACGACCGCGACCTTGCTGGTCAGCGGGTCGGCCCCCCCCATGCCATCGATCTGGCGGGGATCGGGCGATCCCATGGCGCGCAGCAGGAAGGCGTCGCGGGCGGCGGTGTCGGCGGGGAGGTCGTCGGCCAGGAAATAGCCGCCCTTCGACGTGCCGCCGCGCATCCACATGACGCGGGCGGAGGTGAGGGCGTCAGACATATTTAAGGCCCATCTCTTCGAGGCGGGGGCGCATATTGTAGATGTCGAGGCCGAGCTCGCCTGCGGCCAGGCGGACGCGCTTGGCTTCTTCGGCGGCTTCGCGGGCCTGTGCTTTTTCCAGCACGGCAACGGCGTCGGCGCGCGGCACGACGCACACACCATCATCGTCGGCGATGATCACGTCGCCTGCGTTGACCAGTGCGTTGGCGCAGACGACCGGGACATTGACCGATCCAAGCGACCCCTTGATCGTGCCCTGGGCGTGGACCGCTTTCGACCAGACCGGGAAATTCATCTGTTTCAAGTCGCGCAGGTCGCGGACGCCGGCGTCGATGATCAGGCCGCGGCAGCCGCGCGCCTGGGCGGAGGTCGCGAGCAGGTCGCCGAAATAGCCATCGGTGCACGGGCTGGTCGGCGCGAGGACGAGGATGTCGCCTTCCTTGAGCTGTTCGATCGCGACATGAACCATCCAATTGTCGCCGGGAGGGGCGGAGATGGTGACGGCGCTGCCCGCGATGCGGGCGCCGGGATAAATGGGGCGCATGTGCGGGGCAAGCAGGCCGGTGCGGCCCTGCGCTTCATGGACGGTGGCGACGCCGCATTGGGCGAGACCGTCGATGACGGAAAGGTCCGCCCGTTCGATATTCTGGACGACGATGCCGGACATGGGCGCTTGCTCCTCTTTCCTAAACCAGACAGCGACATGGACAATAGTGGCGCCATGCTCAAATCCGTTCTGGCGCGGCCGCATAAAATTTTGCTAATTGTCAAAAATGCAGGTCGATCAGTTCAATATCCGGCATCTCGCCGCGATGGCCGCCGTGGTGGAGCAAGGCAGCGTCAGCCTGGCGGCGCGGGCGGTGAATTTGACCCAGCCTGCGGTGACCCAGGGCATCGCCAAGCTGGAGGCGCAATTGGGCGCGGCTTTGTTCGAGCGGCGACCGGGCGGGATGGTGCCGACGCCGGTCGCGCTGCGCTTCAAGCCGCGCGTCGATGTGGCGTTGCGACTGATCGGCAGCAGCCGGGTGACGGCCGCGCAAATCCGGGCCTTCGTCGCGCTGGCGCGCGGTGG
>NZ_JPPQ01000069.1:1524000-1530355 GCF_000743655.1 Sphingobium sp. ba1
GAACAGGTTGAGCAGCACCTGCCCGAAATTGTTGCCGCCGCTGTCCTTCATCATGATGTCGCGCGAGCGCGCCATCTCGCCGCCGGGAAAATCCCGATCGGCGAAGTGGTCGCCTGGGGGCGGCGGCGGGGGCGCATTGCCGGCCGGAAGTGCGGTGCCGGTCATTTGCATGCCGGGCATGGCGGGCGTTCCCGGCGTCGCTGTCTGGCCATGCTGCGCATGGTCCATCCCGGGCATGTCGGGCATCGCGCCGTCCTGATGCTGGGAGTGGTCCATGCCCGGCATCTCCGGCATTGCGGGAGACGTGGATTGCGGCTGACCGGCCGCATTTGCTTGCGCCGCGGGAGTGGTCTGGTGCTGCGAATGGTCCATTGCCGGCATGGTGTCCGGCGCTGGCTTCTGAGCGCGCGGCCTGGCAGTGGGCTTGGGGCGCGGCGCGGCGGCCTTGTCCTTCTTTTTCTCCTGCGCCGGCCGCGCCCCGCCCGGCGGCGCCATGCCGGGCATGTCGTGCATCGAATGATCCTGGGCAAAGGCGGGTGCGGCGGCGAGAAGGGCGATCGCGCTCACCAGCGGCGTGAGGATGCGGGTCATTGCGCGTCTCCCTTCGGACGCACGCTCACGACCCGCATCATCCCTGCATGCATGTGGTAGAGGAGATGGCAGTGGAAGGCCCAGTCCCCGACCGCGTCGGCGGTGAAGTCCCAGCTCACCTTGCCGCCGGGCTGGACGATGACGGTGTGCTTGCGCGGCGCATGGTCGCCATGCCCGGTCACCAGCTCGAAGAAATGGCCGTGGATGTGGATCGGATGCCCCATCATCGTGTCGTTGATGAGATTGACGCGCACCCGCTCGCCTTCGATGAACGGGATCGGCTCGTGATGGTCCGACATTTTCTCGCCGTCGAACGACCACATGAACCGCTCCATGTTGCCGGTGAGGTGGATGTCGATGCTGCGGCTCGGCGCGCGCACGTCTGGATTGCGCTCGAGCGCCATCAGATCCTTGTAGACGAGCACCTTGTGGCCGACGTCGGTGAGGCCCTGGCCGGGCTCGCCGGTGCGGTCGACGGGCATCGGCGAGATGGTCTGGACGCTCGGATCGCGCTTCACCTGCGGCGCGTTCGAGAAGTCGCGCATCTTCATCGAACCCATCGCGTGCCCGCCATGATCCATGCCCGCCATCTGGCCATCGGCGCCCATCGCGCCGTGGTCCATGCCGGCCATCGATCCATGATCCATCCCGCTCATCGCGGAATGATCCATCCCCGAATGGTCCATGCCCGCCATGGCGCTGTTGTCCATGGTCGCCATCGCTGCCGCCGCGCCGGTCGCGAGGCGCGCGGACGCGTTCTTCTCGGCCGTCGGATCGACGCCCCGCATAGCGCCGCCCGACATGTCCATGCCTTCCATGCCCGGCATCGAGGACATGTCCATGCCCATGTCCTTCATGTCGGCGAGCGGCCGTTTGCGTAAGGGAGGCACCTCGCCAGCCATGCCGGCGCGCGGCGCGAGCGTGGCACGCGCCATACCCGAGCGGTCGATGGCCTCGCCGACAAGAGTATAGGCCTTGTCCTCGCCTGGGCTGACAACGACGTCGTAGGTCTCGGCGACACCGATCTGGAACTCGTCGACGGTGACGGGCACCACATTCTGCCCGTCGGCCTGGACGATGCTGAGCGGCAGGCCGGGTACGCGGACGTTGAAGGTGGTCATCGCCGACGCATTGATGACGCGCAGCCGCACCCGCTCGCCCGGGGTGAAGAGCGCGGTCCAGTTGTCCATCGGACCATGGCCATTGACGAGATAGGTGTAGGTCGATCCGGTGACATCGGAGATGTCGGCGGGGTCCATCCGCATCTGGCCCCAGTCGAGCCGGTCCTTGAGTGGCTGGTCCTTGCCCGAGAGCAGCCCGGCCAGCGTCTGGCGCTGGAAGTTGAAATGGCCGGGGTTGACCTTGAGACGCCGGAAGATCGCCTGCGGCGAGAGTGCGCTGTGATCGGCGAGCACGATGACATGCTCGCGGTCATAGGCGACCGGATCGGCACCGGCGGGGTCGATGATGATCGGGCCGTAATGGCCTTCCTGCTCCTGCAGGCCCGAATGGCTGTGATACCAGTAGGTGCCGCTTTGCACGACGGGGAACTGGTAGAGGTAGTTCGATCCCGGCTTGATGCCCGGAAAAGACACGCCCGGCACGCCGTCCATATTGGCCGGCAGGATCAGCCCGTGCCAGTGGATCGAGCTGTCCTCCTCGAGTTGATTGACGACGTTGAGCCGCACGCGCTGGCCTTCGCGCAGCCGGATCAGCGGGGCGGGGACCGTGCCGTTGAGACCGATTGCGCGGAACTGGCGCCCGTCGATGCTCATCGACTGCCGGGCGATGGTCAGCGTGATGTCTTCGCCCGACACGGTCGGTAGCGTCGGTCGCATCCCCGGCGAGATGGTCTGCGCCCAGGCAGGCAGCCAGGCTGATAATGCGGCGCCACCACCGGCGAGGGCCGCGCCGCGAAGGAACTGGCGGCGGTCGAGGGCAGAAATCATTCGGTTTGTCTCAGCTTGCGGAAAGAGGGCGGACCTATTGGAAATACGCAGCCCACCCGCCTGCCCCTCAAACTTTCTTCAAACTTTCCGCGAGGCGCGGCCGGGCGCGGTAGAGGCGGGTCTCGACGGCCTTCTGGGAGATGCCGAGGATCTCGGCGGTTTCGGCTTCCGATTTCTCGTCGATCGTCCGCAGGATGAGCGTGTCCTTGAGCGAGGCGGGCAGGGCGGCGATCGCCGTCATCGCCTCGGCGAGTTGCTGTTCGGCATCCAGGGCGCGGTCGGCCGAGGGGGCGTCGTCGACGATATGTTCGGCTTCGCCCAGAGGAAGGGCGAAGGAAAAGAAATTGCGGACCGCACGGCGACGGCGCCAGTCGTGGCATTTGTTGATGACGATCCGCGACATCCAGACCGGGAAGGGCCGCGTCCCATCATAGCGGCTGAGCGCGGAAAAGGCGGCCACGAAGCTCGCCTGAGTGACGTCGAGCGCCTCGTCGGGGCTACCGACATGGCTGCGCACGAGACGGTGTACCCAGCCCTGATGCCGGCGGACCAGCTCGCCATAGGCCGCTTGCCGGCCCCCCAGCGCCAGAGCCGCAAGCTCCCCGTCCGAGCAGTCGGGGAGGTGGAGCGTCATTTTTTCTCGGCCGTCAGCGCTTTCACGACGGCGTCGTCGAACTTCACCGTCTGGTCGGGGCGGAGCACCGCACGCATCGCGAAGATATGCTCGAGCGTTTCCTTCTGCAGCGCGCCCATCGCCTGGTGTGACCGGTCGACGGCGGCGGAGACCTGAGGCCCATAGCCATGTTCCGACCTGATGGCCTGCGCGAGCCATGCATTGTCGGCGCGCAGTTCCGCTTCCAGGGCCTGTCGGCGGATGGCGTAGCGGGCTTCGATAGCCTCGAGCCGTGCATGTTGCGCGCTATCCAGCTTGAGATCGCGATGGAGCAGGTCGTGCAGCTCATTCTCGACAGGGGGCGCCGGCACGACATAGAGCCGGCCGATCACGACCCCCGCTACTGCCGCAACAAACGTCAGCAGCACGAGAAGGAGAAGGCCGCGGCGATCGCGCATCATTGCGCGCTCAGCAGCGTCGAAGGAGCGAGCGCGAGCCGCGCGTCGAAGGGCGATGCCGCAGCATCTGCCGAACGCACTGGCACCGCGGAACCGGCGATGCCGATGAAGAGCGCGACCGCGGCTGCGACACCGAAGGTCGTGGCGCTCAGGCGCGGCATGGCCTGGAGCCGGGCGATCTCGGCCATGACGCGGCTGTCCAGCCCGGCAAGCCGGGGATCGAGGGGGGCTTCCCGCAACCGGCTGAGCATGTCGTCGAGGTGGTCCATGATGTTTCTCCGTCTTCTCTTCTCAATACGCAGGGTGGTCTTCTAACCCTTGTCCGGGAACAAAAAGAAAATTGCGAGGGGTGCAGGTCGCGGCTGCGTATTCTCTCATGTCACTGACAGGAGAATGTCCAAATGCGCTTCTTTTCGCCGCTCGCAGCCATCGCCGCCGTCGGCCTGAGTGTTTCTGCTCCGGCCTACGCCCATCCCAAGCTCGTGTCCTCGACGCCCGCCGCCAACGCCAGCGTCCCGGCGCCGTCGCGTATAACGCTCACCTTCAGTGAAGGTCTGATGCCGAAGCTGTCGGGCGCCGAGATCGTGATGACCGGCATGCCCGGCATGCCCAACCACCGCATGGCGGTAACCGGCTTCAAGACGTCCGTCGAAGGCGACAAGACGCTCGTGCTGACGCTCGCCAAGCCGCTCATGGCGGGCAGCTATCAGGTCGCCTGGCACGTCGTCTCGACCGACACGCACCGCATCCAGGGCAATCTCGCCTTTACCGTCAAGTGACGCCATGAACGACGTGGCACTCGTCGCCGTCCGCTGGGCGCTCTACGTCGATCTCGGCCTGCTGTTCGGCCTGCCGCTGTTCGCGCTCTATGCGCCCGGCGGCGGCCGGATGGTGCAGCGGCATCTGCCGATGGCGGCAATGGTGGCCGGTCTCGCCTGTCTCGCCCTCCTGCTGTCGGCGCTGGGGTTCGCGTTGCAGGCTGCGGCGATGACCGGGCTGCCACTCGCCCAGCCTGATCTTTCCATGGTCGCAGAGCTGTTCAACGGCACTTCCATGGGAACGGCGCTGAAGGCGCGCCTCGTCGCGCTCCTCGTTCTTCTGCTCTGCATCCCCTTCTATCGCCGGCAATCCCGTCCTGCCTTCATCGCCTCCACTCTGGCGGGCGCGGTCGCGCTCGCGACCCTCGCCTGGAGCGGGCATGGCGCGGCCGGCGAAGGCGAGGCGGGCTGGCTGCAACTGCTGGCCGATCTCATCCATCTGCTCGCCGCCGGCGCCTGGGTCGGCGCGCTTGCCGCCTTCCTCGCGCTGGTTCTTCCCAGGCTCGCAACCGATGATGTCGCCGCTGAAGACATGGACCAGGTCACACTGGCCGAGGAAGCCCTGCGGGGTTTCTCCCTCGTCGGCACGATCATCGTCGCCCTGCTGATCCTGACCGGGACGGTGAACGGCTGGTTTCTGGTCGGCCCGGGCAACATCGCCTCGCTCGGTCAGTCGAGCTACGGCCTGCTGCTCATCGCCAAGCTGGTGCTGTTTGGGGGCATGCTGGGCCTTGCCGCGCTCAACCGCTACCGCCTGACCCCGGCACTGGCACAGGCGATCGAGGAAGAGGACGCGCCACGGGCGCAGGCGCTGTTGCGCGCGAGCCTCTTCGTCGAAGGCGGGCTTGCGATCGTCATTCTCGGGCTCGTCGCCTGGCTGGGGACACTATCGCCGCCCATGTCGATGTAGCTTATCGTTTCGGACGCCTCGCGTTGGGAGATGCCAATGCAATCCTACACCCCGCCGCTCGGGACCGGATCGACGAAAGACTATGATCGCGCGATCCGCCTGTGGACGCGGGAGAAGCGGTGGCGTGCCGCCATGCTCGCCGCCCTGGCGCCCAAAGCCGGTGAGACGGTCGTCGACGTCGGCTGTGGCACCGGCAGCTTCGCGCTGATGCTCAAGCAAGCCGAGCCCAGGACGCAGGTGATCGGTCTCGATCCCGATGCCGAGGCGCTCGACATCGCGCGGCACAAGGCCGCTGCGCGGCAGGCCGATATCGACTGGCGTCAGGGATTTGCCAGGGACGTGGCCCCGGGCACCGCCGACGCTGTCGTATCGAGTCTCGTGCTGCATCAGATGCCGGTCAGGGAGAAGGCGGCAACCCTGCGCGCCATGTTCGCCATGCTGCGCCCGGGTGGCCGCCTGGTGATCGCAGATTATGGCCGCCAGCACGGTCTCATGCGGCTCGCCTTTCGCCTGACCGTGCAGCGACTCGATGGCATCGATGATACCCGACCCAACGCCGACGGCGTGCTCCCCGGCCTGATCGCGGCGGCCGGCTTCAGGCATGTGGCCGAGACGTTTCGGCTCTTGACCATCACCGGCGCGATCGAATTGCTTACCGCGCATCGACCGGCGCAGGCCCAGGGCCTTACGGTTGCGAACGACCTTGGCTGATCCCGGCCGAGCGACCGGGTACGCCGATTTGGCCGCTTAGGCGATTACGTATTGACCCTGACACGGTGTCAGACCCTAGATCGTCAGGCGTCGAAAGGAGCAAGGCGATGAACGAGACACATGGAGCGGCGCATGGCGGCGGTTGCTGCGGCGGCCACGGCGGCGCGAAAGCGGCGACCGGCATCAAGGACCCGGTCTGTGGCATGACCGTCGATCCGGCGACCACCGCGCACCATGCCGATCATGGCGGTGAACGCTATCATTTCTGCAGCGCGGGCTGCCGGGCAAAGTTCATCGCCGATCCC
>NZ_JPPQ01000069.1:1530365-1542918 GCF_000743655.1 Sphingobium sp. ba1
GCCGCCGACCGTACCGGCCACGCCATGCTCCACGCGCTCTATCAGCAGTCGCTCAAATATGACGCGGACTTCTACATCGAATATTTCGCCATCGACCTGATCATGGAAAATGGTGAATGCCGCGGTGTGATCGCGCTGTGCATGGAAGATGGCTCGATCCATCGCTTCCGTGCCCATGCGGTCGTGCTGGCAACGGGCGGCTATGGCCGCGCCTATTTCTCGGCCACCTCGGCGCATAGCTGCACCGGCGACGGCGGTGGCATGGTGCTGCGCGCAGGGCTTCCGCTCCAGGATCTGGAATTCGTGCAGTTCCACCCGACCGGCATCTATGGCGCGGGCGTGCTGATCACCGAAGGCGCGCGTGGGGAGGGTGGCTATCTCACCAACTCCGAAGGCGAGCGGTTCATGGAACGCTATGCCCCGTCGGCCAAGGATCTGGCCTCGCGCGACGTCGTGTCGCGATCGATGGCGATGGAAATGCGCGAAGGGCGCGGCGTTGGTCCGAACAAGGATCATATCTTCCTGCACCTTGATCATATCGATCCCAAGGTGCTGGCCGAACGCCTGCCGGGTATTACCGAAAGCGGCAAGATTTTTGCCGGTGTCGACCTGACCCGCCAGCCGCTGCCCGTCACGCCGACGGTCCATTATAATATGGGCGGCATTCCCTGTAATTATCATGGCCAGGTGCTGACCAAGAAGGATGGCGATCCCGAAGTCGTGGTCCCCGGCCTGTTCGCGGTCGGCGAAGCGGCCTGCGTGTCGGTCCATGGCGCCAACCGCCTCGGCTCGAACTCGCTGATCGATCTGGTCGTGTTCGGCCGGGCGACGGGTCTGTTCCTCAAAGATAATCTCAAGCCCAATGGCAGCCACAAGCCGCTGGCGTCGGACGCTGCCGACCTGGCGCTCAGCCGCCTCGACAAATATCGCAACGCGACCGGCGGCACGCCGACCGCGAAGCTGCGCCTCGAAATGCAGCACACGATGCAGAAGCACGCTGCCGTGTTCCGCGACAGCGCGCTGCTGGCCGAGGGCGTCGACAAGATGCACAATGTCTATGCGGGCATGCAGGATGTCGGCGTGTCGGATCGCTCGCTGATCTGGAACACCGACCTTGTCGAGACGCTGGAACTGGACAATCTCATGTCCCAGGCGGTCTGCACCATGGTCAGCGCGGAAAACCGCAAGGAAAGCCGTGGCGCGCACGCGCATGAGGATTTTCCGAACCGCGACGACGAAAACTGGATGAAGCACACGATCAGCTGGTTCGACGGCTGGGGTGGTTCCGGCGGCGAAGTGAAGCTCGATTATCGCCCGGTCCATGATTACACGCTGACCGACGAAGCCGAATATGTGCAGCCCAAGGCGCGGGTATACTGATCCGCGATCAGGGATGACGATGAAGAGGGCGGGCCGAAAGGTCCGCCTTTTTTCATGGAACTAAACGTCCGCTAAATGGCCTTCAAAGTCCATGCGCTCGTGCAATATCCTCACGATGAGAATCTCGTCCGGCAGGATCTGGTAGAAAAGAAAATGGCTGCCTGATCGGCGTTTGCGCAAATCGGGCGAAAGGAATGTGCAATCCATGCCCAAGGAAGGGAAGGATATCAATTTCCCGGCCGTGTCCTTGATGGCGGCAAGATAGGATCGCGTCTGTTTTCTGCCCCATTCGCGTTCGCTGCGTATGCCAATCTCCTCAAGGTCGGACAAGGCGCGCGGCGAATAGACAAGGGTGCGATGTTTCACTCGCTAACCGGGAAGCGTCGGTCGAGCCATGCATCGAAGTCAAACTCTTGCCCTGGCCCGCTATCCAGCCCTTCCTGAATCGCCGCCCGTAGCGCTTCCAGCTTCTGCTCTTCCGACTCCAGCAACCGCAATCCCGCGCGGATCACTTCGCTGGTCGATCCGTAGCGGCCTTCGCTGACCTTGCGTTCGGCGAACTCGCGGAAATGGTCGCCCAAGGCGACGGAGGTGGTCTTGCTGCTCATGCCACTGTCTTACCAAATATTGGTAGTCACTTCAACCGAACGGCAGCAACGCATCATAGACGTACAGCCCTGGCTTGCCCGCCACCGCCACACCCTGTCGCAACAGAAACGCATGGCGCACGATCTCGGCCTGCTGCTCGATGCCATAATGCGCGAAGGGCTTGCCCGGCAGAACCGCGTAATCATAGCGGCAAAAGGGGTGTCGCATCAGCGGTAACCACCATTTGCCCGACCGCTGCGCCTGCCAGACATGGGTCATTTCGTGGATGAAATGCGCCTGGATAGGGAGCGGGCTGTCGCAGAAATCGGCGCAGAACAGGCCACCTTGCGGGTGAAACCACAAATGGCCATCGGGCGCCATCGTCACCCGGCTGGGCTGAAACGGCCACCATTTGCGGTTATGCACCCGTACCCGATCATAGGCGATCGCCCGCCCGAACATGGCCTGGGCAAGCGCGATTTCGTCGGGCGTCAGGCTACGGCTGCTCAATGGCCCTCATGCGTGGCGGGCTTGTTGGCAGCCGCACCCGCCGCCTCCGGCTTGCGAATCACCGCGTCCACCAGCAGCCGCTTGCCGTCACTCATCAGGAAGGTCAGTTCCATCTTGCCCTGGTTGATCGCGGCATCGTTGATGCCCCACAGCATCAGATGCTTGCCGCCGGGCGCAAAGGCCACATCGCCCTTGGCGGGCACGTCCACGCTGTCGATCGGCTTCATCGTCATGACGCCCTTGTCCATCACGCTTTCATGCATTTCGACGCGGACGGCATAGGCGGTCAGCACGCCGCGTATCTGCACCCCCGCATCGCCGCCATGCGCGACGAAATAGCCCGCCGAGGGCGATTCCTTGTTCGGCGACAGCCGCACCCAGGCCTGGTCGATGTAGCTGGGCGCAGGGTCGCCGCACGCGCTGAGCGCCAGCGGGGCCGCGAGGGCGATAAGGGCGAAGGGCGCGCGCATTGGTCACTCCATGACTGTCTCGTTTCCGGTCGATGACATAGCTAATGGCCGCTGCTTCTTGTGCCAAGCAAAAGCACGCCTATATCGCCCATGCAGACCGGCCTTGCCTTGGCGCTTTCGTGGGGTATGGGGCCGTCAACCGCTGAATGAAATTTGGGGTTCAAAGAGGACACAATGGCAAAAGTAATCGGTATCGATCTTGGCACCACCAACAGCTGCGTCGCCGTCATGGACGGTGGCAAGCCCAAGGTTATTGAAAATGCGGAAGGCGCGCGCACCACGCCGTCCATCGTCGCCTTCGCCAAGGATGGCGAGCGCCTGATCGGCCAGCCGGCCAAGCGCCAGGCAGTCACCAACGGCGACAACACGATCTTCGCGGTCAAGCGCCTGATCGGCCGCCGCTTCGACGACCCCATGACCAAGAAGGACATGGAACTCGTCCCCTATGACATCGCCAAGGGTCCGAACGGCGACGCCTGGGTCCGTGCCGGTGGGCAGGATTACAGCCCCGCGCAGATTTCCGCCTTCACGCTGCAGAAGATGAAGGAAACCGCCGAGAGTTATCTGGGCGAAACCGTCACGCAGGCGGTCATCACCGTTCCTGCCTATTTCAACGATGCCCAGCGTCAGGCGACGAAAGACGCCGGGCAGATCGCGGGCCTTGAAGTCCTGCGCATTATCAACGAGCCGACGGCGGCGGCGCTGGCCTATGGCCTCGACAAGCAGGACGGTAAGACGATCGCGGTCTATGACCTTGGCGGTGGCACGTTCGACATTTCCATCCTGGAAATCGGCGATGGCGTGTTCGAAGTGAAGTCGACCAATGGCGACACGTTCCTGGGCGGTGAAGATTTCGACGCCAAGCTGGTGCAGTTCCTGGCCGACGACTTCAAGAAGACCGAGAGCATCGACCTCACCAAGGACAAGCTGGCCCTCCAGCGTCTGAAGGAAGCGGCCGAAAAGGCGAAGATCGAACTATCCTCGGCCCAGTCGACCGAAGTCAACCTGCCCTTCATCACCGCCGATCAGAACGGCCCTAAGCATCTGGTTAAGACCATCACCCGGTCGGATCTGGAGCGCCTGGTCGCCGACCTCATCAAGCGCACGATGGAGCCTTGCAAGAAGGCGATGGCGGACGCGGGCGTTTCGGCCGCCGACATCAGCGAAGTCGTTCTGGTCGGCGGCATGACCCGCATGCCCAAGGTGCGCGAAGCCGTGAAGGAATTTTTCGGCAAGGAACCGCATACCGGCGTGAACCCTGATGAAGTGGTGGCCATGGGTGCCGCCATTCAGGCGGGCGTGCTGCAGGGCGACGTCAAGGACGTGCTGCTGCTCGACGTGACGCCGCTGTCGCTGGGCATCGAAACGCTGGGTGGCGTGTTCACCCGCATGATCGATCGCAACACGACCATCCCGGCGAAGAAGAGCCAGGTCTATTCGACCGCCGACGACAATCAGCAGGCGGTCACCATCCGCGTGTTCCAGGGCGAGCGCGAAATGGCCGCGGACAACAAGATCCTCGGCCAGTTCGACCTCGTCGGCATCCCGCCAGCGCCGCGCGGTGTGCCGCAGATCGAAGTCACGTTCGACATCGATGCCAACGGTCTGGTCAATGTGTCGGCCAAGGACAAGGGCACCGGCAAGGAACAGCAGATCCGCATCCAGGCGTCGGGTGGCCTGAGCGATTCCGACATCGACCAGATGGTCAAGGATGCCGAACGCTTCGCCGAAGAGGACAAGAAGCGCCGTGAGGCGGCCGAGGCGAAGAACAACGCGGAAAGCCTGGTCCACACCACCGAAGCCCAGCTGGCCGAACATGGCGACAAGGTCGATGCGGCGCTGAAGGGTGAGATCGAAACCGCGATCGCCGCGACCAAGTCGGCGATCGAAGGCGGCGATGCTGAAGCGATGAAGAGCAAGGCGCAGGAACTCGCGACGATCGCGATGAAGCTGGGCCAGGCCATTTACGAGAAGGAGCAGGCTTCGGCCGCGGCTCCGGGTGCGGATGCGCCCAAGGCCGATGACGATGTCGTCGACGCCGAATTCTCCGAAGTGGATGACAACAAGGCGTAAGCCGATGCCCCATATCCCTCACCCCGGCCATGGTCGGGGTGAGGGAAGAGGTGGGCGGGGGTCCGAATGACGACCGAAATCGATTATTATACGCTGCTCGAAATCGAGCGCACCGCCGATGGTGCGCAGATCAAGAGCGCCTATCGCAAGCTCGCGATGAAATATCACCCCGACAAGACGGGGGGATGTGCCGAAAGCGAAGCCAAGTTCAAGGCGGTGTCGCAGGCCTATGAGTGCCTGAAAGACCCGCAAAAGCGCGCGGCTTACGATCGCTTCGGCCATGCCGCCTACACCCAGCATGAGCAGGGCGGCGGCGGTGGCCACCGCGCCAATCCAGGCGGATTTTCCGACCTTGGCGATATTTTCGAAACCATCTTCGGCCAGTCCGGCTTTGGCGGTGGCGGCGGCGGTCGTCAGCAGCAAAGGCGCGGTGCCGACCTGCGCTACGACCTCGAAATCAGCCTCGATGAAGCCTATCATGGCAAGCAGACGCAGATCGAAATCGAAGTGTCCGCCGCCTGCGACACCTGCGAAGGGTCGGGCGCGCAGCCCGGCACCGGGGTCAAGACCTGCGGCACCTGCAAGGGCCATGGCCAGGTGCGGGCGCAGCAGGGCTTCTTCATGGTCGAACGCACCTGCCCATCCTGCCATGGTGCAGGACAGGTGATCGAAAGCCCCTGCCGCGCCTGTCGCGGCGAAGGCCGGGTGGACAAGCCTAAGTCGCTGTCGGTCAACATCCCGGCGGGCGTGGACGAAGGCACGCGCATCCGCCTGACTGGCGAAGGCGAAGCGGGCGCGCGCGGGGCGCCTGCGGGCGACCTCTATATCTTCCTGCATGTGCAGCGGCACAGCTTGTTCGAGCGCGAGGGCACGACGCTCTTCTGTCGCTGTCCGGTCAGCTTCACCACGGCGTCGCTGGGCGGATCGATCGAAGTGCCGGGCCTTGATGGCGTGCGGCACGAGATTAAGATCCCGGCCGGCATCCAGTCGGGCAAGCAGATCCGCCAGCGTGGCGCGGGCATGCCGGTGCTGAACGGGCGCGGGCAGGGCGATCTGGTCGTGCAGATCGACGTCGAAACGCCGACCCGGCTGACCGCTCGGCAGAAGGAATTGCTCGAAGCCTTCCGCGAAACCGAAACCGGCGAAGAATGTCCGGCCTCGACTGGTTTCTTCGGCAAGATCAAGGATTTGTGGGGCGATTGACGCCTGACATTATCCCGACCTTCGTCCTGTCCGAAAGCACCAACGCCTGACCGCTGGAACCAATAAGATTGCCAGACCGTTTCTCCCTCCACAACGACATGAGGAGGGTTTTACATGGTTGACGTTCGTAATGATGGATATGACGATCGCCGGGTTATCGTGGAAAAGAAGGGGCCAGGCCGCACAATCGCGATTGTGCTGATCGCCATTCTTGCGATCGTCGGCATCCTGTTCGCCACCGGCTTCTGGAAGGCCGACGTGAGCGGCGGCGACATGCCCGAAGTCAGCGTCGATGGCGGCGCACTGCCCAATGTCGATGTCGATTCGAAGGAAGTCGTTGTCGGCACCGAGGAAAAGACCGTCGAAGTGCCTACGGTTGGCGTCAAGGATAATGGCGAAGACTAATGTCTGAACTGCGCTGACGAGATCCACGGACCTGTTCCCCGGCGAAAGCTGGGGTCCAGTTCCAAGCTCTGATCTGGGCCCCGGCCTTCGCCGGGTAACATGAACAGTCGCTACGGATCAGCGCACACAGCTATAAGTGTTTGTTCGGCAGATAAAAAAAGGGGCTCCGTGACAGGTCACGGAGCCCCTTTTTCGTGTCCCGCCTCAGGCCGCCAGGAACATGTCCGGGTCGAGCGCCATCAGCGCGTCGGCACCGCCCTCGATCTTGCGGCGGAGCGATCCCGCGTCGGGCATGATCCGCTCGGCAAAGAAGCGCGCTGTGACCAGCTTGGCTTCCAGGAACTTGGCATCGCCTTCGCCCGCTGCCAGCAGCGTCGCCGCCGCCTTGCTCATCCGCAACCACATCAGGCCGGTCGCGACGATGCCCAGGATGTGCATATAATGATGCGCACCGGCCCCGGCATGGTTGGGGTTCTTCATCGCATTCTGCATCAGCCACATCGTCGCCGCGCCCAGTTGCGCGCTTGCCTTCTCCAGCGATTCGGCAAAGGGGGCGAGCTTCTCATTCCCCTTGGCTTCGGCGACTTCGTCGGCCACGACCTTCAAGAAAGCCTGCAGCGCGCGGCCGCCATTCATCGCCAGTTTGCGACCGACCAGATCCATCGCCTGCACGCCATTGGTGCCTTCGTAAATCTGGGCGATGCGCGCGTCGCGCACATATTGTTCGACGCCATTTTCCCAGATATAGCCATGGCCGCCAAACACCTGCTGGCAGGCGACGGCAATGTCGAAGCCGCGGTCGGTGCCATAGCCCTTGATCACCGGGGTCAGCAGCGACAGCATGTCGTCGGCCGCCTGGCGCTCTTCAGGGGTTTCGGCATGATGCGACAGGTCGGCCTGGAGCGCGCCCCACAGGATGAGTGCGCGCAGCCCTTCGGTCATCGCCTTGGCTTCCATCAACATGCGGCGCACGTCGGGATGGACGAACAGCGTGTCGGCCTTCTCTTCCGGCTCCTTGGGGCCGGTCAGCGCGCGGCCCTGCCGCCGGTCGCGGGCATAATGGACGGCATTCTGAAAGGCGATTTCCGCCTGGCCCAGCCCCTGTAGGCCAACGCCCAGCCGCGCCGCGTTCATCATGATGAACATGGCGGCGAGGCCCTTATTCTCCTCACCCACCATCCATCCGGTCGCGCCGTCATAATTCATGACGCATGTGGCGTTGCCGTGAATGCCCATCTTATGTTCGATCGAGCCGCACGATACGGCATTGCGATCGCCCAGCGATCCGTCGTCATGCACCATCATCTTGGGCACCACGAACAGCGAAATGCCCTTGCTGCCTTCCGGCGCGTCCGGCGTCTTGGCGAGGACCAGGTGGATGATATTGTCCGACAGGTCATGCTCGCCCGCCGAAATGAAGATTTTGGTGCCGGTGATCGCATAGCTGCCATCGGCATTGGGAACCGCCTTGGTCTTGATGAGGCCCAGGTCCGTGCCGCAATGCGGCTCGGTCAGGTTCATCGTGCCGGTCCATTCGCCCGACACCATCTTGGGGATGTAGCGCTGCTGCAGCTCGTCGCTGCCCTTGGCGATCAGCGCCGCGACCGCCCCGGCGGTCAGGCCATGATACATTTCGAACGACTGGTTGGCCGACAGAACATATTCGTCCACCGCCGTCGCCAAGACGCTGGGCAGGCCCTGGCCACCAAATTCGACCGGGCCGTGGATGGTGGTCCAGCCGCCCGCGACGAACTGGTCGAACGCCGCCTTGAAGCCGGTAGGCGTAGTCACGCTGCCGTCGGGGTGACGGGTGCAGCCTTCCTTGTCGCCCACGGCATTGAGCGGGAACAGGACTTCGGCGGCCATCTTGCCGCCTTCGGTCAGGATCGCGTCAACCAGGTCAGGGGTCGCATTCTCAAATCCGGGCAGATTGGCGTAGCGCTCCAGCCCGACCACATGGTCCAGCACGAAACGGGTGTCGCGAACGGGGGCGGTATAACTGGGCATGATCTTCTCCTGCGAATTTTTTATGAGAGGCGGTGAGTATTCAGTGGGCAATGGTGGCGACGAAGGCATCCAGTTCGGCGATGGCGGCGTCGATATCGTCCTTCTGCCGGTTGAGCAGGTCGATGCGCGCCTTGCACTTGGCGACCGTCACGCGGCGCTGTTCCTCATGGGCTTCGTCGGCGTCGTAGAGGTCGATCATCTCGCGGATTTCGGTGAGGCTGAACCCCACCCGCTTACCGCGCAAGATCCAGGCCAGCCGCGCCCGGTCGCGCCGCGAATAGATGCGCGCCAGACCCTGCCGCTCCGGCGAGATCAGTCCTTCATCCTCATAGAAGCGCAGCGCGCGCGCCGTGACGCCGAATTCTTCCGACAGGTCAGTGATGCTGTAGCTCTGCCGGTCGCTATGGTCGGGCAATTCGATGCCCGCGATGCTGCTGCGATTGTCCATGGGGGTAGAGATAATGGCACTTTACGTTTACGTCAAGGTGAGTGGGTGGGCTGGGACAATTTGTGTCGGTGACAGGTCGCCGATCATCGGTTAAGCGCGCAACGTGACCATGGGGGCAATCAGACGATCGGAGGGTGCGCGCGGCCTGCTGGCGGCGTTAGCGCTGCTCGTCCTTGCCATCCAGATGATCGTGCCGCCCGGCTTCATGCCTGTGCGCACGGCGCAAGGCGTCGTCGTGACGCTCTGTACCGGGCAGGGCGCGGTCAATGTCGTGGTGAACCGCGACCAGGCACCGGGGCAGGGCGATCATCAACCCGATGACGCCATGGGCAGCCAACAACATTGCCCCTTTGCCGCATCGGTCCAGCCGATCGTCCCGCCGCTGATCCTCGCCGATCTCACGCTGCCGGCCTGGACGCTGGCCTTTGGCCCGATTGCCTTCGCGCTCAAGACCGGCCTGATCGCCCGCCTAGCCGCGCCACCCCCACCGTCCTCCGGGCCGCCGACAGCCCTTTGACATCCTCCCCCTGTGGGGGAGGTGGCACGCCGAAGGCGTGACGGAGGGGTGTCGCCGCTATCGATAGGGTGACACCCCTCCGTCTGGCCTGCGGCCAGCCACCTCCCCTGTCAGGGGAGGATCGTGTCTGTCCAGCCCCCATCCAGCCGATCAAACAGAAGGTCGCTGGATTAAAATAACATTATCAATAGGTTAAATCCATGCGCCATCATTCCGGCCTGCGCAGCATATCGCTGTGCGCCCTCGCTTTGTCGTCCGTCCCCGCTTTCGCCGAAGAGGCGGACCAGAGCCGCATCATCGTCACCGCCAGCCCGATGATCGAAGCCGCCACCGCCCGCGTCCAGCGCACCCCAGGCGGCGTCGATGTCGTCGCGGCCGACGCCTTCGAGGACAAGGTCACCGTCTCGCTGCGCGATGCGCTGACCTTTTCGCCGGGCGTCTATACCCAGCCCCGTTTCGGGCAGGAGGTCCGCATATCGATCCGTGGATCGGGCCTATCGCGCGGTTTCCACATGCGCGGGCTGACCCTGTTGCAGGACGGGATTCCGCTCAACTTGGCTGACGATAATGGCGATTTTCAGGAACTCGACCCGCAGGTCTTTCAGCATATCGAGGTCTATCGCGGCGGCAATGCGCTGCGCTTGGGCGGATCGACGCTGGGCGGGGCGATCAACGCCGTGACGCCGACCGGGCGCAGCGCGCCGGGCGTAGACCTGCGCGTCGATGGCGGCAGCTTCGACACGATCCGCACAAAGGCCGCCTATGGCTATGCCGGCGAGCGGGGCGACGCCTGGGCCGCGATCACCACGGACCGGTCGGATGGCGACCGTGACCATGGTAAGCGGACATCTTATCGCTTCAACGGCAATGTCGGGGTCAAGATCAGCGACACCATCGAAACCCGCTTCTACGCCAGCGCCCAGACTATTCGTCAACGATTGTCCGGGTCGCTGTCCGAAAAATCGGTGCTGACCAATCCGACCAGGGGCAATTTCGTCGGCGATCAGGCGCGCGACATCGATTCGATCCGCCTGCAAAACCGCACCACCATCGCCCTTGCCAACGGCGCGCTCGCCTTCGGCCTCTTCTTCAATGCCAAGGATCTCTATCATCCGATATACCAGGTGATCGACCAGAAATCCGAGGATCGCGGGGCGTTCGCCAGCCTCGACCTGGCGGGCGATCTGGGCGGGATGCCGGTGGAAGTGACGCTCGGCAGCCAGGCGCGCTTCGGCAAGGTGACCGCACGCCAGTTCGTCAACATTGCGGGGGATCGCGGTGCCCCAACCACCTTGCTCCAGCAGCGTGCGCAGACGATCAACAGCTATGGCGAAGCGCGCATTGCACCGATGCCGGGCCTGTGGCTGATCGGCGGCGGCCTCTACACCCATGGCGAGCGCCGCATCGACAACCGCTTCGCTCCGGCACGCAGCGGCGACGCCCGTTTCGACGCCTTCGCGCCGAAGATCGGCCTGCTCTACGAAACGAGCGAAACACTGCAATTCTTCGCCAATTACAGCCGCTCGGTCGAACTGCCAGGCTTTAGCGAACTGAGCCAAACGCCCGCTGGCGGCGCGCCCGGCTTCACGCCCGTCCGCGCGCAAAAGGCCTGGACGGCCGAGATCGGCACGCGTGGCCGCATCGGCATCGCTGCCTGGGACATCAGCCTCTACCGCGCCGACATCAGGGGGGAGATGCTGCAATATAGCGTGATCGCAGGCGTCATCCCGGCCGCGACCTTCAACGCCGACAAGACCCGGCATCAGGGGATCGAGGCGGGCCTGCAACTGGCACTCACGCCCTGGGCATCGCTGCGGCAGGTCTATCAATATAGCGATTTCCGTTTCCGCAACGATGCCGTCTATGGCGACAATCGCCTGCCAGTGGTGCCGCGCCATTTCTATCGCGCGGAACTGCGGCTGGGCAATGACCGGATCAGCGTCTCGCCCTCGGTCGAATGGCTGCCGCAGGGGACGTGGGTCGATTATGTGAATAGCAAGCGGGTCGGTAGCTATGCGCTGCTGAACCTCGGCGCGCAGGCGCAACTGCGCGACGGCGTGACCCTGTTCCTCGACGCCCGCAACCTGACGCAAAAGCGCGCCATCGGCGACATCAGCGCGCTGGTCCGCTACGCCGCCGACAATGTTGCAACCGCGGCGGACGAAGGCAGCGTCGCTTTCTACCCGCTCGAACGCCGCGCCATCTATGGCGGCGTGCGCGCGCGCTTCTGAGGCTGAAGGGGAGGACAGGACGATGACAGACGGTGCCTTCTATCGGGCGATGACGCGCTGGCATTTCTATGCCGGGATCATCGTCCTGCCGATCCTCGCGCTGATGGCGGTGACGGGCACGCTCTATCTCTACAAGCTGGAGGTGGAGGCATTTCTCTATCCGGTCGAGATCGCCGCCAGGCCGGGCGTGCCGATGCTGCCCCCCGCTCGCCTGATCGCTGCGGTCGAACAGGCCAGCGGCGAACAGGCGACCCAGATCACTCATCCCGCAAGCGCCACGCAAAGCTGGCGGGTGACGACCAAGGGTGCCGATGGCGTGGCCACCGTTCATTTCGTCGATCCGCATGACGGCCGCCTGCTGGGGGTCATGCAGGGCGGCGGCGTCATGAAGACGGTCAAGGATCTGCACAGCCTGGCGTTCACCGGTGCGGTCGGTAACCGGCTGGTCGAGGTGGTAGCAGGCTGGGCGATCCTCCTGTGCATCACTGGCCTTTATCTACGCTGGCCCCGGCGCGGCCGGCCCGCCATCGCCATAAGGGGCAACGCTAAAGGGCGGCTGTTCTGGCGCGACCTGCATGGCACACTCGGTTTCCTGTCGGCGGGCGTCATCCTGTTCCTCGCGATCACTGGCATGCCCTGGACGGACGTGTGGGGCGGGGGTCTGCGCGCCGTGGTCGCGACGAACGACTGGGGCCGCCCGAAAATGGCGGTCATTCCCTGG
>NZ_JPPQ01000069.1:1542928-1547164 GCF_000743655.1 Sphingobium sp. ba1
GACCCACCGCCTGTCGCGCCCTCGTCGCCAGCGCTTGCGCCCGTCATTCCCGTATCGATCGCGCCGCCGATCAGCGCAATTGCTTCCAGTCTGCCGCCTACGCCATCGGTCCAACACACGGTATTGGTCGCCACCCCCTCTACAGCACCGTCGCCCCCGGCCCAGCCCGTTTCGGGCTCGGCATCGCCAACGACATCGGCCGCCCGTCGCGGCGTCACCGATGGCCTGGACGTCAAGGCACCGCCCGGCACCAGCCGGACCTATGCCGCCAAGATACGATCCTGGCTCTATGCCCATAAAATCTACCCCCGCCGCGCGCGGATGCGGCGGCAGGAGGGATTGGTACAGGTTCGTTTCATCCTCGATCGCACCGGTATGTTAGTGGAAGGCGCGATCATTCGAGGATCGGGCAACGCCGTGCTGGACGAAGAGGCCGAGGCGATGATGCGGCGTGCATCCCCCTATCCCCCCGCGCCCAGCGATTTGCGCGGCGAGCGGATCGAATTCACCGCGCCGATCGAATTCGTCCTGCCGGTCTGAACCGGGGAAGGCCGGCAGCGGTAGGATGGTGGAAGCCCTGACGGGGCGCTCGGCGGTGCTGGCGGCTCGGTGCGTAGTGATGGGTCAATGACAAGACCGGGGTGGCGCTTGTCTCCGCGAGCCTTCGCCGTGGCGCGGCTCAATGTGACGATTTCGTTTCATCAATCCAGTTCGAGCTTCATCTGATTGTCATCTCCTAGCCTCTGGCAAGTCACATCCTTGGGGCATCGGCGTCCTCATTCAAAAAAGGGGTTCGCCAACATGACACGCCGTATGCAGTTTTTCGTCGCCCTGCTTTCCAGCAGCACCGCCTTCCCAGCTACGGCCCAGACCATGGCGCCCGAAGTCGAGGCAGCAGGCGGCGAGCAGATCATCGTCACCGCGCAGAAGATCGAACAGCGGGCGATGGACGTGCCCATCACCATATCGGCCGTCAGCGGCAAGCGGATGGCGGAAATCGGCGTTTCCGACCTGGACGAACTGTCGAACTATATCCCCGGCCTCAACATCCAGGAACAGAGCGCCAACAATCCGGGCATCGTCATTCGCGGCATCACGTCGGACAGCGGATCGGCCCAGCAAGCGCCGCGCGTCACCCTTTATTATAACGGCGTCGACATTTCCCGCTCGCGTGGCTCCTATCAGGACATCTACGATATGGAGCGGATCGAGGTCATCAAGGGACCGCAGGCGACCTTGTTCGGAACCGCGTCGGCGGTGGGCGCGATCAGCATGATCTCCGCCCGGCCCAAGCCCGGTTTCGCCGCCGAACTGACCGCCGGATACGGTAATTATGACGCCAAGTTGCTGAGCGGCTTCGTCAATGGCGGGTCGGACAAGGTCTCCGGCCGCATCGCCTTCGCCTGGAAGAAGCGCGACGGCTATGTGAAGAATCTGTCGGCGACGCAGGACGATCTCTATGCCCGCGACCAGTTGGGTGTGCGCGGCTCGCTGCGCCTCACGCCCACCGACAATTTCACCGCCGATCTCATCCTTACCTATGACCGTCAGCGCAATTCCGGCACGCCCTTCATCTCGCGCGCACTGCCGACCTCGCAGGGGCCGGGCAACCCCTTTGGCGCGGCCAATCTGAGCGGTTCGCCGCTATCGTCTTCCGCTCTGCGCGGTGACAAGCTGGGCCTGCGCCGCGACGTCTATGACGCGAACCTGACCTTCAGCTGGGACATCGCCGACGACTGGACGCTGACGATGGTCCACGGCTATCGCGATTTCGACAGCAATGAGATTTTCGATGCGGACGGTTCGGCCGCCTGGTATCTGGAATTTGGCGAGGAGGCGAAGGGCTGGCAAGCAAGCCATGAAACCCGCTTCTCCTACGCTGGCGACCATTTCCGTGGCGCGTTCGGCTGGAATATGTTTCGGGAGAAAAGCAATCAGCGCGTGCCTTTCTCGACGGAAGAAGGCACCTATATCCAGTGCGCGACACGCCTGATCCCCGGCCTCGCCTGTGTAGCGGCCGACGGCACTGTCACGGCATCGCAGGCGACGGCGATCCTCACACAAGGCGCGGCGACAGTCATTCCCTACAACTCGGTCTTTGAAAATCAGGGCAAGAATGACAGCTATTCGATGTTCGCGGATGGCACCTGGCTCGCCAGCCCGTCGCTGGAACTGACGGCTGGTATCCGCGCGCTCATTGAAAAGCGCCGGTCGGGCTTCGTGACGACTGTGCCCAACTCCGTGCTGAGCGGCGCGCCGTTGATTCCGGGTCAGGTCAACACCAATGGCCGCGTCCTGCGTGCCGAAGACAGTTTCGCCGCCTTCCTGCCACGCTTCAATATCCTCTATCGTTTCTCACCCAATCTGAACGGCTTTGCCACTGTGTCGAAGGGCCGCCGGTCACCGACCGTCAGCCTGGACGCGGCCGCTGGCGGCGTTGCCCGCATCAATCGGATCGCGGGGGAAAATGTGTGGAACTATGAAGTCGGGCTGAAGGCCAATAGTGGCATCATTTCCGGTTCGCTGGGTGTCTATTATCAGAAATATGATAATTTCCAGGTCAGTGTGACCGGCACCGACGGCGTCAATCGGACAGTCAGCGCCGGGACGGCCAGCAATCTGGGCGTTGAAGCGGAGGTCGCGATCCAGCCCACCAGCTGGCTCAACATCTTCGCCAATGGCGGCTATATCGATGGCGGCATCGACAATAAGGAAGCCAATGGCCGCTTTGCGGGCGACCAGTTCCGTCTCCAGCCCAAATTCCAGTCGGCGGCGGGCTTCACCATTGACGCGCCGCTGGGCAATGGCATGCGCGTCTTCGCAACGCCCAGCCTCACCTATCGCAGCAAAATCTATTTCGAAGTGCCGAACACCGAAGCCATCAGCCAGAAGGCTGTCATGCTGGCGAACCTGCGCGCAGGCATCGGCTTTGCGGATGATCGCTACGAGATTTCAGGTTTCATCCGCAACCTCACGAACAAGGACTATCTGCTCGATGCCGGCAATACCGGCGGCGGCTTCAGCATCCCGACCTACATCCCCGCAGAACCGCGCTTCTACGGCGTGCAGCTCACCGGCCGCTTCTGAACGGCGAGAGGAAGGAACAATCATGCGCTTCACCATCGATCGCCGCCTGCTCATCAAGGGCAGCATATTGGGCCTGGGGGCCCTGTCCATTCCCGGCGCCGCGCAGATATTGGGCGCGCGCGGCTTTAGCCATGGCGTAGCCAGCGGCGAACCGGGCATGGACAGCGTGCTGCTCTGGACCCGCTATGTCGGGTCAGGAGACAGCAAGTTGCGGGCCGAAGTCGCCACCGATCCGGCCTTTACCAAGGTCGTGTCGGGCGGCGAAGTCACCGCCCGCGCCGATGCCGATCACACAGCGAAGATCACCGTCACTGGCCTTCAACCCGGCCAACGGTATTTCTATCGGTTCATCGCGCCCGATGGCGCGATCAGCCGGATCGGTCGCACCCGCACCTTGCCGCAAGGTGACGTGTCGCGCTTCGGCATCGGCCTCTTCTCCTGCTCCAACATGCCCTTTGGCTTCTTCAACGCCTATGGCCATGCCGCGGTGCGCGACGATATCGACCTGGTCATCCATTGCGGCGACTATCTCTATGAATATGATCGCGGTCATTACCCCAGTCTGGAAGACGCCGTTCCCGGCCGGATCATCGAACCGGCGAACGAGATGGTGACGCTGGCCGACTATCGCCTGCGCTACGCCTCCTACCGGCTCGACCCTGATCTTCAGGCGCTGCACGCCGCCTTCCCGATGATCGCCCAATGGGACGATCATGAACTGACCAATGACGCCTATAAGGATGGCGCGGAGAATCATCAGCCCGACATGGAAGGCGAATGGGCGGTGCGCAAAGCGGCGGCGCAGAAGGTCTATCGTGAATGGATGCCCGTCTCCGATGCGATGTATGACAGTTTCCAGATCGGTACGCTGGCGACCATCTTCCGTCCTGAAACCCGGATCACAGCGCGCAACAAGCAATTAAGCGTCGGCGAAGCGGTCGCCGGGCGTGGCGATCTGGCCAAGGCGCTGGCCGATTTCCGCGATGGTGCCTGGAGCATGCAGGATCGCACCCTGATGGGCGCGGAGCAGGAAAAGTGGCTCTATGATGGCCTGGGTAAGTCCAAGAAGGACGGCACAGCTTGGCAGATACTCGCCCAGCAAGTGATCATGGGCTATGGCCGTTTTCCAACCAATGCGGCCGATTGGGC
>NZ_JPPQ01000069.1:1547227-1554266 GCF_000743655.1 Sphingobium sp. ba1
CAGGCCCGCCGCAACGAACGCGCGCAGATTGCCGCGCGCGAGGAGGATGACGGGGATCAGCACGGCGAATTGCGGTTTGTAGACGAGCCCCCCCAACAGGATTCCCGCCACCCAGGGACGCGTATCCAGCAGCAGCATCCCGCCGCCCAGCAGGCTGGCCGTGAGGAAGGCATTTTGGCCATGGCCAAGGCAGATCAGCACCACAGGCGCGCCCAGCGCCAGCAGCCATGCATCGCGTTCAGCGGGAAGTATTCGCTTGACCAGCAGCAGGGTGAACAAGAGCGTCACGCCCTGCCACACCAGCAATGCCGCCACATAGGGAAGCTGTGCCAGCAGCGTGGCGATGATCAGGAAGGGGGCGGATAATGCCAGCCATAGAAGGGAATGGCCGGGTCATGATGGACCTGCCGCTGCACGTCATGCTGGATCGTCCAGTCCCATGCCTCCGCCGCGCGGCCATGATCGGCCATCCATCCGGCGGTCCAGACATTGGAGAAGTCCGTGCCCAGCGGCCGTCCGAGCGAATCCACCGTGCCCTGCGCGCCCGCAAACAGGATGATCAGGCCGATGATGGTGGCCGCCAGCATGCAGCGCGCCACCAGCCGCATGCGCGCGCGCGTGACAAGCCGATCGGTTGGGGAGAGGGCGGGCATGGCGTCCACCCTTGCAGATGCGGCTGAAATTTTGGTAAATGCCGCAATAAGGGCCGGATGATCGGGAAATCGTCGATCGGCACATTGAAAAGGACTTGGCGGCCTTGCCTCTTGCCTCTATCGGCGCATGGCTCTAGGGCATTGCCTTAACGGTTATTCACAACCACCAACGATACCAGTCAAGAAGGACCACTCATGAGTGAGACCGCGGATCGCGTAAAGAAAATCGTCGTCGAGCATCTGGGCGTTGAAGCCGAAAAGGTGACCGAGGATGCCAGCTTCATCGACGATCTGGGCGCTGACAGCCTCGACATCGTTGAGCTGGTCATGGCGTTCGAAGAAGAATTCGGCGTCGAAATCCCCGACGATGCGGCCGAGAAGATCGCTACCGTCAAGGATGCCATCGATTATATCGACAGCAAGCAGTAAGGCGTTTCGCGGCCCGCAATCAGCGGGCCGCCTTTCGTGTTAGGAAATGGCTCCTCCTGTCCGGTGACCCCGGAGCGCGGGGAGCTTTTTCGTATCTGATGCAGCGTTTGCAGGCCGGATCAGCCAGCCCTACATTGCGTCAAAGAGACTATTTCGGAGCAAATATATGCGTCGCGTCGTCGTAACCGGCCTTGGCATGGTCAGCCCGCTTGGCGGGGATGTGGAAACCACATGGAAGAACATCATCGCGTCCAAATCCGGCGCGGCGACCATCACGCGGTTCGACCCGACCGACTATAAGTGCCGCATCGCGTGCGAAGTGAAGCCCAAAGAGCATGAATATGGGTTCGACCCCTATTTGGAAGTGGATCACAAGATCCAGCGTCAGGTCGACCTGTTCATCGTCTTCGGCATCGCTGCCGCGAGCGAGGCGCTGCGCGACGCGGGCCTGCTCAACATGACCGAAGAGGAGCGGTTCCGCGCCGGTTGCTCGATCGGGTCGGGCATCGGCGGCCTGCCGGGCATCGAGAGCGAATCGCTGGTGCTGGCGAACAAGGGACCGAGCCGGGTCAGCCCGCATTTCGTCCATGGTCGCCTGATCAACCTGATCTCTGGCCAGGTCAGCATCAAATATGGCCTGATGGGGCCGAACCATGCGGTCGTGACCGCTTGCTCGACCGGTGCCCATTCGATCGGCGACGCCGCGCGGATGATCGCGATGGACGATGCCGACGTCATGCTGGCGGGTGGCGCGGAAAGCGCGATCTGCCCGATCGGCATTGCCGGTTTCTCGCAGGCGCGGGCGCTCTCGACCAATTTCAACGACGATCCGACGCGCGCCAGCCGCCCTTATGACGTCAACCGCGACGGCTTCGTCATGGGCGAAGGCGCGGGCGTCGTCGTGCTGGAAGAATATGAGCGGGCCAAGGCGCGCGGCGCGAAAATCTATGCCGAAGTGCTGGGCTATGGCCTGTCGGGCGACGCCTATCATGTCACCGCGCCGCACCCGGAAGGCTCCGGCGCGTTCCGTTCGATGCAGATGGCGCTCAAAAAGTCGGGCCTGAGCCTTGAAGATATCGACTATGTGAACGCGCATGGCACATCGACGCCGATGGGCGACGAACTGGAACTGGGCGCGGTGCGCCGCCTGTTCGGTGATCAGATTGGTGCGATGTCAATGAGCTCGACCAAGTCGGCGATCGGCCATCTGCTGGGCGGTGCGGGCGCGGTGGAAAGCATCTTCTGCATCCTCGCCATGCGCGACCAGATCGTGCCGCCGACGCTCAACCTCGATGAACCGAGTGAAAGCTGCAAGGGCGTCGACCTCGTTCCCCATGTTGCCAAGGAGCGCAAGGTGCGCGCGGTGTTGAACAATTCGTTCGGCTTTGGTGGCACCAATGCTTCGCTCATCATGAAGGCGATCTGAGGACGAAACTCCTCCTCTTGTAGGGGATCGTTGCGAAATGCGGATTGCTCACGAAGCATCGTCATTCCCGCGAAGGCGGGAACCCATCTCCCACCTTATCATCTTGATTTTAGGTCCGGAGATGGATCCCCGCCTTCGCGGGGATGACGGAAAAACCTGTGGGTGATGAATTTCGCAACAATCCCCTATAAGGGGAGGTGGTAGGGCGTAGCCCTGACGGAGGGGTGTCATGCTATCGTGAGGGCGACACCCCTCCACCACCTTCGGCGGTCCCCTTCGGCAGAGTCACGTGCCTCTGCCGAACCTTACAGGGGAGGATCGGTGGAGGATTTGGCGGTCGTAGATATTCCTCTGGGGCGATGGTGATGATGGCAAGACGATCGAACCGGAATTCGAAGCAACGACTGGGCTGTATCGTCCTGCTGATCGGCCTGGCCGTTGCGGCCTTCATTGCCTTTCGCTTCGTGGCGGGCTGGACCGAACAGGGGCCGGCGGCCCAGGATGTCAGCGTGGTCGTGCGCGAAGGGTCTACGCTGTCCGATGCGGCGGTGTTGCTGAAACAGGCGGGCGCGGTGCGGTCGGCCGATGCTTTCCTGACGCGGGCCAAGATTTTCGGGGCGGGCACGCCGATCAAGGCGGGGGAGTTCGTCATCCCTGCCGGGGCCAGCAACAGCGATATCCTCTCCATCCTGCAGGGCGGCAAGACGCTGACCCGGTTGATCACCATTCCCGAAGGCATGCCCTCCATCCTGGTGCATGAGCGGTTGATGGCGAACGACCAACTGACCGGCGACATTCCCGTGCCGGAGGAGGGGAGCGTGCTGCCCGACAGCTATGCCTTCGACAAGGGGGAGCCGCGCGCGGCCGTCTTGAAGCGCATGCAGGTGGCGATGGACGAGGCGCTGGCCAAATTATGGGCCGAACGCGCGCCCAATACGGTCGCCAAGACGCCCAAGGAAGCGATCATCCTGGCCAGCATCGTCGAGAAGGAAACCGCCGTTGCCGCCGAACGGCCGACGGTCGCGGGCGTCTATAGCAACCGGTTGCGCACCAATATGATGTTGCAGGCCGACCCGACCATCATCTACCCGATCACACGGGGCAAGCCGCTGGGTCGCCGCATCCGCAAGTCGGAGATTGCCGACGTCAACGACTATAATACTTATGCGATGGTCGGCCTGCCCAAGGGGCCGATCGCCAATCCGGGGCGGTTGTCGATCCTGGCGGTGCTGCATCCGGCCGAGACCAAGGCGCTCTATTTCGTCGCGGACGGGAAGGGCGGCCACATCTTCGCCGACACCTATCAGCAGCATAATGAAAATGTGCGCAAATGGTTTGAAATTCGGCGGTCGCGCGGCGAGCTTTGAGGCGCGACCGTTGATTGCATGCCGGGCGCGATTGCCGTCCGGCTTCCTAATCCCCATAAGGATGGTTGCCGCCTGTGCGACAAGGCGGCCCTGATTGGGAGACGCATTGATGCTGGGAAGAACCGTACCGAATGTGACGCTCAAGACGCGCGTGCGCGATGAAAGCGTCGAGGGGCCAAACCCCTATCGTTGGCAGGATGTGCAGACTGGCGACTTGTTCGCGGGCAAGCGCGCCGTCGTGTTCTCGCTGCCTGGTGCCTTCACGCCGACCTGTTCGACCGAGCAATGCCCGGCGTTCGAACGCTTTTACGATGATTTCAAGGCGGTTGGCGTCGACGACGTCTATTGTATCTCAGTCAACGACGCCTTCGTCATGTTCCAGTGGGGCAAGCAGCTGGGCCTCAACCATGTGAAGCTGTTGCCCGATGGGTCGGGGGATTTTACTCGGCGGATGGGCATGCTCATCAAGAAGAATCATCTGGGCTTTGGCGACCGCAGCTGGCGCTATGCCATGGTCGTGGAAGACGGCAAGATCGTCGCCTGGTTCGAGGAACCGGGGATCAACGATAGCGGCGAAGATGAAGACCCCTATGGCGAGACCCAGCCCGAACCCGTGCTGGAATGGTTGAAGGCGCATCCGGCTGGTTGAGGCTGCCCCACCGGCCCCCATCATCGTCAGCGCGCTGATGGGGGCGGCGGACTTCGCATGGGCGGACGGGCTGCGCCGGGCGCATTTCCCGCCTGAGCGCAATGTGCTGTCCGCGCATATCACGCTGTTCCATCACTTGCCGCCCTCGGTGCTGGGGGAGGTGGGGGATCGGCTCAAGGGCTTGTGTCGTGGCCCGGCTCCGGCGGCGCGGTTGAGCGAGGTCATGATGCTGGGGCGGGGGGTTGCCTATCGTATTGACAGCCCGGAACTCGCGGCGATGCGCGACGAACTGGCGGAGGCGTTTACGGGGCTGTTGACGCCGCAGGACCAGGCGCGACCCCGGCTGCATGTGACCGTGCAGAACAAGGTTGCGCCCGCCGAGGCGAAGGCGCTGGCGGAGCAGTTGCGTGCGGATTTTGTGCCACGCCCGTTCGCGATCGCCGGGCTGGCGGCGTGGCATTATCGCGGGGGGCCGTGGGAATTGGCGATGAAGGCGAGTTTTCGGGGGTAGGTATATGTTTCCGTTCGCCCTGAGCTTGTCGAAGGGCCGCTGTTCTTAAGTAGAAGAAAAGGGCTTCGACAGCCCCGGATCAAGTCCGGGGCCGAACGGATTTTTACTTTATGCCAGCCCGACTTCCTTCAACGGCACGCTGGCATCGGCCAGTTGCGTCTGGTCAAGCGCCGCGCCGGACAGGACATGGGCGCGGCCTTGGACATAATCCTTGACCATGTTGACGCAATCGAGCGCGATAACCTTGCCGCCTTTCAGATAGACGACGGAGAAGCTGCGTGTCGCTGGATCGCCGCGGGTGATCGCCTGATCGAAGCCGGTGGAGAGGCCGACGGTCTGGAGCTTGAGATCATATTGGTTCGACCAGAACCAGGGCACGGCATTATAGGCTTCTTCCTTGCCCAATATGTGCGCTACCGCGACCTTGGCCTGATCATTGGCGTTCTGGACCGATTCCAGCCGCATCTGCGCGCCACCGGCGAAGCGGTTGGCGTGGGCAGCGCAATCGCCCACGGCATAGATGTCGGGCAGGCTGGTGCGGCAATATTCATCGACATCGACGCCATTGCCGCCCGCTGCGCCCGCCGCGATCAGCGGGCCGGTTTCAGGGATGATGCCGATGCCGACGATCACCATGTCGGTCTCGATCCGCTCGCCATCTTCCATCAAGACAGCAGTGGCCTTGCCGTCGACGACTTCGATGCAGTCCATCCGCGCGCCGGTGCGCAGATCGACGCCATGGGCGCGATGTTCGGCTTCGTAGAAGCGCGACAATTGTTCGCCCGCGACCCGCGCCAGCACCCGGTCGAGCGCTTCGAGCAGGACGACGGTCTTGCCGAACTTGGTCAGGACCGCAGCGGCTTCGAGGCCGATATAGCCGCCGCCGATGATGGTCACATGATTGATGCTGTCGAGTTTCGCCATCATCGCATCGACATCGTCGCGGCGACGCACGGCATGGACGTTGGACGCATCCGCGCCGTTGCAGGTCAGCATCCGCGGGGTGCCGCCGGTACACCAGATCAGCTTGCCATAGCCGATTTCTTCGCCCCCCACCGTCACGAACTTGCCGACGGGATCGACGCTCTTGACCCGGCGGCCGAGCAGCATCTCGATATTGCGCTCACCCCAGAAGGTGGCGGGGCGGATCAGGATGCGGTCGAAACTCTTGTCGCCTGCGAAATATTCCTTGGACAAGGGCGGGCGCTCATAGGGCGGGTCTTTCTCGTCGCCGATCATCGCGACGCTGCCCTCGAACCCGTGCTGGCGCAGCGAAATCGCCGCCTGCGCCCCGGCATGGCCCGCACCCACGATCAGAACATCATAATAGCTCATCGGCCCGCAATCCTCTTTATCCCTTTGCGCTGCTGATAGGCGGGGTGTCGCAAGAGGTGCAAGGGGGATGTGCGAATCCGGGGGGATGGCGATCGCCGCCCCCACGATGTTCGATCAGGGCACGGCCGCTCCGCCAACGGTTACGCCACCCTGTCAGGCATCGGCCCAGCGGCGCAGCAAATTATGGTAGACGCCGGTGAGCCTGATAACCTCGCCATGATCATGGCCCAATGCTGCGGCTACGCCTTGAACGCTGCGATCGAGGTCGAACAGCATTTGCCGGGCTCCATCGTCACGGATCATCGACTGGACCCAGAAAAAGCTCGCGACCCTGCGTCCCTGCGTAACCGGCTCCACGCGGTGCAGGGAGGATGACGGGTACACCACGGCGTGACCCGCTGGCAATTTTACCTGTTGCACTCCGAAATTGGTTTCGATCGTCAGCTCGCCGCCTTCATAGGCGTCGGGTGCCTCCAGAAACACGGTGACCGAGAGATCCGAGCGTACCCGAACGCCAGTGCCCGCCTGTATACGCACGGCGTTATCGACATGTATGCCAAAGGCCTGTCCGCCTTCGTAGCTGTTGAATAGCGGCGGAAAAATCTTGAGCGGCAGCGCAGCGGCGATGAACAGGGACGACCGGCCCAGCGCGTCGAGGATGACCTGCCC
>NZ_JPPQ01000069.1:1554276-1569966 GCF_000743655.1 Sphingobium sp. ba1
TCGGAGAACTATCATGGAAAACATTGCGCTCATTGGTATCGATCTGGGTAAAAACTCTTTCCATATTCATTGCCAGGATCGTCGCGGGAAGGCTGTTTACCGTAAAAAATTTACCCGGCCAAAGTTGATCGAATTTTTGGCGACATGCCCCGCTACAACCATCGCAATGGAAGCCTGTGGCGGTTCTCACTTTATGGCACGCAAGTTGGAAGAGTTGGGGCATTCCCCAAAGCTGATATCACCACAATTTGTCCGCCCGTTCGTTAAAAGCAATAAAAACGACTTTGTCGACTACGCCATCATGGCGACAGCGCCTTTCCTTTGGGTTCTCTATATCGGGCGGATCGTGGCCGGCATCACCGGGGCGACTGGGGCGGTAGCCGGCGCTTATATTGCCGATATCACTGATGGCGATGAGCGCGCGCGGCACTTCGGCTTCATGAGCGCCTGTTTCGGGTTCGGGATGGTCGCGGGACCTGTGCTCGGTGGGCTGATGGGCGGTTTCTCCCCCCACGCTCCGTTCTTCGCCGCGGCAGCCTTGAACGGCCTCAATTTCCTGACGGGCTGTTTCCTTTTGCCGGAGTCGCACAAAGGCGAACGCCGGCCGTTACGCCGGGAGGCTCTCAACCCGCTCGCTTCGTTCCGGTGGGCCCGGGGCATGACCGTCGTCGCCGCCCTGATGGCGGTCTTCTTCATCATGCAACTTGTCGGACAGGTGCCGGCCGCGCTTTGGGTCATTTTCGGCGAGGATCGCTTTCACTGGGACGCGACCACGATCGGCATTTCGCTTGCCGCATTTGGCATTCTGCATTCACTCGCCCAGGCAATGATCACCGGCCCTGTAGCCGCCCGGCTCGGCGAAAGGCGGGCACTCATGCTCGGAATGATTGCCGACGGCACAGGCTACATCCTGCTTGCCTTCGCGACACGGGGATGGATGGCGTTCCCGATCATGGTCCTGCTTGCTTCGGGTGGCATCGGAATGCCGGCGCTGCAAGCAATGTTGTCCAGGCAGGTGGATGAGGAACGTCAGGGGCAGCTGCAAGGCTCACTGGCGGCGCTCACCAGCCTGACCTCGATCGTCGGACCCCTCCTCTTCACGGCGATCTATGCGGCTTCTATAACAACGTGGAACGGGTGGGCATGGATTGCAGGCGCTGCCCTCTACTTGCTCTGCCTGCCGGCGCTGCGTCGCGGGCTTTGGAGCGGCGCAGGGCAACGAGCCGATCGCTGATCGTGGAAACGATAGGCCTATGCCATGCGGGTCAAGGCGACTTCCGGCAAGCTATACGCGCCCTAGGAGTGCGGTTGGAACGTTGGCCCAGCCAGATACTCCCGATCACGAGCAGGACGCCGATGATTTGAAGCGCACTCAGCGTCTGATCCAAGAACAACCATCCTAGCAACACGGCGGTCCCCGGGCTGAGAAAGCCCAGTAAGGAAACAACTGTAGGTTCGAGTCGCGAGATCCCCCGGAACCAAAGGAAGTAGGTTAAACCCGCTCCGATCAGGCCGAGCCACGCCAGGCCGAGAACATTGGTTCCTGTAGGCATCGGGATTGGCGGATCAAACACTAAAGCTACTGGAACGAGCAGAAGTCCTCCGGCCGCCAGTTGCCAGGCGGTAAAGGTGAGCAGAGGCACGGGAGGTTGCCACTTGCGGGTCAGCACGGTTCCGAACGCCATGGAAACCGCCCCCGCCAGGCCCGCTGCGACGCCGACAGGATCTAGCGCTGCGTTTGGTGTCAACACCAACAGCGCCACGCCCGCAGTTCCGCAAATAGCCCCCAGGACCGCCATCAATCGTATCGGGCTACCTAGCAGAGCGGCAGAGATGAACACGACCATCAGCGGCTGCACAGCGCCTACCGTCGCCGCGACCCCGCCCGGCAGGCGGTAGACCGAAATAAACAACAAGCTCCAGAATAGCGAAATATTAAGTGCGCCGAGGATGAAGATGCGCATCCACCAGATTCCCGTTGGAATCTGTCGGACGATCATCACGAGCAATAAACCCGCCGGCAACGCCCGCAGCAGCATACCGGCGACCCCTCGGCCTCGCTGTTCGGGCTCCACGAAAACGCCGGACAGATGCGCCTTGTGAGCGTCCTTGGGGCCGTCCTCCTGTTTGAAGACCGACAGCCCAATGATCTCGCCGTCGATGTAGGCGCCGAATGCCACGGCATCTCGCAACCGTTCAGCGAACGCCTCCATGGGCTTTTTCTCCTCGTGCTCGTAAACGGACCCGAACATCTCTGGAGCTTTCTTCAGGGCCGACAATCGGATCTCGCGGAAATCCTGCACGTCGGCCGCTCCAAGCCGTCGAATCTGAGCCTTAATCACAATTGTCAATTTTAATCCTCTGTTTATCGGCAGTTCGTAGAGCGCGCCGTGCGTCCCGAGCGATACTGAGCGAAGCAAGTGCGTCGAGCAGTGCCCGCTTGTTCCTGAAATGCCAGTAAAGCGCTGGCTGCTGAACCCCCAGCCGGAACTGACCCCACAAGGCCCTAGCGTTTGCAATGCACCAGGTCATCATTGACCCAGGCGTGTTCCACCAGGCCGCTGCCTCGCAACTCTTCGCAGGCTTCGCCGACCTGCTCGCGCCACTTCTTCACGCGGGTGGAATCCGATCCGCACATGAGGCGGAAGGTTTCCAGCTTGAGCGGGTACGGCTCCCGGTGCGAGCTGAAATAGTCGAACATCCGTCGGGCCGTCGGCGACAGCTTGCGGTACTTCTCCCATATGAATTTCGTGTAGTGGTCGCCAGCAAACAGCACGACGATTTCCTCGTCGATCAGGACCTGGCAACGGGACGTTTTCTTGCCACGGTCCAGGACGCGGAAGCGGTGCAGCAGCGACACCGATTCCAGGTGCCCAACGCGGTCGGACGTGAAGCCCATCGCCGTCGCCTGTAGGCGCGACAGGCATTCCTCGGCCTTCGTGTAATACCGGCCATTGATCGACCAGCCCAGGTCCTGGCAAAGCTCGTAGAACGTGAAGGTGATCGGCTCGCCGATAGGGGTGCGCTTCGCGTACTCCAACACCTGCTGCCACACCAGTTCGTCATCGTCGGCCCGCAGCTCGACGCCGGTGTAGGTGATCTTCACGTCCTTGTTGACGTGGAAAATGACCTTGTTTTGCAGCGCCTCGCGCGGGATTTTCTTGTTGCGCGTGGTGAACAGGGCAGAGCGGGCCGTGTCGTTTGGCATCGCTCGCATCGTGTCCGGCCACGGCGCAATATCGAACAAGGAAAGCTGCATTTCCTTGATCTGCTGCTTCGTGTGTTTCAGCAACGCGGCCTGCTTGGCCTCGCTGACCTGTTTTGCCAGGTCCTCGCCGGCGGTTTTTCGCTTCTTGGTCGTCATAGTTCCTCGCGTGTCGATGGTCATCGACTTCGCCAAACCTGCCGCCTCCTGTTCGAGACGACGCGAACGCTCCACGGCGGCCGATGGCGCGGGCAGGGCAGGGGGAGCCAGTTGCACGCTGTCGCGCTCGATCTTGGCCGTAGCTTGCTGGACCATCGAGCCGACGGACTGGAAGGTTTCGCGGGGCGCACGCATGACGGTGCGGCTTGCGATGGTTTCGGCATCCTCGGCGGAAAACCCCGCGTCGATCAGTTCTTGCCTGTATGCCTTCCGGTCAAACGTCCGATTCATTCACCCTCCTTGCGGGATTGCCCCGACTCACGCCGGGGCAATGTGCCCTTATTCCTGATTTGACCCGCCTGGTGCCTTGGTGTCCAGATAATCCACCTTATCGGCAATGAAGTCGGTCCCGTAGACCGTCTGGCCGTCCTTCTCGTACTTGGTATTCCGAATCTTGCCCTGCACGAATACCAGCGACCCCTTGCCCAAATACTTGCCGTGGGCCTCGGCCTGAGAGCCAAAACACTTGATGCGGAAGAAGTCGGTGCGCTCCTGCTTGTCGCCGGCATCGTTGCGCCACTCTTCATTAACCGCTATATCGAAAATTGCTTGCGGCTTGTTAGAATTGCCATGACGTACCTCGGTGTCACGGGTAAGATTACCGATAAACTGGAACTGATTATGGCTCATATCGAAAGTCTCCTTGAGAAAGGAGACTCTAGTTTAGCTAAACATTGGTTCCGCTGTCAAGAACTTTAGCGGCTAAAATTTTGCGGGCCGCGACCAAAGGTGCGAGGGGCGGCTTCCGCTGTGTACAACCAGATATTTTTCACCAACATCCTTCGTCTGCTCGATGAGCGGGGCATGACGAAACATGAGCTGTCGGAGAGGGCAGGGGTTTCAATTTCGTTTTTATCAGACTTAACCAACGGTAAGGCCAACCCCTCGTTGAAGGTGATGGAGGCCATTGCCGACGCCCTGGAAACTCCCCTACCTCTTCTCCTGGAGTCCACCGACCTTGACCGCGAGGCACTCGCGGAGATTGCGGGTCATCCTTTCAAGAGCAGCGTGCCGCCCGGATACGAACGCATCAGTGTGGTTTTGCCGTCACATAAGGCGTTTATCGTAAAGAAATGGGGCGACGACACCCGAAAAAAACTGCGTGGAAGGCTCTGACGCCAAGGGTTAGGGCTTGCACTTCCTTCTTTAGCCGCTAAAACGGCCCCTTCTCTGCGGGCCGTCGGCTCGCGCATCATATCGACATCCTCAACGGAAGCCGTGCCGCGAATGGCATCGGGCGGGTGCGCTTTGACAGTTGTTTTCTATCAGAACCCCTACGTCGTGCGGTTCGATTAGCTGTTTGTCTTGCAGGCTAAACACTTTCGGTATATCGTTTGCCTGTGCGATAATGTTGCTAATGATTTGTTGCGTAGGGGTTACTGAAAAGTGAGCGGGAAAGAAGAGTTTCAGACCATCAAGGAGCGGGCCAAGCGCAAGCTGGAACGCGACATGGGTGCGGACCTGTTGGCCGCGCTCAACGACCCGAAAACCGTTGAAGTCATGCTCAACGCGGACGGCAAGGTGTGGCACGAACGCCTTGGCGAGCCGATGCGGTACATCTGCGACATGCGGCCCAGCCAGTCGCAGGCGATTATAGAAACGGTGGCCGGATTCCACGGCAAAGAGGTCACGCGGCATTCGCCCATCCTGGAAGGCGAGTTCCCCTTGGATGGCAGCCGCTTTGCCGGCCAATTGCCGCCGGTCGTGGCCGCGCCAACCTTTGCGATCCGCAAGCGCGCGGTCGCCATCTTCACGCTGGAACAGTACGTCGAGGCGGGCATCATGACCCGCGAGCAATACGAGGTCATTAAAAGCGCCGTCGCGGCGCATCGAAACATCCTCGTCATTGGCGGTACTGGCTCGGGCAAGACCACGCTCGTCAACGCGATCATCAATGAAATGGTCGCCTTCAACCCGTCTGAGCGCGTCGTCATCATCGAGGACACCGGCGAAATCCAGTGCGCCGCAGAGAACGCCGTCCAATACCACACCAGCATCGACGTCTCGATGACGCTGCTGCTCAAGACAACGCTGCGTATGCGCCCCGACCGCATCCTGGTCGGTGAGGTACGTGGCCCCGAAGCCCTTGATCTGTTGATGGCCTGGAACACCGGGCATGAAGGAGGTGCCGCCACCCTGCACGCAAACAACCCCAAAGCGGGCCTGAGCCGGCTCGCCATGCTTATCAGCATGCACCCGGATTCACCGAAACCCATTGAGCCGCTGATTGGCGAGGCGGTTCATGTGGTCGTCCATATCGCCAGGACCCCTAGCGGCCGTCGAGTGCAAGAAATTCTCGAAGTTCTTGGTTACGAGAACGGCCAGTACATCACCAAAACCCTGTAAGGAGTATTTCCAATGACAACGGCTGTTCCGTTCCGTCTGACCATGAATCGCGGCATTTTGTTCTACCTTGCCGTGTTCTTCGTTCTCGCTCTCGCGTTATCCGCGCATCCGGCGATGGCCTCGGAAGGCACCGGCGGCAGCTTGCCATATGAGAGCTGGCTGACGAACCTGCGCAACTCCGTAACCGGCCCGGTGGCCTTCGCGCTGTCCATCATCGGCATCGTCGTCGCCGGCGGCGTGCTGATCTTCGGCGGCGAACTCAACGCCTTCTTCCGAACCCTGATCTTCCTGGTTCTGGTGATGGCGCTGCTGGTCGGCGCGCAGAACGTGATGAGCACCTTCTTCGGTCGTGGTGCCGAAATCGCGGCCCTCGGCAACGGGGCGCTGCACCAGGTGCAAGTCGCGGCGGCGGATGCCGTGCGTGCGGTAGCGGCTGGACGGCTCGCCTAATCATGGCTCTGCGCACGATCCCCATCCGTCGCGCAGGCAACCGAGAAAACCTGTTCATGGGTGGTGATCGTGAACTGGTGATGTTCTCGGGCCTGATGGCGTTTGCGCTGATTTTCAGCGCCCAAGAGCTGCGGGCCACCGTGGTCGGTCTGATCCTGTGGTTCGGGGCGCTCTATGCGTTCCGAATCATGGCGAAGGCCGATCCGAAGATGCGGTTCGTGTACCTGCGTCACCGCCGGTACAAGCCGTATTACCCGGCCCGCTCGACCCCGTTCCGCGAGAACACCAATAGCCAAGGGAAGCAATACCGATGATCCAAGCAATTGCGATTGCAATCGCGGGCCTCGGCGCGCTTCTGTTGTTCATCCTCTTTGCCCGCATCCGCGCGGTCGATGCCGAACTGAAACTGAAAAAGCATCGTTCCAAGGACGCCGGCCTGGCCGATCTGCTCAACTACGCCGCTGTCGTCGATGACGGCGTAATCGTGGGCAAGAACGGCAGCTTTATGGCTGCCTGGCTGTACAAGGGCGATGACAACGCAAGCAGCACCGACCAGCAGCGCGAAGTAGTGTCCGCCCGCATCAACCAGGCCCTCGCGGGCCTGGGAAGTGGGTGGATGATCCATGTGGACGCCGTGCGGCGTCCTGCTCCGAACTACGCGGAGCGGGGCCTGTCGGCGTTCCCTGACCGTCTGACGGCAGCGATTGAAGAAGAGCGCCGGCGGCATTTCGAGAGCCTGGGAACGATGTACGAGGGCTATTTCGTCCTCACCTTGACCTGGTTCCCGCCGCTGCTCGCCCAGCGCAAGTTCGTCGAGCTGATGTTTGACGACGACGCGACCGCACCGGATCGCAAGGCGCGCACGCGGGGCCTCATCGACCAATTCAAGCGTGACGTGCGCAGCATCGAGTCGCGCCTGTCGTCGGCCGTGTCGCTCACTCGCTTGAAGGGGCACAAGATCGTCAACGAGGACGGCACGACCGTCACGCATGACGACTTCCTGCGCTGGCTGCAATTCTGCGTGACGGGCCTGCACCATCCGGTGCAGCTCCCCAGCAACCCGATGTACCTGGACGCCCTGGTCGGCGGACAGGAAATGTGGGGCGGGGTAGTGCCCAAGGTCGGCCGCAAGTTCGTCCAGGTGGTCGCTCTCGAAGGCTTCCCCTTGGAGTCCTATCCCGGCATCCTGACGGCGCTCGGCGAGCTGCCCTGCGAGTATCGGTGGTCGAGCCGGTTCATCTTCATGGACCAGCACGAAGCCGTGAAGCACCTCGACAAGTTCCGCAAGAAGTGGCGGCAGAAGATTCGCGGCTTCTTCGACCAGGTGTTCAACACGAACACCGGCCCGGTCGATCAGGACGCGCTTTCGATGGTGGCCGATGCTGAGGCGGCCATTGCCGAAGTCAACAGCGGCATCGTGGCCGTGGGCTACTACACCAGCGTCGTCGTGCTGATGGATGAGGACCGCACGCGCCTGGAAGCTGCGGCCCGCGATGTTGAAAAGGCCGTCAACCGGTTGGGCTTTGCCGCGCGCATCGAGTCCATCAACACCCTGGACGCCTTCCTTGGTAGTTTGCCGGGCCACGGCGTGGAAAACGTCCGCCGGCCGCTCATCAACACGATGAACCTGGCCGACCTGCTGCCGACCAGCACCATCTGGACCGGCAACGCGAACGCGCCATGCCCGATGTACCCGCCGCTGTCGCCGGCGCTCATGCACTGCGTCACGCAAGGATCAACGCCGTTCCGGCTGAACCTGCACGTGCGCGACCTCGGCCACACCTTTATGTTCGGGCCGACCGGCGCAGGTAAATCGACGCACCTGGCGATCCTCGCCGCGCAGCTCCGTCGCTATGCCGGCATGTCGATCTTCGCCTTTGACAAGGGCATGTCGATGTACCCGCTGGCCGCCGGCATCCGTGCGGCCACGAAGGGCACCAGCGGCCTGCACTTCACCGTGGCGGCCGACGACGAACGCCTGGCGTTCTGCCCGTTGCAGTTCCTGAGCACCAAGGGCGACCGTGCTTGGGCGATGGAGTGGATCGACACCATCCTGGCGTTGAACGGCGTCGAAACGACCCCGGCCCAGCGCAACGAAATCGGCAACGCGATCATGAGCATGCACGCCAGCGGCGCGCGCACGCTCTCCGAGTTCAGCGTGACGATTCAGGATGAGGCGATCCGCGAGGCGATCCGCCAGTACACCGTCGATGGCGCAATGGGCCATCTGCTCGACGCCGAAGAGGACGGCTTGGCGCTGTCCGACTTTACAGTGTTCGAGATCGAAGAGCTGATGAACCTCGGCGAGAAATTCGCCCTGCCTGTGTTGCTCTACCTGTTCCGCCGTATCGAGCGCGCCCTGACGGGCCAGCCGGCCGTCATCATCCTGGACGAAGCCTGGTTGATGCTCGGCCACCCGGCATTCCGCGCGAAGATCAGGGAATGGCTCAAGGTGCTGCGTAAGGCCAACTGCCTTGTGCTGATGGCAACGCAGAGCCTGTCCGACGCCGCCAACAGCGGCATCCTGGACGTGATCGTGGAATCGACCGCGACCAAGATTTTCCTGCCGAATATTTACGCCAGGGATGAGGACACGGCGGCCCTGTACCGCCGCATGGGCCTGAACGCTCGCCAGATCGAGATTCTGGCCCAGGCCGTTCCCAAGCGTCAGTACTACTACGTGTCGGAAAACGGCCGCCGTCTCTACGACCTGGCACTTGGCCCGCTCGCGCTCGCGTTCGTCGGCGCATCCGACAAGGAATCCGTCGCCATCATCAAGAACCTGGAAGCCAAGTTCGGCGACCAGTGGGTGGATGAATGGCTGCGTGGCCGGGGCCTCGCCCTTGATGAATACCTGGAGGCAGCATGAGTTTTGCAGACACGATCAAGGGCTTGATCTTCAAGAAGAAGCCCGCAACGGCCGCAGCAGCGGCGACGCCGGCCGCGACCGGCCCGCAAACCGACAACCCGTACCTGACGGCGCGGCGCACCTGGAACGACCACGTTGGTTCCGTTGTGTCGCAAAAGCAGACCTGGCAGGTTGTCGGCATCCTTTCGCTGATGATCGTCCTCGCGGCGGTCGGCGGCATCATCCACATCGGCAGCCAGTCGAAGTTCGTGCCCTATGTCTACGAGGTAGACAAGCTCGGGCAGACGGCCGCCGTGGGGCCGATGACCAGGGCGTCGAAAGCCGATCCGCGTGTCATTCACGCCTCGGTGGCTGAGTTCGTCGGCGATGCTCGCCTGGTGACGCCGGACGTAGCTTTGCAGCGCAAGGCCGTCTACCGCCTCTATGCCAAGCTCGGGCCGAATGACCCGGCCACCGCCAAGATGAACGAATGGCTCAACGGCACCGCCGACGCCAGCCCGTTCGCTCGCGCGGCCGTCGAAACGGTCAGCACCGAAATCACTTCCGTAATCCCGCAGACGCCCGACACCTGGCAGGTCGATTGGGTCGAGACGACGCGCGACAGGCAAGGCGTGGTGAAAGGCCAGCCCGTGCGCATGCGGGCCTTGGTGACGGTCTACGTCGTCGAGCCGACGGCGGACACCAAGGAAGAACAACTGCGAAACAACCCGGCCGGGATCTACGTCCGGGACTTCTCCTGGTCGAGACTTCTGTGAGGCACTGAATTATGAAAAAGGAACTGTTTGCTTTGGTCCTGGCCGCGTCCGTTAGCGTGCCTGCATTTGCCGCCGATCCCGGCGCGGACCTGACTGACCTCTATTTTTCCGGCAAGAACCCGGAGCTGACCGCGCAAGAGCGGGCGGCCATCGCCATCGCCAAGAAGTGGGAGGCGGGTACCGCCGGCATGCGGCCGGTGGCCGGCCCCGGTGGTTCGGTGCGCTTCCTGTTCGGCGCGCAGCAGCCGAGCATCGTATGCGCCGTGCTGCAAGTGTGCGACGTGGCCCTGCAACCCGGCGAGCAAGTCAACTCGATCAACCTGGGCGACACCGCCCGTTGGACGGTCGAGCCGGCCATTACCGGCAGCGGCGCGAACGAAACCCAGCACCTCATCATCAAGCCGATGGATGTGGGCCTGGAAACCAGCCTGGTCGTGACCACGGACCGCCGCAGCTACCACATGCGCCTGCGCTCGCATCGCACGCAGTACATGCCGCAGGTGTCGTTCACCTACCCGGAAGATGCCCTTGCGAAGTGGGACGCCATCAAGAACCGCGAACAGCGGGATCGCGTCGAGAAAACCATTCCGCAGACCGGCGAGTACCTGGGCAACCTGAGCTTCAACTACTCCGTCAGCGGGTCCACGTCGTGGAAGCCGGTGCGCGTCTACAACGACGGCAAGAAAACCATCATCCAGATGCCGCACTCGATGGAACAGACCGAAGCGCCGACGCTCCTGGTCGTTCGCAGGGAGGGCGGCCTGTTCTCCGACGATGAAACGGTGATGGTCAACTACCGGGTCCAGGGCGACCGCTACATCGTCGATACGATTTTCGACAAGGCCATCCTCATCGCGGGCGTGGGCAGCAGCCAGGACCGCGTGACCATTTCAAGGGGGAACTAAACCATGCGTAAGATTCTGACCGTCATCGCACTCGCGGCCACGTTGGCCGGCTGCGCGACCTCCAAGTACGGCAGCTTCGTCCAGGACGCGCCGGCCGCCTACAACCAGACCATTGCGACCGACGCGGTGAAGCAGCTCGTCAAGCTCTACCCGCCGGCGCAAACCAAGCTGGAATTGCAGCAGGCTACGCCCGATCCGTTCGGCATTGCCCTGGTCACTGACCTTCGCGCCCAGGGCTATGCTGTCATGGAGTACAAGCCCGACGGCAACGCGGCCGCAGCTCCGGCTGCTGCGTCCTCGGCCGCTGCGAAGCCGGCAACGCCGCAAGCCCAGGGCGGCTATCCGCTGCGCTACGTGCTGGACCAATTCAGCGACAGCAACCTGTATCGCCTGACCGTCATGGTCGGCTCTCAATCGCTCACGCGCGCCTACCTCGCCCAAAACAACACGATGGTCCCGGCCGGCGCATGGGTTCGGAAGGAGTAAGCCAATGAGCGAAGATCAAATGGCACCGGACGCATCGCCAGATGCGGTCAAGCCGAAAAGCGGGGTTCGCCGCGTCAACAACATGCCGATGTACCTCATCGGCGGTGTGCTCGGCATCTTCCTGCTGGTGATGGCCCTGGTTGCTGCGGATCGCGCTGCGCAGCAGAACCAGCCGGGAGCTGCGAAGGCTGAGAAGGCCGGCAGCACCAGCATGTTTGCCGACGAAATTGCCGGCAAACAGCAGGACGGCATCATCAAGGCCAAGCCGCTGGAGATTCCGCCGGAACAAACCGCCCAGCAACCGACGACGGAGCTGACGCCAGCCCCGGCGCAGGGAACGACTATCACGGTCGCACGGCCCGAGAACCTGGACCAGCCCCCGACGCCGCCGCAGGGTGCGCGCAACGAGGACCTGGACCGCATCCGCATGGCGAAGTTGCAGATGCTGGAAGAGGCGATCAAGGCCAAGACGACGGTGCGCATCGACGCGCCGCGCAGCCAGGGCAGCGCCGGCGGCGGTGCTCCGCAGGGCCGCGAGGAAACCCTTGCGCGCATCCAGGAGCTGCGTCGGCAGGCTGAGAACGCCCGCGCCACCGATCCGACCGCCGCCTATCAGGCCGCGCTTGCGCAGGCTCGCACGATGGGCGGCGCGGCAGGGGGTGGCGGTATGGGCGGCTCGGGTGCGCCGACCCTCGTGCAGACCTCGAACCGCAGTGGTGGCGGCGCTGGCTATGGGTCGTTCGACAACCGCAGCGAGGGCGACCGTTGGCGGCTCGACTCCCAGCCGGAAGCACCTGCAACGCCCTATGTGCTGCGCGCTGGCTTCGTCGTTCCGGCTACGCTTATCTCGGGCATCAACTCCGATCTGCCAGGCCAAATCATGGCCCAGGTATCGCAGTCGGTGTACGACACGGCGACCGGCAAGCACATGCTCATCCCCCAAGGCTCGCGCCTGGTGGGCAGCTACTCGAACGATGTGGCCTACGGGCAGAAGCGCGTTCTGGTGGCATGGCAGCGCATCATCTTCCCCGACGGCAAGGCAATGGACATTGGGGCCATGCCGGGCGGCGATAGCGCTGGGTATGCAGGCTTCAACGACAAGGTCAACAACCACTACTTCCGCACCTTCGCATCGGCATTCCTCATGTCGGGCGTCGTTGCGGGCATCAGCTTGAGTCAGGACCGTGGCAACAGCAACAGCGGTTACGGACGACAAGACGCGGGTTCCGCGATGAGTGAAGCGTTGGGTCAACAGCTCGGCCAAGTAACGGCGCAGATGATCGCCAAAAACTTGAATATCGCGCCGACGCTGGAAATCCGTCCGGGCTATCGCTTCAACGTCATTGTCACGAAAGACATGACGTTTTCTAAGCCCTACCAGGCGTTTGACTATTAACTCCAAGGAGTAACTTATGAAGAAGCTCGCTAAGAATGTTTTAGCCGCTAAAGTAGCTCTGGTGCTGGCCCTCTCGGTCGGCACCTTGGCGGTCACGCCTGCGCAAGCGGGCATTCCGGTCATCGACGGCACCAACCTGTCACAAACCACTGTCACCGCGATTCAGCAGGTTGCGCAGGTCCAGAAGCAAATCGAGGAATACCGGACGCAGTTGCAGCAGTACGAAAACATGCTGCAAAACACGGTGGCCCCGGCCGCCTACGTGTGGGACCAGGCGCAGTCCACCATCAACGGCCTGATGAGCGCCGTTGATACCCTGAACTACTACAAGAACCAGGCGGGCAGCATCGACGCTTACCTGGGCAAGTTCAAGGACGTGTCCTACTACAAGGGGTCGCCGTGCTTCTCCCTGTCGGGCTGCTCGGAAAGCGAGCGCAAGGCGATGGAAGAGAACCGCCGCCTGGCGTCCGAATCGCAGAAAAAGGCCAACGATGCGCTGTTCCGTGGCCTCGATCAGCAGCAGAGCAACCTCAAGTCCGACGCCGCCACGCTGGAGCAATTGAAGGGCAAGGCGACGACGGCGCAGGGCCAGTTGGAAGCCCTCGGCTACGCCAACCAGTTCGCCAGCCAGCAGGCCAACCAGCTCATGCAAATCCGTGGCCTTCTGCTTGCGCAGCAGAACGCCATCGCCACGCAGATGCAGGCCCAGCAGGACCGGCAGGCCCAGCAGGACGCTGCGGGCGCGAAGCTGCGCGAGGGTTCGTACCGCGCAAGCCCGTCTAAGACCTGGTGAGGGGAGGCGCGATGAAGAAATCCAACTTCATCGCAGTTGCCGCGCTGGCCGCCGTCATGGCGGCCAGCCTGGCAGGCTGCGACAACAAGCCCGACACCGACAAGCTGACCTGCGCCGATCTGCCGAAGGTCACGGATGCCGCTCAACGCGCGGAGCTGTTGAAGAAGTGCCCGCGCGGAGAACCGGGAGGCTTCAAGCCCAGCGAAAAGAAAGAGTGGTGATGACGTATGAAAATCCAGACTAGAGCTGCCGCGCTCGCGGTCCTGATGCTGGCCTTGATGCCGGTAGCGGCATACGCCCAAATCGACAATTCGGGCATCCTCGACAACGTATTGCAGCGCTACCAGAACGCCGCGAGCGGCTGGGCCACTGTCGTCCAGAACGCCGCAACCTGGCTGTTCTGGACCTTGACCGTGATTAGCATGGTCTGGACCTTCGGCATGATGGCACTGCGCAAGGCCGACATTGGCGAGTTCTTCGCCGAGTTCGTGCGGTTCACCATCTTCACCGGCTTCTTCTGGTGGCTGCTGACCAACGGCCCGAATTTCGCGTCGTCCATCTATGCGTCCCTGCGGCAGATTGCAGGCCAGGCAACGGGGTTGGGGCAGGGGCTTTCGCCGTCCGGCATCGTCGATGTTGGCTTCGAGATTTTCTTCAAGGTGATGGACGAAACCTCGTACTGGTCGCCGGTCGATAGCTTCGTCGGTGCCTCGTTGGCGGCCGCCATCCTCTGCATCCTGGCCCTGGTCGGCGTGAATATGCTTCTGCTCCTGGCGTCCGGATGGATTCTTGCCTACGGCGGTGTGTTCTTCCTGGGCTTCGGCGGCTCGCGCTGGACCTCGGACATGGCGATCAACTACTACAAGACCGTCCTCGGGGTCGCCGCGCAGCTCTTCGCAATGGTGCTGCTCGTAGGCATCGGCAAGACCTTCCTCGATGACTACTACAGCCGCATGAGCGAAGGCATCAACTTCAAGGAACTTGGAGTGATGCTGATCGTCGGCCTGATCCTGCTCGTTCTGGTCAACAAGGTGCCGCAGCTCATCGCCGGCATCATCACCGGCGCGAGCGTCGGCGGTGCTGGTATCGGCCAGTTCGGCGCTGGCACGCTCGTCGGTGCGGCCGCGACGGCCGGCGCGGCAATCGCAACTGGCGGCGCATCTATCGCGGCCGGCGCTGCGGCGGCGGCCGGTGGCGCGCAGGCCATCATGGCGGCCGCGTCGAAGGCCAGCGATAACGTCTCTGCCGGCACTGACATTCTGTCGAGCATGATGGGCGGCGGCGGTGGCGGCGGCGGTGGTAGCGCCGGCACCAGCGGCGGCGACGGCGGCGGCTCGGGTGGCGGCGGTGGCTCGGGCGGCGGTGAAACCCCGATGGCCTCGGCCGCCGGCGACAACAGCAGCGGCGCACGCGGCGGCAGTTCGGGCGGCGGCTCGGGTGGTGGCCGTTCGTCTGGCGGTATCGGTGCCACGGCGGCCAAGGGCGGCCGGATCGCGGCCGATACCGTCGCCAACCTGGCGAAAGGTGCCGGCTCGATTGCCAAGGCCAAGGCCGGCGAAATGCGCGCATCGGCCCAGGAACGCATCGGCGATACCGTAGGCGGCAAGATCGCGCAGGCAATTCGCGGCGCGGGTGCGGCGGCGCAGACCGCTGCAACCGTCGCCGATAGCAACAGCCAGGCGCAGGAACAACCTGCACCGGCACCCGCACCGTCGTTCGACGACAACAGCCTTTCCGCAAGCAACAACAGGGAAGCGGCCGCCGACGCGGATTCCGAAGTGGCGAGCTTCGTCAACAAGCCCGCCCAATCCTGAAACGACTCTTAGGAGCTACGACCATGCAACTGAAAAAAGCGTTCTCGTCGGCCGCCCTGGTGGTGGCCTTGGGCCTCGGCGCAACTGGCTCGGCCAGCGCGCAAGACGTGCTGACGGGCGATACCCGCCTGGCCTGCGAGGCCATTCTGTGCCTGTCCACGGGCAGCCGGCCCAGCGAGTGCAGCCCGTCGCTCTCGCGGTACTTCGGCATCCACAAGCGCAAGCTGTCGGACACGCTCAAGGCGCGGCTGAACTTCCTCAACCTCTGCCCGGTATCGAACCAGACGCCGGAAATGCAGACGCTCGTTTCCTCGATTTCGCGCGGGGCCGGGCGCTGCGATGCGTCCTCGCTGAACTCCGTGCTGCGTGAGTGGCGGAGCTGGGACGACCAGTTCTACATCGGCAACCGCCTGCCGGACTACTGCGCGGCCTACACCGGCCATGCCTATACC
>NZ_JPPQ01000069.1:1569976-1576965 GCF_000743655.1 Sphingobium sp. ba1
AACACCGTAAAATAATCGATAATAAGGATTATGTTAAATATGGGCTGAGGTGGGCGTCAGTCTTCCTGGATCTGGCTATGTTTACTCGTGTCGCGCATACGCACATAGACCACCAGTGAAATGGCGATCATCACCGTGACATAGATATAGAAGGCTTGCTCCATGCCCGCCTGTTTGAACCACAAGGCGACAAATTCGGCCGTCCCACCGAACAGCGTATTGGCCAAGGCATAAGGCAGCGCCACGCCCAGCGCCCTGATGTGCGCCGGGAACAGTTCGGCCTTCACGACGGCGTTGATCGACGTATAGCCAGTGACGATGATCAGCCCTGCCATCACCAGCAGACCGGCGATCAGCGGGTCTTTGGTCACGGCCAGCGTCGCGAAAATGGGATAGGTGCATAGGACGCCCATGATGCCAAAGCCGATCATCAGCGGCTTGCGCCCGATCCGGTCGGACAGCGCGCCCGCGACCGGCTGGAGCAGCATGAAGGCGAACAGGGTCACGGCGTTGATCTGCGAGGCCGTTTCCCGGCTGAGGCCACTCGTGTTGACCAGGAATTTCTGCATGTAGATCGAATAAGCGTAGAAGGCGATCGTACCGCCAGCGGTCAGCAGTATCACCGTCAGCGTTTCGCGCGGATGGTTGGTGATGAGTTCGACAAAGCCGGATTTGGGCGCGCCTGCCGCCTTGGCCACGGCAAAGCTCTGCGTTTCGGCAAGGCCGCGCCGCAGCCAGAAGACGATCACCGCCAGTCCGCCGCCGATAAAAAAGGGTATGCGCCAGCCCCAGGCATCCAGTTGCGCTTCGGTGAGCGTCGCCTGTAAGATCAGCAGCACGCAGATGGCGACCAACTGACCGGCGATCAGCGTGACATATTGGAAACTGGAGAAGAAGCCACGCCGGTTCTTGCCCGCCATTTCCGACAAATAAGTGGCGCTGGCACCATATTCGCCGCCGATCGACAGGCCCTGCATCAGGCGCGCCAGCACCAGCAGCAGTGGCGCGGCGACGCCGATTGTCTCATAGCCTGGCGTCACCGCGATCAGGAGCGACCCCGCGCACATCAGCGCCACCGACAGCGTGAGGCCGCTCTTGCGGCCATGCCGGTCGGCATAGACGCCCATCAGCCATGCGCCGATCGGCCGCATCAGGAAACCGACCGCGAAAATCCCGGCGGCGCTCAGCAATTGGGCGGTACGATCCTGGCTGGGGAAGAAATGCGGCGCGAAATAGAGGGTGAAGGCGGCATAGGCATACCAGTCATACCATTCGACCAGATTGCCGGTGGACCCGCCGATGATGGCCTTGAGCCGCTGGCGCTGGGTGGGTGGCGCGAGCGATGGCGTCATGGCGTCAGCACCATTTCGCCATCCTGCACGCCCCAGCTTTTAAGGCGGGACAACATGTTCATGCCGATGACGTTGATTTCGCCGAATGCGGGCGAGACGACCACTGGCAAGTCGCTGGCGATCACCGGGCCGATCGCCAGCGTGGCGATGCTTGACCGGCGCGCTTCGACCTTGCCGTTCGCGGTGGTCATGACGACGCCGGGCGCGCCGACATCATAGTTGAGACCTGCCGCGCGCGCCGTCGGTTCCGATAGCGCGGTGACGGTCGCGCCGCTGTCGATGAGGAAGCGTGCGGGTGTGCCGTTGAGGCTGGCTTCAACCCAATAATGGCCGTCGCGGGCCACGGGGATGCGGATGGCTTGCCCTTCGGCACGGACGGGCGGCAGGGTCGGCGGTGCATCGCCGACCGAAACCCCCTCTTCCGCCCAGCGACCGGTGAGATAGCCCTGCTGCTGCGCCAGGGTGAACAGCCCGAACAGGCCCGCGAAGATCGCGACCCATAAGAGTGCTAGGCGCAATAACGATCCCCAGGCCAGCCTGCGCCCGATCAGCGCTGATCCAACCAGCACGAGCGCAAGGACATACCAGAGGGTCGATGCTGCCTGATCGCCGTCCATCAATCCCCCTGCTCTGCCGTCGCCAGTTCCACGGTCATGCCGTCATAGCCGGGTTCGACGCCGCTGGGGAGTGTCCGCCGCAGCGTCGCATAATCCATGCTCTGGTCCATATGCGTCAATATGGCCTGGCCGGGCTTGGTTTGTGCGATGCTGTCCAAAGTAAGGGCAAGGTGCGGATGGGTCGGGTGCGGCTTTTCGCGCAGGGCATCGACTACCCAGACATCGAGTCGGTCATAGAGCGCGAGCATTTCCGGCGTCAGCTCATGGAAATCGGTGGCATAGCCGATCGACCGGCCGCCATGGGTGAAGCGGAACCCGGTGGACCAGATGTCGCCATGAGGCTGATCGACGCAGGCGATGTCGATGTCGCCGATCCGCAGGCTGTCGGGCAGGATATGCGGGGCGATGGTCGGGTGATAGCCGTTGCGCCCTTCAAAGGCATAGGCGAAGCGCTGCGACAAGAGCCGGAGTGTCTGTTCGCGCGCATAGCCGGGCACGGGCGAGCGGCGATGGTGGAAGAGTTGGCGGACATCGTCGATGCCATGGCTGTGATCGGCATGATCATGCGTCCACAATATGGCGTCGATCTGGACCACGTCGGCTGCGAGCAATTGCGCGCGCATGTCGGGCGAGGTGTCGACTAGGATGCGGGTGGTCGGGCTTTCGACCAGGATGGACACGCGGCTGCGGCGGTTCTTCGGCTCGGTCGGGTCGCATGTGCCCCAATCATTGCCGATGCGCGGAACGCCCGACGAGGTGCCACTGCCCAGGATAGTCAGTTTGAAACTCATGCCACCTTCTTGAACAAGGTGCGGAAATTGGCGGAGGTCGCGGTGGCCAATTGCTCGATGCTTTCGCCGCGCAGGGTCGCGAGGAAGCGCGCGGTGTCCGCCACGAAGGCCGGTTCGCAGGGGCGGCCGCGATGCGGCACCGGGGCGAGGAAAGGAGAGTCCGTTTCCACCAGCAGCCGGTCGAGCGGCAGGCGGGCTGCGGTTTCCTGCAGATCCTTTGCGCTCTTGAAGGTTACGATGCCCGAAATGCTGACATAGAAGCCCAACGCCATCGCCGCATCGGCAAAGGCGCCGCTGGCGGTGAAACAATGGATGACGCCGGGATAGGCCCCTTTCCCCATTTCGTCGCGCATGATCGCCAGCGTGTCTTCTTCCGCATCGCGGGTGTGGACGATCAGCGGCAGACCCGTGTCGCGCGAGGCGGCGATATGCGCGCGAAAACTCTTCTGCTGCCGGTCGCGGTCGCTATGGTCGTAATAATAATCGAGGCCGGTTTCGCCGATGCCGACGACGCGCGGATGCGCGGCGCGCTCGACCAGCTTGGCGGTATCGACATGCGGATGCTCATCGGCTTCATGCGGGTGGATGCCCACAGTCGCCCAGACGTCGGGCGCGCGGATCGCGGTGTCGAGAACGGCATCCCACTCGCTCTCGCGGGTCGCGATATTGAGCATCAGGTCGATGCCGGCCGCGCGGGCGCGTTCCAGCACATTCTCCTGATCCTCAATCAAGCCCTTGTAATTCAAGTGGCAATGGCTGTCGATCAGCATGACGATCAGGCGTCCGCTTCGGTCAGTTCGAGGCGGGGGAAGAGCGGTTTAGGGGCGGCGAGAATGAAATCGCTTTCTGCCAGCGGCGAATACCAATGATCGCCAATCGCTTCATAGGTCCGCTTGTCAGCGGGAATGCCCATGTGATCGAGCAACGCCGTAGCGCTCGCCGGGACAACCGGCAGGACGGCAACAGCGAGTTGGGCGATCGCTATATAAAGCGTCGCCAACACCGTTTCCATCCGCTGCGGATCGGTCTTGCGCAGGCTCCATGGCGCTTGCGCGTCGATATACTGGTTGCAGGCAAAGGCTGCGCGCAGCCAGGCATCAATCGCGACCGACGGCGCCAGGTCCTCCATCGCTGCTGGCATGTCCGTGCGCACAACGCGGTCGATCAAGTCGATCAAGTCGGTATCGGCGGCGTCATGGCCATGGATTGCCGGCAGATAGCCGTCCAGATTCTTCGCAATGAAGCTCAATGTGCGCTGGGCCAAGTTCCCAAAGGCGTTCCCAAGATCGCTGTTCGACCGCTGGACAATCGCTTCCGCGCTGTAGCTGCCGTCATTGCCGAAGGTGACTTCCGACAGCAAGAAATAGCGCAACTGATCGACGCCGAAACGCTCGGCCAGCGCGATCGGATCGGCGACATTGCCGACCGACTTGGACATTTTCTCGCCGCGGTTGAGCAGGAAGCCGTGACCGAATATCTGGCTGGGCAAGGGCAGCTTTGCACTCATCAGGAAAGCTGGCCAGTACACGGTATGAAAACGCACGATATCCTTACCGATGATGTGCGTAATGTCACCCCCCTCGGCCCAATAGCGCGCCATCCGTGTCGCATCGTCAGGATAGCCGCAGCCGGTCAGATAATTGGTCAGCGCATCGACCCAGACATACATGACATGGCCCTCGCTGCCCGGCACCTTCACGCCCCAATCGAAGCTGGTGCGCGAGATGCTGAGGTCGCTCAGACCGCCTTCGACAAAGCGCAGGATTTCGTTGCGGCGGCTGTCGGGCTGGATGAAGCCGGGCTGGCTTTCATACAGGGCCAGCAACCGATCCTGATAAGCGGACAGGCGGAAGAACCAGCTTTCCTCGACCGTCCATTCGACCGGCGTGCCCTGGGGCGAAAGTTTGGCGCCCCCTTCCCCCTCGACGATTTCCTTCTCGTCGTAAAAGGCTTCGTCGCGGACCGAATACCAGCCTTCATAGCGGCCAAGATAGAGGTCGCCATTGGCCTCCATCGCCTGCCAGATCGCCTGGCTTGCACGGTGATGATCCGGTTCGCTGGTGCGGATGAAGCGATCATGGCTGATGTTAAGAACTGATGCCATGTGCTGGAAATGTGCGGCCATTTCATCGGCCAGCGCGCGCGGTTCGATGCCGCGTGTGCGCGCGGCCTGGTCCATTTTCAGGCCATGTTCGTCGGTGCCGGTCTGAAAAAACACGTCACGGCCCATCATCCGCTGGAAGCGGGCGATCGCGTCGGTGGCGATCACCTCATAGGCGTGGCCGATATGCGGACGGCCATTGGGATAGCTGATGGCGGTGGTGATGGTATAGGGTTTGGACATGCGGCCTTCCCTAGCGGCTGTTCGCCTGCGCGCAAAGTCGCTTTTCAGGCGGCGCGCGGTGCCAGCGCCGCGACATGGCCCGCCAGTTCGAACACGACCGCCGCCGGATCGAGCGACAGGATGATCGCTCCGCCCGCCAGTCGCCGCGCTTCCTCCCAATGGTCGAGCGCCACGCCAAGGGCGGGACCATTGCGATGCCGTGCCGCTTCGGCGAGGAAAGCGGGCGCGCGTTCCAAGAAGGCCTCATAGCGGGGACGGGCTGGCTTGGTCGCCAGCGTCTTGGCGAGCAGGAGCCGCTGCCGGTTGCCGGGATCGCCATCGGTCGCGATCAACGTCAAAGCGGCTTCGATTTCCGCCAGATTAAGCCCGGCATAGCGCAATGCCTTCCCCGGCGATCCTTCCCCTGCCCGGACCAGCGCGTCCAATTCTGCGGGCGACAACTCCCCCTCTCCTGACCGCAATACCGATCGCATCGCCGCATCGTCCAGCGGATCGAAGCGCAGCGTGCGGCAGCGCGAGCGGATGGTCGGCAGCAGGCGGCCCGGCGCATGGCTGACCAGCAGGAACAGCATATCGGCGGGCGGCTCCTCCAGCGTCTTGAGCAGCGCATTGGCCGCGCCGCGTTCGAGATCGTCGGCGCTGTCGATCACCACAATGCGGCGCGTCGACAAGGACGGGGCCGATTGAAGCAGCCTCCCCAGCCCGCGCACCTGATCGACGCTGATGTTGCGTGCGGTGACGCCATCCTTTTCCAGCGGCGCAAGTTCGGCATAGTCGGGATGGGCACCGGCGTCGATCAGATGGCGAACCCGATGGTCGTCGGGCACGGCCAGCCCCTCCCCCTCGACCTTCGGCCCGGCGGCGTCGGCAAGCAGGCGCAGCGCGAGCGCGCGCGCAAAGCTGCCCTTGCCGATGCCGCGTGGGCCGCTCAAGATCCAGCCATGATGCATCCGCCCGCTGGCCGCCGCGCCGATCAGCAAACGGGCCTGCGCGTCATGGCCGATCAAGGACTTCATGGCAGCAGGTCGGCCAGCGCTTCGAGCAAGCGGGCGGTGACGGCATCCGCTGCGCCCGACGCATCGATAGGCCGGAAACGGGCGGGTTCTTCGACGGCAAAGCGGGCGAAAGCGTCCGCGACAGCGCGATGGAAGGTGCGATCCCGCCCGCCGATCCGGTCGGATATGTCGCCATCGCGGGCGCGGGCGCGCGTTTCAGCGTCCGACTGCGGCAGGGAGAGGAACAAGGTCCGGTCGGGGAGGAATCCGGCGCTGCCGATCCGGTGCAGCGCTACTATGTCGGCATCGGTCAGGTCGCCCTGTCCCTGATAGGCCCTGCTCGAATCGAGATAGCGGTCGGACAACACCCAGGCACCCCGCGCCAAGGCGGGACGGATCGTCTTTTCGCCATGGTCGGCGCGCGCGGCGGCGAACAGCAGGGCTTCGGCGCGCGGGCTCCAGCGATCCGCGCCGCCGGTGAGCAGCAGCGCGCGGATCGCTTCCGCGCCTTCGCTGCCGCCCGGCTCGCGGGTTTCGACAACTTCCAGTCCGCGCGCGCGCAGGGCAGCGGCGAGCGCGCGAAGCTGGGTCGATTTACCCGCACCCTCTCCGCCTTCCAGCGTGATGAAGCGGCCCGGACTCACCCGAACAGCGACTTCATGCCATTCCAGATCCGACCGAACATACCCGCTTCCGCCACATCTTCACCGGCCACCAACGGCATGACCTGCGGCGGGGTGTCGGGCGTCTGGACGATGAGCTGGGCGATCTGCTGACCCTTGGCGATCGGTGCCTTGATCGGGCCGGTATAGACGACCTTGACCTTGACGTTGGATGAGGCGGTGCGAGGCAGCGTCACCGCCATATTATGCGGCGCGACCAAAGGCACG
>NZ_JPPQ01000069.1:1576975-1600719 GCF_000743655.1 Sphingobium sp. ba1
TCGCTTCGGCAGAGGGCGGGCGGATCGAGCCAGGTGCAGGCGGCAGATTGCTGGTGCGCGGCGCCGATGCGGTCACGCTGACGATCGCCATGGCGACCAGCTATCGCCGGTTCGACGATGTCAGCGGCGATCCCGTAGCTGCGACCCAGGCCACGCTGGATCGCCTGCGTGGCCGTTCCTTTGCGCGGGTCGCGGCGGACGCGACCGACGCGCATCGGCGGCTCTTTCGGCGCGTGTCGATCGACCTTGGCCGATCGGCCGCCGCAGACCTGCCGACCGACAAGCGCATTGCCGCGTCGCCGACCCAGGACGACCCGGCGCTTGCAGCGCTCTATTTCCAATATGGTCGCTACCTGCTGATCTCTTCCTCACGGCCGGGCGGCCAGCCTGCCAATCTGCAAGGTCTGTGGAACGACAGCCTCAACCCGCCCTGGGGGTCGAAATATACGATCAACGTCAATACCGAGATGAATTATTGGCCCGCCGAGACCACGCATCTGGGTGAGTGCGTCACACCGCTGGTCGATATGGTCCGCGACCTCGCCGTCACCGGCGCGCGCACGGCAGCGACCATGTATGGCGCCCGCGGCTGGGTCGCGCATCATAATACCGACCTGTGGCGTGCCAGCGCCCCCATCGACGGTGCGCAGTTCGGGCTATGGCCGACCGGCGGCGCATGGCTCTGCACCCATTTGTGGGATCATTATGATTATGGCCGGGATCGCGCATTCCTGACCTCCATCTATCCGCTGATGGCCGGAGCCGCCCGCTTCTTCCTCGATACGTTGCAGCCAGAACCAAAGACCGGCTACCTCGTCACCAACCCGTCGATGAGCCCGGAAAATCCGCATGGCCATGGCGGCACCCTATGCGCTGGGCCGACCATGGACATGGCGATCCTGCGCGACCTGTTCGGTCAGACGATCGCGGCCGCGCAAATTCTGAACGTAGATGTCGGTTTCGTGACTGAACTGGAGGCGGCCCGGTCACGCCTTGCGCCCTATCAGGTTGGCCGACAGGGACAGTTGCAGGAGTGGCGGGAGGATTGGGATGCCGATGCACCCGAACAGGATCATCGCCATGTCTCTCATCTCTATGGGCTTTATCCCTCGCACCAGATCAGCGTCGAAGACACGCCGGACCTGGCCGCCGCGGCGCGCCGGACGCTGGAAATTCGCGGCGATCGGGCGACCGGCTGGGCAACGGCATGGCGTATCACCCTATGGGCGCGGTTGCGCGATGGCGATCATGCCCATCGCATATTGGGCTACCTGCTCGGCCCCGATCACGGCTATCCCAATATGTTCGACGCCCACCCGCCCTTTCAGATCGACGGCAATTTCGGCGGAACGGCCGGGATCGTCGAAATGCTGCTTTACAGCCGTGGCGACGTCATCGACCTGCTACCCGCTTTGCCAAGCGCATGGCCGGAAGGACGTGTCACCGGACTGCGCGCGCGCGGACGGTGCGGCGTCGATCTCGCTTGGCGCGATGAGCGGCTCACGCGCGTCACGCTGCACCCCGACATGGATGGCCAAAGGACCATAAGGCTCGGTAGTCGTCGCGCAACGGTATCGCTCAAGGCCGGACGCGCCCTCATGCTTGAAGATGGAGATTTTGCCTGATGACGAAGGTTTATGTCCGGGGCTTGCTGCTCGGCCTCACTGCCCTGGCGGCCAGCACCAGCTTGTCTGCCCAGACAGCCGATCCGCTCGCGCCGCAAGGCCGTTGGAGCGCCTATCAGGGGGGCAGTGCCGCCCTGCCGCCCATGGGGTGGAACAGTTGGAACGCCTTTTTCACCGAGATCGATGAGGAAAAGCTACTCGGATCGGCGCAGCGGATCATCGACAGCGGCCTCGCCAAGAAGGGCTATCAATATATCAATATCGACGATGGTTGGTGGCTCAAGCGCCGCACGAATGACGGCAAATTGCTGATCCGTTCGGAGAAATTCCCATCGTCCCTGCGCGCGGGCAAGGGCGACCCGTCTTTCCGTCCCCTGACCGACAAGCTCCATGCCATGGGGTTAAAGGCGGGCATCTATTCGGACCTTGGTCGCAACAGCTGTTCGCAGGCCTATTCGACTGGCGAAGCGCAATTACCCGAAGGGTCGATCGCTGAACGCGAGGTCGGACTCTATGGCCATATCGATCAGGATATTCGGCTCTTCTTCGCCGATTGGGGTTTCGATCTCATCAAAGTGGACGGATGCGGCATCCGCGCCTTCGGCGAGGGCAGCGCGCCGGTGAAATCCGGCAAGTATCGCATGCTTGCCCCCTTGATCGACCAGGCGTCGGTCACCCGCTCGGATGTTCCTGCGGTGCAGGGACTGTTCAGCCAGATCAACCAGTCGCTGACCCGTCATAACCCGGACAATGACTATCTGCTCTCGCTCTGCGTGTGGGGTAGCGCCAATGTGCGCGCCTGGGGCAAGGATTATGGCAATAGCTCGCGCACCAGCGACGATATCACGCCCCATTGGGCGCGGATGCTGACGAATTACGACAGCGCGGTGCGCCGGGCGCTCTATGCCCATCCGGGGTCGTGGAATGATCCCGACATGCTGTTCATCGGTCAGGGCGACTTCGACGCAGAGCATCTGACCGAAGCGCGCTCGCATTTTGCGCTCTGGGCGATGATGAACGCCCCGCTGCTGATCGGCGCGGACCTACGCAAGACCCCGCAATCCTTGATGGATGTTTTCGGCAATGCCGACCTGATCGCCATCAATCAGGATCCCGCGGGCCATCAGGCCATTGTCGCCTTCGACAGCGATTCATTGCAGATATTGGTCAAGACGTTGGCCAATGGCGACAAGGCGGTCGCGCTGTTCAACCGGGGCCTTGCGCCGGTCGATGCCATGCTGACGGCCGGTCATCTCAAATTCCGCGAAGACCAGGCCGTGGCTTTGACCGACCTTTGGACCGGTGAACAGAGCCGCTTCACCGGAGAGCAAGCCTTGAAGGTTGCGCCACGACAGACGCTCGTCTTCGTGGCAAAGGGCGATCGAACGCTTGCGGATGGCCTTTATCTGTCGGAGCAACCTGGCAATATCAACCCGGCCGTCGATGGGGTTACCGCCCCTGCGCCTGATCCCACGATCTTCCGCTCCATCCCCGGCTGGCGCAGCACGCGCGGGCTGGGCGAACGTCCCATCTATGCGGGTTGGGGCGGCGCGCAGCCCGACGCGACCCCCTATAATCAGCCGCTCGCCATTGCGGGCAAACCCTATGCATCTGGCATCGGCGTGCTCGCCAATTCCCGGCTGGAAATTCGGAACAAAGGCTATGGCCGCTTGACGGCCATAGCTGGGGTCGATGACAGTGCCGCAGACTCGCGCCATGGTGTCCGTTTCGCTGTCTATGGCGACGGCAAGCTGTTGACGCGCACGCCGCTTGTTCGCCGCGGCGAAACACCAACGCCGATTGCCGTCGATGTAAAAGGCGTCGCCCTCATCGAGATGGTCGCGCAAGCCGATGACGGGGTTCCGGGCGAAATGCTGCCCGTCAGTTGGGGTGACGCGGCCCTGCTACGCTGATCGCCATGATGGGTGGGCGGTGTAGTAATCCGCCCGCCCAACATAGCCTCATTCCCTAACGACCTGTACCGATCGGCAGCTCGAACGAACCGACCGGTAGAGGGGCCTCGTCATAGAGGTTGGTGACCGGCGAATCCGCCCAGCCATATCGCACCCGCACGGCTGGCTGACCATCACCTGCCAGCCGGATGCGCAATCCTTCCACCTCGCCGCCGACATAGCGACAGCTATCCGCCGCTTGCCCGCACAGCTCAAAGCCGATCGCCTGCGCGGCGCTACGCGTCTGAAGGGCGCCCGTTAGCCCTGAAAATTCGATCATGGCCCCGCCGTCCGGCGTAGCAATGGCCTTTGCCGCCTGCGGACCGCTAGCGGAATGCCGTTCGCCATAGGCAACCGCCCGCATCGACCGCGCGAGGCGGCGACCCAATTCCTGCTTCTCTCCGGGATGAATATCGAACGGATCGCCCAGATCGATCGCCGTGGCCAACGCCGCATTGGGGTCCGCTGCCACGGCCCGATATTGCGTATCGCGCATCCGTGCCCAGCCGCTCTCCGACGGTTTCGTCGTCGGCTTGCCATAGGCGGCGAGCTGCACGATGACGAAGGGCAGGTCGGGCGCGCGAAATTGTTCGCGCCATTCGGCCATCATTGCCGCCAGCCGATCGGCATAGCCAGGCAGATCGACATCGGACTCGCCCTGATACCAGGCAACACCCTTCAAGCCGATCGCACCCAGCGGCGCGATCATGCCATTAAAGAGCGTGCCCGCGCCGGTCACATCAGCCCATGGCACACGCGGCGCGCCGGGGGGCGATTTGGCTGCCACGGCATAGCGCCACTTGTCGCCCAACGGCACATCGCCCCCATCGGCAAACCGCAAGGCCATGTCGCTCGCCGGTCCCAGCAGCCCACCATTGGCATAATTATCCATCACATTGATGATCAGGACATTGCGACCCGCCTTCAACAGACCCGGTGGCACGGTCAGGCTGGTGGGCTGCCATGCCTTGGCGCTCATTCCCACGGGACTGCCATTGATCCAGACCCGGCCGACATCATCCATGGTGCCCAAGGACAGGGTCGCCGCCTCGGCTGCCTGCGCAGCCGTCAAAATGATTTCCCGCCGGAACCAGACCATGCCGTTGAATTCGGAGAGAGCACTGACGCCCCATTCTTCCCATGGCCCCAATTTCGGCACATCTGCCCAGCCAAGGGTACTGCCGGGCTGCCAAGGCTCTTGGCCGACAGCATCGCCGGTGGCTGCGCGCCACCAACCTTCCCATTCGGCGCTCGCCGCCCGTTCGGCTCCGATGGGATCGCTGGCGTGCAACTTCACCATGGCGGAGCGATCGGCGCGACCGATCGCGGCCTGGGCCACTTCCCCCATCCAGGGGCTGATCTGCGATCCGCCCCAACTGCTGGAGATGGCGCCGATCGGAACGCCCGCCGTCTTGCGCAGGTCTCGCGCCGTATAATAGCAGGCAGCGGAAAAATCGGGCACGCTTTCCGGGCTGGCCGTCTTCCACGACACCGCACTGGCAAAGTCCTGCCGTGCCTGGTCCGCCGCTTCGCGCGGAACCGTAATCAGGCGCAGTTGCTCATCCGACGAATTGCGGATCTGCCCCATGGCATCCTGCGCATTGCGCACTTCCAATTCCATGTTCGATTGGCCTGAACATAGGAAGACGTCGCCCACGACCACGTCCCGCGCCGTCACCTGCCCCTTGTCGCTGCGCGCCGACAATGCGATCGGTCCAGCCTTGGTAAGCGCGGCAAACCCCGCTTGGAACCGCCCCTGCGCATCCGCCGTCACGACCTGGGTCGCCGCGCCCAATGTTATCGTGATCATCTCGCCCGGATCAGCCCTCCCACGGATCAGGGCCGGACGATCGCGCTGGATGACCGAATGGTCACCAGATAGCGCATCGAACACAGGTGCTGCAGCCGCAGGCATAGCCATCACCGGGAGGAATCCCATAGCTACAGCCGTGATATACCGATTTGAGCGCTTCATATGTGATCCTCCCGCTATGCAAATTGTGCCGTTCCGCGCTTGCAGAACATCCGAACGGCGCCGCTTAGAAGCGCCGATCAGGCTATTAATGTTAACGCTACCTTTTGGTGCCGTCATTTTCATTCGTTTGACAAACTGGAGGTCTGACCCGCCCGCTTATCGCGCGCCCTGAAAGGCGAGATGCGCGCTGAAGAAGGGCAGCAGCTTATCCTGAAATCGCCAAGCCACCCGGTTGGTATGATCGCCCTCATAGATTTCGAAACTGTTGGGAATGCCATAGCGATCAAGCACGCCATGCAGCGTCTGCGCATCAGCTTTCAATCCATCCTTGTCGCCGACATCGATGGCGATCGCGCGATAGCGGCGGAGATTGCCGATATATTGATCGACGAACGCCAGCGGCGCATTCGCTGCCCATTTGGCCACGACATCGGGTTGCACCACCCCGTCCTTGACCGGCATGTCCAGATAGAGGGGCGGCTTTTGCGGGTTGGGCGACCAGGCGGCAGCCGTCGCCAATTGCGCGCGCAACATGAAGGATAGCCCAGCCGAATCAGCGGGCGACTTTACCGATTCGAGCTGTTTGAACACGGCCGGATCGATCTGCGCCGGATCGCGCGGCGACAGGCAGCAGGGGCTCATCATATAAAGCGCACCGAATATATCGGCATGTTTCATGCCGATGCGGCTGGTCCCGTAGCCGCCCATGCTATGCCCTGCCAGCCCCCGGCTTTCGCGCTGCGCGATCGTTCGATAATGGTCGTCGATATAACGGACCAGATCGCGCGCCACGAAACTTTCGAAATCGCCGGTCGTCACCGAACTGGAATACATCGACCCATTATGGATCGTCTTGGAATCGGGCAGCACCAGGATCATCTCCTGCGCGTCCTTGGCGAAGGCGCCTTCCACGGTCCGGGGAATGTGGATTTCCTTCGCCCATTCCTCCGCGCCGATCGAATAGCCGTGCAGGGCATACACGACCGGATAACGCCGTGATGGTTCGCGGCCGTAGCTGGGCGGCAGGATCACCAACACATCGCGGTCGGCCGCTTCGCCTTCCAGATTGCCCTCGATCGTCGGAGCATGCACCTTGATGCGCTCGATCGTTACCGGCTTTGCCCCGGCGACAGCTGGCGGCGCACCCGTCGCCACCTGCGCCAAGGCAGGCATCGACGCCCCGGCCATCGCCAACGCCGTAACGACCATCATCCGTGTCTTGAACGTCATGCCAACCCCTCCATTTTCGTCGTCATTGTCCGCGCAATAGGCGCATCACCAGAGCGCGTATCCGCCCATAATTTCCTTGGCCGAGCGGCCCCAACACCCCATGCTGCGCGTCCGGCATATGGGCCAAAGGATGGCCATCGGGGCGAAAGACATAATGGTCGAAATAGGCGCGCCAGGCGTCCCGTTCTGCCGCTGGCCGTTCGGCAATGGCGATCATGGCGAGCAACATGGCGGTGTGCGGCGCATCCGGCCCGGCGCTGAAACCATCCCACCAATAATTGACCAGAATGTTGACGGGATCGAGCGCCTCGACCTGGTGCCACCATAATTTGGGGAGGTAGAGCGCGTCTCCGGGGGCCAACTCCACCATAACGGCCCTCGCCCGCGCGGCCGCAAAGCGAGGATATTGCGGATCGTCGCTCGCCGCCCCCGTGGCCAGCGATATCGGCTGGCCCGACAATGTATGGTCGATCGGCCCGACATAGAGATCGCCGATCGCATCGGGCGGATAGAGGGTGAAGCGTCGCCGCCCGGCTACTGCGCAGGCCAGATTATCATAGGTGTCATAATGGCAGGCAACGGTCGAGGCATTGCCGAGCCATATCCGTGGGCGGACGTTCGGCGGCAACAACGCGCATGGATTGGCCTCGGCGAAGCCGGGGAAATGATGATCGGTCGGCAGCGAGCCCAGATAGCCGATCTCGCCCGCATCCTGCGCATTGGCGGCGATACGCGCGATCGCTTGCCGAACGGCGATGGTTTCCCTGGCAAAGTTGAAGCCGCCAGGCCCATCGCCATAATGATAGCGCCCACATAAATTTGGCGGACCAGCGAAATATTCCGCTGTCGATCCGCTGTCGAATCGCGCCAGATAGGCAAGCACGGCGTCATTGCTTTGTACGCTCATCTGCATCGCAGGCCAGTCGCTACAGACTCCCCGAATCACAATGGGGCGACACGCCTGCGCCAAATGTCGCAAACCTTCGACACCCCCGATCTCCGCGGCGGTTCGTTCCGTGATTGGGACAGCGGCACTGGCCATGGGTCAGCCGAACCGCCCAAGCCTGTCGTTCCGCCGACGCGCCATCAGGCTGATATGCTGCAACGATCCGGCGATGGCGTAGGCAAGGCGCAGATGCCCGGATCGAAACAGCATCATGACGGCCGCATCGTCCAGATCATCGAGACTATCGAGGCTCACCGTATAGAGCCCATCCAGCCGCACCGTCTCCCCATCATCAAAGCTGAGCGCAATGTCGATCGGCTCGATCAACCGGTGCGCAAGCAAGGCGGCGATGAAGGCTTCGGTCGCCTCCATCCCCGCAACCAAGCGGCTTAGCGCCTGTTGGACGACACGCAATTGTAGGGTGGGCTTCCCTTCCGCATCGAACAACGGGTCACCATCGCCGGATGCAAAGCGGGGGTGATCCGGGTCGAAGGCGATATTCTCTTCTGCCGTGAAGAAGCCTTCGCGATCCGCCTCCATCGCCCGAAAGGCGGGACGATCATCGGGCGAATCCACCAGATGCTCGCCCGGCTTCAACCCAGTCAACGCCCCCAGATAGAATCGGCCCGTCTCGGCATGTTTGGAAAAAAGAATCGGGCAGGCAGCGGCAGCGGCCAGGATTTCACCAACGACGATTCGCACGAACGGACCAGATCCATGGTCCGGTGCCCGCATCCGCAAACCGGCATGCGCCACATTATTGAGCAACTGAAGCGATTCCATACCCTCTCCTCCTGCGGCACATTCTCACGCTGCCGCCGCCCTGTCTGGACGCATTTTTCGTCTCCGACAGCCTAATCACACGGGGCGATATTTACACATACAATTTCGCTTGATTGCCCGTTTCGATAGCGCTACCATTTACGCCTAGAAAAGAAAAGGCTTGGGTGAGGATCAAATCCGTTCGTGCGACGGCCCCTCCCCCCAAAGCCTGAAACTGTGATCGTGCGTGACAATAGTGTCGCGACGTTCGGGCGAGAAGAATTGGGAGTAAGGGGAGGATCATGAAGACAGATTTCGATCGCGCTCGTTTGGCGAAGCGCAGCCGCAAGAGCCTGGCGGCGACAGCCAGCGGCCTGGCCCTGGCAATCGCCTTTCCGGCCGTTGCGCAAGTGGCCGAACAGGCCACAATCACGAACCCTGCCAGCGAAGCGGACATCGTCGTCACCGGCATCCGTGGATCGCTGCAACGCAACCTCGATATCAAGCGTAACTCGGCTGGTGTCGTCGACGTCATTTCGGCGGAAGATATCGGCAAGTTCCCGGATTCCAATGTTGCGGCATCGCTGCAGCGCCTTCCGGGCGTGTCGATCAACCGGTCCGGTTCGCGCGGCGAGCCCGATGGCATCACCGTGCGCGGCTTTGGCGGCGACTTCAACGAAACGCTGATCGATGGTCGCCGCATCTCCACCGCGACCGGTGGCCGTTCGGTCGACTTCTCCTCGGTCGGTGCCGATTTCGTCGGCCAGCTCGCCGTGCTCAAGACGCCTGACGTATCGCTGTCGAGCAGCTCGATCGGTGCGACCGTCAACATCTCCTACCCCAAGCCGTTCGACAGCCCCGGCACGCGCGTCGCGTTCAGCGCCGCTGGTTCGATCCAGGACGATGCGGGCAAGGTGGTGCCGACCGTCGGTGCCCTGTTCAGCAAGACCTTTGCCGATGACACGCTCGGCATCCTGATCGACGGCATCTACACCCGTCGCGATACGCAGGTGAACCGCGTCTATGTATCCGGTTGGCAGGGCGGCCTTTTGGCCCCATGTCAGTTGGCAGGCAGCAATGCGGCAAGCTGTGCGCCATCCGATGATGTCGACGCAGCGCCGAGTGACCGCAAGAGCGTCGTCGGCTGGTATGGCCAGCAATATGGTGCCGATCAGCGCTATACCAAGGATGAGCGTATCGACGGCCGCATCGCCCTGCAATGGGCACCGTCCGACGACATCGTCCTGACGCTGGACGACAATTATTCGCGGCAGAAGATCGTCACCGACATTGCCGGGTTCGGCGTCTGGTTCAACCAGGGCTCGATGCGCGATGTCCAACAGGATGAAAACGGCACGACGATCGACTTCGTGCAGCAGGGATCGCCGACCGATTTCACCGCTGGTACGGATACTCGCGTGCTGGAAACCAACCAAATCGGTTTGAACATGGTGTGGGACGCCACGTCCAACCTGAAGATCGAGGCGGATGCCAGTTATTCGAAGAGCCGTCAGAACCCCGATGGTGAAATCAGCAGCGAAAATGGCGATATCGGCTATGGCGGCGCGCTTGGCACCGCAAACGGCATTCGCGTGTCCGGTAACAGCAGTAAGGCTTTCCCCGAACTGACGGCTTATGGTCCCAATGGCGATGCCTCGCGTTGGCTGGACCAGACCATTATCGGCTCGCACGTCACCGTGCGGCAGCAGCAGGTCAACAGCGACGAGATCAAGCAGTTCCGCCTCGGCGCAACCTGGGAACAGGATAATCTGACCATCAAGTTTGGTGGCCGCTATATGGAGGATGAATTCACGCTCCAGAACAGCAGCACCTTCACCAATAACTTCTGGCAGGCTTATGCGGGCTATGGCGGTCCGTCCGGTCAAGGCAGTGGTGTTCTGATGCCCGCCAGCCTGATCCAGGGCGTGATTGGCACCAACAACTTCATCCCCGGCTTCTCCGGCGTCCTGCCACCCGGCCTGCTGAAATATGACGCTAAGGAATATCAGCGTATTCTGGAAGGCCTCGGCAATCCATATGCGCAGAATGTGCCGGGCTTTAACTATCCTCCCCCGACCGACCCTAACAACGGCCTGCTCAATTATCGCGGTATGTTTGATCTGTTGTTAGACCCAGGCAGCGTTCAGAATGTGCGCGAGAAGACCTGGTCGGCCTATGTTCGGGTAAATTTCGAAGCCGATGTCGCGGGTATGCCTTTCTACTTCAATGCAGGCGCGCGAGAAGAAATCACGAAGCTCGTATCGGCTGGCATTGGGCGATTGCCAACCTCGATCACAGGCAGCACAGCTGATCCAACGTTGCTCACGGTAGGCTTCGGTGAATCTCAGCCTATCTCCACGAAGAGCAGTTATTCCTACTTCCTGCCGAGCCTCGACATGAAGCTGGAACTGACCGACAGCCTGCACCTGCGTTTCGACGCTTCGCGCACGCTGACACGCCCGGCGCTGAATACGCTTACGCCGGTTCTTAACGTTGGCGTCGGCCAGCGCGTCGGCGCCCTGACGGCAACGGGCGGCAACCCGAACCTGAGGCCCTATCTGGCCGATAACTTCGACCTCGCGATGGAATGGTATTACCAGCGCAATTCCTACGCCTCCGTCAATTTCTTCCTCAAGGATGTGACGAACTTCGTGGTTGCAGGTACCCAGCGGCAGACGATCAACGGCGTCGTTGATCCGACCACTGGTGCGCCTGCGGTCTTTACCGTGTCGCAGCGGGTCAATGGACCGTCCGCGACGATCAAGGGTGTCGAATTGGCATGGCAGCATGTTTTCGGTGACAGCGGCTTTGGCTTCAACGCCAACGCCACCTTCGTCGAAACCAACAAACCTTATGACGAAACCAATCTATCGCAGAGCGGCTTTGCCGTAACCGGGCTTGCCAACTCGGCCAACCTGGTGGCTTTCTACGACAAGAATGGCTTCCAGTTCCGTACCGCCGTCAACTGGCGCGACAAATATCTGCAGGCCTTTGGTCAGGCGCAGAACAACTCGGCCTTTGGCGCGGAACCGACTTTCGTCAATTCCAGCCTGCAGATCGATTTGAGCACCAGCTACCAGTTGACCGAACGGTTCAGCCTGTTCGGCGAAGCGCTCAACATCACCAACGAAACGGTCAGCACCCATGGCCGCTTCTCCAACCAGTTGCTTGATGTGTACGCTTATGGCCGCCGTTTCACGGCGGGCGCACGCTACCGCTTCTAACGGTTCTCGCCCTGGAGGGGATGTCGGTTGACATCCCCTCCTTTTTAATGGTGATTTCTCTCTTATGGTTCATCCTGTCCGCAACATCGTAATCGTCGGCGGCGGGACAGCCGGCTGGTTGACCGCTGGCATCATTGCGGCCCGCCATCGCACCCGCATTGGCCAGGGTTTCAGCGTCACTTTGGTCGAATCCCCCAACACCCCGATCATCGGCGTGGGAGAGGGAACCTGGCCGACGCTCCGCACCACCCTGTCGCGCATGGGCGTGTCGGAATCCGATTTCTTCCGCGAATGCGACGCCGCGTTCAAACAGGGCGCACGCTTTGATCGCTGGACCACCGGCGCAGTCGACGACGGCTATTATCATCCCTTGATGCTGCCGCAGAATTTCGGGCAGGTGAACCTTGCCCCGCATTGGCTGGCGAGCAATCAAGGCGAAAGTTTCTGCGACAGCGTCAGTGCGCAGGGGCGCATCTGCGACGACGGCCTCGCCCCCAAGACAATTGCGACGGCCGAATATGATGCCCTCGCCAATTATGCCTATCATCTCGACGCGGGCAAATTCGCCCCCTTCATCCAACGCCATTGCTGCGAAACGCTGGGCGTGCGGCACGTTTTGGCGGATGTCCAACAGGTGCTGATGCGCGAAAATGGCGACATTCGCGCGATCCAGACGGCGCAAGCAGGCGAGATCGAAGGCGACTTGTTCGTCGATTGCACCGGCTTCAAGGCGTTGCTGATCGAAGGCGCGATGAACGTGCCGTTCAAGGACTGCAACGACGTCCTGTTCTGCGATACGGCACTGGCCATGCAAGTGCCCTATGAGCGGCCTGATAGCCCGATGGCATCCCACACCATCTCTACGGCGCAGACATCAGGCTGGATCTGGGACATCGGCATCCAGACGCGCCGCGGCGTCGGCCATGTCTTTTCCAGCAGCCATATTTCCGACGAAGAGGCCGAACGCGAATTGCGCGCCTATATCGGCCCGGCGGCCGATGGGCTGAATGCCCGCAAGATCAAGATCCGTTCGGGCCATCGCGAAACCTTCTGGAAAGGCAATTGCGTGGCCGTGGGCCTGGCCGCCGGTTTCCTCGAACCGCTCGAAGCCTCCGCGATCGTGCTGATCGAATTGTCGGCCAAGATCATTGCCGAACAAATGCCCGCCTGTCGCGAGGTGATGGACATCATCTCCTCGCGCTTCAACGCGACGACCCACTATCGCTGGGGCCGCATCATCGACTTCCTCAAGCTCCATTATGTGCTGACAAAGCGCACCGACAGCGATTTCTGGCGCGACAATGTGCGCGATGAAACCATCCCGGATCGCTTGAAGGAATTGCTGCTGCTCTGGCGCTACCAGTCCCCCTGGTTCCATGACGAGTTCGACCGCGTGGAGGAAGTCTTCCCGGCCGCCAGCTATCAATATGTCCTGTACGGCATGGGCTATCATACCGAAGTCGATCCCGCCTCGCTCAGCCGGGATCATCGCCTGGCCGATCGCGCCCGCCGTGAAAATGCCGCGCTGACCGACAAATTATGCGCCGGGCTACCCCGCCACCGGGATCTGATCAACAAGATCGTCGCGCACGGACTGCCGCCGGTCTGACCGGCGGCAACCGTTACCGCTTACTGCGTCCCCTTGCTCAGATGGTTGGCCGCATTGGCCAGTTCGATCCAAGCCGCGCCTTCTGGAATGACATATTCATTCTGGCCCCAGAAATAGGGCCAATCCTCGTGATTTTCGGGGAAGTCCGGCTTGATCACCAATATGCCCGGCACGACGCCGCCTGCGATGAAGGAAAAGTCCGCCCGGTTATTGCCATAGGCGACTTCCTTCGACATCGTGCCGACACCCGACACGAAGGATATGTCCGACGCGGGATGGTGGCCGGTCAGGAACGCCATGCCATGAAATAGCGCGTCCGGCCCGACAATATCAGGGAAGGCCCGATGCAAAGCCTCGGCCGTCAGCGCATAGCCAAGGACGGTCCCTGACCCCGCCCATCCGCCAGTGGTAATCGGGACGGCGAAGGGGTTGGCGCGTGCCATCTCCACGCTCTGCGCCTGCCAACGGCGCACCGCCGGGATCATCCCGGTGCGATAGGAAGCGGGCATGTAAGGAATCGCCGCGACAGCCGTCTGCGCGTTGAAGCCAAAACCCTTTTCGATGGCGGGCCAGAGCGCCTGCACCTTGGCGGCATAGACTGGCTTGCGGGTTGTGCGCAGCAGTTCCACCGCCGCCGCGAACATCTCCGCATCAAGCGGCCCGCCCGTGGTGTTGCCATGGCTGAACAAATCGGGCGCCTGCCCCTGTTCCTGCTGCCAGACCCGCTCGGCAGTTTCCAACGCGCGCTGCGCTAGCGCATCATCCTGCCCGCGCAACACCCGCACAGCGGCCGCCAGCCCGGCGATCGATCCATAGTTGAGCGCCGATGATTTACTGGTGAAGGCCCAGCGATCGTCCGGCGTTCCGCTCCGCCCATTGCGAACCTCGCCCGGCTTCAACGCCGGGTCATAGGGCAGCCCATCCGTCTTGTTCACCGCATCGCCCAAATGCGTATATTGGGCGACATCGGGCTCCACGATGCCATGAATGGCATGGCCGACAGCGTCAAATTGGGCGAGCAATTGCAGGGTGCCATGCGCCACCTGTTGCACCATATCGGGCTTTCCGTCGGGAACATGCATTTCGACATGCCGCCGCGCCTGATCGACGCTTACCGTATCCCGATCCAGCCGATAGCGCTCCGCCGCATCGGCAAGCGAGCGCACCACCTGATATTGGGACTGGGTGCGGATATCGAAATCGCCGGCATCATACCAGCCGCCGACATTAAGGCCCGGAATATGCTCGCCCGGCTTGAAGCGCGTATCGGTCGTCGGTCCCTGCCGGTACAGATCGATATGCTCATGGTTCAGCGGTGCCTGACGCGCATCGTCGCGATGGGAATCGCCGTGCCAGCTGCGATAGGCTTCGTTGACCGACATATGGTCCATCGCAACGGGGAAATAGACATCGTTGGTCGGGTGCCAGGCATCGGCATAGACATCCTGCGCGATGCGAAATGGCGCGGTGCGGACATCGCCATATTCAAGCATGTAGAGCCCCGGTTGCTTAACGGCGCTGAAATCGAGTTGCAGATAATGATAGCGCAGATAGTCGCCCCAGGGTTTCACCGGCCCGGTCGCCACCGGCACCGCCGCGCCGTTGGCGTCCAGGCGCAGCAATTTGAGCGGTGGCCGCCGCTTGTCATTACGGTCCAGTTCGACCGTGGCGATCTTGGGACCATCGGGCGCATAGCCGAGCTGCGAATGTGCGATAACGGGCGTCCGCAGCCAATCGGGGTCGGCCTGCGGCTTCACCGTCCACTGCAGCACCGTACCGGTCTTGTTTGCAGGCAGAACCGATCGCAACACGAACCAGCCATTTTGCGCCTGATTGCGCCCATCATAGAGCGCGATCGGCTGATCGCTGCTCACGCTGATCCGGCGCGCGGGGTCTTCCGGTGCCAGGACGAAGCGGCGACCGCTGGCCATCGGCAGGGGTTCGGCACCCGGCCCTTCGCTCCGTCCGCTGGCCGCATTGCGCTCCGCTCTCATCTCCATGGCGCTTGCCGGATAGATCGGGAAGGTGCCGGTTCGCTCGTCCGCCATATAGGCATGGTGGAAATAGGCCGACGGCAGTAATTCCAGGTTGAACCCGGCCTTGCCCGCCAAGGCCTGCGGCACGGGCTTGTCGAGAATGATGCTCAGTTCGACCGTACCCCCGCGCCGCTCGGCGCGAATGACATATTGCCAGTCATGGGCGGCATAACGCAGCGTCGTTTCCACGACCCCGGCCTTGGCATCCACCTTGCGACCCACCAGCGCACCGATCGCATCCCATTGTCCGGGTGTCGCCGACAAGCGCACGTCGCCATTGGTCGCGCTGCGCATACCCTGCTGGATGATTTCGATACCGCTGATCTTTGCATCCGCAAACAGGCCGTCATACCAGTTGGAAAAGGCCAGAACATTGACCGCAGGGCCTTCGAAATAGCCCTTTTCGTTTAACTGCAGGGCGGGTTCGCTCGGCGTCTGTGCTATTGCCGCCGTGCTGCTCAGCAGCAGCGCAATCCCGACGCAGGAGGCTCGTAAACGCTTCATGTCTCTCTCCCTTGATTGCGCTACCATCATCCGGGCCGCAATTCTCACGCCTTATATCGCAGCGATTATAGATGGGCACAATATCCAATAGGCTGATTGCCATGCGCTTATGATAGCGCTATTAATCATCGAAATATGAAGGAGAGACTGATGCCCCGGACGCGACGGATATTGCTCGGAACCCTGCCCTTGGCGATGGCCCTTTTGACGGCCGGGTGCCAGCAGAGCGCGGACAATGCGCAGGAGCCAGCCGCCAATGCCGCAGACGCTTCGAAATATCTGTCCCAGCCGCTGGTCAAGGACATCTATACCGCCGACCCGTCCGCCCATGTCTGGGATGGCAAAATCTATGTTTACCCCAGCCACGATATCGACGGACCAACCGCCGAGGATGATCTTGGCAGCCATTTCGAGATGCGCGACTATCGCGTGCTGTCGATGGACAAGATCGGCGGGCCGGTAACGGTCGGGCCAGTGGCGTTGGACGTCAAGGATGTGCCGTGGGCGGATCGCCAGATGTGGGCACCCGACGCCGCGCGCAAGAATGGCATTTATTATCTCTACTTCCCGGCCAAGGACAAGGAAGGCGTGTTCCGCATCGGCGTTGCAACGTCGAAGGATCCGATGGGGCCGTTCAAGGCGCAACCACAGCCGATCAAGGGTAGCTATTCGATCGATCCCGCCGTCTTCACCGATGATGATGGCGCAAGCTATATGTATTTCGGCGGCATCTGGGGCGGCCAGTTGCAGCGCTATGCCAACGGCAAATATGATCCGAACGGGTCGAAGACCGACCTGGAGCAGGATGACAAACCGGCACTACTTCCCCGCGTGGCCAAGATGACCGGCGACATGCTGGAATTCGCCGAAACGCCCCGACCGTTGCAGATCGTCGATGAACAGGGCAAGCCTCTGCTGGGCGGCGACCATGATCGCCGTTTCTTCGAAGCATCGTGGATGCACAAATTTAACGGCAAATATTATTTCAGCTATTCGACCGGCGACACCCACTATCTGGTCTATGCCGTAGGCGACTCGCCCTATGGTCCCTTCACCTATAAGGGCCGCATCCTTGAACCGGTGGAAGGCTGGACCACCCATCATTCAATCGCCGAATGGGATGGCCGCTGGTGGCTTTTCTATGCCGACACACAGTTGTCGGGGCAAACCCGTCTGCGCAACGTCAAGGTTACCGAACTGCATCATAATGACGATGGCAGCATCCGCACGATCAACCCGCTCCTAAGCGGTGCAGCGAAGAAGAGCGCTGCCCAGTGATTACTACGGCCGGGGAAGCCATTGGCTTCCCCGGCCGCTGCTTGTGCAGCGACGACAATGCCCAAGGGCCACGCAGCCTTTTTCGACAAGACCGACGTCTCAACGACGCATTCAGGGAGACATGAGGATGAAGGCATCTTTGCTACGCTGTGCTGCGGGCGCGATGATCCTGGCCGGCTTTACTGCGCATAGCGTAGCTATGGCCAATGACAGTTGGAAAGAGGCGGATACCAAGGCGCGGGCGATCGTCGATCAATTGACGCTGGACGAAAAGGTCGAACAGCTCCTCAACGTGGCACCGGCCATCCCCCGGCTCAAAATCCCGGCCTATAACTGGTGGACCGAATCGCTGCATGGCGCGATGGGCGCGGTTCCGACCACCAATTTCCCGGAACCCATCGGCCTTGCCGCCACCTTCGATGCGCCGCTGATCAAGACGGTCGCGGCCACCATCAGTACGGAGGTGCAGGCGCTTCACACCCTCGGTCGCCAGACTGGGCATCTCGGCAAGATCGGCACGGGCCTCAATACCTGGTCGCCCAATATCAATCTCTTCCGTGATCCCCGATGGGGCCGCGGCCAGGAAACCTATGGCGAAGACCCCTTCCTAACGGCCCGAATCGGCGTGGCCTTCATCCAGGGGATGCAGGGCGACAATCCTGACTTGCCCGACATCGTCGCCACACCAAAGCATTTCGCCGTCCATAGCGGGCCGGAACCGAGCCGCCACACCGATAATATCTTCGCAACCAAGCGCGACCTGGAAGACAGCTACCTGCCCGCCTTCCGTGCCGCTATCGTCGAGGGCAAGGCCGGGTCGATCATGTGCGCCTATAACCGGGTCGACGGCCAACCCGCCTGCGGCAGTCCCATGTTGTTGCAGGATTATCTGCGCGATGCATGGGGCTTTACCGGCTATGTCGTGTCGGATTGTGACGCCGTAGTCGATATTTACGACAACCATAAATTTGCGCCCGACGCCGCAACCGGTGTCGCGGTCGCGCTGCGCCAGGGTGTCGATAGCGAATGCAATAATGCGACGCTCAATGGCCAGACAGGTCTGGGCGATCGCTACAAAGCCTCGCTCGCGCGCGGCTATATCGGCATGAGCGACATTGACACCGCACTCGTCCGGCTATTCTCCGCGCGCTATCGCAATGGCGACCTCCCCGGCCTGTCGAGCCGCAAGCCCAATGCCATGCCGGTCAAGATGATCGGAACGGCGGAACATCAGGCGCTCGCCCTGACCTCGGCGGAAAAGAGCCTGGTCCTGCTCAAGAATGACGGCATCCTGCCGCTGAAGGCCGGAACGAAGATTGCCCTGGCCGGCCCGCTGGCCGACGCCACGCGCGTCTTGCGCGGCAATTATTCATCGCCCCGCAGCGCCCCGCCCATTTCGGTAGCCGACGGCATCCGGCAGGCGATGCCCGGCTCTGCGCTGACCCTCATCCCCTTTGGCCCCTCCATTACCGATGGCGATCCTGTTCCCGGCACCGCGCTGTTGACCCCGGATGGCAAGCCCGGTCTGCGCGCCGAATATTTCAATGCCAGCGGGGATGACGGCTTCGAAGCCAAGCCCGTGCTGACCCGCGTGGAAAACACCCTCGTTTCCCGCGCGAGTGAATTCCAGCAGGTGTCGAAACGCTATAAGGTCGTCTGGACCGGCTATCTGGTCGCGCCGGAAACCGGGCTGTATCGCGTCGCACTGACCGGCGTCAAAGGCACCGTCTCGCTCGACGGCAAAGCCGTGGTCAGCGCCGAAGACTATTCCCGCTGGGCCGAACCGCTCGACCTGACCGAGGTTCGCATGACCAAGGGCCAGCGCTATGCCATCCGTCTCCAGGGGGAGAGCAGCATCGCGCCCAGCCCTACCATCTTCTGGAAACGCATTTCCGACAATGTCGATCGCGACCTGGCGGACGGCGCGAAGGATGCCGATGTGATCGTCGCCGTCGTCGGCCTGACGTCCGATATCGAGGGCGAGGAAATGCCGGTCAAGATCGAGGGCTTTATCGGCGGCGACAAGACCTCGCTCGACCTACCCCGCGATCAACGCGCCTTTCTGGAAAAGGCCAAGGCGCTGGGTAAACCGCTGGTCGTGGTTGTCATGAACGGCAGCGCGGTCGATCTATCCTGGGCCAAGGATCATGCCTCGGCCATCGTCGAGGCCTGGTATCCCGGCCAGTCGGGCGGGTTGGCGGTCGCCAATGTCCTGTCGGGAAAGACCAATCCGGCCGGACGCCTGCCCGTCACTTTCTACAAGAGCGTCGATGATCTTCCGCCCTTTACCGACTATAGCATGGACGGACGCACCTATCGCTATTTCAAGGGCACGCCCGTCTATCCGTTCGGCCATGGGCTCAGCTACACGCAGTTCAGCTATGCAGCGCCCACGCTGGGCGCGACCGACGCCATTGCCAAGGACGGGCTGACCGTACGGACGGTCGTCACCAATAGCGGCGCACGGGCGGGCGATGATGTCGTCCAGCTTTACGTGACGCCCCCCGGCTTCGATGGCGCACCCCGCACCGCCCTGCGTGGCTTTGCCCGCGTATCGCTCAAGCCGGGCGAAGGGAAGGAAGTCGCCTTCACCCTGTCGCCCCGTGACCTGAGCTTCGTGACGCGAGACGGCGTGCGCGCGCTCATCCCCGGCGACTATCAATTGAGCATCGGCGGCGGGCAGCCGGGCACCGGCAGTCCGGTCCAGACCGTCGGCTACACCATCCGCGAGAGGGTCGACCTGCCAAAATGACAGGCGGCCATTTGGGACAGCTAAATAGATAAAAGGCAAAGGAGAGATGCAGATGAAACGCATAGTTGGTTTCGCCACAATGATCGGAGCAGCCACTTGGCTCATCACAGCGCCGATCGCGGCCCAGGCCCAGGACGACAAGATGGTGCCGATCGCCATCCCCGCCCAGCCGACCGCCATTGAACTCGGAACGCCCGCCCTCCCCGGTGCGACGGCCAAGGAGTCCTGGCACAGCCAATATGGCAGCCTGTTTGCCCGCAACGTCACGGTCGCAACCCTCACCCCCTTCCTGCCCGATCCCGCCAAGGCAACCGGCGCGGCCATCGTCGTGGCGCCGGGCGGTGGGTTTCGAACCCTGTCGATGAACAATGAAGGCTGGGATGTGGCCAAGGCGCTGGCCGATCGCGGCGTCGCGGCTTTCGTCCTGAAATATCGCCTGCGCCAGACGCCAGCGGACATGCCGGCCTTTGAAAAGTCGATGCAGGAGATGTTTTCTCCCGGCACTCGACCACCCCGCCCGGCCCCCGACCCGAATTTCGGCGACCTCTCGCCCCAGATCGCCGATGCCCGCGCCGCCTTCGCGCTGATCCGTCAGCGCAAGGCCGAATGGGGCGTTGATGCCGATCGGATCGGCATGGTCGGCTTTTCCGCCGGGGCCATGCTGACCATGGCGACGGCGCTGGCGGGCCAAGATGCCAAGCCTGCTTTCATCGGCAATATCTATGGCCCGCTATCCTCCATGAAAGTCCCGGCCGACGCGCCGCCGCTGTTCGTGGCCCTGGCCGCCGACGATCCTTTCTTCGCCAATGGCGGCATCGCCCTGATCGACGATTGGCGTGCCGCCAAGCGCCCGGCCGAATTCCACCTCTACGAACGGGGTGGCCATGGCTTTGGCATGTATCAGAAGGACACGACCAGCACCGGCTGGTTCGATGCCTTCGTCCGCTGGATCGGGACGCACGGCGCGCTCACGCGTTAGGCCTATTCATTCACCTACGCTCTGCGTCAATGTTCCACTACCGTTCAGGCTGCATGTTCGATAACGCTGGGCATGCAGCCTGCGAATCCGGGTAGAAGGACAGAGAGCGGATAATGACGATAGCGCGTATTTTTGCCGGATCTTTGCTTGCCTTGGCGACAATCACGCCTGTAGCGGCCCTCGCGCAGGCAGGCGATGCCGTGAAGGGCAAGATAGTATTCGCCCGTTGCGCGCTCTGCCATGACGTGAAGCCTGGCCCCAAGAAAATGGGTCCGGCGCTCAATGGCCTGTTTGGGCGGACGTCAGGAACCATCGCAGGTTTCACTTACTCGCCCGCCATGCAAAAGGCGAAGATACGGTGGGACGCCAAGACATTGGATGCCTTCCTCGCCAAACCCAGCGCTGTCGTTCCGGGCAATCGCATGGCCTTTGCCGGTGTGCCGCAGGCTGCGGACCGCGCCAATCTCATCGCATATCTCAAGAGCGCCACGAAATAACGTCCAGCGTCAGTCATGGCGGTAGAGACGGGCGATCTGCGCGGCGATGTCGCTTGGGCTCAGCCGCCCCGGACGATACCAGTCGGCGACGCTGTTGAGCTGCGACAGCAGCAGATTGCGATAGAGCGACCGGTCGATCTTAGCCGGTAGCGGCAGCGCGGCGACGATAGCGCGGAACAATTGTTCGAACCGGTCGCGCCGTTCGACCAGCGCCACGCGCACGGCGTCGGGCACTTCGCGAAAATCATTCATCATCGGCATGGTCAGCGAATCGGGATCAAGCTGGACTTCCAGCAGCGCGGCGCAGGCGGCTTCCAGCTGTGCCCAAGGATCATCCTGCGCCGCCACGGCCGTTGCGATCCGAGCCTCGGCCCCATCCAGCGCAGCGTGATGCAGCTCGACGAACAGGGCGTCCTTCGACTTGATATGATGGTAGAGTGAGCCGCCCAGCACACCGGCCGCCTCGCCGATGTCGCGCATCGACGTGCCGCGATAGCCCTTGCGCGCGAAGAGTTGCGCGGCGATCGCCAATATCTGGCCCCGCCGCGTGCCTGCGCCGTCCGTCTCTTCACCCTTGGCCTGTGCGTCTGTCTTACTCATGCAGCGCGACCTAGCATATTCGATCGCCAGAGATCATCCGCCTTGGCGTGTGCGGAAAGGGGCACTGCATTATTCACTTGCAACCCTCCCCCAGCTTACTGTATCCCAAGCATACATTCTATCGGGAGCAGGATCATGGAAAACCAAGAAGACGTCGTTTCCTTTGCGGTCGAGGACGGCATCGCCTGGGTGAATTTCAATCGCCCCGCCAAGCGCAACGCGATGAGCCCGACGCTGAACCGCCGCATGATGGAGGTTCTGGACGAGCTGGAATTCCGTGACGATGTCGGCGTGCTCGTGCTGAGCGGCGAAGGCACGGCCTGGTCGGCGGGCATGGACCTGAAGGAATATTTCCGTGAGACCGAAGCGGCCGGACTGCACGGCGTGCGCAAGTCCCAGCGGGAAAGCTATGGCTGGTTCCGCCGTCTGCGCTGGTATCAGAAGCCCACCATCGCCATGGTCAATGGCTGGTGCTTTGGCGGCGGCTTCGGACCCCTGTTCGCTTGCGACCTCGCCATTTGCGCCGATGAAGCGCAGTTCGGCCTGTCCGAAATCAACTGGGGCATCCTGCCCGGCGGTGGCGTGACCAAGGTGGTGGTCGACCTGCTGCCGATGCGCGATGCGATGTGGTTGACGCTGACCGGCGACCTGATCGACGGCAAGCAGGCGTCGGCCATGCGGCTGGTTAATGAAAGCGTGCCGCTCGACCAGCTCAAGGACCGCACCCGCGAGGTCGCCAACAAGCTCCTCGCCAAGAACCCGGTCGCGCTCAAATTCGCCAAGGATGCGGTGCGCCGCGTCAGCACCATGACCTATGACGAGGCTGAGGATTATCTGGTCCGCATGCAGGAAGCGGCCAATTTCCATGACAAGAGCGAAGGCCGCAAGGAAGGCATTCGCCAGTTCATCGACGAGAAGAGCTACAAGCCAGGTCTGGGTGCTTATGACCTGACCAAGGCGAAGGCACCGACCGAGGGCTGAATAGCCTGATCGTCTTGAAACGCACCGGGGTTCGCCCCGGTGCGTATTTTCATGTTTGCGATATATCCACATCCATGAATTTGTGGCAGAATGTCCTTCAATCGGAGGAGGATTTTCATGCCCATAGCCACGACCCATGTCGGCAGCCTGCCGCGCGGTGACGCCCTGACCCCGCTGTTGCTGGCCCGCGACAAGGGCGAACCCTATGACGCGCAAGCTTTCGACACGCAAGTTCAGGCCGCCGTTACAGACGCGGTAACCGCTCAGATCGACGCCGGCGTCACCATCGTCAGCGACGGCGAATTGGGCAAGGTCGGCTATTCCACCTATATGATCGAGCGGCTGACCGGCTTTGGCGGCCATATCGACCGCAGGCCCGCCGCCGATCTCGCCCCGCTGCCCGAATTGCGGCAGAAGCTCGCTGGGATCATGGGTTCCCAGGAATTTACCCGCGCCTCCTGCATCGGCCCGGTGCGGCTGGTGACGCTGGAGCCGCTGCATGACGATATCCGCCGGTTCAAAACGGCGCTCGCGCCCCATGGCGAGGGCGTGCGCGCCTTCATGAATGCGGCCTCGCCCGGCCTGATCACCGCCTTCCAGGTCAACCGCCATTATCCCGGCCACGAAGCCTATCTGGCCGATCTGGTCGATGCGATGCGCGAAGAATATGAGACGATCGTGGCGGCGGGCTTCGACCTGCAGCTCGATTGCCCCGATTTGGCGATGTCGCGCCACACCGGCTATCAGGACGCCAGCGACGAGGAGTTCCTCAAGATCGCGTCCGCCAATGTCGA
>NZ_JPPQ01000069.1:1600729-1610057 GCF_000743655.1 Sphingobium sp. ba1
ATCGCTATGCGCCGCATGTTTGAAGGGCTCGCGGCCGAACTGCGTAACCCCGGTTTCGCCAGCCAGACGCTGATCCAGTCCATGCTGATGGGCCTGGCGGTCGAACTCGTCCGCCATCTTGGGCCGCAGGATCTGAGCGGGGGGATGTCGCGCTGCGGGCGGCAGGTGCGCCATATCGTCGATTATGTGATGGACAATCTGTCGGGCCCACTGGGCGTCGCGGACATCGCCCGCGGCTGCAATATGAGCGTGCGGCATGTCGCGCGCGTGTTCAAGGATGGAACCGGCGTCAGCCTGGGCGAATTTGTCGCGACCAGCCGCATCGCTTTGGCCAAGGAATTACTACGCGGCGACACCGCCCGGATCAAGGAAGTCAGCTGGCGCTGCGGTTTCAGCAGCACATCCGCCTTTTCTGCCGCCTTTCGCGCGGCAACCGGCCAGACGCCCAGGGAATATCGCTGCCTGCCGATCCAGCTGCATTGACGCGCAAACTGTCGGGCAGCGGCCAAAACCTGTCGGGATACAGTCAATCAGGGCGCGCTCCCTTTAGGGTCCACCGCCGCTCCGTTAGCATCATCCCGCAATGACGTGCCCGACCAGGCACCAACATAAAAATAAACAGGGAGGATTTATGACCAAGGCCGTCACTCTGGGAACCATCGCCACAGGCGCGTTCATCGCCGCCATAGCGCAGCCTGCTTATGCTCAACAGCCGCAGTCCGGCGCGGAAGGCATTCAGGACATCGTCGTCACCGCCCGCCGTACTGAAGAAAGCCTTCAGACGACGCCGATCGCCGTCACCGCGCTCAGCCCGGAAGCGCTGACCACGGCCAAGGTCGAAAATGTCGTCGATCTGCAACGCACCGCACCGGGCCTGGTCATCGGCCGCGGCTCGGCCGGCGGCGACGGCATCGTCTTCGTCGCCATTCGCGGCCAGGGCAATCTCCAGCCGATCCTGGCCAATGATCCCGCCGTCGCCACCTATATCGACGGCATCTATATTCCCCGTCCCTCCACTGGCATGACCGATCTGCAGGACATTCAGCGCCTGGAAGTGCTGCGCGGGCCGCAAGGCACGCTGTTCGGCCGCAACACCACCGGCGGCGCGATCAACATCATCACCAGCGATCCCGACGATCAGTTGAGCGGCACGTTCAAGGCCGAATATGGCAATTACGACAATCTGGGCGTGTCGGCGAGCGTCAACGTGCCGCTGGCGCAGGGTCTGGCCATACGGGTCAGCGGCGCGATAAATGAACGTGAAGGCTATGGCACCAACCCGCTCAACAATCGCGATTTCGCCGACAACAGGTCGAAATTCCTGCGCGGCAAGCTGAAATATGATGGTGAAGGCTGGGATTTCACCCTGTCGGGCGACTGGAACCGCCAGTCCAATCATGGCCAGCAGACCGCACTCTGGGCCTTCAACCCCGCCATCGTTCCCGCCCCCTTCCAGCCCGGCCTGACCGCGGGGCTGCTCAGGAAGGCCGACTGGTGGGATAATACAGCCACCGGCACGTCGCTCGCGGCGGGCATCGGCACGCTGACGCCCGAAGCGCAGGCGCTGTACGGCGTGCAGCCGTTCAACACGCTCGAAGTCTATGGCTTTTCTGGCACGCTCAATGTCGAACTGGGCGGCCTGAACCTCAAATCGATCACCGGCTATCGCCACTCGATGAACTATGGCCTCAGCGATACGGACGGCACCGCCGTCCCGCTCCTAGGCACTTTCGCCGGGTCTGGCTCCTATTATGTCTCGCAGGAACTCCAGCTATCAGGCGACATCACCGATAGTTTGAGCTTCATCACCGGCGCTTATGCCGGCAAGGAAAGCGGCTATGAATTCAGCCGTTCGCAGATTTTCGGCGGGCTGATCCGCGACTCCAACGCGGACGTCACCAACAAGACGTTCGGCCTGTTCGCCCAGGCCTATTATGAGATCACGCCTACGATCCGCGCAGTCGGTGGCTTCCGCTACACCTGGGACACGCGCAACAGCGTGCTGCACAATGCGCAGGTTCTGGGCCGCCCCTATGATGTGGCCGTCGCAGGCACGCCCACCGGCATTAACTGCACGGTCACCCCATCGGAACCGGTGACCCCCACGACCTGCAACCAGGTCCAGAACGCCAAGTTCAACTATCCCGCCTGGAACCTGGGCATCGACTGGCAGGCGGCCGACAATATCTTCCTCTATCTCGCCACCCGCGGCGCGGCCAAGGCTGGCGGCTGGAACCTACGCGCCGGCGGTCTTCCCGCCTTCTCGCCGGAAAAGGTCAAGGATGTCGAGGCGGGCCTGAAGGTCGACCTGTTCGACCGGCGCGTGCGCTTCAACACCGCGATCTTCCACACCTGGAAGGATGATAATCAGGCGATCGTCAACAGCTTCGTCCCCGGCATCGGCGTCACCCAATATATCCAGAATAACGGCAAGGTCCGCATCTGGGGCATCGAAAATGAAATCACCGTAATCCCGTGGGAAGGGATGACGTTCAGCGCCAATGGCAGCTTGCAGAACGGCAAATATGTCAAGGGCAGCTTCAGCGAGACGCAGGTTGTCGCGGGCAGCGGCTGCACCAACCCCGCCGGCGTCGTCAATGGCTGCGTCGTCGATTTAAGCGGCCTGCCGCTGCTGCAATTGCCCAAGAGGCAGCTCAACATCAGCGCCACGCAGAAGCTGGATGTAGGTGGCGGCACGCTCGCCGTGACAGGGGCCTATGCCTATGTCGGGTCGCAGCATTTCGACGCGGTCAAGGCGGCGGAACAGGCCTCTGCCGCGACCAAGGCGGCCTATGATGTCGAAAACGCGCTGGGTAAGGTGCCCGGCTATGGCATCTTCAACGGCCGCATCGCCTTCAAGCTCGACAACCCCAATGTCGAAGTCGCGCTGTACGGCCGCAACATCACCAACAAGAAATATCTGCTGCGCCGCTTCCCCGACCTCTACCGGACGTTGGGCATCGCGGTGGCCTATGTCGGTCAGCCCGCCACCTATGGCGTGGAAACGACGTTCGAATTCTGACCGAACGGGGCAGGGGGCAGGGCCGACCTGCTTTCTCCCCAAAGCTGAACATGGAGAATAGACTGGCATGATGCGGTTGGAAAACAGGGTTGCGATCATCACCGGCGGCGGGGGGGGTATCGGGTCCGCCGTCGCCCGGCGCTTCGTTGCCGAAGGCGCGTACGTTGTGATCGCCGACCTGTTCGAGGATGCGGCTGTCCGCGCGGCGCAGCCCCTGGGCGACAAGGCGCTGGCGGTCCAGTTCGACGCAGCCGATCCCGCCTCGGTCAAGGCGCTGGTGGACCGCTGCGTCGATCATTTCGGCGGCCTACACATCTTGCACAATAATGCGGCGATGACCGACCCGGCCAAAAGCCCGCAGGACACCACCGCCGTCGACATTCCTATCGCCATCTGGCGCGAGATATTGGACGTCAACCTGACCGGCTATCTGCTGGGGTGCAAATATGCGATTCCCCACATGGTCGCGGGCGGCGGCGGGTCGATCATCAATACTGCGTCCAATTCGGGCAGCGCGGGCGACCTGGCGCGCATCGCCTATGGATCGTCCAAGGCCGCGATCATCGGCCTCACCAAATATGTCGCCACCCAGCATGGACGGCAGAATGTCCGCTGCAACAGCATCGCGCCCGGCGTGGTCCTGACCGAGGCGCTGGAAAAGACGGTGCCAGGCTTGAAGGAAATCATCCAGCGTCACATATTGACGCCTGAGTTTGGGACGCCTGACGATATCGCTGCGCTGGTCGCCTTCCTCGCGTCCGACGAATCGCGCTACATCACCGGCGAGAATATCTCCATCTCTGGCGGCGGGCTGATCCACCAGCCTCATTATGCCGACCTTTTGGCCTTCATGCAGGCAGCGGACTGACATGCCCGCCGCCTGCCGATCCTTAATGCGCGGCCCGGTGAAAATAGCGGATGGTCAGCTGTCCGTCCTCGACCTTGTAGGTTTCCAGGCTGGGCAGCGTCACGACGCCGTCCGGGGTCTGGAGCCGATTGGCGACATAGGCCGCGCCTTCGCTGCCGTTGACGATCACCTCGACCGGTTCGGTGATGCATTGGCCGCCATACTTCGTCCACATGTCGGCCATCGCGGTGGGACCGTCGATCGCCGGTGCGCCCACATATTCGATGGTGAAGCCGTCCGGCCCCATCGCTGCGAACAGCCGGTCCAGCTCCTCGCGCTTGCCCTCGTTCCACAACCGGTAATTGTCGCGGATCGCCTGTTCCAGATCCAGCGTCTCTGCCTCGTTCATATCCATCGCCTCCTTGTCTCGCGGTTGATCCGCGTCGCCGCCATCATGTGGCGGGCGGCCATGGCCGCACCTGTCTTTGGCAAGGGGAACCCTTGCCCTTTCACCCCTCGGAGATTTCCATGACCGCACTCGCGCAAAAGCCCCTGCCAGCCCATGTCCCTGCCGAACTGGCGATGGCCCTGCCGCTGTTCGCGCGCAAGGTGACCTATGACAATCCGCACGAAGTGCTGATCCCGCAAATGCACGCGGACCTGCCGGCGGTCACCTATGTCACCAACATCTTTCCCGGCGACCAGCCCGGCTGGCTGCTCAAAAATGCCGAAGACGTGCAGGCGATGCTGCGCGACGCCGACAATTTCACGAAAAACGGCATGGGCAAATGGGCCCAGAATATCGGTGAAAATTGGCTGGTGATCCCGACAGAGGCCGATCCGCCGGTCCACACCGCCTATCGCAAGGCGCTCAACAGCCATTTCGCCCCGCAAAAAATGTTCGCGTTGAAGGACCAGGTGCGCGAGCGCGCCCGCACCCTGATCGACCAGTTCAAGGACAAGGGCGCGTGCGATTTCATCGCCGACTTCTCCGAAAAATTCCCGATCTTCATCGTGCTCGACCTGCTCGGTCTGCCGCAGGATCGGATGGCCGAATTCCTGAAATGGGAAAAGGAACTGCTCCACAGTAACGACTGGGAAGTGCGCGGCAATGCCGTGCGCTGCGTCAAAAACTATCTGATGGAGGAGATAGAGGCCCGCCGGGTTGCGCCGCGCGACGATTATATCAGCAAGATACTGACGTTCGAGGTCGATGGTCGCCTGTGGAATGACGACGAAGTGCTCGGCCATTGTTTCAACCTCTATATCGGCGGGCTGGACACGGTGACGTCGCTGCTGGGCAACATCTTCGCCTATCTCGCCACCCACCCCGACAAGCAGAATGAACTGCGCGCTAATCCTTCGCTGATCGTGCTGGCGGTGGAGGAATTTCTGCGCGCCTTCGCCCCCGTCACCGCCTTCCGCATCGCGACCAAGGTGATCGAGATTCAGGGGCAGATGATTATGCCGGGCGACTATGTTGCGTTCAGCACGCCCGTCATCGGCCGTGACCCTGCCTTTTACGAAGATCCGCAGGCGATCCGCTTCGATCGCAAGGCACCCCATATGTCGCTTGGCAGCGGCATCCACAAATGCCTGGGGATGCATCTGGCGCGTCTGGAATTGCAGATCGCGGTGGAGGAATTTGTCACGACCCTGCCCGAATTTCGGGTCAAGGACGGGTTCCAGATTCCCTATTTCGTGGGCAACATCCTCCACGTCCCCGACCTGCACCTGCAATGGGGCTGATCGCGGCCAAAAGCGTCCGTCCAGACCGCCAGGGTTGACGCAGGGGGCGGCGGCATCGCAGGACAGGCGATGCCGCCGGGAGAAGACGTGACGCAATGATAGAAATCATCCCCCTGACAGGGATTGGGGAGGTCCAGCCGGGCGACGATCTGGCGGACGTCCTGCGCGGCGCGCTGGATCGGCGCGGCATCGAACCGCGCCCTGACGACATATTGGTCGTGACCCAGAAAATCGTGTCGAAGGCGCAGGGGCGCTTCGTCGCGCTGGACGATGTCGTGCCCTCCGATGAAGCGATCAGGCTGGCCGGCATCACCCGCAAGGACGCCCGGCTGGTGCAACTGGTGCTCGACGAATCCAGCGCCATCATCCGCGCCGTGCCCCATGTGCTGATCGCCCGGCACCGGCTGGGCCATGTCATGGCCAATGCGGGCATCGACCGCTCGAACATCGGCGCGGGGACCGGCGATCGCGCGCTGCTCCTGCCGATCGACCCGGATGCGACCGCCGCGTCGCTGCACCGGCAACTCGCCATGCCCGTCATCATATCGGACAGTTTCGGGCGGCCCTGGCGCATGGGCGTCGTGGCGGTCGCCATCGGGGCGGCGGGCCTGCCCGCGCTGGACGACCGGCGCGGCGAAATCGACCGGGATGGCCGGACCCTGGAAGTCACCCAGATCGCCCTTGGGGATATCATAGCCACCGCCGCCTGCCTGGCCACGGGGGAGGGGGCGGAGGGTATTCCCGCCGCCCTGCTGCGCGGCTATGCAGTGACGGGCGCCTCGCGCCCCGCCGCCGACCTGGTCCGCCCGTCGCACGAGGATCTGTTCGCGTGAAGCGCGTCGTCGTCCTGACCGGCGGGGTCGGCGGGGCCAAGCTTGTCCTCGGCCTCTCGCACATCCTGCCGCCAGACACGCTGACCGCGATCGTCAATACTGGCGACGACTTCCGGCATCTGGGCCTGCATGTCTCGCCCGATATCGACACTTTGCTCTACACGCTGGCGGACAAGGCCAATACCGCGCAGGGCTGGGGCCGCGAAGGTGAAAGCTGGGCCTTCATGGCGGGGCTGCGCGAACTGGGCGGCCCGGACTGGTTTGCCCTGGGCGATGGCGACATGGCGCTCCATGTCTTGCGCACCCATGCCCTGGCGCAGGGGGAAAGCCTCTCGCAGGTCACGGCCCGCTTCGCCGCTCGCTGGAACATCCCCATCCGCATCTTGCCGATGAGCGATCAGCCCGTCGCCACAATGCTGGATACCGATCGCGGCCGCCTGGAGTTTCAGCGCTATTTCGTGGAACAGCGGTGCGAACCCGCCGTGCGGTCCATCCTGTTCGATGGCGCAGCGGAAGCGGCGCCGGCCCCGGGCGTCGTGGATGCGATCCTGGCGGCCGACGCGGTCCTCATCGCCCCGTCCAATCCCTTCCTCAGTGTCGCCCCCCTACTGGCCGTGCCCGCCTTGCGGTCGGCGTTGGAGCATACTTCTGCGCCGATCGTGGCCATATCGCCGCTGATCGGCGGCAAAGCGGTCAAGGGACCGACGGCGAAGCTGATGGGTGACCTCAACATGGCGGTCGATAATGACAGCATCGCGCACCACTATGCCGGGCTGATCGATGCCATGCTGATCGACAGCGGCGATCGGTGCGACGCGCCGGGCATCGCCGTTGCGCATTGCGCGACATTGATGACGACGCTGACGCACAAAATGCGGGTGGCGCAAGCAGCGCTCGATCTGGCGGCCGGATTGCGCGCCTAATGGTATGGACCGCGATCGTCCCGTGGAAACAAGGGCCAGACACCAAATCGCGGTTGAGCGCAACATTGGACGTGCCGGAGCGACAGGCATTGGCCGCTGCCATGGCGGAGGCGGTCATTAGCTGCTTGTCCGACTTGCCATCCATTGCCGCCGTGCATCTGCTCGCCCCCGCCGCTGTTCCGCGTTGGCTGTGCCAATGGTTGCGGGACGAGGGGCGCGGACTGAACGAGGAGTTGGCGGCGGCGCGGGATGATTTGGGCAATGGGCCGACCATTGTCGTTCATGCCGACCTGCCCTGCCTGACCGTCGACGATGTGGAGTCCCTTTTGGCCGCAGCGGCAGCGAGCGGCGCCGCGTTCGCGCCGGATCGGCACGGGCGCGGGACCAATGCAGTCGCACTTGCGGACAATCGCCCTTTCCAATTTGCCTTCGGGCCGGACAGCCTGGCCCATCATCGGCAACAGCGCACCGATGCCGCCATTATCGTGCGAGCGGGGCTAGGGTTCGACGTCGATACGCTCGATGATCTAGATAAGTATCGAGACATGCTTAAATAACAGTAGAGAGTGAATGTCGGCTTCGGTTGTATCGTCCTCCCGCAACCACACCAACGCACACAATATGCCCGCCCCTCAAAGGCGGGCTTTTTGCCGTCCAAACTGAAACCACCGAAACTGACATTTCACAAAGCTCCGACGCGAAAGCGCCGGGGCTTTGTGTATTCTCGTCCAGGACTCTGCCAAACTCGCCGTAGAACATGGCGTTGACCTCACCACGCTTCGCGCCGGGCGTAAGCTCGATCAGCTCGATCAGCGCCTATAACGGGGTACTATGTTGAAAACCTATTAAAGCGCTTTTCGATCAGTCCAGATCATATTCGCACGAGCTGAAGTAGTTGGCGCATTCTCCGGGCTGGAAGATATCCACGAGCCTGCCGATGAGGTCCCAGAGGCCGCTCACCGTGCGCTCGCCGATCTTCCTGAGCATGGCCTTGAGCTTGGAGAAGGCTTTCTCGATGGGATTGAAGTCTGGGCTGTAGGGCGGAAGGAAGCGCAAGGTTGCGCCTGCCGCTTCGATCCGCTCGCGCACCGATGCGCGCTTGTGGCTCGACAGGTTGTCCATGATGACAACGTCGCCGAGCCGCAGTTCGGGCACGAGAACATGGGTGACATAGGCTTCGAACCAGTCGCCGTTGATCGGGCCATCGAGCACCATTGGCGCGACCATTCCGGTCATGCGCAATCCGGCAACCAGCGTGGTCGTCTTGCGGTGGCCGTGCGGGAAGCCCATCCGCAGGCGCTCGCCCCTGGCGCAGCGGCCATGGCTGCGGGTCATGTCGGTCGCGGTCCAGGTCTCGTCGATGAACACGAGCCGTTCGGGGTCAAGATCGAGCTAGCCATCGAACCAGTCATGTCGTTGGCTCAGGACATCGGGGCGGTCCTGCTCGATTGCATGGCCAGTCTTTTTTGCGCGTCATACCGTGACGAACGAAGAAGCGGTGAAGCCCGGCCACCGAGACGTGCAGGCCCAGATCGATCAACGCCGCCCGCAGTTCTTCAAGCGAGATGTCCTTGCGCGCTTCCCATATGGCGAGGATTTCAGCCTGCCGCTCCTCGATCCGGCGCGATCGCATATCGCCACCCTGAGGCTTGGGAGCAAAGCTGCCGGTCGTACGCCGCTGATCCTGCCAACGGATCGCTGTCGAGGGCGCTACACCAAACCGAGCCGCCGCAGCACGACAACTCATCCCGGCATCGATCGCCGCCAGAAGCCGCTTACGTAAATCCATCGATAGAGGTTGGCCCATCCATGCTGGCCTCCTTCACCAGCACAGACTCTGAATCAGAAATCACGCCCCGTGGAAATCCCTCAACGATTCATAACGGTCGAAAACCGCTTGTCTTATGACTTTGTGGTCCGTTCGGGTCAGGATGCGATGTCCGGTCCGGGGTGG
>NZ_JPPQ01000069.1:1610067-1616555 GCF_000743655.1 Sphingobium sp. ba1
CCGGGCCCGGCACCGCCGTTCCAGCTCTGCGTTGAAGTCGTCATAGGTCGCCGCGCGCGGGATCGGCACCATGAAGTGCGAGCGCGCATACTTCACCAGCCCTTCGACCTTCCCCTTGTCGTTGCCCTTGCCTGGGCGGCCAAAGCGATCGGCAAACAGGTGGTGGCTGACCAGCCCCGTGAAGGCCTGGGTCCGCTCACGCTTGCCATCCCCGCAGATTTTGGCGACCGCGATCTTGGTATTGTCGTACAGGATCGAGAGCGGCACCCCGCCAAAGAAGGCGAACGCGCAAACATGTCCGTCCAGAAAGGCTTCCGTCGTCTCGGCAGGATAGGCCTTCACAAAACAGGCATCCGACTGCGGAAGGTCCATGCAGAAGAAATGCACCTTCTGCCGCACTCCACCGATCACGCCCACCGCTTCGCCAAAGTCCACCTGAGCGTGCCCTGGCGGATGCGCCAGCGGCACGAAGGTCTCGCGGCTGCGCACACGGCTCTGCCGCACGTAATCCTTCACCACCGTATAGCCACCGCCGTAGCCATGTTCATCGCGCAACCGCTCAAAAATCCGCTTGGCCGTATGCCGCTGCTTGACCGGCGCGACGTAATCCTCAGCCAGTATCCGGTCGATCACCGGCAGCAACAATCCTAGCTTCGGCTTGGCGACAGGCTTGGAGCGCGTGTAGCCAGGCGGCAGCGAGAAACGGCACATCTTCGCGATCGTCTCTCGGCTCAGGCCGAAAACCTTCGCTGCCTCCCGCTGGCTGTTCCCTTCAACAAACACAAAGCGGCGTACCGCTGCATAGCTCTCCACGGCAAACATCCCCGGCCGCTCCAAAAAGAGCAACCTTACCAATGGCTGGTTTTTACTCCGCCGCGCTCAGCAATTTGCCGGCGCTCCATTGGCCTGGTTTGTCACCGCCCTGCACACTGGCTGGACGGCGCTTGGCGGAAATGGTGCAACCGAACTAGCATTGATCTCGCAAAGCGCATAGGAGCCATCGCTGATGGCTTCACCAGGGCGAAATAGGAAGTCGGCGTCCCAAAGAAGCGGAAGATCGTGGTCGGCGATCGACAGCAACCTTTGCATCTCTGGAATCCAGCGATCCTCCATCGCTTTCCGTAAGGCTGCGAAGCGCGTCACCTCCGGTCCGAACATGGCGCGGCCCATCGGCTGTGGGGTTGACGACGTTGTATCAATGGCCGTTGGCGTCATCAGCGCAGTGATCAGGTTGTGCCCAAAGCCAACCACTCGGTGCCCGCACACGTAGCAGCGGACCATGCCCTCGGACGACTGCGGCTGATAAGCCTGATCGATCAGCACGCCGCCGTCGTTTAGAAACGGCACCCACCTTTCCAAGCACTCGGCTAGGCTGATGCGCTCCGATTTGCTTCCTTGGCGGGCCTCTTGAACTTTCACCGACGTTTTCAAAGCCGGAGCGTTTCCCGCTTCGTCTAGTTGGACACGCCATACATTCCTGCCGCCGTTGCCGTAGTTCGGCTTCAGCACGCGCGGGCCTGCGGCAAGATGTTCGGGGAAACGAGCGCGAAGGCCTTCAGCGTCCACGTATCGATCGACATCGCTGCCCCATTCCATGGATCGCGTTGTGTAGAGCACTTCCTTGACGCCGATTTTGGCGATCACGTCAGGATGCGCGCTGACGACAACGCCGCACCCCGCGACTTCGCGCAGCATTGGATCGAGCTGCGAGCGGTCGCCTGAAATGTCCAACGGATTCACCCAGACCAGCACTGCGTCGCACGACAGCAGCTCGTCCCGAATCTCGCGAACCGCCTCGTCCCTGTACAGTACAGGCCACTGCCGGGCTTCATGAAAGCGATGCGTCCACTCGGCTGCTTGCCCACGCCAAAGAAGAGCGATGTTCGGGCCGGATGTCATTGTTGCATCTCCCCATCGGACCTGTCCCCTTTGTGGTCGCGAACTCAGGTGTCGCGCAGCAGTGGGTGTTAAGCCACGGCGGTCGGGTTCAGCCGCCGCCGCGCAAAGCCGCGGCATAGCGCCGGTCGACCACTTCCCAGTCGATGTTGCGGAAGAAGGCGTCGACATATTTGGCGGCGGCGGTGCCGTAATCCATGTGGAAACTGTGCTCGTACATATCGAGCGCGAGCAGCGGCACGCCGGCAATCGCACCGTGCATATGATCCCACGCCCAATGGTTGTGCAGCGAGCGCGTGTGGAGATTGTAGACGAGCACGCACCAGCCCGATCCGCCGGCAAGGCTCATCCCGGTACGGCGGAAGTCGGCTTCCCAGCGGTCGAACGAGCCGAACGCCGCGCCCAGCGCGTCGCGGATGGAACCGGCTGCCTGGCCGTTGCCGCCGAGCCCGTCGAAATAGACCTCATGGAGCACGACCGAGCCGGTGCGGTGCAGCTCCTCGCGCTTCAATCCGCCATAGACCACCGGCGACAGGTCCGTGTCAGCGAGCGCGGCGGCAAGTCGTGTCTCGATCATATTCAGGGCCTTGACCGAGCCCGCATAATTGTTCTCGTGGTGCGATGTGATCAGCCTTTCGGAGAGGCCGTGAAGCCTGGCGGGATTGAACCTGAGCGGCTTGACCTGATGATTTCCGGCAAAGGCGGGGACAGCCGCCGGCGCTGCGGCCGGCGTCTGCGCAGAGGCTTCGTTGATAGTCATGGCGGCGGCTCCGATGCCAAGAGTTGCGATTGCACTGCGTCGGGAAAGATGGTCGATCGTCACGCGTCACTCCTTCAGATGATCATTACATATGCGGCCCCGAGGACCGAGCAGACGCCGAGCACCGGCAGCATGCCGGCCTTGAACCGGAACATGGCGAGTATCGCACCCACCGCGAGCGCCAGCGCCGGCCAGTTGACGGACGTTAGGACTGGGAGATCGATGGTGCCGGCTGCGAACGGCACTTCGCGGACTTGCTCGAACAGAGTGTGGATACCAAACCAGACCGCCAGATTGAGGATCACGCCGACCACTGCGGCGGTGATCGCCGAAAGCGCGGCCGACAATGCGCGGTTGCCGCGCAGCCGCTCGATGAATGGCGCGCCGGCGAAGATCCACAGGAAGCATGGCAGGAAGGTAACCCAGGTGGTGAGGATTGCGCCGAAGGTCGCGGCGACGAGCGGCGGCAGCCCGGTCGCTTCGCGGAAGGCCGCGAGGAAGCCGACGAACTGCGTCACCATGATCAGCGGCCCGGGCGTGGTCTCGGCCATGCCGAGCCCGTCGAGCATCTCGCCGGGCTGGAGCCAGCCATAGGTCTCGACTGCCTCCTGCGCGACATAGGCGAGCACCGCATAGGCGCCGCCGAAGGTCACCACCGCCATCTGGCTGAAGAAGGTGGCGATGCGGCTGAACACGTCGTCGGGGCCGAACGCGAACAGCAGCGCTGCGACCGGCCCGAGCCAGAGCAGCAGCAGGACGCCGGAGATGCGCAGCGACCAAGAGAGGTTCGGCCGGGCATGGTCGGGAAGGCCCTCGCCAAGAGCGGTGTCGCGGTCGTGGATTATCTCAGCGCCGGCGGGACCATGTCCGCCGCCGCCCTTGAATGCGGCGTAACCAGCGCGGCCACTGAAGAAGCCGATCAGCGCGGCGGCAAGCACGATCAGCGGGAAGGGCACGTCGAGCACGAAGATCGCGACGAACGCCAGCGCGGCAAAACCGCGCATGACGTTGTTCTTCAAGGCACGCGAACCCACCCGGACCACCGCCTGTAGCACCACCGCCAGCACGGCGGCCTTCAATCCGAAGAACAATCCCTCGACCAGCGGCACTTCGCCGAGCAGCACATAGACATAGCTGAGCCCTAAAATCGCGAGGAAGCCGGGCAGCACGAATAGCGCGCCCGCGACCAGGCCGCCCTTGGTCTTATGGAGCAACCAGCCAATATAGACAGCTAGCTGTTGCGCTTCAGGGCCGGGCAGCAGCATGCAATAGTTGAGCGCGTGGAGGAACCGCTCCTCGCCGATCCAGCGCTTCTCCTCGACCAGGATGCGATGCATCACCGCTATCTGGCCCGCCGGTCCGCCGAAGCTGAGCAGCGCGACCCTGATCCAGACGCGCACCGCCTCGCCAAAGCTGATGCCGTGCTCGTGCAGCGTCTCGACTGCGATTTCAGCGCGTGCGCTGGCCTCCATCTTTAGTCCTCTTTTCGCCGGGTGAAGTGAGCATAGAATCCGTCGAGCGCGGTCGATCCGCGCGCGATCCGCTCCTCGTCGTCGTCGGTGCCGGCACAGATGCCGGCGATAAGCGCGCTCACTCCCGGAGTTTCCGGGCGCTCGAACCGAGCATCGGCAATATCAAGGTCGTGAACAATTTCGCCGAGCGCCCGCAGCGCGGGGTCGGTCTCGAGACCGGTGAGGAACACCAAGGTCTCGAAGGAGCAGCGGTCGCCTTCGTGGGTGAACTCAGCGTCCGCCATGTCGAACCTCAGTTCGTCAGGCTCCGGCACATATCCTTTGCCCTCGACGAACTTGAAGCTCGCCTCGGGGTCGATGAAGCGGCGAATGAGCCAGGCGGACGCGATGCGATCGACATGGACATGGCGGCGCGTCACCCAAACGCGGCGCTTTAGCTCCGCCGGGGTCAGCTCGGGCGCACCGGGGCCGCTCACATCGGGATGTTGGTGAGAGCGGCGGTCCGCCTCGGTGATGGCGGCCTGTGCCGCCTGCCGACCATGCGCACCGAAAAAGTCGATCGCGGCGACCTCGTTCAGGCGTTTGCGCAGGCGGCCCACATCCGCCGCCGCGACATACTCGCCCTCACACAGCGCGCGCGCCTCGCGTGCCAACTCCTCATAGTCGGCGTCACGCGCAGCGTCGAACACTCCGCGCAGCTCCGCATCGCCCATGCCGCCGACAAGGCGCGCTTCGAGGATCAGCGCCTCGCCGCCATTTTCGGTGATCTCGCGATGCAGTTCTTCGAACAGCGCGCGCGTGTCCTCGCGATTGGGGAGCGCATGGACGGCGTTCTTGAGCGGCGCGGCCCCGATCGCCTGCAAACGCCGCCAGACCTTCACCCGCAAATAGGCAGGCTTAGCCGGAAGCTGCGGGATCAGGAGCAACCAAGGGGAAGCTTGTGTATTTGTCATAGTTGTATCGTCACTAGCCTACAAGTGTAAGGGTTGCATCACAAGCCTCATGAGCATAGGACTGCTTATCCCGAAGAAAGAAACCGGAGCGCAATGTCGCGGCTCGCCGGCGGCGCGCTCGCATGACGTGAGGCTTTCCGTGTCGAGTGCGCTGATGAAGGATCAATTATGCTGAAAAAGACCATCGCCTTGGGATTCGCCAGCCTCCTGCTGGCAAGCCCGGCATGGGCAGCGCCGGACTGGTCGGCTGTCGACCGGGCGATAGGACGAGCGGGGGCCGAACAGCCGGGGGGCGTTCACCGCTACAGCTTCCCGCGTTCGGACCTGAGCGTCACGCTGGATGGGGTGACGATCAAGCCCTCCCTCGCGCTCGGCTCTTGGGCGGCGTTTCAGCCGATGGGCGACGAGGCGATGGTGATGGGCGATCTCGTGCTGACCCACGACGAGGTGAACCCCGTTTTGAGCCGCCTGCTCGCAAGCGGTTTTACGATCACCGCGCTCCACAATCACCTGCTCCGCTCTTCGCCTGCGACCATGTACATGCACATTGCCGGCCACGGCGACCCGGTCAAGCTCGCGGCCGCGCTCCGGCAAGCGCTATCAGCCAGTCGGACCCCGCTCGCCGCGCCGCAATCGCCTTCGGCCAGCGCAGCCGCATCGCGGCTCGACCTCGATGTGGCCGCGCTCAACCGGTTGATGGGCGGTGAGGGCAAGACGGCCGGTGGCATCCTCCAATACAGCTTTCCGCGCGCCGAGCGGCTGATGGACGGCGATATGGAGACTCCGCCGACGATGGGCACGGCGACCGCGATCAACTTTCAGCCAACCGGGGACGGCCGAGCCGCCATCACCGGCGATTTCGTACTTGTCGCAAACGAGGTCGATCCGGTCCTGCGCGTGCTGCGGACGAACGGGATCGAGGTCACGGCGCTGCATAATCATATGCTAAACGACGAGCCGCGGCTGTTCTTCATGCACTTCTGGGCCAACGACGACGCAGCCAAGCTCGCCCGTGGGCTGCGCGCGGCGCTCGACAGGATGAACAATCAGAGGAGTTGAACTCGGACGACGGCTCATTGGGCCGTAACCGCCGCCCGCCCGACCCCACGGCCCTTATGCAGGAAGTGGAATGGAACATGGCTAGCAAACGAACTCTCACTGTTGTCGCAGGCGTGGGCGCGGCCGCGCTGGCGATCGCGGGCGTGGCGATCGCGCAAAACCACGAGGCGAACGAAAACCGGATAATCGGCAAGCACAGCGAACGAGACATCCCGCTTGCTCAGGTGCCCGAGGCCGCGATGAACGCGGCACGCGCGCAACTCGCGTCAATAAGCAAAGCGGAGCAAGTGGCTCTGTTGCAAAGATTGGCGGCAGTCAGAGGTAGGCTGTCGCTCTGCGCCGATCAGG
>NZ_JPPQ01000069.1:1616565-1629346 GCF_000743655.1 Sphingobium sp. ba1
CTCGCGCTGACCGGCATCGCGTTCTCGGTATCGGCAGCGGTCGGGTTCATCTGCCTGGCGGGTGTCGCCGTGCTGAACGGCCTGGTCGTGATGACCGCGATACGTGAGCGGATCGAAAATGGCGCGCCGTTCGCCGAGGCGATCCGCAATGGGATGGCCGACAAGATGCGCGCGGTCGTGATGACCGGCTTCGTGCCGGCGATCGGGTTCGTGCCGATGGCGCTTGCGCACGGCACCGGTGCGGAGGTGCAGAAGCCCTTGGCGACTACCGTGATCGGCGGCCTGATCGCGGCCATTATCCTCACGCTGCTCGTTCTTCCTGCCATCGCGCGCGTGGTGCTCGGTTGGGGCGAGCGGGCGGGAAAGCGTCGCGATCCTGAGCGGCATGATCCCGAACCTCACGGCGGCGAGGCGACGCACCCGGCTCCTAAGCCGGTGCCAGCATGACAGAGGAGCCAGCATGAACCAGCAAGCCAGACTGCTCCGCATCTACACCGACGAAGCCGCCTATGTCGGGGACCGCAAGGTGTATGAGGTTGTCGCCTCCCGCGCACGGGACGCCGGGCTTGCCGGAGTGACGGTGCTGGAGGCGCTGATCGGATTTGGCCGATCAGCGCACGTCCACCGTCGCCATGTGCTCGAAAGCGATCGCGCCGTGGTCGTCGAGATTGTGGACGAAGACCGTAAGCTACGATCGTGCGCAACCCAACTCGCCGACATTCCGGATATCGGACTGATCACTCTGGAGGCGGTCGAGATCATCATCCCAATGTCCAGCGCGGGAAGCGAAGGCGAGGCGAACCAATGACGATGCAAGCCGACCTTTCCCCTTCGGAAGCGCCCCCGGCATCGTTGCGCCGCTTCGTCATGTTGGTCGCGGTGACCTCGCTCGCCATGATTCCCGCGATCGTGCTGAGGATCGAGGGATGGCGTCCAAACCCTCTGCTCGACGCCTTGCTTTTCGGCGCTGCCATTCTGGCAGCCGGCTTCTACCTGTCTTGGGGAGCGGAAGCGGCGGAATCGCGCATCTCCGCGGGCCTGATCGTCGCCATCGTGGCGCTGATCACCGTGCTCCCGGAATATGCGGTGGACTTCTACTACGCCTACTCGGCCGGGGCTAATCCGGGCTCCAATTACGTCCACTATGCGGCGGCCAACATGACCGGCGCGAACCGGCTGCTCGTCGGCATCGCATGGCCGCTTTTGGTGCTGCTCCATTGGCGCAAGACGGGCGAACGCGCGATTTCGCTCTTCCCCGCCAATCGCGTCGAGATCCTTTTCTTGCTCGTGCCAAGCCTCTACGCGTTCAGCGTTCTCCTCAAGGATGCGATCAGCATCGTCGATACGGTCCTGCTCGTTGCTCTGTTCGGCCTTTATATGTGGCGCGCGAGCGACAAGGGCGTAGGCGCGGGCAGCGACGACGACGATGATGACGAGCCCGGCCCTGCGGCTGCGCTTGGGCTACTATCCCCGACGCGCCAGTGGCTTGTTATGGGCGGGTTGACCTTGGTGGCAGCCGCGGTGATCCTCGCATCGGCCGAGCCGTTCGCGGAAGCTATGGTCGATTCCGGCCGGCAGCTCGGGTTCGACGAGTTCCTGCTGATCCAGTGGCTCGCGCCGCTCGCCAGCGAAGCGCCCGCGGTCACGGTTGCTGTTCTCTTTGTGCTGGCGAGACGGTCGGAACAGGGGCTGGCGACGATGATTTCCGACAAAATCAATCAGTGGACCTTGCTGGTGGGCATGTTGCCGCTCGCCGTCAGCTTGGGCGCGGGCCGGCTTTCTAGTCTGCCGCTCGACGCGCGCCAACACGAGGAGTTCTTCTTAACCGCGGCTCAGTCGCTGTTCGGCATTGCCCTCCTCCTTCGCCTCAGGCTGACCTTGACGGGCGCGGCGGCGCTGGCCGGGCTTTTCATCGTTCAGGTTGTGCTCGCTGTAGCTTGGCAGGGTGATGAGGCGCGAACCGTCGCCAGCTTGACCGCACTCGGCTGGATTTACATCGTGCTCGCTGGTGGGCTGTTTGCTATAAACGCCAAATATCTCGCAGGACTTGTCGGCGCTATTCGACCTCGCAAGGACCGGGGCGAAATCGCATGACGTGCCGGCTAAGCCTTCGATACCTTGCTCGCGCAGCAAACCGGGAACCTTGCCGAAGGAGGCGCTGTATGAAGCGCGGGGCCACCGGCATCCCCGTTGCCCGGACGGTCGAACTGTGGGCAGGATGAACGAGCGGCACCCTGTCGCCCAAAATCCTAACTACGTGCCCGCGCTCGGTCGCCCAGAGCTGACCGGGTTCTACGATCACGCCATAGCCTTGCTGACGCGCGAACGACGATGGCGAACCGCCTTGTTGGAGTTGGTCGTCCCAAGCCCAGGCGAAACGATCCTCGATGTGGGATGCGGGACGGGCAGCTTCGCGATTATGATGAAGCGGCAATGCCCGGCCGCGCGCGTGATCGGCGTAGACCCCGACCCGGTCGTGTTGGAGATCGCTCGCGCGAAGGCCATCAAGGCGGGCATCGCGATCGGCTGGACCGAGGCAATGGGCGACGAGCTGGCGAGGACCGGCATTGGGCCGGTTGATAAGGCCGTGTCGAGCTTGGTGTTTCATCAATGCCCGCTACCGATGAAGCGGGCGATCCTTGCCGCCATGCACGGGACTCTGCGGCCAGGCGGCGCGCTCCTGATCGCCGACTATGGCGAGCAACGCAGCCGGACCATGCGCTTCCTGTTTCGGCAGATTCAGCGGCTCGACGGGTTCGAAAACACTCAGCCGAACGCCGATGGTGTCCTACCCAAGCTGTTCGCCGCGGCGGGATTTGAGCGTGTTGTCGAGCGCCAGTCGATACCAACCCCGACCGGTTCCATTTCGATCTACGCTTCGGCTCCTAACGGCGGAAACTATGGCATATGTTTGCATGTGAACATGCTCACTTGTGGGCAATTAGCGGCTCAAGGTCTTTTCGATCAGCCAAAGGTGGAAAATATGGGCCGCGACAAACATGCTTCCCATGAATATCAAAATTGGTATCGCCATCCATTCCTGGCCTGGCCTCGGCGTTAGAGTCACCGCTGCAATATTGAACAACGCCAGCACGCCTATCGCGAGGCAGGGGGTGAAGCTAAGAGCGACAACGCGGGGCGCGGACCAGTTCACTGAACGGGAAAGCGGCTCCGATCGGGAAAGCCACCATTGCATCGGCAATGTCTTTTCCTGCCGGAAGCGGGCATTTGCCCGGATGGACAGCCCGATCATCATCAATACGAAAATGGCGGACACGATCAGTACGGCCATAAGCGTCTCCCAATGTCAATGTTTGCATGTGAACATGCTCACTTGCCTACAGGGCTTTCCCCCATCTTGCGAAGCCAGTCGTTGAACGCCTCGGCCATCGCATCCTGTAGGCTCATGCCATGCTTGCGAGCGGTCATGTGCATGGCGAAGGACATTTCCGGGCTGAAATAGCCGGTCATGGCCTTCTTGCCCTGCCGGCTCGGCGCAACCGGGCTGTTGCTCGATCCGCTGCCGGGGCTTGCGCCTGTGCTGCGGGCTTGTCGCGCGGCCACCCTCTCCTCCGGCTCGGCCGTCGCCGGCGATGGCGCTGCATCGCGATCCCGCAATGCCAATAATGATCCTTTCCGGCTGCTCATGCGCTGGCCCTCCGCTTCTTCGATGCTTGCATGTTTACATGTTGGCATGCCCACTTGTAAAGCTGGCGTACCTCGTCGGCCGCCTTGCCGTTCGGCTCGATCTCCATCGCCGTCTTGCCTTCGGCCGCCGCATGGCGGAAAGCGGCGCGATCGGCGATATGGTGGGGGCAGGCGTCCAGCCCATAATCCTGCACGAGCTGCGCGGCCTCGTCATACATGCGCGGCGCGGTCGGGCTTCCCGCCGTGAAGATCACGAACGCGGGCTTGCCGCGCATCTTCACAAGGCTGGCGGTCGTCTTGATCGCGGCCAGGTCGAACGCGCTGGGGCGGCAAGGGATCAGCACCAGGTCGGCCGCTTCGACGGCGGCGCTCGCCGCGCTGTCGGCATGGGGCGGGGTGTCGATCACGATGAACGCCGCGCCCTGGCCCGTCGCCTGCTCGATCTTGGCGGAAAGGCGAGGGGGTGCGCTGTCAATCACGACCGGGGGCGCATCCTGTCGCCATGCTGCCCACTGGCTCGCCGTCGCCTGTGGGTCGAGGTCGATCACAAGGGCGGTATGCCCGGAATCCTCGGCGGCTGCGGCCAGATGCAGGGCGAGGGTGGTCTTGCCCGCGCCGCCCTTCTGGCTGATGATCGCGATTGTTGGCATGTGAATATCCTTACATGACCGCATGTTTGCATGTGGTCATACTGGCTCGGTTCGGCTGCGTCAACGAAACCCCGAATTGCGGGGAGGAGAGGGCGGTCTAGCTATCCTCGCCGCCCTCATCCTCGCTGTCATCGTCCAGCGGTTCATGCTGCATCTGGCCGTGATCCTCGATCGGGCAAAGCGGCGCTCCGGCCTGCTCAAGCCATTTGCGCGCGGTCCTCACGGTATAGCCGCACGTCGCGCACTCGCATTTGAGCATCCGGGCTTTCTGCTTCTTGGGCGCAGTCGACTCTCCGTCCGTGTCGAGACGGGCATGGGGGAGGGGGCCGACGCTCTCCAAGATCGGCGCGATGGCCGCAAAGAACACCTCGCCGGGGATGGTGGCGCGCATCGGCCCGACTAGGCCCAGCCCAAGGGCGACCCGTTTAAACGCCGCCCCATGCCCTGCCGGGATGCCGACAGCGGCATGGACCAGCTCATGCGCGAGGATGGCCGCGATCTGCGCCGGCATCGCGTCGGGCGCGTGCGCGAGGTCGGGCCGGATGAAGATTTCAAAATGCCCGTCCGCGCTGAACCGATTATCCCAGCACTCGCCGATCGCCTTGCCCTTCGCGCCTCTGCTGGTGAAGCCGATCGCCACGCGCACGCGGTCCGGCAGGGGGGCGTCCAGCGCCTCGAACAGTGGAGCCATGCCCAGCGCCACGGCATTGAGCCAGCTTTCGCGGGTTTGGTGGGTCATCGTCCTTACTCCCTTCAAATCGCCTGTCTGGCGATGGCCATGCCATCGGCCGGAACACGGACGCCCAAGAACGCCGGCGAGAGAGGGGGGCAGCGGGATTCGATGGGGGTGGTGCGGCCGCAGCGCAGCGAGGCACGGCCCCATCTAATCCCGTTGCGGGGGAGAGACGGCCGGGACCGCCTTTCCCCCTTGAACGAACATCGACGCCGGCGCACGCCGGCACCATGAAGCGAGATCCGCTTGCGATCTCGCCCCCGCCATGTGGGTCGTCACCTTGGGCCAAGACCGCTTGCGGGCTTGGGGAGCGAAGCGAGTAGGGCCACGGTGCCGCGCCAGCGGCAGGCGCATGTCCCCTGCCTGGATTGAAATTGTTGCTCAAATGAGCTACATTGTCGGCTTGACCAAGGAGGTTCCAATGGCCGCTACCGCTTTCGTGCGCGCGCGCATCGACGAAACATTGAAGGATGAAGCCGCCGCCGTGCTGGCCGAGCTGGGGCTGACCGTCTCGGATGTGGTCCGCATGACCCTCACGCGGGTTGCCAAGGATCATGCGTTGCCGTTCGAGCTGAAGGTGCCGAACGCCGAGACGCGCGCCGCGATCGAGGCGTCCCGCGCGACGATGAAGGCCCACCGCGCCCGTTTCACCGATGCCCAGGAAATGTTCGATGCCCTCGACCAAGAAGCCCGCCAGCAGTAAGCGGGCTTCGTTCCCAAGAGAGGCGTCCTATGAAAAAAGGTTCGTCAAGGATTGGGAGCGGCTGTCGCGCAGCGGGCGCTACAACATGAAACAGCTCAAGGAGGCGATGCTGCTGCTCATCGCCAACGATGCGCCATTAGGCCCGGAATGGCTGGATCATCCGCTGAAAGGCGATTGGAGCGATCATCGCGAGTGCCATATCGGCGGCGATTTCCTCCTGATCTACACGATTGAGGGGAATCTGGTGAACTTCGTGCGCGCCGGCACTCATGCGGAACTGTTTGAATAGCCATGCGCGTAATCTTCATCCGTCACGGCGAAAGCACCGGCAACGCCGGCCTACCGTGCCACGATCTCGCTACGATCGAGCTGACGGAGCGCGGCCACGAACAGGCGAGGGCGGTCGCGGCGAGCTGGGCGCAACCGCCCGCGCTCATCGTCACGTCGCCCTATACCCGCACGCAGCAGACGGCCGCGCCGACGATCGCGCGCTTTCCTGGCGTGCCAGTGGAAGTGTGGCCGATCGAAGAGTTCACCTATCTGCAACCGGCGCGCTGGAACGGCACGCGCAGCGCGGAGCGGATGCCGCACCTTGAACGCTATTGGAGCGCAGCCGATCCTGAATATTGCGATGGGGAAGGGGCGGAGAGCTTCGCAACGCTGCTACGGCGCTGCCAGACGGCGCTAGACCGCCTCGCCGCAATGCCTGCGGGATCGCTAGCCTATGTGTTCGGACATGGGCAGTTCATTCAGGCCGCGCGCGCGATCGTCACCGATGCCCATCTGGACGAACGGGCCAAGATGCGCGCGTTCTGGCGCAAGGGCGAGCCGCCGGCGATCAGCAACGCGCAGCGGGTAGGGTTCCAGTGGCATGGCGAGCGCTGGGCATATTCGCCGACGCTGACTGCCTAACGGCGGACATCTATGGCCTGACTGCCGCACATAGTACGAGCAATTTACCCTTTCAGGCGAAGCCATAACCAGCGCCAAAAGCGTGCTTCCGCCATCATGAGCTTGATCAGCAGCGGCGGCATACCCTGTTTCTCAAACTCCTTCGGATCGGGCGCTGAACCGAAAACGATACGCAACACGGTGATCAGTGCCGCCCCTTCGGCAAGAACCAGAAATGTGATCCCGACACTGCGCAACCATCCCCACTGGGCAAGGATTGTCTTCGCAGAATCAGGAACGATCTTGCCAGCGATCCACAGTCCGCCACACGCCAGAGCCAGCGTGCGCAGTGCCAAAGCGCGGCGAGGCATAGCGCGATAACATAGTGCGTAGAGGAAGGGCACAAACAGACACCAATCGAAGAGCGTGGCGGCTTCTCCAAATCGTGGTTGTTCGCCCCAAGGGTGAGTTCCTCTGAAACCGAAAGCGATGCCCAGCAATACGGGAAGCACAAGATAGAACCAGTTCTGCCGGGCAGCGGTCGCTATTCGAAGCATCGTATCGGTCCCCCTCTGATGTGCAGTCCACATACAATTCCTTGTGGAATTAAGCCACCGGAAGAACGGCGATGAGCAGAAAGGACGTTGCCGGAATTCACATGGTGCGCTTCGGCTATCGCCTGATTCCCGTGCATCGCTCCGATCTGGGGCGGCTCATTATAGGCCATCTACGATCCGGCAAGGTTGGAACCTGAAAACATCGCCCATCCCGATTTCAATCAGGGCTTGGGCGAGCGCATCCTTCACGAAAATCTTGTTGTGGAGCACTTCCTCAAACCACAGATCGGGGCCGTCGAGTGCCGCAGGCGATAGCGCAATATCGCCATCTTCGGACCAGCTATTGACCTTCCAATGCTGGATGCCCGTCTTGCGATCGACGGCGAATTTTACGACATTACGGCTATGCTCAGGGAGGATGCTGTTTTTGCGTGCGCCGAAGTTCAGCGTAAGCGCTGTGCTCAGGCCACGGCGGTCCAAGGCATGAGTTCACCGACGGCGTTGGCCGGATGACCCGCTGCGAGCCTGGAGAGGGTCTCGGCGAGCCAGGCATGCGGGTTGATGCCTGAGATCTTGCAGTTCTCGATCAGCGTGGCGATGACCGCCCAGTTGTCGCCGCCTTCGTCAGAGCCTGCAAAGAGCGCGTTTTTGCGGTTGAGGGCCAGCGGACGGATTGATCGCTCGACGGTGTTGGAATCCAGCTCGACGCGGCCGTCATCGAGGAACAGCGACAGCCCGGACCAGCGGGTGAGCGCGTAGCGGATGGCATCGGCGAGCTTGCTCTTGGCGCTAGCCTGACGAAGTCGTGCCTCGAGGTAGATGTGCAGGTCATCCACGATGACGCGGGCCTGTTCGGCGCGCACGGTGCGGCGCTGCTCCGCCGAAGTGCCGCGAACCTCTTCCTCGATCGCGTAGAGCATTGCGATCCGGCGCAGCACCTCGGTCGCGACCGGCGAGCTGTCGGCCAGTTCGTAGAACTTGCGCCGCACGTGCGCCCAGCAGAAGGCCAGGCTCACTTGCTGTCGGCGCTTGGCCAGAGCAGCGTAGCCGCCAAAGCCATCGACCTGCAGGATGCCGACGAAGTCACCGAGATGGGCTTCGGCCCGCTCACCCTTGCGGTCAGCGGCATAGACGTAGGCCATCATCGGCGGATCTTCGCCTCCCCATGGTCGATCGTCGCGAACATAGGCCCAGAGCTGGCCCGTCTTGGTCCGACCACGGCCTGGATCGAGCACCGGTGCCGTGGTTTCATCGGCGAACAGCCGCCCGGATCGTCGCAATCGCTCGAGGATGTGATCGCGCAAGGGGCGCAGTTACCAGGCTGCCCGGCCGACCCAGTCCGCCAGGGTCGAGCGGTCGAGCTGGACACCTTGCCGCGCGTAGATCTGGGCCTGCCGGTATAACGGCAGATGATCGGCGTACTTGGCGACCAGCACCTGCGCGATCAGCGCCTCGGTGGGGATGCCGCCCTCGACGATCCGCGCCGGAGCCGGTGCCTGGACGATCGCGCCCTCGCATGACCGGCAGCCATAGCGCGGACGGCGCGTGACCAGGACGCGGAAGGTGGTGGGCACCACGTCAAGACGCTCAGCCACGTCTTCACCGATCTGGTGGAGCGCGCCGCCGCAGCAGGGGCAGGCCTTATCCTCGACATCGACGACCTGCTCGATCCGCTCGAGATGGGCCGGCAACGAGCCGCGGTTGACCTTGCGCGGGCGATCCGCCGATGCCCGGCTCGCATTGTCCACGGCGTGCTGGGCCTGGGCCAAGGCCATCTCGACCTCTTCCAGGGCAAGCTCGAACTGATCGGGGTCGAGTTGCTCGGAACGGCGGCCAAACCGGTGCCGCTGCAGGGCCTCGATGATCGCCTTCAGGCGTTCAACCTCGGCCTGGAAAACCTTCAGAACATCAAGCTCACGGGCCTGCTCGAGGACGAGCGCGCGGAGCGCTTCGACGTCGTTGGGGAGATCCGCTTCCATGAGCATGGAAGGAGTGAATCAGTAGGAGGAGCCATCGTCAACCGGCAATCTGCGGGGCGATCAGGCGGCGTCCGCCATGCACACGGCGCCAGTCCAGACCCTCGAGCAAGGCGCCCAACTGCGCCGCCGTCAGGCGCATCACGCCGTCCTGGATGGCCGGCCACTTGAACCCGCTGGATTCCAGCCTCTTGGCCATCAGACACAGCCCTGTGCCATCCCACCAGACGAGCTTGATCCGATCACTGCGCTTGGCCCGGAACACGTAGATTACGCCAGAATAAGGATCACCGCCGTACTCGACACCGACCAGCGCGGCCAACGCGTCGGGTCCCTTGCGGAAATCGACCGGGCGTGTGGCCACCATGACCTTGGCACCTGCGCCGGGTCCGATCATCGGGTAACCCGGAGCGCTTCGATCACCGCGGCAATCACCCCGGCATCGGCGCCGCGGCTGATCTTCACCGCAACGCCGTCGATCTCCAGTTCCACTGCGCTCGCCTTCGAGCGCCGTCGCTTCTTCGGCCGCTGGATCGCAGGCGTGAACTCCTCCGCGGCAACGGCATCGACGACGGCGGGAACAAAAGCCGGCACAGCCGCGCCCTGACTCTCCAACTGCTTGCGGAGCTGCCGGCGCCAGGTGAACAGCTGCGACGGGCTCATACCATGCCGCCGCGCAACCGAGCAGACCGTCTCCTGCCCGGAAAAGCTCTCGGCCAGGATCGAAGCCTTGACCTCTGGCGGCCAATCCCGCCGCCGCCCCACGCCAGTGAACACTTCGAAGCGGGTTACCCGGCTAGTGCCAGCATCATCACATGGCATCGTCATAGCACCAGCGCCCTCCATCCGATCAGGGCGCTGAGACTCGGCGCTGTGCTTCAGCCCCGCAAGGTGGGGGGGCGGCCTCGCTTACAGTTCAGCAGGAAGAACTCACCATCAACGGGCGTTGCCAGATCGGCCTTGTAGATCGTAAACGGAATCAACCCGCCTTCGCCTAGATCGAAACGTGGCAGGACTTCAGCCAATTTGCCTTTCACGGCAAAGAAAGAGCCTGCGAAGAATAGATCACGCCGCTTCGCAAATCGCTTTTCGTCAAACACCGCCTCGGCTTCGGGAAAGTCCGAGCGTTGTAGCGCATAGCCAGTGCGGTGGCGGCGAAAGGCGGCATAAACCTCCTCCGGCTCCGTGGGAATGTCGAACGAAGCGGGATTCCAATCGTGATTATAGAATTTGGTCCGCGTCCCCTGCTTCTCACCAAGTCCAGCAGGACTAAGAACGCTGCTCACCCAAACCGCGCTGCTCATGCCGACTTGTCCCCCGCATCTTGGCGAGTTGTCCGGCCTACGAGCCATGCCGCTCCGATCCCGGCGACGAACAACACCCCGGCGGCAAGAGGACCGCCCAAGGGCGCGACAAGCGCGCTGTCGATAGTCACATCAATATTGCCGACCATTCCCGACCGACTGCCGAAGCCATCTTTTATCATGAAATCGAGAAAGCCCGTCAGGATATGGATTGCAAAAATCCAGAAGAACCCCGCTGCACATGCTGCAAGGATCAGTCGCCGCACCTCTAGCGCGCTGGTCGATCGCCTTACTTGTTCGTCCGCCTTCATATCCCGCTCATTACCCAACAGGCGTTAACGTCTGCCTTTCATCCAAACAGGTGCCGACAATCACATGATTCCGCGCATGGCTGACCGGCGCGGTAGCGACCGCACCGCCGCCGCGCCCCGGCTGTCCGAAAAACCCCGCCGCATTGCAAGGATGCACGACAACCCCACTTTTAGGGTTTTCCGCCACCCCTAGATCAACACCCGCTCCACCTCGTCGAGCGTCACGTCATCGGGCCGCCGGTCGTAGAGCTGGGTGGTGCGCGTCGAGCTGTGGTTCGCCATCGTCGCGGCCGTCTCCAAGGTGCCGCCGTTTTTCAGATAGGTGGTGATGCCGGTCGCACGGAACGAATGGTTGCCGATCGCCGTCCCGATCTCGGCCGCGCCAGCGCGTCGGCGCACCATCGCGAAGGCATTGGCTTGGGGCAGGGGGGTATCGCTTAGTCGCTTAGTCCCGCGTGCGATCGTGCGGAACAGCGGCCCTTTGCGATCCTCGCGCAGCGCGCACCCGTCGATATAGGCGGTCAGATAATCCTCAAGGTTATGGTGGCACGGCATCTCATGCCGCTTGCCGCCCTTTTCGTGAAGGCGGACCCACAGGCGGCGGTTCTGCATGAACACGTCCTCGACGCGCATGGAAAGTGCCGCGCCGATCCGCGCGAAGCTGTAGACCATGAGCGCGATCAAGGCGCGGTCGCGAAGGCCCGCATGGGCGGACACGTCAATGCTGTCGAGCAAGCGCCGCGCCTCGTCAGGGGCCAGCACCGGGGTTTTGCCGCGCCTGACGCTATGCGCCGGCCCACGCACTGAACCAGCGGGGTTCACTGGCACGATATGGCCCGTCACCAGCCATCCGAAAAGATTGCGAATGGCCGCGAGCTGCTGCTTGACGCTGGGCGGGGCAACCTCGCGCCCCAGCGCCTCGACCCAGGCCGCGACATGGAGCGGCTGCACGCCGGCAAGCGATGTCACCCCGCGCGCCTCGACCCAAGCCAGGAAGTCAGCCGACGCCCGCATATAGGCGCGGCGCGTATGTGGGTTGCGGATGGTGACGGCGAAGAACTCAAGGAAGCGCAGCCGCGCCGCCTCGTCGGCCGACGCCACCAGCGCCGGCAGCGCCAGTGATGGCGAGGGAAGGGGGGCAAGCTCGCTCATCGCGCGATCTTCGCCCAACGCGCCGGCTCCGGTTGCGGCTTCGCTATGTCCCGGCGTAATTCGTCGAACACCTCGTCTAAGTCGTAGGTGCGGCCCGCCTTCTCATCCACAAGGCCGCTCTTTATCGACTCATCCAATATCCGGCGTAGCAGCTCGTCGCGCAAATCGCGGTGCGGCTCCATGTCGATGAAGTTTTTGACGATCGCGAACACCGCCTCGGACGGATCAACGAAATGACCCTGCTCGACCCGCGCCAGCAGCCAATCGGCCATGTCGCCGGGTAGATACGCCTCGAAGCGCAGGCCGCCCGCGCGCGCCTGCTCGCGTAGTGCCTTGGCCTGGTCGCGCTCGGCATAGTTGTCGGCGAAAGCCTCGTCGTCATCCTTGTGCATCACGGCCTCCTTGTGATGGATCTCCGGGACCGTTTAAACGGCCTCGTCAGGGTCGCCCCCGGACATGGGCGGCGGGGTCGATGATGGTAATGGCGTCTTGCGCCCCGTTGGTGACGGCATCGGCGATCCCGAACAGCTCGACACGGCCGCCGTCATTATAGATGCGGCCCGCGACGGTGCCGTGACAATGGCCCGCGCGCCGCGCTCGATCGTGAGGTTGCCCGCGATCGTGCCGTGCAGGATGAAGCGCACGCCCCGGCGCAACGTCGCGTCGCCGGTGATCATGCCATAAAGGGCGATGTCTTCCTCGATCGCGAAAGGTCCCTCGATCTTCTCATGCACCGCTTTCATCGCTTGGGCGACTTGAGCTTTTTAACCTTGGGCTTGATCCGGCGCGCCTCGGTGGACACGGCGGGATCGCAATTTTCCTCGACCCGTTCCTGAAACCGGGCTGCCAGCTCCCC
>NZ_JPPQ01000069.1:1629356-1633104 GCF_000743655.1 Sphingobium sp. ba1
CGCGTTATGGCGAGGTGAGCATAACTTGAGCCAACTGCCGAGATAGTCGGCATGACGGACGGTCGGGACGATGCCCAGCGCGGCGCAGAGAAAGGCCGAACCCATTTCGGCAATCAATTCCTCGCGGGCATAATCCTTCGATCCGAAGCTGTTGACCAGATTGCGGTTCAACCGGGACGGGTGGCCGCTGCCGTGGCAAAGTTCGTGCAGGCAGGTCCGGTAATAGTTGATTTGCTCGAAAAAGGCTGGTTGCGGCGGCACCTGCACATAGTCGTGCGCGGGCACATAATAGGCGCGATTGCCGCCGACACGGACCTCGATGCCGCTTGCCGCGATCACTTCCTCGGCGATCGGCACGATCTGGCGTTCGGGCAAGGGGGCCGGATCGGGCGCGAGGCCGGGGCGCAATCCCTCGCACTGCCCAACGTTGAACACGGTGAAGCGTTTCAGGAAGGGAATGGACTTGGCGTCGCTGCCGGTTTCGACGGCGCGCACTTTCTCGGCCTCGGGGGTGAAGCGGTCGACATAGACGACGGTGGTGCCGCGCTCGCCCTTGCGGACGCAGCCGCCTGCCTCAAGCGCCTGCTTGAAGGTAAGCCAACCCTGCGAAGGATAGCCTTGCTCGATCACCGCGCCCCACAGGATGAGGACGTTCACGCCAGAGTAACGGCGTGCGGTAAGGGCGTTGCGCGGCAGGCCGGGACTGATTGCGCTGCCATCACCATCGGGATGCCCCCAAGGCTGAACCCACGGAAAGCGGCCCGCCTCCAGTTCGGCGATGATCCGCGCCGTCACCTCGTCATAAAGGTTCGTGCGCGCCGTTTCGGACTCTGCACGGGCCTTGGCCGCGATTGGGGCTCCGCCGTTGGACGCCTTGGGTTTCCGGCCCTTACCGCGCGCGCGGACAGTCGTGGGAGAACGCATCATTTACCTCCTGCACCGCCGCAAAACCACCATGGCCTCCCCCGGAAGCGGGGGTGGGCGGCAAGATGCGAACCGAAGAGGCCCGCTTGAGCGGCGTCGGCACCCAAAGGGCCGCAACGTCAGTGGAGGAGCCGGGCGCAGCCAGGCTTGCCGGGGACGCGAGCGGGCCTAGCAGGGAGCGCCGCCCACTCCCGCGCCACCGGGAGAGGCCACCAACAGCGCCGCCGCGCGAGCGGCGACCGCAGCGCTTTCCGACGGCGAAGCCGCCGCCAACAAAAGGATCGCCCCCGGCCGGCGCGGTCGGGTCAGCGGTGCAGGGTCGGGATTCGCAGGCCAAGGCGGCACTTGTCGCCAGCCTCGCGAAACCGGTCGCACCGCCCGACCGAGAGGCCGGCGTGCCTACGGGGCCGCCATCAGGCGCCGCACCCTGGCCGGCTGCGCAGCCGTCCGGCAGTGTGCGTCCTCAGCCCCGCTCCATCAGGTCAGCGGACGCTGACCCGCGCCAGCCGATCGTCACCGCCAGGCCGAGACCCGGCGACGGGGCTCGGCGGCGAGAAGCCTGGCTTCGAGCCGTAGAGCGCGGTCGCGCCGCTTCACCGGCGCGAGGCGTTTGCTCCCCACCTAATTGCGAACCTTTCGACATCTTCTTTGCGATCCTGAAATCAGTCGTTCACCTTGCCGCCGTTTCGGAGGGAACCGACCAGTTCAAGTCCTTCAGCGCGAGAATGCATATGTCCGGTTACGCCGAAAGCTGCCGCTGCCCAAACTATCTCTCGCCCATCAACACGGCTTTCGCCGTGAGGGACAATTCCACCACGCCTGCTGCAGTGTCAGCGCCGGGCGCTAGATAATGATCGGTTGGGCTGCATTGAGGACCGCGACTGATGCCTGGACCTCCGTGTAAAGGTCTGCTTCGATACCCTGCGTATCGATCTCCACGACGAGGGCAAAGCGAGCCAGCTTCTCTCCCTCCTCCAGGATCTTCTTGGATTTCCACCATCCAGCGACAGGATGAATGGCCAGCAGATTGCGTCTGGCCAAGTCCGACGCCCTGCAGGTCAACTGGTCGATATGGAGGGAGCCGACATCGCGTCTAATGCTCCCAAAGTCCCATAGATCCTCTTCTTCGACCTGGGGGCCGACAGGTTCGACAGCCTTGCTGATGCGCGCCATGAACTGCTGGGCATTCTCTCCAGCACGATTGAGCTTGAACCGCAGATTGTGGGAGGCATAGCGATATCGCGAGCCGCGCGACGCCTCGGCCGGGTTGGGCGCAACGAACGAACTGAGCGCGACCCGTAGGGTCACATTGGCGTTGCCCAGCTTGCGTAGTTCCTCGACAGGCCATGGCAGCGTGAAGAGCCGCATCTCTTTGTGAACATCCCCGCCGGTCTGCTCGGAGAGGCCGTAAGGAACGATGGCATCCTGCACGATCAGGGTAAGAGCATTGGACGTACTGCGATGCGCCCTCTCGAGGTCAGGAACGCCGTAGCCGTAGCGCTGAAACAGGCGGGCATAGCTGCCCTTGTTGGAGTTGGCGGGCAGGTGCGACCGCATTTGCGGCGTCCATCGGGCGGACGCCACATAGAGGGCGCGAATGGTTTCGGGCCATAGCAGCGGATAGTCCGACCAGAGTTCAGTGATCTGCTTCGCCGCGATCGCTGTCGCAGCGCTTGTGTCATGCGTGAAACTGAATGAGCGTTGCGGATAGGCATGATGGGTAGTGAGAAGGGAAAGCCAGCCATGCCGCATTGGTGGAGGCGCGGCGCCGGCGGCCCAGTTTCCGCCCTCAAGAACGATGTCGGGCTTGAGCGGCCAGGTCGAAGTCCAGGATGCAGTTCGGGAGCTCGGTGAAAGGTCGCCAAAAGGTGCGACGCTGGTGAGGCCCTCATTGGGCGGAAGCATCGTCTTTTCGGTATAGGCGCCAACGCTGATGGCATTCCAGGCCTGCGCCGGCGACTCAATCTCATTTTCCGCAAGGTCGCAGGTGTCGAGATAGTGACCCGCTGCGAATGTGAAATTGTTGGTATTGCCCGCCGATATCAGGATGAGGCGGGGCACCGACAGATCGCCGGAGACGCCAGCGGCAAGCTGGTCGATTTCCGTCGACCATGATGTGGGAGCGCCGTCATGGGGCGTGTCCTCGTCGGTTGTGACCGCCATGGTGAAAGTGCGTCGACGCACAGTCTGTTCGACTATGTTGATCGCGCGGCGCGTCACCACCCCCAACAGGTGATGCGGGTTCGGGCCTCCGTCTGGTATGAGCTTCACCGATTCCAGACTATGTGAAACAGTAATTGGCATTGTCGATTGCAGATTGAGCGTCAGGTCACCAAAGAGTGAGAGCCCAGCAAGCTGGGTGCCATGGCCCTTGATGTCGTCCAGCCCCCAGGCCGGGTCAGCGACGTGACGATCGTGTGACAGGAGGACTGGTGCGATCAGCGGATGAGCGCGGCTGACACCCGTATCCAACAGAGTGACATACCCGCCATTGATGCCGCCAGCATAGGTGGTCCGCTGGACGAGATCCTGAACCCATGCAGTCTGCTCCAGCACATCCAGGGCATCGAAAAAATCGGCGGTCACCGCTGGCGCCGCAAGGGCACGCACGGAGCCAAGTCGTCTCACGGCCAGTGCAATATGGTCCCGTGTCGCGAGGCCGATGACGACGACATCTTCAGGAAATTGCAGGCGATCGGCCCCGATCTGAACCTGATATGCAGCGGCTTGGGCGATAAAGGCTTCTGCTTCGCTCGGCTCAAGCCAGATTTCCCAGTGCGTCGCGCCATTATCGGCGGGAAATTTCTCCTGAGGGCCGCGCCAC
>NZ_JPPQ01000069.1:1633114-1662586 GCF_000743655.1 Sphingobium sp. ba1
TTCCTATTTTACCCTCGATCCTCCGGTGCCCGTAGGAACACATCATTCTCACACCGTTGGCACGGTCCCGCCATCGATGACATATTCGGTGCCGGTGATGGTCCCCGCCCGGTCGGACGCTAGGAAAGCGATCAGGCTGGCGACCTCTTGCGGTGTCGATGGCCTGCCGATCGGAATGCCGCCGAGCCAGTCCATGATCATCTTCTTGCCCTGGGCGATGTCGCCGCCATGCTCGGCTGCGAGTCGGGTTGCCAGTTCGACGGCTGATTCCGTTTCGATCCAGCCCGGCGACACCCGCACCACCCGGACGCCCTGGGGCGACACTTGTTTGGACAGGCTCTTGCTATAGGTGGAAAGCGCTGCCTTGGCGGCGGCGTAGGCGGTGGTCGCTTCCGGCAGAGGCAGTTCGCGCTGGATGGAAGTGACGTGGATCACCACGCCACTGCCGCGGGACAGCATGTCCGGCAGCAGCGCGCGATCCAGCCGGACCGCGGGCATAAGGTTGAGGTCCAGGGCGTTGCGCCATTCTGCATCGCTCAGCGCTTCAAATCCCCCGGCTGGTGCCGATGATCCGCCCAGCATGTGAACGATGATGTCCACCCCGCCCAGCCGATCGCGCACCGCGCTTGCCAATTCACTGCAACCTTCGGCCGTGGTAAGATCGGCGGCTACGAACAGCGCGTCCGGGGTGCCCGGAGGCCGGGTGCGCGCCGTCGTGAGAACCTGCGCGCCAAGTTCGCGGAACAGATCGACCGTCGCCGCGCCCGCGCCACGGGTGCCCGACGTGATCAACGCGCGCTTCCCCTGCAAGGTCAGAAAAGGCGTCATATGTTGGTATCCATTCGCTTAGATATTTGAGATATAGCGTGCCCGACGCGGTGATACCCCGCGCTCATGGGATGATTTCGAGGGCAGCGATCTTGTCGCCGTCGAGCGTGAAAAAATAGCGCAGGTCGAGCGGGCTACCGGGAAAGTCGCCTTCGAGATGGCTGGTCACGACCGTCCGTGCGCCATCAGTGGCGATGGCGAACGGCTCGACCGTATAGCGGTAGGTGGTGGAGGATTGCGCCTTCCAGTCCCGGATGGCGTCCTTCCCGCTATGCGTCTTGCCTTCGTCTTTCACCACGGCGTCGTCGGTGAAGCAATGCGCTACCACATGGCCGTCCTTGTTGGCATCGGCCGCGAAATAGGCGGCGATGGGCGGGGGCAGTTGAACCGTCATATCTGGCTTCCTTCCATGCGTTTCGACCTGTCCAGGATAGCAAAGGGGCGGATGATCCGTGTCACGGGCCGCCGTGCATCCAGGGTTGGATCTTGTCAGCCAAGTTAGCGGTAGACGCGCGCCATGATAATCGGGATAGATCGGGATGCGCTGTTACGAAAAGCGGGATAATGATGCGGCATGGTCTGATCGAACTTGACGCGGTAATCGCGATCGTGCGCCGGGGGTCTTTCCGCGCGGCGGCGATCGATCTGGGCGTCTCCACCACCGCGCTGAGCAACGCCATCGGGAAGCTGGAACGGCAGCTTGGCGTGCGCTTGTTCAACCGCACCACCCGCAGCGTTTCGCTGACCGATGCGGGGCGCGATTTTGTCGGCAAGGTCGGCCCGGCGCTGCAGGACATTCACGAGGCGATGGATGCCGCCCGGTCGCAGCAGGCAACGCCCTCAGGCACGTTGCGCATCAACGCCTTTGCCACGGCCGCGCGGGAGATATTCTCGCCCCTGCTCCTCCACTATCTTCGCCGCTATCCGCAGGTCCATATCGATCTCGTCACGGAAGGGCGGCTCGTCGATATCGTCGCGGACGGATTTGATGCGGGCATTCGCACGGCCGACCTGGTGCCCAGCGACATGATCGCTATCCCGCTCGGTCTGTATCGGCGCTATGCCGTCGTTGCGTCGCCCACCTATCTGGCGGCGCATGGGACGCCGCTGGTCCCGCCGGACCTTCTTGCGCATCCATGTCTGCGTGTCCGACTACCCAACGGCAGCCTGTTTCGCTGGCAGTTCGAAAAGGCGGGGCAAGCGGTGCAGATCGACGTCGATGGCTCGATGACGCTGGACGAGGCCAGTCTCGCGCGCATGGCGGTGCTGGACGACGTCGGGATCGGCTTCCTCATGGAATCCGACATTCGCGAGGACATGAAGGCGGGCCGTCTGGTCCGTGTCCTGGAAGACTGGACGCCGCCGCTCGCGCCGCTGTGCCTCTATTATCCCAACCGACGAAACCCATCTGCCGCGTTCAAGGCCTTCGTCGACCTCGCCCGCGATTTCGCCGCGTCGGCAGCATGATGAGCGGTGATGACGATCTAATGGCTGCCCGACCCGTGCGGCGGCGCGGTCGATTCCCGGATAGCCAGCATATAGTCGAGATGGGTCGCGCTTTTTGCTGGGGCATCTCCTCCGCGCGCCAGCATGATGCCCAGCGTCGCCGCTTCCGATGCGATCCTTGCCCCCGGATGGCGAACAGTCGTGAGGGCAGGCCAGATCTTCACCGCAATGGGGGTGTCATCGAAACCCGCGACCGACAGGTCGTGCGGGACATCCAGCCCCTGCCGATGCGCCAGCGACGTAACGGCCGCCGCGACATCGTCGTTGCTGGCGAAAATGGCGGTGGGCCGGGGGGCCAGGCTCAGAAGCGTCTGCGCGGCGTCCAGCCCGGATTCGAAACTCATATCGCCATCAGCGATCAGTTCGGGGCGTAGGGCGATGCCGGCCTCTCGCAACGCGGCGATATAGCCGTCCCGCCGCGTCCTGCTGATCAGATGATGCCCGGCGCCGCGAATGAAGCCGATATCCTTATGGCCGAGGCTGATAAGATAGCGCGTCATGTCGCGCGCCGCCGCAAAATCATCGATGCGGATGCAATATTCGTCAGTGAGATCGTCGCCGGGGGAAAGCGCCACGATCGGCACTGGCGCATCTTTGGTCAGGCCATGGCTATTGGCGATCTCGCAATAGGGCGGAGCAATCAGGATGGCGTTCGCACCGTTGCTGATAAGGGTCTGAATACCCGCCGCCACTTCCCCGGCGTCGCCCACTTCGAGCGGCTGCAACAAGAGTTGCGCGCCCATGCGGTTGGTGGTTTCCAGGCTGCCGATCAAGATCGAGCTGAGAAACGCATTTTCGATATTGCGATACATCAGGCCGATGCGGGTCATGCCGGAGCCTGCCAGCGACTTAGCCGCAGGGTTGAGGGAATAGTTGAGTGTCTTGACAGCGTCCATCACGGCCTGCCGCGTGCTTTCGCGCACCTTATGCCGGTTGTTGAGAACGTTCGACACGCTCATGGGCGACACGCCTGCGAGTTCGGCGACGGTCTTGATGGTGATCGTCTTGCTCGGCCGTCTTGTCATCTTTTTCCCAAACCCATGCTCTTCCATAGCTTAACGCGCCTGCGCTTCAATCCATGAATCGCCTGCACGGGCGCGCCCTGTGTCGGAAAAGCGACAACCCCGCCCGGAAAAATATGTAGCGCTACATATTTGTTTGACTCAAGGGTCGGAAGGCAACATGTAGCGCTACAAGATCAATGGGCACTTCGGGTCGCATAGCCCATATTGTTTGTTTGCAAACGTCGGAAATCAATCCGACAGGCATAAAGGGGAGGTACTATGAAAGCTTCTAAGGTCATTCAACGTCTGTCCGGCTCGTCCATGATCGGGCTGATTGCGACGCTCGCCGCCGCCAACATGACTCCCGCCTTTGCGCAAGATGCAGCGATTGCCGCAGCCGACGACAATAATGCCGGCACCGACATCGTCGTCACCGCGCAAAAGCGCGCCGAGCGGCTGCAGGATGTGCCGCTCGCGGTTACCGCCGTTTCGGCCGATGCCCTGTCCAACCGCCAGATCAACGACAGCGCTTCGCTGGTGCAGGCCGTGCCCTCGCTGACCTTCCAGCAGGGTGCAACGCCCACCAACAGCAGCTTCCGTATCCGCGGCATCGGCACTGCCCTGTTCGGGCAGGGTGTCGAATCCTCCGTGTCCACCGTCGTCGATGGCGTCGTCGCAGTGCGCCAGACGCAGGGCTTTACCGACCTCGCCGATATCGAGCGTATCGAAGTGCTGCGCGGGCCGCAGGGCACGTTGTTCGGGAAGAACGCGACCGCTGGCGTCATCAGCGTCACGACCGCGCGCCCCTCGCGCGAATTTGAAGGTCGCGGCGAAGTGACCATCGCCGAGCATGACGAATATCGCGCCCGCGGCACCGTGTCCGGCCCTATCAGCGACACGCTCCGCGCCCGCGTCACCGGCTTCTACAACGACGTGCGCGGCGTTGCCCGCAACATCGCCACTGACAGCTGGGACAATGGCTCCAAATCCTGGGGCGTGCGCGGCAAGCTGGAATGGGACGCGACCGAGAATCTGAACCTGCTCTTCACAGGCGAATATCGCAAGACCGAAGCGGATTGCTGTGCATCGACCTGGATCGCGATCAACAATCCCAACCTGCAGACGCTGGTCGGTCCGATCAATGCGACCCGCGAAAACCGCACGCTCAATGATGAGACGGTCACCTCTTCCAACAGCGACCAGCAGACCTATTCGCTACAGGCCGACTGGGATCTGGGCGGCGCGACCCTGACCTCCATTACCGCCTATCAGGATTATTATCTGGAGGTGAACCAGCCGATCGAGCGCATCAACAGCGATGTTCCGCTCTTCGTTGGTGCCTCGGCCGCCTACTCCAATTGGAACCGCAACGGCGGTGCCCTTGATATTGGTGCTTTCAGTCAGGAACTGCGGATCGCCAATAATGACAGCGGCAATTTCAACTATGTCGCTGGCGTTTTCTACATGCATTCCGACATCAAGCGGCCTTTCGACCGTCGTCGCGCGCGCTGCACGGCGGGCACCTTCGGTCAGCCATGTGCGCCCGAAAATACCATCTACCAATCTTCGGCCAGCAACATCCGCTTGAAGCAGGACAGTGTCGCTGCCTTTGGTCAGGTCGAATATCGCATCACCGGCGGTCTCAAGGCCATTGGTGGCCTGCGCCTGCAATATGAGAAGGGCACCAACAGCGGCAGCCGCATCGCGCCGCTAGTCCCCGGCGATGCCGTCATGCCCGGCAATGCGCCTGTCAGCGGATCGGTCACGGCGGACGATACGGCAGTGACCGGCAAGGCGGGCTTGCAATATGAATTCAGCCGGGATGCGCAGGTCTACGCCAGCTATACGCGCGGCTATAAGGGGCTGGGTTATGATATCGAGATTTCGGCCAATCTCGCCGATCAGACCGTGCTCGAACCCGAACATGTCAATGCCTATGAAGTCGGCTTCAAGGGACGCACGGCAGATGGCGTCCTGAGCGTCAGCACCGCCCTGTTCCTGGCTGACTATTCCAATCTTCAGGTTCAGGCCAACCGTTCGGACATCGCCGCGGGCGTCACGCAATTCGCGCCCACTAACGCCGGCAAGTCGCAAACCAAGGGCTTTGAAATCGAAGCCACCGTCCGTCCCGACGATCGCTTCAGCCTGACCGGCGCCGTCACCTACTCCCACGCCACCATCGATATTGACGGTCTCAATTGTCCGCAGCAGTTCAACGCTGCCGCGCCAGTCCTGTCGGGCATGCCGACCAACATCTGCTATCGCCCGGCCGCGGGTGTCACGCCGATCCAGAACCTGCGCGGCGCGACGCTGCCGGTCAGCCCGCGTTGGAAAATCAGCTTCGCTCCTCGCTATGAGGCGGACATTGCAGGTACGAATCTTTCGGGCTTTGCGCAGGTCGGCGTCAATTTCCAGAGCGCGATGAACTTCTCGGTCGAGCAGGATCCGTTGCTGGAACAACCTGCCTATACGCTGGTCGATGCCAGCATCGGCGTGAAGCAGATCGATGGTCGTTACAGCCTGACCCTGTTCGTCAAGAACCTGTTTGACGAAAACTACCTCACCAGCATCGGCCATACGTCGTTCCTGGGCGGCAATACCGACCTCGTGGGCACCTTCAACAAGGACGCGGACCGCTACTTCGGCGCCAACCTCGGCGTGAAGTTCTGATCCGACGGCGCGGCGGCGAGATCGCCGTCGCGCCCCTGTTGTTGGTGGGAGCTGAACCGATGAAGAACCCGCAAGGTTCGCCCGCATGAATATTGGCCGTGAATCCCTGTCGACCGATGTAGCGCAACGCACCTCTCCGCTTGCCCTGTCACCTGAGGACACACGCTGGGTCGAGCGCACGCGCGACGCCCTGAGCGTCGAGGCGCAGATCGCGCAACTGTTCATCCTGTCCTCGCGCCATGACAGTGTGGCGGAAACCGACGAACTGCTCGTGCACGCGCCCGGTGGCATCCACCGCTTTCCGACGCGCGATCTGGATGCGGCCTGGGCGGCGGCGCGCGACGCGGTGGAGCGGTCCGACGTGCCGCTCATCCTGTCGGGCGATATTGAAGGCGGAACGGTCAGCTACCCCTTCACCACCGCCATTCCCAACCAGATGGGCATCGCCGCGTGCGACGATATTGCGCTGAGCACCCAACTCGCGACCATCGTCGGCCAGGAAAGCCGCGCGCTTGGCTATAATTGGTCCTTCACCCCGGTCGTGGATATCAACCGGGCATTCCGCAACCCCGTCGTCGGCACGCGCTCCTACGGCTCCGACCCCGATCGCATTCTGGACCAAGCCAAGGCCTATATCCGTGCGCTACAAGCACAGGGCGTTGCCGCCTGCGCCAAACATTGGCCGGGCGACGGGCTGGACGATCGCGACCAGCATCTGGTCACCAGCGTCAACGACATGGACCTCGCCGAATGGGAAGCGACCTTCGGCCGCATTTTCCGCGCGCTGATCGACGATGGCGTGATGACGATCATGTCCGCGCATATCGCGCTGCCCGCTTATATCCGCGAAAAATTCCCGCGGGCGGGCGCGCAGGCTTATGAACCGGCGTCCGTGTCACGCCTGCTGAACGAAGAGCTGTTGCGCGGGCAGCTGGGTTTCGACGGATTGATCCTGTCCGATGCCACCGTCATGGGTGGCATCACCAGTTGGATGGGGCGCGCTGAAGCCGTGCCTGCCATCATCGAAAATGGCTGTGACATGTTCCTGTTCAGCCGCGACCCGGCGCAGGACATGGCCTTGATGCTCAAGGGGCTGCGCGAAGGCCGCCTGTCGGAGCGCCGCCTGCATGAAGCGGTCACCCGCTGCCTGTCGCTCAAGGCGAAGCTCGGTCTGCACCGTATGACCCTTGATGAACGGATCGCCCCCCTGCCGCAGGTGCGCGAAGCCTTGCGCCGTCCCGGCCATCTGGATGTCGCCCGGCGCGCCGTCGCGGACGGCTTGACCCTGGTCAAGGATCGCGACGGGCTGCTGCCGATCAGCCCCGCGAACCACGGGCGCGTCGTTGTGATATCGGACGCGGGCACCAGCTTTTTCGCAGGCGCACCGGACCGCGACTTCACCCCGCTGGTACAGGGCCTCGAACTACGGGGCTTTGCGGTCCGGCATTTCGACGCCGAAGCCATGCCGACACCTGAGGACACCGACCTCATCCTCTATCTCATCGGCCAGGAAGCGACACCGGGCCTCGGCCATATCTTCCTCGACTTCGCCAAGCTCCACGCTGGTCCCCGCAATGCGATGATCCAGTTCAACCGGGAAATCCCGACGCTGCTCGTCTCCTTTGGGCAACCCTATTATCTGTATGACGCGCCGAACTTCTCTACCTATATCAATGCCTACGCTTCGCTGCCCGATATTCAGACGGCGCTGGTCGAACGGCTGGTGGGGGAAGCCGCTTTTACAGGGGTCAGCCCGGTCGATGCGTTTTGCGGGAAAGGGCAGTTGCGATGGTAGGCTTGATCCCTATGAGGACAAGCATGTCCCGATCGATCAGCGGGTCGAGGATCTGCTGGCGCGCATGACGCTCCCGGAAAAGGCCGGGCTGATGCTGCACGGGACGTTGCCGACGCCCGGATCGTCGATCGGCTTTGCCGGACAGGCCTATGATCAGGCGGCGACCACCCGCCTGATGCGCGATCGCCACATATCCAGCTTCATCACCCGCCTCGTAGTGCCGCCTGCCCAATTGGCGGCGCAGAATAACGCGATCCAGAAACTGGCGGAGGCCGGACGCCTCGGCATTCCAGCGACGATCAGCACCGACCCGCGCCACCATTTTCAGGCGACCTTGGGGGCCAGTACGACCGGCGGCGGCTTTTCGCTCTGGCCCGATATGCTCGGCTTTGCAGCGCTGAACGATCCCTCCGTCATGCGTCGCTTCGGCGATATCGCCCGCGCCGAATATCGCGCCGTCGGCATCCATATGGCTTTGTCGCCCCAGGCTGACCTTGCCACCGAACCGCGCTGGGCGCGCTTTTCGGCGACCTTCGGGTCCGACCCCGACACGGTGTCGCGCCTCGCGGGTGCCTATGTCGAAGGGTTCCAGCAGGGGACCGATGGGGTCACTGCGCAGGGGGTCGCCACCGTCGTCAAACATTGGGTCGGCTATGGCGCGCAGCCGGAGGGGTTTGACGGGCATAATGGCTATGGTCGTCACGCCACTCTGACCGACGCATCCTTCGCCGACCATATCCGCGCCTTTGATGGCGCACTGGCGGCGCGCAGTGCAGGCGTGATGCCGACCTATGTCATCGTCCAGGGGCCAAAAGTCGCAGGGCAGCCGATCGAGCCTGTCGGCGGCGGCTTCAACAAACAATTGCTGTCCGGCCTGCTCCGTGGCGACAAGGGTTTTGCCGGTTTGATCGTATCGGACTGGTCGATCACCCGCGATTGTCCGCAGGCCTGCGTCGCGCCTGATGCTGCTAACCCGCAGACACCTGCATCGATCGGTATGCCTTGGGGCATGGAGCAGGCCGACAAGACCGCCCGCTTCGCCAAGGGCATAGTGGCGGGGATCGACCAGTTCGGCGGTGCCGACGACCCCGCGCCCATCCTCGACGCCGTCGCCGAAGGGCTGGTCAGCATCCAACGGATCGACGATTCCGCCCGCCGCGTGCTGCGCCTCAAGTTCGAACAGGGGCTGTTCGACAACCCTTATGTCGATGAACAGGCGGCCGCACGGATTGTCGGCAATCCTGAGGCCCAGCGCCAGGCCGATGCGGTCCAGCGCGCCAGCCAGGTGCTGTTGCGCAACGATCGCGCGACCCTACCAGTCGCGCCGGGCCAGCGCATCTGGCTGCACGGCGTCGATCCGGTTGCAGCTCGCGCCGCTGGCTTCGTCGTGGTGGACGATCCCGCACAGGCGCAGGTCGCGCTGGTGCGCACAGCGACGCCGTTCGAAACCTTGCACCCCCATCATTTCTTCGGCTCCCGCCAGCATGAAGGGCGGCTGGACCTCCGCCCCGATGACAAGGATGTGCAGGCGATCGCGCGCGCCGCCGCCCACGTCCCCACCATCGTTGCCATCGAGATGGACCGCCCGGCCATCCTCACCGCGATCGAACCCATGGCCCGCGCCCTGATCGTCACCTTCGGCGCGAGCGATGCCGCCGTGCTGGACGTGGTCGCGGGCCGCGCCACGGCACAGGGCCGCTTGCCCTTCTCGCTGCCCCGGTCGATGGCCGATGTGGGGGCGCAGCGTCCCGATCTTTCCGATGATGGCCCACCCCCCGCCTATCCGCGCGGCGCGGGGATCGTGGTGGGCGGCGATCAATGACCGACGGCATGCGCCATGTGCCCGGCGGCGCGTTCCAGATGGGGTCGGACCGTTTCTATCCCGAAGAAGCGCCCGTCCGCCGGGTTCAGGTGGATGGCTTCTGGATCGACGAGACCCTGGTAACGAACCGCGATTTCGCGCGCTTCGTGGCGGCGACCGGGCACATCACTTTGGCCGAGATCGCGCCCGACCCCAAAGATTATCCTGGTATGGACCCGGCCCTGGCGCAGCCGGGATCGTTGCTATTCCAACGCACGCGCGGCCCAGTCGATCTGGCCGACTATAGCCAATGGTGGCATTTCAGCTTCGGCACCGACTGGCGGCACCCCCATGGCCCCGACAGCAGCCTCGACGGGCTGGAGGATCATCCAGTCGTCCATGTCGCGTTCAAGGATGCGGAGGCCTATGCAAAATGGGCCGGAAAATCGCTGCCGACCGAAGCGGAATGGGAATATGCCGCGCGTGGCGGCCTGGATGGCGCGGACTTCGCCTGGGGTGACGAACTGGCGCCGGGCGGCGCGATGTTGGCCAATCATTGGCAGGGCGCTTTCCCCTTCGCCAACACGCTGGACGATGGCTATGAGCGGACATCGCCGGTCGGCACCTATCCCGCCAACGGCCATGGCCTGTTCGATATGATCGGTAATGTGTGGGAATGGACGACCGACTGGTTCGCTCAGCCCCGGATCGAGCGCAAGGCCAAGGGCAGTTGCTGTGTTCCCGCCAATCCGCGCGGCGGCACGAAGCGCGAAAGCCTCGACCCCACCAACCCCGATGCGCCGATCCCGCGCAAGGTGCTCAAGGGTGGCTCCCATCTCTGCGCACCCAATTATTGCCAGCGCTATCGCCCGGCCGCCCGCCACCCGCAGGCGGTGGATAGTTCGACCAGCCATATCGGCTTTCGCTGCATCATCCGCGACAAGAAGGAACATCGCTCATGAAGAACGCCCGCCGCGCGCTGCGCGCCGCCGCCCTTGCCGCTTGCACCTTGTTGGGACCGGGCGTGCTGGCCAAGCCCGTCAATGCGCCGCAAAAGCCGACCAACATGATCTTCGTGCTGGTGGATGACCTGCGCTATGATGCGATGGGCTTTCTGACGCCGGGCCTTCAGACGCCGAATATCGATGCCTTGGCCAAGAATGGCGTCTACTTCCCCAACGCCGTCGTCACCTCCTCGCTCTGCTCGCCCAGCCGCGCGACGATCCTGACCGGCCAGACCGCGCGCAACCATGGCGTGATCGACAATAATAATAGTTCGGAGGAGGGCCTGACTTTCTTCCCCAAATATCTTCAACAGGCAGGTTATCAGACCGGCTTCTTCGGCAAATGGCATATGGGTTTCGACACCGATGCGCCGCGCGAAGGCTTCGACAAATGGGTCAGCTTCAAGGGGCAGGGCACATATTTCCCGACCGAATTGCTGTCGCCCGAACGGCTCGCGGCGGGCGATCGGCAAATGCTCAACGTCGATGGTACGGCGGTGAAGCGCACCGGCTATATCACCGACGAATTGACCGACTATGCGATGAACTGGCTGGAAAAGGGGCGCGACACGTCCAAGCCCTTCTTCCTCTATTTAAGCCACAAGGCCGTCCATAGCGACCCGCTACCGCCCGAACGCTACAAGAACCAGTACAGCAAGCTCGACATCAAACTGCCCGCCAGCATGGCGAACACGCCGGAAAATAATGCAGGCAAGCCGCTGTGGGTGCAGAACCAGCGCAACAGCTGGCACGGTGCGGACTTCCCCTATCATACCGACAATCCCATGACCGAGCAGGTCCGCGACTATTATCGCACGCTCAGCCCCGTCGATGACAGTCTGGGGCGGATCATGGCTTACCTCAAGAAGAACAAGCTCGACAAGAATACCATGGTCGTTTTCTATTCCGACAATGGCTTCATGATCGGCGAACATGGCCTGATCGACAAGCGCAACGCCTATGAGCCCTCGGTCCGCGTGCCGATGATCGTCTGGGCACCGGGCATGGTGCCAAAGGGCGTCACCAATCCGGCGGTCGTGCGCAACCTCGACCTCGCGCCGACCTTCCTCGACATCGCCCATGTCGACAAACCGCAGCAGATGGAGGGCAAGAGTTTCCTCCCCGTGGCCGAAGGCAAGATCGACGAGAAGGCCTGGAATCCCGGCGATTTCGTCTATGAATATTATTGGGAATGGAGCTTCCCGCAGACTCCCACGACATTCGCGATCGAGCGGGACCGGGTGAAATATATCCAATATCATGGCGTCTGGGATATGGAGGAACTGTACGACCTCAAGACTGACCCGGACGAGATGCATAATCTGATCGAAGATCCGGCTTGGCTCGACACCAAGATTACTTTGCGCAAGGCACTGTTCGACCAACTCGGCAACAGCAAGGGCGAGCATGTCGTCCCTTACACCCGCAAGACCAGTTCGGGCCTGGTCCATCGCAAGATCGATGGCGCACGCGCCGCCGATTTTCCAGCCGGCTGGTATGTTAAGCCCAACCTGCCGTCGAAGATGAACGACCTGTTCGCTGATACGCCAGCGAAGCAGAAAGCCGATGCTGCGGGCAAGGCCTATCGGCCATGATCGGTCAACCGACCGTGCATCAGGGGCGTCCGCCGGTGTCGCTCGGCTTCATCGCCATCTATGTGCTGGCCCAGTTCGGCATCTGGATCGCCCTGCTGACGCCGGTCGTTATCACCATCGCGCTGCGCGTCAGTGAAATTGCGGGGGAAGCCGAAAAGGGCCGCTGGCTTGGCATCATCCTCGCCATCGGCGGCTTTGTCGCGCTCGTCATCACGCCGATCTGCGGTGCGCTGTCGGACCGCACCCGCAGCCGTTTCGGCCGCCGTCGCCCCTGGCTGGTCGGCGGCCTGTTGGTCAGCGGATTGGGGCTGACCATCCTCGGCACCGCACCCAACCTGCTGCTGCTGGGCATCGGCTGGGTCATCTGTCAGGCCGGATTCAATGCCATGCAAGCCGCTTGCCTGCCGATCCTGCCCGACATCATCCCCTTCCGCATGCAGGGCCGCGTTGCCGGTATGCTCGGCATGACATCGACCGCAGGCACTTTCGTCGGCAGTTGGATCACGCAATATACGCAATCGTCGGACCTGCTGATGTTCCTGGTGCCCTTTGGCATCACGGTCGCCAGCGTCTTGACTCTATGCGTCATCCTGCCCGATCGTCCGGCGGTCAGCAGCGACAGCAAGATGAATCCGCTCATCATGCTGCGCTCCATCTTCGCGCCGTTCCGCGACTGGGATTTCAGCTGGGCCTTTGGCAGCCGCTTCCTCATCATGATGGCCTGGTCCTTCCTGCTGACCTATCAGCTCTTCTTTCTGACCGACCAGCTATCGCTCAGCCGGTCGGACGCGACCCAGGTGATGGTCAAGTCGATGGCGATCATCGCGTCGGCCACCATCGCCATCTCGCTGGTCGGTGGCTTCATCACGGACTGGACGGGCCGTCGCAAGCCGCTGATCTTCGTTGCCGCCGCGCTGGAAGCCTCCGGTTTTCTGGTGATCGCGCTTGCGCCATCCGTGTCGCAATTTCTGGTCGGCGTTGCCCTGGCGGGGATCGGCAAGGGGCTCTATTTCGCCGTCGATCTGGCTTTGCTCGCGGCGATCCTGCCAAGCGAGGAAGACCGCGCCAAGGATATGAGCGTGTTCCAGATCGCCAATTCCCTGCCCCAGTCCCTGGCCCCGGCCATCGCCCCCATCATCCTCGCCATCGGCAGCGCGAGCGGCAAAAATTACGCCGCCATCTATATCGTCGGCTGCCTATTCGCCTTGCTAGGGGCCTTCGCGATCAACCCGGTCCGCCGCTCTCGGTAAGCGGCGGCACCGCGCGTCACTCGCCTTCAAGTACCTGCCAAATCGCGTCGACCCGCGTCTGCCACGACATCTTGCCGACCAGATAGTCGCGCAGCGCCGGGTTGACCGGCGGAATCCAGCCGTTCAGCACCGCCTTGATCTGGGCCATGAACTGATCATCCGTATCGGCGACCGCGATATAGGGTGCCAGTTCATCGATGTTGGCGACGGCCGATGCGACGATCGGCAGGCCGGAGGCGAAATAGACATAGAGTTTGAGCGGGTTCATCCGATCGCTCAGCGCATTTTGCAGATGCGGCATGATCGCGACGTCGAATCCGCGCATGATCTGCAAGGCTTCGTCATAGGGCCTGACGCCCAGCATATGGATGTTGGCGTGCCGCTCGGCGATAGCGGCCACCTCCGGTCGGCCATGCGCAGACCCGACCAGCACGATGCTGCCATCGGGGTAGGCTCGCGCGATCCGCTCGATCAACGGCCAGTTCACCCGGTCGCGCAGATTGCCGACATAGCCGATGATGGGCCGCGGCAGGTCGCGCAGCGCAGCATGCGCTTCAACCTCGCCCCTCAGCCGCTCGCACCCGTTAGGCACCAGATGAATGTCCGTGCGCAGCGGCGCGAACACCTCCCTTATGGGCTCGCAATTGCTGAACACCATGTCGGCATCCCGCAATATCGCTTCATAGCCTTCTTCGACGCGCTGGCGATAGGCCGCGCTCAATCCGGGGAAGGTGCGCTGGTCATCGATCAGGTCGGCGATGACCAGCCTGGGCTTGAACACCTCCATCACCAGCGGATAGTCGAACACGAGCGGCGAGACCCATAGCAACGGCCCATCCTGCACCGCCGCCTCTTCGCGCAGGGCGCGCAGGAAATCGGCATAGGCTTCGGGGGGTGGCAAGGCTTGCCCGAAGGCTTCGCCCGATGCCGCGCGACCGCGATGCAGGAAGGTGCGGCGCAGAAAGTCCGCTGTGTCGGCCTGGCGCAGTACTCGCTTTTTTACGGTCTCGTAAATCTGCCTGCCTTGATGCGCGGCCTGCTGCTGCGCCGCCTCGCTTTGCTGTTCCAGTTCCTGCAGAGCAATCGGCGCGTCGAGATGGATGATGCGCCGCACCTTGCCCGTCTCCAGCATATATTTGGCCAGCATGTCAGGACGGCGGCCATAGATGTCGGAGTCATTCTGCTTCCACAGGAAGATCATGTCGCGCGGGGCGTCGTCGCGTCTGAGCGGTGGGCGGCGTGCCGATGGACCAAGCGCAATGCCGGTCTTGCGCGACAGCAGCTTGAGCGTCCGGTCCAGCAGCGGCGTGGCGGCCGGGCGCGCTGCCTGTGCGGCGCGATAGGCCAGGTCGAGGCGCGCCGCATTCACGGCATAGCTCATCTCGGTCAGGAAATAAGTCCGCCCCGCCTGTCCCTGCGACGCAATCCGGTCCGCCGCCACATCGCGCAGGGCAGCATCCAACGCCGCATCGTTCGGCACGGGCAGATAGGCGCGCGCCAGGGCGATATCCTCCAAAGGCGGCACGGTGCGGGCGAGCACGGGCACGCCCATGGCCAGCGCATCGGTCAGCTTGGCGGGCAATTGATAGGCGGCGATCGGGTGGTCCGGGTCTTGCAGGATCACGACGGCATCGGCCATGTTGACGAGTTCGGGTAAGCGATCCCAAGGTTGATCGGGATGCAGCGCCAGGCGGATATCCGTGTACGTCGCCAGCGTCTCGCTCAGCGCCTTGTCGCCAATGCGTCCGATGACGCACAGCGCCAGCCGGGGGTCTTGCACCCGGCGCAACGCTTCGGCGACATCCAGCAAACCCTTGTGGGCGCGCGGCGTTCCCAGGAACAGGATGACGCGATCCTGCGCGCCATAGCCGAACTCGTCGCGCGTCTGATCGCGATCATAGCGGGCTGGATCGAACAGCGTCTCGTCGCGCGCATGGCGCAGCACTGCACCGCCAAAGCGGTGCTGCAGCGCGATATTGGAGACGGTGACATAATCGGCTTCCGCCAGCAGCGTTTCGCCAAAGCGCGTCCACAGGTCGCTATGCGGTATGGCAAAGCCCGAAGCGTCCGCTTCCGCTGCCGCCAGCACTTCGTCCCAATCGGCCGGTGTCCGGTCCTTGACGAAGGCCAGTTCATGATCATCGACATCGACGATCATCGGGCAATTATTCGCCTGACTAATCAGATGGCCCAGCAACAGACTCGGCAGGCGGGGCTTGCCGACATGGACGATGTCGCAGCGCGTGTTGCGCGCCATCTCCGCCGCCCCGCGCAGGAAGCTCGCCATATCGCTCGCCGGAAAGCTGCGCATCGGCAACAGGGCGTCGGCGATTGGTGGCCAGATGCTGGTCCCATAGGTTTTAAAGATCGGTCCCACCAGTTCGACGCTATGATGGCGAGCGGCCATATCGGCGAGCAGGAAGGCGCGACCGACCGGATTATGCGCCATGTCCCAGGATGTGACGCACACCCGTTCGGGCCGTTTGGCCAAGGCAGGCTGGTTCGGCAAAGGGCCACGGGGATGGATGGACAGGGATGCAATCGCCAATGTCCCCGGTCCATCGGCGAAATCCATCGCCAACAGCAGCGGACGACCATCGACGCTCCCCGCCGTGAAAAAATTGCGAACGATTCGAGATCCCGGAACAAGTCTGATCGGCCCCTGCACCAACGTCTTGTGCAGCACTCGCTGCCCCTTCGCGTCGATGCTCAGCAACACCACCCATTTGAGGATAGGCACCCCGTCCCCGCCCTCGGCCGGTGCGCTGAGCGCCAGGGCATAATCCGCCTGCGCCTCATCCGACTGGTGCGGCAATTGTTGCCAGATCCGCAGCCAGGACGCGCCGTCATGAAGCGTCACCGCCACCCCACTGGGCCGGTCGCCTTGCAGCGCAGGGGTTAGCGCAAAGCGGCTGTTCTTCTTATATTCGACATGCCAGGCACCGCAAAATGCGCCATCATTGTCCGGGTCGCTGTCCGGCAACCAGTCGTCGAACGTCTCGTTCGCAATATCGCAGGCATGTGTCGGCGCGTCATTCATTATGTCTTGAACCGGGGCTTGGGGAGAGGTCGGATCGGTCATCATTGCTCCGCCGCAACAGGGGTCAGTATGAGGGGCAGGTGCGCGAACACACGCCAATCCTCATGATCTAGCAAGACACCGCGCGCCGCGGCCGGGTGTATCTGGAAGCGGTCGATGATGGCGGTTACCATCATTTCGGCCTCCATCGCGCCAAGCAATGGCCCCTGGCACATATGCGCGCCGCCGCCGAAGGCGAGCAACGGCCCATTTTTCCGGCCGGGATCGATTTGGTCGGGGTAGGCGAATGCTTCGGCGTCCCGGTGGGCACTGTCGATCCGCAGCAACACCAGATCGCCCGGCGCGATCGACACATCCCCAATATCGACCGCCGTCTGGGCCACGCGTCGGTTGAAGCGGCGCAAAGGCCCAGCAAGGCGCAGCGTTTCCCGGATGAAACCCGGCATGAGCGTCGGTTCCGACTGTAGGCGCGCCTGCCATGCCGGGTTGCGCGCCAATAGGTCCAGAGCCGCACTGATCGTGCCCGCGATGGAATCCGCCCCGGCGACCAGCAGGAAAGCGATCAGATCGAAAGACGCATCGCCTGTCTCAACGCTATCCCGCTGCAAGCTGCTGCGGAGTTCGCGGCGCAAGCGACGGGCAGCATCCTGGCAGGCATCATAGTCCCGCAAACTACAGGCATGCGACCAAGCCCGCGTCACCATGGTCGCGTCCGCGCGTAAGGCCATGGCCTGATCGATCGGCAAACCCAGCATCGACGCCAAGATCAGGGAGGGGAGGGGATCAGCCAAATGTACAACCGCGTCGATCGCGCCGCCAGACGGCACCGAAGCTGCGATGCGCTGGGCTTCCGCCAGAGTGGCGGACGCTGGCCAGCGCGCCATGCCCTGCTGCACGATCCGGCGCACGGATTGCCGGTTGGCCAGATGCGATGGACCATCCTGGAACAACAGGGTCTGCTCCATGAGGGCCAGCAAGTCCGAATAATCCCGCCTGGCACGCGCGGCGATCCGCTCGACCCGCTGCAGCGGTGACGCCATGCGAAAAGCAGGCGATCGCAATATCAGGCTGGCATCCGCGTGGCGCGTGATAACCCACGGGCCGTTCCCTTCGCTGCGGAAGGGCGGCATGGCGGGCATAATCGCCCCATCGGGATCGGTGATCGAGGTCATCACTGAAGGCCTTTGGGCGCAGAGGGTCCGGGTTGGCGATCGCCCTTGTCGAATATCACGGCCATCCCATGCCGGATCGATTCACCATGATGGCGCAGCGCATCGGGGTGGAAGGGCGCGGCGGGTGCCTGCTCCAACTGGAAATGGCCATGGTCCCGGCCACGGACCAAGGTTGCGAAATTGCGCGCGCCGTTGCGCTGCGCCACCGTGGCGGGAATATAGCGCATCGCAAAGCCGATACGCCGCTCGCTGGACTGGTTGGGTGGCGATCCATGGACGATGAGCGGATCATGCAACGATATTTCGCCCGGACGCAGCCTGACGTCGATCGCCGACCGCTGATCCACGCCGCCGATCACCTCTTCGCGGCGACCCAGCATGTTCAGCCGGTCGCCGCTGTCGCGATGGGGCAGTATCTGGGCATGGCTGCCTGGGATCATCTGCACGCCGCCATTACCGGGACCGCTGTCGCTCAGCGCCAGCCAGGCCGTCACCGCGCGCGGTGCATTGAGGCCCCAATGCGTCTGGTCCTGATGCCAAGTGACATGGCGGGGGCTGTGGCCCTCCTTGATGATGAAACTGCTGCCCCAGCATAGCAGGTCCGGCCCCAGAAGGTCCTCGATCGCGTCGAGCAGACATGGATTATGGACCATATCCCATAGCCAGGGGATCAGCAGGTGCGGCTTGGCGTTCAGCGCAGGCGGCAGCCGCCCGGCACGGCTTGCCTCGATCGCTTCCAGTGCGGAACGAAATTGCGCAGCTTCCGTCTGCGGATACAGGCGAACGGGGAAAACGACGCCGTCGCGACGAAAAGCATCGATCTGGGCATCGGTCAGGCCTTTTCCCATTACATATCCCCCTCAACCAGCGCCTTGATCTCACCCGCCTGATAGGCGGCGCGGGCCGCCTGTCGTCGGATTTTGCCGCTGGTCGTACGCGGCAGGGTGCCGCTGCCGACAAAGACGATCTGGGGCATCAGGCCGCACCGTTCACCAACCTGCTGCGCCAAGACCCTGGCCCATTCCCTGCGTTCCGTCGCGCTGCTGCGGTTCCGCGCGACTTCGCACAATAGCAGCAGTTGCTCCTCTTCCTCGACGGTAATGCCGACGGCCGCTGCCGCCAGCAGTGGCGGTCCATCCACGTCCAGCGCGGCGGCTTCGGCGTCGGCGGCATGGATATTGCGGCCATGGACGATGATGCAATCCTTGATCCGGTCCAATATCACCAGGCCATCAGCCCCCCAAATGCCCACGTCCCCAGTGGGAAGCCAGCCTGTCCCATCATCACCTTCGCGCAATTCGGGCAGTGGCACCACGCAGCCCTCCCGCCCTGACCAAAGACCCATGGCGACATGCGGTCCGGCGATGCAGATTTCGCCGCGTTCGCCATCGGGGAGCGGGCGTCCATCCTGCGGATCGCAAATCCTGACCTGCGCGTCGTCGGGTGCCCATCCACAGGAGACATGGGCACGACCCGCGCCAGGGACTGCAACCGGCGCGCCATCGTTCCATCGGGTCGAAGTCGCCAAAAGCGTGGCTTCGGCCAAACCATAGCAGGGCAGAAAGGCAGCCGGATCGAAACGTGCCGGTGCCAGGCGGTCGGCAAAGGCGTTCAGGCTGCGTAATCGTACCGGCTCCGCCCCGCAAAATGCGACTTTCAATGTCGACAGATCGAGCGTCCCTGCCTGCGCCGGCGTGATGCGACGAACGCACAGGTCATAGCCGAAATTGGGTCCGCCAGCCGTCGTACCTTGATGGTCGCTGATCGCCTTCAGCCAGCGGAGCGGCTTCTGGATAAAGGCGAAGGGGGGCATCAGTACGGCGGTGCCGCTGGCATAAAGCGGATGCAGGAGCGCGCCGAACAACCCCATATCATGATGCGGGGGGAGCCAGTTGACGGCCACGATGTCCGGCCCGCTACCGAACATCTGTCCGATCATCGCTTGATTGGCCATGATGTTGCGATGGCTGATGACGATCCCGCGGGGTGCCTGGGTGGAACCCGAACTATATTGGATCACGGCCGCCGCATCGGGATCGGGCAGGGGCACATCTACCCCGTGTCCCGTCATGGCTGCCGGATCGACTGGGCGCAGTGCGCCCATGTCGATGCCATGATCGGCGGGACCGATCACGCTGCCCGCGCCCAGATCGGCGACCATCAAGGCCAGCCTTCGCCGCGCCTCGTCGCCGGTCGGGGGAAAGGGGATCGGTACGGCAATGGCACCCGCGCGCAGGCACGCCAGCAGCGTCACGACGAAGGGCAGGCCCGGTGGCAAGGCCAGCACGACCGGCGTGCCGACGAGCCCCGCCTGGTATAATCGGCCCGCCATGGTCGTTACCGCCGCATGCAGCTCGGCATAGCATGCCTGCTCGGTGACCGCCTCGCCACGTTGCAGGAACCGGATGGCGCTGTGATCCCCACGGGTTGCCGCATGTTGTTCCAGCAGGGCAGGCAAGGTCGGGGCGACGGCCAAGCTCAAGACTGACCCCCCATATTGGGCAGGACATTGCGCATCCATCGGCGCAGCACACCAGAATATCGGTCAAGCGCAGCCGGATGGTAGGGGGCTTCGGGCGCCTGTTCCAGATCGAAATGACCATGGTCCCGCCCTCGTACCAATGTGGCGGAAGCGCGTACTGGGCCGATGGATCGGAGGTGGGCCGGAATATAGCGGATGGCGAAACCGCAACGGCGCTGCGTCGACATGTTCGCTCGCGAGCCGTCTACCAGCATGACGTCGTGCAGCGACATTTCGCCGGGGCGCAACTGGATATCCACCGCCTTGCTCTCGTCCACCTCCTCGGCGATCGCTTCGCGTCCGGGCAACATCACGTCATTGTCGCGGGTATCGACATGCACCAAGGGTGTCCGATGGCTGCCGGGACTGACGCGCATGCAGCCATTGTCCGGCAGGGAAGGGGTGAAGGCGATCCAGGCGGTCAGCGCCTGGGGCGCCGACAGGCCCCAATAGGTCGCATCCTGATGCCAGGTCACATGTTGCGGCGTGCCTGGGGCCTTGTCGAAAAAGCCCGCTGCCCAGCAGAGAAGGTCCGGCCCCAGCAATTGCTCGATGGGGTCAAGAATGGCGGGATGATGGACCATGTCCCAGAGGAAAGGGGCGAGAAGATGCACCTTCACATTATGGCCGGGCGCGATCCGGCCCGCGCGCATCGCGGCCAGCGCATCGACCTGGGCGAGTTGGGCGGCCATCGCGGCCTCATCCATCACAGGCAGGGGCGCGAGAAAACCGTCGCGCCGATAGCGGGCGATGGCGGCCTTATCGATGCGATGCGCCGTCATGCGCGCGCACTGATCGGCGGCTGGATGACGGATCGGTTTTGGGCATCATAGAGCCAGCCCGGATCGCGCATCGTGGCCAGCGGGCGACCGCGCCGTTGCCGATACAGGCGACTACCGGTCTGGAGTACCGCTATCGCGCTTTCCGGGGTGCTGGTCGACACGCCGCCATGGATCTGATGGAACGTCCCTTCGCCCACTATGCGGATCTGCTGCACATCGGGCAGGGCACAGGCCCGCAAATAGGTGTCGGGATTGACCACGCCGCCGCCCGGCTCCACGAACGCCGCGTCATAGCCGCCCAGTTCGTCCCATAGCGGCCGGGGCAGGAACAGCGCATTGCTCTCCAGCATCGGCCCCTCCGGGCCACCACGCAATTCGCTCGTCGCGACGTCGAACAGGCGATAGCCCGCCTGCGGCCAGTCGATCGTATCGAGCAAGTGATCCTCGGCATGGCGATCATAGCCATGGCGTATGCTGTCGAACTGCAGGGTCGGTCCCAATTGATAGTTGAGCGTCGCGACCACGGGCCGCGGATGCAGCGTCGCTGCCGAACGGCAGGCGGCGATCAATCCGGGCGAGGCCAGTCGTGCGCCGTCGATCCACACCCCGATAAACGGCGCGCGGGCAAGCGAGAGCCCATGGTTGATCGCCGACACCGGCGACACGCTGGGCTGGGCCTGTTGCACGATGCGAATATCGGCATCCAGATGAGCCACGTCCGTCAGGGTTGGTGGCTGGTCGGAACCATTATCCATCAGGATGATCTCGATATCGGCGCGCGCGATGTCCGTCTGATAGGGCGGGCATAGCGACAACAGCGTGCGGGGCAGTTCCCGCCGCATATTATAACTTACCAGCACGATCGAGACGGCGGGTTGCGTCAATCGCGTTGCTCCGCACCCGCGATGTTGCCGCCCCCATCGCTGGCAAAGGCGGCAACAAATTCGTCGATGCTGGGATTTTCGAACAGTTGGACGGGATCGACCTGTACGCCGAACTCTTCCTCCATAACGCCAGCCATCACCACCGCTTCCACACTGTCGAACCCATAGGCGTCGAATGTCTGATCGGCCGGCACCTGTTCGGGCAGGGACAGGACGCCGCCGATATAGGCGACCATCCAGGCCCGCAGCGTATCACGGTCGCATGGCAGGCGTTGGTTCATGGGTGTTCCTTTGCAATAGGGGACAGGTCGAACAGGCCGCCCGCCGCAGCGGGCTGGGTGCGCATCCGGCGATTGAGAATGGGTTGGAGCGCCCAGCCCGGCCCATCGTTCGCGATCATGTCGCGCATCCAGGTCAGGGCGAAGTCGCGCCTTGCTTCCCGCCGCTCCACAGGCGCGTCGAAGGCAGCGGTGATTCTCGCCCAATGGCGGTCCAGGGCATCGGCGATCGATGCGGGCAGCAGGCTGCCATCCTGGCGTTGGCCCTTCGTCGATGCCATCGTCAAAGCCTCCTCCCAGGTGCGCGCGAGATCCTGTGGCCGCCCGCAATGGGCCAGAAAGCCTGAAAATTTATTATAGCTCGGACGGCCGACCAGAATGCCAGGCACGCCATAGGCACTGGCGGCGACATAGCCATGCAGGGACGCCCCGATATAGAGCGCGCTATGGGCAATTGCGCCACTGATTTCCTGCAGGCTGAGCGGGTCGTCGAGCATTAGGCACGGCGCGCCGAGCGAGTCAGCGAATTGGCGCGCGACCGTCGGGTCGTCATGGTTCTGCCCGACGGCCACCAGCATCGGTACCATCCGTCGTGCCTCAGCGAACTGGCGCAGCGCCGATCCAAGCGCCTGGCGATCCACGCCCGCGACCGACCGATTGCGGATATGGATGGCCAGCAATTGTGTGTCGGGTGCCATCCCCTTGCGTGCCAGCAATTGCCGGAATGGGTCGGCAAGATCGGCCTGTGACCACAGCCGCGGCAGATCAGCAATGGGGTCCGGTACGATCGCGATACTGGCGTCTTCCGTCGCAGGAGCGAGCAGATGGCGGCTGCCTTCGTCCCGCACAGAAACATAGGATGCGGCATGGCGGGCGGCGTCGATCACGCGCCTTTGTCGACTGGAAAAGGGATGCGGCACGCCGGGCGCGTTCCAGGCGATGGGAATGTCGCGCAGCGCTGCCGCCAGCGTCGCCCCCAACCAAAGGCCAGCGCCTGCCCAATTGCCAAGCGACGGATCGCCATAATGATCCAGAAAGGCCAGCGAATTGGCGTGGATCATATAGCCGCCGCCGATCAATATCCCGGCCGGGGCGATCGATCCCGACAACATCTCCCCAATATCGATGGTCGGCAGGGCGTCAGGGAAGTCGGCCTGCCCGCCGGTCGGTGACACCGCCACCACATCAAAACCCGCATCGGCCAGACGCGTGCGCGCCACCAGGGGAAACAGCAGGTCGCCATAATTGTTCATGTCGAACATGCCGGATATGAAGATGGTGCGCCGCGCGCTCATATCCCGCCTCCTATGGTGGCCAATGCCTTGTCGAGCACGGCGAAGAACAGGCCGTTGGCGATGGCATGTTCGATCGCAAAATGGTCGGCGCAGTCCGCGATCGGATAGAGGGTGACATTGTCGAGACCATCCAGGCAGCGTGCCGCCTGCGCATCGGGGGCGTGCGCCGCGCCGAAGACCTGATGTACATGGGTTTGCGGCACGGACCGGATGAGGCCCACCAAGTCCATATCCGCGCTCGTAAAGGTCGAAAACAGCGAAGCGCGCGTGCCATTGGCCGCAACCGGGGCGTCTTCGGCGGCATCTAGCCCCAGATTGACCGGCCCGGCAAAGGATATGGCCGCATGGCTTCCCATCATGGCGGCGCACCGAATGGCCGCGACCCCGGCGATGGACGATCCGATGGTGATGACCGGCACGCCCAAATCCTCGGTCAGCCGGTGCAACGCTTCGATCATGGCATCATGATCCGGGCCGAGCGATGCGATGCCGCTGGTGAAACTGCGATGGTTGCGATCGCGCAGATAGAGGATGTTCACGGGGCGCTGGCGCAGCAATCCGTCGGCCAGTCCAAAAGGCAGATAGCCCAGCCCCCCAACGACACTGGCAAACAACAGGATTGTCGCCTGCGCACCTGCCACGGGCAGAATTTGAACGTCGAGGTCACAACCATGGCGAACCGCGCGCTTATTGTCCCAGGTCGCAGCAGGATGCGCGGCCATGGCGGTGCGCAACGGCCCTGCCATATGCGCGACGGCATCCTGCGTCGCCAAACGATCGATGATCGCCCGCGCATCGGCCACAGCATCGTGCCGCAGGGCGGCTATCGCATATTGGAACAGCCAGCGCGAATTGCTCGCCTGTTCCGGTGCGCGCGCCCGCAACAGCGCGAACAGCCGCTTGTCCACGCTATCGGACAGAGGGCAGCGGTTATAGCGGAACAGCAACAGCCAATCGTCCGGCCAGCGGGTCAGGGCCGCGTCGAGCAGCGCGATCACGCTGTCGATCCGTCCGGTGAAGATGGCCGCCTGGATCGCGCGGCGGGCGAACTCGACCCGGTCGGGGTTGCGCTCCATCACCTGGACGGACAGGGCATAGGCATCTTCGAACCGTGCGGCGGCCAGATGCAGTTCCAGCTCGATCAAGCGGCTTTCATCGGTCAGCGGTCCCCAGGCGCGTGCCTTGTCGAACAATGCTTCGGTTCCGCTTCGATCCTGCTGGCGAAAGCGGATGGCGGCGAGTTTCAGCAGGATGAAGCGATCATCCGGGTGCGACCGCAGCAGGGTTTCGAGATAGGCGCGCTTTATATCCGGATCGACCAGGGTCATGATGATGCGAGACAGCAGCCCGGTTCGCGTCTGTTCTGGCGCGCTACCTGCCCACACGGCCTCACGAAACAGCATGCGGGCATCGTCAGGCCTTTGGCGGCGCAGGAAGAGTTCGACCAGTCGGACCGCAGGCCAAGGGTTGGCGGGATGATGGTCGCGCGCCGTCTGGAAGGCCGCCACGGCCTCCTCGACCCGGCCCGTCTTTTCTAGCCAGCCGCCTTCGATAAGACGCAGGCGCAGATCATCGGGCCAGCGCCCGCGCGCCAGAGATATGCGGCGATCGATCGACCTATCGTCGTCGCCCGCCGCTCTCGTCAGCGCCTCCAGTGCGGCAATCTCATCGCGCAGGAGCGATGCGGTCACACCATCAGCGGTCTTGTCTGCCCGGTGTAACATCGGCCCCCCATGTACCCCTTGCCTTCCATGGCCACGACAATGGCTAATGCAAACCGGGTCAATATTGAAGTCCGATTTGGACGGTGTCGCAGGAACTGGTCGAGATTGGACGATACTATAGTCGATCAGCAAGACCGTCGGTTGATCGGGCCATTTCGGCGATGGCGCTGGCCTGTATCCAGTCATGCCGTGCCTGCGTAGCCGTCGCGATGCACAGCACGGTTTCCGTGTCCGAATAGGGGTCCGATGGCCAGGCGAAGGTCAGGAAAGCATCTGGCAGATAGGTGTCCAGACGCGCCAGGATATCTGTGCCAAAAGCGCGCAGGCGACCATGATCGTCGCCGCGCGGAAATCCCCATTCCAGCGTGGTTTGCCGCGTCGGCACGGTGCGAAAGGATAGCAGCAGCACGCCATCATCGGCCAACGCCGCCCGCAATTGCATCAAGGTCGCCTGAATGTCCGCCACCTGCTCCAGCATGTCGAGGCACAATATCATAGCATAGCGTTTGTCGGCGGCCGGTGCCACGAGCGTAGCGCCTTCATGCGTTGGCGCGATCAGGTCGAATTGGGCAAACCAGCCGCCCGCCGCGACGCGATGCCGCCCATATTGCAATCCCATGGTACGCAAGGCCGGGTCCGACCGAAGCACCTCCAACACCTGGCGCATGGCGCGGTGCCGCGCCGTCGCGTTGCAACCGGCGCAGACATGGTTGTGGCCGACCATATCGTCCGCTTGTCGGCGGTTAGGCCGCACCGTCTTGCCGCCACAGATATTGCACTGGAATGGCTTGCTGATCGGCGATGCCGCTTGGGAGGGAGGGGCGGGCAGGACGGCCACAAAGCTTTGCCAGTCGCGCTGCCCTTCGGGGCGGTCGGCGATCCAGTGGCGCAGCCTGTCCATGGCTTGCGTTTCGCGTTCGCTCATGGGCTCGTGCAACAGCGCGCGCAATTGCGCCCAATGATCGGCTATCCGCGTGCGCGCAGCATTGATCGCGCGCCGTTCTTGCTCTTGCAATGGCGTCATCAGGGCCGCTTTACCCAACGCCTCGGCCCAGCTGTGGCTCAGCCGCTCCGTCATGCCCAGTTGCTCCAGGAAACCGGCGAACTTGACCATCCGAGGCCGGGCAATGACGAGCGCTGGCTTTTCATAGGCAAGCGCCGTGATCAGCCCGTGCATGGAAGAACCGACATAGCAGGCGGCATGGGCGATCAGCGCCGTAATTTCCTTCAAGCCTAAGGGCTGATCCAGAACCAACACTGGTATCGGCAGCAATGCGCTGACGCGCTGGGCCAATTGATCGTCACCATGGCAGGGTCCGATCGCGATGAGTACCGGCACCGCGTTCAGCCGGCCGGCCAGCGCTGCCACCTGCCTCCCCTGCTCGGCCTCATCCGCGTCGAGATAGCGGCTGTTCACATGCACGGCTACCCAGCGATCGGGCACGGCCATGCCGCGCCGCGTAAAGGCCGCCTCGGCGATGGCGCGCAAGTCCGCCGCAGGCCAGAGCGCAGCGAGGTCAAGGGCGGTGTCTGGTAAAATCTGGACGGATGCATCGCCCGATTTTCCCATAAAATTGCGGCTGGCCTCGTCCCGCACGGTCACCTGTGCGCTGGCGGCCAGAATGGCGTCGCTCAAGGTTCGCACCGGTCCACGCAGCAGAGGGTGGGGCAGGCCGGGTGCATTCCAGGCGATCCGTCCGCCCGTCTGCGCAGCGATCAACCCCGCGCCCAGCCATAACGCCGCATAGCTGCCCTGCGCGCCGAAGCGCGTTTCGGCATATTCGGGCAACGGCGTGCTGGTCGCATGGATGATATTGCCGCCGCCGATGCCATGCAGGTCCGCCGGATAATCGGCTGCGGTCTCGATCGGCAGGCAGGGGACGGTGTCGTCCCAGGCCGGTTTGCCGCCACGCGGGGAATAAGCGCGAAAATCCTCTTCGGGGATGCCCAGCCGATCGCGCAGCAGCAGCGGAAACAACAGGTCGCCATAGTTGAGGACGTCGAATGTTCCATAAAGCGCGACGCGCGGGCCTGCGCCGGAACTGTCCGGCGGCGAATTATTTGCATCGGTCACGCGGCCAAGCCTCCCATGTCTTGAGGACAGAGCTACTATGGCCTATCGCGTTGGTAAACCGCCTTGTTGGCCGATGGACGGGAACATAAGCCATGTTGGAGCAGCACGCAGAGCCCCGCTATCAAGCCATTTCGCGACCCTGTGCGGAGGCGGTCGAATTGGCGACCCGCGTTCTGGCGACCCATGCCGACCCGCTTATCGCGGAAGTCGGGATCGGCATCGGTGCGACGTCGCTGGCCTTGGCGCGCGCGATGGATCATCGCGGCACGCTATGGCTGTTCGATTTCGACAGCCGCGTGCAGGAATTGCGCGCTGACCTTGCCGACATCGGCTATCGCAATGTCGAGATTGTCGGCAACTCGCGGCGCACCTTCGACAGCTATGGCTGGACGCTCGCAATGCTGACGCGGCGCGCGCGCATCGACCGGCCCGAAGGCATGTTCGACTTCATCTATCTGGATGGCGGACATCTTTATCAATATGATACGTTGGCAGCGGTCTGCTGCAAGGAGCTGCTCAAGCCAGGCGGCTATTTGCTGCTCGACGATTATGACTGGACCATCGCGAAATCGCCGACGATGCGACCCTCGCATAATCCATCCGTGCTGGCGGATTATAGCGAGGAGCAGATCGAATTGTCGCATGTCGAGATGATATGCAGCCTGCTGCTCGACCCCGATGCCGGTTTCGAACAGATACCCCTGGGCTATCGCGACGTGGAGCATCGGCGCGCCTACCGGAAGCTATGAGCCGGGCGCCAAGACGCAGGTTCGCCACCCGATGACGGACCTTCGTGCCGCCGACACCGCAGCCCTGGTGGCTCTGCTTGCACAAGCACCGCCCGGTGCGCACATCATGCTCGACGCGCCGCGCTATGATCTGGCGCAGGACATTCTGCTGGATCATGCGATCACTCTATGGGGAGAGGACGGCCTCCTACCCATCCTGCATTTCATCGATCCGCGTCATGGCCTCACGATGCGGGGCGATGGCAGCCAGCTTCAGTCGTTAGCGCTGACCGGGAGCGGGCATCGGGCTACGTCATTGCTGACGGTCGCTGCGGATGATTGCGTGTTGGACGGCGTCCGCATCGTCGGCGTGCAGGGAAGCGGCTTGCGGGCGGACGGATGCCAACGATTCACCATTACCGACCTGATCGTTAAGGACGCAGGCCAGCAGGCCGCGACATTTACCCGGTGCGACCAGCTTCGATTGACGGTAAAAGCCCGCAACATCGCCCACCGCGCCGCCGCGCCCGCCATCCATCTGATCGATTGCGATGGGTTTTCGATCGATGCCGACATCGACGATGTGAACGGCAGTGCGATCACTATCGAGCGTAGCGAAGCCGGAGAAAGCGCATGTACAGGTGGGATCAGGCTCCGTGCCAGCAAGGTGCGGCGTGCGTTGTCCCTGCTTGGTCGCCGGGATGCGCCGATCGAGGCGATTACCGCTGATGTCGATGCTGATACATGGACGGAATGCGCCATGCTGCTTTCCAATGTCCGGTCTGTCCGTGTCGATCTGACGCTTCGATCCACGGATATTCTGCCCTCGCTGATCTTCAATGGCGGCTTCGGGGTGCGCGACAGCCATATCGATATCCATCAGCCCGCGGATGCAGCGGCCTTGCCGTCATCGCTCGTGCGCGGATTGGACCAGAATTCCGGCAATATCGTCAATGTACAGGAACTGGCTACCGCTGGCTCAGAGCCGGCGGCCTGGGCCGTGGCACCTGCCTTGCAAGCACGGCTGGATGCGATCGGTAGGCCCGGCTTTGCTGTTTATGAAATGGCGGACCGCTGCAATCTATGCGGATGGAAAGGACTGTTTCGCCGCACCCACGCCAGCGAACGGGAAACGCTGGCTTGTCATGATTGCCGGGCCACATTGCGCTATCGCGAACAGGCCAAAACCCTAGTCGATCGCTTGGGTGGCGGCCGTTTCGACACTTTGGCCGCGCTGGCAGCGTCGGACCTATTGCCGAAACTGGACATATTCGAAGCTGGCTTTTCAGGGCCATTGCGCCGTTGGCTGGGCCGCGCGCGCCGCTACGAACAATCCTTCTATGAACCGGGCGTACCCAGCGGAACGCGGCGCGGTGCCTTGACCTGTCAGGATCTGATGGCGACCTCCTTTGCCGATGACAGTTTCGATGTCGTCATCACGTCCGACATGTTCGAACATATCCGCAAGCCAATGCTGGCCTTCGCCGAAGTCCATCGCATTTTGCGTCCGGGCGGATTGCA
>NZ_JPPQ01000069.1:1662596-1675054 GCF_000743655.1 Sphingobium sp. ba1
GCCGCCATGCCGGTCGCCGTGGCGCGGCAGGCCTCGGCCCCTTCCAGCAGGGCGATACGCTGTTCCAGCATTTCGACCGTGGGGTTTTGCAGGCGGCTATAGGTCATGCCCTGCTGCTCACCGGCAAAGCGCGCGGCCGCATCCTCCGCCCGGTCATAGCAATAGCCGCTGCTCAGGAAGAGCGCTTCGGATGTTTCGCCATATTCGGTGCGCGCCGTGCCGCCCCGCACCGCGATCGTCGCAGGCTTCCAATGCTTGGTGATTTCTGGGTCTTGCCCGCTTTTCCGCTTCATCGTCTGTTCCTCAGTCCAGCGCCGCCAGCACCGCGTCACCCATTTCCACCGTATTCATCGTGCCGCCCAGATCGGGGCTGCGCGCGCCGTTTGCCAAAGCCTTGGCGACGGCCCGTTCGATCCGGTCGGCCTGATCAGCCATTCCCAGCGAATAGCGCAGCAGCATCGCCGCCGACAGCACCGTCGCGAGCGGATTGGCCTTGCCGGTGCCCGCAATGTCGGGGGCGGAGCCGTGGATCGGTTCATAGAGCCCCTGCCCGCTGCCGTTGAGCGTTGCCGACGCCAGCATCCCGATGGAGCCGACGCACATGCTGGCCTGATCCGACAAAATGTCGCCGAACAGGTTGCCGGTGACGATTACGTCGAACTGGCCGGGGTTGCGGACCAGCTGCATCGCGGCGTTATCGACATACATGTGGCTGAGCGCGACGTCGGGATAGTCGGCCGATACCTCGATCACCACGTCACGCCACAATTGGCTGGTTTCCAGCACATTGGCCTTGTCCACCGAACAGAGCTTGCCGCGCCGGGCGCGGGCGGCCTGGAAACCGGCATGGGCGATGCGGCGCACCTCGCCCTCATTATAGGACATGACGTCATAGCCTTCGCGCTGACCATCGGCAGTGGTGCGGAAGCCCTTTTCGCCGAAATAGACGTCGCCATTGGTCTCGCGCACGATCAGCAGGTCGATCGCGCCGGCGACTTCGGGCTTGAGTGCGGACTCACCGGCCAGTTCGGGAAAGACCTTGGCTGGACGGAGGTTAGAAAAAAGGCCGAGTTCCTTGCGCAGACCCAAAATCGCCTGTTCCGGGCGCAAATGGCGTTCGAGGGCATCGCAATCGGGATCGCCGACTGCGCCAAAGAGGATAGCGTCGGCCCGCTTGGCGATCTCCAGCGTTTCAGGTGGCAGGGGGTGGCCGACCGCCTTGTAAGCGGCACCGCCGACCAGCCCATGCTCATAGGTCAGGCCGTCAATCGCCAGCGCATCCAGCACCCGCTTCGCCTGATCGACGATTTCGGGGCCGATGCCATCTCCGGGAAACAGGGCGATCAACATGGGCAGCTCCTTACCAAGGGGGACGCTTGCCCCTTATGGAAGCAGGGACAGTCAGGCAACCGCCCTTTTCAGGCGATCGACCAGCCTTTCGCGCGCGGCCAATATATCAATGCGCCGATCGGTCAGGACGGAGCGCTCCAGGAAGAAGCCGGTGAGCGCAAAGCCATCCATGATGTCGGTCCATTCGCCCGTCCCGCCCGCCAACAGGAAGGGCGGCAGCGGCAGGAGCAGATGCTCATAGCCGATCGCGCCCGCACGGCTGACCGCAGCGGCGCTGCGCGGGCTGACATAAGCGAGATCGTCGGCATCGCCCAAGGCTGCGCAGCGGCTGAGGTCGAGGCCGAAGCCCAGTTCCGCCAGCAGCAGCAATTCGTACCGCACCAGCGCAACGGCCCAGCCGCGTGCCGCCGGTGCCGCCTCGATGGCACCCATCACGCCATCAAGCGCGCGATATAGCGCCGGATGGGGTGTGCCTTCGGACAGGGCTGCGGCAGTCAGCGCGCAGCTCCAGTCGATCGCGGCGGCTGGCAGAGGTTCGGCATGGAGGGGGGCGCGGCTATACGCCATTTCGACCGTCAGCCCGGCGAGTTGATCCTCGGTCCGGGCGCGGAATGCTGCCATGACGCTGTTGCCCGGCAACAGTACGGGCCGCATCAGGCGGGATCGTCCGCCCCGCACATAGCCAGCAACCAGACCATGGTCGGGCGTCAGCAGGCGGGCGATGGCCCCATGTTCGCCATGGGGGCGCAAGGCGCAGACGAGAGCGGGGGTGACAAGCGTTGGCACCAATCGGCCTTAGCTACGCATCCGCCCGCTATCCTGTCGGCTTACTTGGTCGAATATTGGCCCGGTTCGGCCTTGAAATTATCACGCGCATAGGCGCGGGCAGCCGAGGCCGACTTGAAAATTTCGTCCTGCATCGTCGCGGTGACGATCGGATAGCCCTGCGAATTGAAGCGGGTGTCGCGGACGGTCAGGCGGAATGCGCCTTCTTCATTCTTGCTGATCAAAAATGGTTTGAGGGTTTCCCTGCTCATAATGTGCCTTTCAGTAGAGAGTAACGATAAAGCGCCGGACGGTGCGATCGGCACCGTCCGGCTAACGGTCAGTCGACCATGTCGGCCACGATTTTCTTCAATTCGCGGTTGCTCAACAGGCCGGTCAACGGCGATGCGACGCGGTGGGTCGGCGAAAGGCGATCAAGCCCATGAGCAAGCGAAGAACGGGTAGAGGAAGGAAAAATAATAGTCATCGAATCCTGGACGGCCTTTGCCGCCATAAAATGAACATGCGGCGTGCAATAACGAACGCATGGCTAGAGTGTCGCCGGAGCGACCCATGAACTGAAGAGAAGCGAAGGCTTCGAGACAGACCTCGTCCACGCACATTGAGGGCCGGAGGAGGAAACATAGATCGTCATCAAAGGACGTCAGCCCAGTGCATGTAGCATAATGTACGAGAATTGCAACTGGCTGGCCTTCGCCGCCTCAGCCATGGAAATAGTCATAGACCTGCTGGGCCACCGCCGTGGACACGCCGGGCGCGCGTGCCAGATCTTCTAGCGCGGCATCGCGGACAGCGCGGGCGGTGCCGAAATGCATCAGCAGCGCCTTCTTGCGCGCCGGGCCGATGCCCGGCACTTCATCGAGCGAACTGACGGTGATCGCCTTGCTCCGCTTGGCGCGATGCGCGCCGATGGCGAAGCGATGCGCCTCATCGCGTAGCCGTTGCAGGTAGAAGAGGACGGGATGGTTGATCGGGAAGGTGACTTCGCGACCATCCATCAGGTGAAATACCTCGCGGCCATCCCGGCCATGATGCGGCCCCTTGGCAACGCCGATCATGGTCACGTCCTCAATGCCCATTTCCTCCAGCATCGTGCGCGCGGCGGATAGCTGGCCCTTGCCGCCGTCGATCAGGACAAGATCGGGCCATTCGCCGCTGTCGCGATCCGGGTCTTCACGCTGGGCGCGACCGAAGCGCCGTTCGAACATGTCGCGCATCATCGCGAAATCATCGTTCGAGATGACGGGGTCTTTCATGTTGAACTTGCGATAGGCATTTTTGCGGAAGCCTTCGGGTCCGGCGACCACCATCGCGCCAAGGGCGTGGGCGCCCTGAATATGGCTGTTATCGTAGATTTCGATACGGTCGGGTATGCCCTCCAAACCGAAGGCTTCCACCATGTCGTCCAGCACTTTGCCCTGGCTGGTGGTCTCCGCGAGGCGACGGTCGAGCGCTTCGACTGCGTTACGCTGCGCCTGTTTGATCAAGCGGGTGCGGTCGCCGCGCTGGGGGACTTCGATACGAACCTTGCTGCCGATCCGTTCGGTCAGGGCCTGGGCGATCAGATCGCATTCCGCAGGCGCGCGATCGGTCAGCACCAGCTTGGGTGGCGGCACTTCCTCGTAAAATTGCGCCATGAAACTGGCCAGCACTTCATCTTCGGCGACTTCGGCGGTGTGGACCGGGAAGAAGCTGCGATGGCCCCAATTCTGGCCGCCGCGAATGAAGAAGGCCTGGATGCACATCGCCCCGCCCTTCGCCGCCAGCGCGAAAATGTCGGCGTCGCCCAGCCCTTCGGCGTTGATGGCCTGGCTGCCCTGAATGAAGGTCAGGGCCTTCAGCCGGTCGCGGATTACCGCCGCCTGTTCGAAGTCCATCGCATCGGATGCCGCCTGCATCGCGGTGCCGAGCTTCTTCTGAACGGCGGTGGATTTGCCACCCAGGAAATCCTGCGCGTCGCGGACCAGTTCGGCATAGCCTTCCGGGTCGATCCGATCGACGCAGGGGGCCGAGCAGCGCTTGATTTGATAGAGCAAACAGGGGCGCGAGCGGTTGGCGAAGAAACTGTCGGTGCAGGAGCGCAGCAGGAACAGTTTTTGCAGCGCGTTGATGGTGCGCGTAACCGAACCTGCACTGGCGAAGGGACCATAATAGCGACCTTGCGCCTTGCGCGCGCCGCGATGCTTCTGGACGCGGGGGAAGGCATGATCTTCGCGCAATAGGATGAAGGGGAAACTTTTATCGTCGCGCAGCAGGACGTTGTAGGGCGGGCGGTAGCGCTTGATCAGTTGCGCTTCCAGCAGCAAGGCTTCGGCCTCGCTGTTGGTGGTGACGATGGTCATGGACCGGGTCTGCGCGACCATCCGCTGGAGCCGCCGGGGCAGCCGATCGACCTGGGTATAGTTGGCGACGCGATTCTTGAGCGCGCGGGCCTTGCCGACATAGAGCACATCGCCGCGCGCATCGTGCATCCGATAGACACCGGGCCGGGTCGGTAGCGTCTTGAGCGTGGTGCGGATCGCTTCGACGCCCTGATCGAGATCGGGCGCACCGGACCCGCGCACCGTGTAGCTGGCCTTGTCTTCGTTGAAACGGTCGGGCGATTGGGGTTGCGACATGGGCCTGAAATAGCGTGCGCTGCCGGGATCGCAATGGCTCACGAATAGGAAGTCCCGCGCTTAACTTCGCATATTTCCCGCAGAATCGGACATTTTATGTCCCGACCCTGATCCTATCGAAAAGGGAGCGGGATCGCGCGGTGGCATGGTTATGGCACAGAATAGGGCGTGTAGGACAGGGCCGTTCTGTCCCGCCGGGCCGCTTTGGGCCGCAACGTAAAAGGGCCGGGGTTGCCCCCAGCCCTTTTACGTTGCGGTGATCCGGACCGATCAGTTGATCGTGCCGAGCCCCGTGATCGCGCGGTCGACCAGCGCCTTGTCCGCCTGCGCATCATGGCCCTGGGCGATCAGGACCGCGGCGGCCGTGGTTGCGGCATTCACGGCCTTGGCGCGGATGGCGACGATGGCGGCGCGTTCCGCGGCACCGATCTTGTCCTCGGCCATCTTCTGGCGGCGAACGATCAGCGCATCGGCGTTCACCTTGGCATCGGCGATTAGCCCTTCGGCTTCATGCTCGGCAGCCTTGCGCATGGCGTCGGCTTCACCGGCCGCAGCGGCCAGCTTGGCTTCATATTCGCCCTTGAGCGCTTCGGCTTCGGCCCGCAGCCGGGTCGCTTCGGCAAGCTGTTCCTTGATCTGCGCGATCCGGCCGTCCAGCACGCTGCCGATCAGGGCAGGCACCTTCTTGAACAGCAGGATGGCGATGAACGCCGCCATGGCGAGGCTCACCCAGGCGGTGGCGTCCATGCCGACCGCTTCCGGATCGGTGTGGGGGGCCACGCCTTCATGCGCGACGGTGCCGACCGGCTCCATGCCTTCGGCGTGAATTGCCTCGTCGAGCGTGGGGGGCGTGCCCCCTTGATGCTGTGCTGCTGCCTCAGCCATGGGCCAGTGCCGCCTTTACTGCGTTGCGGGCTGCATCGTCCGACGCTTCCACGCCGGAAATGCGAGCCACCATGTCGCGCGCTGCTTCGGCGGCGACGGTTTCGATTTCTGCCAGGGCTGCGGTGGAGGCAGCCTGGATGCGGGCTTCGGCGGCCGCGATTTGCGTGGCAACCTCCGCATCGGCGGCGGCAAGTTTGATTTCGGAAGCCTTGGCGGCTTCGCTCTTCGCCTTGGCCAGCATCGCCTGCGCGGCGGTGCGGCTTTCCGCGTCACGGACACGATAATCCGCTTCGGCTTCATCGGCACGGGCAAAGGCAGCCTTTGCCGCGTCCAGATCACCACTGATCTTCGCGTCGCGCGCGTCTGCCGTCCCCTGCACCTTGGGCACCATGCCGAGGCCGATGACGAAGAACACGAAGCCGAAGGTCAGCAGCAGCCAGAAAATCTGGCTGGAGTAGGTTTCGGCAATTTGCGCGATTTGAGGCATTTTTTCCGTCCGATCAGGGCGCGGTCAATAGTGCGGGACGAGCGTGGCGGCGTGAAGGCCACCCTGCCCGTCCCGTAAGGCGTGTCAGGCCACGAACACCAGGATCATGGCGATAACGAACGCCAGCAGACCCAGAAGTTCCGCCGCGGCGAAACCGATGAACAGACGACCCTGCTGGCCATCAGCGGCACCCGGATTGCGCAGCGCGCCTTCGAGGAACGCGCTGAACACGTTGCCCACACCGAGGGCAGCGATGCCCGCACCGATGGCGGCCAGGCCAGCACCGAGCAGCTTTGCGGCTTCTGCGTCCATGTCGTAAACTCCTTCGTTAGAATATAGTGATTGTTGACGAAACTAGATGAAACTCAGTGCAGGTTCTCGGCATCGTTGAGATAGACCGAGGTCAGCAGCGCGAACACATAAGCCTGGATGACCGCGACCAGCATTTCCAGCGCGCTGATGCCGATCATCAGGATGAAGCTGGCCGTGCCGACCGTCAGACCGAGAGCGGGCGATGCGTTTGCGCTGTTGATGACGAACCCGGCAAGCACCTTCAGCAGAACGTGGCCAGCGGTCATCGCGACGAACAGTCGCAGGCCCAGGCTGAACGGACGCACCATGAAGGAGACGAGTTCGATAAGGAAGAGCGGCGCCACCATCAGCGCGGGCGTGCCGTGCGGAATGAAGAGCGAGAAGAAGTGGAAGCCATGCTTGGCGAAGCCGACGATCAGCACGATCGAGAAGCTCATGATCGCCAATACGCCGGTCGCGGTGAAATGGCTGGTGAAAGTGAAGGGGTGAAGCCCGACCAGACCCAGCGGCAGCAGACCCAAAAGGTTGGCCAGCAGGATGAACATGAACAGCGAGAAGACATAGGGGATATACTTCTTGCCACCCTCGCCAACGTTCGCGATCAGCAGATTCTTGATGAAGCCGGTCATATATTCGACCGCCATCTGCCAGCGGCCCGGCACCAGTTCCCGCTTCATGCCGCCGATCACGAAGATCCACAGCACGACGGCGGCCAGCACCATATAGAGCGCGCTGTTGGTGAAGGCGATGTTGAAACCGCCGAGCGACAGCTGATCCGTACCGAACAAGGGTTCGATCGCAAACTGGTGCATCGGATCGATTTTGCCGGATTCTGCCACGCTGGACCCCTGTAACGTCTTTACCGTCGGACTAAGAAGAAAGCGTCCCTTATTGCGGGGGACGCTTTATCGTCGTCAATCTGATGATGTTCCTGAACGCCGCCACGATCCCAAGACCGAGGAAGACGAGCAGGAGCCATGGGGATGTGCCGAAAAGCCGGTCAAGAACCCAGCCAATCAACGCACCGCCGACAAGACCGCCGATCAGTTCCGCAAGAACCCTGTTGCCGAGGCGAGACCCATCGTCCGCCGCTTGCTCAGTAGCCCCCTGCCTGACCTTTTCGACAGATTCGGCCCGTGCGATCCGCTCCTCCAACGAAGCGATCCGCGCGTCTTCCCCTGCCGGGTCCTGTCCGGGTGTCTCCGCAACCATGTTCGTCCTCCACCGGGGGGTGACCCCTTATGGCAGGCGGCATGGCGCTTGCGGCTGCACCCGTCAAGGCGCGGCCCGTTTAGAAAGGGGATGGCGGATAGTCAACCATGGTTCGGGCAGAGAATGACGCCCTGGACGAAGGAAGGAGAAAAGTCCGCCAGAGCGGGATTTTCAGCCCGCCGTCGCGCAATAGGAAGGCAGTGCGATCGCGCCTGCCCCCTTGGTCTGCCACGCGCCCGCGCCGATACGATAGGCCTGGCCGGTCTTGACCCGGCTGCTGAGCGTCTGGCAACCGGTGGCAGCGGCGACATCCTGCACGGTGACGCCGCGCTGGCTGGCCAACTGGGTGTAGGCGGCGCGGCGCTTGATGTTGATCGATTCGACTTCGGCCCGCACATCGGCGCTCACCGAGCCGGCGATGCCGAGATAGCCATCGGCCTGTTCACCCACGGTTCCGGCCGCCATGGCCGACGCGACAGCGCCCGTCTGCGCGCGGGCGGGGGCCGTCATGGCGAATCCCGTGGCCAGCGCAACGGCAGCGCCAACGGCGATTATGAGCATCTTGCGTGTCATTGCGGGAACAACTCCGGGTTATTCTGGATCAGATCCTGGGCATCGCGTTGCAGGCGCACCACGACTTCCTGCTGCACCTTGACGTTCAGATTGATCTCGATCGGCTTGTCGGGGGCCTTCACCTGAATGCAGCCCCCCAGAGCCGATGCGGCCAATCCGGCCATGATGATTGCGTTTTTCTTCATTTCGGCTCCCCGTTTGCCATCTTGTCGCTGTCCACAGGCTGAACCGCAAGCCCTTCCGCCGCTTGCGCCCGCATCTTTTCCTGCGCCTGCTTGCCGATCTCATCCCGGATCGTCTGGGTCGGGTCGATGACGGACTGCGCCGTACTCATCAGCCCGCGGAAAGGCGCGGAGATGCGGACGTTGAACAGGAAAGGCAGGCCGACGAAATTGCGCGCCAGACCGGCTGGCGCGCCGCCCAGTTGCCCGCGATTGACGCCGTTGAACACGACATTGGTGACCATTTCACCATCGAGCGCGCCATCCATCAGGATTGTCAGACATTTATATTGGAGATTTTTGAGCGCGTCGAAGGCGATGCGGCCCATCACGCCTAATTGCTCGTTCGATACCGGGCCGACATAGGAGAGGACGCCGGACTGTCGCGCGGGATCGCAGGGAATGGAGGGCAGCACGCCTTCGGGCATGAGCAGCGGCGCCATCCCTTCCTGCCGCGCGACCAGCACGCCCCCCGCGACGCGACCGCCCTGGGCATTGAAGATCAGCGGCATGATGCCGTCGAACGTGCCGGTGGCGGAGACATTGTCCAGTTCCATCGCCTGGATGAAAGCCCCCGCATCAAGGCCGATGACGCGGAAGGTCATGTAGCGATCGACGTCGGCGCTGAAATCCATGGTGGTGGGCAGCAGCACCAGCTCGCCGCCGGAGAAGGGCCAGCCGCCGCCCTCGATCCGCACCTTCTGCCCCGCTTCCAGCCGATAGCGCACGATGCCGTCGCGCACCTCTATGCCCGGATTGACGGACTGGATTCGCGCTTCCTGACCGGGGGCGGAGACGAGATTGATGAGGTCCGTGAAGCGCAATTCGCCGCTCAGCCCCTCGACCGGACCGAAGGCGGCGGCGAGGCTGGCATTGTCGGTGCGGAAGGTGCCGGTGGACGTCACATCGGAGCCAGTCCAGTCGATCCGGCCCTGCCCGTTCACCTTGGCCTTCACATTCGCGACCACGCCGAGCGCCAGCGGCGTTACGTCTTCGGGTTGAAGATCGGGACCAAAGGCCAGGTCGGGAACGGTCAGGTCGGCATGGCCTTGGCCAGTGGTCAGATTATGGACAATGTCGGTGCGGGCGACGGTCGCGCCATTGCGTGTCGCGGTAAGCGTGCCGGTGGCGGCGATCCGGCTATTGCGCATCATCAGCGTGAAATCCGGTACGGCGAGCGGGATGAAGCGGGCGGGCACCTGCGAATCGCGCACGGTCATGGCGGCGCGGAAGGCGAGTGCGCCCTTGTCGAAGCGCCAATCGCCATTGCCCTGTTCGAGGATCAACGGGATGGTGCCGATGCGGCCACCTGCGCCGCTGGCCTTGCCATCAAAGCCCTTGGCCGTCATGCGGCCGTCCAGGCTGGCGGCGGTGAGATGAACCGGCGCATCCTGCGGGCCGATCGACAGGTCGGCATTGGCCAGGGCGAAGCCCGTCTGACCGAGCGCGACACGGGCATGGTCGGCGGTCAGCCGCAGGGGACTGTCGCCGCTGGTGCCGGAGAGGGCGAGTTTGCGGATGTCCGCACCGCCGCTGATGCCGCCCGCTCCCATGGCGAATAAAGCGCCGCCGTCGAGCGGGCACAGCGTCTGGCGGGTCTGGCCTATCGCGAAACTGCCATAGTGGGCCTCTGTGACCGAGAAGGGAACGCAGCGCGGATTGATGCGCAGCGCGCCATTGGCGGCGAGTTGTCCTTCGATCGGTAGCGTCAGGCCGCGCAGATGGCCGTCGGGCAGCGGACCATCGAGCCGGAGCGAGGTGGCGAAGCGAGTCGTGCCATCGGACGCAGCGGTGAAACGGACGCGATCGAGCGCCAGGCGCGCATTGTCCGCCGCATAGGGATCAACAAACAGATCGCCGCCAAAGCCGCCGCCGGGTCGGCGCACCAGGCGCAGCGCGGCCTGGGGCAAGCCGCCGCCCCGCGTCGTGATCGCGCCGTCAAGCGCCCAATCAAGTGCTGCCCGCCCCTGCCCCGGCCAGCCCAGCGTCACCCGACCGTCGGGCGAGAGCGCCGCCTGCGCGCCACTGCGGGCGGCGAGGCGGCTGTTGGTGAGGACGAGGCTACCCTTGGCGCTGCGTTGTACGAGCGCGAAATTCGTGCGGAGTTGGTTATTGTCCCCTGCCCGCGCCACGGCGTCGGCGAAGCGCGCCGCCAATGGGGCGACGGGGGTGCCCGCCGTCGATGCGCGGAAAGCGGCGAGCGATTCGCGCGAAACGAGGCGGATGTTGCGGCCCGACAGATTGCCCTGCATCGTCGCTTCGTCGCTCTTGAACGTCCAGGCGCCGTTGAGCGCGGCCTGCTCGATCAATGTGCCACCACCCGCCAGCGTGGCCGCGTTGATACGGGCGCGGCCTTGCGACCCGGCCTTGCTGCCGTCGAAATCGATGCGACCTGCCGGGCTGGCGAGGACCAGGCCGTTGGACTTGAGCGCTTCGCCCGACAGGTCGACATGGCCGGTCCAGCGTTCGAACGCCTTGCCGAGCGTCAGGTCGATGACGGCGACGGGTTGCGCCATGGCGGTGGCGGCCCCGCGACAGGCGAAAGCGGCGGCGCGGATGGGTCCGGTCAGATGCGGCTGACCCTGGCGCATGGCGATATCGAGCAGCGCGCTGCCATCGGTCATCGCGCAACCCGCCATGGTCCCGCGCGGCATGACGGCGGCGACCTTCCCGTCGAAACCGGATTGCAACCCGCCAGAGCCGTCGATCCGCAGGCCGACCTGGCCCGCGTCGGTATCCAGCCGCAGCCGGGCGTCGGTGAGCGACAGAAGAATGTCGGGCAGGCTGAAGGGCGCGGTCGAATTGGGATCGCTGAACTTATCCAGCTCGCCCAGGTTCAGCACGCCGCCCTTGTAACTGCCATGAAGGCGCACGCCCCCTGCCCGCACGGCCGCCACTTCAGGCGTGACGCCAGTGAAGGCGATATCGACTTCGACCCACTCGGCGGTCAAATCGGGTTTGGCCGGGTCGCCCAGCACGATAGCCTCGATCCGCTGGGTGCGCAGGCCGACATCGACCAGGTCGTAATTGGCCCGCACGCCGCGCCGGTTGAGTTCGCGGCTGACGAAATTTTCGGCGATCGGCGCGCGCTGCGTCCACAGCCCGACCAGCACCAGCGCAAGCGTACCCGTGCCGACACCCAGCCAGCGCAGCCACCCCCGGCGAATCGCCTCTTCGCCGTCCTGTTCTTCCATGCTTATGGCCAACCCCGGCTTTCGTGCGACACTCTATGGTCCGTGACGGGACCAGAACGTCCGACCCGTCCTAAATATCCTTGCCCCGCGATTCCGCAACGCATAGCGTCATGGTCGGTAGCAAGGGGGCGAGCTTGGCCGAGCAGGACGCAAAAGTCACGCATGACGGCGCAGGCCACCGGGCAAGGCTGCGCCAGAAGCTGGCGGAGGCAGGCGGCGACGCGCTGCACGATCATGAACTGATCGAATATCTGCTGGCGCTGGCGATCCCCCGGCGCGACACCAAGCCGCTGGCTAAGGCGTTACTGCGCGAATTTGGCGGCATAGGCGGGCTGATGGCGGCGGACTGGCATGCGATCGCGCGGGTGCCGGGCATGGGCGACACCAGCGTCGCCGCGATCAAGATCGTCCAGGCCAGCGCGCTGCGGATGTTGCGCAACGAGGTTGCGGCGCGACCGGTGCTGGCGAGTTGGCAGGCATTGCTCGACTATCTGCGCGCCGACATGGCGCATCTGGGGGTGGAACGCGTGCGCGTGCTGCATCTCAACACCCGCAACATGCTGATCCGTGATGAGAATATGGGCGATGGGTCCATAGACCAGGCCGCCATCTATGTCCGCGAGGTTATACGGCGCGCCATCGACCTGGGGTCGGCGGCGCTGATCCTGGTCCACAACCATCCCAGTGGTTCGCCTGAACCCAGTCGTCAGGACATAGAGGTGACGCGGCAGATCATCGAGGCGGGCAAACGGCTGAATATCGCCGTGCATGACCATATCATCGTCGGCGCGCAGGGGCATGTGAGTATGCGGGCTAAGGG